>CAVTUP010000021.1:0-149487 GCA_963737915.1 uncultured Acidobacteriaceae bacterium | reverse complement strand
CGCAAGTGCAGAGCACAAATGCCGGCTTTTTCTTTGTGAGCCTCAAGCCGTGGGAGATGCGAAAGAGCAAAGAACAACAACTCGAGTACATACAAAGCAATCTGCAGCGACAACTCGCCGGCAATCCCGATGGCATTGCCTTTGCCTTTCCACCCCCATCGATTCCGGGCATCGGGACCTCGGGTGGTGTCACGATGATCCTCGAAGACCGCTCGGGCTCGGACGATCCAACCGAACTGACGAAGAATGTTTTTGGGTTTCTTGGAGCGCTGTCAAAACGTCCTGAGATTGCCGCTGCGATTCCGTCGTATCAGCCTGCTGTTCCTCAGCTTTATGCCGACGTCGATAAGGAAAAGGCGCTGCAGCAACAGGTGGATCTCTCGAACATCTACACCACCATGCAGACTTTCATGGGCGGCTACCTCGTGAACTATTTCAATCGATTCGGGCGCCAGTGGCAGACGTACGTTGAAGCCGAAGGCACGTCGCGAACGAATATTGCAAACATCAACCAGTTTTATGTTCGCAGTGCGAATGGGAGCCAGGTGCCGCTTGGCTCACTGGTCAAGGTCAGCCGGATCACTGGGCCCGAGTTCATTTACCGCTTCAACGAATACAACGCGGCTCAGCTGAACATTACTGGAGCGCCTGGATACAGTTCTGGCCAGGTAAGGAAGGCGCTTGAAGAGATCTTCCATCAGACGATGCCTCCGGGTGCGGGCTTCGACTACTCCGGCATGTCGTTTCAGGAACAGCAGGCAGAAAAAGGAGTACCTTCGTGGGCTGTATTCGGTCTCTCGCTGGTATTCGTTTTCTTGATTCTCGCAGCGTTGTATGAAAGCTGGACGCTGCCATTCAGTGTTCTGCTAAGCACACCTGTGGCGATTTTGGGCGCCTATCTCGCGCTGCATGCTCGCGCACTTGAGAACGACATTTTCGCCACCATCGGACTGGTGATGCTCATTGGGCTCTCGGCCAAGAACGCGATCCTGATCGTCGAATTTGCCAAATTGAACTATGAGAGCGGCCAGAGCATTTGCGATGCAGCGCTGAATGCCGCGAGGTTGCGGTTCCGCCCGATCGTCATGACTGCGCTGGCGTTCATTGTCGGATGCCTCCCACTTTGGACTGCGAGCGGCTCGGGTGCTGCTTCGCGACGAATTCTTGGCACCGTTGTCGTCGGCGGGATGACTCTCTCCACGGCTCTGGGCCTCATCTTCATCCCAGTTACTTTTGCTGTGGTTGAATTTCTTTCGCACCGCTTCGTGAAGGGTGGCAAGGGAACGACGATGGACTCGATTTGCGGTCCTGGCGTGGTGTCTGACGAGCACGTCGGGACGATGGTCGTTCACGCCCGCACGGAAGGAGGACAAGCGTGATGAAATTCAAAGGATATTTTCAACTGAACCTGCTTGCCTGCGTGATCGGACTTCTCGCCGGGTGCACGGTGGGGCCAAAATATGCAAGACCCAACTACCCGGCGCCGCCAGCCTTTCGTGGAGCGGACAATGTAGCAGTCGTAAGTGATGCCAAAAATTCTCTCGGCGATGAACAGTGGGCTGCAGTATATCGCGAGCCTGAACTTCAAGAGTTGATCCGCAAAGCACTGGCCAACAACTACGATTTACGCATTGCAGCGCAGCGCATCCTCGAGCAGCAGGCGCAAGTTAAGATCACCCGCTCCCAGCAGTTTCCGACGGTCAACGTTGGAGGCACGGCTATTGGCGCGACGCTGCCATCTTCCCTTCGCACACAAATTTCCAGCCCGTTTGTCAGCGGAGCCTTTAACCTTTCGGCGGCATGGACACCTGACTTTTGGGGGCTTTACCGCAGGCAGACCGAGGCGGCGCGCGCGCAGTTGCTGGCTCAGACCTGGGCTCAGCGAGCGGTCCGGCTGACGCTCGTGCAGCAAGTGGCGAGCGAGTATTTGCAACTACGCGCCCTCGACGCTCAACTCGAGATTACAAAGGCGACGCTCAAAGTGAGGCGGGACTCAGTCGACCTCACAAAGACCCTCGAAAGCGGAGGCTCGGTGCCTCTGTCGGATGTGCGTCAAGCGGAACAACTGTTATATGCCGCGACCTCCGAGATACCTCAGCTTGAACAGCAGATCCAACAGGAGGAGAATGCAATCGCATTTCTGATTGGAGAGAATCCAGGGCCGATCGTCCACAAGGATCCGAAGGCGCTCGCGCCTCCGCCGCAGGATCTTCCAACGGGTCTGCCGTCGCAGCTGCTCGAGCGACGGCCTGATATCCAACAGGCAGAAGCCACGCTCGTCGCGGCGAATGCGCAAATTGGCGTGGCTCGCGCACAGTTCTTTCCAAACCTCTCTATCAGTGCTGCAGCGGGCGTGAGTGGAGACTCGCTATCGGGCATCTTCGACCCTGCAGGAAAGGCTATCTACGGGATTGGGACGCTGGCCCAGCCGTTATTCGAGGGTGGTAAGCTTCGCGGTCAACTGCAATATTCGCAAGAGACGCAAAAGGAAATGGTGCTCAATTATCAGAACACAATAGCCGGCGCATTTCGCGATGTTTCCAATGCTCTTATCGCATTGAACAAGCAGCGTGCTTACCGTGAGCAGCAGGAAAAGCTTGTTGAGGCTGCAAGAGACGCAACACGCCTGGCACGGCTTCGATACCAGGGCGGATCGACAGGGTATCTTGAGGTGCTGACGACCGATTCGAATTTTTTCGCGGCGCAATTGAATTTGGTCAGTGCGCAACAGGGCGAAGCATTGACTCTAGTGCAACTGTACAGCGCTCTGGGGGGCGGCTGGCAGTCTTGATTGTTCTGAGTCCGAGTTGAGAGTGTAGATTCGTCCCGGCGGATGATGTCGCGAATCGGCTAGTCTTTTGTTTTGGTCGATTCGCCGAGGAATGCACGCTCGGCGGGCTTACCGGAGGCTTGCCAGATTTTCACACTCTCGTAGACGATTGTGGTTCCATAGGTGACCGCGATCCACACCAAAACGGCTTCGATGGGAAGTCCGGCCCAGGCTCCAATGAAGAGGCCAAGCATCGACTTCTGCTGGTATGTCCACCATTGATATGGGACGGCCAGCGTGGCCTCCCAGAAGAGGCTTATCAGCAGGATCATGAATATCGTCAAGCTGAACGCACGCCAGTTGATGAAGCGTCGCGCTGTCTGGAAGAGGCTGGCGGAGGGAATCATTCCACCGATTACGAGTACGGTGAAATAGCCGGGAAATCCTTCCGGAACGGGAGAGCGCAACCTTTTATAGAGGATTGCCATTGCAATCAACGCCAATCCAACGATCACGGACGCTGGATGGAACTTGAGTATGCGAGAGATCTGTTGAGCTTCGCCTTGATAATCCGGAACGTTGTACGCGACGAGCCAGTATTCATCGAGCCACACATAAATCAAGAGCACAGCGAGAAAGCCCGTGAAGTAGAAGACATATTCTTCGATAGGAACACCACCGCCGATTGCTGGAGCAAGGATCTTTACGGTTGCGTTGGCGTTTTGAAATTGAAAAAATCGACTCGCAAAAAAGAAGTCGAGGCCGAACCCGATCGGCACCAGCGTCCAGATTGTCCGCCAAAATGCTCGCTTGGAAATTCTCACGTGTTCGCTGGGAAGAAACCATCCGCCGATGACTGCAATGGGGATTACAAACAAGAGCAAGCTCCAGCTATAACCGTATGGCGTGGGATTTGAGCTGGAGATTGAAACAGTCGCCGGGATCTTCACGGTGAGCAGAGTGATGCTCATAGGGACTGCGACGATTGCGAGCATGGCCGCAACGATCCATGCGCTTCGCCTCGGGCTCGGGGAACCTTGTTGCATTCAAATAAACCAGGGAGTCGATTCTACGCAATGGGAAAATCGCGGGATTGCTTTCGGCAAGGACAACATGAGAAACGCAAGGCACGCTCTGCTAGACGGATTGCGTTGACGAGTCCCCGCCTCGGAAGAGGGATGCCTCGGCTTGGCGGCGGCGCAGAAGCCCGGCAACGATAATTCCACCGGCACGACTCCATCGTTCAAACTGTGCAGCGGCATCTTCGAAGTCTCCAGCGTTCAGGAGGCGAAGCATCGTCGAACCCTTGAAAGCACCCGCTCCGAGGTTAAATACAAAATCGACCAGGGCATCGAATTCATCCTGGCTGAGTTTTACTGTCACAACATTGTTGACGCAGGCAGCTGCACTGCACACATCTTTGGCCAGCAGAGCTTTTGATTGTTCCTCGGTAATCGTTAGTCCAGGTGAAACGTCGGGACCGGTATGACCGTAACCGATCGTCCAGACGCCCACTTGATCCTGGTAGGCGGTTAGGCGGCAACCTTCAAATTGCTGGGTCAGAGCCAGCCCTTTGGAACTGTAGGTGAGATTGTTCAAGCTCATACGGCGCATACCTCCGCACAATTCTTCACCGTGAGAGTTGCGATATTAGCAGAGTTTTCTGTTTCGCGACATAGAAGAATCACGCCAGTGAAACAGCACTAGAACATATCAATGAGGTCAAAAGCCGCGCTTGGAAACTGATTGCTATTGTTTGGGCGACGATTGGGAGGATCCATTCTGAGCGCCGAACATCCATTCGTATTCTGAGACGTGCCGAACATCGTTGCAGTAATCGCGGAGGGCCATCATCACGAATGCTCCCTCGGCGCAGAGGAACATACCCAAGTACAACAACTGCAATTCCACAGAGTGGGGAATGACCGTATCCAGACTTGAACTGCCGAGGGCCTGGGTGCGAGTGATCGATGAGTTCCCCTTGAGAAGCAACTGCAGGGACGTTTCGAGGGTGTTGGCATATCCGATGTAGCATCCAATGCTACCCAGAATCAGAACCAAGGGGCTGAGGTTGAAGATCCAACGATACCCGGGCGTAATACTTCCCAATGCGATGGTCCTGCGAACGTAAAAAATCCATGCAAGCAATAGAAACCCCAACACTCCAGCCATTGTTGCGAGGGGCTTTCTCTGCCACTCGTAAGTGGGCACTACGTTGAGCGCGGTGAGCAGCGGCGCCAAGGCGGCGGTCACAATGGGCATGATGCCCATATAGCCCTTAAATACATTGGCAAAAAGCGAGAGGCGATTCTCCTGCATTTCGTGTGGATCTGTCGCCATTTCTTTCTCCTTCATGTGAATCGTTCACAGAACTTCAGAATCACCGCCATCTGAACAATGTTCGTTCGCTCGTGAGGTTATCAGAGATTGAAAGCTCGACTGGGCGGTGTGGCAGCCTCAGAGTCCCGGACAAACTACCGCCGTTAGCACAAGATACACCAAGCTGGAATAGCACGATTGCCATCAAGGATTTGTATTCCGCGACGAGTTTTGAGAGGAGTCAACTGAGCTCAGGAAACTCGTGGGTCGAGCGGCACGTTCGCCGAAGTTAAAAAGTCGGCCGCCATTTTTATTGACAAACACCTAATCTGCTGCCATATTGGCAGGACTCCAATAGGCGCTACGCGAAAGTTGTGTCTGCGCCGAAACCAAGA
Organism: uncultured Acidobacteriaceae bacterium; assembly: GCA_963737915.1. Classification (GTDB taxonomy): domain Bacteria; phylum Acidobacteriota; class Terriglobia; order Terriglobales; family Acidobacteriaceae; genus Telmatobacter. The sequence continues at coordinate 144,003 of CAVTUP010000021.1, read as the reverse complement.
ACACAAAGCCTACTTCTCGAGGAGGCTGATCGATGGCGTATACCGCGCCGCAACTTCTGTCTATGTCCGAAGGGGACCTGGACAGTCTGTTCTCAAGTAGCCCTTCCGGCGAAATCCCCAACGGAGAAGCCAAGGGTACCGCAATCATTGCTCCCGGCACGAAATTCAGCTCGGAGATTGCGTCGTTAATCAACATCTTCGTTTGGCAGGGAAAAACGTTTGACGCAGCGCATGGAACCCTGCGCAATCGAATTCTTGCATTTGGATTGAACGCGATTGTGGCCGAAGTTTACAAGACTCCGAGTTGGTTCGATAACAAAGAATGCATTGTTCTCGACTACTCGAAGACTTCTTTCGTCGCTGAGCACATTCGAGACGAGATTCGGCAGATTGGTCCGGGGATGTACCTAGGCCTCGTGTATTGGGATAAATCCAAAACCATTCACTTCGCGCTCGAATTTCCGACCGCATGACGATCCAGTCCAACCCTGATCGGCCGTTGCCCAAAGCAAACACGGGTTCGGCGGTCCGAAATTGGTTGAGCGATGCATCAACTTCTCTTGTGCATCTCGAACGGCGCGTTGATCCGTTTTTTCGTCCGGCATTCGATGCCATTCTTCGCGATCCCCTCACCAGCCTCGCTACGACGTTGATCAATTCGCGCCGGACGAACGAGCGTCTGAAGATCGCTGAGGAAAAGCCTCTTCAAGGTGAGGAGGAATTCGTCGACTCGATAATCAAGAGCTTCACCGATCAGATGACTCTGCTTTGGAAGCCTGGAAGATTCGAGCGAGGCGGGAACACGAAGACGCACGGAATTGTGCGGGCTGAGTTTATTGTTCATGACAATTTGCCCTCGGAGTTGCGTCGTGGCATCTACGCTGAGCCTTGCTCGTATCCGGCGTGGGTTCGCTTTTCAGGCCCCGGGCCATATATCACTCCTGATATCGACGACGTAGGGTTCATGAGCATCGGCATCAAGCTGATGCGTGTGCCGGGCGCGAAACTCATGGAAGAGGAAAAGTTTACCCAGGACATGTTCGGGGTTTCCACGCCGACATTTGTGACGCCGGACGTGAAGGCGAACGCGCAGTTGCAGATGGAGAGCCTGAAGAACGCTCAGATCTTCTATTTTCTGAACCTTCATCGGCATCACGTCTTAGACCTCATCATGCAATCGCTTTGGATCAAGACACAGAGCAGCCCATTTGAAGCACCGTATTTCAGCTGCGTTCCGTATTTGCTTGGGGAGGGACAGGCTATGCAGTATTCAGTTTGGCCCAAGACGCAGCGCCGCACACGAATTCCTCGATTGCCGTTTCGGCCTCCTGACGATTACCTGCGTGACTCGATGGTAGCTGCGTTGAATTCAGGGGATGTCGAGCTCGATATTCGACTGCAACTGCAAAGAGACTCGCACTTGATGCCGCTGGAAAACAACGCGGTGCTGTGGCCTGAAAAGCTCTCGCCGCGCATTTCAGCGGCAACGTTGCGCATTCCGCGACAGAAGTTCGATTCTCCTGCGCAGTTGGATTTCGCCAAGAAGCTTTCTTACAATCCATGGCACTGCATCGCTGAGCACCGGCCGCTGGGGAATCAAAATCGCGCGCGAAGACGCATGTATTGGACACTCGCAACGTTACGACACAATTTGAACGCGACACCTCACTATGAGCCAACGGGCGACGAGGTCTTTGAGTAGCCATCGATGACACCTCAGTCCACCTTCATGATCCTGGCACCGATCACGCCGTCACGCGAAGCGGACCTTCGGCGGTTGCTCGCCGAAATGAATTACGAGCCGGGCCGCTTGAATCCCATGAACGCGCATGTACCCTTTGCGCAATTCGACCAGATTCACTTCGCGCGAATCCTGATCCTTGAGGATCAGACCATGGGCGATATCACGGTATACGGGATGCCACGAGTGGACTATCCGACATATCTGGCATTTCTTGGAGACTGTGATGGACCGGCTGAGGAATTGCTCGAACAGATTGTGAAGCGAGCTGGGGACGGCCTGCGGCGGCTATTCAATTGCTGTGATGGATTCAGGTCCGATTCTGATCTGTTGGCTTGGATGAAGGCTCGCAATTTGTCGCCCTCTGCCAACTATATAAATTGGATGGGGCGAACCGTGCGGCAGGCAAGAGAAGAAGAGGCGTTACGTCAGTGCCTCGAGAAGTTTCTCAACCAGAATTCTGAGTCACTGCAGGGAATGCAGCCAATACAAGTGCGCGAGACGTTGAAGGGCTTTGTCGCAGACGAGGTGCGATCGGGACGCATTCGATTGACACCTGAGTCGGCAACGCCATTTGGATGGCAGATTCGCAATCTTCTTCATCTTCTGGGGATGCCGGTTCTTTTGCTCATCATGTCGCCGATCTTGCTTCTCGTCCTGCCGTTCTTCCTGATTGAACTCCGCAGGAGTGAGCGGTCCGATCCTGAGGTGGCTCCTCGGGTGAATGCTGATCACGCGAAAACTACTCGCATCGTTGGAGGATCACGATGTCACCAACCAATTTAGTGCCATGGGGAGCCTGAAGCCCGGCCTGTTTCGTCGCGTGACCATGATCTTTGTGCTCGCAGCTATCGACTATACGGCGAGGCATATTTTCAATCGCGGACGGCTTGCCCGTGTGACTTCCATTCAATTTGCACGGTGGGTGTTTCTCGATGACAAGCGGAGGGTGATATTCACAAGCAACTACGATGGGAGTCTTGAAGCCTACATGGACGACTTTATCAACAAGGTTGCCTTTGGACTGAACGTCGTGTTCAGCAATGGAGTCGGATATCCCACCACCAATTGGCTCGTTCTGGATGGAGCCAAAGATGAACAGACATTCAAGAACTACCTGCGTCGCCACCAGATGCCAACGCAAGTCTGGTATAACGCAATCCCAGGATTGACGGCGCTCGATAAATGGCGGAATGCCCAGATCCGCGAGGGACTGGAAAAGGCAAGGATGACAGTTTCCGAGATACAAGATTGGCTTCGGCTCATTTAGGACGTTGTGGATAGAGGCGATATGAGCAGCGCATCGGTGGACGTGACGGACATTCAAGGGATTGTGCGTTTTGGATTTGGTCCCTTGAAGGATGCGTCCTTCTGGTTGTTGAAAATCCGTGACGTAGCCGCCGCGCGCGCCTGGCTGGGAACGGCTCCGGTGACGACTGCAGAAAAGCTGAGCACGCCGCCACTCTCAGCTCTACAGGTGGCCTTTACGCGTGAGGGCCTGGAAGCGCTGGGCGTTGCCGGAGACGTGATTGCGGAATTTTCTGCGGAGTTTCTCTCTGGCATGGCTGGAGAGGCGAGCCGATCGCGCAGACTGGGGGATGTTGGTACCAATTCGCCTGAATGGTGGAAATGGGGAAGCGCGAGAAATGTTCCTCATATGCTGATGATGCTTTATGCGCAACCGGGTCAACTGGACAAGCTCACGCGAAGTATTCAAAGCACGGAATGGAATTCTGCATTTGACGCATTGGATTGTTTGACTACGTCGAATCTGCAAGGTGCGGAGCCCTTCGGATTCAATGACGGCATCAGCCAGCCTGCGCTTGATTGGACACGTCAACGTAGAATCGCAGGCGATGAACTCGAGTACGGGAACCTTCTCGCGCTTGGCGAATTCCTGCTCGGCTACCCGAACGAATACGGCAAGTACACGGCTCGCCCCTTGTTGGCGGACGAGCCTGGAAACTCAGGGCTCCCATTCGCAGAAGATCAGCCAGGTAAACGAGACCTGGGACGCAACGGCACGTACCTGGTCTTCAGGCAGTTGCAGCAGGACGTCAGAGGCTTCTGGCGCTTTCTCGATAAGCAGACACATTCCAATCCGCAGGCCAGACTGCAATTTGCCGAATCGATGGTAGGTCGTCGGATGGATGGCGCTCCCCTGGTGCCTGTGCAATCCGAACTCATTGCAGGAATCGATTCGAAGTCAGCACCCCAGAATCAATTCACCTATGACTCAGACAACGAGGGCATTCGCTGTCCGTTTGGCGCGCACGTTCGCCGTGCGAATCCGCGCAATGCAGACCTTCCGGCTTCGAGCGGGTTGATCGGTCGATTGCTTCATATGCTCGGCTTCGGCAATGCAAAGTATCGCGATGATGTGATTGCGTCGACGCGGTTTCACCGAATGCTTCGGCGCGGTCGGGAATATGGAACTGGGCTCAGTCCAGAACAAGCTGTGGCGGATGGCCCCGACAGCGGAGAACACGGAATCCATTTCATTTGCGTCGTGGCGAATATCTTGCGACAGTTTGAGTTTGTACAGAACGCATGGGTGATGGGCACGAAATTCGATGCGCTGACGGAAGAGAGCGATCCTCTGCTGGGCAATCGCGAAGCAGTTGCAGGATGCCAGTTCACCAACACTTTCTCACTACCGCAGGAATCCGGTGCTCGCGTGCATATTGGAGACATGCCTCAGTTTGTGACCGTGCGCGGCGGCGCCTATTTCTTCCTTCCCAGTCTGAGTGCATTGCGCTATCTGACAAAACTCGGACGCAAATAGCCAGCGCCCGTGCGCGCCGAAAGCCGAAGACTTCTCAGGAGGTCACATGAAAAGAATTCGTATACCCGGGGTCGTGGATATTGTTCGCTCAGACGACGCCGCGGAGATCAAGTCATTTGCTCAAGACCTCAATCTGGATCGTGAGTACTCGGATCGCTCTCTCCCCGTGAATGGGCACATTCTCAAACAAGTGCAAGAGACTCTCCAAGTCGATGGAATTTCTTTCCCAACGGTTACGCCGAGGTGTGGCGAGGGCCGCGCGGAGGCTCAAGCTGCTCTCTGGAAGCGTCTGAGTGCGCTCGCCGCGGACCTTTCAGCCGGTCCGGTTCAGCTTGAGGAACTCGCGGCCTATGTACGAGGCGCGGGGCAGGCCGGATCGTGCGGACCACTTGTACAGCAGGTGGTCGGTTCCTTATTTGTTTCCAATTTCAAGGCGACATCAGCCAGTTGGGACGCTGCGGTGCTGCTTGATAAGGCGCCGCGCACGATGAATCCGGCATTGCTTGCATGGTGGGCTGTAACAAAACAAGTTGATAAGGCGAAGAAACTGCTTTCGGATATGGTTGGAGGGGATCTCGCGGCCGTGCATGCAATCGGTATCGCGCTTCACAATATCGTGAGCGGCGTGAATGCGATGCGCGAGATGTATGGGGATCCGTCGATTCGCAACACACTATCTCCTCAATTGGCTCGGAGCCGTTGTTTGTTCGCGCCGGCCAGCGTGATCCGACAGCCAGTAGGTCAAGATAACTCGAATCGCGGACTTGAGCCTAGTACGCTCGTTGTCTTCGATCTCCAAACTGCGAATGCCAAGTCACCCGACGAGGATCTGGTGTTTCTCAGAAAGACCTGGAGTCAATGTCCCGCGGAACAATGGGTCCCGGCATTGATGGATGGTATTTGGCAGAGAGCTTGTACCAGCGGCTAACCGCGGCTGTTGGAAGACGAAGAGACTTGCGGCATCTACCTAGCAAGTCGACGCAGAAATATTACGCAGCATGATACTTATGATTTGGTTCAGGCAAATAAGTCTTGACAATTTTGACAGGCCTTGACAAATTCTTAGATGCCGTCCCAGAGCCTTTTCGACTGAGCAAGATTTCCTGATCTGTCGCAAGCAAGCGCTTAGCCTCGGGATACGGTAACGCGAGGATGCATGATTCCAGAATTGCACTTTGCGGTCGGTAACGTCGTAACCTGAGACCTCTAAGAACGTCAACCAGTTCTGCCGTTGTTGGGGCTCTGCCCGAGATGGGCATCGCCGAAGGTTTTTCCCCTGTGATACGGTGCCACATCTTGAAGAAACGCTGTCTCTTGTACCTCCTTCCTCGAGGTCTGGCTGATTCTGGAAACGGTTCACATGACTCGTGGTGTATCGAGCAGGGTGGAGTGAAGTAGACATCGTTTGTTTACTTTCTGCCTTTAAGAAAGACCGCGTGCCCAGATGATTCTTCAGGGATACAGCTGAGGTACATCGGAGGAGTTATGAAATCGCACACTCTTACGTCGGCCTTATTTTTAGCTTCATGCCTCCTCCTTGTTCCGGCGATCCCGGTATCCGGCCAAACTTCGTCTCAATCGACATCTCCGAAGCAGGAGGAAGCGAAGGCCCTGCTGGCCTGTGCCCAGATGGTGGTTGATGAACTTGGTGTGCTGAAGATTCCCAATGCACGCAGTCTTCGATTTCAGGGGAAAATTTCGGAGGCTACTGCTCTTTGCCGTGGAGGCGAACAAGCCGCTCAGTTTCGCGGAACACCGTGGGTAGACTGGTCCAGTTATTGGGGCACCGGCGACGTTACGTCACTGCCAACCGGGTTTATCTCAACGAAACTTCCCGCACACCGCGGCGTTGCGGGGGCCCTGGTAGACCTGGAACTGCAGAGGGTCGAACTGATCAAGTTCAATCTCTTCGAGAATTCGGGAACCTATTCAGACTTTGTGTTGGGACGAAATGGAGTTGCGGGACCAGCTCTCAAGATCTGGCCCGAGATGCGCTTGCAGCCGACAAACCCCTTGTACAAGGAGGTCGGTGGCGATGGAGCACAGGTCTGCAAAGGTGACTTGATTCGCTGGCGCACTGAGACGGGCGTTTGCAATGACATTGTGAATCCTGCGATGGGCTCATCGGGGATGCTATTTGCACGAAACGTGGAGTTTGAAACTTCGTTTCCCGATCTTGGATTGAACGACCTAACGCGTAATCGGCACGGGAATCGGCTGTCGCTTATGGCGCCCGATCCGCAGGTCATCAGCCGTCGGCTATTCACGCGAGTTCAATCGGACCCGGCAAAATGTCTTGAAGGATATGGCCTCCCGGGCGATTCGAAAGATGCCAACTGCGATTACCAGAAGGCACCTTTCTTTAATGTGCTCGCGGCATATTGGATTCAGTTCATGACGCACGATTGGTTCTCTCATCTCGAAGAGGGACACAATCAGGCGGAATACATGAAAGTTGGTTGTGAAACGAAGTTAGTCAATAACGTTGAACAGCCGCTAACTCCTGAGGACATTGCAAAGTTAGGGTGCCGACCGGATGACAGGATAGACAAGGGGTACGTTGCCCAGGACTCGGCGCCTGAGACTTTCTCGTCTGGGGGACAAGAGCATTTGGCCCGGGCGCCGAAGACGATGCGGAATACCAACACTGCATGGTGGGATGCCTCACAGTTGTATGGTTTCGATGACAGGTCACGGCAGAGGGTTAAGCGCGATCCAACGGATGCGGCGAAGCTTCTTCTCGTTCCGGTGGCTGGCCAAGCGGGGCCTGGATATCTGTCTGTACTTAGTCCAAGCGACCCGATCAATCCCGAGTGGGCTGGACAGGAAGCAGCTGGATTTCCGGACAATTGGACAGTTGGTCTAAGTTTTCTGCATAACCTTTTTGCGCGCGAGCATAATTCGTTTGTAGCCGAGTTTCGGCGGATTGCTGCGAAGACTCCTAACGCAGACTGCGGTCTCCGCGATCCTTCGCAGCCGAAGCAGGTCATGCACTATCGCGATGTAACCCCGGACCAACTCTTCGAAATCGCTCGACTGGTTGTCGCTGCCGAGATTGCCAAGATTCATACCATCGAATGGACTCCCCAACTGCTCTACAACGAGCCACTCAACCTGGGGATGAATGGCAACTGGAATGGATTGCTGGGCGCCAATAGCGGGCTTTTATCGAAGGCATTGAGCGATATTGTCGCCAAGAATTTCGGTAAGTCCACGGACCCGACGAAGGCAACGGAAGCGTATTCGGTATTTGCGTCGGGACCGGGGATCTTCGGTCTTGGCAGCAAGGTTAATGGATATGACATCACGAATCCGAAATACACCAACGGAGGCGTAAATCATTTCGGATCACCGTTCAATTTTCCTGAAGAATTCGTATCCGTTTACCGCCTGCATCCGCTTGTTCCCGACCTATTGGAATACCGGGACCTCAGTGCCGATCCGAACAAGATCGTTAAGCGCATTTCTGTCGTTGAAACTTTTCAGGCTAAGGCGACAGATTTCACCCATTCGATGGGCCTCGCGAACTGGGGACTGACATTGGGCCGCCAGAGGCTGGGGCTTCTTACGCTCAACAACTCTCCACTCTTTCTACAAAACCTCAAAATTGGAAGGCTCGACAGCAAGACGCAGCAAATTGATGTGGTGGCACTCGACATCATTCGCGACAGGGAGCACGGGGTTCCGCGCTTCAATGAATTCCGTCGGCAGTACGGCCTTCGCCAGCTAACCAGCTTTGACGATTTCATGGACCCGTCTGTTCCCGCAGGCTCATCCGCTCGCATGGAGCAGGAGCACGCTGTTCAGACTTTGCGTGAGGTTTATGGCCAGCATGTCTGCGATGCGTCAAAAGTGATCACAGATGCGCAAGTGAATCAGGACGGCTCGCCGATAAATGACTGCCTCGGTCATGCGAACGGCACTCTCGTCGACAACATTGAAGATGTTGACACAGCGGTTGGATACCTGGCGGAGTACAAGCGTCCGCACGGGTTCGCCATTTCCGAAACTCAATTTGTTGTGTTCATTCTGAACGCTTCCCGCAGACTCTTCAGCGATCGCTTCTTTACATCTTGCTTCCGTCCGGAGTTTTACTCCACGCTCGGCGTTAACTGGGTCAACAACAATGGCCCGGGACCGGCGCAAATGGAAGTTGGAACTCCTAATGGACATCAGCAGCCTGTATCTCCAATGAAGCGCATGTTGATGCGGAACATCCCGGAGCTTTCGCCGGAACTCAAGACGGTTGTCAATGCTTTCGATCCCTGGGCGCGCGACCGAGGCAAATACTACACCCTGGCGTGGAAGCCGCGGCCTGGAGCCGAAGGTGATGATTCCTTTTCGAAGCAACAATGACAATGATGGTTGAGGCGGCCGCAATGAAACGCTTTTCGAGTGCCGTGCACTATTCAAGTTAGGTCAGGTACGGAGCACAAGTATTTGTCTGTAATCGACCGCAGTGTGGCGTCCTGCTCCTGACCCGCGTTTGAGGTTTCTTTCGTCAGCCAAATGAGGAGAAATATGGCGACAAATTCTGTAACGAACTGGTTTGGAAACATTGTTTCGCATCCCCGCGTGATCGTAGATGCCAACTCAGTTGCCGACATTGTTGCGGTCCTTAAGGATTCGGCGAAGTATCCATCACCTGTTCGTGCCGTTGGATCCAATCATTCAACGGCTCCATGCGGTGTCGCAGAGGGCGGCACGCTTATCCGGATGAAGATGAACCGGATATTGAGTATCGGACAAGAACGCCTGACCGTGGAAGCTGGCGCTGTGCATCTCGAGATGGCGAAGGCGCTCGAGGCGAAGAAGATGCAGTTCTACGTGAACACCGAGATCGGCAGTCTTTCGGCCGGCAGCGCATCCTGCGCGGGGACTAAAGATGCGTCATTTGACGGCGAATTCGGACAGGTTGGGTCGTACGTGACAGGCGTCAAGATGGTGCTACCCAGCGGCGATCTTCTGGAAGTCTCTGAAGAGACGAATCCAGATTTGATGCAGATAGTGCGATCGAGCTACGGACTATTTGGAATCATCTACGAGGTGACGTACAAGATTAAGCCGCTGACTCCGATGCATGTGCACCACAAGACCTATAGTCCATCAGAGTTCATTGCGTCTTTGCCGGAGATCAAGGCGCTCGGTTACTCGGTGATGTATTACATGTTCCCCTTCGATAACAAGATCACTGTCGAATTCCGGAAGTACAATCCGGAGGCGAAGGGAGAGCCAAACCACGCAGCATGGGCATTGAGAAATCATATTTGGGGAAAGTCCGGCCCTAAGTTCGGACACGATGTCGAGAAGAACGTGTCGAACGCGTCAATACGGTATGGCATTATCGATGCATTTAATGCCGCGTGGCGGTTGCAATTAGAAAACATCGTTTCAAGCGACTACACCATTCCGGGGGATCAGATCATTGACTATCCTCCGGTTTCGGATGACAGTCGCTACACCTTTAGCCTCTTTGCCTTTCCTGAAGACAAATTCCCGGACGCGCTTACCAGCTTCTACAAATTCTGCAACGACTACTACAAGGAGAAGGGTTACCGCTCAAATCTCCTTTATGTCGGCTACCGAATCGCTCAGGACCAAAAAGCGCTGCTGTCTTATTCCTACGATGAGACGGTAATGACGCTCGATCCCGTATCGACCGCGAACCCAGGCTGGGAAGACTTTCTTGTGGCATACAACCAATTTTGCGTCGATCTTGGCGGGAAGCCGCTGTTGAATCAAACTCCGGGGCTGACAGCCGCCATCGTTCAAGGTGCTTTTGGCGACAGGCTGAAGACTCTTGCCGATACTCGCAAGCGGTACGATCCCAACGATCGGCTATTGAACGACTATTTCCGCACTTTGCTTAGCCGGTGAGATCGGAAGTCGCGAACCTTGTGGATGGCATGCTTGTCGGCCCGGTGTGGCTTGCGAGAATTGCGCTCTCGCTGATTGCACTCTGCATAGATCGGAAGCGAAGTGTCTGATCATCAAGGAGCAGTTTCGCTCGATGCCGGCGCAGCCGACTTCTGACGCGAAGGGAAATCTCTAACGAATAGACCCGCAAATGATCGGGCGATCGGATCAGGTAGAGAATGGAGCTGCGATGAGTGAGGGACCTGAGGTTGCAACGGGGAAAACCTCGAACCATCTTTACTGTGAACGCCTGGTTGAAGTTGCCTTTCCATCGAAGGTGTGGATTGGAAGTGCCTCCTACGGCGAGGAGGAACTGCGCGCAGCGCTGCCGAATGATTGGAGACTTAGATCTCGAGTTGCAAGGAAGTACGGTTATGATCCAACCGAATCCACAGTTCCTCAATTGATCGAGGCAACTTTTCCGGCTGCGATTGAAATTAAGGGCACCCAGTATGAACATCGAACGTTATATCAAGAGCTGCTGAGCTCTTCGGAACTACAAAGGCATCTGGCGGAGAAATTGCACTACGCTTCGAACGAGCTGTACCTAGACAGGCTTACCGAAGTTGCCTTTCAAAAAAAGCAGGGTCAGAAGCAAGGCGAAATCCGAGTCGGATCCAAGAAATTCAGAAACCAAGTGGAACTGTTGTATGCGCTGCGGGAAGGGGACCGTCACTTCCAGGAGCAGGTTGGGAATGCGTGCAATTTTCCGCGGAGCAAATGGCTTTCTGAACTTTATTGCCAACGACTCGTTGAGATAGCATTCCCGGAAAACGTAGCGATCAAAGGCCGATTCTTTGACGAAGGCGCACTGCGGAAGACTCTAGAACACGATGAGGAATTCAGATCACAGGTCGCACGAAGGTACCACCGCAGTCCGGAAATATCTAAGCTTGAGGAATTAGTGGGCAAGATCTTTCCCTCAAAGTTAGAAATCGGGGATCGCCAGTATTCGAAGGACGACCTGTTGAAGGGACTTCCTTCAAGTCCGAAGCTGCAGCAACAATTGGCGGCAAGAACATATTTCTCTCCCAGCAAGTGGCTTGTTGAACAGGAAATGCAGGCCAGGGGAGTATGGAATGGCGACCCGAAGAGCGGAGACATTTACAGGATTGTCGCCGAGAAGCGATCAGTGGGGGTTTGTTTTTCAGGGGGTGGAATTCGCAGCGCGACTTTCAACCTTGGAGTACTTCAAGGGTTGGCGCAGTTGGGATTACTGCCGAGCATTGATTATCTTTCCTCCGTTTCAGGCGGCGGATATATCCACGAATTTCTTGCAGGATGGATTCTGCGGAATGGCAAACAGTCCACGGTCATTGAAGAGTTGATTCCGCAAGCGGAGCCGGGATGCCTGCCAAGAGCTCCCGAGCCGATCCAGTGGTTGAAGCAGTATTCGAGCTACCTGACTCCGTCGCGGGGAATTTTGTCCACGGACACGTGGACGGCGGTGGCGATTTGGCTTAGAAACACGATTCTGAATCAGGTGCCTATCTTGATGGCATTTGCTGCCAGCTTCTTTCTCATCGATCTGCTGGTGCCGCAGTCGATCAAGGGTTGGCATCCCGGCCTGAAGGAAGGTGTTGTCTTAGGAATACGAGGATGGTGGATTTCGGGCTTGATATTTTCGGTCTACGCGCTGGGGTCGGTGTACGTATTCAGCAAGAATCTTTACCTGCAAGAACGAAGAGCGGAGAAGGCGGACGTGCGTACGGAGAGCCTGCTCACGAATGGGGCGGTCGTGAAATGGGTGATTCTTCCATGGCTGGGTTGCTCCATATGGTTGAGTTATTGGGTGCAGATGCCTTCGGCACACGCGACTCTGCCATTCTGGTTGCCAATTGCCTTTTTCTCGATATTGATTTTGTTGACGGCTGAGGCTGTGATCTTTTTGGGTGGCGCGTGTCGAGCGCGCGCCATTCTGTATCCCGACGCCGACTGGTTGGGAAAGGCCGGAACGTGGGTTGGATTTGCCGCGGGAGGAGTGGTGTCGACCCTGGTTGCGTTGGCGTTGGGTTGGGCAATTATGAAGGCGACCGAGTTGGGCGCAGTGGAACTCGGCGGATGGGCCCAAGCAAAGTTAGCGGGAAAGAGCAGCGCAGTCTCAGTTGCAATTGATGCCTGGCGAATACGTCTAGCGATACTGCCGGGGCTCTTGCTGGGCGTGCCTTATGTTGCAATTGAACTGACTGTGGGGTTGTTAGGCCGTTCTTATTGGAGTATGCGGCGGGAGTGGCTAGCGCGATTGCGCGCGTGGTCGTTGCTCTACGCGCTTCTTTGGGCTGGAATTGTCAGCCTGGTTCTATTAGGTCCATACGTCGGATATTACATTCACCACAAAGGGGCGCCATGGGTCTGGTCTACGCTGATGGCATTCTTGGTTTCGCATGGAGCCACGATTTTTGCCGGGTGGAGTGCCAAATCAGATGGAAAGCCGATTGACTCCGGCTTTTTCAACTTGAAACCGATGGATATATTGGCATTCATCGCGGCTCCCGTGGCCATCGCCAGTTTGCTTTTGATGCTTTCCTTTGGATCTTCGGTAGCGGTCGACCGGGCCGCACGGGTAGTACAACAGTCTGAGCTTTGCGTTGTCTCAAGCGGTCCCTGCCAACTTGATCGTACGGCGGTCGATATTCCAACGCCGAGGGAGTTCCTCATTGCCGATAGCCTTTGTTTGCTTTGCGTGCTGTCGGTGGCGTGGCTGCTGGGTTGGAGGGCAGACATTAATGAATTTTCGATGCATGATTTTTACAAGAATCGATTGTCGCGATGCTATTTGGGAGCGACCGTGCCAGGGAAGCGGCAGGCGGACCCCTTCACCGGGTTTGACGACCGAAGCCAGGTAACCGGCGCGGATGGTGGGAAGAAGGCCTATCCGCCGCGCGTGGGAGATTTGCTTCCCGTCGGTTATCGCAAAGCGACAGGGGAAGAGGGGAAGTATGAAGGACCGTTCCCAATATTTTGCGCAACGCTCAACCTGACAACCGGAGCAGATCTCGCGACACAGGAGCGGAAAGGAACAAGTTTTGCCTTTACGCCCCTGCACTCGGGATACAGCGTGTCATGGACCGATGGTAAGGTGGGCAGCGATGTCAGCTTCAACGGCTTTGTTCCGACCGACGAATATGCCTATCGCAAAGGCGGAGTTTTTCTCGATTCCGCTGTCGCCATTTCGGGAGCGGCGCTGAATCCCAACCAGGGATATAACAGCAATCCGGCTCTTGCGTTTCTGATGACCTTCTTTAACGTTCGGCTGGGGTGGTGGATTTCAAATACGCGCAAGATGGATGCCTGGCCGGCGGCTTATCGCTCGACGCCTCGCTTCCCACTTCTTCATCTTTTTAAAGAGCTGTTTGGAATGGTGGGCGACGGCACCAAGTATATGAACCTGAGCGATGGGGGACACTTTGAAAACATGGGGCTGTATGAACTGGTTCGGCGGAGATGCACTTACATTATTGTCAGCGATGCGGAAGTCGATCCTGAAATGAAGTTCGAAGGGATGGGGGCCGCAATCACGAAATGCAGGGCAGATTTTGGTGCGGAGATTGACCTGGATTTGCGGCCATTGCGAAGGCAGGCCGAAACAGAGTACAGCAAGGCCCACTGCGTGGTTGGAACTATCCGATACCCTCCCCCGCGCGGAGAGGAAGCCGCGCCCGAGGTGTCGATGGCGTGTGAGTGCCTGGGAGACGTTCGAGACGATGACTACAAGGGCGTGATTGTTTATATGAAAACCTCACTGGTGGGGGATGAGCCCGCCGACCTGCTCACGCACCAGCTAAAGTGCGCAGCGTTTCCGCAGGACTCTACGTCGAACCAGTGGTTTACCGAAACCCTCTTCGAGGCTTATCGAAGGCTGGGACACCATATAGCGATGTCTACGATTCGTCCGGCGATTTCGCCGCTCAAAACGAGCTTGTGCAGTGCAGCGGATATTCCATTGTTATTCGAGCATATGCACTCGATCTGGTACCCGCGGACTCCGGAGATGGAGAAACACCTTGGCGACAATCTGAAGCAGTATGAAGGGCTTCTTAAAGAAATGCGTGAGCGCAGGGAGCTTTTTGGCTTGGAGGAACGGCTGTATGACCCGCGCATGACCAGTGAACTACCGCTGCGAACGAAATCTGGAGACTCTCCCGGCTCTAGCGGCATCCGTTCGGTAATCTGGATCGCGCCAACAGATCCACCAAACAGTGATCGGTATGCCTCTCAATTTGCTGTCTCGATCGTAGATTTCATGTTTACGGTCTATACGAATCTGCAGCTTGGATTCCCCGACAACAGGGTGTCACCGCATGCCGAGTGGTGGATATGCTTGTTCCGGCGCTGGTGTCGTGTCAATCTTGTGCAGGACAACTGGATTGCCCATGATCTCGTTCACTCTGAAGAGTTTCGATTGTTCGCGATTCGAGAGTTGGGGTTGCCATAATTCTGCGAGCAAGGCCACGCTAGAAACCAAGTAAAACTCAAAGACTGGAATCCGGAAAACCGTTATGGAAAAAGAGCTACAAAGAGAAGAACTCAGCACTAAAAAAGCATGGCCCACCTTTATGAGTTGGGTCGGCAGCACGAGCGCGCTCATTGGGTTGTTCGCCAGTATTGCTGGAGGCGTCACCTGGTTTATCACCCACCACAAGAAGCAGACGGAGCGGCAGTCAAAGATGGCACTGGCCGAAGCGCAGGCGACGCAGGGCGAATATCAAGCGTCGATCAAAAGCTATGCCGACATTCTCAGTGCCGATCCGCTTTACCGCCCCGCATTGGATCAGCAATTGAATGCAGCGATGCTATGGGCAGAGGACTTTCATGTTCTTACGCGCGCCGACCAGAATGCAGCGGAAATTGCCGCGCCGGCTCTGGATCAGATTTTAGCCATCCTCAATGCTGGTCTCATTCGATCGAAGGGCTCGGAGGCCGCAGACGTACAGGCTCACATTGGTTGGACCCACTGGCTCAACGAGCATATTGCGTACAGAGAATTCGACTCTATCGCTCAGCAGAATTTCCGCGCTGCCCTGGCGGCCGATCCGCAGAATGTCTATGCCCATGCAATGTTGGGCAACTGGATGCTGCAAAACGGTCAAAGCTTCAATGAAGCAATTCAGCATTTCAACATTGCAGTCTCGACAGGCAGGGCACGCCCTTTCGTAAGACAGCTACAATTCGGCGCGCTCATTCATCTCGAAAAGAAGGGAGCAAGATCAGAGCTGGTCAAAGCAGCAAACGACATGCGCAAAACCGGCGAGGCACTGGACGAAGGATCCAAGTCGCGCATCCTTGCCGACTGCTTTAATCCAGGGATTACCGATGAGGGAAAACGCGCAGAATCTCTTTCTGCTGTTTCTCCCGATGAGGCATGGAAGACCTATCTCTGGCTGGATGACAGGGCGCAAGAAGGGCAAGCTCAAACCATGGTTCACGACTTCGTCTATGCGAACCTGCTGGAAGTTACAGGGAAGCGTCAAGAGGCCTTGGAGAAATTTCGTCTTCTGCAACGAGAACTGAAGAACCAGCCAGGATCGATGAAGAACTCAGTTGACGCTGCAGTCGCGAGACTATCCCGAAGCTAGTGGCCAAATTTCGGCGCACTGAATTACATCTTCTTCTTCCTTCTGGTTTTTGCAGCGCTCGCGCCTTCTGTGACACTACGGACAGTCCAGAAATCAGATGCAAGCTGGGGAGATGTGAGATACGAATAGGGGATCTTGAAGTAGCCCTTCAGGCCCCACTTCGGGCCCCATGAATTTCGAACGAGAAACTGGCGTGTGCTGTCGTCATAGCCGACTGCCATCACAGCGTGACCTCCTACAGTTTTCTCATCCGATTGGGGCATGGGCACGATTCCCGTCTTCGCAACTTTGTTACCTTCAAAGGATTCATAAACAGTGAAGCCAAACACAAAGGGGTAACCGGAGGCGAGGCAACCCCTCATCGTGCTGAGATCCTGGATCAGTCGCTGGTAGAGTGTCACCAGGTTTGCTTTTGCATCGGTGAAGGCCTTTGTCGGGGGCTTTTCACTAAACTTCGCGATCACGTAGGGCCAGTCCTTTTCTGGTGGCGCGCCCTGGGTTGCGACGCTCTTAATGCCATCGCGGATCTGCGCTCCGGAATCGCTGGCGATGGTGCCTTCCATCACACGCTCGTTGTAATAGATGAACAAGCGGGATGGAATGAACTTCTTCTTTTGATCGAACTCAATGGCTGCACCGATGGCATTCGCTGTGCAGCTACCCAACTGGCCCTGGTCATACACGGGAGGACATTTCCCGGAAAGATCGACCTTGGACGGAAGATTTCGCTGAAAGGGGGCGGGCGCTGCATAGACAAAATCGCGCTGGTCGGGGAGGTCAGGAATCCAACCGTACTGTTGGATCGTGTGGGCGGGAGCAGCCTTGAGTCTTGGCATCGGGGGTCTCCTTTTCTGCTTTTGAACGGCGGGTAATTTCCTGTTTCTGTCGAGTTGGCTATCCGAGTTCGTCTTCTGGAATGACGGTGATTTGCTGATAGCTATCAACAGGCTGATTGATCAGGTTCTCCGGCCGATATTGTGGCATTCGCGCAAGGCGGAGCTTGACTGTATTCGACAGAACAGCATTGGCTGGTAGCGTGCGCTGTTTAGCAAGTCCCCACGGGATGAACTTCCACTCATCGTGTGGGTCAGCGAGCGGGTTGAATGGCTTGGGACCGAGACACTTATCCACTGCGCTTTGGTCAAATATGAGCCCACAAGCCTTGGCGTTGTCGATCATCCACCTGAGTGTGATGTTGGAGAGCTGGCATTCTGCATAGCTTCCGCCGACATCGCAGTGCACTCCAGGAAACCACACCTGCTGCAACTGCGAATCGTTTGCGCGGGGACTCCCGTCTGGGGCGGTCCATAGAGTCGGTGAAAATGAGGCGCGCCGCTCATCAATCGAAATTGCGTGATAGGCATTTTCAATGCAGGGGTTCAACGTCGTATCGAGGAAGCCATACTTTGCCTGGTCAAAGTTGCCAAAGAGATGCCCCGGTATCCCAAGCGCCCCCACCGTGTCCCACACTCCGACCATGCGAACAGTCACGTTGGTGAGGCCATACTCTGCAGCGAGATCCACCTTCGCCTTTGCACGTTGAGCGCGATCACTGAGACGATACGCGCTAAAGATGCGCCTGACGGTTCGATTGTCGAGATTCCTGGTTGGAACTCCAAACCCGGCGATCATTCCGGCAAGGCTGCGCGCGGTGTACGCACCACGGCTAAAACCGAAGATATAAATCTGGTCTCCCGGGTCCCACACAAAGGAAAGAAACTCGTAGCCATCCTGGACTTTCTCGAAGAGACCCTGCCCCATCGTACCGCCGAAGAAATGCTCGAAGGGCGTGCCGTCTGTGCCGACTCCGCTATCGTAGTATTTCAACTGCGATGGATCGTCCGATACGAGCAGATAAAGCTTTCGGACATTTGTGTCTTCCGGCAGCTCCGATGGGCCGTGCGGGGTATTCCAAGTGCCGTCTGCACACAAAATAATCTTCTTGCTCATGATTCCACCTTCTTCATCACAGTCGCCCAAAGAAAAACAAAAAGCGTGCAGTGCTTGAAAGTGAGTCGGTGTGAGGTCGATTCCCTTAGGATGCGGATGCTAGCAGATAGCTCGAACAATGATCAATATGGGGAAACGCCGAGGAACATGACATTCCCCGTTAGTACTCGTGGCACGTTCTCGACTTAGCGTTTTCTCCACATTGCTTGATTCGAGATTTAGAGGGACTCGCTACATCGTGCCGGCACACGGCTATCTTTTCCGCATTCTCAGGCTCTGCCAACTGCCATCCACAGTCCAGCCACCGTCCACAGTTAACGCATGGCCATTGATGAATCCACTTTGCAGTGGGTCAGCAAGGAAGAGGATGGCGCGCGCAATATCGTCAGGCGTGGCAAACCGGCCTATTGGGTTCACGCCTTCGATATCGGCGTCGTTATAGCCACCGCCGGCCTGATCTGCCAAATCCATCTCCGTCTTTACCCAGCCCGGACACACAGCATTGGTCCGCACTCCGCGTCCGCCCCACTCTGCGGCCAAGGTGCGCGTGAGCCCGATCAGCCCATGCTTCGAGGCGTTGTAGGCTGCGCGGTCGGCGATGCCGACCAGGCCTGCAATCGAAGCGACGTTGACGATACTTCCGCTCTTCTGCTCGAGCATGATCGTCCCAAAGGCTTTCGTCAGCAAAAACGGCGCGAGCAGATTCACCTCGAGCACGCGCAGAAAGGCCTTGCCTTCGACGTCCTCTGCAGGCGCGATGAAACTAATGCCGGCGTTGTTCACCAGCACATCGGCTCTGCCCCAAAGATCACGCACTCCTGTGACAGCTTTCGCGACAACCTTCTCGTCGGAGACATCGCCGAGGAATTCTTCGGCTTGTGCACCTGCAGCTCGCACCTGGGCCAAGGTAGCCTCGGAAGACTTCAGATCGAGCAATGCCAAGGAATAGCCTGCTTTTGCCAGGACCTCGGCTGTGCGCCGACCGATCCCTTGTGCCGCACCCGTTACAACCGCAACCTTCATCTTCTTAAAGTAATTGAGGCGGCTGAGGTCGAGCTTCTGCTCGGAATTCGCATCGGTTTCCTCAGTGTTTTTCTTTGTTTCACAAAAGCGAATAATTATCTGCAAACTTTTTTGCGTTTGTGGTTACCACCGGTTAGGGGGGTGGGTGTTTCATCTTTTGGAGCAAGTGACAAAACTCGGCTCCTGCGCTATCCCGCAACCCGTCAGAATCTATAGTGCGCTATTCGGGGATAATTATCTGCAAATCTTGATTGGGATTTTTTTGGTAAGAACAGGCAATGATTGGCCAAACGGCTGGATATCGGCTGAATTTGGAAGGAGTGTCCTTGACGGACGGGGGACAGCTCTATGTCCTAACCTCGCATTACCGCATAGTTGGAATTACGGTCCAGAAGGCTTGGAACTTGAGTGGTGGCCAGGGACGGGATTGAACCGCCGACGCCGGCCTTTTCAGGGCCGCGCTCTACCACTGAGCTACCTGGCCAGTGGACTTAATGGTTGCAAATCTCTGCGCGGAATCCGGCGGGCCGGAGAAAAGTGGGCGTGTCCACGAACCGTGCGCTGCAACGACTTCTGACAGTATATCAACTCTGTTAGGGGGAGCCAAACCCCAGGCTTTCCGGTATCTTGTCGACAAATGAGCGGCAGACTTTACACTGGAAAGCAATCATGCGCTATTCAGATCATCTTAGAGATCGCCTTATTGTGGCTGCGTTTGCGGCCGTTATTTTTAGCCCGCTCGCGGTCGCTTCTGGAACCATGGAGAGTACGTCGGCTGCACCGGAGACCGGGCAGAGAGTGCCCGCGAAGACCCCGACCAAGACCTCAGAGTCGTTGGGAACCCGGAGTTCCGCGGAGGGGCGAGCTGCGCGAGCCTATGACGCGGCGGTTCATGAAGGACCACTTGCGGTTCAGGCTTTCCTGGCAGAGTTTCCAAAGGGTGCGGACCTTCACTTTCACCTGGGGGCAGGTGTCTACGCGGAGACGCTGATTCGGGTGGCAAGCGAAGACAAAGTGTGCATCGATCCGGTGGGGCCGAAGTTCGCGCGTAACGAAAAAGGAGAGTTGATCAAGGAGCCGTGTGCTTCTCCGCTGGTTGCGGCGAGTTCATTGGGCGGCAGCAGTCTTACGCCGGCGCAACAGGATTTTTACGATCGAGTGATTGACGGATTCTCAATGCGCAATTTCGTGCCTACGTCTGGATATAGCGGGCACGATCAGTTCTTTTCCACATTTGATCGGTTTGGCCTTGATAAGAGTCATACGGGGCAGTGGATCGACGAGATTACGCAGCGTTCGGCAGCGGAAAATAACCAATATCTCGAACTGATGATGACGCCGTCTTTCGGCCATGCTGCGAGGATCGCGCGCGAAGTAGGCTGGAATGCGGATTTGGCCCAGATGCGGCAGGCACTTCTGGATCATGGATTGCGGGACGAAATCCCAGCAGACAGAGAAGATGTGCGCACCGTGATCGCGTCACGCAATCGCATTCAGCATTGTGGCACGCCGGAGGCATCGGCTGGCTGCAAGGTGCAGGTAAGGTTTATCTACCAGGTGCTGAGGGCATTTTCGCCGGAGCAGGTGTTCGCACAAACCTTGTTGGGATTTGAGACGGTGCAGCAGGCGATTGAGCAGAGCTCGGATGACTGGGTGGGCATCAATTTTGTGCAGCCGGAAGACTACATGGTGTCGATGCGGGACTATGCGCTGCAGATGAGGATGGTGGGCTATCTGCATTCGCTCTATCCAAAGGTGCATATCACGCTGCATGCAGGCGAATTGGCGCCGGGAATGGTGCCGCCGGAGGGAATGAAGTTTCACGTCCGGCAGGCAGTCGAAATCGCGCACGCGGAGCGCATCGGTCATGGAGTAGACGTGATGTATGAGGAGGATGCCGCGGCGCTGCTGAAGGAGATGGCGCAGAAGCATGTGATGGTCGAGATCAACCTTAGTTCAAACGAGGGGATTTTGGGGATCACAGGCGACAGGCATCCGTTCCAGTATTATCGCGGTGCGCGTGTGCCGGTGGCGCTTTCGACGGATGACCAGGGGGTGAGTCGCATCGATCTTACCCATGAGTACGTGCGGGCGGCGAACGATTATCACCTGCGCTATGCCGACCTGAAGCAGATGGCCCGAACGGGGATGGAGCACAATTTCCTTCCGGGCGATAGCCTTTGGGCGGCGCCGGACGTCTTTGCGACGGCAGCCTCAGCTTGCAAGGGGCAGGTGATTGGCGGAGCCAAGCCTTCTGGAAAGTGCAAGAGTTATCTCGATGGAAGCGAGAAGGCGGCGGCACAGTGGGAGTTGGAGCGGCGTTTTATCGAGTTTGAGTCGAAGTTCTGACGTGTACGAGCGGTTGAATTCAGCCGCAGTTCAACGAAGCCACATTGTCAGCTCATGTTGTTGCCGTTGAGTCTTGCAAAGACAGCACGAACGACGTTATCGCACCGGGGCGCATGGAATACGAATGTGTTGGTGCAGTTCGCTCCGGCCCGCGCGAAGAGTTCCGCTCGCAACAGTTCGTGGGCGCGATGCAGGCGGACTTTTACGTTTGTGTCGGTGAGTGAAAGTACTTCGGCTGTTTCTGCCGTACTCATCTCTTCGACATCGCGCAGGACGATGACCGCGCGATACGCAGGAGGAAGCGTCAGGATTGCCTCTTCAAGGAGGCTTCGGAGTTCGCTGCACGATGCAGCAGCTTCTGGATCGGGCGAGTTTGACTGAAACGCAGGCATGGCTTCATCCTCCCTCTCGTAGAGTTCCTCGTCGAGCGGATCCAGTTTTCCACGGGCAGCGAGTCGCTTGAGCGCTTCGTTCACGGCGATTCGAGTAAGCCATGTTGAGAATTGCGCGCGACCTTCAAATTGCGCGAGATGTTCGTAGGCGCGGACGTAGGTCTCCTGCATGAGGTCTTCGCTTTCAGAGTCGTCGCGAAGGATACTGCGAATTGCGCGATAGATGCGTTGATTGTGGCGGCGCATGAGGAGTTCGAAGAGAACCAGGTCGCCCTCGAGGACACGATGAACGATCTTCTCGTCCGCCCAGCCCTCTATCCGGGCCTTTTCAAGCATTGGCAAGCTGGCCAAAGTCTCTCCCTTCGCATCTCATTCTGATCATTAGATCGGCCACCTTCTCAATGGTTACAGGGAATCCGATGTAACCGATGCGCTGCTCGACGCTCCATTGAGTAGTGGAGGTAACCATGCGATCCGATCCCCGACTCAACCACGCCTGGTGGACGCTGCGCGTCGGGCTGGGACTGGCCCCGCTGCTCGCCGGGCTCGACAAATATTTCAACCTGCTTACCAACTGGGACATGTACCTGAATCCTCATCTTCCGCAGATGCTTCACTTAACACCGTCTACGTTTATGCACACCGTGGGTGTGGTGGAGATTGCTGCCGGCGTGCTCATGTTCACCCGGTTCACGCGATATGCAGCTTACATCGTGATGGGGTGGCTGCTGGCGATCGCTGCGAGCCTTGTTGCTCAAGGGCTGTTTCTCGACATCGCGGTGCGCGATATCGAACTGTCGCTCGGGGCGTTTGTGCTGGCCAAACTTACAGAGGTGCGCGAATCGAGCCTGGCCGAGGATGCTGCCGGCCAAGAACGGGGCATTTCCGACAGGAAAGCACTTCAGCACCTTGCTTAAACCATTTGCAATGGAAGTACATCCAACCCAAAAGAGGAGTTCATGATGAAAAGGATTTTCGCGGTGATGATGTTGGCGGTGGCTTTGCCGGCGTTTGCGGCCGCCGAAGCATGGAATAACGTTGCAATCGTCGACACGCAGTGTGCGGCTAAGGTCAAGGCCGATCCCGATTCCCACACGCGCGATTGTGCCATGGCGTGCGCCAAAAGCGGCTTCGGGATTGTCGACAAAGATGGGAACTATCTCAAATTTGACGCCAATGGCAACGCTGAAGCGGTGAAGCTGCTGCAGAGCTCCACCAAGAAAGATCATCTTCGTGTAAGCGTGACCGGGGAGAAACAGGGCGATACGATTCACGTTCAGTCATTGAAGATGTAGGAACTGATTTTGCCGTCAGTGCGGTCAGTTTGATCCCGGCGGAGCGGAAGTGAGGAAAGCTTCGCCGGGATGACTCATGCCCGAAGCTCATCGGCCGCGGTGAGCACTTCGCTCACGACAAGGCGTACATCCTCCTCAGTTGAGCGGTGATTTACGATGCATGCTCGCAAAGCAAACTCGCCGCCGATTGAAGCATTTGAAATATAGACTCGGCCACGTCGCACCACTCGATCCAAGATCGACCGATTGAGTGCGTCACGATCCTGTCCTCCGCCAAGATATCGAAAGCAGACTGCGCTGAGAGCCACGGGAGCAAGCCGTTCCAATTCAGGCTCAGCGTCAATCGCATTGGAGAGCATTTGCGCAAGCCGAAGGTCTTCGCGGATTGAGTCCTGGAATGCATGAAGCCCGTGGTAGCGCAGGGAGAGCCAGAGCTTGAGAGCGCGGAAGGGTCGTGAAAGCTCGATTGATTCTTCGAAGAAAGCAAACCCTTCGATGGGATCGTCGGAGAGTGCGCGGGCATATTCTCCGGAGTGCGAAAAAGCGCGCTGCGCTGCGGCCGGATCCCGGTAGAGCAGGCAACCGCATCCGGTTGGTTGATAGAGCCATTTGTGCGGATCAAGGGAGAGCGAGTCGGCGCGCTCCAGTCCGCGAAACGCATCGGGAATCGCCAGGGATGCGACCGCACCGTAAGCGCCGTCAATATGCAACCAAAGCCCGAATTCCCGGCATATGTCCGCGATTGTGTTGAGAGGGTCGATGCTGCCGGTGGCGGTGGTTCCCGCGCTTGCGACGACGGCAATTGGCAGCTTGCCATTGTGCAGGTCCTGAGCGATCTGCCGCTGGAGGTCTTCCGTTCGCATGCGGAATGCTTCGTCCACTGGTATCAATCGAACTGCGTCGTGGCCAAGTCCGAGAAGGGCTGCGGCTTTGGCAATTGACATGTGGGCTTCAGTGGAACAGTAGACTAGACCGCCTCGAACGCCGGTCTGATTCGCAGGAGCTTTGGCTTCGCGGGCCATGCACAAACCCATGAGATTCGCGGAAGAACCGCCAAGGGTGAGGCTTCCACTGAATCCGCTGGCATCCGACTGCCGTCGCAAGCCACCGCAGAACAGTGCGTTCAATCGTGATCGCAGCGGGCGCTGATCGCCACGCCGCGGCATTCTGATGCAGCACGCTCGCAGCAAAATCGCCGAGTGCCGCTACTGGCTCACCAGATCCGAACACATAGCCGAAGAATCGAGGAGATGCCGGACGCGAATTTTCAAACACGCCAGGCAACGAATCGAGGGCGGCAGGCCCGATGCCATCGAGCGGAATATCGCCACCGAACAGATGCTCGGTCTGTTGGCCGCTGATGCCGGGAGGATAGGACGGAAGCTCTGCAAGCTTTTCGAGGTAGTCCGATGTTAAGTCAGAGAGATCGTGGGCAAGAACACGAAAGGTTTCAGAAGAAAGCGCCAAGCGTCGCATACGTAATCCGACCTCATCTTACACCGAGGTCCCACGATGGCAGATCGCACGGGTGAGCTTGCTGAAGCGGGCAAGTGCGAAGCGGCTAACGAGCCGCTTCGCGCTGGCGATCAGTATCGCGGACAACTTGAAAAAGCTCCCACGCAAGGCTGAGAATCGCGATTACGCAGACGGCGGACATGCCGTGATAGACGCTCTTGTTGATTGTGTCGGCCAGGTTGCCGTAGCGGAGCTGGTCCGTTGCCGGGTTCTTGAGCAAGAGATAGACGTGATCGCGCGCGGTGATGAGCATGAGGAGGGGTACGATGCCAAGGGCCTTAACGGCGGTATCCTGCAGGCGACGGGATTGCTGCCATGTTCCGCGCCAAAGGATGATGCAGCGCCATAGCAACTGCACAACGTTGAGCACTACTATCCACCAGAAGAATGCCATCCACACCGGCGCCAGTTTGAAAGGCGCGCTTTGAATGTACGCGGCGCCGGGGCCGAACAACAAATAGGGATTTTGCGGTACGAGCACCAGCCAGGCCAGGAAGAGAAATCCGAACACGACCTCAGCCACGGCCTGGTTGTAAGAGCGCGGTCTCTTGCCGGTGGCGGACGGCTTTTCAAGGGGAGGCAAGGAACTGGGATGCCACTTGGCAGAGAGGCTTGCCAGGGAGGGGACTTTGTCTGGGAAGTGAGTTGAGATGAACTCGAAAGCCACGAAGACAACGGTAACCCAGGCGGCCACGGAGAGGAGTACGCCGGGTATGCGAAGCATCGCTGCCAACACGGAGGATCCGCTGGGGGTATTGAAGACGATGAGCACGGTGCTCACGATGGTGTAAATAACTGTCGCCCACAGAAAGGCCATGCGAAGGACGTACCAGTACACGGGGAAGATCGCAGGGCCGATGAGGTACTGCTGTGGCTGATAGCGAGCCGCGACCATGATGGGATGGCCGAATTGCCTCAGCCAGTCTTCCTGCTCGCCGAGGGTGAGAGGGCGGCCCAACTCGGACTCTTTGTCTTCGAGCTGGGACTCCATGTTGGCGCGGAGTTCAGCGATGATGTCGTCTTGCCGGCGGAGGGGCAAGTACTTTTTTACGGCTTGGAGATAACGGGCAAGAAGTTCCATGGCGTTTTCCTTACTTGAAACAGGATTCGATGTACCTAAACGATTCGGTTGATGGATGCGTTGATCTCCTGCCACTCCTGGAGCAAATGGGTGAGGATTTGCTCGCCTTCGGGGGAGAGGCGATAGAAGCGCTTGTTGCGTTTCTCTTCTTCGCGCCACTCGCTAGCGAGGAGGCCCTGGGTTTCGAGGCGTCGCAGCAGTGGATAGAGGGTGCTTTCGTCGATGACCAGGCCGTGATCGGCGAGGTCTTTGCGGAGCGTGTAGCCGTAGTGCTCCTGCCTGAGCTGCGCGAGCACGGCGAGAGTAAGACAGCCGCGGCGGAGTTCAAGCCGAAGGTTTTCGAAGACGTTCTCGGTGAGGGCCATGCTGTGCCTCGTACACTGTACTTCACATACTGTGTCATATACAGTGTATGACGTCAAGTGGAATTTGAAGAATTTTTCGAAAACTTGCGACTTAGACTGGGCTGGTATGGATAACGAGCGAATTCGCGAGATCTGCATGGGGCTTCCGCATGTGGCGGAGACTGTGAACTGGGGACATCACCTGGTGTATTGGGCGGGTGATCGCGACATCGGCGGGAAGATGTTTGCTATGACGGACCTGGATGGGACGGGAACTGGGGTGCTGACGTTCCACTGCGGGGCGGAGCGGTTTCACGAGTTGCTGGAAATTGAAGGGATTTCGGGGTCTCCTTATCTGGCCAAAGTGCACTGGGTGACTGTGGACGCGGTGGGATGTGCTGCGGGCGCGTCAATATGAAGACGAACTGAGGCGGGCTCACGCTTTGATCTTTGACAAGCTGCCGAAGCGGACAAAGACGGTGTTGGCGATGCCCGAGAAGGAACGGGCGAAGGTGATTCGAGAGCGAAAGAAAACGGTGAAGGCAAGGGAAAAGGCAAAGCGCGGGTGAACTTCAAGCCGCCAGGTCTAAGGCGGGCGCGGGCCATTTGGATTTTAGAGCGGGGCTAAGGACTATTCCTCATGGTCCAGTTTTTGACCGTTTGGTCCCAATCTGAATCTCGGAGTGCTTACCTGCGGTGACGACCTGGGCCTCGTAGGCGACGACCGCACCATGTTTGGTCAGGGACTCGATTTTGGTGATCTTTCCTTGTCCGGCTTTGCTTTGAAGCGCGCTTTTCACTTCGGTCGGGAGGGCGGTCATAGCTACCTGCTCCTCGATCTCAATGAGCTGCCCGTCGGGGGCGATGGTCACGTCTTTGGAGTGGCCATCGGTGGTCATTTGCACTTCGTATTCCAGCTTGCCGTTTTCGCGCTCTTCGCTATACCCGGTAACTTTTGATCCCTTGCTTTGTTCTTCAGCCGTTTTTACGACAGCAGGGGGAAGGTCGGATTTTGCGACCTTTCGATCTGCGGCAAAGGACGGAGCGGCGAGGCAAAGGGAGGCGATGAGAAGCCATATCCCCTTTCGGTCTGAATTCATTTTGAACGTCCTTTCTGTAGCCCACGGTAATACTCGGCCAGGCTAATCTTCTATGCTTAAGCGGCGATGAAGCCGGTGGCGATATGCTCATTGGCAGGGAACTCTCACTGCTGAAACTCCGTATCATGTGACAAGCCACGGTGGACGCGCAGAACCGTGCGATGAGGGCTAAGAATATGGCGAAATTCTTGCTGTGGTGCATTCTTCTAGTGTTGTGCTGGCCACTGGCGTTGCTTGCGCTGGTCGCCTATCCATTTGTGTGGCTGCTGCTGCTGCCGTTTCGGATTCTGGGCATTGCGGTAGGCGGGGTGCTGGAACTGGTGAGCGCCATTATCTATATGCCGGTGCGAATGGTCAGGGCGATCTGAAGGCAGCTCCTAGCTTCTAGCTTTTAGTTTCCTGGGTCTCAGAATCGAGGCCCTTCGACTTCGCTCTGGGCAGGCGGGGCGGCGATTCTCTTGGCGGTTTCGGCTCGACAATCTGTTTTTGTAGCGTTGCTTCTTCGATGGCATCCAAAACAACGGGTGCACTTCCGCGATCGAAGGAGATGTTTATGAAGGTTGTTGTTTATGGCGCAACTGGCAACGCAGGTAGCCGCATTGTGAGTGAGCTGAAATCGCGAGGACACAGTATTATCGCGATCGCGCGCGACACGAGCAAAGTTCCTGCTGGCATCGAGAGCCGACAGGATGATTTGAGCAACGTGGACAAAATTGCAGAGGTCATCAAAGGGGCAGATGCGGTGGTGAGCGCGTACGCTCCTCCGCAGACCGATACGGATCAACTGATCGGGGTAACGGAGCGGGAGATTGCGGCGGTGCGGAAGGTTGGCAAGACTCGCCTCATCGTTGTGGGTGGCGCCGGTTCGCTGGAGGTTGCTCCGGGTGTGTCGCTGCTGGCTTCGGGGCATCTTCCCGAAGCATGGATTCCAATCGCGACTTCTCACGCGAAAGCGTTGAAGCTGCTGGAGGCTTCCGATATCACCTGGACCTATTTCAGCCCCGCGGCGTTTTTCGAGCCGGGACAAAGGACTGGCAAGTTCCGGCTTGGTGGGCGAAACCTTGTTGCCAACGAAAAGGGAGAGAGTCGCATTTCGCTGGAGGACTATGCGATCGCGCTTGTGGACGAGTTGGAAAAGCCCGCGCATGAGCGGGCACAGTTCACGATTGGATATTGAGGGCGGTCCTTTAGGTTCTAGCTTCTAGTTTTCAGTTTTTAGTTTCCCAGGTCTCAAAAGCGAGACCTGGGGCACCCGGCTTCTAGCTTCTAGCTTCCAGCTTTTAGTTTCCCACATCTCAAAAGCGAGATGTGGGGCACCCGACGCCAAATAATCTGCAAAACCGAACGGAGCTCGATCGAATTCTCTTCTGGCGCGAGATTGAGCGCAGCCCTGATGATGGGAGTCGCGTCTCTCGACATCTTTTCTCAAAATGCTTTAGTTTTGCGGTATGGCTGGTGTGTCCCTGGTATTGGATGGCAAGGTTGCGCTGATTACGGGTGGATCGCGCGGGATTGGCGCGGAGACTGTGCGCCTGTTCGCGGAGGCCGGCGCGAGGGTGGTTTTCAACTATCGGCAGGCGAAGGAACAGGCGCTTGCACTGATGGCGCAGTGCGGGGGACCGGCTCGTTGCGTGGCTCTGGAGCAGGAACTGAGCACTCCCAAAGAAGGGTGGGGGCTGGTCAACGCGGCGGTGAAGGCGTTTGGCCGCCTGGATATTCTGGTAGCGAATCACGGCGTGTGGGAGTCGGGAGATGTGCCGATTGAGCTGATGACCGAGGATCAGTGGCGGCGGACATTGGCGGTGAATCTGGACTCGGTATTTGGGCTGGTGCAGGCGGCGGTTACGCAGATGGAACTCCAGGGGCCGCCACCGGTTGGTGCCGACGGCGCAAAGGGGCACATCGTGTTGATCAGCTCGACGGCCGGGCAGCGCGGCGAAGCGCTCCACGCGGACTATGCCGTGACGAAAGGCGCGTTGATCAGTCTGACAAAGAGTCTGTCGAGTGAGTTGGCGCCAAGAGGATTTCGCGTAAATTGCGTGGCTCCGGGGTGGGTGGCTACAGAGATGTCGGCGGCGGCGCTGGATGATCCTTCTCTGGGGCCGAGAATTGCTGGTGGAATACCGGTGGGGAGGGTCGGGAATCCGCGCGAGATTGCCGGACCGGTGTTGTTTCTGTGCACACCATTGGCGGGGTTTATCAGTGGAGAAGTGCTCAACGTGAATGGCGGAGCCGTGCTGGCGGGGTGAGCGCTCAGCTACTAGCTTCGAGCTGCTAGCCGCTAGCTTGGATTGTGCTTTCGCAGTCTTGGTGCACATACTGCTAACGTGATGACGGGTGATGAGAAAGGCAACCGCAGGTCCTTCGACTCCGGTCGCTGCGGCGACCTCCGCTCAGGATGACAGGACATTTTTGTTCATTCAAGATGAATGAGGATTGGGACAAGAGGAGAGTGAATGCTGAAATTTTTGGTGGTGGTGCTGGCAATGACGATGCTGGCCGTTCCGCCTGCCGGGCAAACGCAGCAGACTTACGATACCGAGGAAGTGAAGAACACGAAGCAGGCGCGCGCTGCGCTGGACGCCATGGTGCAGGCACTCGGCGGCGACGCGTGGCTGAACATGAAGAACCAGGTGAGAGAGGGGCACATCGCGGCGTTCTACCACGGCAACCCTAACCTCGGTACTACGAAATTCTACGAGTATCACGAATGGCCTGACCACGACCGAATCGAATTCACGCCGCATCGGGACGTCATGCAGTTTTACCTCGGCAGAGAAGGTTGGGAAGTTACCTATCGCGGAAAGAAGGCGCTTCCGAAGGATCAGGTAGACGATTTTTTGCGACGGCGCGACCATTCGGTGGAGACGGCGATCAAAGTATGGCTAAAGGACCCGAAGACGATCCTGGTTTATGAAGGGCAAAGGTTAGCGGAGCGGCACCTGGCGGAGCAGGTAACCCTGATCTCGGCGCAGAATGAAGCCATCACGATACAGATGGACAAGCAGACGCATTTGCCCTTGCGTCGCTCGTATCAGTTTCGCGACCCGGTTTATAAGGACAAGAACCTCGATGCCGAGGAGTACGCGGATTATCACCTGATCGATGGGCTGCCCACGCCGTTTTCGGTTACGAGGCTGAGGAATGATGAGATGGTGCGGCAGGTCTATATCGATAAGGTGAGCTATAACCAGCCGCTGGCGCCGGACTTCTGGGACGTGGATGCGGCGGCGGCGAAGATCAAGAAGTGAAAGATGGCTTCAGCTTCGCCGTATCAAAGAGCCGCAGAGTGGAACGACTGGCTTCGATATAATCCTCAGGAGCGCGACGCAGCATTTCGCATGCAATCTGGAGCCAGAGAATGACGTTCGACATCCAGGAGATCCTGAAATTCCTCCCTCACCGCTACCCCTTTTTGCTCATCGACAGGATTATCGAATTTGAGCCCACGAAGCGCCTTGTCGCGATCAAGAATGTAACGATTAACGAGCCGTTTTTTCAGGGGCACTTTCCCGGCTATCCCATCATGCCCGGGGTGTTGGTTGTGGAGGCGATGGCGCAAGCCGGCGGAATCATCATGCTGGCTGAGATTGAAGATCGCGATACAAAGCTGGTGGTGTTCACGGGGATTGAACGGGCCAAGTTTCGCCGGCCAGTGACGCCGGGCGATCAGCTGCGGATCGAGGTGGACGTGCTGTCGTTTAAAACGCGCGCGGGACGCATCGAGGGGAAGGCGTTTGTCGATGGCAAGTTGGCGTGCCAGGCTACGTTAACGTGCGCAGTGGTGACGCGAGAGCGCGAGAAACGCGCGCACGGCGAGGCGGATTCAGTCGCGGTGACGGAGTGAACATTCATCCGAGTGCGGTGGTGGCGCCGGGAGCGGTGGTTCCCGATTCCTGCATTGTGGGGCCGTTTTCAACGATCGGACCGGATGTAGTGCTGGGGGAAGACTGCAGGCTGATTTCGCATGTGGTGCTGGACGGAAATACACGGATCGGCGCGCGGAATGTGTTTCACCCGTTTTGCGCGGTGGGAGTGTCGCCGCAGGATCTGAAGTATGGCGGTGAGCCGACTGAGACGGAAGTCGGCGACGAGAACACGATTCGGGAATACGTGACGATCAGCCGCGGTACGGTGAAGGGCGGCGGAATGACGCGGGTGGGCTCGAACAATCTGCTGATGGCCGCTGTGCACATCGGTCATGACAGCATGGTGGGCAACCACTGCATCCTGGCGAACTCGGCTACGCTGGCGGGGCATGTGACGATTGAGGATTACGCGACGGTTGGCGCATTCAGCCCCGTGCACCAGTACTGCACGGTGGGCAAGTACGCGTTTATTGGTGGCGGAACGATCGTGACGCAGGATGTGCTGCCTTATTCGCTGACCTCGGCGCGCCGCGAAAACAAGGCATTCGGCATTAACAAGATCGGGCTGACGCGGAAGGGTTTTTCGGCAGAGCGGCTGCAGACGCTGCAGAAGGCGTTTCGTCTGCTGCTGGCGGCGAAGATGAATACGTCGCAGGCGCTGGAGAAGATTCGCGCGCTCGAGGGTGAGGACGCGGCGCTGCTTGCGGAGTTCATTGAGCGGAGCCACCGCGGCGTGATCAAGTAAGTGCTCGCGCACTTTTGCAACTGAAACTATTCCATCGATTGGGCGCGATATCGCAGGGGGGACCATTGGCGATGAAATTGGGCCTGATTGCGGGGAATGGGCGATTTCCGTTTCTGCTGCTGGATGCGGCGCGAGCGCAGGGCTTTGCCGTGACGGTTGCAGCCATTCGCGAAGAGACCGACGCGGAGATTAACGACCGTGCCGCGGCAGATGAGTGCATTACGGTGCACTGGCTTTCGCTGGGTGAGTTGTCGCGGCTGATCGAGGTCTTTCACAAGGAAGGCGTGACGGCGGCGGTCATGGCCGGGCAGGTCAAGCACAAGCAGATCTTCTCAAGCATTCGGCCGGATTGGCGGCTGGCCAAGCTGCTGCTGAACCTGAGAACGCGAAATACCGATATGTTGCTGGGAGCCGTTGCGAAGGTGCTGGGAGATGAAGGAATTGAGTTGATCAGCTCGACAGCGTTTCTTGAACCGCTGCTGGCGCAGGAGGGCGTGCTGACCGAAGGCGCTGTGAGTGGTCGCGCTCCGGATGAGGACGAGCGCAAGAACATCGAGTACGGGATGGGCGTGGCAAGGGCGCTGGCAGGGTTCGATATTGGTCAGACGGTGGTGGTAGCGGCGCAGGCTTGTGTCGCCGTGGAGGCGATGGAAGGCACGGATGCGGCCATCGAGCGCGCGGGACAGTTGATGGGCTCTCTTGAAGAAGAGGCGTCGACACTCGAGCGCCGGTTGACGGTGGTGAAGGTGGCGAAACCTAACCAGGACATGCGATTTGATGTTCCGGTGATTGGGATTCGCACGGTGGAGACGATGATTCAGGCGGGTGCGAGCTGCCTGTCTGTCGAGGCGGGACGAACGCTGCTGTTTGACCGCGAAGCCCTATTGAAACGCGCCGCGGAGGCGGGGATTGCCATTGTGGCGGTTCCGCGCGGATACTAAATTGCGGACGAGTTATCGAATTAATGAGTCCACCCGGCCCTTTCCCCGTCTCACAAATGGAGGTCGTTAATGAAAAAGCCGATTCTTTTTGGTATCGCCGCAGCGGTTGCGCTCGCGGTTTCACTGCTTACCGTGCATGCGGCAGATCAGCCGATGCCTAACGTTGGGCAGACTGCCCCTACTTTTACTTTACCTTCGCAGGATGGCTCGCAGATTTCGCTGGACAGTTTTCACGGCAAGTGGGTTGTGCTGTACTTCTATCCCAAGGACATGACGCAGGGCTGCACGATCGAGGCGCACAATTTCCAACGTGACCAGGCGAAGTTTGATGCCGCAAATGCAGTGATCGTGGGAGTGAGCGTGGATACTCCCGACAGCCACAAGCAGTTTTGCACGAAGGAAGGGCTGACCTTCCGGCTGCTGGCCGATCCCGATCATAAGGTAGTGGACGAGTACGGTTCACTGGGTCACTTTGGGACTATGACAATCGCCAATCGCAATACGTTCCTGATCGATCCCAATGGCAAGATTGTGAAGGTCTGGACGAAGGTTGACCCTTCCCACCACTCCGAGGAAGTGCTTGCGGCTCTTGCGGAACAGAAGAAGTAGCACGCAGTTGACACGAGCGGATTTGTATTTCGCGAAGGTCTATCGTTGAGGTTACATGGCAATGGAATTTGCACGTCAGTTTCGCGCGGATCTGGATGAGGTGCATCAAGCTCTGATTTCAGTACCGCCCAAGCTTGCGGATGTGCCGTGGCGCGAGGGCGGGTGGACGAGAAAGCAGATCGTTGGGCATATGCTCGACTCAGCAGCAAACAATCGGCAGAGATTTGTACGCGCCTCGACCGACCGCAAGTACAAAGGGCCAAAGTATTCGCAAGATGCGTGGGTGGCGGCGCACGGTTACTCGGAACACACCTGGCAGAGACTGCTGAGTTGGTGGGAGGCGGAACACGAGATTCTGATCGCGGTTGTAGATCACATTCCCGAGGACCGGCTTCAGACAAGCTGCATTGTGGGTGGCGAGCCACCTGTGACGCTGCAATTTCTGATCGAAGACTATGTGAGCCATCAGCGGTGGCACTTGAAACAACTGACGGATGGATTGAAGTAACCACGATCCTGCTATCGATGTTCAGACGCAAAAAAGCCCGGCGCGAAGCCGGGCTCTTTTGCTTGCCTTGAATTACGGTTGCATGGTTACTTCTTTTTGGCAGCTTTCTTTGCTGGTTTCTTTGCAACTGCCTTCTTTGCCGCCTTCTTGGCTGGAGCTTTCTTCGCTGCGGCCTTCTTGGCGGGCGCCTTCTTTGCTGCTTTCTTAACGGCCAATTTCCTACCTCGTTTGGTGGGTTTGCTGACGCGCTTGCCAGCCGCGGCCTTCTTGGCTACGACCTTTCCGCCCCTAGCGCCAGTGGTTTTCTTTTTAGCGGCGGACTTCTTTGCGGCCTTTTTGGCCACAACTTTTTTCGCAGCTGCCTTCTTCGGAGCCTTCTTAGCCGCAGCTTTTTTCGCCGGAGCTTTCTTGGCAGCTTTTTTTGCGGGAGCTTTTTTCGCGGCTGCCTTCTTCGCGGGAGCCTTCTTGGCAGCTTTCTTTGCGGGAGCTTTTTTTGCGGCCTTCTTCGGGGCCGGGATTGGAACAGGGACTGCCTCAACGACGATCATGCCTTCTTCGATAACTCCCTCATCGTCATCGGAGGAAGTAAGCACGTTTGAGGTTTCAACTTCGTCATCCTCTTCAAAGTCGTCTTCGTTATCGGCTCTCGACTCTGACGGCTCCACGTCTGGATTGCCGTCATTCTTTGCGAACATCTTGACTACTTCATCCATCCGATTGCCTCCAGCGGACTGCCGCTGCGCATATAAAGATTGAATTCGCGGTGCGGATATTCCATATCCGCATGCGGAGCCATTCTATCAATAGCTTGCATATAAAAGCTATCAAAACACAAGTATGTAGTTGGGCTCCCGCTCACTTTTGCTTTTGCGAGGAAGAGGTTGGGTGTGATGTCTGCTTGTGCGGCTGCGATTTATGCGCGCTTGAAGAGCTGGACTTCTTTGTCGTGTGCCCTGTTTTCGCCGAGTGGTGGGTGCCTTTAGAAGTCTTGGCAGAGCTTGTGCTCTCGTGCGTTGGTTCAGATGTACTGGCGACCTCGCGCGATCGATTGCTATTGGTTGTAGACGAGCCGTGGCGTCGCCGGCTTGCACTGCGACTTGAAGTGGGCTCTGCCACGTGCAAGCGTCGACCCGCGTCAACCTTGATGCCGGTGGCGCCGAGCTTATTCCAGCGGCGCAATTGGGAGAGAGAGACACCGAAGCGATCGGCGACCGACACCAGCGTGTCGCCCCGCCGGGTGGTGTAGAACACGGCGTGTGCGGATGGAGCGGCGGCCGGCGGAACAGGAACGACGATGGCGTCAATGCCTTCGAGTTTGTCGTTCTCTCCCATGTCGTTGGCGGATGCCAGGTCCCCGAGCTGCACGCGATAGGTGCGCGCGATGGAGGCGAGAGTGTCATCCGGGACAACGCGATGGTAGCGCCAGGAATTGCGCCTGCTTTCTGGAATTGTCGCGATGCGCTGCTGGAACACTGCGGCGGTGCCTGCGGGCAGGTGGAGATCGAACTGCGTGTCGGGAGGCGTGGAGAGACGGAGCAGGCTTGGATTGAGCGCTACCAGCTCATCAACCGGCGCGCCCACCAGGTCTGATACGAGGCGAAGATCCGCAGGATAGTTGATGGTGACGGTATCGGTGAGCACAGGTGGATCCAATGTGATGTCGTCAAACCCATATTGCGTCGGGTGATTGGCAATGATGATGGCTGCCAAAATTTCAGGAACATAATTCTTTGTTTCGGCGGGAAGGTTGTTCCGTTTGTAAAGCTCCCAGAAGTCGGCGTATCCGGTTTTCTGCACCGCGCGCTGCACGTTGCCGGTACCCCAATCGTAGCCGGCCATGGAGAGATACCAATCGCCTAACTGGGCGTAGATGTATTTCATATAACGCGCGTACGCCCGGGTTGATTTTTCCGGATCGAAGCGCTCGTCCATGTAGCTATTGCGCGTGAGCCCATAATTCCCATGCGGCATAAACTGCCACATGCCCCCGGCATGAGACTTGGCATTCACTGCGCGGGGCTGGAATCCGGATTCTGCAACCGCGAGGTAAATGAGGTCTTGCGGCACGCCTTCTTCACTCATGACGCGCTGAATCATCGCCTTGTATCGGCCAGCGCGCTGGAACGAGTGGAGCAGGGTGTTATGGCCCCGCTGCGTATTGGCAAAGAAGTTGATGTAGGCAGCAACGTAGTCATTGACGACGAGCGGCAAATCAGACTTGGTGGTGGCCAGATCGGTCTTGGCTTTGGCAACGATGTTGGGATCGACTTCGAAGGTCACGTCGGTGGCAACATCGGCGGGCGTGGGCTCGGTCTTGGGAGCGAATCCATTGCCTTGCTTCAACGCTTCCATCTCGAGCCCGTTGATGGCATCAATGATGCGATCGAATTCCTCTTGAAGCGGCGGCGTGCTCTTGATATCGATGCCGCTGGTGAGCATCAGATCGACGGCGCGATCGAATTCCGTCTTGGCTTCGGGTAGATTGCCTTTTTTGTAATTGCTGTCGCCGAGGGCGTATGCCTTCTCGACCTGGGCAATGAGTGCCTGCACGCGCTGTTGTTGTGCGCTGGGTTGCGGCGGTGCGGGAGCAGTTGTCTGTGGTTGTGGAGCGGGCAGAGCAGGCGCAGTGGCCTGTTGCGCGACTTTCGCGGGAGCCGCGGGTTTCGAAGGATCGCATCCCGCCAGCAAGAGTGCCAGCGCGGCGCAACCGAAAGCAGAAAATCGAATAACGTTCATGCGCACTTGGTGATGCTGCCCCAAACCCCATCCTGACCGCAGAAGGCACTATGCCGATGATAAGCTATGCCATGGGGACACTGCGCGTTTTTGTCTTCTGTCGCCTATCCGAATGGACGTACGCTTCCTACGCAACTTCGCAATCATTGCCCACATCGACCACGGAAAGTCGACGCTGAGCGACCGTCTTTTGGAATTGACGGGCTCGGTGACCGGTCGTGAGATGCAGGCGCAGATCCTGGATGCAATGGACCTGGAGCGCGAGCGGGGCATCACGATCAAAGCCCATGCGGTTCGCATGATGTACAAGGCGCACGATGGCAATACTTATCAATTGAATCTGATTGATACGCCGGGGCACGTTGACTTCAGCTACGAAGTCTCACGCTCTCTTGCTTCCTGCGAGGGAGCACTGCTGGTTGTGGATGCGAGCCAGGGCGTTGAAGCACAGACGCTGGCGAACGCATATTTGGCCATCAATCATGGGCTCGAAATTATTCCGGTAATCAACAAGATTGACCTGCCTTCGGCGGACATTGTTCGCACGCAGGAGGCAATCGAGATGGCCGTGGGGCTCGACGCAACGGATGCGATTCCGGTGAGCGCGAAGACGGGTCAAGGCGTAGACGAGGTGCTGGAAGCGATTGTGCACCGGCTGCCGCCGCCCACTGGTGATCCGGAGGCTCCGTTACAGGCGCTGATTTTTGATTCGTGGTTTGATTCGTATCGCGGTGTGATTGTGCTGGTTCGCGTGATGCAGGGGACGATGCGCAAGGGCCAGCGTATTCGATTGATGTCAAACGGCAAGTCGTTCGAAGTTGAGTCGATGGGTGTGCTTATGCCGAAACCTGTTGAGATTGCGGAACTCTCCGCGGGCGAGGTTGGTTTTTTTGCGGCGACCATCAAGACGGTGAGTGACACAAGAATTGGCGACACCGTTACGGAAGAAGCCCGGCCGGCACCTTCGCAGTTGCCGGGCTTTGAAGACATCAAGCCGATGGTGTTTGCCGGACTCTATACGGTGGATTCGCACGAACATACGTTGTTGAGAGATGCGCTCGAAAAGCTGCGCTTGAATGATTCCTCGTTTTTCTTTGAGCCGGAGAGTTCGGCGGCGTTGGGATTTGGTTTTCGTTGCGGGTTTCTCGGCCTGCTGCACATGGAGATTATTCAAGAGCGGCTGGAGCGCGAGTACGAACTGGATCTGATTACGACCGCGCCCGGTGTGCGCTACCACATCTCGATGACGGACGGATCAGTGCTGGAGGTGGACAATCCCTCGCGCTGGCCCGAGCCGACAAATATCGATTCGATACGCGAACCGGTGATCACGGCAAAGATTCTCACGAATGAAGAGTATGTGGGCGGAATCTTTAAACTCGTTGAAGAAAAGCGCGGGAAGCAGATCAATTTTGAGTATGTGACGCCGACGCGTGTGCTGCTTACCTACGAGCTCCCGTTGAACGAGATTGTGCTGGACTTCTACGATCGCCTGAAATCGATCTCGCGAGGGTATGCCTCGCTGGATTATCAGTTGGCGGGGGAGTGGGAGTCGCCGATGGTGAAGCTGGACATTCTTGTCTCTGGCGAGCCGGTGGACGCACTCTCAATCATCGTGCACCGGGACTTTGCCTATGAACGGGGTAAGGCGCTGGTGTCGAAGATGCGGGAGCTGATTCCGCGGCAGCAGTTCGAGGTGGCCATCCAGGCTGCCATCGGCGCGAAGGTTGTGGCTCGCGAGACAGTGAGCCCCCTGCGCAAGAACGTGCTTGCGAAGTGCTACGGGGGCGATATCTCGCGCAAACGCAAGCTGCTGGAGAAGCAAAAAGAAGGCAAGAAGCGGATGAAGCGCATCGGCAAGGTTGATATTCCGCAGGAGGCTTTTCTGGCTGTTTTGCGGGTGGGCGAGGATCAGCAGAAGTAACACTTCGATAGTGACTTGGAACACACCCAAGTCATCAACCATTCATGGCAAATTGTGGAAAGCTCGCAAGTCGGCGGTTTTCGAGCCGCGCGCAGAGGTGTGCTTCGAGCAGGTTTCACTGCCGAGTGCTTGTATTTGAAAAATAAGGGCTTCTACGGTTTATCAAAAGAGGCGGATGTTGGCAAGTGCCAAAAGTAAAATAATTGTGGGCAAAGAGCAGCGAGGAATCCACAATTTTTTCCACAGGGCGTCTGTGGTAGGCCAGCGCCACGAATCTGATGTTTCGGGCTTAAATAACTGAAATGGAAAAGGCCCCGTCAAGCGGGGCCTTTTCGCTGGTGTGGCAGAGGATATTAGTGAGCTGCGGGTGGCTTGGGTGTGATGGGCTTTGGTGCAGATGGCGTGGCATCCGCCGGCTGAGCAGGAGGAGCCGGTACGCCTGACTTCACGTTGTAGGCGTCAATGATTGCTTTTGTGATGTTGGTGGACTCGGTGGCGTAAAGCACGGGATTCTGCTGCTGCGCAACGTCGAGTACAAGGGTGTATCCATGTTGTTGCGCATAGGTAGCCAGCACGTCATAAACCTTGGAAGCCAGCCCGTTATAGAGTTCCTGCATCTCCTGCTGGAAATCATTCTGGGCGTCTTCTGCAGAGCGTTCCAACTGCTTCTTTTTGTCGTCGATGGTTTTGGCGCGGGAGGCACGCTCGGCGTCACTCAGTTTGTCGCCCTGAGCCTGCAGTTGTTTGGTCAGGTTATCGACTTCGTCGCTCAGGCCCTTGAGCTGAGTGCGCTTGGGTTCGTACTTTCTTTGCAGGTCGGCGAAGTTGCGCTGACCCTCGTTGGTTTGTGCGACAGCCACCTGGAAAGCAACAACAGCGATCTTGACCGGACCTGCGGGAGCCGCAGCGGTGGCGGCAGAGGCGCTAGGAGCGGACGGTGTTTGGGCGGCGGCGGTCAGGACTGTGCCTGAGGCCAGCAGAAGAACTAATGCAAAAAAGCGCTTCATTCGAGTCGAAAACTCCTTCGGGATTCCTGTGGGGCTGTCATCGCATTTCAGCGTGTGGACGAGCCTGTGCCTCCTGAGAAACCTCACGTTCTTCCATGAGAGGCGGCCACGCAGAAAGCGAAGCAGATACAGGAAAAGACGCGGACGGAGACGTCAGCAGGAACTAGAAGGATTATAGGTTGGCCAACTGGGAGGGTCAAACGGGGAGGCGTTGCAGAAGTGACTTGAGTGCGACGGGCTATTCGTTTGGATTGAGCCAGCGCAGGGAGTCGCGCACAACAGGAAGGCCCCTTGTGTGACCGGGGCCTTCGCTGGAGTGGATCAATTAGTGGGCTGCAGGAGCTTTTGCAGGCGCGCTGCTTTTTGGCGCGGGGGCTGCGGCTGCAGGCTGTGGCGGCGGCGCGGGAACGCCAGATTTGACGTTGTAAGCATCGACTACAGCCTTGGTGATATCGGCCGATTGGGTGGCGTACAGCACAACCGGGATCTGCTGATTGCCTCCATCGAGGACAACGGTGTAACCGTGGTCTTTTGCGTAGGAGCTGAGGACCTCGGCGACCTTCCCTGCAACTCCTGTAAAGGTCTCCTGCATCTCCTGCTGAAACTCACCTTGCGCATCCTGGCCGGAGCGCTTGAGCTGCTTCTGCTTGTCGTCGATGACCTTCGCACGCTTGGCACGCTCGGCATCGCTCAGGGTTGCGCCTTGTGTCTGCAATTCCTTTTGCAAAGTGGCGATCTGGTCGCCAAGGGTTTTGAGCTCATCGCGCTTGGGAGCGTACTTCTTCTGCAGGTCAGCGAACTTGCGCTGGAAGTCGTTGGTTCCGGCGACCGCTTCCTGGAAGCCGATGACGGCGATCTTTGGAGGACCGGCCGGCGCAGTTGCAGGCGCGGCCGTGGTATCTGCGGTTTGAGCTACGGCGCTCATGGCAAGGCATGAGGCGAGTGTTGCGATGGATGCGAAAGTAAGCTTCATTTGAATGAAAAAACTCCTTCAGAATTCCTGGAAGGCCGTTCGCGCATCTGCGCGACGACGAGCCTGTGCCTCCTGAGAAACCTCACTGTCTTTTTTCTTCGGGGGGCTCCGCGCCGGTGGGGCAGAGGCAGAAAAGACGTGGATGGAGACGTCAGCAGGAACTAGAACGATTATAGGCCAAACCATGGAGGGTTGAAAAATCGCCACGCCCCGGCTGGGCCGGACTTGTTCCGCTGGATATGCAAGCTGCGGATTGTAAAGGGCTGGGGCGTGAAAATGGCCGCTCGTCGGAGCGGCCATTGCGAACTGGTTGAATCGATATCAGGTCTAGAAGGTGGTCGAGACCGTCAGGCGGAAGGTCTTGCGTGGTTCGCGGAAGAGGTTCTGCGCGCCGTAGGCCTGGATGGCCTCAGCCCAGGTGTAATCGCCTGCTCCGCCTGGCGGGAAGAGGTCGCGGGTAATGAGCTGAGCGGAGCAGCTTTGCACCTTGGCGCCGACCAGAACATCGTTGCAATACGGACGCTCATACAAGCGCAACGGGTTGTAGGCGTAGTAAATGCGGAAGGGCGCGTTAACGATCGGCATGATGACCGAAAGCTCTCCACCGACCGACATGCGCGGCAGGAAGTTGGTTCCCGCGATGGGGCGAATATCTCGCTGGAATCCGACCTGCGAACCCGGAATGCCGCCCTGGCAGGAGCCGTTGTTGTAAACGGGGCATCCGTAGAGGGGCGCGGTGAGAGAGGCGAAACCTTCGGGACTCTGCTTTAACTGTCCGTGGTTGGCGGCAACGTCTATGCCGAAATCGGTGAAGAACGAAAACGTTGCGGAACCGACGATTGGAATGCGGTACTCCGCATTGGAGATCAGGTTGGTATCGCCGCCGATCGAGGCTACGCCATAGACCGGAATCGGCACCTGGATGCACTGATTCAATTGCGGGTTGTTGGGATCGCGCGGAACGCAGGTGCCGTCCGGGTTGGTCAGCTGCACGGTGGTGCGGCTGGGCACGTAGCCGTAAGGCGTGGCGCCGCGGACGTCGAAGCCACGCAGTTCCGATTCGCCACCTGAGTAGAAGCGGTTTTGTGGAGGCGCCACGTCGCCACCGAAGCCTTGCACATAGCCGAGCTGCGCGCGCAGAGCAAGCACATTGTGACCGGTCGGAGAAGGCTTGAGATAGTGCATCGACCTGTAGCTCTTGTAAGCCACGAGGGGCGAGAAGTAGCGTACGTTGCCCCAGATACCTGCTGCCTGCAATGCCGCGGTGAACTCTTTGCCGGTGCGCGGGCGCAATGGGTTGTTGATCGTGTTGTAGGCGTAGGTGAATGACACCGAACTAGTGACGATGCCCTCAAGCGCGTTGGAACCCTGAATGCCCGACCGGAAGCTGATGGTCTGGAAGAAAGTCTGCGAGGCGGTGCTGAATGCAGTGATCGTGGATTTGGAGAGCGAATAAGTGAAGCCGACACGCTGGAATGCATGACGCCGAAGCGGGTAGCTGACAGAGAAGTTCAAACCGGTGGCTGCCTGATTGTAGTTCTGAGTGAGCGACTGCTGCGCCGCGGAAAGGTTCGCCGAGATTCCGGTAGCGGTCTGATAGTTCTTGGCGGAGTTGAAGTCCGACTTGTTGTTGTAGATCTGGAACCCGACGTTGAGGGGGCGATTGCGAACGTAAGGTTGCGAGAAGCCAAAGAGGAACTGGCGGCTTACGTTGCCAAGGTTGCCTTGCACGCTGAGCGTTTCGCCCAGGCCGAGGAAGTTGTTGGTCTGGTAGTTGACGCCGAGGAACGCGCCGGAGAGGCCGCTGACACCGCCGTTGAGCCCGATCGAGTTCTTGCCCTTTTCCCTGACCTTCAGGAGCAAGTCCACGGTTCCTGCGTCGGCATTCTGATGGGCCTCCGAGTCCTGCTCGACTTTGAGCGGCTCGAAGTATTCAAGCTGGTTGAGGCGGAGGAGGCTGTACTCCCACAACTGAGAGTTGTAGACCTGGCCTTCATCAAGGAGCAACTCGCGGCGAATTACGCGATCGCGCGTGATGGTGTTGCCCTCGAACTCAATGCGAGAGACATAGAAAGGCTTGCCTTCGTCGATGTCGATCTGCAGGGAGACGGTCTTCTTCTGCTCGTCGTAGACGGGCTTGGGAATGGCACCGAAGTTGATATATCCCAACCCCCCGTAGGACTTCTTGAGCTGTTCAAGACCCTTTCCGATGAGGGTGGCATTAAACCAGTCGCCATCCTTCAAAGCGAACGAGGCGCGCAGTGCCTTTACGTTCGTGCCTGCCTTGTTGCCGCTGAATGTGATGGAACCGAGCCGATAACGAGTACCTTCTTCAACGGGCATGAGGATATCGATCCGCTTGCCGCGGTTGGGGCGAAAGGTAAACCAGTTGAGGCCGCCCTGGTCGCGAATCTGGGTCCGGGGCTGTTCAATCGCGGCATTGGCATAGCCCTTATCGCGGTAGGCGAGTCTTACTCGTTCGGTGTCTTCATCGAGCCTGGAAGCATCGAAGGTGCGGGCGAAGAGGTTCTCAAAGACGAGGGAGTACGGGATGCCAATGGGTTTCAGGTTCTTCATCGCGCGGCGAAGATAGAGGCCGCTGAGATGCTCGTTGCCCACGAAGCGGATCTGGCCGACCTTTACGGTTGGACCTTCCTTGATATTGAAGTTGATTTGTACAGACGCGGGAGGAATGGTCTTGACGTCGGTCTTGATGGTGGCGAACTGATGACCGTGCTCGGCGAGGATGTCTTTGAGGACGGTCTCGGCACGCTTTACCTTGGTTGCGTCGTATTGGCCCTCGACGGACAGGCCAACCTTTTCCTTCTTGAACCGGTCGAGAATATCGGATGTGGAGACGGAACTGTTGCCCTTGTAATTGATCTCGCGGATGGTGGGTCTTTCACGGACAAAGACATTCAGGATGATGCCCTTCTCCGTGTCTTCGCGTTCGATGCGCAGATCCTCGAAGTAACCGGTGTTCCAGAGGGAGTTGAAATCTCGCTCAATCGACTGCGGATCGTAGGTGTCGCCCTGATGGGTGAAGAGCCGGGCTAGGATGGTTTCCTTTGGAATGCGACGATTGCCGATGACTCGAATCTGATCTATGGTTTGCGGCTGCTGGGCCAGGGCTGAACCAACCGAGAGGAGCAGGAGGACACATAGCGCGAGTCGCGCGAAAATGGCAGAGATCCGCAAATTGCGGGAGATGGAATCGTGCTTGATCTTCACCGGGTTGGAGTCCTGCGGCGAGCACAAGTACTGGTGCGGTCCAAGGTAAGGCTTCACGGGAAGAATATGCACACCCTCATTGCGTAAATTCTGGTACATCCAGAGGAAAGATCGATTATATTTGACCGCGGTCACCCCGCCCAAACGTCGGACAGAGCTGCAGGCACGTCAACGAAGCTTCCCCATGATCTCCCTACCGCGCATGCGCGTTGTTCGGAGAGCAAGGCTTAGACCCCAGCAACGAAGACCAGTCACTGAGGGAACCCAGCTCTTTGGGTCCTATCCCAGTCTACCGGACCGAGATGGCTCAAAAAGCCCCGTCGTCCACAGGCTGCACGATTGCATCCCTCTTAGACGCAGGTGCGGGCAACATGACATCCTCACATCGAGGAGGATTGCGGGAAATGGAAGAGACTGCAGAGACCGTGTATGAGTTTTCCGCTCCGCTTCTCGATGGGCGCAACGTGAGCCTGCGCGAGTTTGAAGGGCGCGTGCTGCTGATTGTGAATACGGCCAGCAAGTGTGGCTTTACGCCGCAATATACGGGGTTGGAGCAGCTGTATCGCCATTTCAAGGATCGAGGCTTCGAAGTGCTGGGATTTCCCTGCAACCAGTTTGGAGCGCAGGAGCCGGGAACCGCCGATGAGATCCGCACGTTTTGCGAAAGCAACTATGACGTCAGCTTTCCTGTTTTTGGCAAGATCGACGTGAATGGATCAAGCACCCATCCGCTGTATCGATTTCTCAAAAAAAGCAAGCCGGGGATTCTGGGACCACTGGGTGGCGGCATCAAATGGAATTTCACAAAATTTCTGGTGGATAAGAGCGGGAAG
Organism: uncultured Acidobacteriaceae bacterium; assembly: GCA_963737915.1. Taxonomy (GTDB): domain Bacteria; phylum Acidobacteriota; class Terriglobia; order Terriglobales; family Acidobacteriaceae; genus Telmatobacter. The sequence continues at coordinate 99,560 of CAVTUP010000021.1, read as the reverse complement.
GTCACTGCCCGGTATGGATCGGCGACGAAACCCGAGAGCCTGAAGAAACGAATTGAAGAGTTGCTCGGACGCGCCTAAGGCGGTTGCGAATTTTGCGGACCGGTTTACCTTTTGTTTGTGCTGTTGGAAGGAGACGCAGGCTGGTTTCAATCGGCATGCGGCCATTCGTGAGACTTCATCGAGGAAATGATGCGCAAACGGCTACCCTTGATCCTGATTCGAGTGATTGTTGGGCTGGTGTTCGTAACTGAGGGAATTCTGAAGTTCGTGCATCCGGGGGAACTGGGCGCGGGAAGATTTGCACATATTGGTCTGCCGTTTCCATACGTGACTGCGCCGTTGGTGGGTGCGATTGAGATTGCAGGAGGTGCGGCGATGATTTTGAATCTTTATGCCGGTGATGCGGCGGTCCTGCTGCTGCTCGTGATCATTACGGCGCTGATTACGACGAAGATGCCGATTTTGCTGGGGCGGCACCTCGGGCCATTCGCGCCGCCGAAACTCGAGCACTATGGTTTGCTGAGTTTTCTGCACGAGGCGCGGACGGACCTGAGCATGCTGTTTGGGCTGGTGGCGATTCTGCTCGACAGTGGCTTGCGGATGGGGCGCAAGAGGTGGTGAAGTGGCCACTGTTTTTTGTGCAGCTTTTGCGCATTTGGAAACTGGTCTCCGGCGCGCCCGCGATTGGAGGAGCTTTCTGAAGCACACGCAACCCTCTACCGGATTGGCTCCGCCATGAAGTAGACGTATATGAGCATTGCAAGTCCTACGAATCCGGGGATGAGGCCGCAGAGGTAAGGCGTGCCCTGACTCCCCCCGAGCAGGGAACGAAGGAAGATAACCAGAGCAATGCCAACTCCCACGTTGATAAGGCCGCCCATCTTCAGCCCTTCCCGGACCTTGATCTGCTTAATGCGCTCCTCTTCGCGCATCAGTTCGATCGCGGCCTTGCCGCCTTCGGCCGATCCTTCTACCATCCGCCGTAGAGTTTCGGCCTTGTAGTAAGCCTCGCGCTCTTTGCGGCGGCTGTCGATCCAGGCCACGGTGGGAATAAAGACGACGAACAGGGCTACCGCGCCGACGGAAAGAAAAAGCCAGAGGCCGTAGTTGCTGAACACTGCCACTTCCGGGCCAAACAGGAGATTTAACACGAGATTGGTCATAGAGTCCTCCAACTTGAAAGGGCTTTTTTGCCCTTGCGTCTGGTGGGACATGAAAGTGAGTGGGTCGGTTGCATTTTGTTTTGGGGGCTGTTTCTGGAGCGACGTTGACGTACGAGATGTGAGCAGATGTGTCTGTCATCACAGGTTATTGTGATGGGCCGGTCGATCTGCGAGATATTCACGTATAGCTTGTGCATGAGTTCGATTCAGAGGCTACCTACAGAAACGCCCGTGGCAACTTCGCATTCTTCGAAACTCGCAAAGACCTGGCTGCTCAGTGGCGGCTTGGTCGTGCTGTGCGCAGCGATCGTGAAGCTGCTTGTCCACCTGTATGCCGGTCGTCATTACGGCTACTTCATTGATGAGCTTTACTACCTGGCTTGCGGACGGCATCTGGCGTGGGGATATGTGGATCAGCCTCCGCTGATTGCGGTGATTGCGCGGGTTGGCAGCTTGCTGTGGGGTGAGTCGCTTCCGGCGATCCGGTTCCTTCCGGCGCTAGCGGGAGCCGGAAAAATCATTCTCACGGGACTGATTGCGCGGGAACTGGGCGGCGGGCGATTTGCTCAAGGTATTGCGGCGCTGGCCGTGCTGTGCGCGCCGGGATTTCTGGGTATGGACAATCTGCTCTCGATGAACGTGTTCGAGCCGCTCTTCTGGATGGGTTGCGCGTATTTCGTTTTGAGGATTGTGCGTACGGGCAATCAAAAGCTCTGGCTGTGGGTCGGAGTCTTGTCGGGGATCGGGCTGTTGAATAAGCACTCCATGCTGATCTTTGGATTTGGCATGGTGGTGGGGCTGGTGTTGACGCGAGAGCGTCGCTGCTTCCGTTCGCGCTGGTTCTGGCTTGGCGGGCTTATTGCGCTGCTGATTTTCTTGCCGAATCTGATTTGGAATATTCAGAACCATTTCCCGTTTCTCGAGTTGCAGGCGAATATTCGGCACGACGGGCGGAATGTGCACCTGGGGCCGTGGACGTTCTTCTACCAGGAGATGCGCTCCATGCTCCCACTGACCTTGCCGATCTGGCTTGGCGGTCTTTGGTTTTTCTTTTTCGCGGAAAAGGGAAAGGCTTATCGGGTGCTGGGATGGGCATGCGTTGTTACGTTCGGGGTAATTTACGCGCTCAATCCACGCGTGTATTACCTGTGGCCTGCATTTCCGATCTTGCAGGCTGGGGGCAGCGTGCTGTGGGAGTCGTGGTTAAGCCGCCCGCGGCTCGAGTGGGTGAAGTTCGTTTATCCGGTGCTGATGATTGCGATGGGCGCAGTGTTGGCTCCGATGCTGCTGCCAGTGCTGCCGGTGGAAACGTATATTCGCTATGCGGCGGCGGTGCACCTGGATACTCCGGCGATTGAGAAGTGGCAGCTTGGGCCTCTGCCGCAGATTTATGCCTCTGAGTTCGGCTGGCCAGAGATGGTGGAGACGGTTGCCGGAGTCTATCTCAGCCTGCCGCCGGAGGAGCGCGCGAAGACTGCCATTTTTGCGCAGAACTATGGACAGGCGGGAGCCATCGATCTGTTTGGGCCGAAGTATGGGTTGCCCAATGCGATCAGCGGACATCAGAACTATTTCTTGTGGGGTCCGCGGGAGTATACGGGCGAGAGTGTGATCGTGATGCAGGGACGGAAGGAAACGCTGGAGCAGGTCTATGCGAGTTGTGAGAAGCGTGCTCACGTGTCGCATCCGTACTCGATGCCAAGGGATCAATTCGATGTCTTCTATTGTCGCGGGCTGAAGGCTCCTCTCAAGGAGTTGTGGCCCAAGGTGAAGAACTGGCACTAGGTTGTTGAAGAAACACAACCGATGTGAGGCGGGCAGGCGACAGAACTCGAATCCTCGCAAAACTGACCGCAAGAAAATGCAACCGGAACGGCGGGATGCATGTCCCACGGTTGGGAGAGTGGCGGATTTTGAGTGATGCCCTCAAAACGAACGGTGGGCTGGGCTCCGACCAGGACCTTGATGATGTTGAGCGCGTGTTGGCTGGCGATGTCGAGGCGTTTGAAGGAATTGTGCGTCGCTGGCAGGGGCCGATTGTGAACATGGCCTGGCGGTATTGCCGGGACCGCGGACGAGCCGAAGAGCTTGCGCAGGAGGCCTTTGTTCGCGCGTGGCGGGGGCTGGCGCAATGGCGGCGCGAGGGGAGCTTTTCGACGTGGCTTTTTGCGCTGGCGGCGAACGTGTTTCGTTCGGAGTTGAAGCGGTTTCCATCGGTGAATCTGCCGCTGGAAGCGGCGCCCGAGCCATCGAGGCCTGCGGGGCAGCACAACGAGTTGGCGGCGCGGCAAAGCTCCGGCGCGGTGCGACGGGCCGTGATGGCGCTGCCCGTTCGCTATCGCGAGGCCGTCATTCTGTTCTATTTTCACGAGATGGATGTGGGCGCCGTGGCGCGGACGATGCGAATGCCTGACGGAACGGTCAAGGCGCGGCTGGCGAGGGCAAGGGAACTGCTGCGAAAGCGCTTTCCGCATCTTGAAGATGAACACACGGCGATGAAGCTGGCCGATAGGGAGGCTTGACGATGAAGGAAGATAACCTCGATCGAATTCTCAAATCGGAAGAGGAACTAGTGCCGTCGTCGGGCTTCGTGGCTGCGGTGATGGAGCGGGTTCGCGAAGAGGCTGCTGCGCCCGCACCGATCCCGTTCCCGTGGAAGCGCATGGTGCCTGGGATGCTGCTGGCGGCGGGATTGCTGATTTGGTGCGGGGTAGAGCTTACGCGACTGGGGTTGCCGGATCTGCGCGCGGTTGCGCTGGTTCAGCCGCATCTGTCGGCGGCAATTTCGCAGTCCATGCAGGAGACGGGCTGGGTGGCGCTCGCGTTGGGTGTTTCGATGGCCGCGTGGCTATTGTCGCGGCGGATGGTGGGACGGTCGGGGCTGCTGTAGGGCGCAGCCCAAGCCCCATTAGCGTAACGAGCAGTCGCCTCTGGATGTTGCGTCGGGCTCTATTCGATGGCGTAGACCGCATAAACCGTAGCCTGGCGGCTCACTTTCTGCGGTTCGATGGACAAAGGCTGTGCCTGGTCGGCGCTCTTTGCCATGGCCATGGCCATCATCGGCCTTGGATAGCCCGGAGAGACAAGCTGGTTGCTGACGTAAATCAACGCGCCGAGGCGCACACCCATTCCCTTGGCGAGCTCTGCTGCATATTCTCTGGCGCGCGCGGCGGCGTGGTCCAGTGCCTGCTGTTGCAGGGCATGCTCGTCCTTGAGGGTCCAGTCGATCGCGCCACTGGTGTTGGCCCCTGCGGTGACGGCGATATCGAGAATCTCTGCGGCGCGTTCGGGCGTGGTCTTCACGGTCCATCTCTGCGAGAGCTTGAATTTGTGGGCCTGGGGCTTTGTGTAGTCGCGGTCGAGGAATTGCGATTCGCTTCGAATCGCGTCCGCAGAAACCCCGGCTTGCTTGATTGCGCTGATGATGGCGTTTGAAGTCTGGGCTCCTTCGGCGTAGACGGCCTTGGCGTCGCCGGGCTGGGTATCGAAACCAATGTGAAGAATCGCCACATCGGGTTCGGCGGTGACGGATTCTTCCGCAGTAACGGTAAGGGTGCGATTGGCCGAATCGATCTTCAATTGCGGTTGGCCGACCTGCTGCGCGATCGCCGTGACGGGGAGAGAAAGTGTGATCAATGCCGCCAATACTCTTTGCGAGATTCATGCGGAACTCCTTAACGGGTCGGACGCAACGCCGGCAGGATGGCTCAACGTAGGCCGAATTGCGTTTTCTCTGACCAAAGAACGTAGGCTCAGTTATTTCTTGCGTGCTTCTCACCGAAGTTGCGAAGTTTGGCGAGCGTGGCGGCGGCCTGGCCGGAATCGATGGCTTCTGCGCCGAGACTGACGCCCTCTTTCAGATCAGAGGATAGACCCGCGGCTACCAGTGCGGCTGCGGCGTTCAAAAGCACTATGTCGCGGCGAGGACCGGGGATTCCAGTGAAGACGTCGTAGAGGTGAGACGCATTCCTCTGAACGTCGCCGCCGGTGAATTGTTCGAGCGTTGCGCGAGGGAGGCCCGCCATCTCCGGAGTAATGCGGGCGGCTTTGATCGTGGGTGCCCCGCCCGACTCTGATTCTTCAATGCGGGCAACGACGGACTCGCCGGTTGTGGTCAATTCATCGATGCCGTCGGTTCCGTGCACAACAAAGGCACGTCTCGCTCCCAGCGCCACCAGAGTACGGCCAACGAGGAGTACTCGGCTTGGGGCAAGAACGCCAATGACCTGCGAACGCGCGCCTGCGGGGTTGGTGAGTGGTCCGCAGAGATTAAAGATGGTGCGAAAGCCCAGGGCGCGGCGGAGGGGGGCAACTACCTTCATGGCGGGGTGATAGAGGGGCGCAAACAAAAACATGAACCCGGTTTCCCGGAGGCATTCGACGGCCAACTCGGGGCCGAGATTGACGGGAACGCCGAGCGCCTCGAGCACATCGGCCGAGCCGGCCAGCGAAGTAACCGCACGATTGCCGTGCTTGGCAACCCTGGCTCCGGCTGCCGTCGCCACGATCGCTGCGCCGGTGGAGATGTTGAAGGTGAGCGGGCCTCCGCCGCCGGTGCCGCAGGTGTCGACGAGGGAGTTGCGCTCCTCGTCTGTGAGTGGCAGCGGTACGGCATTTGTGCGCATGACATCGACGAAGCCAGCCAGCTCTGGAGCTTGTTCGCCGCGGGTGGCGAGCACGGTCAGGAGTGCCGTGATTTCGACGTCCGGAACGTCGCCGGTCAGAATCTGGCGTAGCACGCCGGCGGCCTGTTCGCGGGTGAGAGCGGCGCCATCTTCGGCCAGAGGTTTCAGCAGGTCCTTGAGCAGGTCCATGTCTTTACCTATGGTAATGGGTGGTGCGTGGGACTTGTCAGAGCGCGGCAGGAGATCGGGTTTGCGGGGCCTTCGTGCGCCAAGATAGTATTTGGTTACCGCTGGCACGATCGCTGATCTGGCGCCTGACGGCTTCAGAACGGATCTTTCCAACTCAAGCGGACGTGGCGGTCCCTACCAACATGAAAATTCACGAATATCAGGCAAAAGAAATCCTGGCGCAGTACGGCGTTGCGGTGCCCCGGGGCGAGATGGCCAACACGCTTGAAGAAGCGAACGCAGTGGCGCGCAAGCTGCTGGCAGAGGGCGCGAGCGGCGTTGTGGTGAAGGCGCAGATTCACGCCGGAGGCCGCGGCAAGGGCGGAGGCGTCAAGGTCGCCCGCACACGCGAGGATGCCGAACTGCACGCGAAGAATATTCTCGGCATGCAACTGGTGACGCACCAGACGGGACCGCAGGGACAAAAGGTGCAGCGGTTGCTGATTGAAGAGACGGCGGCGATTGATCGCGAGCTTTACCTCGGCATTGTTCTCGATCGCGCCACAGGGAAGCTCGTGTTTATGGCTTCGCAGGCCGGCGGCATGGAGATTGAAGAGGTCGCGGCGAAGACGCCGGAGGCTATCTTCAAGGAGACGATTGACCCGGCAGTGGGATTTGGTGCATGGCAGGCGCGCAAGCTGGCCTTTGCGCTGGGACTGAAATCGTCGCAGATCAATGCGGCTGTGGCATTCCTGCAGAGCATCTATAAGGCCTTTATGGATACCGATGCCTCGCTGGTGGAGATCAACCCATTCATCACGACGAAGGATGACAAGCTGTTTGCGCTCGACGCGAAGATTACATTCGACGATAACGCGCTGTTCCGGCATCCGCACATCAAGGCTCTGAGGGATACGGCAGAAGAAGATCCACTGGAAGTGGAGGCGAGCAAGTACGCGCTGAACTACATCAAGCTCGACGGATCGATCGCCTGCATGGTGAATGGCGCGGGACTCGCGATGGCGACGATGGACATCGTTCAGTACGCAGGCGGCTCGCCTGCGAATTTTCTCGATGTAGGCGGCGGGGCTACTCAAGAACAAATTGAGCATGCATTCGGGATTCTGCTTTCTGACGAGCATGTGAAGGCGATCTTCATCAATATTTTCGGGGGCATCCTGCGGGTTGATCGGCTTGCGACGGGCGTAGTGGCCGCGGCGCGCAACCTGAACGTGAAGGTGCCGATTGTGTTGCGGCTCGAGGGCACGAACGTTGAAGAAGGCCGCAAGATTCTCGCGGATTCCGGATTGAATTTCCAGGTGGGCGCAACGATGAAGGAAGCGGCGGAGATGGTGGTAAAGGCAGCGAGCTAGAAGCTATCAGCCGTCAGCTTTCAGCTATCAGGTGAGTTTAGGCGCGAGGAAATCTCAATGCCGCAGAATGTTCAGGACTTGACGGTTTGGCAGCGAGCAATGGATTTAACTGTCTGCGTGTACCGCCTGACACGGAGTTTTCCGAGACAGGAGACATACGGGCTCACTTCGCAGTTACGTCGGGCCAGCGTATCGGTGGCAAGCAACATCGCCGAAGGTCGAGGAAGACTGAACAGCGCAGAGTTCCGACAGTTTCTCGGGATAGCTTTGGGTTCGACGTTCGAGATCAAAACTCAACTTATCGTTGCCAAGAGACTCGATATGGGGTCCGCGGCAACAATCGACGAGGCAACTGCACTAAGCGAAGAGGTTTCAAAGATGCTTACCTCGTTCATTCAAAAACTTAGCTCAAAAGCAAGACGTTTAAGCTGAGAGCTGAAAGCTGACAGCTAGGAGCTTTTCAAATGGCAGTTCTGGTTGATAACAACACGCGGCTCATCGTTCAGGGCATCACCGGCAAGGAAGGCACATTTCACGCGCTGGGTTGCGCGGAATATGGAACCAAGGTTGTGGGTGGTGTGACTCCCGGAAAAGGCGGCACGAAACATGAGGGCTGGCCGGTATTCAACACCGTTGCGGACGCAGTGCAGGAAACGGGCGCGAACGCGACCATGATTTTTGTTCCGCCGCCGTTTGCCGCCGATGCGATTCTCGAGGCTGAAGACGCGGGGATCCCGCTGATTGTGTGCATCACGGAAGGCATTCCGACGCTGGACATGGTGAAGGTGTGGGCGAAGCTGAAGACCTCGAAGTCGCGGCTGATCGGTCCTAATTGCCCGGGCGTGATTTCGCCGGGAAAAGCGAAGATTGGCATCATGCCGGGACGCATTCACAAGGAAGGAACTGTCGGAATTGTCTCGCGCTCGGGGACGCTGACCTACGAAGCCGTGCATCAGTTGACACAGCGCGGAATCGGGCAGTCGACTGCGATAGGTATTGGTGGCGACCCGATTATCGGCACCACGCACATTGATGCGCTGCGGCTGCTGAATGACGATCCGGGAACCGAGGCAATCATCATGATCGGCGAGATTGGTGGCTCAGCGGAAGAGGCTGCGGCGGAGTTCGTGAAGCAGCACGTTAAGAAACCCGTGGTGGGATTTATTGCCGGCCAAACCGCGCCTCCGGGACGCCGGATGGGTCATGCCGGCGCGATCATCTCAGGCGGGCAGGGCACCGCGGCCGACAAGATGAAGGCCATGACCGCGGCGGGTATTCATGTGGTGGTGTCGCCTGCGGAGATTGGTTCTGAACTGGCTAGGGTGATTGGGAAGTAACGGGAGCTACTAGCTTCTAGCTACTAGCCTCTAGCTCGAGCCGTAGGCCCACCGCGATGGTGGGCCTTCGTGTTTCAATGGCCGGTATGAAGGAGCTTTGGATTGGCGTTGTAGAAGTACTCACCGACCAAAGTAGCGGTGACGGCAATACGCGGGCATTTACGAATGTTATTACATGGGCGACTTCTGTTTCGACCTTTGTTTCCAGAGTGACGAGTGTCTTTTCAGAATACGGATGGACTGTGCTCGGTTCTGAGGGTGTCAGACCTATTGATTTCGAGGCGGAATTCGACGAAGGGATTGTCGAAATCATTGAACGGGCGATAACAAATCCCGATGCATGTATCTTCGCGACGTTCCATTACTACCCATCGAAGCCCTCATAACAGGCTAGCGGCTAGATATAGAAGCTGCTCCTCACCAGACGCGGCATGGAGCCGCACTCACCATTTTTGCGGTTGGCTTGCAACTGAAGCTCTTGGCAAATTCTGGGAGATCCTGGAGTACGGAGTTTGCGCGGTATTCATCGGGAGCGTGGGGATCGGTCTGGGCCTGGCTACGCAACTGTTCAGGACGAGTCTGGGTGCACCACTGCTGCGCATACGCAATCCAAAAGCGCTGTTCGGGTGTGTAGCCATCAGTTTTGGCGTTCATGTCGACGTGCGCAACCTGCGCCTTGTCCTGCCAGGCGAGCCACGCAAGCCACAAGCCACCAAGGTCTGCCAGGTTTTCGCCAAGGGTTAGTTTGCCGTTGAGGTGGATGCCGGGCACAGCTTCAATGGCGTCATATTGCTTGACCATGCATTGGGCACGGTCGTTGAATTTCTTCTCGTCTTCTTTCGTCCACCAATCCTTGAGGTTGCCATCTTTGTCGAACTGGCGGCCCTCGTCGTCGAATCCATGAGTGAGTTCGTGGCCGATGGTCGAGCCCATGTCGCCGTAATTGGCGGCATCATCTTCTTTGCCGCTGAAGAAAGGAGGCTGGAAGTAGCCGGCTGGGAAGTTGACGTTGTTCTGCTGCGGATCATACGAGGCGTTGACGGTCGGCGGCGACATGAACCACTCACTTTTGTCGACCGGCTTGCCGATTTTTGCCAGTTGCCGGTTGAAATTGAATTGACGCACGCGCTGCAGATTGCCGAGGGGTTCGCCACGCACGATATTCAACGTCGAATAGTCTCGCCACTTGTCTGGATAGCCGATCTTGTTCATGACCGTGTGCAACTTCTCTTTGGCCTGAACTTTCGTTTCAGGGCTCATCCAATCGAGCGAGTCGATGTCGCGGCCCATGGCTTGTTCGATGGCGAGGGTCATTTCGAGAGCCTGTTGCTTTTCGGCCGGCGGGAAGTATTTCGCAACGTATACCTGTCCGAGTGCCTCGCCCATTTCGCGGTCAACGCGGCTGGTGCAGCGCTTCCAGCGTTCCTGCTGCTTCTCCGCTCCATTCAGAATGTGCGCGTAAAAGTTCCATGTCTCTGTCTCGAAGCTCTCGGGCATGCTGGTTCCGGCATAAGCGTGCAGCAGGTGCCAGCGGAGGTATGTCTTGATCTGGTCGAGCGGCGTGTCCGCTACCAGCTTGTTGAATTCGACTATGTATTTTGGCTCTGTGTTGTTGGCTTTGCCAGTGGCAGGTGCGTGGGCGGCGGCAACGTATTCGGGGAGAGAAAAGTGGGTCAATTCCTTTGAGAGGCTGGCGACGTCCGTCGGATGGTCGAGATTTTTGGGATCGCGCTGCTCGGTGATGGTAAGGGAAGCTTTGGCAAGACGTGTCTCGATGGCCATTACGTCTTCTGCGTCTTTTGCGGCTTGCGCTTCTGATTCTCCGGCCAGCACAAACATCTTTTGAACATGATCGACATACTGCTTGCGCTGTTCGGCTGACTTCGCGTCGGTTCGTGTGTAGTAGTCGCGCTCCGGCAGGCCGAGGCCGCCTGCGCTGTAGAACGAGATCACCTGATTTGCGTCGCCGAAGTCCTGGTTGGCGTCGAAATCGAAGAAGGCGTTTACCCCGATGGTGTGCAGGCGCGCAAGCAGCGCCGGCAGTTCGGCCGATGATTTGAGTGCGGCAATGCGATCAAGGTCTGGCTGAAGCGGAGCGGTGCCTTGCTTGTTGATTGCCGTTGTGTTCATGCAACTGGCGTATTCGTCGCCGATCTTTTGCTCGTTGGCGGTGCGCGTGGATTCGGGTTTGGCAGCGGCCTCAAGAATCTCTTTCAGGTGCAGACGATTGAGTTCAAAGAGTTCGGTGAAACGGCCGTACGCGACTTGATCGGGCGGCAGAGGATTTCGTTTGAACCAGCCGTTGCAACTGTATCGATAAAAGTTGTCGCAGGGGTCAATGGTCTTGTCGATGAGCGAGGGATCAAAGACACGCAGCTCCGATGACGCAGGGATAAGCGGCCCGCTGGAGGGTCCGCCTCCCAGAGGCAGATTCACGGTTTCTGTTGCCTGGCCTGATGCGCAGGGTCCAGCAAACTGTAGCAAAACTGCAATGGCAAGCGGCGCGAGCAAAGCGGGGGAGCGGAACATGCCGACACTCTACCAGATTTGCTGGTGGGTTCGCTTGTGATGTGACCAGTACAATAAGGATTGGGCCGAAATTGATTTCAGGAGCTAATGGAATGGCGCAGCGCACGTTCAGTATTGTGAAACCGGACGCGGTAAGCAAGGGATATACAGGGGCCATTCTGGCCGAGATTGAAAATGCCGGCTTCAAGATTGTGTCGATCAAAAAGCAATCTATTTCCAAGGATCAGGCCAAGGGTTTCTATCATGTTCACGCTGCGCGACCATTCTTTAACGACCTGTGCACTTTCATGTCGTCGGGGCCGCTGTTTCTGATGGTGCTGGAGAAGGAAAATGCGATCGCAGACCTCAGAAAACTGATGGGGGCGACGAATCCGGCGAATGCAGAAGAGGGAACGATTCGCAAGAAGTTTGCGGGGTCGATCCAGGAAAACGCAATTCACGGATCGGACGCCGAAGAGACGGCGGCTTTCGAGATCGGATATTGGTTCGCGGGATACGAGTTGATTTAGTGGCGGCCTAGCCGAGAAGGCTGTCGATTTTCTCTTTCAGTCCTGCGAGTTCGCGCTGGAGTTCTGCGACTGTCGATTCCAACTGGCCAATGCGATCGCTTTGATCAGCAGCACCTGCAGGGGACTCGCTCGCATACGGGACGGTCGCAGCAACGGGCATGGATTCCACCGGACCCGACAACAGATGCGCGTAGCGGGATTCTTTGGTGCCGGGCTGGCGGGGCAGAACGGCGACCAGCGCGGGTTCGCGCTCCATCAATTTTTGCAGGCCGGCGAGTACATCGGAAATCTCTTCGAAGCGGTGCATACGCTCGGTGCGGCCGCGCAATTCGCCGGGAGTCTGCGGTCCGCGCAGCAACAGGACGCAGAGCAGGGCAGTCTCGGCGCGGCTGAAGTTGAACGCTTCGCCCAGCCAGTGCTCGTATTTTGTGACGCGTCCATCAGCGGACCGTGCGCGGCCTGCCAGTTGCTTATCTTCAAGGCCGTGCAGTGCCTGACGCACATCATCTTCATCCAGATTCGTTACTGGTTCGCGATTGGAGCGCTGGTTGCAGGCGTTGATGAGCGCATTCATCGTGAGCGGGTAGTAGTCCGGCGTGGTGACTTCTTTTTCGACGAGCGCGCCCAGGACTCGGGCTTCAGCGGTGGTGAGCAGGATTGGCTCAGTCTGCGGCATGAATCTATTTTGCCACTTCGAGAGCCGCTTCTTCTGGTTGAGCAACTCGATTCCGTGTGAGCAGGAAGTAAACGACTGGCGTAACCACAAGGCTTAGCAGCATTGAAATGGTGAGGCCGCCGATTACGGCAATCGCCAGGGGCTGCAGCATCTGCGAGCCGGCTCCGAGCGCGAAGGCCAGGGGCAGCATGCCGCAGACCGCGGCGATGGCAGTCATCACGATGGGGCGCAGGCGGCGTTGAGCGGCGTGCATCATGGCATCGGCCGCTGAGACTCCCTCGGCGCGGAACTTCTCGTCGGCGTCGAGCAGCAGGATGCCGTTTTTGGCAACGATGCCGATGACCATGATGAGCCCCATGAAAGAGGCGACATTGAAGGTTGTGTGCGTGACTAGAAGGGCGAGGATTACGCCCGAGATGGACAGTACCGAAGACGTGAGAATCGCGATCGGAGCAGGAAAATTGCGGAATTCGACCAGCAGCACGCCGAAGACGAGTGCGAGAGCCAGCATGAGGACTTGAAGCAGATCGTGAAACGATTTTTGCTGTTCCTCGTATGTGCCGCCATAAACAACGCGCACGGATGCGGGCAGATGCAAGCCGTCAACCGTGCTTCGCACTTTTGCCATTGCGGAGCCGAGGTCGGAGCCTTCGAGGCGACCGGTCACGACGACAAGACGTTGCAGGTTTTCTCGACGGACTTCGTTTTGCGGAGGAAGTTGCTCGATTGTGGCCAGTGAGCCAAGGGTTGCTGTGTGGCCTGAGGCGCTGTTGAAGACGGTGTTCTCGATGGCGTCGAGCGAGGCGCGATGATCCTGACCGAGGCGCACACGGATCGTGTAGGGGCGGCTGTTGGCAATGAGTGGATCGTTTGCGGGGAGGCCATCGAGAATCGCGGTCGCGTCCTGGGAGATTTCCGTTGGAGTGAAACCGAATCGCGCGGCATTTACAGGGTTGACCTGGAAATTGGTTGCGGGGCCACTGATCGTGTTCTCGATGCCATCCTGCACGTCGACCACGCCGTCGATTTTTCCGATTGCCTCGGCGACCCGCGGACCCAACTGCTGCAACAATGCGGGATCATTCACGAAGATCTTTATCTGGATCGGCTCGGGCGCGTTGGAGAGATCGCCAATCATGTCCTGCAATACCTGAACGAATTCGACGTCGAGCGACGGCTCGGTGGCCTTGACCTCGGCGCGAACGTCGGACATGATGTCGTCGATGGCGCGGCTGCGTTTTGCCTTCAGCTTTACCGTGAAGTCGCCGGTGTTGGCTTCGGTTACAGCGGCGAGACCCATTTGCAGCCCCGTGCGGCGAGAGGTGCTCTCGACTTCGGGTGTGTCGTGGAGAATGCGCTCAACGTGCTGCAGAACGCGGTTGGTCTCAGTGAGAGAACTGCCTGCGGGCATGATGTAGTCGAGGATGAAGCCACCCTCGTCCATCTCGGGCAGCAGGTCGGAGCCGAGAGATCGATAGCCGAGCCACGTTGCAAGAACGAGGAGAAGGCACGCCACGCCTAACCAAAGCGGCTTCGCCAGCGCCCAATCGAGAATACGGTGATGGATTTGGAGAACGCGCGTGAGGAAGCGGCCGGACGACTGACCCGCTTGAGCAGAGCTATGGCGACGGTCTCGCAAAAGGACCAGGCTCAATCCAGGCGTCCAGGTAAGCGCCAGGACAAGAGACGTGATGAGAGACGCTGCCATGGTGATGGCCAGGGCGCGAAAGAAGCTTCCCGTCACACCGCTGACCGAGATGAGCGGAAGAAAGACAACGACGGGAGTAATGGTGGAACCGATCAGTGGCGTCGTGATTTCGGCCAGGGCCTTGCGCACCGCACTGGCGCGGGGTTCGCCGGCGTCGCGGTGCATCACAATGTTTTCGACGACAACGATGGCGTCGTCGATCACGAGGCCGATGGCTGCGGCGAGGCCACCAAGCGTCATCAGGTTGAAGCTCTGGCCGATCATCCAGAGAACCAGGATCGTAACCGCGATGGTGACGGGAATGACGAGGCCGGCGATGAGGGAGGAACTCCAATCGCGGAGGAAGAGAAAGAGAATGATGCAGGCAAGTATGAGGCCGATGAAGATAGCGTCGCGAACACTGGTGATGCTATCGCGTACCAGTTGTGACTGATCGTAGAACGGCTCGAGCTTCACGCCTGCGGGAAGCTTCTGGCGCAATTGCGCAACCTGTGCGGCGACAGCGTCGGCAACGGCGACCGTGTTGCTCGATGGCTGGCGGGCGATGTTCAGCAGCACCGCCTGTTTGCCGTTGGCTGTGACGGCGGTGTAGACGGGCAAGGTAGCCTGCTCAACGGTTGCCACATCGGCGATGCGGACGGGTGCGCCTGCGGGCGTGGTCTTTACTACCAGATGTCGAAGCTGATCTGCGTCGTGCACCTGCGCACCGACGAGGCCCAGGATCAGTTGATGATTGGCTTCGTAGAGGCCGGGCGAATCCACGATATTGGAAGCCTGGATTGCATTCACAAGATCGGAAACGGTGACACCAGCGGCGGCAAGAAGCGCAAGGTTGGGAACGACGTGGAACTCGGGAACCTGGCCGCCCTGGACAGTGACGGTGCTGACGCCGGAGACGCGATTGAGAGGAGGCTTCAGGTCGTAGGTGGCGATCTCCCATAGCCTGGTTTGCGGGATGGTGTCGGAGGTGAGGCTATAGCCGAGAATCGGGAAAGTCGCAAACGTGAGCCGGTTCGTCGTGATGCGCGTGGTTGAGGGAAGTGTCTGCTCCACCTTGCTGAGGGCCGCATCGACCAACTGGAGCGAGCGGTACATATCGACATTCCAGTCGAAAAAGAGGCTGACTTCGGCAGAGCCGCGGCTGGTGGTGGATCGTACGGTCGCGAGGCCGGGCACGGAGTTAACCGCGTCCTCGATGGGCCGGGTGATGGTCACTTCCATCTGTTCGACCGGCATGACTCCGTTGTCGACGCCGATGACAACGCGAGGAAAGCTTGTTTCAGGAAAGACCGCGATCGGGACCTGGCAGCGCAAGATACACGCCCGCGAGCGTGAGGATAGCGGCGAAAAAGAAGATGGGACGCGTGAGGCGCGCAAGCCAGAAGGGCTTGTCAATCACGGCCTGCGCGGGAGGGGCGATGGGCATTATTCTTTCTCCCCGCCTTTGCCGGCAGCAGGCTTGGCCTCGTCCCCTTCGGCAGGCCCGACCTTGACCTTGGCGCCGTCATCCAATCCATAGGCGCCGGTCGTAATCACGGTGTCGGACTTGGAAACGCCAGCGGTGATCTGTACATCTTCGCCATCCGCGATTCCCAGCGTTACGGGCTTGCGATGCGCCGCGCCGTCGCTGCCTACGACCATCACGGATTTGGAGCCATCTTGCGCGGTAAGGACAGACGACGCGGGAATCTTCAACGCCTGCTCCACTGTGCGGCCGGTGATGGAGACTTTTACGGGCGTGCCAACTTTGAGGGTGCCGGCTTTGTTGTCGACTTTGAGCCAGACTTCAATGGTGGTGCTGCCTGGGTCGAGCGCCGGGCTGATGAGGGAAACCTTGGCTGCGACGGGGTCGGCCAATCCGGGGACACTGATCGATGCGCTGTCGCCGAGTTTCATGCGTTGAGCAAGACTCTGCGCCATGTGCGTCTTGGCGAGCAGCGAGGATGTGTCCATGACCGTGAGAAGCGGTGCACCTGCCGCCGCGGTCTCGCCGGCGAAGAGGGGACGGTCTGTGACTACACCATCAATGGGGCTGCGAATTTCAGAGTAGGCGACCTGGGCTTCGGCGCCTTTGAATTTTCCCTCGGCCGAGGCCAATTGACCTTGTGCGGATTTCAGCGCAGCTTCGTGGCTGACGCTGTGCATCGAATCGAGATGCTTGGCTGCGGTGTCGTAGGCGGCCTGCGCTTGCACGAGAGCAGCCTGGGCAGTATCAAGATCGCGGCCAGGAATGGCGCCTTCCGCGAAGAGTTGCTTGCGGTTGTTCACGATGCTGGTGTTCAGGTCGAGATTTGCCTTGGCCTGCGCGACGTCGAGTTCGGCCTTCTGCATGTCTTCGGGAACTTGCGCTTTGGTTGCGGTGGCATAGGCAGCCTGGGCTGCTTCGTACGTGCCTTTGTTGTCTTGCGCGGCGGCGGCGAGATCTCTGTTTTCGAGGACGGCGAGCAACTCACCTTCTTTCACCTTTGCGCCACGCTGGACGTAGAAATTCTTGACCGGCGCGCTGATCTTGGGAGCGATTGCGGCCTGTGCCAATGGGGCGAGAATCGCGTCGGCGACGATGTGCTCGGAGATTGGGCCTTGTTCAGGGTGTTCCGCCTGTACGGTGATTTCGGGGGCTGGAGCCTCATCTTTTTTGCAGCCGGTCAGCAGGGTAAAGGGCAGCGCGGCCACGGCGGCGAGCATCCAGGATGCGTTCCGATAGCTGAGAGTCTTATGTGCGAGCAATATCGTTTCTTTCATGGGTTCACATCGTTCCCGTTAGCGTTTGTAATCCGGCGAGAGCTGCCTGGTAGCGGACGCGTCCATCTTCGCGAGCATTCTGGGCGGTGATGTAGGCGGATTGCGCGTCGACCACTTCGAGTACTGTGGCTTCGCCGCCGGTGTAGCGGAGTTTGGTGAGGCGCAGACTCTCGGCTGCGGTGGCCACGCTTGCATCCAGCGAAGCAAGCTGATCGCGAGCACCCGCGGCTTCGGCGTAGGCTTCATCAAGCTGGGCGATAAGACGGCGCTGCGTAGCAGTGAGGGCAATCTTTGCAACGTCCCGGCGGATCTCGCTCTGCCTGACCTTGTGCTCGGTCGCGAGCCAATTCCACACCGGAATGTCGAGGGTCACGCTTGCCGAATATCCGAGGTTACGCACGCCGTCGGGTCCGTTGACGGCGAATTGCGGTGCGTCGATGCCGTAGGTGAAATTCAACCCAAGGCCGGGCAGATAAGCGGCGCGTGCGGAGAGCACTTCGGCACTGCCGACGCTTACACTCGCCATCGCGCTCTTCAATTCTGCATTGTTCTTTGCTGCGGCTTGCGCGACATCTCCGCGAGAAGCAAGAGGCGCGATGTTGTGTTCTACCGAGACGGTGTAAGGAGTGCGCGGATCGGGAAACAAAAGGACGCCGAGTTCGAGGCGGGCCTTCTGCGCGGCCAGCTTCGCGTCAGAGAGTTCCCGCTCGCGTTGCTGCTGCTGAAGCAGTGCTTTGACGGAGTCGGCGTGCGCTGCTTCGCGGGCCCGCTCGCGGTCACCGGTCAATTTGGTAAAGTCTACGGCTTCGGCACGGGCAGTCTCGGCGACTGCGAGTTTGTTGTCGGCCGCGGCGAGTCCAAAATAAAGACTGGTTACGGCCGATACGAGCCCACGGCGCGCGATTTCCATCTCGGCCGCGGCCAGTGCGGCGGCGGCATTGGCGCGCCTGAGGTCCGATACTTGCGCCAAGCCGAGGTTCTCGTCGAACACACCCTGGCTGGCATATTCATGGACAGCGTTATTGGCAATAAATATCGGCGCGGGCTGCGAGCCTGCTCCCTGGCCCGTCTGGGTTGAAAGACCATTGGGCTGGGTGTAGAGATACTGGTTGTGAAATGTGGCGCTCGGCAACAGGCCGGCTCGCGCAATGGAGCGATCTAGCCGCGCGATTTTGTTGTCGGCCATGGCGGTCGCGTAGGTCGGCTCATTGACCTCGGCACGTTTGATTGCTTCTTCAAGCGTGATCGGGACCGGTGCCGCCGTGGGGGCGTTTTGTGTTTCCGCGGGGCTAGCGGGCGTGGCCTGAACCGAGGTCTGCGCACTCGCCGAGCTCGTTGTGAGGCCGAGTGCTGCCAGAAAAATTCCGCAATATGTACTCGCAATGCGAGAGTGCTTTCGGTTGTGCCAGTGGAATTGGCTCATCTTCACAGCTTGCAGCATACGTGGGTAACCTTAATTTCTCCTGAGCTTTGTAACAATTCCTTCTCAAGGGGCCGGGCGGTTGCGCCTTTGGGCACAAAACGAATGCTGCGCTATAAGATGCTTCTGAATGGAAACTACGACGGTTGCAGGCGTGAAAGTATCGCGTATCGGACTGGGTACGTGGGCGATTGGCGGACTGGAATGGGGAGATGTGCCGGATGAGGCGGCCATCGCCACGATCTTGAGCGCAGTGGATCGCGGGATGAACCTGATCGACACGGCTCCCATCTACGGGCAGGGTCACGCCGAAGAGATTATCGGGAAGGCAATGCGCGCGCATGGACGACGCGATGCGTTTTTTGTTGCGACCAAGGCGGGCCTGGAGTGGAACGAGCGCGGAGTTTTCGCCAACTCCACTGCGCCGCGGTTGCGCCTGGAACTCGAGGACAGCCTTCGCAGGTTGGGTACGGACTTCGTTGACCTGTACCAGTTGCACTGGCCGGATACGCGGGTTCCGGTGGCCGAGGTGGCCGGGCTGTTTGCGGAATTTCAGCGCGAGGGTAAGGTGCGCGCAATTGGCGTGAGCAATTTCAGCGTGGCGCAGATGCAGGAGTTTCGCAGTGTCGCTCCGCTGGCTTCGAATCAACCGCCGTACAACCTGTTCGAGCGCGAAATCGACCGGGAAGTGTTGCCATGGTGTGCGGCGAATGGTGTCGCGGTCCTGACTTATAGCTCTTTGTGCCGCAGCCTGCTGGGTGGACGCGTTCAGGGGGGAATGAAATTCGACGAGAAAGATATTCGGTCTGTCGATCCGAAGTTTCAGGAGCCGCGGTTAAGTCAATACGTGACGGCTGTGGACCGGTTGGGAGAGTTTGCACGGACCCGCTTCGGAAAGAGCGTGGTTGAGCTTGCGGCGCGATGGGTGCTGGACCGGCCGGGAGTGTCTGTTGCGCTGTGGGGCGCGAAGCGGCCCGATCAACTGGATGCGGTTGCAGGCGTGGATGGCTGGAATCTTGATGCCAGCGCGATGGCGGAGATAGATCGCATCGTCGCGGAGTCGGTTACGGACCCAGTTGGACCCGAGTACCTGACGCCCAAAGTACGCGAGGTGTGAACGACGCTGTGCTAGAGGGATGAAGGATGCGGAACCGGTTGGACAAACGGTTGTGACTCGATCTAGCTGGGCAGCGTTTCTGAGGACGGCATCGAAAATTCCTCGGCAAGAATGAGTGCGATTCCCGCGATCCACAAGATGTGGCCGATGAGGGGCAGAAATTGATTGATCGCGAAAAACGCCCAGGTTGAAATCGTGCAAGCGAAGATGGCCCAGCTCAGGATTCGGCGCGTGCGGGCAAATCCTGGTTTGTAGCATGCGACGTAGGCAATGATCATTGGGTTGATCAGTCCGCCAAAGACCGCTAACAGGAATGGTGACTGATACGTCTCGGGAAGAGTCACGAGAACGAGAGAGAACCAGGCGCATTGCCAGCCGCTGTAGGTCCCCAGATTGATGAGCTCCGAGCGCCCGCCTACAAATTTACAGGCCGGCAGAAAGAACGCTGAGATGAAGATGGGAGCGCCGACGATCCGGCAGAGCCGTACTGCCCGCGGATTTAACGGAAATCGATGGTGCAACGACATCGACGGCCTTTCCGGGCACAACAGACTGCGCGCAAGCCTTCAAATGAGTTGAAAGAATCATAGTCCAGGATAGCGGGGGCGCGGCTCTCCGGACGAATTGAAAAGTCTATATGGGACAGGCAGTTGAAATCGCCGCGCCCGAACCCGCCCGGCTCTGAGATACTAGTCCGTTATGCCAATCGCCGACCTGCAGCAGGCTGCTCAAAAGATCGCCGGATTTCTCGCCTCTCTCAACAAACTGGGAGGCATGCGTCTCAAATACCGCATCACGGCCGGGGACGGCGCGCGCGATCCAGAAGGGCTTGAGGGCCGCGTGGTCTATGTCGAACTGGGTGGGCCCGACGTGCCGCTGCTTACGCAGCAAAATGGCGAACTGCTGCGCGCGCTCGAAACCCTGGCGGCGCAGATGCTTCGGCTGGAGCAACGCGAGCATGACCTGGTCAGCTTTGACGCGGGCAATTACAAGGCACTACGTGCGCAGGAACTCCGCATGGCTGCTGAGGTAGCTGCGGAGAAGGTGCGCAAATCAGGTGTACCGTATGCCTTCCCTCCGCAGAATAGCCGCGAGCGCCGTTTGCTTCACCTGGCATTTCGCAGCCTGACGGGCGTGGAAACTGCCAGTTCGGGCGAGGGACCAGAGCGCTTTCTGGTGGTCTATCCCGAGGGCAAGACCAATTTGCCCGTGACTCCTCCGACAAAGCCGCGAGGCTATGGCCGCAGGTGACGTTGCAGGCTTGAGAGTCTCCATCGCGCTTTGCCAAATCGCAACAACGGTAACGGCGATTTCTTTGCTGGGCACATCCCGGCCAGTGTGTCCGGCGAAGATGCGCCGCTCAGCTAAATACTAAGGTTCCGTTAGTACTCTTGCTCATCGCCTATGCGTGCTTAGTAAACTGCATATAGCCACCCAGATTCCCTCGGCCCTGCAATTCTTTTGCCTTGCTTCGCCTGTGTTGCGTTGAAATCACAAGTGGAAGAGGTTTGTCATGTTTCATTCCGTTTCTTTATTTCGCGGTGGGCGCGTGCCGGTGCTTGCGCTGGCTCTAGCCGTAGCACTTTCAGGATGCGAATCCAAGCAGGATAAGGCGATCGATCAGGCCAAGAAGGAGGCAGCCAAAACAGGGCAGCCTCAGCAGGTTGTGTCCGTTGCAAAGGACGGGACTACAACAACAACGATTGTGCAGCCGCCGGCGCCTGGGCAGACTGCGCAGGCGACGACTACGAGCACGGCACCGCCGCCAACGGGTGCTCCTGCTCCTGCGGCCGCGGAACCCAAGGTTTCGCCCGTGGCACAAGAGCCACCCAAGCCAGTCAATGTGACGATTCCTGCGGGAACGAACCTGGCGATCCGCGTAGATCAGAGGATCAGCGTGAAGACGAATCACGCGGGCGACACGTTCACCGGTGAAGTCGTTGAGCCGATTTCAGACAGCGATGGAAATATGCTGGTGCCGAAGGGCGCTCCGGTCGGCGGTGTTGTTGAGGCTTCGAAGAAGCGCGGGCGCTTCAAGGGAGCATCTGTCCTGGACTTGCGTCTGACTTCAATGACGCTGAATGGAACTGAGTACAAACTGAGGACTGCTGACCTTGCGAAGACCAAGAAGGGTAAGGGCAAGCGTTCGGCGGCCATGATTGGCGGCGGCGCGGGCCTTGGAATGCTGATCGGCGGCATCGCCTCGGGCGGAACAGGACTGCTGATTGGCGGCCTCGCGGGCGGCGGTGCTGGAACTGCGGCTGCGGGACTCACAGGCAACAAGGATCTGGACATTCCCGCGGAATCGATAGTGCACTTCAAGCTGTCTGAAGATCTCGTAGTGCAGCCGTAGCGAAGTCCGGCGTAAAACATTTCCTCTTGCCTCCGCGCGAAAATCAGCGAAAGATCATCGCGGAGGCGGGAGATGGGGCAGGACTCGATTCTAGGTGGGAGCGAACTGATTGCGTTCGCTGCGACAACCGATCCAACGAAAGCGCTGACGTTCTATCAGGATGTTCTGGGTCTGCGCCTGATTGCGGATGAGAAGCCGTTCGCGCTGGTGTTCGATGCGAATGGGACAATGCTGCGGGTGACGACTGTGCAGGAACATCACCCTGATCCGTTTACAGTGCTGGGTTGGCGCGTAGAAAACATTCCGAAACGAGTTGAACGTCTTCGTGCGGCTGGAGTTGATTTCCTGCGCTTTGCGGGAATGAACGACAATGATCCGCACGGTATTTGGACAGCTCCCGGCGGTGCGCGGATTGCGTGGTTCAAAGACCCGGACGGGAACGTGTCTGAGCCTGACGGAATTTCAGGCGTCGTAAATCTGAGGTTTCCCATGTCTCAGAATCGAGACATGGGGCACCCGGCTTTCGTCGTATCACAAAGGCCGGTAATTATCGGCAAATTTCACAGGAATATTTTTTTGACCCGGGGGGGGTACTATTTTCGATCCCGGATTCCGGGGGTCTTCCGGCCTGGAAGATTCCCTATGTATGTCTATCGTGCCCCATTCGGGGTTAATTATCTGCAAATCCGAGAGAAAATAATTCCGGCGAATGCTGCCGAATCGCCTGTCTGGCAGCGGAGGGCAAGCCACTCAAACTGGACCCGATCGTCACCTTGGTTGGCCATTTGTCTAATATGTCGAACGTGAGTCGCTCCTGGTTCAATTCTCTTGCAGAAATCTTTTGAGCGGCTGGGGCCAGGCCCTCCGGCGGCGTCCCTGTTCCGCATTTGCCGCTCGAACTGCGAGAAGCAACTGCAGGTTTCTCCACTTCGCTTCGCTTCGGTCGAAATGACAGCCGATTGAAACGGAGCGAGTTTCGTGCGATGGCCGATTGAAGCGCAGCTAGTTTCGTATGACGGCCCATTGAAACGGAGCGACGTTCCGCGGCCGCATGCAGAAAGGCCGCGCAACGCGCGGCCTTTCTAATCCTATTCCCTGGCCCTGTTTTTATCCGTTGAGGAGTTCCTGCAGCTTGTTGAGGGTGCGGTGCAGGTCCTTGTCGGTGCGGCGAAGCTCGTCGATCTTACCGATGGAGTGCATCACGGTGGTGTGGTGCTTGTTGCCGAACTGGCGGCCGATCTCAGGCAGGCTGGCTTCGGTCATCTGTTTGGCGAGGTACATGGCGATCTGGCGAGGCACGACAACGTTGCGCGAGTTGTTCTTCTGCTTGAGGTCGCTCACCTTCATGCCGAATTGCTCGGAAACGGCACGCTGAATCGACTCGATGGTGATCTTGCGCACCTGCATGTCGATGAACTGCTTGAGGCACTGCTGCGTGGTGGCCAGCGTGACCTCCATGTGGTTGAGGTTGCACCAGGCAATGAGCCGAGTCATGGCGCCTTCAAGTTCGCGCACGTTGGTGCGTACGTTTGAGGCGATGAAGAGGGCTACGTCGATAGGGAGCACCACCTGCTCGCTCTCGGCCTTCTTCTGCAGAATGGCGACCTTGGTCTCGAGATCGGGCGGCTGAATGTCGGCAATCAGGCCCCACTCAAATCGCGAACGCAGACGATCTTCAATCTCGGCCAGTTCCTTCGGAGGGCGGTCCGACGCGATGACAATCTGCTTCATGCTCTCGTGCAGGGCGTTGAAGGTATGGAAGAACTCTTCCTGGGTGCGCTCTTTCTGCGCGATGAACTGGATGTCGTCGATGAGCAGCACGTCGACGGTGCGGAAGCGATCGCGGAAGCTGGTCATGCGGTCGTTGCGCAGCGAGGTGATCATCTCGTTGGTGAACTTCTCGGCGGAGACGTAGCAGATGCTGGAAGAAGGCTGGCGGCGCTTCACCTCATGGCCGATGGCGTGCATGAGGTGAGTCTTGCCCATTCCCACACCCCCGTAGAGGAAGAGCGGGTTGTAGGCGCGCGACGGGCGCTCTGCAACCGCCAGGGACGCTGCGCGTGCAAACTGGTTCCCGTTGCCGATGACAAAGGCGTCGAAGGTGTAACGGGAGTTAAGTTGCGCGGCAGTCGACCAGTCGAAGCGGGCCTGCTCAGGGGAGCGCGGCGCGGGAGCCGTGGGCGCGTGCGCCGGCAATGGCCCGAAGCCGCCGTCCCTGCGCTGCGGCGGGATCGAGGGATCCTCTTCCGCAGTGACAAAACAGACGTCATCGAACTCGAGCGATTGCAGGTCGATCGCTTCCTGAATCAGATCGCCATATTTGTCGCCAATATGCTGGAACTCTTTTGAAGGGACGCGTACATAGAGAGTGCGACCGGCGGCGTGGCTGTAACGCGTTGGCTTGAGCCACGTCTCAAACGACTGCCGAATCACTTTTTTCTCCAGGGCTGCGAGTATCTGAAGCCATGGATTGAGAGCCGAAGCCGGCGAAATTGCGAATGCCATCGAGCGAATCCTTGCCTGCGCCACCTATGTACTGCCGTCGTGAATCATCCGTTCGGTTCAGACAAACACTTATCTGTCGGTGAAAGCATTTCGCTCACCGTGAAATCCCTATTCCCTGGCCCTGTTTTTATCCGTTGAGGAGTTCCTGCAGCTTGTTGAGGGTGCGGTGCAGGTCCTTGTCGGTGCGGCGAAGCTCGTCGATCTTGCCGATGGAGTGCATCACCGTGGTGTGGTGCTTGTTGCCGAACTGGCGGCCGATCTCAGGCAGGCTGGCTTCGGTCATCTGTTTGGCGAGGTACATGGCGATCTGGCGAGGCACGACGACGTTGCGCGAGTTGTTCTTCTGCTTGAGGTCGCTCACCTTCATGCCGAATTGCTCGGAAACGGCGCGCTGAATCGACTCGATGGTGATCTTGCGCACCTGCATGTCGATGAACTGCTTGAGGCACTGCTGCGTGGTGGCCAGCGTGACTTCCATGTGGTTGAGGTTGCACCAGGCAATGAGCCGCGTCATGGCGCCTTCCAGTTCGCGCACGTTGGTGCGCACATTGGAGGCGATGAAGAGGGCCACATCGATGGGGAGCACCACCTGCTCGCTCTCGGCCTTCTTCTGCAGAATGGCGACCTTGGTCTCGAGATCGGGCGGCTGAATGTCGGCAATCAGGCCCCACTCGAATCGCGAACGCAGACGATCTTCAATCTCGGCCAGTTCCTTCGGAGGCCGGTCCGACGCGATGACAATCTGCTTCATGCTCTCGTGCAGAGCGTTGAAGGTATGGAAGAACTCTTCCTGGGTGCGCTCTTTCTGCGCGATGAACTGGATGTCGTCGATGAGCAGCACGTCGACAGTGCGGAAGCGATCGCGGAAGCTGGTCATGCGGTCGTTGCGCAGCGAGGTGATCATCTCGTTGGTGAACTTCTCCGCGGAGACGTAGCAGATGCTGGAAGAAGGCTGGCGGCGCTTCACCTCGTGGCCGATGGCGTGCATCAGGTGAGTCTTGCCCATTCCCACACCACCGTAGAGGAAGAGGGGGTTGTAGGCGCGCGACGGGCGCTCTGCGACCGCCAGGGACGCTGCGCGTGCAAACTGGTTCCCGTTGCCGATGACGAAGGCGTCGAAGGTGTAACGGGAGTTAAGTTGCGCGGCAGTCGACCAGTCGAAGCGGGCCTGCTCAGGGGAGCGCGGCGCGGGAGCCGTGGGCGCGTGCGCCGGCAATGGCCCGAAGCCGCCGTCCCTGCGCTGCGGCGGGATCGAGGGATCCTCTTCCGCAGTGACAAAACAGACGTCATCGAACTCGAGCGATTGCAGGTCGATCGCTTCCTGAATCAGATCGCCATATTTGTCGCCAATATGCTGGAACTCTTTTGAAGGGACGCGTACATAGAGAGTGCGACCGGCGGCGTGGCTGTAACGCGTTGGCTTGAGCCACGTCTCAAACGACTGCCGAATCACTTTTTTCTCCAGGGCTGCGAGTATCTGAAGCCATGGATTGAGAGCCGAAGCCGGCGAAATTGCGAATGCCATCGAGCGAATCCTTGCCTGCGCCACCTATGTACTGCCGTCGTGAATCATCCGTTCGGTTCAGGCAAACACTTATCTGTCGGTGAAAGCATTTCGCTCACCGTGAAGTCAGTGTTAATAACCTGCCTGGCCGCTGGTCTGCCTCTGAAAAAAAACAGTCGAGGCACGGATGAAATTCACTCCGTGGGACGCTAGGAAACTTTCTTGAACGGGACCGATGGTAGCACATTTGGCGATGGTTGCAATGCCTCTTTCACATAACTTTGGTGAACCCGCGTGATGTTGCACCATGCACGGTGAAACATGCTACAAATCTACGGCCGCAGTACATGCTTGCTGCCAAGAAAAGTGTGATGTGTCGATGAGAAAGAGCGTTGTGTTGCATCCGTCACATAGCATTCGCGTGAACAAGCGACGGCTGCAATTCTGCATAGGCTGATGCGTTGAGAAACCCGCGGGACTGGATTCCTGACCCAACCTGCGATACACTTAAATCTTGCCGTTAAGGCTAAGATTTTACTCAAGAAGCAGGAGCGCATTTTTATGCCCAAGCGCACATTTCAACCTAATCGCCGCCATCGCGCCAAGACGCATGGATTCCGCGCGCGTATGAAGACCAAGTCTGGCGCGGCCGTGCTGAGCCGCCGCCGCGCAATTGGCCGCAAGCGTGTATCCGTCAGCGCGGGCTACCGCGACTAACTCCTTTCCTGCCGCTTTGTTTCGGCCGGAACAGTCTTCAATTTCGAACGTTTCGGCTAAAACGCTACCGGCATTGCGATGAGCATCCCTTCCAATTTTGAGCTGGTGTCGGCTCCACTTGGAGTCGAAGCTCGACGTTTGTCTATTGCTGCCGCGCGATTGCGCAGGCACGCGGACTATCAACGCGCTTATGCGGCGGGCCGCAAGCGGCGGTCAAACTCGATGAGCTGGTTTCTAGCACCTCAGACCCTCCCTGCCCCGGGCCCTCGCGTGGGTCTGACTGTGGGCAAGGTATTGGGCAAGGCACACGAACGCAATCGCATCAAGCGGCGGCTGCGCGAATCGTTGCGTCGTCATCTTGAGTTGCTGCCGACGGGCTGCGATTTGATTCTGCATCCCCATCGTTCTGTGCTCACCATGGAATTCTCGAAACTCGACGCCGAGATTATGCGTATTCTTGGACAGGCGAATGCCGATGCAGCGCGGGCGGCGCACAGTGCCGCCAAACCTGCTGCCAAGGTAGAGCCCGCGTCATGACTCGAATCCTGCTTGCCATTCTCGATTTTTATCGCCGCTGGCTGTCACCTGCGGTGCATTCGCTGGGCGGACCCGGTGGATGCCGCTATCTGCCGACGTGTTCGGAGTATGCAACGGTCGCGATCGCCACACATGGTCCGCTGCGCGGATCGGCGCTGGCTTTTTGGCGACTGCTGCGCTGTAACCCTTTTAGCCGTGGGGGGATTGATCTTGTGCCACCCGCGGTGACCGCAAGTCGCGTGCCCCACGAACCATTACCATAGAAAGAGCGGCGGCCAGCTGGCGCGCTGCTTCTTAACGACAGGAAGTTACTTTGCCCGAAATTCGCAATCCTAATCTTGAGCCGCAGGGTGGCCGCAGCGGTGGCAGTGGCAGCGGTGGAGATTTCCGCAGCCTTTTGATCTTCATGTTTCTGGCGCTTGCCGGCTTGATGGCGTATCAGTACTTCAGGCCAAAGCAGGAGACACCGGCGCCATCAACGCAAACTCAGCAGGCGCAGCAATCCACACAGCAGGCAGTCGATGGGCAAAACCCAGACACCGCGAAACCTGCGACCGTGCAGGCGCCAGCGGCTGTTCCCGCAGTGAGCGCCGCGGCTGAGACGGAGACCATCGTTGAAAACGAGAAGTACAAGCTCGTCTTCACGAATAAGGGCGCCCAGGTAAAGCATTGGATTCTGAAGAAGTACACCGATAGCGCGGGCAAGCCCCTGGATATGGTTCAGCCGCAAGTCGCGGCTCGTTTCGGACTGCCCCTGTCGCTCTTTACCTATGAGAATGAACTGACAGATCAGTTGAACAAGGCGCTTTATCAGGCTTCGGCTACGGGACCGGTGCTGGCGCCTGCTTCAGTCACGTTTCACTACGCCACGGGCGCTCTCAACGTGGTGAAGACCTTCAACTTCGATGCGAGCTACGTGGTCGGCGTGGACGTGTCTGTTACGCGCAACGGAACACCGGTACGTGCACTGGTTACGTGGCCCGCGGGGCTTGGCGATATGGAGGAGTTCCTTCCTTCTTCGTTGACGCGCAGCCCGGTGCGTACTACTTCGCAGTTCTCGTGGTCGATCGACGGCAAGGAAGACTCGATGGCTTCGGCCAAGGTGAGCGGCAACGCGACACTCGATCAGCCTTACGAGTTTGCGGGCATCAGCGATCTCTATTTCGCAGCCGTCTTCCTGCCGGACGTGCCTTCGCGCGCGACGGTAGTTACGCTGCACCACACCCTGGATTTGCCAAGTGACCTTACGGATCCAAACAGCCAGAAGAAGCCTGAGGACGTGATTGGGCTGGCGATCGGCGATCAGAGCGGCGCGACGCGCGTGCGGCTCTATGCGGGACCGAAGGAACTGGACGTGCTGAATTCCGTCCGCGCCATGGGGCCCGACGGAAAGCCTACGGGCCAGTCGCTGCAGCCCTTGATTCAGTACGGTTGGTGGACGATCATCGCCAAGCCGCTTTACCTGGCGTTGCGATACCTGCGCGAGATGCTTGGACCGGGGGCGTACAACTGGGGCTGGGCCATCATCATCGTCACCGTAATCTTCAACCTCGTGATGCTGCCGACGCGGTTCATGATGATGAAGTCATCGCTGAAGATGATGCGGATTCAGCCGAAGGTGGAGGCTCTCAAAAAGCGCTACGCACATCTCAAGGTGAACGACCCGAAGCGGGCCGAGATGAACGCCGAGATGATGCAGCTTTACAAGACCGAAGGCGTAAACATGTACGGCGGATGCCTTCCCCTGCTGCTGCAAATGCCGCTCTTTTTCGCGTACTATCGCGTGCTGTTGAACGCGGTGGAACTGCGGCAGGCACACTGGTTCTGGCTCACCGATCTTTCTTCGCCCGATCCCCTGCACGTTTTGCCGATTCTGATCATCCTGAGCATGTTCCTGGTGCAGTTCATTACGCCATCGCCGGGGATGGATCCGACGCAGCGCCGCATGATGGCGATCATGATGCCGGTCATTATGGGCTTCACGCTCTGGCACTTTGCTTCGGGTTTGGCGCTCTACTGGGTGACGGGTAACCTGATCAACCTGGGAATCCAGGTGGGTATCAACCAATCGAAGATTGGCAAGGAGATGCACGAGATCGCCGCACGTCGCGCCGCAAAGAAGGGCGGCGCCACCAACACCCCGAAGGTCATTCAGGGACGGCGGTAGATTTCAAGGGGCCACCTGAGCCGGTGCGAGCGCAACGGCCAGTGCTTCTTCGATGGTCGGATGGGCAAACGGGAACCCGGCAGACTGCAATCGGGCGGGAACAGCGCGAATGCTCCCGAGGAGCGCTTCGTCGGCCATCTGACCGAAGGCGAGTCGGATTGCGAACGCGGGCACCGGCAAAATTGCGGGCCGTCTCAGTTGACGGCCAAGAGCGTGAGCGAACTCGGCGTTGGTGACCGGGTTCGGCGAGGCCAGGTTGACGGGGCCGCCCAGCGAAGGTGTGTCGAGAGCAAACAAGATTGCAGCGATCGCGTCCGCGAGGCTGATCCAACTCATCCATTGACGGCCGTTTCCGAGGTTGCCTCCCAGGCCTGACCGGAAGATGGGAAGCATCTTTTCGAGGGCTCCGTGGCCGGGACCCAGCACCACGCCAAAGCGCAGATGTACGACTCGGATTCCGGCATCGACTGCGGGCTGCGCAGCTGCCTCCCATTGCCTGCACACGTCGGCCAGAAAGCCTTCGCCGGGTGCGGCGTCTTCGGTCAGCAATTCGTCGCCGCGATTGCCATAGATGCCGGTAGCCGACGCTACGAGCAGCACGGACGGCGGGTTGCGGAGTTTTGCGAGGGACATGGCGAGAGCGCGGGTGGACTCGACCCGGCTGGCGGTGATCTCGCGCTTATAAGCCTCGGTCCAGCGATGGCCCGCGACGCTGGCACCGGATAAATGAATGGCTGCAAGGCTTCCCTCGAGACGCGCGGTTTGTGGTATCGCAGGATCTTGGGTGGGATTCCAATACAGCTGGCCTTCCGCAACCGGTTCATTTCGTACAAGTTGGATAATCGGCGACTTGCGCCGCGTGAGTTCATGGCGGAGGTTCGATCCGATCATGCCGGAGCCGCCGCTCAAGACGATCGGTTGCGAATTGGCTGCAGAGTGCATCTTGAAAGCATGGATGGTGCGGTGCAATCGCGCCTTTTGAGGCGTTTGCTTGAGAGAGTTTAGTTTAGTAGCATGAGAACAGGTTTTGATTGGGCAAAACTGCCCGGGCTCAACCTTGGGAGGGGCTGATGACGGAGTTGGCGACGGCTCGCACCGAAGAGACCCAGAAATCACAGGTCGATACGGAGACCACGGAACGGTTCATCGCGGAAAAACACATCGGCGAGCGAATCAAGCGGTTGCGGCTGAAGAAATCGATGGGACTGGTGGAGTTGGGGAAGCATACCGGGCTATCGGCAAGTTTTTTGTCGCAGCTCGAGACGGGGCGAGTGGTGCCGACGCTGCGCAACCTGGCGCGCATTGCGATGGTCTTCTCGAAGGACCTGTCCTACTTTTTTGAGAGCGAACCGCAGGCGATGTTTCGGGTACACCGTCGCAAGGACCGGGTGCGGTTGCCGCAGACGGGCGTGGACGAGCCAACCTACTTTTTCGAGAGCCTGGGATATATGGTGCCGGACCGGCACATGGACCCTTACTTCGCTGAGTTTATTCCGCTCGAGAAGACGAAGGAGCCGCGAGCGCATATGCACCCGGGATTCGAATTTCTATACATCCTGGATGGCGAGCTTGAATTGCATCACGGCGAACACCACTGTGAGCTGGGTCCCGGGGATGCGGTCTATTTCGATGCGAGCACACCGCACTCTTACATTTGCGCTGGTAAGCGGTCAGCGAATGCGCTGATTGTGACCATGCATCAACCGCCTGCGGCGCAGCCGGTTACTCTGCTTCGCGCCAATGGCGCCTCTCTATTGCAGCAGCGAACGATTGCTGCACGCGGGAGCGGAGCGGGTCCAAGCTGATCCCGGGGCGCGAAGTGAGTAAACGCCGGGATTTGCACCGAATCGACCCGAAAATTCACAGAACTATAAAGACACTGCAGCGACATTCTTGAGCTGATTTCTCTCCATTTCAAAAGCAAGAGTCTGCGTTAAACGCCTCTGGATGGAGGCGTTTACGTTCTTTGCCCCTGTCTGGGGTCGAGCAAGAAGTGCGCCTGAGACGGACGTGCGCCAGAGCACAGCCAGCCTCACGCTAAGTCGTTTGTTCTTATCTATAGGAGAGCCATCATGCATCTTCAAAGATTTCGTACAAGCGCTGCGTTTATTGCGCTTGCAATCGTATCCCTGTGCTTGTTTTGTCCTGGTGTAAGAGCGCAAAGCACAACTCAAGGGGCGATCGGGGGCACTGTCGTCGATTCGAGCGGAGCCGCTGTCGCCGGGGCAAGCGTCACGCTTCACAACAATGGCA
The DNA here is from genome assembly GCA_963737915.1 of uncultured Acidobacteriaceae bacterium. Lineage (GTDB taxonomy): Bacteria > Acidobacteriota > Terriglobia > Terriglobales > Acidobacteriaceae > Telmatobacter. Next base: position 68,157 of record CAVTUP010000021.1, on the reverse strand, counting down.
CGAACGCGGAGTTCAAACAGACCGCAGACGCCAGCGGGTATTTCAAGGCGCCGCTTGTACCACCCGGCACATATACCGTGACGATCAGCGCTCCGGGTTTTGGAACGTACAGCGCGACCACGGTCCCCGTTACCGTTGGTTCGCTGACTGAGCTCCATCCGGAATTAAAGACGGGTTCGGCGACCGAGACGGTAGAAGTGACCGGGGTAGCCCCGGTGCTTCAGTTTGCGACACCCGAGGTTTCGTCAACGCTGACCTCGCAGGAGATCGTGAATCTGCCGCTGAACGGCGGACGCTGGTCTGATCTTGCGCTTCTGACGCCGGGCGCGGCAGCTGACGCCAACGGCTTTGGTCTGATTTCTTTCCGCGGCATCAGCCCAATTCTCAATAATGTTGAGATTGATGGCGCCGACAACAACCAGGCGTTCTTCTCTGAAGAGCGCGGACGTACCCGCGCGGGCTACTCGACGGCGCAGATTGCGATTGCCGAGTTTCAAGTCAACACTGGCGTCTATTCCGCGGAATACGGTCGCTCGGCCGGCGGCGTACTCAACGCGGTAACGAAGAGCGGCACCAACAAGCTGCATGGCCAGGCTTACTTCTACGATCGCGATAATGCCTGGGGTGCGCTGAATCCTTTCACGACTTACACGAGCGTCACGGAGCCCGCAGGCGGCGGATCGCCAACAATCGTGACCGGCGTTCCCTTCCAGCCGAAAGACTGGCGCAAGCGCTGGGGATTCGGCGCAGGTGGACCGCTGATCAAGGATAAGTTGTTCTGGTTTTACGCTTACGATCAATATCGGCGTAATTTTCCCGGCGTGGCAAAGCCGGCGACGCCCGCTTCCTTTTTCAATCAATGGGCCGATCTCACGTTGCCCTCCAACGCCTCTTGCGTCACCACGACAAAGGGGACGGTCGTGAGCGCGAAATTTACGGGTCCGGGCGCATCGCCTGGCGATAACGAAGCTTGCACACTGGCATGGCGCGTATATGGCGGAGACTATGCCAAAGCAGCTGCGAACTATGACCAGCTGCTGTTCGGTTCGTCTGTCTCGTCGGTAACGGGGCTCAACACGCCGGGCCTGCTCGACGACCTGGGAACGACGCCGCGCACCGGCGACGAAGTTTTGAACACTCCGAAACTCGACTGGCAGGTTACACCGACGCAGCACGTGAGCGCGCTCTACCACCGCCTGCGTTGGGACTCGCCCGGCGGGGTGCAGACGCAGGCGTCAAACAACTACGCCGTCGACAGCTTCGGCACCGATTTTGTGAAACTGGATTACGGGCTCGTCAAGCTTGACAGCCTGATCACGCCAACCTTGTCGAACGAGCTTCGCGTGCAGTACGGGCGCGAGTTGAACGATCAGGGACAGCAGCCATACAGCAGCTTCACCAGCACGTATCTGAACAACACGGCGAATACGCCGGTGCAGCTCTCGATCTTTGGCGGATCGAGCAACTATGGCTTTACCGCAGGCATGCCTTACTACTCGTTCCGGAAGTCCTACCCCGACGAGCACAAGTCGCAGATTGGTGACACGGCGATTTGGAGCCATGGAAGCCACAACATCAAGTTCGGGCTGGACATCCTGCGCAACAACGACACGATCGACAATCTATATCAGAGCAACGGAGTGTACACCTATACATACTTCTCCGATTTCTTCTCTGACATTCTCAAGCCGAAGGGGGCTTGCGATTCCACCCAGGCCGAGACCGGGTTGTCTACGAGCGGAGTTTCTTATCCGTGCTACAACGGGTTTACGCAGGGCTTTGGCACCTCGCAGTTCTCGTTGACGACTGTGGACTACGGATTCTTTGTTCAGGATGACTGGAAGGTTACGCCGCATCTAACGCTCAACCTCGGGCTGCGCTACGACAAGGAACAGATACCCGCTCCTTACTCGGCGTTGATCGCGACATCGTTGCTGAATATGCCTGTAAGCGGAGTCGGACCCTTTCCCAACTCGAATGCCGAGATCACCAACAAGCCGTCGGATAACAATAATATCGGCCCTCGCATCGGCGTTTCGTGGGATCCTTTCGGCAGAGGCAAGACGGTGGTTCACACGGGATACGGTCTCTACTACGGCCGCATTCCGAACGGGATCGTACTCAACGCTTATGAAGCTGCAGGCAGCCCATTCGGCCAGTACACGGTGCCTTCGATCTTCGGAGCGGTGCCGAGCAGTACTGTTCCTGTATTCCCGCAGGTGATTGGCAGCGGCAAGTTCCCGACACCGAGCGTGGACTTCTTCGCGAAGAACTTCCAGAACCCGCAAGTAAGCGAGTTCGATTTGTCGATCCAGCAGGAACTGCCCCACGGCACCATTGTCTCGGCGAACTACATGGGTGCGCTGGGCAGGCAGTTGCCGAATTTTCTCAACATCAACCTGAATCCTGCGACCACGTATCAGAACACTCTGACCGTGATTGAAAACCCCAAGCTTCCTGGGACAGGCTGCGGCCCGGTTGCCTGCGGTACACAGATTACGTCGAAGGTGTACTCGAAGAATACCGTCGATCCTCACTATGGCTTTGTGACGGAGATCGTGAGCAACATCAACTCCAGCTACAACGGGTTGATCGCCGAGGTGCAGAACCGTAGCAACCGGTATGTGCAGTTTGACGCGAACTACACATGGTCGCATTCGCTGGACTACAACCAGAACCAGAGTACGTCGCCCACCAGCAACAGCTGGTATGACCCGCTCGGCAGTCCGGATGCAAACTACGGCAATTCAAACTTCAACGTGCCAAATCGCTTTGTCACATGGGCGATGCTGCAATACCCCGGCCGCTCGCATACGTGGATGCGGTTCCTGTCGGATGGATGGCATATGAATCCGATTCTGCAGATTCAGAATGGCCTGCCGTATTCCGCCGGCGTAAGCGGCACACAGGGTGCGGTGGGCGCGCTGAAGGCTAACGCGGCCGGCATCAATGGCTCTGGAAGTTCCGCATACCTGGTGCAACTGGGACGCAATACGTACAAGCTGCCGATGACGACCGTGCTCGATCTGCGAGTGCAGAAGGACGTTCGCATCAGCGAGCGGTTCAATCTGGAGTTGCTTGGAGAGGCGTTCAACCTGCTCAACCATCAGAACGTGACCAGTGTGAACGCAACGGCTTATTCCATCAATGCCACCGCGAGCTCAACGACGCCAGCTAATTCGCTTGTCTATCAACCGGCGCAGGGCGCGGGCGTAAATGCCTCTGGCTTCGGAACAGCGTCCAATGCCGACTCCAATTTCGTATACAGCCAGCGGCAGATTCAGCTGGGAGTGAAACTGGACTTCTAACCAAGCACTTCGACATTTCAGTCGAACACAAGGACGCGGCGGCTTCGGTCGCCGCGTCCTTGTTGTCTTCACTACCTGCTACGGAGTTTTCGGAGGTGTAGCTGGCGGTGTAGCAGCAGAAGGGGTCGTTGCGGGCGGTTTCTTCGGCGCGGTCGTGGTCGAGTTGGTTGGGGTCGTTGAGGTCGTTGTCGCAGGGGTGGCGCGCTTCTTCTTGTGAGCGGGGGCGGGCGCTGGGCAGGTCGGTGTCACTGGAGGCGTAGCCGCAGCGGCGTGCAAGGATGCCTGTTGCGTCTGCACGGTGGTCCGGAGGTCCACTAATGATTTTTCCTGTGCCTCGGCTGTATCTTGCAGATGATTGCCGAATTTGATACGCGCCTTTTCGAGACTGTCCATCGCTTGCTGCAGTTGAGCAATCTGGTCGCCGGGGGCCGAGACCCGTGCCGCTTCGAAGACGTGCACAAGCACATCGTAGATTGCATCGATATTGCGCGTTACAGGCAGTACCTTGCTGATTGTGGTTGGAGCGGCGTCGGCGGCTTTGATCAAGGGGGGCAGCGTTTCTTCGAGATCGCGCTGGATGGTGTCGATATTCGAGCCTGCCTCCTCGCGCACTGACCCTCTCTTCCATTTATCGAGTTTCAACGAGCCGAGCGTCTGTAGCACCCCAACGAGAGCGGGCTTCAAAGTTTCAGACGCAGTGGGAGCAGGAGCAGTCGGAGCAGCTTGTGGTGCGGCGCCTGGCGCGGGCGATTGCGCCGCGTGTAAAGCGAGCGGCCCAACAAGAATCGAAGCAAGAAAGACGGCACGGGGGATGCGCATTATTTTTTGCCTTCCTGCAATCCGGGTTTGAGCAACGAAAAGCCCGCCCGACCGCAGTTTTTCGGAATAGATGTTGGTGAAACGGATGTTGCTTGAACGGGCCCGGACTTGACCTGATCAGTATCGCCAATGGAGTGCAGGTTCGACAAGGTTGAGCCAGGTTTCAACCAGGCGCACGGTCGAGAGGCAACAGAGGCACCTACGCTGCCATCTATCTGATTCAAGTGCTGAAAGCTGCAAGCATCGAGGAACTGAGGATGAGGCGAGGCCTGGAAGGGATTCGATGCTGGTTGTTGTTCGCGGTGGTGATCCATGGATTTCAATTCCTCGCGGCCGCCGATCCTGTCGCTGTGCGCAATCCTGAAGGGACCTTGCATGGCTTTCTGGCGCTGACAACCGAAGATGACCATGTGCTCGCTGACGGAGACCTTATCCAGGTCGTTCGAGGCGATCTGGTGACGTCGCACCTGGTCTTCCATTTCAAAGATGGATCGGTCGATGATGAGACAGCGGTCTTTACACAGCGCGGAAACTTCAAGCTCATCCGTGACCGACATATTCAAAAGGGTCCTTACTTTCCTCACCCCCTCGATATGTTGATCGATGTGCCGAAGGGCACGGTGACCGTTCGATCAACAGGGAAAGATGGCAAGGAGGAAGTGGCGACGGATCGTCCGAGTTTGCCGCATGACCTTTACAACGGGCTCATTACTTCGATCGTGAAGAATGTGAGGAAGGAGGCCACGGAGACGACTGTGTCGATGATCGTGGCCACTCCCAAGCCGCGCCTGGTGAAGCTTGCGATCACGCCGCGTGGGACTGAAGCATTTTTGTTAGCTGGAGCCTCGCGCAAGGCACTGGCATACGACATGAAGATCGAGCTTGGAGGAATTGTCGGCGCCGTGGCGCCATTGATCGGCAAGCAGCCTCCGCATATTCAGATGTGGGTTGTCGGCGGTGAAGTCCCCACTTTCGCAAGAGAGAAAGGGCCACTGTTTGAGGGTGGCGACATACTGACGATTTCGCTGGTGAGCCCGGTGTGGCCGAAAGAGTCTCGTTCTGAGCCTTCGAAATAGCGACGTGCCCTGAGGTCCCGCGACGGATGGCAAGGGCAGTGCGTCGTCACTTTCCCGATCAAGTTCCTTGCGGTATGATCCTCGCGTGAAAAACCTGGTTGTAATTGTCGCCGCTGCGTTATTTGCCCTGACGGGTTCGAGCCTATCCCAGCAAACGGTTCCATTCAAAACGCCTGAGAGCGCCACTACCTCCGCGCCTTCGCGCCTCAATGGATATCAGCGCGCGTGGTGGAAGGAAGCGGTTGTCTACCAGGTCTATCCCCGCAGTTTTCAAGACTCGAATGGCGATGGCATCGGCGATCTGAACGGGATCACGAAGCATCTGGATTACCTGCAGAAGCTCGGCATCAACGTGATCTGGCTTTCGCCGCACTATGATTCCCCGAACGCCGACAACGGATACGACATTCGCGACTATCGCAAGGTGATGCGCGAGTTCGGCACCATGGCCGATTTCGACCGGATGCTTGCAGCCATCAAGGCGCGTCACATGCGTCTCATCATCGACCTTGTCGTCAATCACACTTCAGACGAACACCATTGGTTTGTGGAATCGCGCTCATCGAAGGGCAATCCGTATCGCGATTACTACATCTGGCGCGATGGCCGGCCGAACCCGGATGATCCATCGCATCCGTTGCCGCCGAACAATTACCCGAGCTACTTTTCGGGATCCGCGTGGCAGTACGATCCGGCGACACAGCAATTTTATTTGCACTTGTTTGCGGTAAAGCAGCCGGATTTGAACTGGGACAATCCCAAGGTGCGCGAGGATGTTTTTTCTCTCATGCGTTTCTGGCTCGACAAAGGGGTCGACGGGTTTCGCATGGATGTGATCCCATTGATTTCGAAGCAGCCGGGCCTTCCTGATCTTACGCCGGAACAACTGAAAGACCCATCGCGCCTGTGGGCCAACGGACCGCGCCGGGACGAATATCTGCAGCAGATGAACCGCGAGGCGCTGTCGAAGTATGACGTGATGACCGTGGGCGAAGCGATCGGTATCACTCTGGAAGAGGAGACGAAGATCATCAACAGCCAGCGGCGTGAGCTGAACATGGTGTTCAATTTCGATGCGGTGCGCGTAAATCGCGGCGATGGCTACACAACACGACAGTGGACGTTGCCGGAATTGAAGGCGATCTACGACAACCACGCTCGCGTGCTTGGGAAAGATGACTGGGACACCGTCTTTCTCTCGAACCACGACAATCCGCGACTGGTGTCGAACTATGGCGATGATTCGACGCCGGAGTTTCGCGTGCGCTCGGCCAAGCTGATTGCGACCATGCTGCTGACCCTGCGCGGAACGCCGTTTCTGTATCAGGGCGACGAACTGGGGATGACGAATTATCCATTTACTCGCTACGACCAGTTCGACGACATCGAAGTCAAGAACGCGTACAAGGAAAAGGTGCAGACGGGCAAAATGCCGGAGTCGCAATTTGTCGCGGAAGCGCATCGGTTCGGCCGCGACAACTCCCGCACGCCGATGCAGTGGAGCGCTGCGCCCAATGCCGGTTTCACCACGGCAGACAGCCAAGCCGTGGCTGGCCGTCAATCCAAACTACACGAGCATCAACGCAGCGGAAGAAGTGGCCAATCCCAACTCTGTCTACAGTTACGCGCTGCGTGCCATAGCTTTGCACCACGCTCACACGGCGTTTGTGTATGGAGATTACAAGGACCTGGACCCAACGAATACGCAGGTGTTTGCCTACACGCGAACGCTCGATGGGTCATCCTCACAGCGCTTTCTCATCGTGCTGAACTTTGGAGAGAAGCCAGTCGAGTACAAGCTGCCTGATGGCATGAAGGCGGGAAAGCTACTGCTGGGAAATCTTCGCGGCGCAACCGAGGCGGGCAGTCCGACGCTGCACCTCGAGGGCTGGGAGGCACGCGTCTACGCGTACTAGCCGCAACCCTGGGGTGTGGTCGCGGTTATTCCTTGATGTTGGCGAAATATTCCGCGACCTGCTCCCAGTTGTCTACGCGAACGAAGCCTGTCGCAGTCAGGTTGTGCGGGGCAGAGTAGAGCAGGCCCTGGCCTTCGAAGCGAAGCAGGTTGCGGGGCAGGTCATCGATCAGGTAGTCGGCGCGAAGAATGCTTTTGTTGCCGCAGAAAACATAGTGAGTAGGCGGAATGAAAGAGAAGTGCCGCTGCAGCCAGCGGTATTTTGGGCCGAGTGAGTTGGGAACGGCCATCGCCTGGGTCGCAATGTAGATTTCGAAGCGCGCAGAGAGGTCTTTGAGCACCCGCTGGGAATCGGGCATCAGCGGCAGGTCTTCAAAGAAATCTTCTGCATCGAGAAACGCGCGCAACTGCTGCTGGCGATCGAGCGGGGTGATTTCCCAAAGGCCCTTGCCGACCAGATCGTCGACCTTTACCTCTTCGTCGAACTCCTGGTTGTAACGGCGGAGGTGCTCGGCCAGGGTGTCAGCCATCACCTCGTCCATGTCCACGCAGATTCGCGCCAAGGCTAGTCTCCGGCTTGCTGTGGCTTTCGAATGGCGCGACCTGATCCCGCTGCCGGTTCAGGCAGGGGTGTTTTCGGTGCGGGGGCCATTGCAGGATCCCAGTAGAGCAGCCGTCCGCAACTGTCGCAGGTGAGCAACTCGCCTTCGCGGAGCTGGTTCCACATCTGGGGGCGTACGCCCATGCGGCAGCCAACGCACTGCTGGTTGTCGACGCGCGCAATCCCGGTGCCGCGGCTGGCCGCGATGCGGTCAAAGCGCGTGAGCCATTCGGGTTCGATCGCCTGGCGCAGAGTCTCCCGCTCGGTGTTCAGCGCGGACTGTTCCCTGGCCAACTCCTGCTGAGACAGGGCAACGCGCTCGCGAGTCCTGTCGAGGGCGGCGGACAACTCCTCAACCTGTGCACGGGCTGCAGCCAGTTCCGCTTCCTGAGTTTCGGTCCGCTCAAGGCTTGCGAATTCTTCGTTTTCGAGCCGCTCGGCTTCGGCTTCGGCAAAGTGAACTTCGTGTTCGATTGCCTCGGCCTGGGCGGGTGTGGTGACGGTGTCCTGCTGGGCGCGATACCGAGCGGCCTTTTGACGGTGGCCACTGATGTCTCGTTCGAGGCGCGTACGCAGTGAGTCCTCGCGGCTCAACGAGTCTGAAGCAGTGGCTGCACGGCGCTGTGCTGCAGACAGGGCGGCTTCGGCCTGGGTGATCTGCGCCGGCAGAGCACGGGCCGCCTGAGCAATGCGGGCACGCTCCAGTTCAACGTTCTGCAACTTTACGAGGTTTTCAATATACGCGTGCATCACTGCCAAGGAGTTTAAGTCATTGACCGTCCAACAAGAAAATGGGGCGGCCCCATGCAGCGCGGACGGCATCCAAGCGAGAGATGGGGAATTCAGAATTGCGGACGTCGATTTGGCGCCGAAAACGATGGCTGAAATGGGTGATAGCCAGTGTCCTGGTAGCCATCGTGGTGGTTGTCGTCGTGGTGGACTTTGTGGCGCACCGGGCAGAGCCCTTCGTCCGCGAGCGTGTCGTCGTGGCGCTTTCAGAGCGCTTTCACGCCCGGGTCGAGTTGGACGCTTTTCACCTCTCGATGGGCAACAGCCTGCGCGGCGAGTGGGGTGTCTGGGCCCACGGTCGCGGATTGCGTATCTGGCCTCCCACGAAGGGCTTTGACGCGAGTGAGACCCTTCCTCCGGCGGAGGGTGAGCCGGTTATCAATCTGGGGGAGTTCAGCTTCCATGCTCCGCTGCATCATCGGTCAGGAGATCCGATCCACATCACGCAGGTACGGTTGAAGGGATTAAAGGTCCACATTCCGCCTCGTTCTCACAGGCACAAGGATGAGGACGTCGATGCCGTGCACCCAACTCCGTCGCGTTCGGCGACGGGAGGGGTCAGGCTGCTGATCGACCACATCGAGGGAGCGAATGCTGTGGTCGAGATTGGCACCGACAAGCCGGACAAACTGCCGATGGAGTTCGATATCGCGCACTTCAAGGTGAAGAATGTGTCGCCTGGCGCTCCGATGGATTTCGAGGCTGAGTTGACGAATCCCCGGCCGCCGGGAGTGATTCACTCCAAGGGCAGCTTTGGGCCGTGGAATTTAGCCGACCCCGGAGAAAGCCCGGTGAACGGCACTTACAAATTCGAGCACGCGGACCTCTCTGTATTCAAAGGCATTGCGGGGATTCTGAGATCAACGGGGAGATACCAAGGCACCTTGCGGAACATCGTTGTGGATGGGGAAACAGAAACGCCGGATTTCCAACTGACAAAGTTCGCCCACACGATGCCGCTCCATACCACGTTTCACGCGGTGGTGGATGGCACGAACGGCGACACATGGCTGGAGCCCGTCGATGCGATGCTGGGGCATTCGCACTTCACGGCGCAGGGTCAGGTGGTACGCGTTCTCTCTCTGGATGATGGCCGCCTTCACAGCATCGGCCATGACATTGCGCTGACGGTGAATGTAGACCGCGCCCGGATCGAGGATTTTCTGCGGCTCGCCACTGATTCGGCAACGCCGATGCTTGTTGGCAATATCGCGGTGAAGGCTTTGCTGCATATTCCCCCGGGTCAGGAGCCTGTCAACGACAAGATTACCGTTAAGGGCCGATTCGCTCTCGACAACGTGGAGTTCACAAGCGCGTCGGTTCAAGAACGGATCAGGAAGCTGAGTCTTCGCGGGCAGGGAAGGACCAAGGAACTCAAATACGAAGACCCAACCGATCAAACGAAGGTGAAGTCGCACATGGACGGTGAATTCGATCTGGGGGGCGGCGCGGTCAAGCTGCCTTCCCTTACATACGCTGTTCCGGGAGCCGATATCCACTTGAAAGGGAGCTACCACACACAAAGCGACAACCTGGATTTTGTTGGAACCGCCACGATGCAAGCAACAATCTCTCAAATGGTGGGCGGCTGGAAAGGTGTGTTGCTGAAGCCTGCCGACAGGATCTTCAAGAAGAATGGCGCCGGAGCTGTAATTCCAATCTACATTTCCGGGACCAAAGACAAACCGCAGTTCGGCTTTGACTCGGAGCACATGAACAGCACCCATCCCCAGCGACCTGACGGCCAGAGCAACTAAGTCCAATGCTCTACTCGGGATAAATAACAGGCTCGGCTCAAGATGAATGCGGGGTTCGGCCGTGCAACGCGGCTGCGATCTTCTGTCTGTATAATTCGTCCTAATTTCAAACCCAAGACTGCGGAGGATTTCTATGGATTTGCTCGTCCTGATCCCTTTAGTGATTCTGGCTCTTATTTTTCTCTCCCTGATTCTCGGCAGCTTTTTTACGGTGAACACGGCGCAGGTGGCGGTGATTACACGCTTCGGAAAGTTTCTTCGCGTGGCCGATGCCGGTTTGAACTGGAAGGTGCCGTACTTCGACACGGTATCGGGGCTGGTAAGTCTTCGCGTCAATCAGATCACCCTGACGATGGAGACAAAGACCAAGGACAACGTCTTTGTCACGATTCCGATCTCAGTGCAAAATCGGGTGCGTCCTGAAAAGGTGTATGACGCCTTCTACAAGCTTTCGGATCCTGTTGCGCAGATCAAGTCGTATGTGGAGCAGGTGATTCTAGGGCACGTTCCCGGCATGACTCTGGATGAGGTGTTTGCTTCGCAGTCGAGCATCGCCGCGGCGGTGAAGCAGGAACTCGATTCGGACATGGCGGCGTTTGGCTATGAAATAGTGAACGTGCTAGTGACGGACATCATTCCGGATTCCAAGGTGAAGTCGGCGATGAACGATATCAACGCAGCACAGCGCGAACAGGTTGCTGCAAGCGCGCGCGGCGAAGCGGACAAGATCCTCGTCGTGAAGAAGGCCGAGGCTGAAGCGGAGAGCAAGGCGCTGCAAGGGCAGGGCATCGCCAATCAGAGAAAGGCCATCATCGAAGGGCTTCAAGTTTCGATTGAGCAATTCCAGAAGGTCGTGGAGGGCGCATCGGCCAAAGAGGTGATGCAACTGGTGATGGTCACCCAGTATTTCGATACCTTGAAGAGCATTGGTGAAAACGACAAGACCAACACGCTGTTTCTGTCGCATTCTCCCGCGGCGGTGAAGGATGTGTCGGACCAGATTCTTGAGTCCATGCTGATCTCGAGTCACGCCAACTCGTAAGAGCCGGCAAATCTTGAAGAGAATCAAAAATAGCACTTGCGGTTGATCAATCCGCGGTCAAGGGCCGGCAGCATGTGATAGTTTGGCCTGTTCACACCGTTGCCGATTTTACGAGCGGCGGAATCAGGACGAGGAACCGCAATGCACTGGACCAAATCTGTTGTAAGCACCATCGCAGGCTGCGCTCTATCCCTGTCTCTCGGGATACCTGCCCACACAGCGGCTGGGCAGACGCCCCTGGCGGAACAATCCACAACAAAAACAACACAAGCGCAATCGACTGGGAAGGAATGGTGGAAGCACGCGGTGCTGTACGAGATTTATCCGCGCAGCTTTCAGGATTCTGACGGGGATGGCATCGGCGACATCAAGGGCATGACTTCGAGGCTGGATTACCTGCACGACCTGGGCATCGATGCGATCTGGATTACGCCGATGTATCCCTCGCCGGGCGTCGATTACGGTTACGATATTTCGGACTACACGGCGATCGACCCTGTGTACGGGACGATGTCGGATTTCGACAACCTCGTCGCCGAAGCGAAGAAGCGCGATATTCGCGTGATCATGGATTACGTGATCAATCACACTTCGGACCAGCACAAATGGTTTCTTGAGTCGCGTTCGTCGCGCACCAACCCCAAGCGCGACTGGTATATCTGGCGGGATGGAAAGGGACAGACTGCCACTGACAAGGGCCAGCCGCCGAACAACTGGCAGTCGTGGTTCGGCCACTCCGCATGGGAGTGGGATGAGAAGACGCGCCAGTACTACTATCACTATTTCTATGTGCAGCAGCCTGATTTGAACTGGCGCAACCCCGAAGTCCGCGCGGCCATGAACGGGGTGCTCGATTTCTGGATGATGCGCGGTGTGGCGGGTTTCAGAATCGATGCGGTGTCACGGCTCTTCGAGGACCCGAATCTTCACGATGACCCATATCTCCCGGGTCACAATGCGTACGGCGACCGCAACATTCAGCACAAGTACACCGACGACCTGCCAGAGGTGCACGATGTGCTGAAGGAGGTGCGCCGCGTCGTTGATAAATATCCCGGCGACCCGGTGCTGGTGACCGAGGCGGACGAACCTAACGTCGCAGCTCTCACGCGCATGTACGGCAACAACGACGAAGTGCAGTTGCCGATGGATTTCCAGATCGCGGATGTCAACGAGCTCTCCGCGCCACGCTTTCGCAAGTTGTTCCAGGAGATTGAGAACAATTCGGCACATGGACAGCCGGAATACTTCTTCAGCAATCACGATCAACCGCGGCAGTGGGATCGCTATGGGGACGGGGAGCATAACGATCAGATCGCCAAGCTGATGGCCGTGCTGGAACTCACGACGCGCGGCACTCCGCAGATGTACTACGGCGAAGAACTGGGCATGCGAACCACGGAGCCGGCACGGATTGAGGACGTGCACGATCCAATCGGAAAGCTCGGCTGGCCCAAAGAAAAAGGACGCGACGGCGAGCGGACCCCGATGCAGTGGGACTCGTCAGCGAAGGCGGGGTTCACCACCGACGCGAAGCCCTGGCTGCCGGTTCCTGCGAGCGCCGCCAAGTACAACGTTGAGGTCGAGAGCAAGGATCCGGATTCCATTTTCAGCACCTACAAGCGCCTGCTTGCGCTGCGCAAGACGGAACCGGCGCTTAGAGACGGATCGCAGGAGAGCGTGAATAACGACGACCCAAACGTCTTCGCGTTCCTCAGGAAGAGCGGAGACGCCGTCGTTCTGATCGCGCTGAATATGAGCAATCGCGAGAGGAACGTTGCTTTTCACCTGGAGGATAAGGGTGTTCAGGGGACGGGCTTGACGACTCTCTACAGTTCGCCAAATCGGCCTTCGGGCGCGCTCTCGCTCGATCATCTGGTGCTGCCGCCGTTTGGAGCAATGGTAGTTTCCGTCAAATAGGTTCCATGCCGGGCTCCTGACGAGCGGTTTCCGGTCCACAACTCAGAGGTCGGTCGGTTAATATGCTGGAGCGTGACCGGGGGTGGGTTCCTGGAAACCCTCACGGCGCGAAGAACAGGAAACGGAATGACAGAGCCTCCCAATGCATCCCGCATCTTCGAACAGGCGATCGCTGAACATCTGACGGTGATTCAGGCCATGTCTTCCCAACAGCGCGTTTTGGAGCAGATCGCAGCGGAGATGGTGTTATCCGTGCGCATGGGAGGCAAGATTCTCTGGTGCGGTAACGGAGGGAGCGCCGCCGACGCGCAGCATATGGCGGCCGAGTTCGTGGTGCGGTTCCGCCATGAACGGCGCGGAATTCCATCGATTGCACTCACGACCGACACGTCAATCCTGACTGCCGCCAGCAACGACTATGGCTACGAGCACCTGTTTCAACGGCAGGTGGAGGCGCTGGCGGTGAGAGGCGATGTGGTGGTGGGCATCTCGACGTCGGGAAACAGCCGCAATGTCTACCTGGCCCTTGAGTCTGCTCGCAAGCTCGGAGCAGTTACGGTGGCGATGACCGGGCACGGGGGCGGCAAACTGGCTACGAAGGCTGACTTCCTGTTTGCGGTGCCATCGAGCGACACGGCCCGTGTTCAGGAGGCCCATATCCTGGCAGGTCATGTGTTGTGCGAGATCCTCGAATTGGAATGGATGCACACGCCGGCGAGGGTGGAGAGCCAAACTGCCCTGTAGCGCTAGTCGTCTTCAGGTGCGGTGTTGATTTCAGGACTGTGGTCTTCCTCGGCTGCCTGCTGGAGGCGGGTGAGGGTCTTTCGGTAGAACCAGGCGGCGGCAATACCCCCGGCGACTGCCGACGCGGCCGCAACCACTCCCATCCTGAGCCATCCAGCGGACCTGGAAGGGACTTGCTCTGCGGATGTCGGCGGGGAAGGCTGTGGATCGGATTCTGCAGAATCCAGGTCACTTGGCATAAGGACGAACCCCTCTTTCGACTGGGTCTTCAGGTATTTTCACAGATAGTGGATCTCGTGGTTGGATGCTTTGGCGGACTCAAGGGTTGACGTCCCACATGTTGGGAAAATTTCAATTTTTGTATTTGCTTCAGATCGGTTCTATAGTAAGCTGTATATATTCCAGTGATGGAGGCGGTCATATCGACTGCGCCGGATCTGGAAGTAGTTTGCGTCACTGGCCTCCCGGCACGAACAGAAAACGTTCGTGCCGTCTTTTTTTTGTGGCAAGGACTTCCGAGCGTTGGCGCAGCTTCCTTCGAATATTCCGCGATTTCGTTTCGCACTTTTCCCGGTCTACAATGGCAGAAGAGTGAGCCAACGATGAGATCTCTCAAGCGGCAGTGGCTATTCGGCGCGGTGGTTTTCGTCCTTACCGCTGCCAGCTATGCGCAGTGGTCGAACCCCGCTGACGAAGTTCCTGCCTACCACCCTTCCGCCCCGCTCAAGGTGAGCGCGCTGCCTCCGATTCTGGCGGGCACCAAGCTTACCGGAGAGAACTTCCGCTATCCCTGGCAGGTGCATGTTTACCAGGAGGCGATCAAGATCGGGAATGTGCTTTACCAACTCCCTTGCAATTGCCGCTGCGACCGGGCGCTAGGCCATACGAGCCTACGCAGTTGCTATGAGGGGGTGCACGGCACCGAATGCTCCACCTGTGCGAAGGAGGCGTTTTACGCCTACCGCCTGACCAAAGCGGGGAAGTCTCCCGCTCAGATCAGAGCCGGCATTGCACAGCACGATTACGAGAGCATTGTCCTCGAGCAGCAGTAGGCGCGGCGTAAGAATCCAGAGAATCTGGAATTGACGTAAAATGAAAGATGCAGCACGAGCCAGTTGGCCCGGCTCGCACCCCGGCCGTTTCCAAGTGGCCGATAGATGGGGGCGTCACGGTTTCGACGGGATCGAATGCGGCATGGGAGGCATGTCGGGGTGTGGGCACCCGTAATCGCCTGCAAAACAAAAGTTGCCAACGATAATCTGGCACTTGCAGCTTAATTAACTAAGCTGCCGTCTTTCGCGGCCTTGCCTATGGGCTGCGAGTAAGACGTCATTCAGTAGGCTGGTGGCTGCTTCTCGGTCCGTGTTGCAGCCATAAGATCATCGGACTAGCTTTTGGCGTATTTTGTCCGTTCTGAGCGCCAGGAGTGAAACTTCCGGAACTGGACTGAACATGGATCTTCCCGGCTGACAGCGATTTCGGACGCGGGTTCGACTCCCGCCGCCTCCACCAGCCTTCGCCCTCTGCGAGAGGGCTACGGCTCGGCGTGCCAACTAACTCTGATTAGGCTCGAATGTTCGAGTACAGGGAAGGCTGTTGCGCCGGAGCTTTAGCGAAGGCGGACCTACCATGAAATACGTCTACCAGCCTTCGCCCTCTGCGAGAGGGCTACGGCTCGGCATGCCAACTAACTCTGATAGGCTCGAATGTTTGAGTACGAGGGAAGGCTGTCGCGCCAGAGCTTTAGCGAAGGCGGACCTACCGCGAAATACGTCTACCAGCCTTCGCCCTCTGCGAGAGGGCTACGGCTCGGCATGCCAACTAACTCTGATAGGCTCGAATGTTTGAGTACGCCAGTGGTCATTGCGGATTTGCTCGCTACTCTGGCTTCTGGCGAAGGCGGACCTACCATGAAATACGTCTACATCCTTGAGAGTCTCGCTATCGCGGAGCATTTCTACACTGGGATCACCGAAGACCTGGACGCCAGACTTTTGAAACACAATTCCGGCGCTGTGAGTCACACTTCAAAATTCCGCCCATGGCGTATCAAGACCTATATTGCTTTTGCAGACGAGGCGCGCGCGATTGCCTTTGAGAAGTATCTGAAGTCGGGATCGGGACGAGCTTTTGCAAAAACACGGCTCTAGGCTCATGCGCGATTGGGTGGCTCAAACTTCGACGTTTGCTGCGAAGTCCAGAATTGCGCACTTAATGCGCATTTCGCGCGATTCTTCCTTCTCTCAAGGCTGAGAGTTCATTTAAGTAATGCAGCGAGTTTTGCGATGAGTGACCCTGGCCAATGCGAGGCTCGGGTGTGAGTGGAGTGGTGCAGGGGTACAATTTCGGGAATATTCGTCAATGAGGAGTGTTCCTTGAAATATCGACGGACGAGGGCTAGGTCGTTTCCGCCTGCTGCAGGCGAATCAGAGGTCACGCTCAAGAAGAAGCCATCGTTCTTCAAGAGGCACCGCGATCTCATGACGGTGATCGGAGCCTTGATCATCTTCTACACATTTACGTTCAAAGAGGGAATCAGAGATCTTCACAAGGAAAAAGCCGCGGAACTCGAATCTGCGGGCGCGCTCTATTCCACACAAAGCGTGGCGCTGCTCAATTTCACGTTGCTGATGGATCTCTCGGTGAAGGCTGATCGTTCCGAAGACACCACTCCTCCCGCTGGCGTCTTCCACCGCGTGCAACCCAGGGGTCTAAAGCTTGCTCTCTATTCCAGTCACCTGTTCGTCACACATGCGGGGATACTGAGCGATACGATTATGGGGCTCTGCGATAAGCTTCCGCACAAGTTCGCTGGGGATCTCGGCCGGGAAGCGGAGGTGCTCAGTGATCGGGTTGAGAGATTGAAATCCGAGGAAGCTCGGCTGACCAAAGTTGCTGAGAGACCTGGCTTCGACGACGCGACGAACGAAGCGACTCTACTTGCCCTTACGAAACAACGGCAGGACGCTGCAAAGACGAGCATGGATCTCGTCACTTTTTCAGGCCGCGTGTGGGAAAAATTCAAGGAGATGAAAGCCCATGAAGAACATGCCGCCGAGTTTTATGGAATCCTTGTCTACGTTTTGTACGTGATTGGGTCGGGACTGGCGCTTTTCAGCCGTCTTGACGGCGGCGGGGAGACTCCCGTGCTCGATTGACTCATCTTTAATTTCTGTAACTTATTCGATCTGATCGGTAGATCCTTAAAAGTTTGGGTGTACTGTAATTTTTGACAGATGCACAAGGCAATCGTGCATCTATAGAATGCGTCGTTGTAATTGCATGATTCCCCTGCCCTCACCTACAGCCCGCAACAAATCAACCGCAAGCGGCGTTGAAAAGCGGTCCCCACGTCTGGGTGCAACGAAACCATTCAGCTCTCGCAAAAGGAGAATAAAAATGGCCTTACATTCAAAGAGCTTCAGAATAGTCTTCGCGGCGTTCCTCGCTTTCGCAATGACGATGGGACTCCAGAGTGCCGTGGCGGAAGACGTGGCGCACGCCGTGAGTGGAGTTGTGAAGAGTGTCGACAAGGACTCCAAGACCTTTGTGGTCAAAGCTGCTGACGGCACCGAGCACACCTTTAAGTGGACCGAGAAGACGACGGTAAAGGGCGCCAAGGACACTGGCAAAGGTGTTGAAGCTGGGAGCAAGGACACTGCCAAGGGCGTCGAGGCCGGCAGCGTGGATGCCGCCAAGGGTACGGAAAAGGCGGGTGTAGACACATATCTCGGCGCGAAGAAGGGAGCTTCGGTCACCGTGAAGTACACCGAGAAGGGCGGTGAGAAGACGGCTGTTGGCATCAAGGATGCTTCGAAGGCCACCGCGAAAGCCGTTGCGGACTAAGGGCCGCAAAGCCTGCGGCGAATATCTGGTGTTCGGAAAATGGCTGGGGCCAGCGATCTTTGGTTCCAGCCGAATTCAATTGCACCCGTGCCTATGGAACGACTTAGGTCGGCACGCCAATCTGTGACCAAAGACGCTGCGGCCTTCCGCAGTCCAATTCCTACAGCCCTGAGCAAGGCCCAAACGAACCCAGGCCAATCAATCCAGGTAAGTCGCTGAGAACTCGACGGGGCAGGGACGTTTTTCCAGAAGCCAATTCTCTCAAGATGCAAGATCGGTCGCCCAAAAACCATTGCGAGCTTCTTGCCAATCTAAAAAAGGAGAATTGAAATGCGCTCTCCTTCGTTTAGTGGATGACCGCTCACGCAAGGTCGCGATACCTCTCTGCAGTTTGCTTTCAATGTCCTCTTGAAGTGCCAAGAAGTTCTCCGTGTTGCACAAATTCTGAACAGCTAGTCCGATTCGATCTACTCAAAGCGGTTGATTGATTGGACACTGCGCATTCAACAAAATCTGATTCAGGCGTGCATTTGAACGCGAAGGAGGAAAGAAGATGGCAAAGCTGATGGATGAAGTTCGCAGTAGTGACGCTAAGGACGCGGGCGTCGCGAAAGTTGATATGAAGCTCGAGATCGTCATCATCCCCGTCTCGGATCTCGACCGCGCAAAGAAATTCTACGCGAACCTCGGGTGGAGGCTCGACGCCGATTTCGACAACGGCAACGACTTCCGCGTAATGCAATTTACGCCGCCCGGTTCTGGATGCTCCGTCATCTTCGGCAAGAACGTCACGGCGGCGGAACCCGGGTCCGCACAGGGCCTGTACCTGATAGTCTCCGACATCGAGGCAGCACGCAAAGAACTGGTTGGTCGCGGTGTCGAAATTAGCGAGGTCTTTCACGACGCAGGAGGCGTGTACGCTGGCCAGGACGAGCCTTACCTGTTTGGGCGGCGCAGGGAAAATGGTTTGGATCCCGAACATCGAAGCTACCGCTCATTCGCCTCGTTCAGCGATCCAGACGGCAACGGCTGGCTGTTCCAGGAGATCACAACGCGGCTGCCCGGTCGCATCGACTCCACAGTGACGACCTTCGCATCGGCCAACGATCTGGCGAGCGCGTTTCGGCGGGCGGAGGCCGCCCACGGCGAACATGAGAAGCGCATTGGTCAGCGGGATGAGAACTGGCCCGAATGGTACGCCGCGTACATGGTGGCGGAGCAGGCGGGCACAGAACTGCCGCAATAGACGGCTACGGCGGGACCGACATCGCTCCCGGCGAACGTCGAGGCTCTCGATCGTGGGTTGCTGGAGGAATGATGAGCAACGCAACAACCACTGTTCCCGTGCGGCGCGAACCGGAACTCCTCGGGCAAACTGTCGTTGTAATCGGCGGCAGCGCCGGCATTGGACTGGAAACGGCTCGACGAGCACGCGCTGAGGGGGCGAGGCTGATCCTCACGGGTCGGGATCCCGAGCGCCTTCAGCGTGCCGCCGGCGAACTCGAAGCGCAGAGCTTAGCAGCCTTTGACGCCACTGATTCTGCTGCACTCGAGCGATTCTTCGGTGGTCTGCCCGCCACGATTGACCACGTGATGGTGACAGCCGGGAAGCCGCACTATGGGCGTCTCCTCGACATGGACTTCGAGCAGGCGCGTCGCGCCCTTGATACGCACCTTTTGCTGATGCTCCAAGTCGCGCGCAACGCCGGCCCCAAGGTGAGACCGGGAGGTACGCTGCTGTTCATGGGCGGCACCGGCGGCCGCCGACAAGGCATCGGAATGGGGCTCGTGCCGACGGTCACTGCTGCACTCCCTGCCCTCACCGCCAGCCTCGCGCTTGAACTCGCGCCCATCCGAGTCAACCTTATCGCCGCCGGCTTCGTCGATACACCGCTGTCTGCATCGCTCCTCGGCGATGAACTCGACAACCGCCGCAATCAACTTCGGGCCACGCTTCCTATCCGGCGCGTCGTGACACCGGCTGACGTCGCCGCACTCGCCGTACACATCATGACCAACACGGCTCTCACCGGCGCGACCTACGACGTCGACGGCGGCCAGCAGCTCGTCGCTGGTTAGCTGAATAGAGCAGCATGATCTTCATCGGCCGCGGTACGATTGGCGAGCAACGCATTCGCGCATCGGCCACAGGTGGCCTGAGGTTTCCCCTAAAGGAGGTGCATCGTGTCGAAGCATTTTGATGCAATCATCATCGGGACCGGCCAGGCAGGGCCGGCTTTAGCGGCGCGGTTGGCGGCCACGAGTATGGCCGTCGCCATTATTGAGCGCAACAAGTTTGGTGGCACATGTGTGAACACGGGATGCATTCCGACAAAGACGCTCGTGGCCAGCGCTTATGCGGCTCATCTTGCTCGCCGTGGCGCCGAATACGGTTTTGTTGTCAATGGCGATGTGCGCGTCGATATGAAACGTGTGAAGGCGCGCAAGGATGAAGTTAGCGGACGGTCGAACAAGGGCGTAGAGAAGTGGTTGCGTGGGCTTGAAAATTGTACTGTCATCCAAGGCCATGCGCGCTTTCAGTCGCCCCGCACTGTCGTGGTCAATGATGAAGTGCTGGAAGCTGACAAGATCTTCATCAACGTAGGTGGGCGCGCCACTGTTCCCGCGATTCCGGGGATTCACGGATGTGCCATTTCTTAACAACTCGTCGATGATGGATGTCGACTTTTTGCCGGAGCATCTCGTCATTGTTGGCGGCAGCTATATTGGGTTGGAATTCGGTCAGATGTATCGCCGCTTCGGGAGCGAAGTAACGATTGTAGAGATGGGACCGCGCCTGATTGGACGGGAAGACGAAGATATTTCCGTAGCCGTGCGCGAAATCCTGGAGAGTGAGGGGATAAAGATTCGAACGAGTGCGAAATGTATATCGCTGGAGAAGCGCGACAGCCGTATCGCCGTCGGCGTCAGTTGCGACGAAGCTCCGCCGGAAGTAATAGGCACCCATGTTCTTCTCGCGGTGGGACGTACTCCCAACACCAGCGACCTGGGCCTCGACGAGGCCGGGGTCGTGACGGACGAGCGCGGCTACATCACCGTTGACGATCAGCTGCAAACGAATGTGCGCGGCATCTGGGCACTGGGGGACTGCAACGGCCATGGCGGCTTTACGCATACTGCATACAACGACTATGAGATCGTCGCTGACAATCTGCTTAACGCGGACCATCGCCGCGTTTCAGATCGAATCCAGACCTACGCCTTGTTTACTGATCCGCCGCTGGGACGATGCGGCATGACGGACGCAGAGATACGGAAGTCCGGGCGCACTGCACTTGCGGCGAAATATCCGATGATCCGAGTGAGCCGGGCCTTTGAGAAAGGCGAGACACAAGGTTTCATCAAAATCTCAGTTGACGCGGAAACCAAACAAATTCTAGGTGCGGCGATTCTTGGCACCGGAGGCGATGAGGTCGTGCAGGTTTTACTGGACGTGATGTATGCAAAGGCGCCGTACACGGTAGTGCAGCGCGCGATGCATATTCATCCGACAGTCACGGAATATCTGCCCACCGTTTTATCCAAGCTGGAGCCCTTTGCAAA
The DNA here is from genome assembly GCA_963737915.1 of uncultured Acidobacteriaceae bacterium. Taxonomy (GTDB): domain Bacteria; phylum Acidobacteriota; class Terriglobia; order Terriglobales; family Acidobacteriaceae; genus Telmatobacter. Next base: position 46,776 of record CAVTUP010000021.1, on the reverse strand, counting down.
GGAGGGATAAACAAGGTAGGTCGATGGCACATTGATGGTGAAACCTGCCCTCTTTGCGAAAGAACGAATATTGCAGAATCCGTCTGATATTGCAGGAGTTCCCTTGCAGTCCCCGCTCTACTCTGCCAACTAACTTGATTCCCCCTCTTCACCAAGGACAACATTTCGGTTAATCTCCGTGTCAACACTATGTAAATAGGGTGGTGGCTGGCTTCTCCGGCTGCACGCATAGAGCAACCGGCCATTGCCTCAGAGCAAGGCCAATTGCGCGTGAGTGCTTACGGGAGGTGTGTATGCAGGACCAAGGTCATCCACTCGAGCCGTTCTTCCACCAGGCAGTTCGCAGCAGCTATGAAGGCAAGCTGGGGCTGCACGATCCTGACGTGACTGGTTATGTTGCACATCTGCTCTGCGAATTCTCTGAGGCCGATAAACTCTACAAGGTTCGCGACGAGATGGGTCACCCCATCGAAGAGCTTGAAGCCCTGATCAAGGCGGCCGATCCGGTGCATGGCAGCGCGCCTTCTTTCGACGCGGAGCGCGCCATGCGCAAGTACATTGGCGACTATGCCCTCTTTGTCGGAGGCATGTATCCCGAGGCCATCATTCCGGGTGGCCGGCGCCGCAGTCCTCATCCGAGCCTTGGCGAGTTGATCAAGGCGGGCAAGGAGAGCTATTTCATTGTCAGCCAGTTCAACATGTTCGAGTACGAGCAGGAAGCGCCGCTGTTCGCGCGGCTCTCCGATGGCTTCGAGCGCTGCATTCTGGGGCTGTCGCTTGTGCGGGAAGAATTGAAGAAACGCAAAGCGCTTCCCGCGCCGGAGTTGAACTAGGGTTTCACCCGGCCGCGCAGATCTGAATGTTCCGGGTCTTACTTTTCTTAGAAATGACCCGGAACATTCAGGACTATTGCTGGACGTCCTACTCCGACCACACGGCGAGCACGTTTCCCTGGCCGTCGGAGAAATGAAATCGGCGCCCGCCCGGAAACTCAAACGTGGGCACAACGAGGCTGCCGCCCGCCGCAAGAATCGCGTCCTGCGTCGCTTTCAAATCCTGCGAGTAGAGGATGACGAGCGGCGCAGTATCAGACTGTGACTGGCGCGGCTCGCCCTTGCGAAAGCCGCCATCGATACCGGCACTCACCCGATCAAATCCAATGTAGTCCGGTCCGTAGTCCTGAAAATTCCAGGCAAAGGCCTTTTCGTAGAACGCCTTGGTCAAGGCAATGTCGGTGGTGGTGAACTCGATGTAGTTGATGGCGTGGTGCTGCGCGGGTTCGCTCATAAATCTCTCCTTTGCGTTGGGATGCGCGAATTCCATTTGGAGTCGAGGGAAAGGCAGCGTGAAGGTTGAGGCGCACGCACACCTTTCCCGGTGTGCTCTGATACGCCTCCATCCACAATCCCTCAGGAGCAGGAGAGTGCAGGTAGAGTCCGCTGGTTGGCTTTCGCCGCGGACTCGCGAGGTACGAAACGAACGTAGCAAAGGCCCGCGACTGACGCAATGGAAAATTGCACGGCTGGCAAGCGCCGCGCACGGGGCCTGTATGCGGACTGAAACAGTCGGGGTTGGTTTGCGAAATAATCTGCAAACTTTTTCGAGGTGATTGGTTACTACCCGTCAGGGGGGTGGGTATGCACTCTGCCTGCGGAAGGTCTTGTGAGCGAGATTCCGACTCAACTTTCATTGTGCAAGAAGTGAGCTTAATTCAGTGCAAACCGCCGAAAGAATTTGCATACGACCCGAACAGAGGTGTGCGCAGCGTCGCAGGAAAGGCATGAGTATCGCTCGGGCGCGTGACTTTTCCTTCGGGTTGCGCACTCAGATCGTAATGTTGCGCTGCAGTCGCGCCTCGGCTTCGGGATCGTGCGACGGCAGATAGACCAGAGGCCGCTGACTCGCCAGTTCGCGAATCCGGCTTAGAGTCTGACGCGAAATCTCCTCGTCGGGACTGACTCCATCGACCTTTCCCTCAACGAGCAAAGCCTGTGTGTAGCTTGTGTCGCCAGCCAGAAACACGGAGGGCGAGCCCTGCACCAGCACGGATACATGCGCCGGCGTGTGACCCGGGGTGGGAACGACGAGGATCTCTTCGTCCGATGTGATCGCCGCGCTTTTGGAGAACGGACCAATTTGCCGATCTACAAAATGGAGCGCTTCAGGCTGCCACCATTTGGGCCACCGATGAGGCAGGTATCCATTCAAACGGCCCATCAAACCCTGTGCGCGCTGCAATTCTGCAGGATGAACGCGCGTCCTGGCACCAACCACATGATGAAGCCCACCGGCGTGGTCAGTGTGCAAATGGGTGAGGATCACTTCGCGTACGTCGCCGGCCTTGATCCCAATTGCGTGCAATTGCGGGCCCAGTTCCTCTTCAGGCGCAACCTTGAAGTGAACGGCGCGACGGTAAAAGGGATGCCATCCCGGATGATAGCCGCGCTCATGCACGCGCGCTGTCTCGCCTGTATCCACCAGTACGACTCCGTCGCTCCGCTCGATTGCCCAGGCGTAGATGGGGAGCCACTCGGTCCAATCCTTGTCTGTAAGCATGTTTGTGACGCGGGAAAGACCGTGCCCCTTTCCAACCATTTGCGCTTGCCGTACCTGGACCGAGCCGGTCCGAATCGCATGAATCTTTGTCATGATGCCTCCTTGAGGGGGGAAGTGATTAGTGAGCAGTTGCTAACTCAATCTCGAAAAAAACTTAGCTTTTCACTGCCTGCAGCAACACCTTGTGCAATTGGGCAGTGATTTCGGTCTCGGGTCTTTGGAAGTCGCCAAAAGACCAGACACGAGCGAACTGCTGAATCGTCCCAACCCAGGCGACGACTAGAATCTCGATCTCAATTTGGGTGGTTACGATGCGCTGGCGCCGGCCATCTTCAAGCATTTGCCGGATGAGACCGAGGATGGAATGTTTTCGAATCGCCGGATTGACCTTTGGCCAGAAGTAGCGGAGGTTCTCCTGCACAAACAAGACAGCCGCCCGGTCTTGATGGAGCGCATGAATCATGGCCGCGATCACTGCACGCTGCTTCTCTTCAAAACTTGAGTGGGCGGCGAGTGCCTGTGACACCAATTGGAAGAGCGACAGATAGCAGCACTCGAACAAGTGCAATGCAAGCGCCTCTTTGCTCTCAAAGTGTTTGAACAATGCAGGGTTTGTGTAGCCGGCTTCGGCTGCGATATCCCGCACCGTGGTCTCGCAAAGCCCGCGATCGACAAACAGTTTCAACGCTGAGGTCATGATCTGCTTCTTTGCCGGGGCATCGTTGACCGAGATATAGGCTGGTGAAAACATGTTATTTTCCACTCCTGAGGAGAAGTTAGCAAATGCTAACCACGTTGTCAAGAGGAATCATTTAACTATTTCGGGGTTGATTGTTAAAGCAAGTGCATCCTGGTGGGCGTAAGCAAATAAAGGACATCCTGATGCTGGTCGCCTTCATTGATCACGAAATCCGTCAGGCGTACGATGGTTGTGTTCGAGGCTTTCTATTGAGGAGTTTCGGCCATGAACTCTGCGCGTCTGCTCATCTCTGCATTTGCACTTACTGCTTCCACTCTCGTTGCGCAGCAGCCCGGCGCAACCTTGCATGACGGAAGCACCGCGACGACAACCGTAACAGGCCCGGATGGTCAGCGGTCGACGGTCACGGTCGTGAAGTTTGCGGCTTGCCCTGTCAGCCTGCAAGCCAAACAAGGCTCGGGAGCCGGCCTGGTGGCGGTGCGGGGTCGCGACGCCGGCATAAGGAAGAATTCAAGCCCACCGCACGCATTCACCTTTTGCTTGGCAAGGTTGGCGGCGACAGGCAAGTCGCCGGCGTAACTGTTACAGCCCGAGGCCTCTCGGCACGCGGCCGCATCGATCGGACGGCAACGGCTGACTCTCCCGACTTGCGACGCACTCTCAGTGCCGGCGTTTCCGTGGAGAGCGATGGTTCCCTCTATGCCGATCTTGCCTTCGCAGGATTCACGTCCGTGCGTTCCATCAAGCTCGAGTCGATAGACTATGCGGACGGCTCAAACATGGACCTCTCGCAACACAGGACCTGCACAGTGAGCCCAGATATGCTGATGCTGATTTCGAACCGCTGAACAGTGCTCTCGGACGAGTGACCCGCAAACCGAGTGCATCCTTCTTTCTCGCCGAATTTCGCAGCCCTTTTCGAGTGGAGCGGCCTCTTTGCACAGTGTAAAGTTTTGCGTGTGACGACTTCACGCAAACGGATCACTATTGCCGCTCTGGCTGCGCTCGCCTTGCTCATCATCTTCGCGGTGTTTTACCGATCAAATTACGTCGCGCCACCGTTCAAAGTTGCACCGCTACCGGAAGGTGCACATGCGTTGACGACTGCCGAGGTCGAGGACATACTCACCGCAGACTTCAGCCTGATTCGAAGGGTCCAGCAAATCCCGGCCCCGGTGAAAGCCGACTACACCGCATTTGCAAAGGAGCCGTTCGAGATGGTGAATCCTGGGCAGACGAGGAGCACAGATGGGATCATTCCCGGAGTTCCAAACCAGGAGCTTGTGCTCGTCGGCTTAGCTGGCAATAGTGCCGTGCTCATATTCAAACGAGGAGGATTGTGGGATTCAACAAACGCTGCAGTCTTCTCGCACGGAGGAAATGGCGGCGTGTGGGGCGCGAGGATAGATGACAATTCAGTTCACGATATTGCGGCGTTGAGAAATGCCGTTCATAATGGCCGATTTGAAGCCTTGCATAACGCAGAGAGAACCCCGCGTCAGTAGGCCACCGCCTTCCAGTTTGTCATTTCGGGCGAGTAACCCGCTAACTGGACTTCCTGCTTTTTCAGGCACAATCTCCGGGTTGCCACCATTCAACCGCAGCTGAGAAAGTTTTGTGGCAGATGCCATGTTAGCTGCGAGAATATCAGCGTCGGAAGAGGGTGCATTCAGATGTTGCAGCTAGAGAAAGAACGTAAGCAGTGACGGCGATGGGAAAGGATGAAGAGGCGAGGACATCCACTGGAAATCGCTTTGAACATCTTGATTTGGGTCGGAAGCTACGCCTTCGTCAGGGCGATGCATGTTGCCGCTTTCAAATTTGGCTGGATGCAATCTCCGGGTACAACGTCCTGGGAGGATGTTTTCCTTTGTGCAGTTGCTGGGATCCTTGGAGGAGAGTTGGATTGGTCCGATATGAAGCGGAAGTTTCGGAATCCCCCGCCTGAAGAAGATTGGGTGACCAAATGATCCGGATTGCTGGGCGATTCTGTTCTCTGTCAGATGGGCTGGCGGTTTAAGCGTTTTGATTAGGGCCTCTGTCCGAATCGTAAATACGGTCCGTAGAATCTAATATTGGAACTTGCACCAAAGGAGATTCTTGTGGCCACGGTAGAGACTGGTTTCCTGCAAAGTCAACTTGAGGAGCGCAAACGCCGATTGGAAATGGCGGTCGCCTCCGAGCCGCGAAACTCTGACCTGAGCAGCCTCTTGCGTGAAGTAGATTCGGCTCTCGACCGCATGGCCGAAGGCACCTACGGTCTGTGCCTGGAATGCCACGAATCAGTAGAGCGGGAACGCTTGCTCGCGGATCCATTGATTCGTTATTGTCTCGACCACCTGACTAAATCTGAACGGGTCGCGCTACAACGAGACCTCGATCTGGCTTCGAGGGTGCAGCGCAACCTGTTACCCCAAAACGGCCTGAGCACGGGTGGCTGGGAGACAAGCTATCATTTCGCGCCCGTCGGCGCAGTCAGCGGCGACTACTGCGACCTGATCCCCTACGATGGGCAGCTACTTTTCCTTTTAGGCGACGTCTCCGGTAAAGGCGTGGCCGCTTCGATGATGATGGCGCAGCTTCATGCCTTGTTCCGCAGCCTGACGGGGATGTCCCTGCCGCTCGGCCAAATTGTTGCGCATGTCAACCGCGTCTTGTGCGAGAGTGCCCTGGCGGGACAGTACGCTACTTTGGTGTGCGGACTGGCGAAGCCAACCGGGGAGGTAGAAATTCATAACGCCGGCCACTGCCCCGCGATCGTCGCTGGACGCGGCGGCGTGTTTCCTATTGAATCTACCGGTATGCCGCTGGGGATGTTTGCCGAAGCGCAGTCTTCTGCCACGTGCGTGCAACTGGAATCCGGCGACACGCTCTTTCTTTACACGGACGGTCTTTCGGAAGCCTGCAACGAGAACGATGAGTATGGGGTGGACCGCGTCATGACATTGGTGCGCCAGCAGGCTGCGCGGCAACCTGCGGAGCTGATCGCCGCCTGCGTTGAAGACTTGCGAGCTTTTATCAACGGCGGCCAGAGTTTCGACGACATGACGGTGTTGGCCGTCCGGCGGTGCGATTAGGCAAGGACAGCGGGTCTTCGCGGGATCCAATGGTTGGATAGTTCCGTGTATCCATTGATCGATCCCCGCGGCGAAGAGTTGTCAAAGTTGAAACTTCCGGGTGGGCCACATCTATGTAAGTCCAAGTCAAGAGAAAAGCACAGAATTCCTGGGCGCGCACCGGAGGGCGCGCAATTGGTCTGATCAGGATCTGCCGCTACGCAACAGTGCCTCTCGGCCGATGATTCCTGCATCAAGCAGAACCACACATCCATTTGCTGTCTAAGACTCCGAGGAGTCCGCACAGAAGATTGAGTTTGTGTTCTCTGCCAGCCCCGAAACAATCCAACGGGAACCTCCGGAGTTTTCACTCCTTCGCACAGTGGCCTACCTGCGGGGCCTGGCAGTCTGCGCATCGGAATAATCCTGGTGTTTTTCATTCCTGGGCAGGTTTTTAGGCTGCCGCCGTACCTCCGAATTTTTCGGCAGGCACAAAGTCCTGTTTTCTGCGTTCTACCGCAACCATCCATGCCACCATCTTCCTGGCTACGGCCAACGTGGCGCGGTTGCGATTGCCCCGCTGCATTTCCTTCTCGTAGATCAAGGCCAATTCATGGCTGTATCTCGGTGCCAGCTTCGCCGCTTCCACCAGCACCTGCTGGATATGCTTGTTGCGCTGCTTGGAAATCGGCGTGCGCATGACCTTGTCTGCTGAACTCCGCTCGGCTCCGCACAGTCCGCAATAACTGATGGCCTGTTTGATCGATCGGAAGCGCACCACATCCCCGATCTCCAGAACCCAGGTCAGCGCCGTAATCGGACCCACGCCGGGAACTGTTCTCAACCGCTTCAGCCGCTCGGCCAGCAACGGGTCGCGCTCCAGAGAACTCACCAGCGCATAGTCCAGTTTCTGCGATCGATTGATCGTCTCCCGGCTCAGCTTCAAAAGCGGCCTGACACAGTCGATCTCTTCGTTGCCCGCCATCAGCTCGGTGAAGTAGCCCACCTTGTGCAATCGCTGCTTGTTGAAACTCGCACCGGTCTCCATCAGCAAGCCCGAGATCCGGTTCTTCATCTGAACCATCTGCTTCACCAGCAGTCCGCGGTAGCGCAGTGTGCGCCGCCGGTCGCGGATCTCGGTCGATGTCATGTAGCACTCCGGAAGGAAATCACAGCGAAGGCAGTCGGCTATCTTGCCGGCATCGATCTTGTCGTTCTTCCGCTTCGCCGCGGCAATGGCCCGCAGCATCAGTGGATGGGCAACCTTCACCTTCTCGGCGTGCGGAACAAGGTGATCGTAAATCCAGCCGGTGAAGATCGTCGCTTCCATGGCCATCATCCGGGGTTGGGGCAGCGTCTTGATCCAGGCATCAAGTTCGCGCCGCGTCGATCCGATCTTGCCTTCACTGTGGATCTTGCCGGCCGCGTCCTTCACGCAATAGCTGATCGTCTTCTTGTGAACATCAAGTCCGATGTAATACATAATGTCTCTGAGGAGCCTCCGTGGGTAGTTCTCTGAATCAGCCTCACCGCTGAGTTCAGCCTTTGTAACACCCTCGTGCTCCTCCTCGACTTATCATTCAAACAACCCACCCGGAACGACGCCATGGCATCGTATTCATGCTTTCGGAGGGTCAGTTAGAGACGTAGCGGTTGTTCATACTCCGAAGAGCCAACCTCTCAGCCGCGAGAAGATTGGCCATTCCAGAAACATCGCTGCGAACCAAAGAAATTGCCACTCTCGAGCATGAATCAATATGATCCAAAAGCCAGCGAGATGAACCACTAGAAGACCAACAGTGAATCCCCAAAATTGGGATCGGTCGAAGAGTTCTCGACTTTCGGAGATGAATGCTCCAAAGAGATATGCCGTAAATGCCAAGAGACCGAACCATCTGGTATAGACATCGTGGCTCGAGTGCAAGCGGAGTATCACAGCAGCAAAGAAAACTATCACCAGAGCCACGATCTGACTCATCTTGAAGTCTCTTCTGTCGACACTCCACCATCTCTTGGTTTTTGCTTTCAATTGCTGCCTTCTGAATTTCGGATGTACACATCATCTCAGAGTTCCGGGCGGATTACCGCCTACACGGAATGTATGGTCCGCCGCCGTTTTGCAAGCGAAAGATGAAGATGACAGAATTGGTCTGCGCGAATGTATTCGGCCTTTGTCGGAGTAGCGATCTCCTGGCCTGAATGGAATGCGCTGCGCCCTCGTCCTTTTTAGTAACGCTGCCTTTTAAGGCATTTTCCGAGTACAGGTTCTCGAGAGCGCCGGGATCGACCATTGTGCCATCTCATGATTCGCCAGCAAACCTGGCAGGAATCTCAAAACTCAGATTAGCCGCCGTTGGACTGCAGATGTGGGAATCGCTTGAGCGATTTCCAAGCCTGGCGCTTGTGCCAGGCGTCATGTGCAGGCCATCAGGCTGCGATTACTTGTGGTGCTGTTGGCGGGCGATAAGCCTCTCCTTTGGCAAGCAGTACCCAGGCCATGCGCGCCATCTTGTTAGCTAGCGCCACTGTTGCCACCTGCGGGCGCTTGCGTGCGGTGAGATTGACCAGCCACATACTCAAGCCGGAAGATTGCTTGGTTTTCTGCAGCAGCACAGTGTGCGCTCCCTGCACGAAGAGCTTGCGCAGGTATTTGTTTCCTCGTCTGCTGGTGCCGGTCAGCTTTTGCTTGCCTCCGGTGGAGTGCTCGCCAGGCACCACTCCCAGCCAGGCAGAAAATCCGCGCCCCTTCTTGAAAGCTGCACCGTTGCCGATGGCTGCCACTGTGGCCGTGGCTGTGATCGGTCCGATTCCGGGGATCGCGACCAGGCGCCTGCACTGTTCAAGTTCGCCACAGATGCGCGCGATCAGCTTGTCGGTTTCCTCGATCTGCCCGTGCAGGTACTGCATCTCCATCCGCAGCTGGGTCAGAAGTACGCGCAACGCACCGGACAGCTTGTTGTCCGCATCTTCCAGGATACTGGGCAGAGACTCCTCAATATAATGGCGTCCCTTGCGGATGGTGATACCGCGCTCCAGCAGCATCCCGCGCATCTGGTTGATCACCGCGGTGCGGCGCACAACCCACCGCTCACGCACGCGGTGCAGCGACTACAGGTCGAGCTGATCGTCGGTCTTGATCGGCACAAAACGCATCGTCGGGCGGGTTACTGCCTCGGAACACGCTTCGGCATCAATGTAATCGTTCTTGTTCGTCTTTACGTATGGCTTCACATACTGCGCCGGCATCAGGCGCACATCATGGCCTTGTTCCCGCAATGCACGGCCGAGAAAATGAGATCCTCCGCAGGCCTCCATGCCGATCAGGCAATGAGGAAGGTTCGCGGTAAAGCGCAGCAGCTGAGTCCGTGAACCCTTCTTGCGAACCACGACCTGGCCACGTGCGTTGACGGCTACAAAGTGAAACACTGTCTTCCCTAAATCGATACCAATGGTGCGAATCTCCATGGAACACCTCCTGTGCTTACCTCTACACCCTCGGGAAGGTAGGCGGCGGACCATGCCAGTAGTAATCCAATTTTGGGTAATTATTGTCGGCGTCCCACAAGGCCGCCCCTCAATTGGCGGGTATTGCATGCCCCTCAGAGATGCGGATGTAGTAGCCGCCGGGATCGGTGATCCTAAAGTCCCTGACTCCCCATGCTTGGAGTCGAATATCGGTCGGGTTCAGCCCCAGGCTCTTGAGCCTTGCGTGCTTCTCTTCGAGATTCTCGGCGGTGTACAAAACAATCTCAACTCCAACCGGTGGGTGCCGAAGCTTCGATAACGAAGCGGTATCGCCGGAGTTGATCCTAGCGACTGGACTCAGAGCAATGACGACGGGCCCAGATTTGAGCGTCACGTACCCATACGATGTCTTCGCGACAACGCTAAATCCCAGCTTTGAATAAAACGCGGTATCTCGAGATGGATCGGTTGTGGCAAGCTCAAACTTTGATTCGACATACGGGCTCTCGGAAGTTGTCTGATTTGGCGAGCTGCCCGAATGTTGGGCCGAGACCGCTGGCACGAGGATCGCAAGCGCAACCAGAGCGAGCTCACGAAACCATCGACCGCCGGGATACATGCGGGAAGCATACTAGTACCCACCCGGTCTGTGACAGCCGAAAACGCAGGCCAAAGCTAAAAGAGGCCAGTAGGTTTGCAATCACGACTTCCTGGAAAGGATTCCGGGTGGATTACCGCCTTCTATGAGAAGGTCAAAAATGTCAAGGCCGACGTGGCGGCCGTTCTAGTCTGAACACGAGCCCTCCGGCAGAGGTGTTGAACAGTGTCAAGGGCGTCCGTCAGGACGTTCATGTTGACCCTTGACACTGTTCAACACCTCTGACAGTCGATCAGGGAACGAAGCGGAACGTGTTTCAGTTCAGCTTCGTTCCATAGTTGAAGTGGGAGTTTTCCCACGGACATCATCGGATTCGTTCTCAACCATTGTTCCCGAGGTTATATTCACGCCACCCACGTTGCCTGCCTTCTATCCGCACTCTGATGGGCCACTGTGGGCCCGGTGCATACTGGGGTCCGATCTAAAGCCCAGGTCCATCACAACGAGGATGAACCTGGGCTTGTTGGGACGCTGCCATCTAACCGGCGATCTCTGAAGGATCAGGCGGTTACGCGCAGTCGTCCGAACAAGGCGGTGGATGTCATGGTTAATCAACCTCGAGAAGCAGATTGCTTTGGAACGAACATAAACAGATTTGTGTTTCCCTCTACGCCGCAGCCGATTCGGTTGTTATCTTTCCGTATCCAAGTGGCTCATAGACTTCGCCGCTCGACCAGAGCCGATGCAGTAAAACGGCAAGTTTTCGCGCCACCGCGACAAAAGCTCGCTTCTTGGCGTTCTTTCCTCCACGCTCGCAGAGTTTCATTCCGAATCGTCGTAAGTCGGTGTCCGGCCCGAACGGGCCCAGGATGTAATGCGCGCTGCCCACCAGCAATTTGCGCAGCATCCTGTCGCCAGCCTTGCTGATGCCCAGCTGCGGCTGGCTGTCGCCGGAATCCTCCTGCTGGGGCACTAATCCCAGATATGGACCAACATCGCGACTCCGCTTAAATCGTTGCGGAGTCTCCAACGTCAACACATAGGCCAGTGAGGTGACAGGCCCTACTCCATTCACCTGCCGCAATAACTTCGTGTCCATATACTTCTCGCTGCCCAGCTTTTCGATGCGCTTCTCGTAGCTCTTGATTTCCTCGCTCAACGTCTGGATCAGACGCAACAACGGTTCGAGCGTTTCTCGCACTTCAGCAGGAATCTGGTCTGCCGCCTTCCCGGAGAAGCTTACGCTGGAACAGCCCTGCACCCTCGCTCCCATGGTCTTTACCATCCCGCGCACCGTGCTGATTAATTTCGTCCGCGACTCGACCAGCGAATCGCGAACTCGAATTACCAGCAGGTCCTCGCGGACTTCGGTGCTGCGATGTTGAATCGGATACAGAGATTTCGGATCTACTCGCCCCAGCCTGGCCAGCTTGGCGGCATCGATCCGGTCATTCTTGCGCCGGCGCCGCTTTCTTCCTTCCATCCGTTGCGCATTGGCAACCAGCACTTCATGCCCAAGGCCGGCGATCACTTCCCGTGCCCACGCCGAATGCGTTCCCACTTCGATGACCACTCGAGAAATCGCCAGGCCTTGAAAGAACTCTCCAACTTCCTGGCGCCTCGTCCGAAACTGGCCCTCGCGAAGGGTCTCGCCACCTAAACCCAAAATGCAGTAGTTGCTCCACTGATCTCCGAGATCCACGCCCACGGTCAGACGATCCAGGTTCGGACGCACCGCATCGCGCTCGTCTCCGGCTGATTCAGCAGCCGGAACACTCTTCGTTTCCAACTGCTGGCGCAGTTGTGACACCAGCTCCGCCATCACTTCGCTTGAATCCCGCCGCTCTTCAGCTCGCGGGTTCCTGCGCTTCATCGGGGATTCACTCTTCTTCACAGAATTGCTATGCTTCTTCACGGGTCGGCCTCCATCCTTCGGGATTGCACCTTTGAGTGCGTTGATCTACGTCAGCTTAGCTGGCTACGATCGGGGTCGACCTTCTCATCCCATCTAACCGGAAGTAGTCCTAAAATCTATTTACTTCAAAGGAGAACTACTGTGTTCACGATCCTCGGTGTTCGCAAATTCCACGAGTGGACCCATGCGAGTCTCACTGCGCTACTCAACCACCTCTCCACAATTCCCGACAGCGCGTATACAAAAGAAGTTTCTGGGTTCGGCTTTCCCTCCATCCGCGCGCAGGTGATTCACATCTTCAACTGTGAAGGATTTTGGATCCACACGCTCCAGGCGATCCCGTTTGATGACGAACCCGCTGCCAGTTGGCCCACTGTCGCCGACGCCCGACGCCTGCAGAGCGAAGTCAGCATGAGGACACTGGATTATCTGTCACGCCTCAGCGAGCAGAATCTCAATGCCGCCACCGAGTTGCATTACCCCGATGGAGACGTGGCGGTCCGGACGCCGGCACTCATCCTCCATCATGTATTGACTCACGCCTTCCATCACAAAGGGCAGATCGTCGCTATGTGCCGTATCCTGGGCCATCCCGCGCCCGACACCGATCTGAATCAGTTTGAGTAGAATCGCTGGATTTCATCCGGGTACTCTACGGCCACTAACCTAGCGGCATGCAGTTTCGTTTGCTGAGAAGGACGGAAGCCAGCCTGAGCAGCGACACATCGACAACCTCACGCCATTTCAGCGATACTGCCGTTCAAATACGAGGAACAGGAGCGAGCCAATTTATGTGCGATGACTTCATTCACCAGGGACTGACGCATGATCCGGCGGTTTCACGAAGGGCGTTCATGGTCAGCACGGCGGCAACCGTCGTTCTCACCTCCGCGGCCGCGTCGGCTGAGGAAAAGGTGGTTGAGAAAGACGTAAACGTACCGATGGCTTCGGGAGTGTCCGACTCGGCCATGTTTTACCCCGAGGGCAAGGGGACATGGCCTGCGGTATTGGTGTGGCCCGACATTCTGGGTTTGCGGCCGGTGTTTCGCGAGATGGGCCGGAGGCTTGCCGCCGAGGGCTACGTGGTGCTGGTGCCGAATCCCTTCTACCGCAACGCGAAGGCGCCGGTGGTGGATGGATCGTTTGATTTCTCGAAGCCGGAAGACCGCGCAAAGGTGATGCCACTGGCCGCGGCTTTGACGGCCGACGCCACTGTCAGTGACGCGAAGTCGTACACCACCTTTCTCGACGCGCAGCCGCAGACGAACAAGGAAAAGAAAATGGGCGTGCAGGGATACTGCATGGGCGGTCCTCTGACGTTTCGCACGGCCGCGACACGGCCCGACCGCATCGGAGCAGCCGCGACATTCCATGGCGGCGGACTCGTTACCGATAAACCTGACAGCCCACACCTGCTGATTCCGCAGATGAAGGCGGAGGTGCTTTGCTGCGTGGCCGACAACGATGACAAACGCGATCCGGCGGCGAAAGACACGCTGAAGCAGGCCTTCGCGGCGGCTCACTTGAAGGCCACGGTGGAAGTGTTCGAGGGCTGCAATCACGGATGGACGGTGCGCGGAAGCCAGGTCTACAACGAGGAAGGCGCGGAGCGGGCATGGTCGGAACTGACGGCGCTTTACAAACGGAACCTCAGTTAGTTGCTTTCGTGGGGGATCGCGATCATTGCTCGAGCAAGATCGGACGATTGGTGACGGTGACGCTGGTGGCGCCGTTCATCTTGTAGAGATTGCCGTCCAGGTCCCGATACTGTACGTAAGTTGTGCCCAGCGGCACTGATCGGCTGGAGAGCCACGCGGTCGTCCACAGAAACATTCCGTGGTAACCCGGCTTTGTGATTGTGCAGTGCCAGACAGTTCCGGTACTGGTGCAGGGACCGGAAAAACTCGCTCCGTTGAGCCAGGCGGTCATAGTGTTCCAGGTCGCATGGATCGGTGTGTAGCCCGGCGGAATCTCGGGGTTAGTAGGACATCCCGTCGTCGCAGGTTTAATCCCGTAACCCATCATTGTGCCCCAGCACGGATCGTCCCACTCATACCAAAGATTGGTTACGGTGCCTGTGCTTGCCATGGCCAGCATCCATCTCGCTATGTAAGCCTCCCTGAGCATTGTGGTGTTGGCGCCTGTCTGGCTGGCTGGGTCGACGAGATCATCATTCCTCCCGTATCCGCCCTCGGTATTCCAGATCGGCAGATTCGCTGCCCAGGTCCGCTGCTTCAACATAGTACGAACGGCGTTTGTCTCTTGAAAAAGCGCAGTGCGGCAATTCGGATTTGGCGTGTTCGCGGCGGTGCAGAGCGAACTACCTTGGGAAACGATCGTTTCCGGGAACGGATAAGGAATGACATTCCGGCGCGCGCCGTAGGCGTGGTAGCTCACGGCGTCGGGCAGCGACGCGTTGGGAATGGCATGCCAGGCATCCAGAAACTCGCCCAGGGAAAGATCGAAGTGACCCGACACTGCAGGATTGTTGATGTAGGCAGCGTGGTATCCGTCTCCACCAGCCGAGGAATTCCCAGCCAGAAAGACGCAATCACCGCAATACTTTCTCACGATGGTAGCGGCGTCGTTAGTCATTTTGGCGAGGTTGGTATAGTTCGACGACCAGTACTCGTCGGCGTTCAATTCGTTCCACGCTTCGTAGTAGCGGATCTTGCAAGTTCCCTTGAGCGGAACTGCTGGAGCCGCGCTCACCCCGCATACATGCTGCATGAGTTTGGTGATGTACTCCGCCCACATGCAATCGCCCGTGGGCCGCACAACGCCCGCTAATGGCGCCTGGCATTTCTCGTTCACGGCACTCAGGTCAGAAGGCGGCTGGGTGTTATTGCTCGATGCCCAGGCGGGCACGCGATAGAAGGTGTATATCAACTGCGTATTCCTGGTCTTTGCGACGGCTATCCAATTGTCGAGACCACCGAAGCTGGGAGAGTATGTTCCGCGAGATGTCTCTATGGTCGGCCATACCACCGACCGGATGCGCAGGAAGCTCGGCGATGGTGTAGGCCAGTGAGCGTAAGAGAGGGTGCCGATATTCATGCTGCCTGGCTTCTGTGCCGCACATCGCAAGCAGAGGAACACAAACAGACAGAAGACCAGGATTGCCTTCATTTTTGCCGCCGTCGGCGTATCTGCCCCGCACCAGAATGAGGTTTCCCGCTGGGGGTTGTTCAAGACCTTTCGGTCTTGGAGCGGCACGGGCTTCGCTCGTTTGGCGTGTTTGGCCGACGGGGAGTCTGCGGAGCAAAAGCGGAAACAACTGAGGTGTGTCATAGGTTTTGCGCCCAGGGAAGAGCTTTCGAACCCATCTGCTACGATACGCCACTTCTCGCTTTTTGTAGATTGTCGCAATGTTCGGTGTCAAAGCGATTGAGGTATTTAGTCGCTGCGACAGCGTCTTTCGCCCTGTTTGCGTGAGATCAGCGGGTCTTGACTTTATACTAAGACATCTATATAAAGACATCTGAATATGGCCAAGACCGATGCTCTGCAAGGTTCACTCGATTTGCTGGTGCTGAAGATATTGTCGCGACGCCCGCGACTCCACGGGTACGCCATCATGGCTGCCATAGCCAATACGTCTGGCGAAGTGCTGCGCGCCGAGGAGGGCTCGCTCTATCCCGCGCTGTATCGGATGGAGGAAGCCGGCTGGATTCGCGCGGAGTGGGTCAAGAAAGATACCGGCCGGCGCGCCCGAATCTACGAACTGACCGCCGCCGGCAAGAAGCAACTGGGTGCAGAAGAGTCGCGTTGGCAGTCTGTGAGCCTGGCCATCAATCGGGTTCTGCGGGAGGCATGAAATGTCTTTGTGGTCGCGTATCTCGAATGCCGTGCGCGGCGAGCGCTTGAATCGCGAGATCGAGGAAGAGTTGCAGGCACACATCGAAGAGGCCGTTGCATCGGGACGCGACGCGGACGAAGCGCGCCGTGCATTTGGTTCGGTACTGCGCCAGCGCGAGGCGAGCCACACCATTCGTGCTGCCGGATGGCTTGAGTCGCTTCTCGCCGATGTAAGATTCGGATGGCGGCAGCTCCTCCGAAACAAGGTCACGTCCGCGGCCGCCGTGCTTTCACTCGCTCTTGGTATCGGCTCCTGTGTGGCCGCCTTCCGCCTTATCGACGCACTGCTCTGGCGCCCGCTGCCGATCTCCGGCGCCAGCAGGCTCTATGTACTCTCCCGCAAGTTGACAGGCCCCGAAGGCCGGCCTATCGAAGACAGATACTGGGCCACGCCGGCGTTCAAGGTCATGCGAGATGCGGTCAAGGACCACGCCGACCTCATCGCCATCAGCGATGCCGACCGCACCGACATCACCTGGTCCGGCGACGGGACCAACGACGATGACATGGAAAAGGGCCACGTCGTTTATGTCTCCGGCAACATGTTCCCGCTTTTCGGGCTTGAGCCGGCGCTCGGCCGCCTGCTCATCCCCGCCGACGACCGCGGCCCCGGCGCCGGTCCCTATGCGGTCCTCTCCTGGGATTATTGGAATCACCGCTTCGGCCGCGATCCCAAGGTCCTCGGTCGTTCGCTGCACATCGGCGACCAGACCTTTGAAGTCATCGGTGTCGGTCCTCGCGATTTCACTGGCACCGAAACAGGGACCGTCACTGACATCTTTCTGCCCCTCAGCATGAACAAGCTCGCCACGCTGGACCCTGTCAACTGGCACCACACCTTTCTGATGTTCAAGCCCGGCGTCGACACAGCCGCAGCGCTCGAGCCACTGCGCCAGCACCTCTCCGCCGTCAGCCGCGCCTTCGAGGCTGGCTGCTCCGCGTGCTTCCGCGGCGCGACACAGGCGTCCATCGACCGCTTGCTCAATAAGAGGCTGGTCTTCAAACCCGCCGGGGCCGGCATCTCCGATCTGCAGAAAGACTATCGCCGTTCACTCGGCATCCTCGGTCTCCTGGCCGCTCTCGTCCTACTCATCGCCTGCGTAAACGTCGCCAACATGATGACCGCCCAGGCCGCCTCCCGCGCGCAGGAGATGGCTCTCAGAATCTCGATCGGCGCGGGCCGTCGTCGCCTCGTCCAGCTCATCCTTGCGCAAAGCGCGCTGCTCGCACTCTTTGCTTTGGTCCTTGGCGCAATCTTTGCGGCGTGGTCGGCGCCCTTTGTGCTCAGCCTCATCAATCCGCCCGACAACCCCGCGCGCCTTGCCCTTCCTGCCGACTGGCGCGTGCTTGCCTTCGGATTCGGGCTCATTCTCCTCGTCGTTCTTTTGCTGGGGTTGCTTCCTGCTCTCCGTGCCTCGGCCGTCCGGCCCGTCGCCGCGCTCAAAGGCGGGGAAGATCCGCACGCGCCACGGCGCCTCATGCGTGGGGCCATCGCCCTTCAGATCGCTTTCTGTTTCCTCGTCCTTTTTCTGTCTTCGCTCTTCGTCGCATCTTTTCAGCGCCTGCAGAACCGCCCCTTCGGTTTCTCCACCGACCGTCTGCTCCTGCTTGAAACCGTTGCCGGCAAAGGCCAGCTCGCCGTCGTTTGGAATCAAACTGCCGAGGCGCTCCGTGCTGTCCCCGGTGTCAACTCGGTCGGCCTCTCGGGATGGCCCCTTCTCGGGCGCATCATGATCAACAGCGACATCTCTATCAACGGCGCGCCTCCCAGTCCGACTCCCGCTTTTTTCCTGAACGTTTCCCCCGGCTGGATCTCGACGATGAAGATTCCCTTAATTGCCGGCCGCGACTTTCGACCGCAAGACACCCCACCGGGAGAGGCCATCGTCAACGAAACATTTGTCAGGACGTTTTTCTCCGGCCAGGACCCGATCGGCCGCACATTCGAACGCGGCGCCAACCAGCCCCTCAACACGATCGTCGGCGTCACTCCCGACGTCCCCTATCACGATCTACGCGAGCCCAGCCCGGCGGTTTTCTACATCCCCTTCGGCGAAATCGACGACAAGTCCGCCCCGCTCCGCTTCGCCACCTTCGTCGTTCACACCGACGGCCAGAACCCGCTCGCTCTCGCCAACTCCCTCCGCCAGATCGTAGCCGAGCGCCACAACGGCCTGCGCGTCTCAAACATCACAACGCAGCTCGCTCTGGTCCGCGACCAGACCATTCGCGAGCGCCTGATCGCCATGCTCGCCACCTTCTTTGCCGCTGTCGCGCTGTTGCTCGCCGGCATCGGACTCTACGCTGTCCTCAACTACTCTGTCCTCCAGCGCCGCCGTGAGATCGGTATCCGCATGGCGATTGGCTCGACTCGCGCCGGTATCGTGCGCCTTGTGACTCTCGATGTCTTCCTGATGATCGCGCTCGGAGGGTGCGCGGGCGTCGCGCTCGGATTCGGCGCGGCGCGTTATGTCGCGTCGCTTTTCTACCAGGTCAAAGCAACCGATGCGGATATGATCGCGCTGCCGGCATGCGCAATTCTCGTCACTGCTCTCGTTGCCACCCTGCCCGCCGTGCTTAGAGCCCTGCGCACAGACCCCACCGAGATCCTGCGCGCGGAATGAGAACAGAGTTCCTCTTATAGCGAAATTGCAGACTGGCCGATGACTCACCCGGAACCCGAAAGCGTATAGTCTCCACGCATTCGCACTCAATGGCGGCATTGGCGATTTTGCACCTAAAGATGCCAGGGGCATGGTAAATCCGATTGCCGGAAGTATTGACCGGCGTGAGCCCGCTCATCCCACTTCCGGGTTGCCACAATCCGACCGGTATGAGTGATTGAGATGTCGGAAGAGCTCCTTTTCTTATACCAGCGCAGGATTCAGACGAACGGTTCTGGTGACGGATAGAACGGTAATGTCGTCCTGCTGGCCGAACTGTCTAGCTGCTTCCGCAATGGCATGTGCCGGCTGGCTGCTGACCGCCTGGGTGCGCTGAAAGCCGTATAGTTCGCCGCTGGAACTCATTGCCTCGATCACTCCGTCGGTGACCAAGGTGCAGAGCTGATCGTGTTCAAGCTCGAAGGTGGCCTCAGAGTAACGAATGCCGGCATCAAGGCCGAGAGGCAGGTTGGCTTCGGTTTGAATCTCAACTCCGTTCAGATAGGGATTAGGGTGTCCCGCGTTCGCCACGGTAAGTTTGCCCGAAGGCTGCACCATCAACGCAAGACAAGTGGCGAAGCCGTCGCTGCGGCCAAACAGGGAGCGGTTGACCTCGCCGAGCAACTGGGCCGGGCTGGTGCAGTGACTGGCGCCTGTGCGCAGCGTTCCAACAATCAGTGAAACGGTCATCGCGGCCTTCAGGCCCTTTCCGCTCACATCGCCCAGCACGATGAAGGCCGAGGGCCGTTCGGGATCAGCTGCGTTGGGGATGGGAAGAATCTGAAAGAAGTCGCCGCCAACATCCTGCGCGGGCAGGTAGGCGCTCTCGATGGTGAGGCCTGGGATGGATGGCAGTTCATCGGGAATGAGGATCTGCTGCACGCTGCGTGCCGCGGCCATCTCCTGCTCCACTTCGCGATTGCGATCCTGAATGCGGCGCAGGCGAAAGGTCATGGCGATGAGCATGACGACGGCGAACAGCAGCCACGCCACGGGGCGCAGATCGAAATCGAGTGCGCCCCAACGGAAAGACTGAATGGGCGAGCCTAGAGAGAGCCCCCATCCTGCCTGCCAGCGCCCCTCGATAACGGTCAGAAACAGGATGGCTCCGCCTATCCAGCGCATCTCTGCGAGTTTGCTCCTGAAGCACATGGGGACCAGAAGCAACTGAGACAGATTTGCAAGAAGGATCATTACGCCGTAAGAACGCAGCACGATAGGCTCTACCACGCGGATCATCGGCGTCAGGTGCGGGTAAATGAACGGAGCCAGCAGAATAACGTTCAAAACTGACAGGGCGCCGCAAATCTCAACCAAACGAAAGAATTTTGTGACACGCCGTCCGAGGAAAGCGAAAACAAACTCGACGATGATCAGCGGCTGTACGCCGTTCCCGAGGTTGTAATTGATGACCCCGACCCAGGAGGGCATTCCAAGGTTCAGAACAGATGCAAGCTCTCCCAGCCGGAACATAAACAGCAGAACGAGCAAAGCTCCGAGCCAGAAGTATTCACGCAGCCTGGTGTTGACAGCAAACAATAGAAAGAAGACCAACCCGGTGCAAGCAAGCAGGGCAAAACATACATAGTGTTGCCAGGCGGCGCGTAAGTGGGCCAGCGTATCTTCATCCATCACCCCCTGCGCTTGATCCAGCGGAACGATGGTGGGCTCGAAGCCTAATGCGGGCAGGGACCCATGCAGGTTCAGCTCTCGAATCGCGAAGGTGATGTGTCCGTCAGCGGGGAGATCGGCAGGCAACCTGAGGATGGTGCGCGAATCCAGCGGCCCTATATAGGTCTTGAAGCTGCCTGAGCCACCAATCAACTGGCCATTCACGAAGACCTGGTATACCGGTTGCTTGCCCTGCACCACCAGACCAAGGGGTTGATGCGGCTCAAGAAGATTGGGCGGGAGCGTGATTTCAATTCGCTGCCATTCAATTCCATAACGGCTGGTGTCGAAAAAGTATTTCTGCAGCGTGCAATCTGGCGCGTCAACCGCTGCACAGCGCGGGTCATCCCCTATATGCAAGCGCCATTGATCCAGAGGCAGGCGCAGGACGCCGGACTGCTGGGCGTGACCCAACGCCGCGGCGGGAAGCATGATAAGAGCCTGTAGACAAAGGAAATGCAGACGACGGGGAAACATGCGGTAAGGATACTCTGGCCGGGCCGGACTGAGACAGGATCGATCTCGGTTGCTTGCATTCGGTTGTGGTCATCAGTGTTGACGTTTTATTTGGGGAAGTGGGACGGGCAGGCAAACGGCTCCTTCACGGAAATTTAAGTTTGGCTAAAATCTCCTGAAACCGAGGGTCTCCCCGCAGTGGGTCCAGGCGCGGTTCCACGGCAAGAACCACCAACGCCCAATCGCGATTCTCATACGCCTGTTGCATGTACCTCATAGCTACTTCTTCCTCGTTGAGTGCGATGTGAATTACGGCGAAGTTGTACGCTGGCACAAAGGCACTCGTAGCCCTCCCCTCCAGACGCCGTAGAATCTGGCGGGCCTCTTTTCGCCGACCCGCGACTGCCAGGCTATATGCCATTTCGGTCAACCCGAGCGTACTGTCGGGCATTGCTTCAAGGATCTTCTCCGATGCTGCAATGGCTTCCGTGTGCATTCCCTTCTGCGAATAGACTCGCCCCAGCCAAAAATGAGTCCTGACATAGTTGGGATCTAACTGCATCGCTTTTTGACCCTGCTCAATCGCCTGATCATAGTTGCGAGCGCTACTTTGTTTCCAGAGTGAGGGCGTAAATGTCAGCTGATGAAGTATCGCGGATTAACATCGGCGTGTCGGTGGGGTCGAGACCCATCCAGAAGCCAACCACTCCTACGTGATGGAATCCCTTCAAATCGACGACACGCTCAACCCTCCCGCCCGAGACACCGACTCGATACACGCCATCCTGGTTACCCCCAATGAAGTAAACGAATCGGCCGTTTGACGAAAAGGTTGGAAAGTCACACTCACCCTTTTGCAGTTCTGACCATCGCCGAGAATCAAAATCGAAGATTGAGCAGCCGCCGCTCTGATTGATCCCGGCGATGAGCCTGCCATCAGCCGACCACCGTGGGGACCACATTCCCTGCGACCCGGGAAGGGTGACGATTTGGTGGCTGGCGAGGTCCAGAATTTGTAGGACAAGCTCGGAACCGTTTTGCCCCCCGGAAGCAAAAACGATCTTCTGTCCGTCGGGGGACCAGGTCGGATCGTTCTGCGGTTCTCTGTCATCCGGGAGAATCGGCTGAGGAGTTCCGCCCAGCGAGGACATGATGAAGACTTGCGATTTTCTGAAGTATTGACCACTGCAGAAGAGAATTTTGGAGCCGTCGGGCGACCAACGCGGATTGCGCGGGTAAAAAGGAGGGCTTGTGAGTTGGATAAGGTTGCTACCATCCCGATTTGCTCTCCAGAGGATTCCCTCAGGGTATGTAACGTACACGATGGATTTACCGTCTGGGGAATAAGAAAGATGTTCGGCGGATATCCCCCCCAGCCAAGGCTTGAGTTCCCGTGTGGGCGCGTCGTAACGGACCAGTTCGCCACGAAGGAGGAAGCCGCTCGCAAAAATCTTCTTCCCGTCTCTGCCCGGAAACGGGTAGCCCCATCGGATTGGGCCTGAAGCCAATCGGACAGGGTCGGATGCTTTCTGTCGTGCCCCGGTACGACGCTCATCCAAAGCCCACATTTCGCCCCCAGGTGGATTCTCCGATACGAGGAACAAGAAGAACTTTCCATCGGGAGTCCAACGGCTGCCACTGACCATGGATGAGGGACGCCAGCCCGGCAGCACTTCGTGCAACCCTGATCCGTCCGGGGACATTTCCCATATTCTGCCGCCGCTGTTAAAGCGAATGATGGCGCCGTCCGGCGACCAGCTGAAATGCCCCGTCCGGCTGTTGTGGCCTTTCGCAGCCCTCAGCTTCCGCAGGTCGGTTCCATCCCTTCTAGCCATGAAAATTTCATTGGCTGGCGTGCTGTAGACCATGGACCTTCCATCTGGAGACCATGCTGCGTATAGGATCCCGCCATTTGCGATGTGACGCACCGTCCCACCCGGAACCTGCAAATCCCACAGACTCTGTTGGCCGTTTTCTTCTGAGCCGACGAGCAAGGAGGACCCGTCCTGAGAGACGTCATAGAGCCGAGGATTCGGCAACGTTACTGGAAAAGGGACAATCTCCCCTCCTGTTATTCCAACCTGCAAAATGGTTTGCTGACCCGCAAACCAGAAACGGAGATAGAGCCTGCTGCCGTCTGTTCCGGTGAGGTCTTTCGGGTGCCCATCATGGGTGATTTGGACAGAGTCCGATATACGCGGTGGAGGCAATGGACGGCGCATATACCAGATTGCCGTGGCAAGGCCAACAGCGAGAACAGCGGCGCCAGACAGCCAGCGCCAAAGGGATGTTCCAGCTCTGCCCAACGCTTCTGCCGGCCTTGGACTGACGCCAGTCGCATCCGTGATCGGCTGCTGAGAATAGGCGTAAGTTCCCGATGCCCGGCCATTTCGAGAGCTCTTTGTCTCCGCATCGCCGATCGGGGCGGCCTCGGCGGGTGGCAGTAGACCTTCGAAGGTCTCGACCCTCAGCTCAGGTACATCGGATTCATCTACTTCCAGCTCTCCGATGAACCGGTAACCTCGCCGGGGAATGGTTTCAATGTAGCGAGGCCGTTCGGAAGAGTCGCGAAGCACTTCGCGGAGCTTTTTTATGGCCGTATTCAAGCCATCGTCAGAATCCACGAAGGTACCCGCCGGCCAGAGCCTGTCCTTCAACTCCTCGCGGCTGACGACCTCGCCCCTTCGTTCCACCAGCAGAAGCAAAACCTCAAGGGGCTGGTCCTGTAGGCGCACCCGGCTGCCGTTCCTCCGCACTTCGCGGGAGCGGGGATCCACTTCGAAGCCGTTGAACCGCAGCGTACGACGGTTTTGCGCATTGGCTGCCATCGGACTCCGAGAGTTGCAGCAAGCTTCGACCGGGAAGAATTCCCGCTTGCGCAGACATGAGGAAAGTCAGCGGCTGGTGGCCGAACAGCGATCAGGTCCTCGGCCCTCCACCTTGGAAAGCCCAAGTTTAACTGATTTAAGACTTTGCCGGTCCGGAATTAATCCGGAAACAGTCCAGACGAGGTTCATTGACGCTGGCGAAACGAAGGGGTAAGACTCACACCACGTCGTTATCAAACTCTGATAACGGCTCGCCAAGACCATCTCGACAACGGTAATGGCCAGCCGATCGTAGGCGTGTGGCACTTCCGGTTCGTTCCCCATGGAGTCAGCTCCGGCATCCCCGGCGGCGTGCCAAAACAAATCACCTTGGGCCGAGAGACTCGGTGACACAAATCTACTTCGGAGGTACATCATGAAAGCAATCTCGCTGCGTTTATCGACTCTGATCGTGGTTCTGGCAATCGGCTTAACGCAGTCGGCCTCGGCTTCGAACCCCGTCATCGACTGGAATCAAATCGCCCTGACTACCGCGCTCACGACTCCCGGGACACAGATATATCTCACCTACGTTAATCTCGCCATGTACGACGCGGTGAACGCAATAGACGGGCGATATCAGCAGTACGCACCCGAATTCCACGGCCCTCGAGATGCCTCCAGGGAAGCAGCCGCAATTTCGGCAGCTTACCAAGTCCTGCTGTACTACTTTCCCGCCCAGGCGGCGGCCTTGCAAGTCCAATATGATGCCGCAATTGCTGCCATTCCCGATGGTGAAGCGAAGGGAAACGGCATTGCGGTCGGGCAAGTCGCAGCCGCGAGCATCGTGGCCATGCGGGCAGGCGATGGAAGGGCTGCGAATGTTACCTATACGTACCCTTCCTCTCCTCAACCTGGAGTCTGGATCCCAACCCCGCCAGGTTTTGGACCGCCGGTAACCCCATGGGTAGCGACAGATGGTTCCTTTCACCATGCAGAGCGCTTCCCAGTTCCTGCCGGTGAACGGTCCGCCATCCTTGGGCAGCCGCCAATGGGCCCGGGAGTACAACGAGGTCAAACTACTCGGCGCGGCCAACAGCAGCGTCCGGACACCGGCACAAACAGAAATTGCTCTGTTCTGGACGGCGAATCCAGTGGCCACCTATTTTGGCGCCTTCGGTCAGTTGGCGGTGGATCGCCATCTCAGCCTCTCAAAATCCGCCAGATTGCTTGCTATGCTGTCGGTAGCCTTCACGGATGGAGGCATTGGTTGTTTCAACGCCAAATATCACTTCAGCAACTGGCGTCCAGTAACTGCAATTCAAAACGGCGAGATCGACGGGAATCCGGAGACCGAAGCTGATCCCACCTGGCTCCCGCTCGCAGCAACCCCGCCCCATCCGGAATTCCCCGCTGCTCATGGGTGTGCCACCGGCGCGATAGCCAAGACGTTGGAGAATTTCTTTGGCACGCCTAATGTGAAATTCTCTGTAACCAGCGCCGTCACTCACACGACTCACACGTACTACAACGTCCGCCAATTGGAAGCGGAAGCCTACTGGGCTCGCATTTACGCCGGGTTCCACTATCGACATTCGCTAGACGAGGGATTCAGGCT
This sequence comes from uncultured Acidobacteriaceae bacterium, assembly GCA_963737915.1. Lineage (GTDB taxonomy): Bacteria > Acidobacteriota > Terriglobia > Terriglobales > Acidobacteriaceae > Telmatobacter. Next base: position 21,413 of record CAVTUP010000021.1, on the reverse strand, counting down.
CGGGCACCGGGTGGCGAAACAACTCAATCAAAACTTTTTTCAACCTCGCCACGCAGATGAACATTGAGGTCTTCTGGCGGATAGTCTCCGGTGTACTCCGCTCAATCTCATTTCAATCGGCGAGGCTTGCAACGCTTCGCCGATTTTGCTCGACCGATGCGGCGGAGCACACACCAACCTATCGATTCGGTGGGCTACAGGATGTAGCGGCTGAGGTCGTGGTCCTTCACAATGGTCGCGACCATCGCGGTGACATATTCCGGCGTGATCGTGAATAGTTTTTCGGGACCGGAAGCGGTCATGCGCTCCATATAGGGCAACGGTGTGGACGACTCGCTTGCGATGGCCTGGGACAAAGCGGCGGCCTGTTCGTCGTCGGCCGGCCGGCGGGCCACGTCAGGCGCGAGGAAGCTGACATCCTCAAGTACTCGCTCCATGATGGTGTGCAGGCGGCGTGCGCCGATGTTCTCAGTGGTTTCGTTCACCTTGAATGCAAACTCAGCCATTTCGCGCAATGCTTCGGGCGCAAACTCGAGACGAACACCTTCGGTCTCAAGGAGCGCCGAATACTGCTTGGTGAGCGAGGCCTTGGGCTCAGTGAGAATGCGCAGGAAATCTTCAACGGTAAGCGATTTGAGTTCCACGCGAATCGGGAAACGACCCTGCAATTCAGGAATCAAATCGCTGGGCTTGGAGACATGGAAAGCGCCCGCGGCGATGAAGAGAATGTGATCGGTGCGCACCATGCCATAGCGCGTGTTCACCGTGGTTCCTTCGACGATGGGCAGAATGTCGCGCTGCACGCCTTCGCGGCTGACATCAGGACCATGCCCGCCCTCGCGGCCTGCAATCTTGTCGATCTCGTCGAGAAAGATGATGCCGCTGGATTCAACGCGCTCCACTGCCGAGCGGTTCACCGAATCCATGTCGATGAGGCGGCCTTCCTCCTCCTGCACGAGGTAGTCGAATGCGTCGCCGACCTTCATCTTGCGTTTTTTCGAACCGCCACCAAAGATATTCGGCAGCATGTCCTTGAGGTTCATCTCCATGTCTTCAAGGTTCTGATTGGAGATGATGCCGAACTGCGGAGCGCGCTCGCGAACGTCGAGTTCCACCTGGCGATCATCGAGCTTGCCTTCGCGAAATTGCTGGCGCAGCTTTTCGCGCGATCTCTGATAGCTCTCCGAACCGGGCAACGAGAGTTGGCCCTCCTGAGAGGGTGGCGTGGCTGGCGGAGGTGGCAGCAGAACGTCGAGCAGACGCTCTTCCGCATTCATCTCAGCCTTGTCTTCCACCTCTTCGAGGCGTTCTTCGCGCACCATATCGATGGAGATCTCAACCAGGTCGCGAATCATCGACTCCACGTCGCGGCCCACGTAGCCCACCTCGGTGAACTTCGAAGCTTCAACTTTGAGAAACGGAGAATTGGTGAGTTTGGCCAGTCTGCGCGCAATCTCGGTTTTGCCCACGCCGGTCGGCCCGATCATGATGATGTTCTTGGGCATGATGTCGTCGGCAATGTCGGGAGGCAGCTTTTGACGGCGCTGGCGATTGCGCAGCGCAATGGCCACGGCGCGCTTGGCGGCGCTCTGACCAACAACGTGCTTATCAAGCTCAGCGACGATTTCGCGCGGCGTCAACTCGTCGAGCGCGAGATCCTGTTCTTCAGCGGAAGCGGGGAGATATATGGCCATGGATAAGATGGGCAGGCGCGAGCGTTCCGCTAGCCCTTCAACTCCTCAATGGTGACTCTGTCGTTGGTGTAGATGCAGATTTCTCCGGCAATCTTCATCGCCTTTTCCGCGATCTCGCGGGCACCCAGATCAGTGTTTTCAAGCAGCGCGCGTGCAGCGGCGGTGGCATAGCTTCCGCCGGAGCCGATGGCGGCAATGGGTTCATCGGGATCGATGACATCTCCCGAGCCGGAGATGAGAAAGGTCTGGTTTTTGTCGGCAACCACGAGCAGGGCTTCAAGGTTGCGTAACATCTTGTCGGTGCGCCAGTCTTTTGCCAACTCAACGGCGGACCGGTTGATGTTTCCTGCGAACTGCTCCAGCTTGGTTTCGAATCGCGCAAAGAGCGAGAAGGCGTCTGCGGTGGACCCGGCAAAACCGGCAAGAATCTTTTCCTGGTAGAGGCGGCGAATCTTCTTGGCTGAGTGCTTCAGGACATGGTCGCCGAGCGTAACCTGCCCATCGGCGGCCATCACGACAGCCCCGTTTCTGCGCACGCAGATCACCGTTGTTGACCGGATTCGAGATCGTTGCGCGGGGGCGGTTGCTTTGCTCGACTTCAATGAAAGACCTCTGGGAACGACGCTCCGGCAGGCCGGAAATCCTGAAAGACGCAATCACAAGTATAGGCTATCGCCCCGCTGACACCGCCCCCCGCTCACTCTGACGCCGGATAACTACGTCAGCGGTCACAACCCGTTTGACGGCTCCGTTCAGGCACAATAGGTTTGAATGAGGGATGTCTCTTTGAGCCCATTTAGAGGAGCCTGGATGCAAAGCAAACTTTCTCGCCGCCTGTGGTCTGTAACCACGGCGGTCTTGGCTGTGACCATATCGTTACCGGCCGCGCTGGCCCAGGACGTGAAGAGTTTCGAGCAGCGAATCACGACCAAAGTGCTGCCGAACGGGCTTACGCTGATTGTTTGCGAGCGGCCCGAAGCGCCGGTTTTCAGCTACTCCACGTTTATAGATGCGGGCGACGTAAACGATCCGTCGGGCCAGAGCGGCCTGGCACACATGTTCGAGCATCTCGCATTCAAGGGCACGAGCGAGATCGGCACGACCGACTACGCGGCAGAAAAGGTTGCGCTGGCTAAGGTTGAGGCTGCCAACGACGCTTATGAGGCTGAAAATCTGAAGGCGATCGGCCGAGACCCCAAAAAGGTTGCCGAGCTGAAGAAAGCCCTTCAGGACGCGGAAACCGAGGCACACAAGTACGTCATCCCCAACCAGTTCACCGAAGTGGCGGACCGCAATGGCGCACACGACCTCAATGCCTCCACGGGGCTCGATCAGACGATGTATTTCTGGTCGATGCCCGAAAATCGCCTTGAACTTTGGGCCTGGCTCGAGAGCAGCCGCCTCAGCGATGTTGTTCCTCGGGAGTTCTACAAAGAACGCGACGTGGTGTTGGAAGAGCGGCGCATGCGCACCGACTCCAATCCGATTGGCCGGCTTTTCGAACAGTTCCTCGCCACCGCATACGTGGCCCACAACTATGGGCGAAGCGGCGTCGGCTGGCCGAGCGAGGTGAGCCAGGTTTCAGCAACGGAGGCCATGGCCTTCCACAAGAAGTACTACACGGCCTCGAACATCGTGGTGACCGTGGTTGGCGACGTGAAAGCGTCCGAAGCGATTCCGTTGCTGGAGAAGTACTTCAGCAAAGTTCCTGCCGGTCCCAAACCTGAAGAGATGACGACGGTCGAACCGAAGCAGTTCGCTGAGAAGTCGGTGGTGATCAAAGACCGAAGCCAGCCAATTTACATCGAGGGCTACCACCGGGCGAGTTACCGCGATCCAGATGATGCGGTATACGACGCGATCAGCGACATCATGTCAAATGGGCGCGTGTCGCGTCTTTATCGCAGCCTGGTGCGCGATCAGCAGATTGCCGCGGTTGCCGAGGGCGCCAGCCCCTACCCGGGTGACAAGTATCCCAGCCTTTTTGTGTTCTTTGCTGCTCCAGTGCCGGGACACACTTCGGCCGAGCTTGCAGCGTCCATCCACAAGGAGATCGAGAAGCTGAAGACAACTGACGTGAGCGATGCGGAGCTTGCGATGTACAAGACGCGCGCGCGCGCCGACCTGCTTCGCGGTCTCGCCAACAATCAGGGCCTGGCAAACGCTCTGGCTCAATATCAGACGCGCTACGGCGACTGGCGCGAGCTTTTCGGTCAGCTCGACCGCGTCGACAAGGTGACGAAAGCCGATATTCGACGCGTCGCAAACCAGGTTTTCGTGGCTTCGAATCGCACCACAGGTCAACTTGATACCGAGGCTCCCGCGGCCTCCGCAAAGAAGGATGGGAGCGCACAATGAAGAACCTTTCGATCTCACGACTGTTTTTGGCTGTCCCTGTTATTGCCTGGTTGGTTTTTCCGTCCGGCGTTGCCGCGCAGCAAAGCAAACCCTGGGAAAAAATCCCCGTTCCCCCGCTTCACGAATTCAAACCGCAACAGCCAAAGCGCGTCGCTTTGAAGAATGGAATCGTGCTGTTTCTGCAGGAGGATCATGAACTGCCGTTCGTCTCTGGTTCGGTGCTGATTCCGGGCGGCGCGCGGGACGAGGCCGCCGCTAAGGCGGGCCTGGTCGATCTGTATGGCCAATCGTGGCGTACCAGCGGCACCGCAAAGATGAACGGCGATGCAATGGACGACTTTCTCGAGGCGAAGGCAGCGCACATCGAGACCGGCGGGGACGAAGACTCCACAGCGTTATCGTGGGACTCGCTGAAGTCGGATACGGATCAGGTTTACGCGCTGGCTATGGAACTGCTGTTTCATCCCAAGTTCAGCGCCGAAAAGCTGCAACTGGCTCAGCAGCAAACCGCAACAAGCATCGTGCGACGCAATGACGATGAGAGCGAGATTGCGGGTCGCGAAGCGGAAAAGCTCGTTTATGGCGCCGACAGCCCATACGCACGCCAACCTGAACTTTCCACGATTGGCGCGGTGTCCCTTGAGGACTTGCAGGCGTGGCACGACAAGACTATCGGCGGCAAGCTCATCGTGAGCGTGATCGGCGACTTCGATTCAGCAGCGATGGAAGCGAAGCTGCGAGCGACGTTGGAGGGATTGCCCACCGCCAAACCCAATGCGACACGGCACGAGGTGTTTCACGATCCAAAGCAAGGCGTGTACTTCATCAATAAGGAAGACGTAAATCAGTCTCATATCGAGATCGTTGGATTAGGCGTGGACCGTCACAATCCTGATGTCCCCTCGCTGGCGGTCATGAATGACGTACTCGGCGGCGGATTTGCGAGCAGGCTCTTTCAGAAAGTTCGCACGGAACTCGGCCTGGCCTATGCAGTGGGCGGCGGACTCAGCTTTGCATGGGACCATCCGGCGACCTTCAGAGTGGTGGCATTGACCAAGAGCGAGTCGACCGTCGATGCAACCAAAGCTGCGATGACTGAGATACAGAGCCTTTCGACCAAGCCATTCACCGATGAGGAGTTGAAGCGGGCCAAAGATAACCTGCTCAACTCTTTCCTTTTCCGCTACGACACTAAGGGCAAGGTGCTAGCTGAACGAGTGCGGCTGGAATTCTACGGCTACCCGGCGGATTACCTTGAAACCTACAAGACGGCGCTGGAAAAGGTCACGATTGCCGATCTTAATACGGTGGCAAAGAAGTATGTGCATCCAGACAAGATGGCACTGCTGGTCGTCGGCAACGGACCGGAGATCAAGCCGGGTCTCGATGAGCTGAAGATGGGTCCGGTTCAAGCGGTCGACATCACCATTCCTCAGCCGGGATCTCCAGGCGGCCCGCAGCAACCTAAGCCAGGCCCCGCGGAGAAGCAATAGTGAGCAAGGAGAAGGGTAAGTCGTCTGAGGCAGCGCCGAAGCTCGCGGTTGTGATTATGGCCGCGGGCAAAGGCACAAGGCTGAAATCGCGTCGGCCCAAAGTGCTGCACGAGGTCGGCGGCAAGCCTCTCCTGGGTCACGTGATTGCAGCGGCAAGTCGGGTTGTTGCTCCCGCTGATATTTACGTCATCGTCGGTCATCAGGCTGAGCGGGTTCGGGAGGCCGTGTCTGCCACCGGCGTTCAATTTGTCGAGCAGATTGAGCAGCGAGGCACGGGGCACGCCGTTCAGTGCGCGCGCACGGCAATTGCAGACTATGACGATGTGGTGGTGCTCTCGGGCGATGTTCCGCTGATCCGCACGGAAACCATTGAGAAGGTCATCCAATTCCACCTGGCGCACCATGCAGCCATGACCATCCTCACGGCGGTGCCTGACGATCCGACAGGATATGGTCGCGTACTGCCCCGCTCGGCGGAGTCTGCCGAAGTGGAATCCATCATCGAGCAGAAAGCCTTGACACCGGAGCAGCTTTCGCTTCGCCAAATCAATTCCGGCATCTACGCGTTCAAGACCGCACCCTTGCTTGCTCATCTCGACAAACTCACGGCAGAGAACGCGCATGGCGAACTCTATTTGACTGATATGGCAGCTCTGTTGCGCAGGGCGGGGGAGCGCGTCGTTTCCGTTCAGGCTTCGGAGGCAGTCGAAGTGCTGGGCACGAACACCATTGCCGAGGTGGTAGCGCTCGACGCTGCGCTTCGCGTGCAGGCTGCCAAGCGCCTTATGGCCGCAGGAGTCACCATCTTCCGGCCCGACACTTGCGTGATCGATGCGGATGTTGAGGTCCAAGCCGATACGGTCATCGAGCCGTTCGTGCAGTTGCTTGGCTCGACTCGCATCGGGGCCAACTGTCTCATCCGTTCCTATACGGTGGTTGAAAACTGTACCCTCGGCGACGGTGTTCTATTGCGCCAGAGCTGCATTCTCTCCGACAGCGTGGTGGCCGGTGGCGCGAAAATCGGTCCGTTCGCTCACCTTCGCCCCGGCAGCGACATTGGCGAGGACGCCCATGTCGGCAACTTTGTCGAGACCAAGAAAGCTCGCCTCGGGAGAGGCGCCAAGGCGAATCACCTGACATATCTGGGCGACGCGGAAGTGGGAGCAGGTTCGAATATCGGCGCGGGCGTGATTACCTGCAACTACGACGGGGTCCACAAACATACGACACGGATTGGCGAAGGAGTCTTCGTCGGCAGCGACTCGACACTCGTTGCGCCCATCTCCATCGACGATGGAGCCTATATCGGCGCCGGTTCCTGCATCACGAGAGATGTGCCAGCAGGGGCGTTGGCAGTGGGCCGAGCCCACCAGGTAACCAAAGAGGGATGGGTGGGCGAGCGACGCCTACGAAAAGAGGGGAAGAAATAGCTCGAATCGGGACGGAACAAGTCGATTTTGGTGCTTTTCTTCGTTTTACATGACCAAGGATGCGAAAACAGTGTGGAATTCCGAAAAAGACCATACCACTTTAGTTCGTTGGTGGGGTGTCAAGAAGGTGTTGCGCAGGTAACCGGGTAGGCGTAACTTCTTGCTTACGTCCCCGGATTTAATGATTGATTGAAGATCGTCGAAACCTATGTACTATTGAAACAATTCCTTTCGAGTATGCACTTTGGCCGGTGCAGTTTGCAGATTATCTGGATTTGGACTGGCGAGAACCGCCGTGTTTTGTTTCACTGGTTCAGGCGTGACTTGGTTTCAACTGGCTGAAGGATGTCGGAAGTGTCGAATGAGAGAAACGCCGCGCCGAGGAATATAGGCGCCGCGGCGAAAAACGGGGAAGGCAAAGGCTTGGCATCAAGACTCGCAGAACTCGGCCCGTTCAAGTCTGCGAAGTTTCAGATCGCGGCGGCGGAGAAGCGCGTTGCCACGAAGACGCGCAAGGTGGCGCGGATTCTGGTGGTCGATGACGAGGCACACGTCAGGTCGATGATCGCGGCTACCCTTGAGCGTCAGGGCTATGATGTGCTGCTGGCTTCGGGCGGGCGTGAAGCACTTGATGCTCTCGAGAACGAATCCTTCGAACTGATCCTGACCGACATCGTGATGCAGGAGGGCAACGGCCTCGCGCTGCTGGAGCGCATCCATGCGCAGAATCCGAACCTGCCTGTCATCATGGTCACGGCGATCCATGACATCAGCGTGGCGATCGACTCGATGCGTCGCGGCGCTTACGACTATCTACTCAAGCCCTTCGAGCGGGAGCACCTGGTCGCAACGGTGCAGAGGGCTCTCGATCACCGCCAGGCTCTCCAGGAGAATCACACCTACCAGCAGAACCTGGAACAAGTAGTTCGCGCCAGAACCGAGATGCTGCGCCAGGCAATGGAAGACCTGGAGCACTCCTACGACGTCACCCTGGAGGCTTTGGGCGATGCGCTCGACCTCAAGGATTCGGAGACAGAGGGGCACTCCAAGCGCGTAACCGCTTACACCATCGCATTGGCCCGGGCCATCGGTATCACCCCCGCTGAGATCAAGATCATCGCTCGGGGAGCTTTTCTGCACGACATCGGCAAGATGGCGATTCCCGACGAAATTCTCCGCAAGCCGGGCAAGCTGACCTCAGGGGAGCAGGACGTGATGCGCGAGCATTGCGCGCGGGGCTACCAGATGCTGCGCAAGATTCCCTTCCTGAGCGAAGCAGCGGAGATTGTCTTTACCCACCAGGAACACTTTGACGGCAGCGGATATCCCAGCGGCTTGAGTGGTCCTCAGATTCCAATCGGAGCGCGTATCTTTGCCGTGGCCGACACGCTGGATGCCATCACCAGCGATCGCCCCTATCGCGTAGCCAGAACCTTTGAAGCAGCGCGCGAAGAGATCATTCGCTGCTCAGGCACACAGTTTGACCCCCTCGTTGTCGACGCATACCTCAAGATTCCTAACGAATTGTGGTTGGAATTGCGGTCTGAGATCACCGGCCAGAACCGGCATTTCTCGACTTTCGACATACCGCAACCGTTGGCGCCCCCCATCTCCTAAGCCCCGACTCCAAGCCGATAGCGAAAGTTGCGCTCTCGTCACAACTGCGCAATCCCGTCATATACAGATGTACCGACACGCTCCATTCTGGTATACCTTGCTCATTCCCCGGTGCCTCGGCATGTAATCCAGAGCGAACTTCCTTCACCGTTGGACCGAAAGACAAGGTGTCCAATGGCAGACAGTGCTCGAGAGCGGCAGTTTCTCCAGGCCGAGCATCTCGCTGAACTGAAAAGCGGTGAACTCAAAAAGGAGCTTCGCCTCGGCGATCTCATCCTGTCGCAGGCGCTCTACATCGTCGGCATCCAGTGGCTCGGCACTGCCGGCAAGCTCGGCTCTGCGCACGTCATGTACTGGATTCCGGCCGTTCTGCTCTTCTACATCCCCTCCGGCATCGTCGTCACTCACCTTGCTGCAGAGATGCCGCTCGAAGGCGGCCTCTATCAGTGGGCCAAGCTTCGATTCGGCGAATTGACGGGATTCCTCGTTGCGGTGAACCTCTGGGCTACGGTGGTTCTGACCGTTGCCTCCACCATGTCTATGCTCGCCGACAACATATCCTATGCTGCGGGACCCGCCGGGGCCTGGATCGTTGAGAGCAAGCTCATCAACGCCGCCCTCAGCGCCCTCGTCATCGGCGGAATCACCCTGGTTGCAATTCGCGGCATGGCAGTTGCCAAGTGGCTTCACAATGTTGGCGCTTTAGTCCTCGTCCTCATGCTCGCGGCCATGCTTCTGTTCGCGCTGCCGCGATGGATGCACGGCACCGCGGCAACGGCCCCAGTTGCCCTTGCCTTTCCTGCCGTCACTCTGCTCAATCTCAATATTGCTGCCAAAATGGGCTTTGGAGCATTTTGCGGATTCGATGGATGCTGCATCTTTTCCGGCGAGATACGCAACCGAAACGTTGCTCGAACCATTCGGCGTTCCATCTTTCTATCGGGTCCACTGATTGCGCTCATCTACATCGCCGGCACCGCCTCCGCTCTCGCGTTCACTCAACCCTCGGATCTCGATCTCATCTCAACACCCATGCAGGCACTGGTGCGCGGAGCGCATGGAATGTCGTTCGCACACATCGTGGGTCCCGTTGCGGCCACTCTCCTGATCGTCAACATCCTGGGTGGCGTCAGCATCTACTTCAACGCTGTAAACCGCCTGCCCATGGTTGCCGGCTGGGATCACCTTCTCCCCGCCTGGCTCAGCCGCCTCCATCCTCGATTCAAGACTCCGGTGGGTTCCATCCTCTGCGTGGCCGTCGCCACATTCTGCCTGACACTCTTCGGAAACTTCGGAGTCGGCGCACAGGAAGCCTTTCAGTTTCTCAATAACACCGGCATCATATTCTGGGCGCTCACGTATACCGTCATGTTCAGCATCCCGCTCTTCGCCCGCGGCGAAAAGCCGCCCATCGGCATACGCATTGCGGCCGCGTCGGGCTTCGTCATGACAGCGCTCTACGTGATCATGTCCATCTTTCCCATCGTCGACGTCAGAAACCCGGCATCCTTCACGGCTAAAGTCATCTTGCTCATCCTCGGAGTCAATGCCGCCGGAGCGTGGCATTTCCGCCGCGTAACCAGGCACAGAGAAGACCGCACCCCAGTGGCAATCGTGAACTAGCCAGGCGATGGATAGAATCTGAGACTGGGGGCAGGCAGCAATGGCGACGGGACAGCCGGAGCGCGCGGCGAGAGCAATGCAGGCATTGGCAGAAGCCAAGGTTTTGCTGGGCAACAGGGTCACAGCAGCCGAGGCTGTGCGCGAACACCATAGCCACGGCGAAGACAAGCTTGGCTCAGCGCCGCCGGATCTCGTCTGCTTTCCTCAGTCCACTGAAGAAGTCAGCCGGATCATTTGCATCGCGGCTGCGCATGGTTTGCCGATTATTCCTTTCGGCGCGGGTACATCTCTCGAGGGCCATGTGCAGGCTGTGCGCGGCGGCATCTGCCTCGACATGATGCAGATGAACCGCGTTCTTCGCGTCAGCGTGCCAGACATGGACGCGACGGTGGAAGCCGGCGTCACCCATAAGCAATTGCGTAAGGCTCTCGAAAATACCGGGCTCACCTTTTTCATGGATCCCGGCGCCGACGCCTCGTTGGGCGGCATGGCGTCGACCCGTGCTAGCGGCACAACTGCCGTTCGCTATGGCACCATGCGCGAAAATGTCCTTGGCCTGACTGTCGTTCTGGCCGACGGACGTATCATCCATACCGGCACCCGCGCACGCAAGTCTTCGGCGGGCTACGACCTTACTCGGCTCTTTGTGGGTGCTGAAGGCACGCTTGGAGTCATCACGGAAGTCACACTACGCCTGCACGCTCAACCCGAAGCGGTATCGGTAGCTATCGCAGGTTTTCCGAGTGCACAGGATGCGATAGAGACCGTGATTGAGGCCGTTCAACTCGGCGTGAATCCTGCCCGCATCGAGTTCCTCGATGAGTATCAAGTCCAGGCAGTGAACCGCTACTCCGGTATCGGTCTTGCCGAGTGCCCCACGCTTCTGTTCGAGTTCCACGGCGTCAGCGAAAGCAGCGTTGCCGAATCTGCCAGCATGGCCGAGGAATTCTGCCGGGCACATGGCAGCTTCCACTTTGAGCAGCAGTCCAGCCTTGCCGAGCGGGAGCGCCTCTGGAAGACTCGCCACGATGCGTACTACGCTGCACGGGCGCTGCGACCCGGCTCGGGCGTGCTGACCACGGATGTCTGCGTGCCCATCTCGAACCTTGCTGAATGCATCGTCGCTACCCGCGCGGAACTTGATCGCGAACGGTTCCCAGGTGTAATCGTGGGCCACGTCGGAGACGGCAACTTTCACGTTCTGTGCCTGCCCAGCGATGAAGAAATGCCGGAGGCCGAAGCCTTTGCTCACCGCCTCGTTGAGCGGGCTCTCGCCATGGGAGGCACATGCAGCGGCGAACACGGTGTGGGCCTTGGCAAGAAGAAATATCTCCAGGCTGAGCACGGCGAAGGTCTGGGCGTGATGCGTACGATCAAACAAGCGCTCGACCCGGAAAACCTCATGAACCCCGGCAAGATCGTGGATATTGACATCTAGCTACCGATTTCTTCGTGGCTTTGTGGCAATAGCAGACCCTCCCGGTGTCATTTCATGCCGACTCTTGGCGCAAAAGGAACACACCACAAATACGTTCGTCGCTGCCGCGCTCGGTTCGTTAGTCTTCTCGTTTCTGTTTTACTTCATCGTGACTTACGCCCTCATCTATGCCACACGGCTACTCAGAGCTTGGCGTAGCGACACGGGATAAAGACAGCCGCAGGGATGCTTTTGGGCGAGTGACCGCCTACTCTTCATGTATGGTCCGCGCCTTTCCGCGATTAATTTGGCTTCTGCTCGAGCGAACGAATACCAAACCCAAGAACGCCACGATTAACATTGGCAAAAGCAGGATCATCCATATTTCGGACGGACTCCACGGACCGGGATGGCTGCGAGGCCTTGGGCTAGTCGGCGTCTGTACCAGTATCACCATGGATATTCCATCTACGTGAAAACGAAAGCCGATTGGGGCAATCTGGCGGGACTGTGGCAAAGGGAACCGCTAAACGGAGATGGGCCTTGAATGAAGTCTGCGCTGTCGGTCCATCATTCGATCTGGCCGTCTGCACCGTAGTGACACCAACAGGCTTCCAAAGTTGTTCCGTACATCGGAAACATTTTGCCTGCCTCGCTTCCAACCGCTGTCATCGAGGGACTTGTTCCTTGCGAATTGAGTCGGATAAAAGCGGAAAATCACTCGCGCAGGCGTTCAGTATCAGCCGGGCGAGCAACCTGGCATGATCGCAGGTTGCTTTCCGGGCGAGGAACCGGCATAGGGGCGAGTTGTCCAGAATACGCCCCAACATTTTTAGGGGACGAGTTTGGTTATTGCCCCATGCGAGAGCGTGAAATTTCAGCTATTGAGGATCGGAACCGCGCCGTGGACTCCCAACTCGTGCGTAGAAGCCGAATATCGGGCCCCAGACATTGATGCCATAGTTCACGTACTTGGGCTCGGACATGTAGCAGTTTGAAACGTGCATGTAGGTCGCTCCTCCCGCAAAACTGAGCCGAGGATTCAGGTTGTATCGTGCTCCGGTTCCCATCATTAGAGTGATCGTCAGATCTTGGCCTTGCGCATAAAGCACACCGTGAGGACCCCGGGCGTCAATGTTGCCAACTCCTCCTCGCATCTCGTAATACGGCGTGAGACGCCATCGGCGCGGAACGAAGTTGTGGCGAATCCCGTAGTCAAAGGCTACATAATGAGTTTCTGCACCGCTCGGAATCGCGGTATAAGCAAGGCTGAATGAGAAATCGTCATTGCCGCGCAGGATGGGCGGACCGCTGATGTTGTCGATGTGCCAACGCAGCGAAAGGATCGTAGGCACCAAAGTGTATTTCAAGGGCCACGTTGTGTAGGTATCACCTGTCATGAAGTTGAAAACGAAAGGAACGTTGGCCGCGAGATAGCCGCTTTCCACCGATACTTCGAGCTTATTCCGGTAGAAGATGTCCGAGTTGAAATCCGGCCGCTTCGGCGATGCATTCGGCTGCCGACGGACAAAGCCAGCGGTATTTGGGTTAGGAGCGTCGCGGATAACGGAAGCCGATGGGCCCTGTCCAACCGCGCACGCCGGAAAGCTGGCCATCATGCAGGTGGCGACCAGAAGCTTGGCCAGAATGGAGATACGCTGCCAGCCGTCGAATATTAAGATGCGCCTGTCTGAAGATCCAACTGAGATGATCCCATTCGTTCTTCCCAGTCCCGACTCGGGCCAGGGTACCCTCAGTCGTAGTTCGCGAGAAATGGTCACACAGGTTCGGATGCGTGCGCGTCGGGTTATGGCCAATACAGTGCGGCGAACAAACCGATATTTGTTTATTCCCTTCTTCTGGCCTCCCTGTTTCGGCAAACGGGACCTAGCGGAAGATAGGTCATTCTCGTTTTGAACCCGGTACTAATTTGAAGCTCCCGTGGGTGGCTTTGTGGCATAATGCCCGCACATGGAAATCCTGTGTCCTTCGTGCCGGTCACGCATCCCGGCAGACGACCTCAACGTGTCGACCGACATCGCGCTCTGCCGCGCCTGCGACAAGCCTTTTCGCATCTCCGAAGCCGTCGGTTCCGCTCCCGCCGACCCACAACTGCTTGCCACTCCACCATCGGGCGCATGGTTTGATCCGCTGCCCGATGGCTTCCGCGCGGGCGCCAGCACCCGTTCCTGGATGGCGCTCTTCATTGTCCCGTTCACCTGCGTGTGGTCCGGAGGATCGCTTTTCGGGATCTACGGCACGCAGATCGTGCATGGCCGTTTCAATGTGAGCATGTCTCTCTTCGGTCTGCCGTTTCTCTTTGGCTCCATGTTCCTCATCTCCTGGTGCCTGATGTCGGTTGCCGGCAGCGTCAGGATTACGCGCCACGGTGACCAGCTTTCCATCTTCACCGGGCGTTGGTCCCATCGGCTGGACACGCCAATTCGCCTGGTCCGATTTCAAATCGGTGCGCGAACTTTCGCAGTGGAATACGAACAACTGGAATCGCCAGGGGCAGTTCATTGTTCTCGAAGGCAAGCGCCGCGTCACGTTTCGGATCGATGTTGTCTACCGGCCAGCGCTACTTCCTTGTCAACGCGCTTCGGTCCGCACTCAGCGGTACGACCCCGTCTGCCATCTACGCAGGCGTCAGGCACTCGCTTCCGTTAGATCCCACGGGCAAGGACTGCCTGCGTAAATTTGATTCGCACTACCGCTGCTTGGAGTTTCGGAAGGCTGGGCTGCGGAGATCCCAGAAGAAGCGTGTACCTCACGCGACACACTTGAGTGTGCTAGCGAATCTAGTGAGTGACGGAATCTTTCCGAGTAATGTCCAGTATTGTCCACCATCCGCCCTGCACTGAACCACAGCGTCAGTCCTGCTCTCGGGTAGAAGTTGGGAGATTGACTGACGTTAGGTCATCCCAAACTAAAGATAACCTGAACTTCTAGTTCCACACGCCGTGGCTGGCCCATCAAGTCGAATGGCCTATCGAGCCACTGTTGGACAGCATCCAGTGCCGCTTTGCGCAGTCACAGGGGGACCGTCGATAGGATTCATGCTTTCGATGTGGCCATCCGGCCCGATAGTGGCCTGATGTTACGGTGCCCTGGATACGCATGGACTTTGCATCTTGGGGGTATACCGGAACGGCTTTCCTGAGGGTTGCCGGCCAGTGGCTTCTAGCCCCGTCGTCTTTAAACATGATCTTTGTCCGGTCGACGGGGAGCGCGGTGGATGGAGCAGTGAGGACTGTATCCGGCGACTGCTTCAATGACTCGTCATCGTTAAGATTTATGTCGGCTGCAAGCTTGCCACTCACAAGGACCTGAATCTGACGCGCGAGATAATGTCCCTGAAACGAAACGATGTGGTCATAGAAGATGCGGGTTGAGGTTCCTTCCGAATAAACGCGCAGTGCCGGTATGGTCGGCTCGAAGCACGCGGCAGGATAGAAGTTACCCGAAACGTCTAGGTCTGGGACGTACGGGATACGTGAGGCCGACACATTCGCTGCTGGATTGACCATACGGCCTGGGCCCGACGCTGAAGCGTGAATCCCGCGAGTTGCGAGACGTCGCGGCAGGCTTTCGGCTCGCTTAGCACGACTTCCGTGCAGCAGGACTTCAAAACCGCTTTGCCATTCTTGGGAGCTCTCGCGAAGAAGGACCGTGCCGGTGGCATCATCCGCTCTTTGAGTGGTTTCGGGTCGGTGAAACTGAGCTTGTACTTGGTGGCGCCTTGACCCACCACTCTTCGTACGCTCCCTCGTATTCAAGTGGTTCTCCGACCCTTTGTGTCTTAACGAGCGATAGGTCCGCATGAATGTGCCATGGCTTGATCTCGGAGCCAGTCGGCCGTTCTTGTCGTGCGCAAAGGGCCATTAATGGCCAGCGAAAATTTCGCTGTGGAAGAACACTCAGGTAGCTTGGCCTCTGACATGTATCGCTGGAGCCTAGAACCAGTCAACATGAGAAATACACAAACGTTCCGGAATTCATTTTGATATGCCGGCCTCTGAAGCTGGTGTCTTTCGTTTCATAGTCACGCCGCCGATACCACACAATGTGTCGCTTGCATCGCGTGTTGCCTCCGGTGCGGGTTCTCGGTTGGTTTACCGCCTATGCGTCAGTTACCTTTCAATAAACTTCTAGGCACGCGATGCCTTCTTTAGGCTGGGGGGTGAATTTTCCCCTGCCTATAGCTATCCCACAACTGCCGAGTAATTACCGGATTGTCACAATCCTCCCGGCACCCGCAACCAAGGGGGTTGGTAGAACTCCAGATGGTTTGAATCGAACTTCACTCTACTACGATAGGCACACCCCACTGGGAGTTTTACCAGTATCCGCTCCTCCAATATGGTCATACCTTCTCCGTTTGAATGCAGTCGGATTATCTCGATGAGGAGCGCCGGTCGCAGGATTGGGCGGCGGGTGGCGAATCTGAGGGGGACCCTTGGAGGCAAGATGAACGCAAGGAAGAAATCGCAAAATGGCGCCGTAACGCAAAAGCCCGGCAGTACCCACGAAGAACGGTACGCGGCAGGCAAAGCGTTGCGGGATGCCTGTCCGCGCGAGGACCATGCCGAGTGGAAGGCTCCCAAGAATCGGCGGGGTGCGGTCGAAATGGTGCTGGCTTCCGAGAAGGGGCGCATCCCTGAACTGCTACCTTTGCGCCACGGACGCATGGTGCAGTCCGCGTTCACCTTCTATCGCGGCTCAGCCCTCACCATGGCGGCTGACCTGTCAACCACGCCCACGACCGGAATCCGCGTCCAGTGCTGCGGAGACGCTCATCTCTGCAACTTCGGCGGGTTTGCCACCGCGGAGCGGAATGTCATCTTTTCTGTGAATGACCTCGACGAGACTCTTCCTGCGCCGTGGGAGTGGGACGTGAAGCGGCTCGCAGCCAGCTTCGTGATCGCGTGCCGGGACAAAGGAATAAGCGACAGAGACGCCAAAGGCATCGCGATGAGTTGCGTAAGGAGCTACCGCGAATCGATGGCCGAATTCAGCCGGATGAAGACGCTGGAGCTTTGGTACTACGCGATCAGGCCAGAGGAGTTGATCGCCATGAGCGGCCCGATCTTTCGCAAGCGCATCATGAAACGCATTCAGCAAGAGCAGACGAAGAGCCGGGGCGAGGAGATGTTTCCCAAGTTGACCGAAAGCAAGGGTGACATCCCCACCATCAAGGATCAGCTCCCCACCATCTTTCATGATAAGAAAAGACCTCCAGGGAAGATACAGCGGCTCCTGCTCGACGGGCTCGCCAGTTACCGCGCCACGCTTCCACCGTCCTATCACTCTCTGCTCGATCGTTACAAGCTCTGTGACGCTGCCGTTAAGGTGGTGGGGATCGGGAGTGTCGGTACCGCCTGCTGGGTCCTCTTGTTTATGGCGTCAGATGATGATCCTCTGTTCCTTCAGGTCAAAGAGGCTCGTGCTTCGGTGCTGGCGCCTTACGCGGGCGCGAGCGTGTTTGGCAATCATGGGCAACGCATCGTGAACGGCTATCGGACCATGCAGCCTGCCGGTGACATGTTTCTCGGCTGGACACATTCACCAAAACGCGACTTCTTCGTACGCCAGTTGAAAGATATCAAGATCAGCATCCGCGTGGAACTCTTCGGGAAGATGGAACTGAATCTCTACGCCAAGTGGTGCGGAAGGGCCATCGCACTCAGCCACGCCAGGTCCGGAACACCCGCCATGATTGCCGGGTACATGGGGAACGGCGAAGCATTCGATCGCGCCATTGCGGCATTTTCGATCGCCTACGCGGACCAGAATGAGCTGGACCACGCTGCCCTTGAGCGCGCAGTACGCGACGGGAAGGTAAAGGCGGTTTTCGAAGAGGACCGATAGGGGGCTTGCAATGGCTGCTGGCCATGCTGGCCGATGCCATGCCGTTTTCGTTCCGGCCAAGCGCGGGCCTTACAAGAATCGCGAGATGACTCTAAACTGTTGGCCTGGAGCACCTGTGTTGGACTATGCTCGCACTATGCCGCCGACCCTAATCTGCCCTGTCTGCGACCAGCGACTACGCTCTGCATCTGACGCCATGCGTCGCCATAGCAGTGTAATGGCCAGAGCTATTGCCTTGTCCCAAGCTGAACACACCGAGGAACAACGGCGGGAATTCACAGCCAATCTCGTTGGAACGTTCAATGATGCTCAAGTGGCCTGGGATGTGTACCGTCAGCACCTTGTAGAGCATGGAATAATTCCAAACTGAGACACTACCTCTTGTACGCTACACAATCTTAAGCTCGGTCGTGCGAAATGACCGAACCGAGCGAATCACCGCCCTTTCGATAAACATCTACGCGCGCGATGCACCTTTTCGAAAATTCTTTTCCCGTTCTTTAGGCTAGAGCGGTGAAATCCTCTGCCTATGGCTATCCCCCACAACTTGTCGATTGTTGCTTCGATTGCTGCTACACTCTCTACGCTTTACGAATCGAGAGATCGCCTGAACCGGAGGCACGATGGCACTCATCATCGCTGGCCGCATTGTTCCCATGAGCGTCAATGATCCCTCGGCCGTGGTCGAAGGCCGAATCTATCTTGGAGACGACGGTTTTGTTGAGGCGGTAACCGCGGGAGATGCGGGCGCTCCCGCCGGATTCGAGGGAGCCCCGGTAGTGGAAACAGGTGACGCGCTTGTCATTCCGGGATTGATCGATCTGCACAATCATCTCGGCTACAACGCACTGCCGTTGTGGGCGGAGCCAACGCAGAAGAAACCCTTTCTTCACCATAACGACTGGCCGAACAAGCCTAGTTACAAGCCCGATGTCAGTTGGCCGGCGTGGGTGCTGGCCAAGGGCGATCCCGAAGCCATGCTGGCTTATGTGCAGACGCGGGCTCTCGTCGGTGGTACCACTGCGATCCAGGGATGGCCGGCCTTCAACCGTCCGCCGCAAATGGTGCTGCGCAATATCGACTCTGAAGAAGCGGGCACGACCAACCGGAATCTTGTCTACACCGCCGTGATCACGGAGACGCCTCTTCAACTTGCGCATACGGCACAATTGATGAGCCGCGGCGCGGGATTTATCTACCACTGCTCGGAAGGACAGCCCGGTTCCGTCGTGGCTCGCGAGTTCACCGACGCAGCGAATGCCGGGTGCCTCGAGAAGAAAATGGTCGCCATCCACTGCAATGCCGTTGCCGATTCGGATTGGGAACGATGGCAGCCGTCTGACGCGGGAGCGGTGGTGTGGTCGCCCTTCTCGAATTATTGGCTCTATGGAAAAACGACAAACATTCCCCTGGCCCAGGGGAGGGGAATCTCCATTTGTCTCGGATCGGATTGGGGTCCATCGGGAACAAAGCACGTCTTGGGAGAGATCAAGGTCGCGAAGCTCGCAAGCGTGAAAGAGAAGTTCAATCTGAGCGACCAGGACCTGGTGGCGATGGTCACCAGCAATCCCGGAGACGTATTGGCGCGATGCTGGTCACGCCAGATTGGACGGTTGACTCAGGGCAGCTTTGCCGATGTGACAGTGTTGCGTCCCAACGGAGACGGAGACGTGTGGTCGCAGGTGGTGAACGCCACGGAGCGAGAAGTGATGCTGGTGGTGGTCGGAGGAAAGCCGCGCTACGGCGATGCCAATTTGATGACGAAGGCTGGCGCTTCTCCAGTGACAACGCTGAGTGTTGCCGGGCGGCAACGCAAACTTGCGATACCGGATCCGCACGACCCGACAAAAGCATTCGAATGGAAAGACGTTGTGTCGCGTCTTGACTCCGTGCGCAAGGATCCTGCAGGCGCGGTGAAAAAAGCGGAGGGACGCGCACGCAGCTTCGCAGGACCTACCTCAGAGCCCGGCGCGCCGCTGGAGTTGGCCCTCGATATGCCCTCTGGCGATGCGATGGCGTTTGCGGGGCCGCCGCCGAATCCAGCCAAGGTGGAAGTGCCGGCTTTGCCGACGCTTGTTCACGACAAGGCTTTCTTTGCCGATATTCGAGGGCGGGGTTTTCACGGCGGTGTTCTGGATGGTCTCGCCGCCTTCTACAAATGACGATGCGGAGTAAGAGTATGGCAAACACTAGCCCAAAGAAGGTCTATGCGATTGCGCATCAGCGGGGCACAAGCCTCCCCGAGGCACTTGGAGAATTGCCGGCTGGTGTGGCGGTTCTCAATTGGGGAGAGCGGCTCGACATCCTCGATGCCTGGGTGCAGGTGCTGGATGGTGTGTATGCCCATCTGCCGCTCAAGCGCGCTCTCTACGGCTTCGATCCGGTTCGCGCGCTGGAGCATCTTCGCCAGCAAGTGACCGGACTCACGGATCTACAGTTTCATCGCGAGCTCACGAGCCTTATCAATCGCCTGCGCGATGCGCACACGCAGTATTCCGGTCCTCACAGCATTGCGGGCGCCGTGGCCACGCTGCCCTTTCTCGTGGAAGAGTGGGGCCCTGCCGATGATCGCCACTATGTCGTCTCGAAGGTCAGCAACTCAAGACTCATCAACGATCCTCATTTCAAACCGGGCGTTACATTGAAGTTTTGGAATGGGGTGCCGTTTGACCGCGCAGTCGATTTGCACGCGGATAACGAAACCGGCGGCAGGCCCGATGCGCGCCAGGCCCGTGCGCTGGAGTCCCTGACGTTTCGTTCGCTCGAATATGGACCGCCTCCCGATGAACACTGGGTCGACATCACCTATCTCGATCTCAACAAGAAGACCCGTGAGACGCGCATGCCCTGGCGCGTGGTTTGCCCTAATCGCGTTCCCAGCGCCGGAAGCCCGGGCGGGTCGGCGCGGATGCACCGCGGCATCGATCCCGCAGCTGAAGCTGTGCGCCGGGCGAAGAAGCTGATGTTCAACGCTGCGCTTTGGACCGAGGAGCGGGCTGCGGCGGTGAGGCGCACTGGCGGCAAATCATTGACGGCGAAATACGCGGACTTTCTTTCGGCGCGAACCGTCCAGACGCAAAGCGGCAGGTTTGGATATCTGCGCATTTGGAGTTTCGACGTAGACGATGATCAGGAGTTCCTCGAAGCTGCAACCAAACTGCTTCAGAAACTTCCCAGTCGCGGAGTCATTCTCGATTTGCGCGATAACCCGGGCGGGTTGATCTGGGCTGCGGAACGCATGCTGCAGTTCTTTACACCGAACCCTATTACGCCGACAAGATTTGGCCTTCGTGCTACGCCGCTGACAAACGCCATGGCATCTGCGCGTTTCAATCGGGGAGAGTTGGGTCCCTGGGCAGATTCGATTGCCAGCGCACCGGCAAGCGGCGAACCCTATTCCACTCACCTGCCCATCACTTCAATTGAGCAATGCAACGATATCGGCCAACGATACGGAGGCCCGGTTGTCGTCGTGGTGGATGCCAATACTTATTCTTCGGGAGATTTGTTCACCGCCGGAGTGGTGGACAATCGCATCGGCCCAGTGGTTTGTGTTGGAGAAGCCACTGGCGCGGGTGGCGCGAATGTGTGGACCTCCGACGACCTGAGTGCGGCTATGAAAGCTGCGGGGTTTCCTCTGCCGGCGCTTGCCAAGGGCGCGAACTTTACGATTGCCGTCCGACGAGCTGTGCGCACCGGCGATGCAGAAGGCATGCTGATCGAGGATACCGGCATCTCAGGGCAACCTTACTCCATGACGAAACGGGATATCTTCGAACGCAACGGAGACTTGATCGATCATTGCGGCAAGATGCTCGCCGATCAACCCTCGACGCGGTTGGACGTCGTGAGACGCGGGAGAAGATTGAGCATTACGACCGCAGGTCTGGATCGCATCGATGTCTACGCG
>CAVTUP010000020.1:0-49045 GCA_963737915.1 uncultured Acidobacteriaceae bacterium | reverse complement strand
ACCAATTGGATTTTTTGAGGACGATGGCCTCATACCGGTTACAGCAGAGACGCGGGCCGCCGTGAATGACGCTGCCGCAGCTCTGCGGGATGCGGGCTTTCGCGTCGAGCCGTTCCGGCCGGGTACTTTGGAGTTGTTGCGACGGCTGTGGTGGAAGTTTTTCGTGCAATGCGGAGCGATGTTTTATGCACCGACGATTCAAGGCAAGGAGAGTCTGCTCAGTCCCATCTTCAAGGAGTTCCTGGGGATTGCGGGTTCGGTGGCGGCGCTGACGGCTGTTGAACTGCTGGACGCATGGGCGGAATTGGATCTGTTGCGCGGCAAGATGCTTGCAGAGATGAGCCAGTATGCGGTGTTGCTTTACCCCGTGGCGAGTGTGCCGGCGTGGAAGCACGGAGAGCGGTCGTGGATTGTTGAAGGCCATCAGGTTAACTACCTTGATGCGGTGCGGCATACGCAGTGGTTCAATGCACTGGCGGCGCCGGCTGCGGTGGTCCCGGTGGGGCGTTCGCCTGAGGGATTGCCGATCGGGGTGCAGGTGGCGGCGCGACCATTTGAGGATGAGACGGTGATTGGCGTTGCAGCGATTGTAGATGCGGCGTTTGGGTACCACGCGCCGGCGATGGCGCAGGCTTGAGTCAGCGCTTGAGTCAGGTCTCAAAATCGAGGTCCAAAATCGAGACCCAGACGCCCGCCTTCGATCATCGGGAAGTCAAGTTCATACGTCACAGACAAATGTTCATTGCCCCGCTAAAAACGGAGTGGCAGGTGCGGTAAGACGCTGATTACGCACCTCCACCTTTGGATGGAGGCGTGGCATGGACGATCGCGATAGTCTGACGCTTCCCCGGAATGGAGCGCAGAAGGTGCGCGAAAGTTGGCAGAAGCACTTTGCCGAAACGCCGGATGTTTTAAAGAGTTCTGAGCACCAGCAAACAGTGGTGCCGGTGTTGGATCTGAAAATCGGCGGGGATGACTTTATCACCATGGCTGGACCCTGCTCGGTTGAGACCGAGGTCCAGCTCATCACCACAGCGATTCACGTTTGCCAAGGTGGCGCACGCATTCTTCGCGGAGGCGCTTTCAAGCCGCGCAGTTCTCCCTACGCATTTCAAGGTCATGGCCTCGAAGGCCTGAAGATGCTTGCCCGCGCTCGCGAAGAGACGGGTCTTGCGATCGTCACGGAGGTCATGTCGGAAGACGATGTGTCGCTGGTGGCTGAGTACGCGGACATCTTGCAGATCGGCTCACGCAACATGGAGAACTTTACGCTGCTGGAAGCGGCGGCGCGGTCCGCCCGTCCGATTCTGCTGAAACGCGGAATGATGGCCACGATTGTTGATATGTTCCGATCGGCGCAGGTCGTGCTCGACAACGGAAATCCAAACGTCATTTTGTGTGAGCGCGGCATCCGCACTTTTGAAACATCGACGCGCAACACGTTCGACATTGCCACGATTGCGTTAATCAAGGAGATATCGCATCTGCCCATCATTGCCGACCCGAGTCACGCGGCCGGGCATCG
Organism: uncultured Acidobacteriaceae bacterium; assembly: GCA_963737915.1. Lineage (GTDB taxonomy): Bacteria > Acidobacteriota > Terriglobia > Terriglobales > Acidobacteriaceae > Telmatobacter. The sequence goes on along the minus strand of CAVTUP010000020.1, from coordinate 47,520 downwards.
CGACCTGGTGCCACCGTTAGCCCGGGTGGCGGTAGTGGCGGGCGCGGATGGGCTGATCGTTGAAGTACATCCGCACCCCGAGAAAGCCTGGAGCGACGGCGAGCAGTCTCTGACATTTGCAGAATTTGACGAGATGATGTTGTCGCTCGAACCCTACATTGCACTGCGCGGTGCAATGGTCGACAGTCGCCCGATGGAGGCTGTTGGATGAGGGTCTGCGTCAAGCTGTTGTGCACTGTGGCATGCGCGGTGTTGCTGGTGCCGATCTGTGGGTTCGCTCCCGATTTATCACAAAAGATCGGCGCCGACGTTATTGTGACCGCTGCCCCAAGCTTTTCGCCGCTCGCCGCGTTGCGAGGCGGAGAGCGGTTTCCGAAAGGCGCACAGCTGCTGCTTGTTCACGAGGGAAAAGCGGAGCCGCTCATTGTGGGATTTGCTGCAAGCGCGGACGCGAACGTTTCGTTCGATGCTCAAAAGGTCTTGTTCGCTGGGAAGAAACTTGCCGGTGACCCATGGCAAATCTGGGAACTGACACTGTCGGATCGTTCGGTGCGCCAGGTGACTACGGGTTTGTCAGACGCGATACGGCCGCTGTATTTGCCGGGCTGGCGGCTGGTGTATGGCTTGCGAACTGCGAAGGGCTTTCAACTGCAGTCGGCGCGATTGCTTGATTCAAAGGCGCTCGAAGAGATAGAGCCGGCTGGATCGCGCGCGATTCTGCCGCTGACATATTTGAACGCGAGTGCGGTCCCAGCGGATGTGCTGGCGGATGGGCGCATCTTGTTCGAGGCGGGATTTCCGCTTGGTGTTGGAGCAGTTCCTGAGATGTTTCTGGTTTATTCGGATGGCTCGGGGGTGGAGTCGTATCGCTGCGATCACGCGACCATAGGTCCGAATGGGCGCGGGCGCTGGGGTGGCAAGCAACTGGCCTCTGGCGATGTGGTATTTACGCACGGTGCGTCACTCGCGAGATTTACATCGCCGTTGGCGCATGAAGAGCGGGTTATTGCTCCACATGGTGAGTATGCGGGCGAGGTTGCGGAAACTGTCTCGGGGGCATGGTTACTGAGCGCTCGCGAATCAGAGAGCGCGAAATTGGCCTTGCGGCTTTGGAAGCCGGGCGCAGCGTCGCTCGATACGGTGCTGGCGCGTAGCGGCGACAACCTTGTGGAGCCAGTGGTGATTGTGCCGCGCGACAGGCCCAGGAGGCATCCTTCGGCACTGCACGATTGGGACTACGCGAATCTGCTTGCGCTCGATGCACGCGTTTCGCGTGACGGTGCGCCGAAGGGGACGCCCGCATCGGTGCGGCTTGAGAAGCAGGATGCGGCTGGTCACGCGGTTGTGATTGGGACGGCGCCCGTGGAAGCGGATGGATCTTTTTTTGTGAAGGCGCCCGCAGACCAGGCTATTCGATTTGCATTGCTGGATACGAATGGAGCGGTGTTGCGGCAAGAGCGCGGGTGGTTTTGGATTCGGCGTGGGGAACAACGCTATTGCGTAGGGTGCCATGCGGGGCCGGAGCGCTCTTCGGAAAATCGCGTACCCGCAGTTCTGCTACGCACGACCACGCCAGTTGATCTCACTGGCACGGCACAGCATTCGATGTCGGGAGGCAATTGAAGTGTTATCTCGTTTTTTTATATCTCTCGTAGCAATTGGCTCGCTGTATGCGGGGCAGGCGAGTGCGCAAGCTCAGGAGGCAGGGACGAAGAGCGCAGAGCAGACCAGCTCGGTGAGGGAACCGGCAGGTCCGTCATCCACGATTCGATTTGAAGATGCAAGCGACAAGGCCGGCATCAATTTTGTGCACAGCTTTGGTTCGGCGCAACTGGGATCGCTGCTGGAGGGCACGGGTGCGGGCTGCGTCTGGCTGGATTACAACAATGACGGGTTGCCTGATCTTTATGTCGTGAATGGACGTCCGCTGGATGACTCCGTGCATCCGCATCCACTGAAGGTGAAACCAGATCCTTTGCCGCACAATCATCTCTATCGGAACGACGGAAATGGCCGCTTTACCGATGTGACAGATAAGGCCGGGCTCAAGCCGGATATGTATGCGGTGGCCGTGACGGCAGCGGATTACGACAACGATGGATTCGTCGATCTGCTGGTGACGGGCTACGGCAAGACGATTCTTTACCACAATGAGGGCAACGGCCACTTCACCGATGTCACGGCGAAGGCTGGCATAAAGGTTGATGGGTGGGCGATCAGTTCCACCTGGTTGGACTACGACAAGAATGGTTGCGTTGATTTGTTTGTGGGTCGCTATGTGAAGTTCGACCCAAAGTATCACGCGTACTATGCGGCGGACAACTATCCAGGTCCGCTTGACTACGAGGGAGAAACGAACCAGCTGTATCGCAACAACTGCGACGGAACGTTTGCCGATGTGTCGGACAAGTCGGGGATCAGTGCGTTTGTCGGACGCACGATGGGCGTGACGGCAGGTGACTTTGATAACGATGGCTGGGATGACATCTACGTAGCCAATGATCGCACTGAGAACTTTCTGTTTCGAAATAAGCATGATGGGACGTTTGAAGAAGTTGCGAACGATACGGGCACGGCGTTTGGCCAAAATGGCGAGTCGACTTCCTCTATGGGACCGGTCTTCGCGGACCTTGAGGGACGGGGAGTTCTTGACCTGTGGGTCACGGACGGGCACTACAACCGATTGCTGCACAACGCTGGCAAGACAGGGTTCGAGGACTTGGGCGCCACCAACGGAGTGTCGCAGACGAACGCACAATACGTGAGCTGGGGGACCAGCATTGATGACTTCGACAACGACGGGCTGCCAGACATACTGATTTTCCACGGCGGATTGATTCACCTGATTCCGCAAGAGCATACGCTCTTTCGCGGACTGGGGAATGGGCGATTCGCGGATGTTTCGCTGGCGGCCGGGCCGGTATTGAGCGAACGCACGGTGGCGCGTGGCGCGTGCTTCGGAGACTACGACAATGATGGCAAGGTGGATGCGTTCCTGGTAAATCTGGGCGCAAAGGGAACGTTGGTACACAACGTATCAACGAATACTGGGAATACCGGGCACTGGATTTCCATCAAGCTCACAGGCACGAAAAGTAACCGCGATGGCATTGGAGCGCGCGTTGAAGTTTTCGCAGGAGATAAACGCTGGACATCGGAGCGCGTAGCCGGATCGGGCTATTTGTCGCAGAACGACGGCCGGTTGCATTTTGGATTGGGCCCGGCAACCGTCGTTGACAAGATTGTTGTGCGCTGGCCCAGCGGCCGCGAGCAAACGCTAGAAAAGCAGGCCGTAGATCGCGTGCTTTCAATTGAGGAGCCGAAATGAACCGGCTCAATCATCGCAGGTTGCGAGCCGGGTTGCTCGCAGGGCTGACGGCGCTTGGTATGGCGCTGTTCGGCTTTGGCCTGTGGTCCGGGAAAACCGCGCGTGCAGCAGGACCGGCGATGGTTGGCGATGTTCTCAACTATGCGTCCCCGGTAGAAATGCTGTTTTCGTCGGACGGGACGAGGCTCTACGTACTTTGTCAGCAGAGTGGAGAGGTGCGAGTCCTGGATGCGGCCACCTATTCGCCGATCAAGAACATTGCGGTCGGCCGCACGCCGCGAGGACTTTCCTTTTCCGCAAAGGGAGATCGGTTGTTTGTCGCGAACTCGTGGGACGATACGGTTTCGGTGATTGATACGCAATCCCTTGACGTGACGGCGACGTGGTCCGTGGGCGCGGAGCCTTCAAATGTCGTGGAAGACCTGGCGGGGAAGCATCTGTTCGTCGCCAATCGCATTTCGAATGATATTGCCGTGCTGGATGCGCAGACGGGTGTCGAAGAGAAACGGCTTGCAGGTGGGAGAGGCGCGAGCTACATCACGCCGTCTGCGGACGGCAGCAGGCTGTATGTTACGCACGTTTATCCGAATACCACTCCGCACCGTACTGCTCCCGAGTCGGAGATTACGGTGATCGACACCGCTCGCGCTGTGGTCGCGGAACGGATTCCATTGCACAGCATTGCGCATGGATTTCATGTTGCGATTTCGTCGGATGGCCGTTTGGGAGTAGTAGCAGGACTGCATCCGAAGAATCTTGTGCCTTTGGCTCACGTGGAGCACGGCGGCGCCTTTGCAGACACGCTTACTCTGTTTGGGGCAGATGTTGGCAAGCCGGTGGAAGTGCCTTTGGATGAACTTGAGCGCTATGCAGTGCGGCCTTTTGGCGTAGTGATTGCGCCGGACAAATCGCGCATCTATGTAACGTGCGGCGGTTCGGAAAACGTGACCGTGATCGATACGCAACGGCTGCTTCGCTACGTTCATAACCATCAGGGGCCACTGGCGCAGGATCTATCGGCAAGCGCCAACTACGTGATGACGCGGATTGCAGTCGGTCATGATCCACGAGGATTGGCATTTTCGCACGATGGGCAGAAATTGCTGGTGGCCAATCGGCTTGACGACACGATCAGTGTGATCGACAGGCGGACAAATCGGGTGGCATCGACTATTCCGATGGCCGGCCCTAAGCAGATATCGGTACTTCGCAAAGGCGAACAGACGTTTTATACAGCCCGATATTCCTTCCAGGGCCAGATTGGGTGCGCGAATTGTCATATCGATTCGACGTTCGATGGGCTCACCTGGGATCTTGAGCCGGACGGGTTTGGTCGCGATGTTGTGGACAACCGGCCCATTGAAGCCGTGAAAGATACCGAACCGTTTAAATGGAACGGCGGCAATCCCAACCTCCCTACCGAGTGCGGCCCACGAACTGAGAAATATTTCTGGCGTGCCGAAAACTTTGATGACTTTACGCTGACAGACCTGGTTGTTTATGTCCGCGGACTACACGCGAGACCCAACCGGTGGCAGCAGGTTGATGAGCACGTCACGCCGAACCAGGAGCGGGGTAAGGCGCTGTTCGTTCGCGATGTTGACAAGTTTGGCAATGCGATTCCGGAAACGAATCGTTGCTCGTTTTGTCACAGCGGGCCCAGGGGAACGAGTCAGAAGTCCTTTGATGTCGGGACAGGGAAGGCGACGGACAACACGGGCGTTTTGGACACTCCGCAACTGACGAATATTGCCATTACGGGGCCATATTTGCATGACGGGTCCGCTTCAACCCTCGAGGAGATATGGACGATATTCAATCTCCAGGACAAGCACGGACGCACGAACGATCTGACCAAGGACGAGCTCAACGACCTGATTGAATACTTGAGGACGCGATGATGAAGTTTGCGTGGAACAAAATTGCCTTGATCGTAGCCGGAACATTGGCGATGGGGACATTGGTGCATGGAGCGCCGCCGCAGATGCCACGGTTCCGGTTTGAAAACTTCACGACCGCCAACGGACTGCCCGACAATCACGTGTTCTCGGTGCTGGTTGATGGAGACCGGATTTGGGCGGGAACGGAGAATGGGCTGGGTGTTTACGAAAACCATCAATGGAAGACATACACGACAAAAGACGGGCTAGCGCATCGCGCAGTGCTCTCTCTGTCGCTCGATAAACGTACCGGCGACGTGTGGGCAGCCACGATGGGAGGGTTGAGCCGCGTTTCAGGCGGGCGTATCGATTCCTACACCCAACTGAATTCTGGTCTGAGCAATGATGTCGTTTATGGCGTGTCTGTTGAAGGCGAAAACGTGTGGGTTGCGACCGCGGCGGGAGGGTGCCGTCTCGATCTGCATACGAATCAGTGGACCCTATATAACGAACGGAATACACCGATGTTTGAGATTTGGGTGTACGGAGTTACGGCGACACCTAGCAAAGTCTACTACGCGGTGTGGGGCAGCGGCATTTTGGAATACGACCAGAAGAAGAAGACGTGGGACAAGTACGACGATCCTGACGGTGAGACCGAAATGGTACTCTTCAAGGATCAGGGGTTGATCCATGAGATCACGACATCCGTGAGCTACGTGGATAATATTCTTTGGGCGGCAACATACTTCGGCGACAGTCGATATGACGGCCGGTACTGGCACAATTTTTTGACCAAAGACAGCGGACTTCCCTCGAACTTTACAAATGTGGTGAAAGGCGTTGACGCCAAGCGTGCGTGGTTCGGCACCGACAAGGGGCTGGCCTACTACGACGGCGTGAATTGGGCAGTCTATCGTCCTTCGCTCACGACCGGTAAGCCGGAGATGACGGTACGCGATGCGCAGGGAGCCGTTACGCCCGTCATTGTAAGCACCGCGCCGGCGCATAACTACGTTTTAGGAATTGATTTTCAGGGCAGCGATATTTGGGTTGCCACAGCCAAGGGATTAAGCCACGGGATTCATCAGCCATAAGGAGCTATCAAAATGATTGCATTTTCAGAAATTCTAGATACTATCGCGCACGCGCCAATTCAGAAGCGTGCAATGACCAATCTTGGAGTACTCAACGAGGCGTATGCGTATGCGAAGCCGAGCTCGTTTTCGCGGGGTATGCGGATCGACCTGAATGGCCTGACCATCCTGTTGATTTCAGGCACGGCCTCAATCGATGAGAACGGCGTTAGTGTGCACATCGGCGACTTCAGTGCCCAGCTCAAGCGTACGTTTGACAACATTACTGGCCTGCTCGAGAGCGAAGGCTGCACGTGGCACGATATCGTTCGCACCACTTGCTACCTGCGCGATATCGACCGCGATTACGACGTGTTCAATGCTGAGCGCACGGCTTTCTTCAATGAGCAGGGGCTCGATCCGTTGCCAGCTTCGACTGGAATCCAGGCGCACCTTTGTCGTCCAGAATTGCTGATCGAGATTGAAGCAATCGCCATGTTCCGCACAGAAAAGGTTGCAATCACGAAGGAGTAGTTGCAATGGGTAAGGGATGGTGGTTGGCTGCGGCCTGCATGTTGGCCGTCGGTGCCGCGGCAAATGTTTCAGGGCAGGAAGCGAAGAAGGGGAATGGCGCTTGCGAGTGCGGCGCCCATCCGCCAGGGCCGCCAAAGGATCGCGTGGTTGTGCCTTATGCGGGCGAACCAAGCGATTTGAGCCCGTATGAGAAGTTTGCCAAACCTTACGATCTCAACTACACACATCCCAATATCTATGTGGGCTCAGGACGGGACATTCCTGAACCCAAGAACCTGACCGAAGTGCGCATAGGCTTCTTCGGGCCAATCGAGCACAGCCCCGAACAGATATTTGGGTTGCGGATGTTGCACGGTGCGCAGTTGGCGGTGGAAGAAGCGAACGCTCGCGGCGGGTACGGCGGCAAGCCCTTCAAGCTGATGCTTCACAATGACTATGACAACTGGCAGGCGAAGACAGTGTATGGAGAAGACAGGCCGACCGATCCAACAATCTGGGGCTCGGCTTCGAACGAAGTCGTGAAGATGGTTTACGACGACGAAGACTGGGCGATGTTTGGCTCCATCAGTTCCGAGTCGACCCATATCGCACTTCGCGTGGCATTGAAGGCAGAGATTCCTATCGTCAATTCGGCTTCGACAGATCCGACGATTCCGGAGACCTACATTCCCTGGTACTTTACAGATCTGCAGGATGACCGGGTGCAGGGTCTTACGCTGGCGCGAAGAATTTATACAGAACTCGGACTGAAGCGCGTGGCCTTGTTACGCGTGAACAGTCGCTATGGCCGGTTTGGAGTCCTCAAGTTTCGCGACGCGTCGCGGCGACTCGGACATCCTGTGGTTATAGAGCAGAAGTTTTTGCCGGGCGACAAGGATTTCACTCGGGCTTTGAAAATCATTCAATCTTCACGCGCGGATGCCATCGTGTTGTGGACGGATGAGATTCCCGCGGCGAACATTTTGAAACAGATGAAAGCGTTGGGAATGAAACAGCGCGTGTTTGGCTCCTATCGAACGCTGGGGCCCGAGTTGCTGGCGGAGGCTGGCGCGTCTGCAGAGGGATTTGAGGCCGTGTTTCCTTACGACCCCAATCGCAACGATCCAGCGTGGCTAGACTTTAACAGCCGATTCGAGGCACGTTTTCATGAGAAGCCGGAACAGTTCGCGGCCCTTGCCTACGATGCAATGAATGCACTATTGCATTCCATTTGCCGGGCCGGGTTGAATCGCGCCCGGATTCATGACGCGCTGGCCGACATCGACAAGTACGACGGTGTCACCGGGCACATGGTGTTTGATCCGAATCTGAAGAACGTTCAACCCATGTATCTGGGTACAGTGCGCAATGGAGCGATCAGTTACCGAGTCGCGTTGATGGAAAAGGAAGCATCTGAGGCGCGGCCAACTTCGTCTGCTCGGATTGAGGGAGCGGAATCGAAGGAGAAGGTGCCTTACGCGCGTGTTGGGGAAGACGGAGTGCAATTTGTCGGGCCGCATCGGTCGGATCAAATCTCGGGACCGGTGAGCGTAGTGTTATTCGGTCCCAAAGCGGAACAGGTAGCGAAATCGGCGGAGCTGCAGCTGGCCGGTGGTGGCGCGAAGGGACGGCAGTGGGTGATATTGCCGGTGGCGAGCGACCAGAATTGGGGCGCGGCTTCGACGCAGCTCGTTCATGCGTTGATGGATGAACACGCGCTGGCAGTTATAGCGCTCGATCGAGACGCCGCGCACCTGGCCGAGCAGCTCGCACTGAAGGCTTTTGTGCCGGTGCTGGCGCTGAGCAGCGATAAGGCGCTCACTTCGGCAAATATTCCATGGATCTTCAGATTGCCCGCGACGACTACCCCTGCTGCTGCGCTCCAACTCATCAAGGTGGCTTTCGAGAGAGGCGGAGCGAATCCGGAGCGGCTTCGCGATGTACTTGCTTCGGGCGATCAAGTGGCGGGAGTTGAGTTTCTGCCGACAGGTGAGCCGAAAGGGAAGTAGGCCCTTGAAAGAGCCTGACGAAAGAGCGGCAAGCTGAAAAACGTCAAGAGGCACCACACAAAAAGAAGAGGCAGCCGATGAAAGGCTGCCTCTTTCGCTAAGTCGCACTTATTTGCTTACGGAATGTAGTAGCGGAAGGACGTCCAGAACATGTTGTCGATGCCCTTCGCCTGGATGCCGCCCACGCCGGACCAGCCGAACCTCTCAGCATAACTGTACTGGAGGCTCTGGCGGAGACGGCCGTGTTCGCCGCGGTAGATGTCATACCAGTAGCCAACCGTGCCCTCCTGTACGTTCCGCGTTTGGTCTCCGCAGGAGCCGCCGGGATAGTAACCCGTCGAGGCGCCGTTGAAGCCAGGGTTTGTGTTCGCGAGGCAGCCTGAGTTGCTTGTCAACCGCGAACCGTAGCCGACCGCTGCGAGGGCCGGTGTTGACCAGTGACCGCCCCATGTGCCGCCGGCGGCGAGCTGGCCGGAGGTTGGCTTTGCGGTGCATTGCGAAGGGTCAGTGAACCCGGTTGGGCAGAATGTTGCCGTGGGTCCGCCGAGAGTGGTCGTCGTCGCGTCAGACCAATCGACGCGGCTGGCGTAGTCGATGCCGTAATTGGCGTAAATCAACAAACGCGGACTCGGGCTATACTCGAGCGTGCCTAATCCAGATGTGTTGTGAATCGGAGAGAGGCCTCCCCAACTGCTCGATGTTACGTCGGCAAGGGTTGAATTTCCGTATCGGCCCAGGCCCGGTCCGTACATACCTTTAGCACCGAAGGAAACCTTGTTGTGTGCAAAGGGAACGCGGAAGCTGGCTGCCACGCCGCCCATGCTGATGCTGTTAGTGAACGCGCCGGCGGTTGTCGATGCTGGAGCAACATTCGCTCCAGTCTCGATGTCCTTCTGGCCTCCGTATTTCGTGGTATCAGTGGTGACACCGGGATAGATCTCTTCATGAGCAAAACGGCCGATTCCGATGATCTCGTAGTGGCCCCACTTGGGATCGAGTGCGACCTTGAAGATGAGGTCCGGTGCAAAGTTGAACGAGTAGTTTGCGATGTTTGTGTTAGCGGTGACAGTGTTGTAGACCGGAAGATAGCTCGTCGATCCAGGCACCTGCGTGTAGTTCTGGACGTAGGTTGTCGATGCGACGGTGCTGACTGCAGCGTTATAGTTGCCACCGTTGTTTCCGGCGCTGCCAAGCACTGCGTAGGGAGTGTTACCCGCGAGCGAGGCGGTGTAGAGTACCTGAGGATTCTCAACCGCGACGCCAAAAGCAGCCCACTTGCCGGTCTTGGTCACACGGAAGCCCCACTGGCGCGTCCAGACAAAGCCCACATTGTAGTTCGGGTCGATGGTCTGGGGAGTCATGATATCGCCGGAGAGGTTGGAGAGGCCCTTTTTGTCTTCGGTGGCGAGTGACCACATCTGACCGCCGGTGAATGCCCAATGATTCTGTGTTTCGGCCTGTCCCCAGAGGACACGCGTACGCAGCACATAGCTGTTGGACTGGTTGTTGTTCGAACTAATGCCGGTGCCCAGCCAGTCAGCCTCGTAGTAGCCGCGCAGCGCACCCCACGAGGGCTTGCCCTCGACCATCAGCGCAATGCGCGATTGACGAGCGCTGCCATAAAACTCACTGAGGGTGTAGGCGTCTGCGTGCTCATATGGGAGCGCGTTGAAGGCGGTGGGAATATCGCCGCCGGTTGCCTTGGAGCGCCACACTGATTCAGCCGCCAGATATCCACCCGGCGTCAAAGTGACACCTTTGTAGTGAAGAGTGCTGGGACTGTTGATCGATTTCTTGATTGCAGCAGTTTCATCCGTGATTCCGGCGACGACGGCGGCGTTGACTGTCTTCATGTCGGTTACGGACGCTTGCAAGGTGGAAACGGCTGCTGCGTTTTCAGTGGTGGCACGCTGCTGGGCGGTGGCGTCGGCTTGAGCCTTGGCGGCCGCAGCCTGAGCATCTGCTGCTGTTTGCTGGGCCTGCTTTAACTGAGTATCTTTTGCCGCAATGTCCGATTTCAAGCCGTCGATCTGGGTTTGAAATTCCTGGCGAAGAGCGTTTATCTGTTCTTCGACGGTGGGCTTTGGTGGCTTTTTAGCTTTTGTTTGCTTCTTCGCGGGCGGTGGGGGGTCACCGGCGTAAGCGTTCGAGCCGACGAGACTGGCTGCCAAGACCGCTATGACAGCCGCTTTCAGTTTGTAATTCATTGGCCTCTTTTTCCTCTCAAAACAGGTTTGAATCGTTCAAGCGCTCCCAAGCGTCGAGAGCGCCAATCAATGGGTCACCGCAGAAGCATTGAAGATGAAGCCGTTGAGTGAAGGATGTCTTCTGCATTTGATGACGCTGACCGCACGGACCGAATCGCATGTCAGACGTATCCCGCGCAGTTGCTGAATTTGAGACTCGCAGAAGTTTATGAATATTTGACTAATTCACATATTTTTAACAAGTTAGTCGGATGGGTAAGTGGATGTTACAGGAGCGTGAATTTACATTCTATTCATAAGTGAGAGGTGACTAAGTACAGGAGCCTGCACCAGCCGCAGTCGAAATGTGCGGTAGAGGGCAATTCAGAGAGGCGCGGATGCCGTTTTGTCTAGCGGACCTCTGCGCCGGCACTCAGCATATTTGCGAGCAATCGGTAAGATCCCGGCACTAACTCGGGTAACTGGCGATATAGGGCGTAGGCAACATATATATAGGTTCCTTTACCGGGATGGGCAACTACTAATCCGCCGCGCTGCGGGTCCTGGCCCGGGTCGGCCGTCTCTGTGAGAGCCGTATAGCCGGAGTCCCAGGTATCGAGAAACGAGTGACCGCGCTCCTCGACCCAGCCATCGAAATCGGCCGAGGTGATCTTGTTGGGTGTTGTGAGGAGCGAATTGTTTGGATCGAGAAGCTTGACGGGAGCTTGCTCATCGACAACGCGCTCGCTTCTTTGGTTCAGAGACAACGGGAGCGGGGCGGGAAAGTTGCTGCTCTGATATTGGACGATGACGGTGCCGCCCTTGCGCACAAATTCATCGAGGCGCGATTGAGAGCGGGCCAACTCAGGGCGGACAGAATAGGCGCGGATGCCGATGACAATTACGTTGTATTCGGTGAGATTGCCAGAGGTGAGATCGGCGGCGGAAAGGAAAGTGGGTGAAACGCCCATTCCTTCAATTGCGTCGGGAACAAGATCGCCTGTTCCCATGACGTAGCCAACGCGGAGACCGGGGGCAAGCTTGACGTCGATTTTCCGCGTTTCCAATTCGGCAGGTTTGTATTGGTTGTAGGGCCGTAGGCCAGCGTATCCCACGCTGTGCCAGCCGCTCTCATAGGTGCGGCCGCCGGATCTGGCGACAGCTTGAATGGAGTAGGCGCCTTTTTCTGAGGAACCGGGCGTCACGGAAAAGAGAATGGGATCGGTGTCGCCGACGGCTGAGCGGCGAAATTGGGCTTGGGAAGGTTCGGATCGCCAGCCAGCAGGGAGCTTGAGCTCAACTGTTCCTTCGGCTGCGGATTGAGCGTGAATCGTCACACGCACCGGGAGGGCACTGCCATCGAGAGGCAGGATTCGTTGCTCCGGGGAGACGCTCACTCCGATGGCGGGGGTAACAAGAAGTGGCTGGTAGATTCCGCCGGGGCCAGTAACGCGTTCGAGAGTCTGGACTACCTGGCCGATGCGAATGGGAAGGCCTTCAAAGGTGAACTCCGCCCATGCAGCGAGCGGATAAGGCGCAAAGGAGCGCTCGCGCCACTCGGATTTTGCAATGTCGTAATACGGCTGCTCGGTGGATGGGCGCGTAAAGAAAGGTGCTGTGGGGGCGGCGTTCTCTGCGACCTGAACATTGAAGATGGGATCTGACGTCGGAGTTGCCGGATCAACCGAGCCGGCCGATGTGTCGTTCTTCCACTCGTCACCAGAGTGGCTCTCGAGCCAGATTTTCTCGAGGCGGGTGGCAGCGTTGCTCTGCGCGGTGTGGACGTGGACACGGAATTTTTCGCCCGGCGAGACACTGTTCGGAGTTTCGTCGGCGGCTCCACCGCGGAAGCCTGCGGTCTGCGCACGAGTTTCGTTGGATCGGAACGCGATGAGATCGAGGCCGAGGATTTCCTGCAGTGCGGATTGGAACTGAGAGATCTTGGCGTCTAGTTCCAATAGCAGGCTGGCTTTCGACTGCGCATCGAGGGTGCTTGCGGCCGTCCTGGAGCGGAGATTGAGCGTCTGGCGGTAGACCGGCGCGAGGCGACGTGCCGTTGCAATTCCGGCCATGCAGGGGCATTCCTTTTCGAATTGCGCTAATGCCGATTGGATTTCGCGGAGGTCATGGGATAGCCATTCTGGCGCTGGCGATTTCGCAAGGCGTGCAAGACCAATAATGGTGGTATCGATGTTGACATGAGAGTTATGGAAGAGGTCGGCGTCCTTTTCTTTCGCATCTCCGGGGTTTGCTTTTGTTGCGGCCTGCGCGCTGGTGGCTACTGCCCAGAAATGATAGTTGGCTGTCGCGGGCCCGGTAAGCGTCGGATTGGCGCCTCCGTTTTGAGATTTCTGCTCGCCCCAGCCCTGACGGGCGATCTGCACGTAGCTGCGGCCCAGCGATGGATCTAGCGTGCCTACGGGAATCTTTACATCGGTTGACGGTACGCCGGTGATCCACTCCCCGGTTGCGTAATTGTGGAACTTTGCGGGCGCCCATTTGCCGGTTGCGTAGTCGAACATGCCCTTCTCCGTGACGGGCGCGAAGGGGACCATCGAGTAGACGGCGAGCGGTTGCCAAGGCTCAAGGCCGGCAACACCGTCTTTGCTGGGGCGCAACTGTTCGGGAAATACCTTGGGATCTCCGGCGGCTTTGAAGACTTCCTGCGCGATTTCACCTGAGACCTGATGCTGTCCATGGCCGTCGGTGATGCCGCCAACGAATGTGGAGACGATAACCTGCGGACGCTCGCGACGCACGGCGAGCACGGCATCGTAAAGTACGCGGTCGTGGCTCCATTTGTTGAAGGCCTCTTCCTGGGTCTTGGAGAATCCGAAATCCACTTCGGTTCCCCACATTTGCTTTGCGCCGTAATACTCGCTGGCCTTCAGGAGTTCGTTGGTGCGGATGATCCCGAGAGCGTCATAGGAATCCACGGACATCGCGTTCTGGCCGCCTTCGCCGCGCGTGAGTGTGAGCAGAGTGGCACGGACACCAAGACCGCGCGAGAGATAAGTGAGCAGCGCGCCGTCTTCGTCGTCGGGGTGCGCGACAATCATCATCACGCTGGCGGTTGTGCCGAGGCGCTTGAGCGTCTGCTCGAGCGCGGCCGAGCCGCGATCCTCGGGCAACGGGAGAGCGGTGACGCGCGGCTCGACATCGGGCAGCGACGCGATTGCCGCAGTTTGTTGCGCGGTGGCGCGATTCGGGACCGTGCCCGCAAACAACAAGCCCGTCAGGACCATTCCCACTGCTGCACTTTGAACTCTCTCGATAAGAAACATACTTCTCGTCAGTGTACAATCCGTGCAGCGCTGCGGCTGAATGATCCCTTCCTCATCCATTTCCGGAAACACGATTTCAGGCAAATCGGGCACTCTCGAACGACGCATCGGGCTTCGTTCCGCGGTGCTGTTCAACATGCTGGAGATGATCGGCGTGGGGCCGTTCATCACGCTGCCGCTGGTGATTGCGGCGGCGGGCTACAAGCTTTCTGTGTGGGCGTGGCTGCTGGGCGCGGCGATCGCTGTTGCGGACGGACTGGTGTGGGCTGAACTGGGAGCGGCATTTCCGCGCGCGGGTGGGTCGTATGCGTTTCTGCGCGAGATTTATGGGCCAGACCGCGCGGGGAACTGGCTGAGCTTTCTCTACGTGTGGCAGTTGAGTTTTTCTGCGCCGCTTTCGATTGCGTCCGGTTGCATCGGGCTGTCGAGCTTTCTGGCGTGGTTTTGGCCGGGGCTGGAGCACGCGCCGGTCGCAGCGTTGCCGGGGCTGCACTATGGAAACTTCGCCGCTGCGGGAGCTTGCCTGTTGGTGACGGCGCTGCTTTATCGAAATTTGAGTTCGGTGACGCGGCTGGCCTGGGTGCTGTTTGTTGGAGTGATGGCGGCGCTGACGGGGGTGATCGTTTCGGGATTTGCGCACGCGGCTGCTACTGGCGGATGGCACATGCCGACTTCTCCGGCGTTGCCGGTAGCGGTCGCGCTTGGCGGGCTGGCGCAGGCCACGTTGATTACGACCTACGATTATTGGGGCTACTACAACATCACATTTCTCGGCAGCGAAGTGCGTCGACCGGAGAAGACGATTCCGCGGGCGATTCTGCTGTCGGTGTTGTTTGTGTCGGCGTTTTACGTGACGATGAATCTCGCGTCGCTGCCGTCGCTGCGCGATGCGGCCGTGCATACCGCGGAGAGCGCCGCGCTGCGAGTGCAGCTTGTGGCGGAGATTGCGCGATCGGCATTCGGAGTGTGGGCGGGACATACGATTGCCGCGCTGGTGGTGTGGACGGCGTTCGCATCGGTGTTTTCGCTGCTGCTGGGGTACTCGCGCGTGCCTTATGCGGCGGCGCGGGACGGAAATTATTTTCGCGTGCTGGCAGCGGTGCATCCGAAGCATGGGATTCCGCACCGTTCGCTGGTGGCGCTGGGGCTGGTGGCGTCGGCATTCTGCTTCTTCTCGCTGCAGCAGGTGATCACGATGCTGGTGATCACGCGGATCCTGCTGCAGTTCTTCCTGCAGCAGATCGGTGTGATGGTGCTGAGGGCGCAAAGGCCGGAGTTGGAGAGGCCTTTTCGGATTCCGCTTTATCCGTTGCCTCCGCTGGCGGCGATGGCGGGGTTTGTGTTCATCCTCGTGAATCGCACGCACGCGCTAGGCGGATTGGGAGTGGCTGCGGGCATTGCATGCAGTGGAACGCTGATTTATCTGTGGCGAGCGAAGAGGCTCGGGCAGTGGCCGTTTACGGTTAACTGAAGTTGATACCCCCGCCCCCGATTCTGTAAAAATGTGCCCTGTTGTCCGGTTTTTACGGGTGTGGCGCAAATTCTCTGGAATGATCTCGGCAGAATCGCTCAGCATGGGCTTGCGGGCTAGTGCCGTCCAACGCATCGGAAATCTGTTTGTATGTTCCCTATTGTGCAGAAATTGTAGTTAATTCTCTGCTTGTTTCTATCTAGTTGTCCTGCGTTTTTGAAGGCATGTTTTGGCGAATTACGTCCAAGGTTCTCCAAAAGCCCAGTCCTTCTGGGGCACGTTTTCGGCACGACTAAAGTCGTGCCCTGACACAAAGCCCGCCACTTGGCATTTTCACACTGATGCAGGTGAAACCCTTACCCTTCAGACTGCATGCTGCTGGGAATCGTGGGACCGTGATGGATCTCAAAGGGAAGTTCCGAATGAGGATTAAGCGGCGTTGATCGCCACGACTTTGCCGTCTCGAAGAGCTTTGACATCGCGCATGGGTGGCTGGCCGAAGAAGCGGCTGTACTCGCGATTGAACTGGCTCACACTCTCGTAGCCGACTTCGTAGGCTGCGCTGGTAGCGTCGATCCCATCCATGAGCATGCGCTGTCGTGCGGTCTGAAGCCGGAGCTGCTTCTGGTATTGGAGAGGGCTCATGGCAGTCAATCCACGAAACTGATGGTGGAGGGTGGAGACTCCCATGCGCGCGACATCTGCGAGTTCTTCCATGCGCAGCGGCTTGGCGTAGTTTGCCTTGAGCCAGGCGATCGCGCGCGCGGTTCTGTGGCTTAGATCGCCCGTGGTTGCGATGGCGCGGAGGCGTTCTCCCTGGGGGGTTCGGAGAATGCGATAGACAATTTCGCGCTGGATCAAATGGCTCAGGAACGGAATGTCCTCGGGCGTATCGAGAAGATCGATGAGGCGGGTGCAGGCATCGAGCAGTCCAACGGTCGTCTCGCCTACAGCAATTCCACGCGACTGAGCGGAGATCGGACGTTCAGGAAGATCTTCGCGGCTGATGACCTCACGCACTGTTGGCATATCGAGGCGCAGAAACATGGAGAGCAAGGGAACTTTTTTAGATGCTTCGACGATTTGGCCTACAGCGGGAACATCAATGGACGAGAGAAGGAATGACGATCCGTCGCAGAGATACTCGGTTCCTCCGAGGCTGACGTGCTTTTTGCCCTGCACGAAAACAGAAACGCTGGGCTCGTAGGTGGCGTGAAAGCATGGCGTGGGCTGCTCGCGGCGATAAAGCGTCAGGCCAGGGACGGTTGTTGGATTCTCTCCCAGCGATTGCGCGCGCGCGGCAATCTTGCGGGCCAGTTCTTTCCGCATTTCGGTGGCCGTCTGTTTCAGGTCGGCAGGTTTGTCTGTCAGTCTCGCCATGTTGCGTTGCCTTCTTCCATTTCCAGCGTACTGCGGAAATATTCCTGTTGTGCACAAAATCGGAAGCCCAGACAGGATCAGGCAAAGAATAGGCAGGATCGGGAAAGCGCAGGAGCCGGTCGCTCTCTATCGTTTGAATAACGACGAGGAGGAATGCGATGCGGAAACGGAAGCTGGGAAACAGCGATTTGGAAGTATCGGCCATTGGGTTTGGATGCATGGGAATGAGCTGGTCTTACGGGCCTGCGAAGGACAAGCAGGAGATGATTTCTCTACTTCACGCTGCCGTGGATCGAGGCGTCACTTTCTTCGATACCGCCGAAGTGTATGGGCCGCTCGAGAACGAAGAACTTGTCGGTGAGGCCCTCGCTCCGTTTCGCGGGAAGGTTGTGATCGCAACGAAGTTCGGTTGGGAAGCCAATCCTGAGGACGGAGGCAAATGGAATGCATTGAACAGCCGGCCGGAACACATCAAACAAGTCGCAGAGGAGTCGCTGAAGCGGCTGAAGGTCGATGCGATCGATCTGTTCTATCAACATCGTGTCGACCTGAATGTTCCGATCGAAGATGTTGCAGGCGCGGTCAAGGATTTGATTCAGGAAGGCAAGGTGAAGCACTTCGGTCTCTCGGAAGCGAGCGCGAAGACGATCCGCCGCGCTCACGCGGTTCAGCCGGTAACTGCGCTGCAAAGCGAGTACTCGCTCTTCTGGCGAGAGCCGGAGGAGACGGTGATGCCCACGCTGGAGGAGCTTGGAATTGGCTTCGTGCCGTTCAGCCCGCTTGGCAAAGGATTTCTGACAGGCAAAATCGACGCCGATACGAAGTTCGACAGCACGGATTTTCGCAGCAGCGTGCCGAGGTTCAGCCCGGAGAATCGCAAGGCGAACCAGGCCCTGGTTGATCTGGTGAGCTCGTTTGCGGAACAGAAGAATGCGACTGCGGCGCAAATCGCGCTGGCCTGGCTGCTGGCGAAGAAGCCGTGGATCGTTCCGATTCCGGGCACAACGAAGCTGGCTCGACTGGAAGAGAATCTTGGAGCGGCGAACGTTGAGCTGACGTCAGGAGGATGTGCGCGCTCTCGAAGAGGCGTCCTCGAAGATCAAGCTTGAAGGGGCTCGTTATTCGAAGTTCCATGAACAGTTGGTTGGCCGGTGAGCGGCGATCGGCGGAAGGGATTCACGATGAGAACTCTGCGTTATGGGGCGCTGGCTGCGGTTGTGACAATCGCCGGTCTAGCCCAGGCTCAATCTGCGAATCAGAAGGCGGGAGACCGCGAAAGGCTGATCGGAGCGTGGCATCTGGCGCGCATCGATGCGCCGGGACCGGATGGGAAGTCGATGGACGGCCCGCAGCCGAAAGGCATGCTGATCTACACGCGGGACGGGCACATGTCGGTGCAACTGATGTATCCCAAGTCGGCAAATGCTCAATCGAACGAGTATGTGCAGGATGGGTACGAGGCTTCTTTCGGAAGCTACGACGTGGATGAAGCGACGCATACGTTGACCCATCACGTGCAGGGATCGAATACGCGAGACTTGCTGGTTGGGAAGGATCTTCCGCGCCTCTACCAGTTCACCGATGACGGGAAGTTGATCATTCGGTCGGCGCGGGCGGAGGAACACTGGTCTGTTACGTGGGAGCACTACTAGAACGTACGGGCACGCGAACAGATGAACAGTGGAGGGAGATACATGGATCTGGCAAAGTCCTGGTCGAAAGACGAACTGCGCAAGATCGCTGAGGCCGATGATCTGCACATCGCGCCTTTCCGCGAGGATGGGAAGACGTACGGAACCCCGACGTGGATATGGTCTGTCATGGTCGATGGCGGGCTTTATGTGCGCGGCTACAACGGAAAGAACTCTCGTTGGTACCAAGCAGCGGTGCGGCAAAAGGCGGGCCGGATCGCTGCCGCCGGCATGACGAAGGAGGTCAGCTTCGAGCCGGTCGACAGACCGGCCGATGAGCGAATGGGCGACGCGATCGACGACGCTTATCGGGCCAAGTATAGGAACAGCCCGTATCTCAAGCCGATGATCAGCGCACGCGCCCGTGCTGCGACTGTCAAGATTATGCCGAGCTAGACCGATGCATTTTCTTTTTCGTCATCGCCGGCTGTGAGAGTGAGAGGAACACGCAATGCTCAGATGGTTTCGCCGCAAACGATCCGGTGGCCGTCGGGGGTGCTCAGCCCGAATTCTCTGAGGCCCCAGGGTTTGTTGGTTGGCTTGGATGTCGTCATCGCGCCTTTGGCCGCGAACTCGCGGAAAAGATCATCAACTCCCTCGACATTCCAGTATGCGAAGTAGGAGTGATTTCCCAGTTCGCCGGCGGGGCGCTCGTCTGCGCACTCACCGAGCATGACGCGGAAATTATCACGGGTCAGGAAGCTCCAACCCTCAGCGTCGATCGGATCCTTACTGAATCCGAGAACGTCGATGTAGTAGCGTGTCGACACTTTCAGATCACGGACTGCCAATACGCAACGGGAATTGACTATTTTAGCCATGTACTAAAGTCTCCGGGTTGAGGATACAACGAGTGTGGAGTGGTTGACAGGGGCTTAAAGCCCGGTCCTTCTTTGGAGATGTTTTCGGCACGACTAAAGTCGTGCCCTGTTACAAAACGTTCCCAGTCCGTGATGGAATTCAAAGCGCCATGCCGCAAAATACGCGTTAAGGATGGACACCCGGCGGCGAGAGGTTGTAGTTACCCAGGTCTCAAAATCGAGACCCTTCGACTCCGCTCAGGGCAGGCTCTGGGGCACCCCGACGCTTCTGCGATTATGCTTAGACCTGCATGTTGTACGTACTTCTGCGCTGGCCATCTTTGGCCTGATCACGTCTACGGTCTTCGCGGCGATGGTGCTCGCTGCGGTGCCGCGATATCTGCGAGAGCGCACGTCTGATGAGACTGCGTTGAAGGCGCAGCCGGGATTTACCCCTCCACTCACATTGCTGAAGCCGGTGCATGGATACGAACCGCAGCTCGAGACGCACCTTGCGAGTTTCTTTGAGCAGGATTATCCCGAATACGAAATTCTGTTCTGCGCGCGGTCGGAGACCGATGAGGGGCTGGAGACAGCGCGACGCGTAGCGGCGGAGCACAAAAATATTCCTTCCCGATTCTTTGCCACGGGAGAGCCGCCTTACATTAACGCCAAAGTGGCGTCGATGGAAACGATGGAGGCCGCCGCGGCTCACGACATTCTCGTGATCAGCGACAGCGACGTGCGTGTGACGCCGGATTATCTGCGCGCCGTAGCGCTGCCATTTGCTGATGAAAAGGTAGGGGCGATTACGTGTCCTTATCGCGGAGTGGCGGCGGAGGGCGGGTTATGGGCGCGGCTCGAAGCAGTGGGCATGAGCGTGGAAATGACGGCCGGAGTGCTGGTGGCGCGGATGATGGAGGGGATGCAGTTCACCCTGGGGCCGACGATGGCGTTTCGGCGCGATACGATTCGGCGGATGGGCGGGTTCAAGGTGACTGCTGATTATTGCGCCGATGATTTTGTGCTGGGGAATGAGACTTTCAAGCTTGGGCAGACGGTGGTGCTGAGCCATCACGCGATCGACCATATCGTGCTGAATTCGAGCTTCTGGTCGTCGATGCTGCACCAGGTGCGATGGATGAAATCGACGCGGTTCTCACGGCCTAAGGGGCATTTTGGAACCGCGCTGACGTTCAGCATCCCGTTTGGGCTGCTGGGGCTTGCAGTGGGAGTGTTGCTCGGCCATGTGGGATGGGGTGTGGCGTTGCTGGCGTGGGCGGTGGCGACGCGGCTTGCTTTGTCGATTGCCGTCGGGCGGCTGGTGGTGCGGCGATCGAAGCTGGAGGAATCTGTTGGTGCTTTATCCGTTGCGCGATTTGATGGGATTCGGATTCTGGGCTGCGAGCTATATGGGCAGTCGCATTCTGTGGCGAGGACGGATGTTTCAGTTGCTGCCGGGTGGGAAGATGCGCGCGGCGAAATAGCGTGCAAGGGTATCCAAGGTCGAAGGCGTTTGGGTGCTTTTAGCGGAACGTGTCATTTGCGCGCATGGGAAACAAAAGCAGCTGCAGATCCCTCGGCTGCGCTCGGGATGACAGAGCTCGGGTGGTGCGGACGGGATTGGTTTCCCAGGTCTCAAAAACGAGACCTGGGGCACCCAGACTCTCGGCACCACTAGCACCCAGATTTTTGGTACCACTACACCCAGATTCTCGGCACCACTAGCACCCAGATTCTCGGTACCACTACACCCAGATTCTTGGTACCACTAGTTGAGAGGGCGGTCGGTCCAGAGTTGCTTGTCGGCTACGGCTTGGACCGGATAGAGGCGATCTGCGAGAAGGTGTTCGACTTTGAATTGGTTGGTGTCTTGGGCGAAGAGCCATTTGCGCTCGCCGGTTCCCCATGTTCTTTTCAAGTCGTCGTCGCTTAAGAAGATTTTGGGCGCGTCGGGATAGCAGGAGCCCCAAAGCAGGGAAGAGCCGTTTCCGTGGGGGGAGCAGGGCTCGACAACGACGAAAGCCGGCTTGTGCAGCAGATCGTGTGTATAGAACACGACCGAAGAGGCGTCGGATTGGTCGCCGTAAATGATGAAGGAATCGGAGGGCGATCCCTTCTGATCGATGGTGTCGGCCAACTGTTTGGAACTGAGCATGGGCTCGAAGCGAGCGAATGCGATGTGCGCGGCGACGAGGAAGAGCGCGGTGGTGAGGGCAACGCTGATGGTAGCTGCGAGATGCTTGCGGCGGAGACGGAGTATCCATCCGGTGGCCGGGCCGATGAGGAGGGTTATGGCGGCGAGAACTGCGGGAAGGCGAAGCGCGGCAAACGATGGACCGGTGAGATCGAAGAAGTGTGACATGGAGAGGGTATAGCCGCCAACGTTGCGATGAGCGAGCAGCGTTCCGATATCCGCAACGAAGGGAAGACTTCGCGACTCCCACAGGCCCCAGCCCAGGGCGATGGCGGCGAGAACGCCTGCGATGGCGAAGAATGCCTGCGCACCGGTCAGCCATGATGTTGAAAGCAGCGGCTTCGCTCTGTCAGAAGCGCGACCTTCTTCTATTCCAGCGAGAACGCCGGCGATCAGGATCAGGATCGGTGTCCATGCAGGGAAGGTGTAGTACTCCTGGTTGGTCGAGATGGAGAAGAAGAGCAGCGTGAATGCGGAGAAGAGCGCGAGCAACCACGTGGAGCGCACGCGGAACTTGAGCCGTGCGACATAGCTGGCGACATCTTCGCGGACGGCGTGCTCGAGGTAGAAGTCCACAGTCTGGCCGGCGTCGCGATGGAGATGCTGCATCCATTGGCGGCGAGTCTTCCATGCGGCAACGAGAAGCGCAGGGAGGAACAGGCTCCATGGAAGAGCCAGACAAGGCGGAGTAGCCGTAGGCCACGAATGGCAGGCGGTCGTAGCCACGAGGAAATCGCTGGCCGAGGAAACGCAGGAAGTGTTCGTTGACAAAGTAAAAGTACCAGAAGCCGTGAACGTTGCCAGGCGTTGGGTGGTTGCCGATGGGATGACCCTGGTCGGGGTTCGCGAGTCCGGCGAGGATGTGCCAGGGGGCGGCGATGGCGAGGAAGAGAAGGATTCCTATGAAGGGCTTCAAGTCGCGCCAGCGACGCCATAGACCACTCAGCAAAAGCAGGGGAATGGCCGCGGCGGCGAAGAAGACGGGGGCGATGAGTCCTTTGGTGAGCGTCGCCAAGGCAAGCGCAGCCCACATTCCGTAGATCCTCGCGGGCCTGCGGCTTTCAAGGCCAGCGAGAAAGCTGTAGAGCGCGAAGAGCAACAGGGAAGCTCAGGAGCGATTCGGGGATGGAGAAGCGCGTAAAGAGAAAGGGGCCGATCAGCAAAGGACGTACCGAACGAAGCAACAGGGCATTCCGAGCTACGTATTGCTGATCGGCCCCTTTCTCTTTAATCTGTGTTCTCCATCCCCGAATCGCTCCTGAGCTTCCTGTTGCTCTTCGCGCTCTACAGCTTTCTCGCTGGCCTTGAAAGCCGCAGCCCGCGAGGATCTACGGAATGTGGGCTGCGGTCGCGCTGGCGACGCTCACCAAAGGACTCATCGCCCCCGTTTTCTTCGCCGCCGCGGCCATTCCCCTGCTTTTGCTCACCGGTCTATGGCGTCGCTGGCGCGACTTGAAGCCCTTCACAGGAATCCTGCTTTTCCTCGCCATCGCCGCCCCCTGGCACATCCTCTGCGGACTCTCGAACCCCGACCAGGGTCATCCCATCGGCAACCACCCAACGCCTGGCAATGTTCACGGCTTCTTCTACTTCTACTTTGTCAACGAACACTTCCTGCGTTTCTTCGGCCAGCGATATCCGCACGACTACAACAGCCTGCCATTCATCGTACTGGCTGCTCCATCTGGTCTGGCTCTTCCCATGGAGCTTGTTCCTCCCTGCGCTTCTGTCGCCGCATGGAAGACACGCCGCCACTGGATGCAGCATCTCCATCGCGACGCCGGCCAGACTGTCGACTTCTATCTCGAGAACGCCGTCCGCGAGGATGTCGCCACCTATGTCGCGCGGCTCAAGTTCCGCGTACGCACCATCTGGCTGCTCGCCTTTCTCCGCATGGACGCTGCTCTTCTTCTCCATCTCGACCAACCAGGAGTACTACACCTTCCCGGCATGGACACCGCTCCTGATCCTGATCGCCGGCGTTCTCGCTGGAATTGAAGAAGGTCGCGCTCCCGACAGAGCGAAGCCGCTGCTTTCAACCTCATGGCTGACGGGCGCGCAGGCAGTCTTCGCCATCGCCGGCGTTCTCGCCGCCATCGCCCTGGGCTGGGGCCTGTGGGAGTCGCGAAATCTTCCCTTCGTTGCGGATATCGGAACGCTGCTCGCTCACCGCAACGTCGGCGACTACACCCTCTCCATGTCGCACTTCTTCGATCTCACCGGCCCATCGTTCGCCGCGCTTCGCCTGCCCGCGGTTCTCGCCGCAATAGCGCTCCTCATCGGCCCGGCCACAGGTTGGGTACTCCGTCTCCGCGGCAAACATCTCGCAGCTACCATCAGCGTTGCGCTCACCACCGCGGTCTTCCTCGTCGCCGCGCACATCGCATTCGCACGCTTCGAGCCCATGCTCAGTTCCAAACAGATGGCCGACACCATCATCAGAAGGGCTCACCCTCCGACTCCTTCATCATTTACGGCGACCAATCCGCCGGCTCTTCGGTCGTCTTCTACACGCACGATTTTCTGCACAAACCGGCCTTCGTCGTTGCCCAGCCCTGCGGCCAGCATGGCGAAGGCTCGACACTGCTCTGGGGCTCCTGCTATCCCGACGCGCCCAAAATCGTCTTAAGCGACGACCACTCGCAAAGATCATGGGGAACCGGCGAGCGCAAATGGATCTTCGCGCAAGACCCCGACCAATCCAAAGTCGAGCAGCTGCTCGCGGGTCGCCTCTATCCGGTCCAATCGCTAGCCGACAAAACTCTGGACCGACCGCCCACTAACTAGTGGTGCCGAGAATCTGGGTGCTAGTGGTACCGAGAATCTGGGTGCTAGTGGTACCGAGAATCTGGGTGTAGAGGCCTGCCCTGAGTCTAGTAGTCCGAAGGGTCTCGTTTTTGAGATTTGGGAAAACACATCCCGTCCGCACCACCCGAGCTCTGTCATCCCGAGCGCAGCCGAGGGATCTGCATTTGCTTTTGCTTCCCATGCCGCAAATCAAATGTGCCGCTAAAAGCACCCAAACGCCTTCGACCTTGGATACCCTTCCACCCTATTTCGCCGCGCGCATCTTCCCACCCGGCAGCAACTCAAACACCCGTCCCCGCCAAAGAATCCGCCTGCCAAAATAGCTCGCCGCCCAAAACCCGAACCCATCAAATCGCGCACCGGATAAAGCACCAGCAGATCAACCAGCTTCGATCCCGCACCACCAGCCGCCCACCGCAATCGACATCGCCAGCCGCGTCGCCACGCCCACGCCAGCACCGCCACTCCCCATCCCACATGGCCGAGCAACGCTCCCGCCGCAAGCCCCAGCACCCCAAACGGCATGCTGAACGTCAGCGCAGTCCAAAGTGTCCCTTCGGCCGCGAGAACCGCGTCGACTTCATCCATCGCACCTGGTGCTTCATCGACGACCAGAAGCTCGAATTGAGCACCATGTGGTCGATCGCGTGATGGCTCAGCACCACCGTCTGCCCAAGCTTGAACGTCTCGTTGCCCAGCACAAAATCATCCGCGCAATAATCCGCCGTCACCTTGAAGCCGCCCATCCGCCGAATCGTATCGCGCCGGAACGCCATCGTCGGCCCCAGCATAAACTGCATCCCTTCCATCATCCGCGCCACCAGCACTCCGGCCGTCATCTCCACACTCATGCCCACGGCCTCGAGCCGCGCCCACAGTCCGCCCTCCGCAGCCACGCCGCGATAAGGACAGCACATCGCGCCCACGTGTTCATCGGCAAACGGCAGCGCTACCGCCCGCAGATAATCCGGCGTCACCCGCACGTCGCTGTCGCTGATCACGAGAATGTCGTGCGCCGCCGCGGCCTCCATCAATTCCATCGAAGCCACTTTGGCGTTGATGTAATCCGGCTCGCCCGTGGCAAAGAAATCGAAGGAATATTCGGAAATCGCGACGCCACGCGCCGCGCCGTCGCCAGACCGGCATCGTCAGCAGTCCGCGCGCAAAACAGAATTTCGTACTCCGGATAATCCTGCTCAAAGAATGTGGCGAGATGCGCCTCAAGCCCCGGCTCGGCCCCATGCACCGGCTTCAGCAGCGTCAACGGCGGCGTAAATCCCGGCCGCGCCTCAACTCAGCCTCAGCAGCCGCGCCGCTCTCGCAGATACCGCGGCACGGCCCACAGCACCATCCCCGCGAACACCGCAGACGTGATCAGGCCGAAGACCGCCAGCCCAAGAAGTACGTACAACATGCAGGTCTAAGCATAATCGCAGAAGCGTCCGGGTGGCCCAGAGCCTGCCCTGAGCGGGGTCGAAGGGTCTCGATCTTGAGACCTGGGTAACTACAACCTCTCGCCGCCGGGTGTCCATCCTTAACGCGTATCTTGCGGCATGCGCTTTGAATTCCATCACGGACTGGGAACGTTTTGTAACAGGCACGGTCTCCAGTCGTGCCGAAAACATCTCCAAAGAAGGACCGGGCTTTAAGCCCCTGTCAACCACTCCACACTCGTTGTATCCTCAACCCGGAGACTTTAGTACATGGCCAAAATAGTCAATTCCCGTTGCGTCCCAGCAGTCCGTGATCTGAAAGTGTCGACACGTTACTACATCTAACGCTCTCGGATTCAGTAAGGATCCGATCGACGCTGAGGGTTGGAGCTTCCTGACCCGTGATAATTTCCGCGTCATGCTCGGTGAGTGCGCAGACGAGCGCCCCGCCGGCGAACTGGGAAATCACTCCTACTTCGCATACTGGAATGTCGAGGGAGTTGATGATCTCTTTCGCGAGTTCGCGGCCAAGGGCGCGATGACGACATCCAAGCCCCCCAATAAAACCGGGGCCTCAGAGAATTCGTGCTGAGCACCCCTGACGGTCACCGCATCGTGTGCGGCGAAACCATCTGAGCATTGCGTGTTCCTCTCACTCTCACAGCCGGCGAGGACGAATAGAAAATGCATCGGTCTAGCTCGGAATAATCTTGACCGTCGCAGCGCGCGCCCGTTCGCCGATCATCGGTTTCAGATACGGGCTGCCCGCGTACTTTACGCGATAAGCCTCATCGATCTGACGTTGACGCGGTCGTCTTCCGGTCCGTTCAGCGGCTCAAACGCAACCTCCTTTGTCATGCCTGCTGCGATGATCCGCCCCCTCTTCTGCCGAACCGCCGCCTGATACCAGCGCGACTCTTGCCCGTTGTATCCGCGCACGTAGAGGGCATCGCCCACGGCGACCGACCAGATCCACGTCGGCGTGCCGTAGGTCTTGCCGTCCTCGCGGAAGGGAGCAATGTGCAGGTCATCAGCCTTCGCGATCTTGTGCAATTCTTCTTTGATCCATCCGCTCATTGCGTCCCTTCTGTTGCCGCGTCCACATCAGGCGCCTACTCAATGCAGTTCAGTAGTGCTCCCACGTCACCGACCACTTCTCATCAGCACGCGCCGATCGGATGACCAGCTTCCCATCCGCGGTGAAGCGGTAAACCCGCAGGCAGATCCTTCCCAACCAGCATGTCTCCCGTGATCGATCCCTGCACGTGATGTGTCAGCGTATGCATCGCTTCATCAATGTCGTAGCTCCCGAAGGAGGCCTCGTACCCATCCCTCACATATTCGTTCGATTGAGTGTTTGCAGACTTTGGATACATCAGCTGCACCGACATATGCCCGTCCCGCGAGTAGATCAGCATGCCCTTCGGCTGGGCGATCTCCGTCTGCTTCCCATCCGGCTCCGGGCACATCGATGTGCGCCAGGTGCCACGCGCCGATCAGCCTCTCCCGGTCTGTAGTTGCGCGGTTTCCGGCCTCCTCGCAGACTGAGCAAAGCCAAACCGGCAATTGCCAGCACTAATGCGAACGCACCATAATCGGCCAATCTTCATCCTCCATCCCTCCGGCGGTCTGCCGCTCATCGGCCCACCAGCTGTTCATGGAACTCCGAATAGCGCGCCCCTTCAATCTTGATCTTCGACGAAGCCTCTTCAAGCGCACGCACATCCTCAGGGCTCAGTTCAACTTGCGCCGCTCCTAGATTCTCTTCGAGGCGAGCCAGTTTCGTGGTACCGGGAATCGGAACGATCCATGGCTTCTTCGCCAGCAGCCACGCCAGCGCGATCTGCGCCGGAGTCACCTTCTTCTGCGCAGCAAACGAACTCACCAGGTCCACCAGGGCCTGGTTCGCCTTGCGATTTTCCGGGCTGAACCTCGGCACAGTGTTGCGAAAATCCGTGCTGTCAAACTTCGTCTCCGCGTCGATCTTGCCCGTCAGAAATCCCTTGCCAAGCGGGCTGAACGGAACAAAGCCGATTCCAAGCTCTTCAAGAGTGGGCATCACCGTCTCTTCCGGCTCCCGCCAAAAAAGCGAGTACTCGCTCTGCAATGCAGTCACCGGGCTGCACCGCATGGGCGCGGCGAATCGTTTTCGCGCTCGCCTCCGACATACCGAAGTGCTTCACCTTGCCTTCCTCGATCAGTTCCTTCACCGCACCGGCAACCTCTTCGATCGGCACGTTCAGATCCACGCGATGCTGATAGTAGAGATCGATCGCGTCCACCTTCAGCCGCTTCAGCGATCCCTCCGCCACTTGCTTGATGTGTTCCGGCCGGCTGTTCAGCGCGTTCCACTTGCCGCCGTCGTCGGGATTGGCTTCCCAGCCGAACTTCGTCGCGATCACAACCTTCCCGCGAAACGGCGCGAGCGCTTCTCCCACCAGTTCTTCGTTCTGCAGCGGACCATACACTTCGGCTGTATCGAAGAAAGTTACGCCTCGCTCCACCGCCGCATGCAGCAGGGCAATCATCTCCTGCTTGTCTTTCGGCGGCCCATACGACCAGCTCATTCCCATGCAGCCGAATCCGATCGCCGATACTTCCAGATTGCCCTTTGCCAAGTTTTCTCGTTTGCATCGTTTCCATCCTTAGCTTCGATATTTTCTCGTTGCTCGCTCAGCAAGTTAGCCAGAAGTGGATCGGCAGCGCTTTCCCAATCCTGCTCATTCTTTGCCCGATTCTGTCGCAATTTTCACTTTTGTGCACAATGACCCCCTTCGGCGGTAGGCTGGAATTGAAAGGATGGACGCAACATGAGATTGATTGAGAAAGACCGCCGGATCGCAACCAGTCGGCGATCGAATTGCGGAAGGGCCTTGTTCGCAGGATTGCCGCACGCGCCGAGTCGGTGGGAGAGAATCCAACCGCCGTGCCCGGTCTAGCGCTGTACAGGCGCGATGAGCCCACGCCCTGCATTCATGCCACTTACGAGCCCAGCCTTTCTGTCTTCCTCCAGGGCAAAAAGCGCGTCAGCCTCGGTGGAAACGAGTACCTTTGCGACGGATCTTCCTTCCTCCTTTCGTCCATCGACGTTCCAGCGGTAGGTCAGATCATCGAAGCTTCAGAGCAGGTTCCCCTGCTCTCCATGTTCCTACGGCTCGACATGCAGACCGTGCGCGAAGTCATCAGCCGCGAAGATCTTCCAGGACCCCAGACCTCCGTTCGTTCGCGTGGAATTGCCGTGGGCGAAACCACGGTCGGCCTGCTCGACGCGTGTACCCGGCTCGTCGATCTGCTTGAAACTCCCGAGGACATTCCGTTTCTAAGCCACTTGATCCAGCGGGAAATCGTCTACCGCATTCTCCGAACTCCTCAAGGCGAGCGCCTCCGTGCCATTGCAACCACCGGCGATTTGAGTCACAGAACTGCAAGAGCCATCGCCTGGCTTCGGGCCAACTTCGCCAAGCCGCTGCGCGTGGAGGAACTTGCAGATGTTGCGCGCATGGGAGTCTCCACACTCCACCACCAGTTCCGTGCGTTAACTGCCATGAGCCCGCTCCAATATCAGAAGCAGCTCCGGTTGCAGACCGCCCGACAACGCATGCTCATGGACCGGATCGACGCCTCCAGCGCTGCGTACGAAGTTGGCTATGAAAGCGTCAGCCAGTTCAACCGCGAGTACAGCCGCTTCTTCGGCCAGCCACCCATGCGCGATATCAAATCCCTGCGAGACGGCAAAGTCGTGGCCATCAACGCCGCTTAATCCTCATTCTTTCCGAGAGGAAGCATCATGCAGCCTGAAGGGTGCGGGTTTCACCCGCATCAGTCTGAAAATTGCCAAGTGGCGGGCTTTGTGTCAGGGCACGACTTTAGTCGTGCCGAAAACATCCCCAAGAAGCACTGGGCTTTAGCCCCGGAGGAATCTTGGATCTTAAATTCGCCGAAAGCATGCCCTCAAAAACGCAGGACAACTGAGAAGAAACAAGCAGAAATTACTCCGATTTCTGCACAATAGGGAACATACAAACGATTTCCGATGACGTTGGACCGCACCTGTCCGCAAGCCTTTGCTGAGGATTCTGCACGAGTTCATTCCAGAGAAGCCTTTGCGCGACAGCACCCGTAAATCACCGGCAACAGGGCACTTCTTTTCTACAGAGTACGGGTGTGGGTATCAATGTGAGTCCGACGCAAACGGCCACTGCCCGAGCCTCTTCGCTCGCCACAGATAAATCAGCGTTCCACTGCATGCAATGCCCGCAGCCACTCCCAATCCGCCGAGCGCATGCGTGCGATTCACCAGGATGAACACAAATCCCGCCATCGCCGCCAGCGGAGGCAACGGATAAAGCGGAATCCGAAATGGCCTCTCCAACTCCGGCCGTTGCACCCTCAGCACCATCACGCCAACCTGCTGCAGGAAGAACTGCAGCAGAATCCGCGTGATCACCAGCATCGTGATCACCTGCTGCAGCGAGAAGAAGCAAAATGCCGACGCCACCAGCCCCAGCGCCACCAGCGACCGGTGCGGAATCCCATGCTTCGGATGAACCGCCGCCAGACACGCGAAAATAATTCCCATCCCGCGCCGCCGCATAGGGCACGCGCGAGTACCCCAGCAGCAGCGAGAACACCGATGCAAACG
Organism: uncultured Acidobacteriaceae bacterium; assembly: GCA_963737915.1. Lineage (GTDB taxonomy): Bacteria > Acidobacteriota > Terriglobia > Terriglobales > Acidobacteriaceae > Telmatobacter. Next base: position 16,822 of record CAVTUP010000020.1, on the reverse strand, counting down.
CCGTCCACATCACCAGCGCAGCAATCGTATGTCCCGCCCAAACTCCGAATGCCGACCGCGCAATCTCCGCCACAAGTTGCACGCGCAGCGCGGCGCTCTCCGCGGTATGCACGGCCGCATCGCGCAACGACGGCAGCGACGCGAGATTCATCGTCACGTAAAACGCCGCCACAAACAACACCGACAGCAGAATCGCCCGCGGAATCGTCTTCTCCGGCCGCCGAACCTCGCTGCCCAGAAACGTGATGTTGTAGTAGCCCCAATAATAGTAGGTCGCCATCAGTGTCGCCTGCGCCAGCCCGCCCATCGCAACAGCTATTGACAGCGCGGGCGAAGCCGGCATATGCCAACCACCCGTGGCCGCGGCATGGGCAAATCCCGACACGATCACACCAGCCAGCGCCGCCATCACACCAGCAAACAGCACCCACGCCAGCCGCGTCACGGAGCTCAAATTGCGATAAAGCAGCGCCGTCACCAGCAGGCAAGCTCCCGCAGCGGCAAAGTTGCCGTAGTGCAGCACCGGCAACGCAGCGACCGGCGCATGCTCCAGTCCCGGCCAGAACCACGCCAGAAAGCTCGACAGCCCGATGCAACCCGACGCAATCGAAAGCGGCGCAGAAAAACTCAACTGCCACACGTAGAGAAAGCTCAGCCAGTTCCCCGCGCGGTCGGGCCCGTAAATCTCGCGCAAAAACGCATACGACCCGCCCGCGCGCGGAAATGCCGCACCCAGTTCAGCCCACACCAGCCCGTCCGCAACGGCGATCGCCGCGCCCAGCACCCATGCCCACACCGAAAGCCTGTACCCCGCCGCCGCAATGATCAGCGGCAGCGTGATGAACGGCCCCACGCCGATCATCTCCAGCATGTTGAACAGCACCGCGGAACGCAGCCCGATGCGGCGTTCGAGAGTGCCCGTTTGCCTGGAATCGTGTTTCCGGAGATGGATGAGGAAGGGATCATTCAGCCGCAGCGCTGCACGGATTGTACACTGACGAGAAGTATGTTTCTTATCCAGAGAGTTCAAAATGCAGCAGTGGGAATGGCCCTGACGGGCTTGTTGTTTGCGGGCACGGTCCCGAATCGCGCCACAGCACAACAAACCGCGGCAATCGCCTCGCTGCCCGCTGTCGAGCCGCGCGTCACCGCTCTTCCGTTGCCCGAGGATCGCGGCTCGGCCGCGCTTGAGCAGACGCTCAAGCGCCTCGGCACCACCGCCAGCGTGATGATGATCGTCGCCCACCCCGACGACGAAGACGGCGCGCTGCTCACTTATCTCTCGCGCGGCCTTGGCGTCCGTGCCACTCTGCTCACGCTCACGCGTGGCGAAGGCGGCCAGAACGCGATGTCCGCCGATTCGTATGACGCTCTCGGAATCATCCGCACCAATGAACTCCTGAAGGCCAGCGAGTATTACGGCGCAAAGCAAATGTGGGGAACCGAAGTGATTTCGGATTCTCCAAGACGCAGGAAGAAGCCTTCAACAAATGGAGCCACGACCGCGTACTCTACGATGCCGTGCTCGCCGTGCGTCGCGAGCGCCCGCAGGTTATCGTCTCCACATTCGTCGGCGGCATCACCGACGGCCACGGACAGCATCAGGTCTCAGGCGAAATCGCGCAGGAAGTCTTCAAAGCCGCCGGCGACCCCAAGGTATTTCCCGAGCAGTTGCGCCCCAGAAAGACGGTGTTGCCGGCCTTGAGCCCTGGCAGCCGCTCGCCGTCTACTCGATGGTCCCCTTCGCGCCCGTCACTGAAAAGGGCATGTTCGACTACGCAACCGGCAAATGGGCGCCCGCAAAGTTCCACAACTACGCCACCGGGGAGTGGATCACCGGCGTGCCGTCCACCGATGTAAAGCTTCCCGTCGGCACCCTTGATCCATCGCTGGGCCGCAGCTACATGCAGATCGCTCGCCAGGGATGGGGCGAACAGAAATCTCAAAACGGAGGCGCCAATCCGACGCTTACCGGGCCCGCGACAGCCAACTATCATTTCTGGGCAGTAGCCACCAGCGCGCAGGCCGCAACAAAAGCAAACCCCGGAGATGCGAAAGAAAAGGACGCCGACCTCTTCCATAACTCTCATGTCAACATCGATACCAGCATTATTGGTCTTGCACGCCTCGCGAAATCGCCAGCGCCAGAATGGCTATCCCATGACCTGCGCGAAATCCAATCAGCATTAGCGCAATTCGAAAAACAATGCCCCTGCATGGCCGGGATTGCAACGGCACGTCGCCTCGCGCCGGTCTACCGCCAGACGCTCAATCTCCGCTCCAGGACGGCCGCAAGCAGCCTCGATGCTCAGTCGAAAGCCAGCCTGCTACTGGAACTCGACGCCAAGATCTCTCAGTTCCAATCCGCACTGCAGGAAATCCTCGGCCTCGATCTCATCGCCTTCCGAACCAATGAAACGCGCGCGCAGACCGCAGGCTTCCGCGGTGGAGCAGCCGACGAAACTCCGAACAGTGTCTCGCCCGGCGAAAAATTCCGCGTCCACGTCCACACCGCGCAGAGCACCGCTGCCACCCGCCTCGAGAAAATCTGGCTCGAGAGCCACTCTGGTGACGAATGGAAGAACGACACATCGGCCGGCTCGGTTGATCCGACGACTCCAACGTCCGATCCCATCTTCAATGTCCAGGTCGCAGAAAACGCCTCCCCCACGGCGCCTTTTTTCACGCGTCCCTCCATCGAGCAGCCGTACTACGACATCGCAAAATCCGAGTGGCGCGAGCGCTCCTTCGCGCCTTACCCGCTCGCCGCATGGGCGGAGTTCACCTTCGACGGCCTCCCCATTCGCATCGGCCAGGTTGTCCAGACCCTCGAACGCGTCACCGGCCCCGGCGGAATCTACCAGCCACTCCTTGTCACTCCTGCCATCGGCGTGCGCGTCGACCCCGAAGCCCGAATCCTTCCCCTCGATGGCAACGCACTTCCGGTGCGTGTCGCGGTGCATACGCAAGCCGCGGCCGAAGGCACGATTGAACTGAAGCTCCCTGCCGGATGGCGCTCAGAACCAGCCCAGGCAAATTTTCATCGCAATGCCGCTGGAGACACTGACCCCATTCTCTTTTCTGTCACTCCGGCCGCAACTGAGACAGGCGCATACTCCATCAAGGCTGTCGCACACTCCGGCGGCCGCACTTATGAGAGCGGCTGGCATAGCGTGGGATACGCTGGCCTGCGGCCCTACAACCAATACAAGCCTGCCGAATTGGAAACCCGCAAAGTCGACGTCAAGCTTGCCCCCGGCCTCCGCATTGGCTACGTCATGGGAACAGGCGACCTTGTCCCCGACGCGATTGAAGGAATGGGCGTCTCACCCACTTTCCTTTCCGCCGCCGATCTCACCTCCGGCAATCTCACCGAATACAACGTAATTGTCATCGGCATCCGCGCCTACTCTGTCCGCCCTGAGTTGGCCCGCGCTCAATCGCGCCTTGATGAATTTGTGCGCAAGGGCGGCACCGTCATCGTCCAATATCAGAGCAGCAACTTCCCCGCCCCGCTCCCGTTGTCTCTGAATCAAAGAAGCGAGCGCGTCGTCGATGAACAGGCTCCCGTCAAGCTTCTCGATCCAACGAATTCGCTCCTCACGACACCCAACAAGATCACCTCGGCCGATTTCGATGGCTGGGTCGAGGAGCGCGGTCACTCGTTTCTCGATACCTGGGATTCCGGTTACACGGCTCTCACAGAGACGGCCGACCCGGGCCAGGACCCGCAGCGCGGCGGATTAGTCGTCGCCCATCCCGGTAAGGGAACCTATATATATGTCGCCTACGCCCTATATCGCCAACTACCCGAGTTAGTGCCGGGATCTTATCGATTGCTCGCAAATATGCTGAGTGCCGGCACAGCGGCCCGCTAGGCAAAAACAGCATCCGCGCCTCTATGATTGCCGTCTACCGCACACTTCTACTGCGGCCGGTGCAAGTTGCTGTACTTAGTCACTTATCACTTATGAACAGAATGTAAATTCACGCTCCTGTAACATCCACTTACCCCATCCGACTAACTTGTTAAAAATATGTGAATTAGTCAAATATTCATAAACTTCTGCGAGTCTCAAATTCAGCAACTGCGCGGGATACGTCTGAGCATGCGATTCGGTCCGTGCGGTCAGCGTCATCAAATGCAGAAGACATCCTTCACTCGACGGCTTCATCTTCAATGCTTCTGCGGTGACCCATTGATTGGCGCTCTCGACGCTTGGGAGCGCTTGAACGATTCAAACCTGTTTTGAGAGGAAAAAGAGGCCAATGAATTACAAACTGAAAGCGGCTGTCATAGCGGTCTTGGCAGCCAGTCTCGTCGGCTCGAACGCTTACGCCGGTGACCCCCCACCGCCCGCGAAGAAGCAAACAAAAGCTAAAAAGCCACCAAAGCCCACCGTTGAAGAGCAGATAAACGCTCTTCGCCAGGAATTTCAAACCCAGATCGACGGCTTGAAATCGGAAATGGCGACGAAGGACACGCAGTTGAAACAGGCCCAGCAAACAGCAGCCGATGCCCAGGCCGCCGCGACCAAGGCTCAAGCCGACGCCACCGCCCAGCAGCGGGCCACCACTGAAAACGCAGCAGCTGTTTCCACCTTGCAAGCGTCGGTGACCGACATGAAGACAGTCAACGCCGCCGTCGTCGCCGGAATTACGGATGAAACTGCTGCAATCAAGAAATCAATCAGCAGTCCCAGCATGCTCCACTACAAAGGCGTCACCCTGGCCCCAGGTGGATATCTGGCCGCTGAAACTGTGTATCGCACCAAATCCACAGGCGGAGACATTCCTACTCCCTTCAACGCGCTCCCCTACGAGCATGCAGACGCATATTCCCTCAGTGAATTCTTCGGCAATGCTCGCCAATCGCGTATAACCCTGATGGTTGAGGGCAAGGCCACTTGGGGAACTCTTCGCGGCTACTACGAGGCTGATTGGCTCGGCACCGGCACGACCTCGAACAACAACCAGTCCAATAGCTATGTCTTGCGCAAGCGTGTCCTCTGGGCTCAGGCTGAGACCAACAATCATTGGGCCTTCACAGGCGGCCAGCTTTGGTCCCTCGCTACCGAAGATAAAAAGGGCCTCTCCAACCTCTCCGGCGACATCATGACGCCACAAACCATCGACCCGAACTACGTCGTGGGCTTTGTCTGGACACGCCAGTGGGGCTTCCGCGTCACTAAGACCTACAAGAAGACCGCATTCGGCGTGGCTCTTGAGAATCCGCAAGTTCTCTACACCGCCTCGCTCGCGGGTAACACTCCATATGCTGTCCTTGGCAGCCAGGGCGCTAACGGCGGAAACTTTAATCCCGCAGTCAGCAACGTGCTCGACAACCTACGTCCTTAACTACACGACAGGTGCCTGGATCCGACAGAGCTATCTTCCGGTCTACAAGACCGTCACCTCCTGCGCCAACGTCGCTAACCTCTCGTTCAACTATGCACCCGACGTGATCGTAAAGGTCGCTCTTGATCCTAAATTTGGCCACTATGAAATTCTTGGCATCGGTCGGTTTGCGCACGAAAACATGTATCCCGGAGAAACAACAGACACCAAGATATATGGCGGCCAGAAAGATATCGCCACCGGCCTGAATGTAGCTCCAGCATCACAACGGCCGGCTCGTTTGCTAACAGCGTCGCCATGGGCGGCTTGGCGGAAGTTTCCGCATTCCTTTTGCGCACAACAAGGTCATCCTTGGTGCCAAGAGCCTTTATGGACCTGGCATGGGCCGTTACGGCAACTCGACCTCGTCGACGTGACAACGAGCTGCTGGCGAGTCCTCACGGCGATTCACAACCTCTGGGTTGGCACTCTTGAGATAACCCAAGTCCGCGTCTGTTGGTCTACTTCAACTACGGTACCGATTACGCAAGCCGCACCGACTACGCAAACCCGGGACGACAACGCTCGGCGCACCCACGGCAACATTCTGCCCAAACCGCGGTCACGCCCTTTGCATGCACCGCAAAGCCCACCTGCAGACATCGCGGCTGGCGGAACGTGGGGCGGTCACTGGGCAACACCGGCCCTCGCAGCAGTCGGCTACGGCTCGCGGTTGACGAACAATTCATCCTGCAACGTCGACATCAAACCCAGGCTTCAATGGCAGCTCTACCGGCTACTATCCTGGCGGCTCCTGCGGAGCGCAAACCCGCAATGTACAAGAGATCACGGGCGGCTATTGGTACGACATCTACAGAGGCGAGCACGGCCGCCTGCGCCAAGCCATTCAGTACGGCTATGCGGAACGTAACGGCTGGTCCGGTGCCGCTGGCATCGGCGCAAGGGAATCGACAACATGTTCTGGACGTCGTTCCGCTACTATCTGCCGTAAACCAAACAAGTGCGACTTAGCGAAAGAGGCAGCCTTTCATCGGCTGCCTCTTCTTTTTGTGTATTGCCTTTTGACCTTTTTCTGCTCGTCGCTCTTTCGTCAGGCTCTTTTAAGTGCCTACGGCCTTTTCGGCTCACCTGTCGGCAGAAACGCAACTCCCGCCACTTGATCGCCAGAAGCAAGTACATCGCGAAGCCGCTCCGGATTTGCTCCGCTCTCTCGAAAGCCACCTTGATGAGTTGCAACGCAGCAGCAGGAGTAGTCGTAGCGGGCAATCTGAATATCCACGGAATATTTGTCGAAGTCAGCGCCTTATCGCTGCTCAGCGCCAGCACCGGCACAAATGCCTTCAACGCCAACTGCTCGGCCAGATGCGCGGCATCGCGATCGAGAGCGATGACTGCCAGCGCGTGCTCATCCATCAACGCATGAACGAGCTGCGTCGAAGCCGCGCCCCAATTCTGGTCGCTCGCCACCGGCAGTATCGCCCACTGCCGCCCCTTCGCGTCACCAGCGGCCAGTTGGCTTTGTAGCTCCGCCGATTTTGCAACCTGTTCCGCTTTGGGCCCGAACAACACCACGTTCATCGGTCCCGACATTTGATCCGACCGACGCGGCCCCACAAATTGCACTCCCTCTTCCCCAACGCGCGCGTAAGGAACCTTCTCCTTCGATTCCGTGCCCTCAACCCGCGCAGACTGCGTTGGCCGCGCCTCAGGTGCTTCCTTTTCCATCAACGCGACTCGGTAACTGATCGCGCCATTGCGCACCGTACCCAGATACATGGGTTGAACGTTTTTCAGATTCGGATCAAACACCATGTGCCCGGTGACACCGTCGTACTTGTCGATGTCGGCCAGCGCGTCATGAATCCGGGCGCGATTCAGCCCCGCCCTGCAAATGGAATGCAACAGCGCATTCATTGCATCATAGGCAAGGGCCGCGAACTGCTCCGGCTTCTCATGAAAGCGTGCCTCGAAGCGGCTGTTAAATTCGAGCCACGCTGGATCGTTGCGATTGGGGTCGTATGGAAACACGGCCTCAAATCCCTCTGCAGCGTCACCAGCCTCCGCCAGCAACTCGGGCCCCAGCGTTCGATAGGAGCCAAACACGCGCTGCTTCATTCCCAGCGCTTTCATCTGCTTCAAAATGTTCGCCGCCGGAATCTCATCCGTCCACAACACGATGGCATCCGCGCGCGAAGATTGAATAATTTTCAAAGCCCGGGTAAAGTCCTTATCGCCCGGCAAAAATTTCTGCTCGATGACCACCGGATGTCCCAGCCGCCGCGACGCGTCGCGAAACTTGATGACTCCAAAACGGCCGTAACGACTGTTCACGCGCAACAAGCGCCACCCGCTTCAGTCCGAGTTCTGTATAAATCCTTCGCGCCAGCGTAAGACCCTGCACCCGGTCATCCTGCAGATCGGTAAAGTACCAGGGAATGTAGGTCTCCGGAATGGTCGGATCTGTCGAAGCCGAATTGACGACAGGAATCTCTGCCTTCAACGCCACGCGAAGAGCGATATGGGTCGACTCGGAACTGATGGAGCCAAACATCGCCCAGTCCTCGTCGTCGTAAACCATCTTCACAACTTCATTCGAAGCCGAACCCCAGATTGTTGGATCTGTAGGCCTGTCTTCGCCATACACCGTCTTCGCCTGCCAGTTGTCATAGTCATTGTGAAGCATCAGCTTGAAGGGCTTGCCGCCGTACCCGCCGCGAGCGTTCGCTTCTTCCACCGCCAACTGCGCACCGTGCAACATCCGCAACCCAAATACCTGTTCGGGGCTGTGCTCGATTGGGCCGAAGAAACCGATTCGCACTTCCGTCAGGTTCTTGGGTTCAGGAATGTCCCGCCCTGAACCAACGTAGATATTGGGATGTGTGTAGTTGAGATCGTAAGGTTTGGCAAACTTCTCATACGGGCTCAAATCGCTTGGTTCGCCCGCATAAGGCACAACAACGCGATCCTTCGGCGGCCCTGGCGGATGGGCGCCGCACTCGCAAGCGCCATTCCCCTTCTTCGCTTCCTGCCCTGAAACATTTGCCGCAGTACCAACGGCCAACATGCAGGCCGCAGCCAACCACCATCCCTTACCCATTGCAACTACTCCTTCGTGCCTGCAACCTTTTCTGTGCGGAACATGGCGATTGCTTCAATCTCGATCAGCAACTCCGGACGGCAAAGGTGCGCCTGGATGCCGGTCGAAGCTGGCAACGGATCAAGGCCCTGTGCTTTGAAGAAAGCCGTGCGCTCAGCATTGAACACGTCGTAATCGCGATCGATATCGCGCAGGTAGCAAGTGGTGCGAACGATGTCGTGCCAGGTGCAGCCTTCGCTCTCAAGCAGGCCCGTAATGTTTTCAAACGTGCGCTTGAGCTGGGCACTGAAGTCGCCGATGTGTACGCTCACGCCGTTCTCATCGATTGAGGCCGTGCCTGAAATCAGCAGGATGGTCAGCCCATTCAGGTCGATCCGCATACCCCGCGAAAACGAGCTCGGCTTCGCATACGCATAGGCCTCGTTGAGTACTCCAAGATTGGTCATTGCACGCTTCTGAATCGGCGCGTGCGCGATAGTATCTAGAATTTCTGAAAATGCAATCATTTTGATAGCTCCTTATGGCTGATGAATCCCGTGGCTTAATCCCTTGGCTGTGGCAACCCAAATATCGCTGCCCTGAAAATCAATTCCTAAAACGTAGTTATGTGCCGGCGCGGTGCTTACAACGACGGGCGTAACGGTTCCCTGCGCATCGCGCACCGTCATCTCCGGCTTTCCGTTCGTGAGCGAAGGACGATAGACAGCCCAATTCACGCCATCGTAGTAGGCCAGCCCCTTGTCGGTGCCGAACCATGCACGCTTGGCGTCAACGCCTTTCACCACATTTGTAAAGTTCGAGGGAAGTCCGCTGTCTTTGGTCAAAAAATTGTGCCAGTACCGGCCGTCATATCGGCTGTCGCCGAAATACGTCGCCGCCCAAAGAATATTATCCACGTAGCTCACGGATGTCGTGATCTCATGGATCAACCCCTGATCCTTGAAGAGTACCATTTCGGTCTCGCCATCCGGATCGTCGTACTTGTCCCACGTCTTCTTCTTCTGGTCGTACTCCAAGTATGCCGCTGCCCCACACCGCGTAATAAACCTTGCTTGGTGTCGCCGTGACTCCGTACACCCATATCTCAAACATCGGTGTGTTCCGCTCGTTATAGAGGGTCCACTGATTCGTATGCAGATCGAGACGGCACCCTCCTGCTGCGGTCGCCACCCACACGTTTTCGCCCTCAACGGACACGCCGTACACGACGTCATTACTCAAGCCCGAGTTCAGTTGTGTATAGGAATCGATGCGCCCGCCCGAGACGCGGCTCAACCCGCCCATCGTCGCTGCCCACACATCGCCGGTGCGTTTATCGAGCGACAAAGAAAGCACCGCGCGATGCGCCAGCCCGTCTTTTGTCGTGTATGTCTTCCATTGATGATTTTCGTAAACCCCCAGCCCATTCTCAGTCCCCGCCCATATCCGGTCTCCATCCACCAGCACGGAAAACACGTGATTGTCGGGCAGTCCGTTGGCGGTCGTAAAGTTTTCAAACCGGAAGCGCGGCATCTGCGGAGGCGCTCCATGCACCAATGCCCCCATCGCCAATGTGCCGGCCACTATCAATGCAACTTTGTTCCACGCAAACTTCATCATCGCGTCCTCAGATATTCGATCAGGTCGTTGAGTTCGTCCTTGGTCAGATCGTTCGTGCGTCCGTGCTTGTCCTGGAGATTGAAAATCGTCCATATCTCCTCGAGCGTTGAAGCGGACCCGTCATGCAGATAGGGGCCCGTAATCGCGATATTCGTCAGTTGCGGAGTGTCCAAAACGCCCGTGTTGTCGGTCGCCTTCCTTGTCCCGACATCAAAGGACTTCTGACTCGTTCCCCTGGGCCCGCTATGGCAAAACGAGCAACGATTCGTTTCCGGAATCGCATTGCCAAACTTATCGACCTCGCGAACGAACAGCGCCTTGCCCCGCTCCTGGCCCGGGCGTGAGGTGCCCATCAACTTGCTGCCACCGGTTGGGTCTCGCTTGCAGTCCGCGGACATAAACAACCAGGTCCGTCAGGGTAATGTCATCAAAGTTTTCGGCACGCCAGAAATATTTCTCAGTTCGTGGGCCGCACTCGGTAGGAAGATTGGGATTGCCGCCGTTCCATTTAAACGGTTCAGTATCTCTCACAGCTTCGATGGGCCGGTTGTCCACAACATCGCGACCGAACCCGTCCGGCTCAAGATCCCAGGTGAGCCCGTCGAAGGTCGAATCGATATGGCAGTTCGCGCACCCCATCTGGCCCTGGAAGGAATATCGGGCTGTATAAAACGTCTGCTCGCCTTTGCGAAGCACCGATACCTGCTTTGGACCAGCCATAGGAATAGTCGATGCCACTCGATTTGTCCGCCTGTCGATCACGCTGATCGTATCGTCAAGTCGATTTGCCACCAGCAACTTCTGCCCATCGTGCGAAAATGCCAATCCGCGCGGGTCATGACCGACTGCAATCCGCGTCATCACGTAGTTGGCGCTTGCCGATAGATCCTGCGCAAGCGGCCCCGAATGTGTATGAACGTAGCGAAGCAGCCGCTGCACATCGATCACGGTCACATTTTCCGAACCGCCGCACGTAACATAAATGCGCGATTTGTCCGGAGCAATCGCCACGCCAAAAGGCCGCACCGCATAGCGCTCAAGTTCATCCAACGGCACTTCCACCGGCTTGCCAACGTCTGCCCCAAACAGCGTAAGCGTGTCTGCAAATGCGCCGCCGTGTTCCAGGTGCGCCAAAGGCACAAGATTCTTTGGATGCAGTCCTGCTGCTACTCCCAAACGGCCATCCGTCGAAATCGCAACATGAAATCCATGCGCAATGCTGTGCAACGGAATCCGCTCCGCGACCACGGCACGAGCGGTGTCGATCACCGTAATCTCTGACTCGGGAGCAGTACGGTGCGGAGTCGTATTCGGATAAACATGCGTGACATACAGCCTGCTACCGTCCGCAGACGGCGTGATGTAGCTCGCGCCTCTCCCGCCCGCAAGCCGTTTCTCTTCGACACCCGTCTGCGCATCCAGAACCGCAATATCGTTCGAAATACGATTGGCAACAAATAGATGCTTGCCCTCTCGGTCTTCCACGACGTTTGAAGGCTCCGCGCCCACGGGCCACGTCGACGTCACGTCAAGAGATTGCGTATCAATCACCGAAACCGTATCGTCCCACGAGTTCGCAACAAACAACCGATCTCCCTTTGCCGAAAAGGAAAGCCCTCGCGGCGTGCGGCCAACCGCAATGTTCTTGATCGGCGAATAGGTGGCCGCATCCAGCACTCGCACCTCTCCACTCTGCTGACAAAGTACGTAGAGCCTCGCCCCGTCCGGCGAAAACAGCATTTCCACCGGCGACGCGTAATTGAGAACGTCGCCAACCACCGCAGATCCTGCTGCGCGCGCCGTTTTCCCGGACCACAGCCCAACGCCGAGCAGCGCCACACCGAGCGCCGTCAGCCCTGCGAGCAACCCCGCTCGCAACCTGCGATGATTGAGCCGATTCATTTCGGCTCCTCAATTGAGAGCACGCGATCTACGGCCTGCTTTTCCAGCGTCTGCTCGCGGCCGCTGGGCCAGCGCACAACAATCTTGTCAATCGTCGGTCGCCGATCCCAATCCAAAATGCAACCTGCCATCGTTCTGCGACAAATAGCCCGATCTGGCTACACGCTCCGATGTCCAGCGTTTGTCGCCTGCGAACACTTCAACGCGCGCTCCAATGCCATCGCGATTACTTTTCGTGCCCGTGAGCTTGATGGAAATCCAGTGCCCGGTATTCCCAATTCGTCGACACGTTGTGTACCAACGTTCCCTTTGCGCCCAGATTCACAAGGAACGCATCCACCTTGCCGTCATTGTCGTAGTCTCCGAAGCACGCGCCCCGCGCGACCGTGCGTTCACTCAATACCGGCCCGGCCGCCAGCGAAACATCCGCGAAGCGCCCGTTCCCCAGTCCGCGAAATAGCGTGTGCTCCTGCGGAATCAGATGAATCAATCCGCCGTGAAAAATCAGTATGTCTGGCAGCCCGTCATTGTCGAAGTCATCAATGCTGGTCCCCCAACTCACGTATTGCGCGTTCGTCTGCGAAACTCCGTTGGTGGCGCCCAGGTCCTCGAACCCTGTCTTTCCCGCGTTGTGCAGCAATCGGTTGTAGTGCCCATCCGTGACCCACAGGTCGAGAACGCCCCGTCCCTCAAGGTCCGCGAAAACCGGTCCCATCGATGAGGTCGACTCCCCATTTTGTCCAAACGCCGTGCCCGTATCGTTCGCAACTTCTTCAAACGTCCCGTCATGTTTATTGCGAAACAGAAAGTTCTCCGTACGATCATTGGCTACGTAGATGTCATCCCAGCCATCGTTATCAAAATCTCCTGCCGTCACGCCCATCGTGCGCCCAACGAACGCGCCGATCCCCGACTTGTCCGAGACATCGGCAAACGTTCCGTCGCAGTTGTTGTGATACAGCTGGTTCGTTTCTCCCTCGTAGTCAAGCGGCCCAGGGTAGTTGTCTGCCGCATAATATGCCCGATATTTTGGATCGAACTTCACATAGCGGCCCACAAACAAATCAACGCAACCATCCTTGTCGTAGTCCAACCAGGTGGAACTGATCGCCCACCCGTCAACCTTTATGCCAGCCTTCGCCGTTACATCGGTGAAGTGACCGTTACCGTCATTGTGGTAAAGAATCGTCTTGCCGTAGCCCGTTACCAGCAGATCGACAAATCCGTCGTTGTCGTAATCCGCCGCCGTCACGGCTACCGCATACATATCCGGGTTGAGCCCGGCCTTATCCGTCACATCTGTAAATCGGCCATTCCCATCGTTGCGATAGAGATGATTGTGCGGCAAAGGATCCGGCTTCACCTTCAGTGGATGCGGATGCACAGAGTCATCCAGCGGACGTCCATTCACGACGTAGAGATCAGGCAGGCCGTCATTGTTGTAGTCCAGCCACACGCAGCCAGCGCCGGTGCCTTCCAGCAGGGATCCCAGTTGCGCCGAACCAAAGCTGTGAACAAAATTGATGCCGGCCTTGTCGCTTGCATCTTCAAATCGAATCGTGGATGACGAACCCGCCGCTTGCCCCACCGAGCTGGCCTGCTCTGCACTCTTCGTCCCTGCCGCCTGAGCCAGCGCACTCGCCTGCCCCGCATACAGAGACCCAATTGCTACGAGAGATATAAGAAAACGAGATAACACTTCAATTGCCTCCCGGCATCGAATGCTGCGCCGTGCCAGTGAGATCAACTGGCGTAGTCGTGCGCAGCAGCACCGCGGGTACGCGATTTTCTGACGCGCGCTCTGGCCCCGCATGGCACCCAACGCAATAGCGTTGCTCCCCGCGCCGAATCCAAAACCACCCATGCTCTTGCCGCAACACAGCGCCATTCGCATCCAGCAACGCAAATCGAATAGCCTGATCTGCCGGCGCCTTCACAAAAAAAGATCCATCCGCTTCCACCGGCGCCGTCCCAATCACAACCGCGTGACCAGCCGCATCCTGCTTCTCAAGCCGCACCGATGCCGGCGTCCCCTTCAGTGCACCGTCACGCGAAACGCGCGCATCCAGCGCAAGCAGGTTTGCGTAGTCCCAATCGTGCAGAGCCGAAGGATGCCTCCTGGGCCTTTCGCGCGGCGCAATCACCACCGGCTCCACCAGGTTGTCGTCGCTACGCGCCAGCACTGTCTCGAGCGACGCCGCACCTGGCTTCCACAGCCGTAACGCAAACTTCGCGTTCTCTGATTCGCGAGCGCTCAGTAACCATGCCCCCGAGGCCGTTTCCGCAACCCCGCCCGCATATTCGGAATAATGTGGAATCACAACCCGCTCTTCGTGCGCCAGGGGCGAAGTAAACGCGCCAGTCCGGCCCCCTGCGTGAATACCACATCCCCTGACGCCAACTGCTTGCCACCCCAGCGCCCGCGCCCATTCGGACCTATGGTCGCGTGGTCGCAGCGATACGATTCCACTCCGGAGCCATCCGAATAAACCAGAAACAGCTCCGGAGTTGCTCCGACACCAAGCGGAAATCCTGCTTCGAACAAGATGCGCCCATCCGCCAGCACATCCGCTGGAACCGCACTCGCGTTCAGATATGTCAGCGGCAGAATCGCGCGAGACCCCGCCGGCTCTATCTCTTCCAATGCCTTTGAATCAACCAATCGCGCCGACTGCAGTTGAAAACCCTTCGCAGTTCGCAACGCGTACACCAGCCGCCACCCCGGCAAATACAACGGCCGTATCGCGTCTGTCGAACCCGTAGTCACCTGTCGCACCGAACGATCCGACGAGCGTCAGTTCCCATATCTGCCATGGGTCACCGGCTAGTTTCTTACCGGCGAACAACACCTTCTGAGCATCGAACGAAACATTCGCGTCCGCGCTTGCAGCAAATCCCGCAATCAGCGGCTCCGCTTTTCCCTCGTGAACAAGCAGCAATTGCGCGCCTTTCGGAAACCGCTCTCCGCCTCGCAATGCGGCGAGCGGCGAGAAGCTTGGGGCAGCGGTCACAATCACGTCGGCGCCGATCTTTTGTGATAAATCGGGAGCGAACCCACAGATCGGCAACAGCAACACCGCGCATCCCACAGTGCACAACAACTTGACCCAGACCCTCATCCAACAGCCTCCATCGGGCGACTGTCGACTGCTGCACTGCGCAGCGCAATGTAGGGTTCGAGCGACAACATCATCTCGTCAAATTCTGCAAATGTCAGAGACTGCTCGCCGTCGCTCCAGGCTTTGTCGGGGTTCGGATGTACTTCAACGATCAGCCCATCCGCGCCCGCCACCACCGCCACCCGTGCTAACGGAGGCACCAGGTCGCGATGCCCGGCCGCGTGACTCGGATCGGCAATGATGGGCAGATGCGAGATCTCCTTGATCAACGCAATCGTGGCAATGTCGAACGTGTTGCGCGTCGATGTCTCAAAAGTGCGGATGCCGCGCTCACACAAAATGACGTTGGGGTTTCCGTTGTCGAGCACGACCTGGGCCGATCGGAACATATCGGCAACCGTGGCCATCATTCCGCGCTTCAGCAGAATCGGACGGCCGGAGCGTGCCGCCGTTTCCAGCAGCGTAAAGTTCTCCATGTTGCGTGAGCCGATCTGCAAGATGTCCGCGTACTCAGCCACCAGCGACACATCGTCTTCCGACATGACCTCCGTCACAATCGCAAGACCCGTCTCCTCGCGAGCGCGCGCCAGCATCTTCAGGCCTTCGAGGCCGTGACCTTGAAATGCGTAGGGAGAACTGCGTGGCTTGAAAGCGCCTCCGCGAAGAATGCGTGCGCCGCCTTGGCAAACGTGAATGGCAGTGGTGATGAGCTGGACCTCGGTCTCAACCGAGCAGGGTCCGGCCATGGTGATAAAGTCGTCCCCGCCGATTTTCAGATCCAACACCGGCACCACTGTTTGCTGGTGCTCAGAACTCTTTAAAACATCCGGTGTCTCGGCAAAGTGCTTCTGCCAACTTTCGCGCACCTTCTGCGCTCCATTCCGGGGAAGCGTCAGACTATCGCGATCGTCCATGCCACGCCTCCATCCAAAGGTGGAGGTGCGTTATCAGCGTCTTACCGCACCTGCCACTCCGTTTTTAGCGGGGCAATGAACATTTGTCTGTGATGTATGAACTTGACTTCCCGATAATCGGAGGTGGGTGTCTGGGCTCGATTTTGGCCTCTTCGAAATGGGTGGGAAAGCCCGTCTCAAGTGCGATCTGACTTAATCCTGCGCCATCGCCGGCGCCCGGTACCCAAACGCCGCATCTACAATCGCTGCAACGCCAATCGCCGTCTCGTCGTCAAACGGCCGCGCCGCCACCTGCACTCCGATCGGCAACCCCTCAGGCGAACGCCCCACCGGGACCACCGCCGCCGGTGCTGCCAACGCATTGAACCACTGCGTATGCCGCACCGCATCGAGGTACTCAACCGTGCGGCCCTCAATCATCCAGGACCGCTCTCCGTGCTTCCACGCCGGCACACTCGCCACCGGGCAAAGCAGCACCGCATACTCGGCTCATCTCCGCAAGCATCTTGCCGCGCAATAGATCCAACTCCGCCCACGCATCCAGCAACTCAACCGCCGTCAGCGGCGCCACCGAACCCGCAATCCCCAGAAACTCCTTGAAGATCGGACTCAGCAGGCTCTCCTTGCCTCGAATCGTCGGCGCATAAAACATCGCTCCGCATTGCACGAAAAACTTCCACCACAGCCGTCGCAACAACTCCAAGGTACTCGGCCTGAACGGCTCGACGCGAAAGCCCGCATCCCGCAGGCTGCAGCCGCGTCATTCACGGCGGCCCGCGTCTCTGCAGTAACCGGAGCCAGATCATCGTCCTCAAAGAATCCAATCGCCTTCT
>CAVTUP010000019.1:0-106212 GCA_963737915.1 uncultured Acidobacteriaceae bacterium | reverse complement strand
AACGAGGCCTTCGACCGGCTTTTCACCTAGAACGTGCTCGCGATAGAGCTTGGCCATGCGGGCGTTCTCGGCATCGGTCTTGACCTTGTCGGCAGTCGTCAGGTTGCGGGCGCGAAGCTTTTCTTCGCGGGCATTCTTGGCGATTCCGAGATTGTCGAGCGTGTGATTGGCTTCGGAGTTGACGTGCTCCATGTTGAGGGCCAGGTCGTGGCCAACATGCGTCATGCCAACTTTTTTGCCGCCGGCGAAGATTTCGTGACGGCCGTGTTCCTCGTACCACTTGGTGAGGGTAGCGGTCATGTGCATCTTCTCAATGATGTTGCGCCAGCCCACGCCAGTGTTATAGGCGCAGAAGCTGATTTCGCCTTCCTGCGTGGCGTAAGGAATGATGCACTGTTCGGTGCGACGGAAGTCGTAGTTGAACAGATCCTGGAACCACATGCCGGCGATGAAGAGGAAGTTCCAGCGATCGGAACGGCGCTTCTCGATGTCCTTGATGGTGCGGTCACCCTTAACGCTGCCGTAGTCTCTGCCGGTTGCGTTGAAGGTCTTGTCCATCTTCTTGAGCATGTCAGTGATCTTGAAGTGTGTGGGTGCCTGGAACGGATCGTAGTTGCGCAGAAGCGCGAGACCGAAGCCGATGACGGAGAGCCACTTGCCACGGGCCGCGTCATTGACCTTGGCCAGATCCTTGGCCACGATATTCATGTTAAGGAAGGCCGTGACAGGGGCCGCTTCCTTGGTTTCCTTATCGATCATGAGAGCCATGCCGATGCCGCAATTGGGGTGGCAACCGCAGGAGAGCTGGCCCCACTCGGCTGTCGGTCCATGAATCAGATCGGCCCAGTCAGAGAAGGTGCTCATGAAGCTGATGGGGAACCAGTCACGCTCGGGCTCACCGAGACCGACCTGCTTCTTGACGTCGTGCGCCATGTGCGAAAGAGTGTAACGCTGGGCAACGCGGCGCTCTTCGGAAATGTCTTCGTCGCGGCCGGTGAAGCTGACCGGCTGGAAGCTCAGGAAGCTGATCTTCTTGGGGTTGTCGAGCGCAAACTCGATGATGCGGCCGACCTGCTCGTTGTTGATGCCGTTGATGATGGTCGTGACCGGAACGATGTCGACGCCGGCTTCGTGCAGGTTGTTGATGGCCTGCAGCTTTACATCAAACAGGTTGCCGACCTTGCGATGCGAGTTGGCAGCGTTGCCGATGCCATCGAACTGGAGGTAGACGTAGCGGAGACCGGCTTCAGCGGCTGCGCGGCACAGTTCCTTTGACTTGGCGAACTCGATGCCGTTGGAGGCTGCCTGCACGCTGTTGTACCCAACCTTGCGGCTGTAGGCGACTGCGTCGAGGAAGTAAGGAGACAATGTCGGCTCGCCGCCAGAGAACTGAACACTCATCTGCCGCTTGGGCTTGATGGTGATGGCGTTGTCGAGCATGGTCTTGATTTCTTCCCAGGTGAGTTCGTGTACGAAGCCGACCTGGTTGGCGTCCATGAAGCAGGGGTCGCACATCATGTTGCAGCGGTTGGTGAGATCGATGGTGAGAACCGAGCCGCGACCGTGGGTGACGGTCGATGTGCCGTGGTTGTGCAGATTCTTGTCGCCTTCGCCATGGGCGCGAATGTCGCGGCCGGGGAAGCTCTCTTCAAGGTGCTTGAAGAACTTGGTGTCGATGGACATCACGTCTTCAAAGTGGCCGTGCTTGGGGCAGTCCTTGATCATCAGGATCTTGCCGTCGCGTTCGATGATCTGGGCCTTGATTTCGCCGACTTTTTCGTTCAGGAGAACTTCGTGAGGCAGTTTGCCGTCGAGGATCTGCTTGCGGATCTCAGGGACGCACTTGGGACAGAGCGAGTCTGTCGTGCGCGGCCAGCCAAGGGGTGGCTTTTCCTTCTGCCAGCTCTTCTGCAGGGGCTTGTCGCTCCACTTGGGGGTAAACGACGGGTTGGGGCTGATGCGGTTTAACCGCTCATAGACCACCCAGGCGCCCTTGGCCGCGTAGACGGCGGCTTTCTCTGCGTACTTGATCGCTTTGGACATGTGTCTGGATCTCCTTAGAAAAGAATCGTCTGCGGCTTTGGCCGTCTGGCGAGACCCTCGTCGACGTTGGACGTCGGGCAAGGGCTAAAAACTCAGTACAAGAGTAACCGCGGGTGCCGGTCAACCCAACGAAGGTGCAGCGAATGGCAGAATCCATGCCTGAATGGCGACAGGAGGGGGCCGAACGGAATCCAAATCAGGTGCAAACGCGTTGGATTCCAATGCTTTAGGCCGGTTGAGGTCGGGGCATGGAAGACTCAGATTCCGTTCTTGGCAACATTATTGATCACGCGCTGGATGATCACCACGCGGACATGGATGTGGCTGGCGACATCGGGCAGGAATTCCGTAATGAAGTTGTCGATCGGGGCAAAACCGAAACCCGTAGCGTATCGCGCAGCGCTGGCCCCGAGGTCGGTTTCTCTGCCCGGGACGTAGAGGTTGCTGATCTCGTCGCAGATGGCAAAGCCGAACACGTTGGCATAGTTGATCATGCCTTTGCCGTTATCGCCCTGTGTCCAGAGCACTTGAATGATGGCATGGCTGAAACGGCGGGGGATTGAAGCGTTCGGCATGCGGTGGTAGTGCGGGTCCTGGTGGACGATGGACGGGATCAGAAATGTCCCGAAGAATTCACCCGTGATGTCTTGTGTGTAGCTGACGCCGACGTTGCGAGCGAAGCCGCCCAGTCCGGGGCCGTAGGCGGTATGAGAGTCCGTTCCGATGGCCACGGCAGAGGTGCCGAGAATTGTGAGGGCGTTGAAAGGGTCAAGGATGTTTCTGAAAGCCAGGCCTGCTTTTTCCCTGGGAGTGAGGGGCTTGACCTCCGGGCCATTAACGAATCGCTGAAAGAAGCTGTCTGAAGACGGGGGCGGCGAACAGGGCGGAGGCAGGTTTGAACTCGTGGCCGGCGCTATTCCTGCGCCGGGCGCGGTGCCGGCCAGGGACCTGGCTGCTGATGCGGCTGAAGCGGTCATCAACGCGCCGGCGGATTCGGATTTGGTCACGACTCGGCAGGGGCTCCTTGATCCTTCGAGTGTGATCAGCGGCAAGGGTGCGTCGGGCAGGGAAGCCGCGGGATTTGCAAGTTCGGCCTGACCGGCCCAGGAATTGGTCGCGAACAGGAGGAGAGGAGGGAGGAGGAACTGAATCGCGATCGCCAAGAAAGTGCGAGGGTTGGTCGCATTTCGACACGCACATTTGCGGTTTATCTGGTCGTCGCTTGGCAAGTCACCCACTGGCCCGGCCCTCATTGGATAGAGAAATTTATGGATAGTAATGCAACGCTGTATGAGAAAACCGTTGTCAAACTTGCGCGACTCAACACAGCCGCCGCTATTTGGTTCGACGCTGATTGGATGCGAAAGATATGCCCGGAGCAGAGAACCAGTTGCCGATTCCTGTTCCTTTTGGTGCGAGCGGCAATCGGGGGTGTTGACCTTCGCAGCACGCGGAGTGGTCTGAACGACGGTCGTGGCATTGACGCGGCGTTCTACGCGTTCCAGACTAGAGACGAGGTAGTTCGCCATGAGCACTTATCCTCCTCCACCAGGACCACCACCGGGCGGCGTAGGTCGCCGAATCGAAGAAGCCATCGAACTGATCGAGATGGAACTGCGCCACGCGATTGGCTATGTGAACGATGCCGTGATTCCGCAGGTGCGAAGCGAATCGATCTCGGCGATGCGCAAGATGTCGGATACTCTGCGCAATCTTGCCGATCGGATGGACGAAGCGCACAACCAGGCCAAGGGCCCGCGCGCCTGATGGTAAGTGTGGGGACGAATAGCGCGCGGCGAATTGCGTGCGGATTTGGGATTGTCGGTCGCGCTGCTGCTGGCCGCCGGATGCGGGCATCACAAGAACGCAGCACCGCTGCCGCCGGTCGCCACTGCGCCGTCGCGATATCCACCTGCCTCAAATCCCGAAACTACAACTGGAAATCCGTCACCCCCGCCGCCAACGACGGGGACAGGGCGTATCCCCATCACGCCGGTTCCCGTTGGCGGGGTGAGCGTGGACGATAAGGATTTCGTGCTGACGCATCGTCCCTTATTCAGCCAAGAGGGCTCGGCCACGTGGTATCGGGCTCCTTACGAGGGGCGTAAAGCTGCGAATGGGCAGGTGTTCAGAGACGACGCGCTGACGGCGGCGCATCGAACGCTTCCGATGGGATCGCTGATCGTGGTTACAAATTTGGCGACGAGACAATCCTCGGCAATGCGAATCAGCGATCGCGGCCCTTTTGTTCCCGACAAGATTCTGGACCTCAGTCCCGCCTCGGCAAAATCAATCGGCTTGTATCGCATCGGAACCACCCGGGTGCGAATTGATGTTTATCAAACGCCGAAGCCCGTGGACACGGGTGGCCGGTGGTGCGTGCAGATTGGTCCGCTGACGAGTGAGCGGAATGCGAACAAGCTGAAGGATAAATTGCTGGATAAATATCCCGGCTCGCGGGTGATCGAGTTCCCAGGAGAGAAAAGCTTTTGGGTGCGGATACGGCCCGGAGGTGACGACCGCGAGCAGGCTGAAGATATGGCGCGCCGCATTCAGCCGGATGAAGGCACGGCTTATTTGACGCGGCTCGATTGAGGGGCAATTCCAGCCGCTGCAAGTGACGCGGTGCTAATCAGGTGGCGGATAAAAGGGAAGCTTCTCGTTTTTCTCGTTGGCGCGGCGAACGGTTACGTCGTCAAGCAGTATTGCAGGCGCCAGAATCGTTTGCGGCACGTCACCTGAGTAGTTGGCGACCCAAAGATCTTTGCCCGCGGCCTGCACGCTGGAACGAAGAGCGCGCTGATCCAGATCGTCGAGCGCGGCTCCGCGAACCAATTCGCGCTTTCCATCGAGATCGACTTTGTAGAGCAGGCGCGGAGTCAATCCGGCTCCGAGCGTGGAGATGACGTAGACACTTTTGAGGCCGCGATCTTTGGCCAGGCTAGTCAGCTTGCGGTTCAGATCATCGTCTGAGATGCCGTCTTTCGCAGTAATTTTCATTACGCCGATGGCGGGGCTGGACGGGCCAGTAACACCGGCGCGACCGTGCCCGTTCGATTGAGGAAAATCGCGAACAGGCACACGGCCGATGAGATAGTTCTCAAGGCGTCCGTCGGTGACGACTTTCACCGATTGTGCTGGAACGCCCTCGTCGTCGATGTTGTAGGCGCCGATCAGGCCTTTGCCGTCGTAGCTCTTCAAGCCGGGATCATCAACAACTTCGATGAAATCAGGCAGCACGCGAGCGTGATAGCTGGATGCGAAGGGTCCGTTGGTGCGTGCCTCGGTGCCAAGCTTAGGGCGCGTGGCAAGCACTCCGGGTGCGAACAGGATACGCAACGTGTCGGCGCTGGAATCGGCGCTCAATAGCACGGGCCCGTGATACTCCTCGTCGACGACGGGGGCCTTGCGCAAGTCGGCGAGTGAGGCGATGAGCGTGACGGCGCGCTTCTTGAAGTCTTCGGGACTGTCGAGGTCCTTGAGCATAACGCCGGATGAGGCGTAGGAACGATCGAGATGCATTCCATCGGCGGCCTGGGTTCCAACGCCAATCGACTCCTGATAGCTGCTATCGGATTTGCGGACGATGGTGCCTTCGCTGTTTACGAGGAAGGTGGTGGTGACGCGCGCATGAAAGGTTGTGGAGGAGTATTGCACGTCTCTTTGCTCGGCATTGACTGAAGCATCCGTGCGGTAGATTCCGCTGTCGCGGGCCACTCGATCGGCCCACGCGGGCTCATCCAAAGTGAGTTTGAGCGGGGCAGCAAGCGAGATGACAGGCTTCTCGTTGCTGAAGTCATCGGCTTGTGGAGGAGTCTGCACTTGCTTGAGCGCGGCCTGCTTTTGCGCGTAGGCAGGCAGCGCGTTTTTGTATGCCTGATCGGTGGCAGACCAGAGGGTAGAGCGCAGCGCGATTGGATCGTCGCCGAGCGCGGTGAGTTCCAGAGCGCCGTCGCCGCGTGGGGCGGAGCTGTCGATTTTGTAATCGCCGACGCGCACGGTGATGCGGGCTATACGTTGATGAGTACGTTGCAGTCCCTGGCTTGCGCCGAACGCGGCCTTGGTCTCGAAGTCATCAACGTCTTCAATGCGGTATTCGATAAAGAAGGGCTTTTCGAATCCGGGGAGCTGCAGGCGAGACATGCTGCGGTCCAGTTCTTCGAGCATGGCCTTGAGGACCGGGTCTTTTTCGGCGTCTGCTCGAGTGGCTTCCGCGGTTGCCGGTCGCGAAGCGCCGAGGCTGGTGAAAAGAAAAACAATCGCGGCGAACAATGCAGAGGGACGAAGCAGGTTCATTGGGCCTCCTTCGTGGCGGCCGCGGCCTTGGCGCCGGGGATGGGCAGTATGGGCGGACGGGCTGTGCCTTGTTGCTGGCGCTGCGTTTCGATCTCGCTCAGGAGCATGGCGGGAGCGACGGCGCTGACTGGAACTGTACCGGACTCAGCGCCGCATTCGCCGTTGAATACCTCGCTCTTGTCGCTGGTGGCGAGGATGCGCTTCATTGCGGCGAGAGGCGTGCCGACGATGCTGACGCCGCGGACAAGTTCATCGGGGCGGCCATCGACGTAGACGCGATAGACGACGAGGGGAATGACCTGGAAGGCCTGCGGCGAATTACGCGTGGTAACCGCGAAGCCGGAGGAGATGTCTTCAAAGTAGAGGCCGTAGGGCTTGCCTTGCTTCTTCGCTTCGTCGAGCAGTTGCTTGCGCAACTCGGCGTCGGACACGGTCTTCGTAGACGTGACGATGAGGTTGCCTTGTCGGCCAGTGGGCATGCGGCCAGTCTGCGAGCGGCCGTGGCCGTTTGAGGCAGCGAAGCTGGCGATGGGAAGGCGAGACATGAGAAAGGTCTTGAGCACACCGTCTTGAATGAGATCGACACGACGCGCCTTTTGTCCTTCGTCGTCGTATGTGTAGTTGCCGCTCAACCAGGTCTGGCCGAATGAGGTGAGGGTGGGATCGTCGGCAACGGAAAGGAATGTTGGGAGCACCTCTTTGTTGAGTTCCCTGGTGAAGGTCTGGCCTTCTTCGTCGCCGCGCTGGCGCTGGCCCTCGAGACGGTGGCCGAGTACTTCATGAAAGAAAACCGCCGCCGCGCGACCTGAGAGAATCGCCGGGCCGTTGAAGGGGTCGGTCATGGGGGCCTTGCGCAGGGCTTCGAGGCTTTTGCCGAGATCGCGAACCGCAGCTTCCATCACCGCCTGCGCTGGAAGACCGTCAACCGTTTCGGCTTCGAACGTTTGTGCGCGGAACAGATCCATGCCGTCGTCAGCGCGAGTCGCAGCAACCACGATCAGGCGTGCCTGGATGTGCGGAGCCACGACCCGCGAGCCTTCGGAGGATGCATAGTAGTCGGTCTCGTTCTGGGCGGAAAGCACAACCATGTTCCGGTAAACATCGGGATAATCGCGAAAGAGACGAGAGAGCGACTTGACGCGCTGCTCCCAGGCGTCGCGATTCACGACAACAGGTGGAGCGGGATTGGCGAGGGAGACCTGCGGGGATTCATGGCTGAAGTCGGGCGAGGAGTCTTCTTCTTTGGCGCGCACCTGGGATTCAGTCTTGACGCGCAGATAGTTGTCGAGAGCGTTGCCATAGCCCGCGTTGGTGGCGATCCAGAGCGAACGCGCAAGCGCCTCGCGATCGTCGCTGAGCGGAAGCTGGAGGCTGTTGACGGCCGATCCACGATGATTTCCGTGTGTATTGTCGAGCGCGGGATCGCCGAGGCGCATCTGCACGCTGGCTACCCTGGTGTGGTTGGCTGAGCTGTCGGTGACTGCTCCATATTGCGCACGGATTGAAACTTCGCTGGTATCGCTGACGGAATAGCTGAGGAAGTAAGGGGGCATCTGCCTGGCCGCATCGCCCTTGGCGGGTGCCTGCTTGCCGAGAGACGCGAAGGCGCGCTGCAACTCGGTTGTCATCGCATCGAGAAGCGCAGGGCTGGGTGATTGTGCCGCGGAGATGGTCGAGACCAGGCACGCACATACAACAATGACCGCGCAAAGGAGCGGTCTGCAGGCGGACCGCCTCAAGGCGGCAGGGCTAGGATAGGTCATACTCTGGAAGGCCTGGTCGGAAGCATTTCTACGCTCGATTGTCGCAGAGTCGACACGGGAAGAGGAAATTTGCCATGAGGGTTGGACGGTCTCTGCTTGTGATATGTACTGTGCTGCTTTTTGCAGCGACAGCACCGCGCAATGCTTCGTCGGTTGCGCCTATGCGTCTGCTCGCCGTTGAGGCCGCGGAGTTGCAGACGCCGGATTCGCAATCTGCTGACTCACAACAGCAGAAGAAGCAGGCATATTCCCTGCCGAAAGAAAAGTTGGCGAAGGCGATTGCACTGGATCGCATTCGCAACATTCTTGGTTTTGCTTATCCGCTCTGGGATTTGGGCGTGCTCTGGCTTCTGCTGGCATCTGGGGCGGCCGTGTGGCTGGAAGCATGGTCGCGCCGGGTTTCTGACCGGCCGGCGATTCACGGGCTGCTATTTTTTACAGTCCTCATCGTTGTTCTGACGGTGGCCGATCTGCCTCTGGATTGGTATGGGCATCATGTAAGCCTCGCGTACGGTATCAGCGTGCAGGGATGGGGCAGTTGGCTGATGGATCATGCCAAGGCGCTCGGTCTCGCTTTGCTCCTTTCGGCGCCGCTCATGCTGCTGGTGCATTGGATTGTGCGCCGGTCGCCTCGCCACTTCTGGTTTTGGGCGTGGTTGATCGCGCTGCCGGTCGGATTATTTATCACCTTCGCCGAGCCGCTTGGCGAGCGCATCTTCAACCAATTCGAGCCGCTGAGCAAGAACAATCCAGCACTGGTGGCGGAGCTGGCAAAGGTCGTTGCCAGAACGGGGACGAGCATTCCGCCAGACCGGATGTTTCTGATGAAAGCGAGCGCGAAGACGACCGGTCTGAATGCCTATGTGACAGGTCTGGGAACAACGAAGCGCATCGTGGTCTGGGACACGACAATCGGACGTGTTCCCGATGACGAGATCCTCTACATTTTTGCTCACGAGAGCGGACACTATGTGCTCAATCACATCGTGAAAGGGCTTTTAGCAGGGGCCATCGGGATCTTCTTTGTGTTCTGGGCCTGCGCAAAGGTTGCCGGTTGGCTGGTTCGAAGGTTCGGGGCGCGCTGGAGGATTGAGTCGCTGGGAAGCGCATCCGGTTTTGTGGTGTTGCTGCTGACCATCAACTTTGCCAGCTTTGCTGGCACGCCGATCGGCAATCTGGTGAGCCGGCATATCGAGCACGAGGCAGACGTTTACGGCCAGGAGGCGATCCACGGGATTGTCGCCGATCCGCAAAAGACAGCGGTTTCAACCATGAATCATCTTGGGGAGGCATGGCTGGAAGACCCCAACCCGAATGCGTTCATTGAGTTCTGGAGCTACAGCCACCCGTCGACGCAGCACCGGGCGGAATTTGCTGCGGGGTATGACCCGTGGACGAATGGGGGGCGGGGGAAGTTTTTTGACAAATAGCGTGGCGAGGGATTCGCGTGGACGAAGAGACCAAGGGCAACTTGATGGAAGAGCGGCGTTGGTATCAACCCCTGCGGGTGATTGGCTGGTTCGTGCTCGCCGTGGCCGCGCTGTACGATTTGCGACTGGTCTATGAGCAGACCCTGCTGACTTGGAAAGACGGGCCCCAGATGGTTGGTTTTTCGATGGTCCATGTGTTTCCCGTGCTGCTTCTACTTGGTGCGCTTGGCTTCCTTGGCTGTTCCTCCTGGATTGCGAGTTTTCTATTTTTTGCGCTCCGGAATCGAGTCATACATGGCGGCCCTCTTGCGGCCGCTCTTTGGCTGCAAGCTTTAGTAGTAGCTCTGGCTGTAGCGATTCCCTTGATTCCTTACAGTGCGTGGAAGGTCATCACTGTTGAGATCGCTGGGCCGGGACCACATGGGCCGAACCTGCTAGTCGATGCGGCTGCTGATGGAGATATCTACCTCACCGGACGACTTCTGAAGAAGGGAGTGCTAGTCGATGCAACGGGTTGGAACGGGGCGACAGCTCTGAATGCTGCTTGTGTAACCCAAGAACTTGAAGTTGCTCGTAAGCTCATCGCGCAGGGCGCCAATCCAGACAAGGCTCGAGACTGTTGGAACATTGCGGAATTTCGGGCGAAGATGAAGCCGATTGTGCCCGGTGCCGATCCCTACGCAAACTTTCCGCACGTTCCGAGCACGACGATCTATGTGGACGGTTCGAAGACGACCAGCGATTCAAGTCACTCGCCGCTGCAATGATGGCTGACGGCTAAGGGGTTCACGCACGAAACTCGCACGAGATCGGCCAATCCAATAAAATAGGAAGGATGGTTCTTCCCCCCATCCCGTCGATTCTTGCGTCTCTCGGCGGCCTTGTGGCCGTTACGATATGGCGGCTTCGTGAGGCGCGCAGCACGGTTTCGCTGAAGAAGATCGTGATTCCGCCGCTGGGGATGGCCACCGGCTTTTCGATGTTTTTCGTGCCTGCGTTTCGCGTTCCATGGGAGTGGGCAGGATTGGCGTTCCTGCTGGGGGCGGTGGTTCTCGCCTGGCCCTTGCTGCTGACGACGCGGCTGGAACTGCGGGGCGACACGGTCATGATGAAGCGTTCCAGCGCCTTTTTGGCCGTTTTGCTGGTTCTGGCTGCCGTCCGGTTCTTTGCGCGCGGGTACTTCGACACGTTTCTTGATGGACGGCAGACGGCGGGGCTCTTCTTTATCCTCGCCTTCGGCATGATCGTGTGTTGGCGGGCCAAGTTGCTGTTTGAGTTTCGAAGGCTCACGGCCAATTTGCAACCCCGCGAGGCTTAGGAAAACGTAACCCTCCGTACAAACTGCCCTTTCTGCCGGCCTTTTCCTCAGTCCCGACCTCGGGCTGCAAGTCGTACACTGAAGACTCGTTATTCTATGCAGGAGAATTTAGTTCATGGCCTATCCCACGAATTACCGCTATACCCGTGAGCATGAGTGGATCGCGCTCGAAGGCAAAATCGGGACCGTCGGAATCACCGATTACGCGCAGAACTCCCTTGGCGACATTGTTTATGTGGATGCACCGAAGGTGGGCGACTCGGTTTCGGCCAACGCCACGTTTGGGTCGGTTGAGAGCGTGAAGGCTGTCAGCGACCTCTACTCTCCGGTGAGTGGAACCGTGACAGCGGTGAACGAAGAACTGAAGAACTCGCCCGACAAGATTAATGAGGCTCCCCACGAGACATGGATTATCAAGGTCGAGCTGTCTGATCCGTCGGAGTTTGAAAAGCTGTTGGACGCTGCGGCTTATGAGAAGTTTGTGAGTGAGGAAACAGGCGCGTAGCGCCTCTTTTCTGCTGCTAGCTACTAGCTTCTAGCTGCTAGCTGTTTCGAGAGACTGGACGTGGCATCAAGAAATGAGAACAATTTCGGGCACGTCAAACGGGCTTTTAGCTAAAAGCTAGAAGCTAGAGGCTAGAAGCTGAAATGCGCTACTTACCCAAATCACCTGCCGAACGCGAACAGATGCTTGCGGAGATCGGTGCGAAATCGATCGACGATTTGTTTTCTGTGATCCCCGCCGAGTATCGACTGAACCGCGACCTCGATGTGCCTCGTCAGCAGGGCGAGAGCGAGATCATCGACTACTTCAAGGCTGCGGGACAGAAGAATGCAGCCAATTTTGCCAGCTTTCTTGGGGCGGGAGCTTATCGGCATTACCGGCCGGTGATTATTGATTCTCTGGTCCAGCGCGGAGAGTTTCTAACCAGCTATACGCCGTACCAGGCGGAGATCACGCAGGGAACGCTGCAGGCCATCTTCGAGTTCCAGACCATGGTCGCGGAACTGACGGGCATGGACGTGGCGAACGCCAGTATGTACGACGGGTCGACAGGCGCGGCTGAGGCCGTGATGATGGCGGTTCGCGTCACCGGGCGGCATAAAGCTGTTGTGGCGAGAACGGTGCATCCGGAGTATCGCGAAGTGATGGCGACCTACGCGAAACATCAGGGGCTGCCCTCGACGCTGGTTGGCTACGACCGCGAAACCGGGCGCGTGGATCTGAAGGCGCTCGAAGCTGAGGTCACGGAAGAGACAGCGGCGGTGCTGGTGCAGAGCCCGAATTTTTTCGGAGTTTTGGAAGACATCCCGGCCATAGCAGAGTTGGCGCACAAGAAAGGCGCGTTGCTGATTGTTTCGATCGCAGAGGCCGTGTCGCTCGGTGTGGTTCGGGCGCCGGTTGAAGCGGACATCGTGAGCATGGAGGCGCAGTCGTTTGGCGTGGCGCTCAGCTACGGCGGACCTTTCTGCGGAGTGATCGCCGCGAAGGAAGCGTACCTGCGGCAGATGCCCGGGCGGCTCGTGGGACAGACGGTCGATCACGACGGCAATCGCGGATTTGTGCTGACGCTGTCGACGCGCGAGCAGCATATTCGGCGCGAGAAGGCGACCTCGAATATCTGTACGAACCAAGCGCTGGTCGCGCTGATGGCGACGATCTTCCTGACGGTATACGGCAAGGAAGGGATTCGCGAACTTGCCGAGCATAACCTCGCAAAGGCGGATTACGCAGCAAAGACTCTGGCCGAGCAGGCGGGAACGAAGCTGCTGTTTAATGGCGCGCCACGGTTCCATGAATTCGTTTTGGAGACTGCGGAATCTCCGGCGTTATGGAGCCCACGGCTGCTCGACGAGAAGATTGTAGGCGGCGTGGAACTGAGCCGGTGGTATCCCGAGTTGGGGAACGCGACGCTGTGGTGCGCGACCGAGGTGAATACGCGCGAGCAGATTGACGCCGCCGCGAAGGTGCTCGCGGCGGGGCTGGTGGAGGCGTAATGGCGGCGGCAGAAACAATTGGGCGGAAGACCACGGGCAAGGTTCGGGCGCACCAGACGCAGAACGAGGGGCTGGTGTTTGAGAAGTCGTCGCCGGGCAAAAAGGCGTACAAGATGCCGCCGCTCGATGTGCCTGCCGTTGACGCGGCGAAACTGCTGGGCGATTCGCATCGGAAGGTTGCGGGACTGCTGCCGGAACTGAGCGAGATCGAGATCATCCGGCATTTCACGAGGCTTTCGACGTGGAACTACGCGATTGACCTTGGTATGTACCCACTGGGCTCTTGCACGATGAAGTACAACCCGCGAGTCAATGAATTCGTTGCCCGGATCGAGGGACTGGCGGACGCGCATCCGTATCGTCCGGAGTCGCTGGCGCAGGGAATTCTTGATGTGATGGACCTGCTGCAGCACTGTCTGCTCGACATTACAGGCATGGAAGCGATCACGCTGCAGCCGGCTGCGGGGGCACATGGGGAGTTCACCGGAATCTTGCTGGTCCGCGCATGGCATGAGTCGCAGGGGAATGCGCGAAAGAAAGTTCTGATTCCAGACTCGGCGCATGGGACGAATCCGGCTACGGCGGCGATTTGCGGATATGCGGTGGAGAATCTGAAGTCGAACGCCGATGGCGGAATCGATCTGGAAGCGTTGGAGCGGCAGGTAGACGAAGAGACGGCCGCGCTCATGCTGACCAATCCGTCGACGATCGGAGTCTTCGAAAGCCAGATTCACAAGATTGCAGACATTCTGCATGCCAAGGGCGCACTGCTCTATATGGATGGCGCGAACATGAACGCACTGGTGGGCAAGGTTCGGCCGGGCGATTTCGGCGTGGATGTGATGCACCTGAATCTGCATAAAACATTTTCGACTCCGCATGGCGGCGGTGGCCCGGGATCGGGACCGGTGGCCTGCAAGGGATTTCTGGAGCCGTTTCTTCCGATTCCCGTTCTGGTGAAGAAAGAGGACGGGACCAAGGGCTGGAACTATGAGCGGCCGAAATCGGTGGGGCGGGTTCGCGCGTTCTACGGAAATGTCGGGATGTTCATTCGCGCGCTGGCATACATCCTGGCAAATGGCCCGGATGGTTTGCGGCAGACGACGGAAGATGCGGTTTTGAACGCAAACTACATTCGCAAGAAGCTTGAAGATCTGTACGAGCTGCCGTACAAGACGGCGTCGATGCACGAGGTGGTTTTCTCCGACAAGAAGCAGGCGGCGAAGGGGATCAAGACGGGCGACATTGCGAAGCGGCTCATCGATTACGGGTTCCATCCTTATACGGTGAGTTTTCCGCTGATCGTGCATGGAGCCCTGATGATTGAGCCTACGGAGAGCGAGTCACTGGAGGAGCTGGACCTGTTTGTCGACGCGATGCGCTCGATTGCGCGGGAAGTGGAGGAGACGCCGGAACTGGTGAAATCGGCTCCGCACTCGACGCGTGTTTCGCGGCTGGACGAGGTACAGGCAGCGAGGAAGCCGATTTTGCGCTGGCGGCCGTCGGGGAACTGACTCTTGGCATAGTCATCGTTAAGTTGTTGTGTATTCGAGGGTAACGGGGCAGGGCACTTTTGAAAGTAACCTCCGCAGCATGTGACTTTTCTGGCTACGAACGGTTACTGCGAGTACTTCAAAACGGGCGTGTTTAACCATATTTCCGTTGCGTTTGACGCTTTCAAAATTGGATAATCATTCACCCGAGGCTGTTGTATTCAGGGTGGGCCCAGGTTGTGCCCCATGGCTGAAATAGGTTCGCTAGCCAATGATGTCAACAATGCCTTTCCTGATTTCGACTGAGGTTCCGAGTCGAAGAATTCTGATAGGCGAGCGAGTCTTCTCTTCTGCCGAAATAACGATCTTGGTAGTAGAAGCATTGCGAAGTTCCGACGGTTTGCCAGTTGGCTAGCTGCGGCGCACGGAGGTCGACAATGAAAGGTTTACGCGACGAGAGCGGACAGATGCTGGTGCTGACGGCACTGGCAATGACAGTTTTACTGGGCTTTATGGCGCTGGCTCTGGATGTAGGCCTTTTGTTCCGCGCCAAGCGGAACGTACAGACGGCGGCCGATGCTGCGGCGATTGCGGGTGCTCTTGAGTACAACTACCACGGAACGACCAATATGGTAAGTGTGGCCAAGACGGCAGCTTCGAACAACGGCATCACGGATACCAACCAAGTTGCGGTGCACAATCCACCGTGGTCCGGGTATCACACAGGCAGCGGCTATATTGAAGTAGTTGTCGAC
The DNA here is from genome assembly GCA_963737915.1 of uncultured Acidobacteriaceae bacterium. GTDB lineage: Bacteria > Acidobacteriota > Terriglobia > Terriglobales > Acidobacteriaceae > Telmatobacter. The sequence continues at coordinate 91,116 of CAVTUP010000019.1, read as the reverse complement.
CAGCCGAATCCCACGGTGTTCATGAATATGTTCGGCAGGAGCTCGGTCAACGTGGCTTCAAGGGCGGTCGCAGGTGTGGTGGATGCCCCGACGTGCATGTATGTCTTGAATCCTCACGGCGCTGACACTTTCCACACGCAGGGAAACAGCAGTATTACTGCTCCCAAATGCGGAATAACCGTAGATTCTGACAACGCGAACGCGTACTGCGACACGGGCGGCTCAAGCACGATCAACGCTCCTTATTTCCGCGTCGTAGGTGGTCAGAACCCCAAAGGCAACTGCAAGGGCACGCCGAGCGGGGCCACCATGCAGGCCGGGTCTGCACCTGCGGCCGATCCATTCAACAACATGTTAGGACCGAATCCAGCGACGGCTTGCAATGCTGGCAATACCACTGCGTTAACCTCGATTACTCTCATTTCTCAAGTACCCCCGGCCAGTGGCGGAGTTGTCTGCTTTCAGAACAACGTCACATTGAACAACTTAACGCTGGGATCGAATGTTTACCTTTTTGAGAATGGCGTGAATCTTGGTGGCACAATCACTGTCAACGGCGGGACGTTCGATATTTACCAGGGCACGTTCGACCAGAAGAACGCCACAGTTAACATGACCGCGCCGACCACCGGCACCTACAACGCGATCTCGATCATGCAGCCCTCGTCGAATACGACGGGGACATGTGATCCAAGCGCAAAACTCGCAGCGCCGTGCCTGCAGGTTCAGTTCGGCAGCAGCGACATGAACCTGGACGGGATGATCTACGCACCGACCTCAAGCGTGTATTTGCAGGACCAGGGCGGCGGCACAAAGACGACTACCGTGATCTCCTACAACATGTTCATCAAGGGCGATCTGACCCTGACCGACAACTACAATGATGCGCATGCATCCACAACGCCACTAGTTACCGTTGCATTAGTTGAGTAAGAGGAGATCGAGATGATCAAGGAATTGCGTAAGCATCTCAACCTGGGTCGCGGCGGAGAACGGGGGCAGGCGCTGGTCGAAACGGCGCTTACTCTTCCCGTCTTGCTGTTGCTCCTGGTTGGCGCGGCGGAATTGGCCAGGGTTGCTTACGCGTCGATCGAAGTTTCAAACGCAGCCAGGGCAGCAGCGCAATACGGCGCGATGAATGGCGGCGGATTCAAGGACGCTACCGGAATGTTGGCTGCGGCAAACAACGATGCCGCCAATCTGACCCCGGCAGTGACTTTCAACCCTGCCCCATCGTACGCTTGCGTTTGCTCTGATGGATCGGCTTCAACTTGTAACTCTGGGGATTGTGCGACCTCAAAGATGATCATTACGCTGACCGTTAATACTCAGCAGACGTTCACTTCGATCTTCAGGTTGCCGGGACTGCCGATCACCTACACACTTCACGGTACGGCTGTGCAAAAGGTTCTCCAGTAATGGATCTGGGGAACGGTGTCGAGAGGAATGTAAGCTGATGCACTTAACGGGTTGTTTCAAAAGCAGTGTTCGGCTTGGTTACGCCAGCACGACGGCACAAGGCAGTTCCGCGGGCAAACGGGGAATGCTTTGCGAAGAAGGTACAACGCTTGTCGAGATGGCGTTTGCCAGCGCAATCCTGTTAAGTTCGCTGTTTGGTGTAATTGCGATTTCTCTGGCGCTCTATGTGTATAACTATGTGTCCGACGCGGCACGCGAAGCCACCCGGTATGCAATCGTGCGCGGACCGGATTCCTGTGTGATCGCTTCGACCTTTCCGGATTGCAATTTGAATCCTACGAAGATTACTTCTTCGACTGATCCCACGAAGAACCCGCTATTGAACTACGTCTATAACATGGGATACCCGGGACTGGATCCATCGAAACTGACCGCAACAGTTAACTACTATGCTGCGAGCACCACTGCGGTTGGTTCTGGTCCGACTGGCTATTCGCAAACGAGCTGGTCAACTACAGCCTGCACGGTCGCAACCTGCAACAACCGTGGAAACGCCGTCCAGGTGACTGTGACATATCCATTCCCCCTGAGCATTCCCTTCTGGAGGAGTACGATTGTCAACATCAGCAGCACATCGCAGATGGTCATCTCTTATCCCTGAAGTCAGGATGACGAACTAGCCTGGATACGCCTGCGGCGGCGGCGTTCGTCTGACCTCATGTTTGGCCCTCGGAGTTTTTCCAATTCAGTTCCATTTGGCTATCGATTTGCCGGCCTTTTGGGGCGTTCCGTTGTCATGTCCTTGAGTGCTCGTCGTAAGCGCACGAGTGAAAATGAATATCTGTCAGACTCCTCTGCGGCTGCTTTCTCTACAACAAAGGTGGCGGTCACTTTCCGAAGTAATTCTTTTTTCGGAAGATTATTTGCGGCATCGGTAACTCAATTACGTTGGGCACGGGTAATTAACATGTTAGTGGCATTGCAGCAAAAATTAGAGAAGCAGAGATTGAACTCATAGAGATTGCTTGTGGAGTCGGGTCAGCCAGCCCGGCCTCATAATGGGCCCCCTTTCCTTCCCCCACCGGCAATATCAATTTTCAAAATTTGCAGTGCGTTAGCAGGCGAACCGCGTGATGTATTGCGGCCGGTCGAGCTACGTCCCGAGCAGTCAGAAGTAGAAGTGCGTGAGTTGTGACCTGCGGCCGATCGGGCTATCTACAGTGCTTCGGAGGGTCAACGATGAAATTTCTACGAAACGAAAACGGGCAGACATTGGTGTTAACGGCATTGTGCATGACGGCAATGCTGGGCTTCATGGCTTTGGCGCTTGATGTAGGTCTTTTGTTTCGCGCTCGCCGGAACATGCAAACAGCGGCAGATTCCGCTGCAATCGCCGGCGCGCAGGACTACATGTGGAATGCTTCGACCACAACAGCGCGGACCCAAGCGAAGAATGCCTCCACCGCGAACGGCTACACGGACGGAGCCAGCGGAGCGGTGGTAACAGTGAATATACCTCCGACAAGCGGGCCCAACACGGGAAGCGCAGGATTCATTGAAGCAATCGTGAGCCAGCCCGTCTCGACGGTATTCATGGGAATGTTCAGTCGGAGTTCTGTTAACGTGTCGGCCCGCGCAGTTGCTGCGACACCCTCTGGCGGCACGGCCTGCATCTGGCTGATGGCGCCTTCAGGTCCTGCGCTCGACCTTCAGGGAAAATACATCATCAATGCTCCCAACTGCGGGATATACGTCAATTCCAATACCGACGACGCGATGAGCGTTACCGGCAACGCGGGTACCGTGAATGCCACGTTTCTCAACGTCGTGGGCAATTCGAGCTTGAAGCACAACACCAAGCCGACCTCAGCGACCATGAACGCCGGAACGAGGAAGGATCCCTGGGGCAATCTGCAGGGTCCGGACCCGGCGACGGACTGCACAGCAGCTAACACGGTGACAGTTTCGCCGGTGACTGCCGCAAACCTGAAATCGCCGGTGAATGGAGTGGTTTGTTTCAGCGCGACCAATGCGACTCTGTCCGCCGGGCTGACGCTTCCGGGGGGAGTGATTTATGTGGCCGAGAACGGTGTGAAGATCGGCGGCACCATGACGATTGGAACAACCTCAAATGGCGCAACTCTGGATGTGTATGCCGGCACTTTCAACCAGGCGAATTCCGTGCTGAGCATCAATGCGCCCACGTCAGGCACCTACAACGGCATTGCCCTGATGCAGCCCTCTTCGAATACAAACGATTTGCAAGTGCAGTTTGGAAGCGGCAATCAAGTGCTGAGCGGATATATCTACGCGCCCGGAGCCGAGGTGTATCTGCAGGATCACGGCGGTGGGATCACGGCTACCGGCATTGTTGCGGCCAGCATGTTCGACAAGGCATCGACGATCAATATTCCCAGTTATGACGCGGCAAATCCGACAACGACACCGAACAGGGTCATCACGCTGGTGGAGTAAGAGGAGACAAAGATGCGAAACGGAAATTCAAAATTTCGTTCGATGATCAGGGCCCTCCGATGCGGAGACGCTGGAGGGGCCCTCGTGGAAACTGCGTTAACCGCGCCGGTTTTGGTCATCCTTTTGTTGGGAGCGGTGGAATTTGCTCGCGTGGCCTACACGGCGATTGAAGTGGCCAACGCCGCAAGAGCAGGGGTCGCGTATGGCGCGCAGAATGGCGGCACGGCCTCGGATACTCCGGGGATAACGTGGGCGGCCACGCATGACGGAGCGCAAATCACGGGTCTCTCCGTGACGAACGTTTCGCTTTCCTACATCTGTTCCAACGGAGCGGCCGCGACCGGCGCGAATACAGACTGCGCTAATTCGCACATCGAGGAGACGGTAACGGTAAATACCCAGGCCACCGTTGACCCGCTTATCTATGTGCCGGGGCTTCCGAAGAGCTACACGCTTAGAGGTCAGGCGATTCAAAAGTGCCTGCAATGAAGGGCCAGCAGCTCGATTGAGATGGCAGCGAGAGGAGAATTATGCGCGGAATGCTGAGATATCTCGGAAAGCTCTGGACCTTCATGGCAACGCGGTCCACAGCGACCGCGATCGCGGATTCGCAGATCGCATGCTCGATGACGCTGGTGGGGCCATTGTCGAAATGGCGCATTTCCTCCGCAATTTTGTTTGCCATGTTCTTTGGTGTTTTTGAATTGAGTTTCGCTTCGTATACCTATCATTATGTTGCCGCTGCAGCTCGCGAGGGCGCACGGTTCGCGATCGTCCGTGGTTCGACGTCGTGCACGAACACTCCGAACCTGTCCAACTGCAATGCAAGCGATACAGTGATCGGAAACTTTGTAAAGGGATTGCCCTATCCGGGCATCAATGCTGCCGCGAACATGACGGTGACCACGACCTGGCTGACGGCGACCACGGATGGGTCGACAGGCACAACTTAACCACCTGGGCGGCATGCGGCACGACAGCGAGTTGCCGGGCTCCAGGAAACATGGTGAGTGTGACGGTCACGTATGCTTTTCCCCTGATGATCCCCTTTGTCCCCAAGAAGACAATAAACGTTACAAGTTCTTCGCAGATGGCGGTTCAGCAATAGGCAGGGGCGCATCCTCGCGCCCCCGCACCTTGGAAAGCCTTAGAATCGTTTCTTGCGAGCGCCGAAGGCTCGCACGAGGTGTGACTTGAGACACCTGAAGGGTAGCACTTATAAGGGACTTTAGTAACATGTGAAGTAACCAAAATCACTTGTGCGGTCAGTAACCTCCTTCATAGAATCGACATTCAGTCTCCTCCCTAGGGCTTTCTTTGTATTGCTCAGTCCGCTTCAGTTCTGCAGTCACTGGCTATGAGCGTCTTTGGCCCGAAGTGAGATGTGCTCGAAAGAGGGATTTCTATGAAGATTTTCCGCAATGAAGACGGTCAAACTCTCGTATTAACAGCGCTTTGCATGACTGCAATGCTTGGATTTATGGCGCTGGCGATCGATGTGGGGTTACTTTTCCGCGCCAAGCGGAATATGCAAATCACGGCTGATGCAGTCGCGGTGGCAGCGGCGCTGGACTTCTACTACGGCAACGCAACTAACACGAACGCGCTGATCCCATGCGCAAGCAGCGGGACAAGCGGCTGCCATGGCGAACGGAATCACCAACGGAACCAACGGCACGATAGTTGTGAATTGCCATCCAAGCAGCGGTCCCAATTCCGGCGGCAGCGGCTGCAACGGCTATTTCGAAGCGCTTGTGTGGCAGCCGAGTGCGACGTCGTTTATGCGGATGTTTGGGACCTCTTCGATAAATGTGTCTGCGCGAGCGGTTGCGGGCACTCCAGTGACGAGTGACGCTTGCATGTGGATCATGAACCCGACGACGTCGGCCGCGCTTGAACTTCAGGGAAATTCGAACATCAATGCGCCAGGTTGCGGCATCTATGTGAACTCGAGCAACAACAATGCTGTGAAGGTCATCGGCAATTCCAACAATTTCAATGGACCCGATCTTGATGTGGTGGGTGGCTTAAACGGCCACCAGACCTCTCCGACACCGATCACAACGAACACGGCGCCAATCAGTCCGCCGATTCCGATGAACCTGACAGGGCCAGTTCCGCCGGCGGATGCACCCAACGAGCTCGCTGACCTCGATTACCACGGCCAACATGGCAAGCGTGTCAGGGCTCAAGCAGGAACAACGTGGTCTGTTCTCAGCAACGCAGTCACGCTGGGCGATGGCGTAACCCTACCCGGATGCAACAAGCGGAGTGACTTACGTCTTCCAAAACGGAGTGACGATTCCAACTGGCGCAACGGTCAATGTTGGCACGCCCGCAACGTATAGTGCCGGCAGCGGATCATTCGGCACCACGCAGGGTGCAACGATTGATCTGGCATGGCGGCACGCTCAACCAGAATTCCAATTCAATCTTGAATATGTATGCGCCAACGGCCGGCACCTACAACTCCATTGCGCATCATGCAGCCTGCATCGAATACGACGCCGCCGCTGCAGGTGCAGTTTGGCAGCAATAACCAGGTTCTCGACGGAATCATTTACGCTCCGAAAACCCAGGTCTACCTGCAGGACAATGGCGGTGGCGTGACGGCCTCGGGTGTGATCTCAGACACGATGTTTTTCAAGTCTTCAAACCTCACAATCCCCGGCTATAGCGCAGCTAACCTGGCAACGACGCCGTTCAGAATCGTAACGCTCACGGAGTAAAGGAAATCAAGATGAAGAACAGCACGCGGAGTTTTCATGCGATTTTTCGGTCGTTTTGCCGCAGCGAAGCGGGAGGCGCCCTGGTGGAGACTGCAATCACTCTGCCGGTGCTCGTGACGCTGACATTGGGTGCGGTCGAATTTGCGAGGGTGGCGTACGCGTCGATCGAAGTGGCGAACGCGGCCAAGGCAGCGGTGTCGTACGGCGCACAGACGATCGGCACCGAATCGGACACTACCGGAATTCAGACGGTGGCCGCGAACGATGCGTCCGACCTTACGGGACTTACGACAACCGCATCGACGTCCTACATTTGCTCTGATAACTCAGCCTCCACGGGCGCAAACACGGATTGCAGCGGCTCTCAGATCGAGACAATTCTGACCGTGAACACGTCGGCGTCCTATAGCCCGATCATCAGCATTCCGGGTTTCCGTGGCCGTATACGTTGAGGGGCAGGCGGTTCAAAAAGTTCTTGAAGGGAAACTAGGGCAGCAGGCCGTTTGGCAGAGAAAGGGATATGCGTAATGCGCAAATTGTTTAGCTTTTTCACCGGTCTGAACCTCGGACAAGGTTTGCTGCCAAGCGATTCAAGGGTCGAAGGACGAGACCGGATCGGCGATCGTCGAGATGGCCTTGTCTTCTTCGGTTTTGTTTGCCATGTTCTTTGGCATGTTTGAGATGTCGATGGCGTCGTACACCTATCATTATGTTTCCGATGCAGCGCGGGAGGGATCACGCTACGCGGTTGTGCGGGGTCAACCTCCTGCCATAACACTCGGACTTACAGGATGCGGTGCAACATCAGACACCATTTCGACCTACGTGAAGGACCTCCCGTATCCGGGCATTAATCCGTCAATACATGACGGTTACCACGACCTGGTATACGCCGAGCGCGGGCACGCCTACGACGTGGACTCTGTGCTCGACAGGAACGTGCAATGCTCCGGAGTACCTGGTGAAGGTGAATGTGTTATATGCGTTTCCGCTTTCGGTGCCCTTCATACCGGCGCGGACAATCAACGTGACAAGCACATCGCAGATGGTGATCTCACAGTAGTCCCGGCAATTCTTCATTTCAGGGTGGGAAATTCCCTTGAGAAGATCAGAAAAGCCCGCGCGGGATATTCGCGCGGGTTTTCCTTTTGCTGCGATTCTCCACATTTGGGCGCGGCGATTCACAAGCCTTGACGAGGGCGGGAACCGCCTACAATCCAGGGTATGGCTACCCTTTCCAACCTGACGAGCATCGACTCGGGGCTGCCCGCAAACATCGACGCCGAGAAGACCATCCTGGGCGCGATCCTGCTGGACAACGCCGCTCATTCCGAAGCGGCTGAAAAGCTTGAGCCCGACGACTTTTCGTTGGATTCGCATCGTCGCATCTTCCTGCGCATGACTGATCTGATGAACGAGCAGCGCGCGGTTGACATCGTGACGCTTGCCAACGAGCTGGCGCGCATGAAGGAGGTTGAAGCAGTTGGCGGTGTCGCCTACCTGGCTTCGCTGACTGAGGGATTGCCCCTCCGTCCAGTGATCGAAGATTACATCCGCATCGTCAAGGATAAGAGCCTGTTGCGAAGGCTGATGCTGATCTGCTCGACAGCCATCGCGCGAGCAGCCGACCAGAGCGAGACGGCGCTTGAGGTGTTGGGAGCGGCTGAGTCTCAATTGCTTGAGGTGGGCGAAAAGGGCATCACCCACGGTCTGGAGCCGCTCGACCAGATCATTCAAAACTCGTTCGGCTCGATTGACAATCTCTACAAGCAGAGCCGGGAAGTCACGGGGCTGGCCACGGATTTCATTGAGCTCGATCGGATGACGAGCGGACTGCAACGAGGCGAACTGATCATCATTGCTGCCCGGCCATCGATGGGAAAGACCGCGCTGGCCATCAACATTGCCGAGAATGCCGCGATCAAGAGCAAGGCAATCGTCGCGGTTTTCAGCCTGGAAATGAGCAAGGAGTCGTTGTTACGCCGCATGCTGGCTTCGCAGGCGTGGGTCGATCAACGCAAGCTGCAGACCGGGTTTTTAGGCAAGGAAGATCATCAGAAGTTGCAGAATGCGCTTGAACAGTTGATTGAATCGCGTTTGTTCATCGACGACAGCGCCGGAATTTCGCTGGCGGAGATGCGCGCCAAGGCGCGGCGTCTGAAGCAGACGGTTGGAGGGCTGGACCTGGTGGTGGTCGACTATCTGCAATTGATGTCGGCCACGCTGCCTTCCGCGGGCGGAAAGCGCTACGAGAATCGCACGCAGGAGGTGTCGGCGATCTCGCGCGGACTGAAGGCTCTTGCGAAAGAACTGCACGTGCCGGTGGTGGCCCTGTCGCAGCTTTCGCGTGCCAGCGAGCGCCGAGGCGACGACAAGCGGCCCATGTTGAGCGATCTTCGCGAATCGGGCTCGATTGAGCAGGACGCCGACGTGGTGGCATTTATTCATCGCGAGGCTTACTACAACCGCGACGAAGAGATGTCGGAATCGGACAAGGCCAAGTCGGAGATCATTCTCGCCAAACAGCGCAACGGACCGACGGGAACCGTTCACCTGAATTTTGTGTCGCGGTTCACGCGCTTCGACAATCCCGACTCAGGACACGAGGGCTAAACGGGACCGAGCGGGCTACGAACACGAGATTTCGGTTCGTTGCAGGCGGTACCCCCACCCGTACTCTGTAAAGAAATCATCTGTTTTCATTAGGTTGCGGGATGCCGTCGCAGCAGAATCCTCTTGGAAAAGGACCTAGCCGCAGAATCCTCTCAGGAAAGGACTTACAGCTGCTAACCGCCGGGTGTCCGCAGCGAATGGTCTTTTCTGACTTCGATCTATTTCCATTATGAAGAAACGCGAGAATTAATCTGCAAAGTTTGCGCGGAATTTTGCTTTTATTTCTCAGAACGACGGCTGTCTCGGCGACTAAGCTCCCTTGTATTGGTTTCGCCCAGAACAAAGCGCCAGCCATCGGCCCAAGATCAGCGTTCAACACTCCAGTCCATGGGTGATCAGAGATGAACCCGTGGGAAAGCGCAACTGACGGGCGGGCGAGCAGTGGTCCGCGCTATTGGGCGGCCGCCGAAAGTGAGGGGCTCCCAATGTTGTGTTGGAAGCCCTTCCAGTTTGAGCCGTGCTTTAGTTGACCGCAATCGTCAGCGCGTTGGAAGCACTGGCGCCCGGGTTCGTAGCCATGATCTTTCCCGAACCCGTCGCAACAAGGTCACTGGCCGGGATTGCTACGGTGAGGTGCGTGGCATCGACGATGGTCGTCGTTCTATAGCTGCCGTTCCAGGTCGCTGCTACTCCAGGAACAAAGTTGGAACCGGTGAGGGTGAGAAGAGTGTTGCCGCTGCCCTTTGCAATTGTCGAGGCCGAGCTGGCGGTCAACGTGGCTGGGGAGTTGTGGTTGAGCAATTCCGGAGCTACGATTGGGCCGCGCAGCAAATAGATGTGGCCGCCGCTGGTGAGGATGGCGATTCCGTCCTGACCCCAGCGGATGAGATCGGTGAGAGTGTAGGAGCTATTCGCGCCCTCAGTGGAAGCGAAGTCGATGAAGGCGCTGCCCGCAGGCATGTATGTGCTGTTATCGAACGCCTGCACAGTGTCGTAGCTGGACGGATAGCTGGAAGTGGAGGAGTTGAGTACGTAGAAGGTGCGGCCAAGCGAGCCGTCGGGAAGGACGTCCCCGTTGTAGCCCCACATTGAATTGATTGTCGTGCCAAAGACACCGAGTTGGGTGGCGGGGTTGGTGGTCCAGTCTGCCACGCCGCCCGTCACGGAGAAGACCTTTTTGCCGTCAGCTTTAAAACAGCCACCGCGGGTGAGGGTGGATTGCACAAACTGCTGGTAGTTGTAGTAGACGAATCCGGCAGCCGTGACGGTGTAGCGGTCCAGCGTGGCACCGGTGGTGTCTCCGTCGAAGGAGAGCATGTCAGTGGCGGTGGGCATGACGATGCACGTGCCGGTATAGGGACCCGAGGCCTGGCCGCGCATGGCCGCGGTTTTGTTCACGGGATCGAAGTCGAAGACGGCATTGCCGGCCCACGATCCAAGGTCGAGAGCGATGGTGTTTTCATTCCCGGGCTGCGTAGTAATACCGCGCAGCTGGTTCTCCGTGGTGTTCGGAACCTGCCAGGTGAAGTCGGGCTGTTGCGTGAGCATGTTGAAGCGCGCGACGCTCTGGCTGCCGGCGAGGATGGTGTAAAGAATGTTGCCGTCGGACGTGAGCGCCAGGTTGGTGGGCTGGCTGCCGATGTTGACTGGGGTGCCCACGGTGCCTGTATCCGGCGTGATAGGCGCGATGGAGTTTCCAATGACGCTCGATGATCCAGAGCCCACACTGGCCATGATGTTCCGCGAAAACGGATCGTAAAGAATGTGATTTACGCCGATGGTGAGGACGTTGTAGATGGTCAGCGGAACCATGTTGGAAGTGCCACCGCCGGGCGTGGGATTTACGACCGAGATGCCAGCCCAACCCATGGTAGCGAGGTTTGTTGAGGGCACCGTGGCGGTGAGGGTGGTGGCACTCTCATAGCTGGTCGCGAGGGGTGAGCCATTGAGTTGCACAGTTGAGTTGGAATTGAAGCCGGCGCCTGTCACCGTGATGACGGTGTCGCTGGCGCCAGCCCTAATTCCGGATGGCGTAATGGACGCCACCGTGGGCTGCAGGTTGTAAGCTGCGCCGCTGACAGCGACAGTGCTGCTGGACTGGTTGTTGGTCAGGAGCGGGTCGGTCTCGGAGGCGCTGACTTGCGCGGAGGCATCTACACTGCCCGAGACAGTTTGCAGCACAACAACTGTGACCTTCGCCGTAGCTTGATTGGCGAGCGATCCGAGGTTGCATGCCACTCCCGCGGTAGAGATGCTGCATGAGCCCGAGGTGGGCGTAGCGGACACGACTACACCGGTGGGCGGCAATTGCGCGGTTAGTGCGATGCCGGTTGCCGTGGAAGGTCCGTTGTTGGCGACGCTGGCGGTGTAGGTGGTGTTGCCGCCTGTGGCGGTGCCTCCGCTGGACGTGAGAGAGACGGCGACGTCAGCCGATGTGCCGGAGAGGTCCTTCACGAGATTGGATCGGACGCTGTAGACGCCGACGCTGGTGCGGAAGGCAAGGCCATTGGCTCCCCATCGCGTGAGGTGCGAGGCATTTCCGTTGTATTGGTAGTTGGTGTTCGTGCTGACACCGACAGGAATGACGCTGGTTGAAGAGGGGTTGAAGTCGGAGATGTTGAACGCCTGAATCTGTGTGTAGCCGTAGGAGTAGACGTAGCCCTGCGGGTTGTCGAGGATGAAGACGCGGCCCAGGGTAGTGTCGGCTACAGTGGGTCCCTGAGCTACGGTGCTGCCGGTAACGTAGAGTGTGCCGAGCAGCGCGCCAGCTTCCGCATCGTAGACGGTGCCGAGGTCGGTGTAGGTGCGACCGCCGGTGACCTGCAGGTCGTCGATGCCGGACGTGGTGTAGTTTCCGTTGTTGGCGGTGGTGCCTTTCTGCGTGAGTCCCGCTGCAGAGTAGGTGTAAACGGCGTAGCTGTTGTTCGCAGCGGCATAGACTTCGCTGGTGGTGCCGTTGACCTGCAGGGCCACGGGCACGAAGTTGGTGACGGCGGTGCCCCGAGGAGTGCCGCTATCGTAGATGGCGATTGTGTTTGAGGCGCCCGAGAAGCCTGTGCCGGTAGTGCCGACGACGACCGCTGTGTCGGACCCCGGTAACGCAGCGATGGCCTGAACGGTCGCTGGGTTGGCATACCAGCCAGTATTGTTGCCGCCGATCGAGAACTGGAGGTCGGCAGTGCCAGCGGTGAGGTTAACGCGGCGTACGGCGGAAGCTCCGTCGAGGCCCACCCAGAGGTATTTGCCGTCATCCGTGACTGCGATGCGATTGGGTTCGCTGCCTACGGGAATAGGCGTCCCCATGTTGCCGGTTTCCGGATCGACGGAGACGACGGTGTTGCCGTACGGCGCTCCCGCAGAGGCGGGAACCGTGACGTAGAGCAGTCCGCTGACCGGATTCAGCACCATGCTGTTGTTGGCGATGGGAACGTAGGCTGTATAGGCCAGTGCGCCAGAGGTGCCTCCGCCGGGCGGTGGCGTGGTTACGGTGAACTGCAGGTTGCCCGGAAGCCGCACTGCAGAGGCGGGCAACTTCACGGTGATCTGCGTTGGGCTCACGTAGGTCGGGAGAATGTCAGTGCCGTTGAGGGAAACGGTCGAGGAGGAATTGAAGCCGGTTCCATTGATGTTCAGCGTGGCCGCAGTATTGATGGGGCCAGTGTTGGGGCTGATCGAGGAGACCGTCGGAGGTGGCGGCGGGATGATGCTGACTGTCAATGCATTCGAGGTGGCCGGCGTTGAAGTTGAGCTGACAGCGGTTACGTTGGCGGTGCCAAGCGCAGTGAGCAGGTTGGCCGGAACGGTCGCCGTGATCGACTGCGAGTTGCCATAGAACGAGTACCACAGGGTCGTAAGGGAGATGCCGTTCCACTGGATCTGTGAGGTGGAGGCCCACGTGCCACTGCTGACCTGTTGGGCAAGATTAGTTCCGGTGACGACGATCAGTGCGTCGGTGCTGCCCATGACGATCTGTGTGGGCGTGACCTGGCTCAGTACGGGTGTAGGAGTCTGCTCAAGGATTATGACCGATGCTAAACCGGATGAGCCGCCACCGGGAACAGGGTTAGTCACTTTCACGTAGAGGACCTGGCTGGTTGCCAGATCGGCGGCGCTGATCAGAAATGTGAGGTTTGTCGAACTGACGTAAGTGCTAGCGCGAGAGATTCCGTTGATCTGGACCGTGGAAGACGGGACGAAGTTAGTACCAGTAATCGTGACGGTCACGGGGCTGGCGCCGCCGGCAACGATCCTGGAAGGGGAGACGGTGATGGAATTGCCGGGCGCTGGATTGTTGACTGAGATACTCGAGGCCGCAGAGGTGCCGCCGCCGGGGGTGGCGTTGACCGCTGTCAGGGAGAGCGACCCGAAGGAGGCCACGTCCGGATCGGACAAGGTGACATTGAGCTGCGTGCTGCTTATGAATACGGTTGCGCGCGCGTTGCCGTTGACCTTGATAACGGTAGTGGGGACAAATCCTGTGCCGATGACGGAGATGACGGGCGACGTTGCGCCGGATGCAACTGCGCCGGGCGAAACATTGGAGATGGTGGGCGCGGGGTTGTCGACCTCGAAGTTTATGGTCGCGCCGGAGCCGCTGCTCAACGAGCCGTTCAGCACAATTACGGAGAGCTGCCCCCCGCTGGCTATCTGCGTCGCCGTGACGGTAGCCACCAACTGCTTGGAGTTGACGTAGCTTGTGACGTCGGCAACTCCCCCTACCTGCACCGTTGAGGTGGATTGGAAATTGGTCCCATTCACGGTGAGCTGGGTAGTGGCAGAGCCGGCCATTACAGAGGGGGGACTAATGGAGGTCACGGTTGGTGTGGGAGGGGTGTTATTGCCAATGCCGCCTCCGATTGAGTTAGAAGAACCGCTGCCGCCGCCACAACCAAGGACAAATAAAGACACACCAAGGCACGAAAGGCCAAAAAACCCAGAAGAAGGAATCATGGAGCCGGAGTATATCCCAGAAGATCGGGCTTCTTCTGTGATGAAGAATAGGCATTGATGTGTAGCGAACGATTAATTCGAAATTCGAAGTCCGGATGGCAGGTGGGATGGTGTCTTTAGAACTCGTTGATGATGAGAGCAGCGCGGCCCGCGATTAGTTCGCTTGGCGGGTCTTCAGGACCGACGATGCACCGTGGCATAGTCGTGCTCTCCCCGCTGCTTCGATGGGTTTATCCCAGACACACTCCAGACGATCCTATTGCGATCAGCGTTTTTCGTTTCTGGCGCTTGCTCATTGGCCGCGATTCTGGACGGGGCGAGAGCGAGCTAATTTGATGGTATAGACGACTTTGGAGTAAGGTCGAGGCATCAGCCCGCGTCGTAACCCTGCATTGTCCGAATATCGGACGCTGAGATAGCAGCCGAAGAAAAGGTTACGTAAAAACCAAACAAGATGAGAACCGACCTGGAATCCAGAGTTGCCGCACGGTTTGGAGTTCTCCCGAACTTCTTTCGACTCACCATAGACGATCCGGAGATCACTGAAAACCTGTGGGGATTCGCCCAGTTCGCATACCTGGACAACCCATTGCCTTCTCTCCTTAAGGAGAGATTGTTTGTTTACTTATCTCTTTTCTGCGAAGTCCGGTACTGTATCGCCAGACATCTTGGGTTCCTGGTAGGTCTGGGTCGGCCTGCGGGCGACTCACAGTGCGTACCGCAATCGATCGACGAAGTGTTGCCGCTGCTCCGGGGAAATCTTCCTCTCAAGTCCGATCTGGATCAGCACCTCGCCTTATGTGAAGGGCTGGGCATGGGATCTTTCCCCCCAGAGCCGGACAGCGCGCAGGAAAAGGCAATCTTTGCATGCGCAGCACATGTCTTCTTGAAAACTTCGGATGCGTCGAGGGCGCTACATGCCCTCAAGAGTGTCTTTGATGGGAAGACGCTGGAGTACACCAAGCTTCTTCTAGCCTTTATCCGCACAGCCCACTATTGGACCGAGATACATCCCGAACTGGCTCTGGAAGACGACGTCAATCAACTCCTGGCTACCCATGAAGCCATCGCCGCGTCTGTCCTGGCGCCTCCGGCCGCATTGCCGGAAAGCAAGATTGCTCGTCGCATCTCGGAAGATCTGATTTCCTTGCGGGATTTGAAACGAGCGACATCTGAGGCTCGAACAGGACTACGAGCTGCTTGGCACGGAACATCAGAGGACAGAGGATCGCCTGTCTGAAAAAGAAGAGATGCTCCTGGAGAATTCCAAGCGCCTTGGCCAACTTGCTGCCATTGTGGAATCCTCCGACGATGTGATTGTGAGTAAAGATCTGAACGGCATCATTACAAGCTGGAATGCCGCTGCGACACGCGTTTTCGGCTATTCGGCGGAAGAGATGATCGGCTCGTCAATTCTCAAGCTCATTCCAGAGGATCTTCACTCCGATGAAAAGATCATCATCGAAAATATCCGTGCCGGACGCCGAGTCGAGCATTTTGAGACCGTACGTCGCACTAAGAGCGGACAATTGCTCGATGTTTCCATCACCGTTTCTCCGATAAAAGACTGGCACGGTCGGGTGATCGGGGCGTCCAAGATTTTGCGCGATGTCTCAGCGCGCAAACGTCTCGAACATGCCCTGTTGCAGGCAGAAAAGATTGCGGCAACCGGCCGCATGGCGGCGACGATCGCCCATGAAATCAACAACCCTCTCGAAGCCGTGATGAACTTGTTGTACCTTATTCGTCCGATGATTGCCGACCCGGAAGGTCTCAGTTACTTCAAGTCAGTCGAGACAGAACTCGGGCGTGTCTCGCATATCGCCAGGCAGACCCTTGGTTATTACCGCGAACATGCAGCGGCAAGCAGTGCCTCACTCGGGGAGACCGTTCTCCATGCAATCACGATCTACGAGCCACGGTGTATAGCTGCTGGCATTGAGATTAGGAAATCGATCAATTCCTCAAGAAAAATCGTAATGCGTCGCGGCGAGATGATGCAGGTGGTCTCAAACCTGATCATGAATTCGATCTACGCGATGCAAGCAGGCGGCGTTTTGTCCATCTCCGTGGAAGATGCAGCCGAGCCCGCAGATGGCATCGTCTTGACCGTTCAGGATAACGGTGTAGGGATCGCAGACTCTGATCTTCCAAGAGTGTTTGAAGCCTTCTTCACCACTCACACCACCGTGGGTACCGGCATCGGCTTGTTCGTCGCAAAACAGTTTGTTGAAGGCCATGGGGGCCAGATCGAGATTGAAAGCAGGCAGAACGGGGAAGACCATGGCACGACCGTTCGCGTCCATTTGCCAATATCCACGGCCTATGGCCGGTCCGACGATGGCGAGGTCCCCAGGGATTGAATCGAGAGGCAAAGCAAGCGGCTCTCCGAATTTCTGTGCGACTAACATAGGTCTTGCTCGGTATGTGGCCATTCACCGAATCTCACTCATTCATCCACGGGGAGGAGATGAAAGTCTGTGCCCCATTCATCGTGGCTTTCGCGATGAGTGGGTCTCGCAACCTAGCCGTGATGACGTGCCCGAATCTAGTCCGCACCCGCTCATCGCGATGATGCCGCGATGAACGGGGCACAGTCTCCGAAAGGGGGCACAGTCTCCGAACACAGCTGCTTATTTTTCCTGTTAGATGAGCGGCCACCGGCCCATATTCTTAAAGCTCGTTGATGATGAGGGCCACACGACCGGCGATTAATTCGCTTGGCGAGTCTTCCTGACCGACCTCAAGCAGATCGACGGGAAAGGCTATATTCAACGGCCTGAGGACAAGTCGCGTCGCAAGGAAGTCAGCGTAGCGCAGCGTCAGGTGAGCTCCGTCACGTACCGCATACAAGTTGGGCCGGTTGGGGCGGTAGGGGACGAGCGAGTTGTAGTGGCGATCAATGACCGCGAGCGCCTCGGGCAGAACAAGCGGCTCCATGGGAAGCGCGTCGGTTGACGAGATGCGCACGGCGACATAGCGCTGCCAGGTGCGTCTCGTGCGCGTAGGACGGGCGCGGACCGAATGCAGCGTTCCGGAAGGAAGGTGGAGAATCAACTGCACAGCCGAGGGCCGAATGTGCGGCTCAAACAGCGCCGCGCTGTGAGATATGAGCGGAACGACGGTGCTGTCCTGGTCCATTGGCCATTGAGGCGCGTTGTGAATGGCGGGCAATAGATCCCGGGCCTCCATGTGTTGAGCGGCGAGCATGCGGTCCATGGCTTCGAGCGAGAGTTGCCCGCGATTGTGCAGAAAGTTGGATAAGTGCGACTGGCCGAAGCCCGTTTGTCGAGCCAGCAGCGAAACGCTGAGCGTGCCGCGCTGGATTCTGCGCAGCAACTCGACGCGGAGGCGCTCGTGCATCTGGGTAAAATTCATGTGTGGAAAATCCGCCACCGGGCATGGAGACAGACCGTCTCCCTTTTCTTACAGCAAACCGAATTGGGGCGATTGACCTTCATTCAGGGGATTCGCTGGTTGGATGGAATGAAGAGATAAGAAATAAGCCGAGCCGCGTTGACCCAAGAGACACATCTCTCTAGATTGGCATTACTTTAACTCGCACAGGTTTGTGGGAAATTTTCGAGGATATGCCTGACTCGCGCAATCGTACAAGGGTTGTAGTCGGCGCTCTTCGGTAATCGAGGGATATCCGTGTCGGGCGGCATGCCTGATACGGCTATTCCTTTCCCGATCCAGCCGTCCGCCAAAATTCGCTTGCGGCAAGCTTGTCGAGCTATTCCAGCATCTGCGCGCTGACATCATGAAAAAAACAAGAGAACACAGACGGCGATTGAAAATCAGGACACCAGAATCCTGAACAGCTATGCCTGGTTCCCTTCACCCCGCCAAGAAAAGACAAAAAAGCTGAGCGGGCGGAAGAAGGATTTACGGAGAATCCGTCATGGAAGTGTGCGTGCAATTGAAGATTTGCGAGGGTTGCGGTTGTCTTTGGTATCGGGCCAAGCCTCAAGGGACGGTTTACTGCAAGGAATGTGAAGTAAAGCTGGGAGAGTTTCCGTTGCCGGAAACCAGAAAGCGGCGCGGTCGGCCTTTGAATAAGCCGCCAGTAAGAGCCTGGTCAATGGCAACGGCAGCGGGAGGTGCGAAATGAGCGCAGCGCTCCAGTTGCCGTTGGTTTGGGGAGCAAGTAGCCTGTCGGAAGGGTGGCGGGTCCAGCGAAGAATAAATGATCAGCGGGCCGCTGCAAAGAACGCAGAAGGGACAGCTAAGAAAGCTCCGGTAGCAAAACCGGATGCCAGCCTGGGCTTCTATAGAAAGCATACCGAAGCGATGCTTCGCCGATATCTATATGCATCGATGCAGGTGGGCAGATCGCCATCCATCCTTGGCGATCCAATCGGAAGGGGATGGGTATCGAGCAGACCGGTGCGGACATTCGAAGATGCTGTCATCTTTGTTCTCGACATTGAGAAATGCCTGGACAAACTGGGATGGCTGGACCGGCAGTTGTTGAGCAGGATTGTCTTGCAGGAATTTACGCATGTGGAGACGGCATCCTTGATGGGGATGAGCGTACGTGCCGTCGCCTATAAAATGCCACTGGCGCTGGATCGACTCACAGAAAAGTTATTGGAAAGCGATCTCTTGATACTTCCGAACTCATAATCATTCCGGGCCAAACAACAAAAGGGGGACGCCGCAAGGTGTCCCCCTTTTTAAGTGCTCTTAGTTTGTGCAACGAATCAGTTGCCTAAAATTTGCGCGACCACTCGCGAGGCCAGCGCTCCACGATCACCTTTTTATCGGTGAAGAACTCGACGGCATCGCGCCCCTGGGCATGCATCACACCGAAGAAGCTTCCTTTCCAGCCGGAAAAGGGGAAGTAGGCCATTGGCGCGGGAACGCCGATATTTATACCCACATTTCCAGTTGAAACTGTGTTTCGGAATTTGCGTGCCGCCGCTCCGGAGGACGTGAAAATTGAGCTGGCGTTTCCGTAAGGGGAGTGCTCTATCAGCGCAATGGCTTCTTCAATGGTGTCGGCGTGAACGACGGAGAGCACAGGGCCGAAGATCTCCGTCTCCATGAGTGGGCTTGTGGAGGGCAGTCCGTCGAGCACGGTGGGACCGACAAATGAGCCTGCATTTCCGTTTGCATGACTGCGTCCGTCTACGATGGTTTGCGCTCCCTGGCTTGCGCCCTGGCCGATGAGCGAGATCACGCGATCGCGGCTGGCGGGAGTGATCACCGGCCCCATCTGGGTGCCGGGCTCGAGGCCATTTCCTACTTTGAGCGAGGCTGCGGCGGCGGAGATCGATTCGCGGAACCAGTCTCTTGCTTCACCGACGGTGACAGTGACACTGACTGCGAGGCAGCGCTGCCCGGCGCATCCAAATGCGGAGTCGGCGATGATTTTCGTCGTGTTTTCAGGATCGGCATCGGGCAGCACGACAACGTGATTTTTAGCGCCGCCCTGGCATTGAACGCGTTTGCCGCCGGCAGATCCGCGCGCGTACACATATTTGGCGACCGGTGTGGAGCCGACGAAGCTTACAGCGCGCACGAGGGGATGGTCGAGCAGGGCATCCACTGCAGGCTTGCCGCCGTTGACGAGGTTGACGACGCCATCGGGCAAGCCCGTTTCCTGAATCAGCTCGACGAGGCGCGCGGCAGAAAAGGGCACGCGATCGCTGGGCTTGAGGACCACGGTGTTTCCAGTAGCGATGGCGTAGGGCAGGAACCAGAGCGGAATCATCAGGGGGAAATTGAACGGCGTGATGATTGCTGCAACTCCGAGGGGCTGCCGGACCATGATCTCGTCAATGCCGGGGGCCACGTCTTCGAGGGAATAGCCCTGCATGAGCACGGGGATTCCGCAGGCCACTTCGACATTTTCAATCCCGCGCCGCAGTTCGCCTTTGGATTCGGCGAGGGTCTTGCCATTCTCGATCGTGATGAGACTGGCTAACTCGTCGAGATGGTCCTCGAGAAGCGACTTCAGCTTGAAGAGAAATTGGATGCGGTCCGCGGCGGGAGTAGCACGCCACGATGGGAACGCGGCTTGAGCGGCCTGAACGGCCTTATCCACGTCGACCGCGGAGCCGGCGGGTGTCTGGCCGAGTGGTTCGCCAGTTGCCGGGTTGAAAAGCTCGAGCCCGGCAAGGCTCGTGGAGGTGAGCCACTTGCCGCCGATAAAGTTATGAATCGCAGGGGATCCGATCGCGGTCATTGGAATTTCACTCTAAAGCAACGCGCATAAAGGACGCAGGAGGAATTTTGAAAATCATTTGGAAAGCATCGCCAGCCCGTGAATCGAAGTGACTTCGTAATGTTCTGATCGGGCGTCGAAGTGCGCCAGGTAACCTGAATTGACCCTTTCAATTTAGAACAATCAGCGGCGTCTGATTCGCGCGAGGGTCTGGTATTGTGAAACGGTTCACAATGCACGCATTGGTTTCGGCATGCAATCGAAGTTCTTCGGAGGAAAGTTCTCATGTTTTATCTGTCTCGATACGCGGTTCTGCTTGTTTTGTTATCCACCGTTTCGCTGGCCGCACAGCAGCCGGCATCCGAGCCAGCCCCGAAACCGACCACTGCGGCGGAAGCACCGAATCGCGACACCAGCTATATCGACGAGAAGGGGACGGCACACGTAACCAGGGTCGTACCGGTTCCGCAGACCGTCAGCACTGAGGCGCAGCATTCGATCGGTCGCGCCGAGCCGGACCAGGGGCCGCCGCAGCCACTCTCCGAACGGCGAAAGATGACAGACGCATATACGGCAGGTGCGCGCGTTGCATGGACGAAGCTTTGCCCGAACGAGATTGTCGAAGAAAAGATGGCCGGTGTGCCGGTGCGGATTGTGACACCGGAGGGAGTGCCCGAGAGCAATCGCGACAAAGTCCTGCTCAATCTGCACGGAGGCGGATTCAATTCGGATTCGGGATCGTATACGGAATCGATTCCGATTGCCAGCTACAGCAAGATCAAGGTGGTCGCCGTGCTCTATCGGCTATCGCCAGAGGACAAGTTTCCCGCCGCGGTGGACGATTCCGTGGCCGTCTACAAAGAGCTATTGAAGACCTACAAACCGGAACATATCGTGATCTACGGAACCTCCGCGGGAGCAATCCTGACGGCCGAAGTCGCAGCACGGCTGAAGCAACTGGGGCTCCCCCTGCCGGCGGCGCTGGGTATCTTCAGCGGGTTCGGCGATTTTGCGAGACCCGGGGATTCGCTTGCGATGTACGGACTGCGAGGGCTGGCTGGACATCTCGATCCGCCACGCCCTGAAGGTCATAACCTGGAGTACCCAGGGACGACCGATCTCAAGGATCCGGTGCTCTCCCCAATCTATGGAGACTTGCACGGATTGCCGCCGACCC
This sequence comes from uncultured Acidobacteriaceae bacterium, assembly GCA_963737915.1. Taxonomy (GTDB): domain Bacteria; phylum Acidobacteriota; class Terriglobia; order Terriglobales; family Acidobacteriaceae; genus Telmatobacter. The sequence continues at coordinate 69,581 of CAVTUP010000019.1, read as the reverse complement.
TGTTTGTAACCAGCGGCCGGGATCTGCTGCTGAGTGGCACGATCAATCTGCATCGCGCCTATCTCCTCGCGGGAGTGGATGCGCGGCTCGTAGTGTATGACGCGCTGCCTCATGCCTTCTGGTACGACTCGCGACTGCCCGAGGCGATCGAAGCCAATCACCTCATGGCTGATTTCTTCGTAAAGCAGTTGGGAAAGTGAGTTTCTACTTTTCGGTGGGCAGCGGCGTCACGGGAATGCGCAAAGCAGAGTTGATGCGCGAGAAAAATTCAAATGCGGCGGCTACCGCAGTAAGTTCGACGATCTCCTCTGGGCCGAAATGTGAGCTGACGTCGTCGAAAGCTGCCTCGTTCACGGCGTGGCCGGATTGGTGCAGCAGACTGGCGTAGCGGAATCCGGCTTTTTCCTTGTCGGAGAACGGCCCGAGTTCAAAGTGATCGTAGCTCGCAACCTGGCTTGGAGTGGCGCCGCGCTGTGCCGCGAGGAAACGGTGGGCGCTGATGCAGTAGTCGCAGCGGTTGAGTGAAGCAACCCGCGTTGCGATCAATTCCTTGTACCAGCCTGGCAGAATACCCTCGCGCATCAGTGGCCTGAGGAGAGCTGCAATTCCAAAAGCCAGCTCAGGAGTGTTGGCAAGCGCTTTGTACATGTTCGGAACTACACCGCGTTCCGCCAGCAGATTGTCATAGAGATCCCGAACGTGTTCAGGAACCTTGTCCCGTTCCAGGAGTGGGACTCTGGCGTCGAGGATTGAGGAAGGGGACGCGGTGGACATGGATGCTCCTGAGACGGTAAGTACTACTCATTTCGATTCGCTTTCTAGCACGCGTGCTGCCTCGCAGCCGAAGATTTGAGGTGGCACACGGACTTCCCCAGACACTCCATGAAGGCTCTCGGTCAGGAAGAAGATAGGAGCTTGACTTTATTAACTCTATAACGTAGAGTACTCTATCAAGAGGTTGCTCTATTGTTGAGGCCTCTCTAAAGGAGAACAGAGATGATCAACAACACAAATGACCCCGAGCTCAGGGACAGGCTGACTCTGATCGAGACGATGATCGCCGAGGGCCGACGAACGACGGGGAGTTTTGCATGGATTTTCATTCTGTGGGGAGTGGCCTATTACGTGGCGATTCTCTGGTCTACGAGGGGATCCGGTTGGGTCATGTGGGGCCATCATTCTCTGGCCTGGCCGGTAACGATGATGTGCGCATTTGTACTGAGCTGGGTGTTGGCGATGCGCAAGTACAGGGGCAGCCATCAACCCTCAACCACAATGGGCCGCGCCATCAGCTCCATCTGGATTTCGATGGGAATATCGATGTTCATCCTCTTGTTTTCTCTTGGCCTGAGCGGCCGGACGGATCAGCAACTTTTCGTTGCGGTGATCGCGGCCATGCTGGGTACGACGAACGCGGCTTCCGGGATGATTCTGAAGTGGAAGCAGCAATTCGCGTGCGGGGTTGTGTGGTGGCTGGCGGCGGTCGCTTCCTGTTTTGGTTCTGTCGCCCAGAGTGTCATCGCATTTTTGATCGCCATCTTCGTTTGCCAGATCCTGTTTGGCGTTTACGGGATGGTCCTGGAAGCTCGAATGAGAAAGCAGCGTGAGGCAGCTCATGCCTGAACTGCCGGATCTCAATCAGGTGATTCACGGAAAGCTGCGGCTCGCCCTGCTCTCGCTGCTTTCGGGAGTCGAGGAGGCGGAGTTTACGTGGTTGCGTGCAAAGACCGGGGCGACCGACGGAAATCTTGGTGCCCAGTTGCTGAAACTTGAAGAGGCCGGATACGTAGCCATCGAAAAGAAATTTGTACAGCGCAAGCCGCAGACACTGTATCGCATGACCGAAGTCGGGCGCGAGGCACTGACGGAGTATGTGCGGGCCTTGAAGCAATTGCTTGGCGGCGCGATCGGAGCGGATTGAGTTCATGGACGTTCCATTTCCCGAACGGAATATGGGCGCCCGGCTGAGGGAGAACACCCTCAGGGTTGGGAATGAAGGCTCGTTCGCACTCTCTGCATGATGCCGAGGTAGTAGGCGAGGTTGTGGATCGTGTTCAGGGTGCCGGAGAGTGGTTCGCCGCACTGCATGAGATGGCGCAGATAAGCGCGGGAGTAGCGCCGGCAGACCACGCAGTCACAGGCAGGATCGGGCGGGCCCTGGTCCTCTGAGTAGCGTTTGTTCTTGATGTTGAGGCGTCCCTCGCTGGTGAAAAGCAGCCCATGGCGGGCGGCCCGGGTGGGTAACACGCAGTCCATCATGTCGACGCCCATGCGGGCGTAGGCTTCAATCTCGTCGGGGTAGCCGACACCCATGACATAGCGAGGCTTGCCGGGCGGCAGCAGAGGCAGAACAGCGTTGACGACTTCAAGCGTCAGTTCGCGAGGCTCGCCAACACTGAGGCCGCCTATGGCGTAGCCGTCAAAGTCCATTTCAACGAGGCGTTCGGCGGATTCGCGGCGCAGATCAGTGTAGACGCCGCCTTGAACGATGCCAAAGAGAGATTGCGTGCGTCCTCCGAGTTCTTCGCGCCAGACGACTTCGTCGCGATGAGCACGGAAGTGATCGAGTGAGCGGCGCGCCCAGGCCATGGTGAGACGCAGGCTCTCTTGTGCGCGGCCGCGGTCTGCAGGGTATTCGGTGCACTCATCAAAGGCCATTGCGATGTCCGCGCCAAGGGCGATCTGCACATCCATGGAATGTTCCGGCGAAAAGAAATGGCTGCTTCCATCCAGATGCGAACGAAAGTGGACTCCCTCGTCGGTGACTTTACGCAGACCACTGAGGCTGAAGACCTGGAACCCGCCGGAGTCGGTGAGCATGGCGCGCGGCCAACTGATGAAGCGATGCAGACCGCCCATGCGGCGGATCGGCTCGTGTCCGGGACGCAAGTATAGGTGATAGGTGTTGCCGAGGATGATTTGGGCGCCGAGGGATTCAACGGTGTCCTGAGGAACGGCTTTGACGGTTCCAGCGGTGCCGACAGGCATGAAAACAGGCGTTTCGACGGTTTGATGGGGCAGATGGATCTGCGCGCGCCGGCCGCCCGCGTCGGTTGTATGGATAAGGTTGAAGTTGAGACCCACGTGACGATTCTAACGGGGCGCACTTCGTTGACCATCCAGATAGCCAGGGAAGAACCAGAGCTTAAGGCACTGGCACTTTTTACAGTTGCGCCAGTTTCGGCTGCCACCTAGCGTTGACCAGTCGATTGACCTTTTTATGAGCGAGATATCCTCCGCATCTGTTGAGAATTTTTCCCTGACTCGCGGCGGGCCACTGCATAGGCTTCTGGTTCGTCTCGGCAGTGCGGGGGACGACCGCAGGCTGGTCGTGAAGAGAGCCCTGGTTACGTCACTGTTTCTGTGGCTTCCCATGCTCGTGCTCTCCCTCATGCATGGAGAGGCTTACGGAACCGGCGTGAAGGTTGTGTTTCTTCGTGACATCGCGGTCAATGTGCGGTTTCTGATCGCTGTGCCGATCCTGATTCTTGCCGAATCCGGGATAGACAAGACCTGGCGATTGCTTGTTCATCATTTTCTGCAGTCCGGATTAGTCACCGAGAAAGAACTTCCGGCTTTCGAGGCGGTGATCGCAAAGACTCTACGCTGGCGAGATCGTGTCTGGCCTGAAGCGGTTATGGTGCTGCTGGCGTTTTTGCCGCTCCTGTTTATCAGGGCAGAGCCACTGATGAGTTCCGTCTCCAATTGGCACGGCGAAGCGGGCGGAATATCCCCTGCCGGCAGGTGGTTCAACCTTGTGGCCACTCCTGTCTTTCGATTTCTGTTGATGCGGTGGATTTGGAGAATGGCTCTGTGGACTTCATTTCTCTGGAGGGTCGCAAGACTCAACCTCTATTACGTTGCTACCCACAGTGATATGGCTGCCGGTCTTGGCTTTCTGTCAGAAGGACAGAAGGCGTTTAGCCCGATCGTTCTTGCCGGCGGATCCGTGATCGCCGCCCAGGTGGCAAACACCATTCTCTATGAGGGAGCAACGCTTTCTTCCCAAAAACTTCCGATGATTGCCTATGGCGTACTCGCGATCCTATGTCTGTTGGCTCCACTGACCGTTGTTTCTCCCGTCTTGTTCAAAATCAAGAGGAGAGCATTGAGGGAATACGGCGCCCTGGTGACAAAGCATAACCAGCTATTCGACCAGAAGTGGATTTTGGAGGAACGGGAGCCGGGGGAGCAGATGCTCGGGCATCCGGACGCATCGTCTTTGGTAGACCTCGGAAGCAGTTTCACCGTTGTGAGACAAATGGGGCTTGTGCCGATTGACAAGCCGACTCTCATAATTCTGGGTGTATCGGCCGCGATCCCGATGATTGCAGTCGCGCTTTACGCCACGCCCACCAACGAATTGATCCACATGGTATTGAAGATGCTCGGCTAATGGAGGGCAGGTGCACGTCGGGTGCGGGTCGCCGTCTTGACTGGGAGTTCTACTAGTTCTGCATGAAACAAATGCTCTGCTACCATGCTTCGGAATTTGAAGAGTTTCCGTGAGCGTCGGTACTTTTCTTCTTCCGCGAACCCGGGTTGCATTTGAAACAGAGCGGGATGGCTCAGGCAGAGTCTCCGTCTCTGCCCAGAAGCCCGAACCCGTGGTCAGGCGCGATCGTCCACGTTTTTCGATGGGTGAGTCAGCCCTCTTCGAACAAGACTTTACGGCAAGAGAGTCACACGAGTGCGAGAGACAGGAGCAGAAAAAATGCAAAAAATACAATTGAATAAACGCACCCTGAAGATCGCTGGAATTGCAGTTGGAGCGCTTTTGCTTATTTTGATAGCGATTCCCCTGTTCATTGACGTCAACAGCTTCCGCCCAAAGATCGAGTCGGAACTGACGAATGCCACGGGAAGGCAAGTGACCCTTGGCAAATTGAGCCTGTCCATTTTGAGCGGCACGGTGGGCGTGAAGGATGTGAGCATTGCCGACGATCCCGCTTTCAGCAAGTCGCCGTTCATCACGGCGAAGTCGTTGGAGGTCGGCGTCGAGGTGATGCCCCTCATCTTTTCAAAGCAGTTGAATGTGACGGGAATCGAGCTCGAGGAGCCAAATATCACGTTACTCAAATCAGGAACCAACTGGAACTTCTCGAGCCTCGGCGGAGAAAGCGCAAAGAAGCAGTCAGAGCCGGCGAAGGAAGGAGGTTCTCAGGCCCTATCCATAGCCAAGTTGGAAATTCGCGATGGAAAAGTGTCAGTTGGCACCGTGAACTCAGCAACGAAGCCGCAGGTTTACGACAAGGTCAACATTGAAATGACAGACTTCTCGGCAACCACGCAGTTTCCGTTCAAAGTAACGGCCAACCTGCCGGGGGGCGGCAGCGCCGATGTGTCGGGCAAAGCCGGTCCCATCAATCCGCAAAACTCCGCCAAGACTCCCTTTGAGGCAAGTATCAAAGTGAAGGACCTGGACATCGCGGCCTCAGGATTCGTTGATCCGGCCAGCGGTTTCGGCGGTTCGGCGGACCTTGATGGAACCCTGAACTCCAACGGCAGTCAGGCCAAGGGAGCCGGCGTCGTCAAATGCGAAAAGCTGAAGCTCTCACCGAAAGGTTCTCCGGCTCCGAAGGCGGTAGAAATCAAGTATGCAGTCGATTCGAACCTCGATTCACAATCCGGAAACATTACGCAGGGAGATATTGCGCTGGGCAAGGCCACTGCGCAGCTCACGGGCGGATTTCAGACCCAGGGTGAAACGAAGGTGGTGAACCTGAAGCTCAACGCCCCGGGCATGGCGGTCGATGAACTTGAGGCGATGCTCCCCGCCCTTGGTATCACGCTTCCCAGTGGTTCGCAGTTAAAAGGAGGCACACTTGCGGCCAACCTTGCGATCAGCGGCGCACTCGACAAGCTGGTGATCACCGGTCCCGTGCGATTGTCCAATACGAAGCTGGCTGGATTCGATATGGGCGCCAAGCTGGGAGCCTTGTCGGCGTTTACCGGCAAGACTGCTTCGAACCCCGATACGACGATTCAGAATGCCAGCTTGAATGCCAACGTCTCTCCGGAAATGACGAAAGCCGACGCCATCAACGTGACGATCCCGTCGCTCGGCACGGTGACCGGAGCCGGCACGATCAGCCCGGCAGGAGCGCTCAACTTCAATATGAATGCTGAACTGCAAGGCGGCGTGGCCGGTGGACTGACGCAGAAGGCGGGCCTGGGAGGAGGTGGTGGTAATGGCATAGCCTTCACGATTGAGGGAACCACCGCAAATCCAAAATTTGTCCCGAACGTAGGAAATATAGCTGCGTCGGCTGCCAAGGGAGCGCTGCAGAAGACTGTCACCAACCAGACCGGCGGCGTCACATCTGGCTTGGGCGGTCTCTTGGGCGGGAAGAAGAAGAAATAGTTTCCTCAGCGGCCGCCAGTTCTCTGCGCTGCTTGCGACATGTGGGTGCTGCCGTGGCAGGGCGAGGCGTCGAGGGAGCGCCGATTACCTGCCGCCGCGGAGGTTGATCTGGAAGCCGACGCGGGCAACGCGAGGTGTGGCGAGCGTTGTAGAGGGCGTCTTGGAGACTTCGATGGCGCGGTCGAAGAGGTTTTCGCCGGCGGCGAAGAGTTGGAAGCGGTTGCCGAAGTCGTGGGAGGCATAAGCGTCGAGGCGGAAGTAGCCGTGCAGTAGGAACTGGTTGGCGTCGTCGTCGTATTGGATTCCGCTGAGACGGCTTTGCAGGCTGAGCATTCCAATCCTGGGCCGAAATGCGCGTAGATTCAGTGTGCCCATGTTGCGGGCTACCTCGGGAATCCAGTTGCCGAGGTCCTGGATGCCGCGAGTTACCGTGGCGTGTGCGTATTGGTAGCCGCCGTCGAGGGCGAGCCAACGCTGCGGCGCAACTTCGAAGTCGATCGCGACTCCGCGGCTCTCAATCTGGCCGAGGTTTTCGCGCTTGAGCAGAATCGGCGAAGTATTGGGAGTCAAGGTCAGGGCGACGATAGGGCGATTGACCTCAGTGTCGAAATAGCTGACGCGAACCGTGCCCCAATGCCATTGCGAGGCGACTCCAGTTTCCCATCCCGTAGCGCGTTCGCTGAGCAGAGATGAGTTGGGAAGGGTGAGCTTGTTGCCGACCTGCGTCGAGCGGTAGAGCTCGCTTGGCGTGGGTGCGCGAAAGGCCCGGAAGCCGGATGCGGAGATCGCCCAGTGATTCCCCAGCTTGCGAGACACGCCCATGCGCGGGTCGAAGATGAGTTCGCTCGAGGTTGGGGGTTGTGTGGGCGATTGCACCCATTCCGTCCCGTTCCAGATGCGGAGATTAGCGTCGTAGTTCTGAAACCAGTCGAGGCGGCCAGAGGCGGTGAGCGTCCAGGCATGATGTGTCCACATCGCTTCGAGATAGCCTGCCGAGTCGCGCTGATGATCAGCCAGGTTCGACAGGACTGGAGTCGCGCTGTACGTCTGCTCCTGATCCCAGATGCGGACGTCATGGACGTCGCCGCCGGCAACGAACAGGAACTCTGCGCCGACGGGCTGGTTCCAGTGGGCCACCGCGCCTAATTCGTTCAAGGGCACGAGAGAGAAACGCGTGGGCGTCTCCCCGCAGCGATAGGAACAGGTTGGATCGCCGAAGTTAGGTTGATTCGAAATACTCGAGAAAGTCTGTCGGTAATGCTCAGTGGAACCGTAGAGGCGCAAGATCGCTGAGGCATTGCGCGGAGCCTGCCAGTCTGAGCCGGCGGCATAGCGCCAGATACGAGTCCCATTGGTCTGGTCGGGAGTTCCGTTGGCACGGGCTTCGTTGAAGCCTGAGCCGCGAACAAAGAGGCGCAGGGGACCGCGACTGTGCTCAACGAGAGCCATTCCGTTCTGGCCATGCATGTTCGAGGGCGTGTCGACGGGGCCGCGCTGCCAGGGTGCCTGTTGGATGAAACCGTTGGTCCCGAGTGCTCCGCCGCTGGCGAGCAGGCCCCACGGTCCGAGCTTGGTTTGAAGCAGGAGGCTCTGGTCGTAGGTTCCCTGCATTCCAAAACTGCTGCGCAACTGGGCGAGATTGCTAGTGGGGCGAGTTGGGACCAGGTTCATCACGCCGCCGATGGCGCTTGAACCGTAGAGATCGCTTGCGCCGCCGCGGACGACTTCAATCCGCTGGATGGAAAGCTCCGGCTGCTCTTCCCAGTGAATCCATCCGCCGATGGCGTCGTTGAGCGGAACATCGTCCTGCGTGACGAGGGTGCGGCTGGCAGATGTGGACCCGAGGCCGCGCATGCTGATGCCCTGGGATGTCGGGTTGGCCACCAGCGAACTGGAGCGGCGGAAAAGCTCGACGCCCGGCAGCTGGCGGATCCTTCCGTCGGTAGTGATGGAGGCGGTCGTGGCGAGGGCAGACTCGGAAAGGACCCGCGTGGTGACTGGGCTTTCCAGAGTGCCCAGCGGAGTGCGATATGCGGTGACGGTGACCTGCTCTGACCGGCCGGCAGGCTCGAGCTGGATCGTCGCGCTGGCGCTGAGCTCGACAAATTTTCCCTGAAAGCCCTCGGCCTCGATGCGAAGCCGGCAGGGAATGTGGCACTGGATGGTGAGGCGGCCGCTCCCATCCGTACGTCCGAGCACCGCTCCCGCAGCTTCCTGCACCGAAGCTCCGGCGATGGCTGCGCCGGAATTATCCTCGACGGTCAGAGTCAGAGGCACGGGCGGCACGGGTTTCTGGGCGCAAAGAAGCATCGGGATCAGGAGCATCCCGGCCAGCGCCAGAGCGCCACGCATCACTTTGGACTCGCACCACCGCATCCGCTTCACCTTCCCGACCTTTGAGCAACGTTTCAAGCAACTGAGCCACGGTCTTGCCGTAACTGGGAACAATGATTTCCGGCGCAATCTCATGAAGAGGAATAAGGACAAAAGCACGCTCAGCAAGACGCGGGTGGGGAATCTCCAGTCCGGGCCTGCTGATTTCAAGGTCGCCTAACAGCAGGATATCCAAATCAAGCGTTCGAGGTCCGTTGGGAATGCCGGCGGCACGATCGCGGCCGTATTCCTGTTCGATGCCGAGAAGCTTTGCAAGGACAGCTTGCGGCTCCAGTTCAGTATCTACCGCCAGCACCGCATTCAGAAAGCGCGGCTGCTCGGTAAATCCAACGGGCCTGGTGCTGTAGAGAGAAGACCGGCTCACGAGACGGCCTAGCGAGGCGATGCGCGAAGCGGCCGCCGTGAGGGTGGCCTCCGGCGAGACCTGCGCGGCTTGCGAGGTTGGAACCGAGCGCGATGTAGGCGGTTCGCATGGCTTTCAGGGTATCGCGATCCGGTGGTGGCGGTTTGAAAGGCTAGCCCACGGTTTGATTAAGACGCCTCAGCACGGCGTTGATGCGGAACAGAGTTGCTGCGAGCGCGGCCAGACCGGCAATCCAGAATGCAAGAGCAAGGCGGACGACCCACGGAGGAGCTGCGCCGACTCGCTTCAGCAGGAAAGGCAGAAAGTTCCAACAGGTGATATGAACGAAATCCCACGGATCCTCTGTCATTGCATGGGTGTTGAGTCCCCAGGCGCCCATTTTTCCAAGCGCGAAGGCGAGAATGTTTTTGATTCTCAGGGCGATCACAAAGGTGGGATGGCCGAAGGTTTCCATCTGGTAGATCTCGAGGGGCAGCCAGAAGGCGAGCGAAACGAACTGAATTACGGTGCTGATGCAGAGCAGAAGGATTCCGACAGCCCAGATGATCCTGCCTGATTCGCGACGATAGCGGAGAAGCAGCGGGAACCCGATCAGTGCAAGGAATTCCACGGCTGAAGAAACGTAGCGATCTCCCCAAGCGAAGTCGCCGGCCCAGGCGAAGTAGCGCGCGTAAAAGCTGAGATAGGCAAGCAGCATCAGTGAGGTCGAGATTCCATACGCGCGAAGGTAAGACGGAATTCTGCGCCAATGGAGGACAAGGAGCAGGATGGTGAGAATGAGCAGAGGATCGAAGAGAAAGATCGACTTCTCCGGAGCGAAGAGCGCGCCGAAAAACCCGACGTGGAAGGGCGTTGTCCACGGGTAGTTGTGGGGAAGATTGGGTTGGCGCGCGAGCGTCTCCTTTGCGACCACGCTCACATACGTGTTGGTGAAAGAGCCGAATCGATAAAACTGGTAGAGGCGATCGAGAAGGCCGAAGAAGCAGAAGACCGGGAATGCAACTGCGACATACGTTCGGCATCGTTGCCAGAGGGCGCGGCCGCGAACGCCTTCGAACCAGAGGACGAGGAGTACGAAGAGCATTCCCGCGAGCAAATCCATTCCTGTCGTCAGGCGGGTGAGGAGGTTGAGTCCGAATGCTGCGGATCCGCAGAAGAGCGCGCGCCGGCTGCCGGTCAGGAGCCATTCAAATTGAAATGAAAAGCCGGTCAACGTGAGGAGAAAGATGTAGTTGTTCTCCATCATGTTCTGCGTGTAGTGCAGGTGCGTGGTGGCGAGAAGCAGGGCGAGAACACCGACGCTGGAATGGGAGATGCTGAAACCGAATTGACGCAGCAGCCGGAAGCAGACGAGCGCGGTGAGCACGGCGATGAGGATGTTGGTGAAGTAGGTGACGACGATGTCGCGAACGGTCGGATCGGTATCTCCGTAGTTGTCGAAGACGGCGAGATCGGAGATGTAGGTGCCGAGGATGTCTTGCGGCAGCATCAGCAGCGACTGGCCGATTCCGTACCAGCTTTGCAGGGTTCCACCGCGACCGTGGACGCCGAATTCAGGGAACTCGTTGGGAAAGACAGGCGGTTGCGACGTCCAGAACGCGTGAGTGGACTGGAGGCGATGCATGGTGTCGGCCGAGCCCACCTCGCCGGACTGCACGACAAAGGCAATCAGTCCCGCAGCGAGAGCGAGCAGAAAAACCGGATTGCGGAACCAAACGCGGAGATGGGAGATCATGAGGGACAGAAGTCAGGCCGGAGTTATCGATCATAAGATGTGCGGCACTCTCTAGGGTAACTTGATGGGCCGTACCTCTGCGTGAGAGGAAAACGATGGCTTTCTGGTAGCATCCCTTTTGGAGAACTTCAGCATGGAAGGCGTCAACAATGCGGGCCTCGGTGTCCGCCGCAATGAAGATATCGCACTCGATCTGCTCAAGTTTGTAGCCGGAACAGCGGGAATCGGCCGCACTGCGGCTCCCTCGACGGGTTTTAGCGGCGCCACAGCGCCGAAGCCAGAGGAGCAGGTAGCACAATTGCTGCAACTCTATTCGCGCTGCCTCAAGGTAGTGGAAGGCAAAGGGGCATAGCGACGCACGACGAACCCATTCTGCGTGTAGCTGTAGCCGGGACAGGCGCGTTTGGCCGCAACCATCTTCGCGTGTTCCGCGAATTGGAGGCAGCAGGGAAGGGTGTCGCACTGGTTGCGGCTATCGAGCCGCATCAGGACCGCGCCGCCGAGACCGCGGAAAAGTATTCGATTCCAGTTTTTCCATCGGTAGGAAACCTGCTGGCTGCGGACCTGCGAGTTGATGCGGCAAGCGTCGCTGTGCCGACCGCGCAGCACCATGCGGTTGCCGCGGCACTGCTTGATGGCGGGCTCGATCTGCTGGTGGAGAAGCCACTCGCTGCCACGTTGGCTGAAGCCGATGATTTGTTGGCGCGTGCCACCAAGAACAAGCGCATCCTGCAACCCGGGCATCTTGAGCGGTTCAACCCGGCGGTGCTCGCCGTGCAGTCGCAACTGCATCGGCCAATGTTTTTTGAGGCACACAGGCTTTCGGTATTCACGCCACGCGCACTCGATGTCGACGTCGTGCTCGACCTGATGATTCACGATCTTGACATCGTGCTCACGTTTGCCAATTCGCCCGTGCGCGAAGTGCGCGCTGTGGGGCTGCCGATCTTGTCGCCGAAGGTGGATATCGCGAATGTTCGCGTCGAGTTCGAGTCGGGTTGCGTGGCGAACTTTACGGCATCCCGTGTTTCCACGGAGCGAGTCAGGAAGCTGCGCTTCTTTCAGCCGCGCCAGTATGTATCGATCGACTATGCGCGGCAGGACCTGCTGGCGATCAAGCTGGATGCGAGCGTGACCCCGGAGATTGCCGCGGCGATTGCCGGAGGACGCGTTGACCCCGCAGTCCTGGCGCAATTGGCAGCAGCCGCTGGCTCGGCGGCAGGGCAGCCTTCCGGAGCAGGGCCAGGATTATCGTTCGTGAAGCCGCCGGTTACGCCGGGAGAGCCGCTGCGGCTCGAGATTGAGTCGTTTCTCAACGCGGTACGTACGCGCTGCGAACCTCATGTGACCGCACTGCAAGGACGCAACGCGCTGGCGCTGGCATTGGAGATTCAGGAGCAGATGGTGGCGCATGCTCATCGCGCCGGGCTCGAAGACTTCTTTGCACCGGGCGCTTAGCCACCTCAGAGACTGGGACCGCAAGCGAGACGATCTACTTGCCCGTTCCCTCGGTCAGCGTGACAATCCGATCCACACCGGGCACCGTGAACTTCTCCACCTTGCCGCTCGGCCAGTGCACCTCGAGCGCTTCTATGGTCGTTGCAGCACCAAGTCCAAAGTGCGGCCGCGGATCGTTGGTCGACAGATAGCTTCCGCCGCTGATCACATCTTCGCGCTGCTTCATTCCGTTTGCGGTGAGATAGACGGTCGAGCCAACAGCGTCGCGCGGGCTCTTTGGGCCGCCGACAAGTTTCAACTCAAGCCAGTGACTCTTGTTCGGATCAACGTTGCGCAGCAGCACAGGATGGCCGTCCATCACGTTGATCACCGCATCGAGTTTGCCGTCATTGAACAGATCGCCCACCGCCATACCGCGGCCCGCAATCACTACCGCAAGCCCCGTGCCCTCAACGGCAGGCACATTTTCAAATTCCTTGCCGAGCTTGTTGTGGAACAGCATCGGCCGCTGCTTCCAACTTGTTCCCCACGCGTATTTGTCAGCCTGCGGATAGACGTGCCCGTCCGACATGAGCAAATCTTTCCACCCGTCGTTGTCGTAGTCCAGGAAGGCATCGCCCCAACTAAGAAAGGGAACGGTGACCTCGCCAAGCCCCACGTGATAGCTGACGTCGGTGAGATTGGCATCGCCTTCATTGTGATAGAGAGGCTTGTAGTCGTCTGAAAAGGTGGTGTTGAAGATGTCGAGCATGCCGGTGTTCTCGTAGTCGCCGACAGCGATACCCATCGACGCAGTCTCACGGCCAGCCTCGTTGAGCGCATATCCGGAGGCGTAGCTTACATCTTCAAAAGTGCCGTCACCCTTATTCAGATAAAGGTAGTTTGGCGTGGAGTCGTTTCCCACCAGCAGATCAAGTTTTCCATCGTTGTTGATGTCGGCAAACACCGCGCCGAGCCCGTAATACCCAGGGTTTGTCGGCTACTCCGGCCTTCTCGCTTACATCGGTAAATGTGCCATCGCCGTTGTTGTGGAAGAGATGGTCTGGCTCGCCCTTCAGGCCTCGCGGTCCGCAGGCCGTCGCTTCTCCGCGAAAGGTGCAGAACGCATTGGACGTCCCGTTCTCGCCGCCCGCTGAAGGAAGATTATTGAAATCCCAGTGCAGGTAACCAGCCACAAAGAGATCGAGGCGACCATCCCCGTCGTAGTCGCCCCAGGTCGCGCCTGAAGACCAGTTGCCAAGAGTCACGTTGGCCTTTTCAGCCACGTCGGTAAATGTGCCGTTGTGGTTGTTGTGATACAGGCGATTCTTGCCAAAGTTGGAGACAAAAATATCGGGCCAGCCATCGTTGTCATAATCGGCAATGGCCACTCCAGTACCCCAGCGGTCGTTAGTGACGCCGGCCTTTGCAGCGACGTCGGTAAACGTTCCGTCGTGGTTGTTGTGAAACAGCGCGGCATGCGGCGGTGTCGCCTTGCCCGTGAGCGCTTCGATCGTTGAGCCGTTCACGAGGTAGATATCGAGCCAGCCATCGTTGTCGTAGTCGATCAGGCCGACGCCCGATCCCTTGGTCTCGATGATGTAGTTTTTTTCAGGCGTGCCCATCTTGTGGGTCCACTTCGTCAGACCGGCTTTCTCTGAAGCGTCCTCGAAGACGATGGGGCCGGTTTTCACAAAGCCGCCGGCGGTGATTACGCGATGCTGAGCATCGAGTTGCACCTCGTGTGGCGAAGTGACTTCCTGCTTCCCGCTTGACGCGGCAGCCGAGCCTTCCGGTTTCTGCTGACCAGCGGCTTGAGCGCCGGGCTCGGCACCTTGTGCACTGAGAACGGCCGAAGGGACTGCAGCCAGCAGTCCCCAAAATGTGATCGCGCGCATCGCCTGAAACATGGGGTCAAGTATACGAGGCGCCCCATTGCCGAGTCTCGACCGAAAGGTGGAGTTGGATTCGAAGGCGAAAGTCGAAACTGTGTTCCGAGCGCTACTGTCCGGGCGCGACAGGGCTCACGTTGACGACCTGCCATCCGTCGTTGCTCTTCGCGAGGGTGGCCGCCGCGGCTCTCTGCCCGGTATCGGCGGAAAGCTTGGGGAAAGCCGTCTTCATCTCTGTGGTGTTCGCCCAGGTCGGAAGATTCGTGATGGAGTAGTGATAATTCACGTTGTATTGCTCGGTGGTGCTCGTTGTGCTGGGGGTGAAGGCGTCGACGGTAGTAACAGTGGGATGCCCGTAGCAAAAATTCCCGTATCCGGGTTGCGATGGGTCAGCCGTCCAGGCCGTGCGCCCCTGAGCGGAGAGATCGTAGTCGTTGACCTGCTTTGAGCCGACGAGAAATCGCTTCTTCTCCACCGCTTTGCGCGTAAGCAGGCCTGCGTCTGTCAGCGCGTCAAACCCCTGGGTCTCCGCATCGTCTGAAGTGTCTGCCTGCGCCGGAAACTTGACGGCAGCGGGCCATAGACACTCCTGGCGAGTGCTGTAGTAGTTGTCGAGCGTTGATTTGAAAGCGCTCTTGTCCAGGGTCTTCTTGCATCCCACGCCCAACATGACAATACCCGCGAAAGCCAGCACAACAAGGTCCCGTTTACGCATTCTGATGTGTCTCCCGCTGATTGGATGCGCAAAACGGAGTTCGAGTCCGACATGGGTGTTAGCGACGAGTTACGCGAACGGGTAGATGATCGAAAGGTCTATCCTGCGAGTGACCTTGCGATTGGCAGCAATGGGGATGCTTCCGACGGAAGGTCATTCAAGGCCGGTCGCTGGGAGACTCGGGAAGCCAGATCGGCTATCGAGGCTTCGGCCAACACGCGCAGCATTGCCTGTTGCGCGCGGGCCCAAACCGGATGCGCGGGGCACCACAGGCTTCTTTCGCATTGCATTCCAGAGACCAGGCACACGTTCAGGCAGATCGGTCCGTCGATGGCTTCAATCACCTGAAGCATCGAGGCTGTACGGCCACGCGGCAGGATCGTAAAGCCGCCCGACTTTCCGCGCTGCGATGAGATCAATTGAGCGCGCGTCAAGGCCTGAAGAACTTTGGACAGAAAACTCTCAGGCGCGTCTGTGGCTTCGGCAAGCGCAGAAAGCAACGAGCGTTCGTTCTCATCCTTCGAGGCAAGATGCACCATGACCCGGACCCCGTAATCGGCGGCGCGCGTCAATTGCATCGAAGAGTTGCATTTTTCCATGGGAAGTCCTGTTGGTCCAAAACTGCCTTCTCGACAGCAGGGTAGCCGAGATTGTCACACGCGCCTGTATTTCCCATCACAGACCTTGGGTTACCCCATCCGATAATTCTGTCCCTTCAATTGAAATTGGAGAAAAACAGTCCAAAATGCTTTCCTGCTTTGCCTGTTCTTCCCGCTCCGCAACGAGAGTGAAAGGACGTTTCGAATCGTGATGCAATCATTTCCTGCTGTCGATCCCATCCCCTTGCCCGCACCGATATGGCTGCTGAAGCTGTTGCATATCGTTACGCTGTCCCTCCACTTTGTTGCCGTGGAAATGCTGTTAGGCGGATTGCTGATCGCGGTGCTGCTCAGCCTCTTTCGCGGGTCGCCAGAATCGATGGTTGCGGCCCGGGCCATCGCTCGCAGGCTCACGGTGGTGATGACCTATGTGATCAACCTCGGTGTTCCGCCGCTGTTGTTTGCGCAGGTGCTCTATGGCCGGGCGCTTTATACAAGCAGCGTGCTGATTGGCGTCTACTGGATCTCGATCATTGCGATTCTCACCCTGACCTACTGGCTGCTCTACCGGTTCACCGGACGCCTCGAGGCGGGGAAGTCGGCGTGGTGGGTCGGTCTGTCGGCGTGGGTTCTCGCCGGCTGTATTGCGCGAATTCTCTCGACGAATATGACGCTGATGCTTCGTCCGGAAGTCTGGCGCGAAATGTACTCCGCCTCAGCGATGGGCCGCTATCTGCCCACCGGCGATCCTACGTTGACGCCGCGCTGGCTGCTGATGATGGCGGGTGGGCTTTTCATCGGCGGCCTCTGGATGGTGTACCTTTCTGGCCGCAGCACGTTCACTGCGAACGAAAAGAAATTCATCGCCGGCCTCGGCGGCAAGATTGCAGCACTCTTCGGAGTTATCTATCTCGCAGCGGGTTTGTGGGCCGTGAGCGTGCAGCCTGAGGCGGTCAAGACAGGACTTGCTACTCACAGCCTCTATCATTTCGCGAGCTTCGCCGGTTATGGATGGCTGGCGCTGGTTGCGGTCGCTGTTCTCGTTGCGGGTTTTGCAGGATTCACCAAAATTGCCGCGGGCTGGCTCGCGTGGACGACTGCTCTGGTTGCCCTGCTGATCGAGATCACTTTTGTGGTCTATCGCGACGCCGTTCGCGACCTCACGCTCCTCAGCAAGGGCTTCGACGTGTGGAACCGCACGGTGGTGACGAACTGGTGGGTCGTTGGCTTGTTCCTGATCCTCTTTGTCGGCGGCCTCGGTGTCGTCGGATGGCTGGTGTCGGTTGTGGCACGCTCGCAGAAACCAATGGAAGGAGCAGCCTGATGAGTTCGCACATTGTTTTGGAAGACCCACAGACAAAACCCGTCGAAGAAGGTGAAAGAGGAACTCGTCGCGCTTTCCTTGTGGCTGCGGGCGCTGCGGGTTTGTGCTACACGGCGGCACTGGCTTATCCCGTTTATCGCTATCTGGCTTCGCCGGAAGAAATGGCGTCGAACGCAACTGCAGTCACCGAAGTTTCGCTGAAAGACGCGCAGAAGCTGCCCGCGGGTTCCGTGCTGATGTTCAAGTTCGGCACGGCGCCGGCCATGCTCATTCACCATAAGGACGGCACGTGGGCCTCGCTCTCCGCCGTGTGCACTCACCTGGGCTGCACGGTGCAATACGAGTCTCAACTCGACCGCGTTCATTGCGCCTGTCACGGTGGCGTCTATAACGCATACACCGGCGCCAACGTAAGCGGGCCGCCACCCAAGCCGCTCAAAAGCTTCAAAGTCGCAGTGAACGAAGGCGCCGTCGATGTGTCGCGGCCTAACGCAAAAGGATAAAAAGGCATGACTTCAAAGACCGCTACAATTTACGACTGGGTTGATGAGCGCCTGGGCCTCTCGGAGCTGGCCGCCTTTGCGCGCCACAAGACGGTGCCTGTTCACGCACAATCCTTCTGGTACTACTGGGGCGGCATCTCGCTGTTCCTGTTTCTCGTGCAGTGTTTCACCGGTGTGCTTCTGCTGGTGTACTTCCGTCCTGGAGCCGAATCGTACGAGTCGGTTCGCCAAATCACGTTTGTGATGCACTTCGGATGGCTGATCCGGTCTGCACACGCGTGGTCGGCAAACCTGATGATGTTCTCCATCCTCGTGCATATGTTCTCAGTCTTCTTTATGAAGGCATATCGCAAGCCTCGCGAGTTTGGATGGCTGAGCGGGATGGCGCTCTTGGGACTCGCATCGGTGTTTGGCTTCTCAGGCTACCTGCTGCCGATGGATGAGCTCAGTTACTTCGCCACCAAGGTCGGATTGGAAATTCCCGCTGCGATTCCGTTGATCGGACCAACGATTGCCAACATGCTTCGCGGCGGCCCTGACGTCAGTGAATTTACGGTGCAGCGCTTCTTTGCTCTTCACGTTGTTGTGCTTCCCGCATTGTTTTTGCCGCTGCTCGGCTTTCATTTGTGGCTGGTGCAAAAGCACGGAAATGCCGCGCCTCCCAGCGAGGAGGCCAAACCGCTGAGCGCGCGCAAAACGATGCCGTTCATGCCTAATTTCCTGCGCAAAGATCTCGCGATGTGGCTGATCTCGCTCAACATTCTTGCGCTGCTCGCGTCGGTTTTCCCCTGGGCGCTGGGCAAAGCGTTTGATCCGCTGGCACCCGCACCGACGGGCATTCATCCTGAGTGGTACTTCATGAGTCCTTTCGAGATGCTCAAGCTCCTCGGCGCTTTCTTGCCTGGAGCAGTGGGAGAGATTGCCGGGATTTTGCTTTTCACCATCGGCATTGTGCTGTGGGTTGTGATTCCGTTTTACGACTCGACGCGCGCATCGGGGAAACGCGGCCGCGCGGCGCATTATTTCGGCATTGTGGCAGTGGCCCTGCTGCTGGCTACCACCGCTATCGGCTATTGGACTATTCGATAAGAGGCGAGAATCAAAATGAACTATCCGTTCTGGGATATTCCGCATATCGGCTCGGGCTGGGTGATCGGCATGATCGCCATCTTCCATGTCATGATCTCGCAGTTCGCAGTCGGCGGTGGTTTGTATCTGCCGATGGCGGAGCGCAAGGCGCTCAAGATGACCAATGCGGAAGAGCGCGCCGACTGGCTCAAACAGCTTGCCAGTCACTCAAAATTCTTCCTCGTTCTCACCGCGGTTTTCGGGACCGTATCCGGCGTTGGCATCTGGTTCGCCATCGGGCTCACGCATCCAGAGGCAACCAGCACGTTGATCCACAACTTCGTCTTCGGATGGGCGATGGAGTGGGTTTTCTTCATGGTTGAGCTGACGACGATTGCGGTCTACTACTACACGTGGGACCGCATCGACCCCAAGCTGCACCTCAAGGTTGGCTGGGTGTATGCAGGCGCTTCGATCGCGACGCTGGTCATCATCAACGGCATTCTCTCGTTCATGCTGACGCCGGGCGACACCTGGATCGGCGTTGCGGGCACGGGACACGAAGCGAGCAAATTCTGGAACGCATTCTTCAATCCCACTTACTGGCCCAGCCTGTTTTTGCGCTCCTGCGTATGCGCTTCACTGGCGGGTATCTGGGCGCTCATCACGGCGAGCCGCATCGACGGCGACAAACAGCCGGCGCTCAAGACGAGCATGGTCAAGTGGAGCGTCAAGTGGCTGGTGCCTTCGTTTGTGGCCATGCCATTCCTGATGATCTGGTACTACAGCATGGTTCCCGCGTCACAGCGCGCGCTGCTGACGCTGGGCATTGACACCATCAACTCCGGCACATTTTCCGTCGTAACCCGGATGGCGCTGATCATCATCGTCACTTCGGCAACGATTGTGGGTGTTGCCTACTTCCTCGCCTATCGCAATCCTGTCGAGTTCAACTTGTCGCACGCGCTCAGCGTGCTGCTGCTGGCGCTCATGGCTACCGGGGCAGGCGAGTACTCGCGCGAAATGCTTCGCAAGCCGTTCGTGATCGGGCGCTGGATGTACTCCAACGGGGTTCGCGTTCCCAGCGTAAGCAAAGTGAATACGAACGGGTATCTGGCCGAGTCGAACTGGGTCTGGAACGGTTCACCGTCCGGTTACTCGCGTGGAGAAGCGATCTTCCGCGGCGAGTGTGGATCGTGTCACACGCTGGATGGCTACCGGCCGCTTCGTCGATCTGCTTGCTGGACGCGACCGCGCCAACATCGAAAACTTCATCGTCATGCTGCATGAAAACAAGGCCGACTCCCCGTACCGCCGCTTCATGCCGCCCATGGTGGGAACGAAGCAGGACGTCGCCGATCTCACCGAATTCCTGAACGCGCAGGTGAATCCGCCTCGCCGAATTCGCCGAAGCCCGTGCTCACGGCGCAAAAGTAGGCCTCCCCCTCCACTGACAGAGAGGGCCCGCTTAATCGCGGGCCTTAACTGTTTATGAGATGGATCGCACAGCGCGCAAATGATCTGCGAAATCGCTGCATGCGATCTGCGCGGTTATACGATCACTCCGGGCGCACCGGGGACCTTGGGATTGGGTCCGTATTCATTTCTATCTGGATCGCTGTCGAGGACCATGAACACCATCAGAACGATGCCTCCGATCAGAGGAACAAAGCCGATGAAATACCACCAGCCGCTTCTGCCGGTGTCGTGGAGCCGGCGCACCATGCACGACAAAGACGGGACAAAGCTCACCAGCCCATATACGCCGAGTGAGAAGGCAAAGGTGTTGATTCCCTCTTTTCCGCCGATCAGCAGAGCCACCATGGCGATCGCAACTCCGACGAGAATGTTGAAGAGTTGAAACATCCAATATTCTTTCCGGCGCGACCTGCCAGTGAACTCGGCAGCTCTCGTCCATGCCAGAATGAACCACCCCATAGTCTCTTCCCTTTCTATTCCGTCAACTCGTACGGGATTCCAAAACGCCCAATCTGAATGAGCGCCTTATCGGTAGGTGGCCAGATATGCAGGCTCTCCACGCGACTTGGTCCGGAGATGCGGCGTGCATCGACGGTGCCAACGAGTATCCCTGTTGTCGCTACGTGAAAGTGAACGCTCAGAGCATCGCCGGACTTCGCGCGCGTCCATCCAAACACATATTCGCCGGCCTTCAGTCGAACATCACCAACACGAATTGGCGATTGCACCACTAGGTAGTGCGAATACTTGCCGTCGGCGGAGTAGCCCGCGGTCAGCAGCACAACTCCGGCGATAAAGTGACCCCGGCCGTTGACGATGCCGCTGGCCGTTCGCATTTCGGTTTCAATGTGCTCCTTTTCAACCGGAGCGCGAGCGGGAAGCAACGAGGCCAGCTCAGCATCGGTGGCCTGGCGCCACGGTGTCTTTTGGCCTTGACCAACGGCCACGATTGACGAAAAGAAAACTGCGCAAAGAATTGTCTGCTTCAAAAACTTGATCATGGTTTTGGTTTCCTGAGGGATTCGAGAGGAACGATGCCGCGTTGGATTGCGGCCGTCGCTGCCTGGGTGCGATCTGTGACGCCAAGCTTGCCGAGCAAGCTGTTGATGTGGGTCTTTACGGTTGCTTCTGAGATGTCGAGTACCGCAGCAATTTCCTTGTTGCTCTTGCCGTGAACAATCTGTTCGAGAACATCGAATTCGCGCGGCGTCAGTTCTTCGGTGCCCATGCGTTCGGCCAGGCGTTGCGCGATCGCGGGGGGAATATGCGACTTTCCCGCATGAACAGCGCGGATGGTGGCGATCAGTTCATCTGTGGTCATGCCTTTCAGCAGATAGGCGCGAGCGCCAGCCTGGAGGGCGCGGAAGATGTCCTCATCGCCGTCATACGTAGTCAGCACAATAAACCGCGCCTGCGGCGTCTCCATGCGGATGCGTTGAATCACTTCAACGCCCGAGAGACGCGGCATGCGCAGATCGATCAGCGTGACATTAGGTTGGTGTTTGCGGAACTGGGTGATCGCCTCGACGCCATCCGCGGCCTCGCCCACCACCTCAATACCTTCGACTACATTCAGCAGCGCCACCAATCCCTGGCGGACTACATGATGATCTTCCACTACCATGACGCGAATCGGATCCTCTGCCATCACTCCCCCGCTCGTTCCTTTGTGTCTCTCGGCGCCGGCGCCTGCAATCGAACTGTTGTGCCTTCGCCGGGCACACTTGTTAATTCCAATGTTCCTGCGATCGCCTCTGCCCGCTCGCGCATTCCGGTCAGCCCATAGTGGCCTGGAGGCGATTCAACGGCTTCGTCCACAACAAACCCGTGCCCATCGTCGCGCACCACCAGTGCGATCTCGGCCGGCCCATATTCCAACTGCACCCAGAGGTGTTTCGCTCCTGCATGCTTCTTCACATTATGGATGGCCTCCTGTGCCACGCGCAGAAATTCGCGCTCCGTATCCGCCGCCAGAGGCCGATAGGCACCGAAGAGGCTGAAGCTCGATTCGATTCCATGCCCGTTGGATTGCTCGGTCAGACGGCGCAATTTTACAGGAAGCGTATTCTCGCTGGAGTCCTGCGAACGCAAAGCCCAAATCGATTGCCGCGCTTCGGCAAGTCCTTCGCGGACAAATCCGCGCGTGGTGTCAAGGTGACGAGCGGCGGCTTCGGTCTTGTTGTGACGCAACAATTCGGAGAGCACTTCCAACTGCACCGAAACCCCGACGTAACCCTGCGCCAGCGTGTCATGAACTTCGCGCGCGATGCGGTTGCGTTCGCCCAGCACCGCGCGGAACTCGCGCTCCGCTCGCAACAGGCGCAGCCGAAGCAGCAAAACGACGAACGCCGCGCCCAATGCCGCGAGCAGCAGATAGAACCACACGGTCTGATAGAAGTGCGGGCGAAGCTCGAACTGAAGCGCAGCGCCGCGCGTGTTCCACACGCCGTCATTGTTGGCCGCCTGCACGCGAAACGTATATCGCCCCGGACGGATGTTGGTGTAGTAGGCAGTTCTGCGCGCGCCCGCTTCAGTCCACTGGTGATCGAAGCCTTCGAGCATGTAGCGGTAGCGAACTTTTTGCGGGGCAGTGAAGCTGAGTCCGGCGTAGTCGAATTGAAAGTGGACATGCCCGGCCGCGATTTTCAGTTGCGAATCAGGCACGCCCAGAGTCTGATCGACATCGTCCACCGAGAAGCGAACGATCGCCACGGGCGGCGGCACCACGTTCATCGGGAAGTGTGCCGGGTCAACCTGCACCAGGCCCTTGGGTGTGGTAAACCACAGGAGTCCATCGCGGGAGCGCCACGCAGACGGATGGCTGTTGATCGCTGTCTCACGGCTGCGAAGACCGTCTGCCGGGCCGAACTCCACCCAATTGGCACAGCCGCCAGACATATCGCAATCGCAGCGGGC
Source organism: uncultured Acidobacteriaceae bacterium (assembly GCA_963737915.1). Classification (GTDB taxonomy): domain Bacteria; phylum Acidobacteriota; class Terriglobia; order Terriglobales; family Acidobacteriaceae; genus Telmatobacter. Next base: position 46,791 of record CAVTUP010000019.1, on the reverse strand, counting down.
GATACCATTGCCGGTGGCAAACCAAAGATGATTGCTTGCGTCGTCGAGAATCGCATGGATGGTGGTCTGATCGAGCCCATTGCGCGCCACCGCCGAGAAGCGTTGCCCATCCCACAGGTTCCACCCGTGATCCTGTGTGCCGATGAGCAGCGTTCCCGCAGCGCGAGGTAAGAGTGCAGTGACGACATTGCTCGAGAGGCCATTGGCCGATGTGTAGTTTGTGATCTTGAAGTCTTTGCTCTTGCCCTGGAGCCGCGAAAGCCCAGCGAGTGTAGCGACCCACAGGTTGCCGTTGGAATCGCGTGTCATGGCGCCTACAAGATCGCTGCCCAGGCCGTTGGCTTCGGTAAGTGTCTCGACGTGCGTACCCGGCTCACTGCCGCTCCAATGCGTTAACCCGCGCCGGGTGCCGATCCAGAGCGAGCCGTCCCCGTCTACAAGCAGCGAGCGTATGAAGTCGTCAGGCAGCCCATCGGCCGACGTGAAGGAAGTGACGACGCCCTTCCGTATGCGGTTGAGTCCGTCGGGTGTCCCAACCCACAGGTCGCCGTTTGGCGCCGCGGCGAGCGAGAGAATCACATCGCTCAGAAGCCCATCGTGAACGGTGTACGTTTTGATCTTGCTTACAACGATGCCGTTGCGCGTCACGGCATTCAAGCCGCCACCGCCCGTGCCGATCCAGAGTGTCCCGGAATTGTCTTCCACCACGGTGGTGGTGTTGTCGGAGGAGAGGCCTTCCCGCGCGCCCACGGTGCGAAACCGCTCGTCGCGAAGGATGTGAAGCCCCCCGGTTTCAGTACCGACCCAGAGATTGCCTTCGCGGTCTTCCATCAGCGTCAAAACCGATGCCGTCGCCAGGGGATCGGTGACGGGAAGCCGTTGCACCGTGTCATCCACCAGGCGCGACAATCCGTTGTTGGTGCCGATCCAGAGGATGCCCGAACGGTCCGCAAAAAGCGCTTGAATGCGACTGCCGGGGATCTCGCGCCCGGCTGCCAGCCGTTGTATCCCCTTGTTCGAGTGCGCCACGATAAGCACACTCTTGTTGGCAACAGCCGCGCCCTGGCCGTGCAGAGTCGCCAAAAACTCTGCTGCGTCTCGGGAAAGCCCACCCTGTGAAGCAACCTGCCGCCACGCTTCCATGGAAGCCGATGCGGACGAAGGCGATGCGGCATCGACCCAGTGACTGCTCTGTCCATCAGCCGTAGTCGTTGGGATGGCCGCTCCCGGCCTCCAGTCTCCCGCCGTTTTAAAGTGCTCTCCATCTTTACGTGCCAACCCTGCATCGGTATAAACCCAGAGCGCTCCCGAATTGTCTTCGGCAAGAGCGCGAATCACGTTTCCCGGCAGACCGCTCGCGGTGGTAAACGCAGTGACGGCCCCGTCTTTCCAACGCGCCAACCCCTCGCTGGTGCCGATCCACATCGCACCGTCGCGGCTCTCAAAGAGGCAGCGCACATCGTTGCCCGGAAGTGCAGGGTTGGTGGTGTGGTCGAAGAGCGCGAAGCCGTTTCCGTCGAAGCGGACCAGTCCAACTTCGGTCCCAAGCCACACGAACCCGTCGCGGGTCTGGATCAGTGCCTGGACGGTGTTTTGGGGCAGGCCGTTTTCCATGACCCACGTCTGTCGCCCATAGCTGGCAAGTGGAGTAGACGGCTCCAGTGCCATACCTGCGATCGCAAAGCCCAGGGCCACAGTCGTGAGCCAAAGAATGAAGCGCGCAGATCGCTTGAGGCGGAATCCCCCGGGCGTCAGAATCGCGCCTTGCAGCCGCTTTGCCGGATTTGTCTGCTTTCGGACCAAGTCTTTGGGTGGGTCCTTCCCCCTCGGAAAACCACCACGCCTGAAAACTGCACCCTTCCACAGTAATAGACGGCCTTAAGGTTGGACAGAAGTCCTTTCAATACATTGTGGTAAATCCAAAATCTCTCCACCTATTGATGGAGTCAGAAGTCCCTCCAATGGTCCAAGACACGTTTCAAGGCCGGCAGTACTCTGTATTTGCCTCCTGAATTTTGTTTTTCTCTGAAATGTGACCTTAGGGCGGCGCCAAACGGCGCCGCCTTTTCCTTTTTGGTGCAAAAGCTGCCTGGTCTGGATTCTGCTACCCTCTTCTTCGCATGGATTACTCGAACATTCGCGTGGAAAAGCGGGATCTGATCGCAGTCGTCACACTCGATCGCCCCAAGGTTCTCAATGCCCTGAATGCAGAGACGCTTTTGGAACTCGACGCAGCTTTTGAGTCGTTGGGCTCAGACTCGACGATTCGCGCGGTATTGCTCGCCGGCGCCGGAGGCCGCGCCTTTGCGGCCGGCGCCGACATTCGCGAACTGGCTGCAATTCCGGTAGAAGAAGGGCGCGCTTTTGCGCTGCGTGGTCAGGCCGTGATGCGAAAAATCGAGACACTGGGCAAACCGGTCATTGCGTGTATCCAGGGATTCGCGCTCGGAGGCGGATGTGAGCTGGCGCTTGCATGCACGCTTCGCATCGCCGCCGACGATGCACGCCTGGGTCAGCCTGAGGTGAAGCTGGGTGTGATTACGGGCTACGGCGGATCGCAGCGGATGGCTCGTCTCGTAGGCCGCGGTGCAGCGCTAAAGCTGCTGCTCACCGGCGCAATCATCGACGCGCACGAAGCACTGAGGATCGGACTTGTCGACGAGGTTGTAGCGGCTGATCAGCTGATGGCACGGGCCGAGGCGCTTGCATGGGAAATCGCAGCCAACAGCCCACTGGCCGTTGTTGAGACGCTTCACGTTGTCGATGAGGGGCTCGACCTGCCGCTTGATCTTTCGCTGATGCGCGAGGCCGAGCGCTTCGGGCATCTTTGTTCAACCGCCGACAAGGCGGAGGGCACGCGCGCCTTCCTTGAGAAACGCGCACCCGTCTGGAAAGGCGAGTAAGTCAGTTCGATCTGCTGGACAGAGATGCATCGTCTTCGGGCTTCAGCGGCAGTCTCACCTCGAGAGTCCCGGTGCGGTTATCCTGTTCGTCTCTCACCGCCAGCCGGATCCACGTTGCGCCGGGCGGCACCTGCAGTTCCTGTATGGCATGAAAGAGCGAACCGGACTTGCCGCCTGCCTGCGTTTCACCCGACGCGAGGCCTTCGTTAAGAATGCTGTTCAGCAAACGCCCATCGGCATCGTATGCCGCCGCCGCAAACTCGAGGGCTGCCTTCTTCCCGCCGCTTTGAGTAGCCGTCTTGAGTTGCGGATCGATAACGCCGTAGTCGATCAGGTACTTTTGCAACCGGACCGGCGAGGGAGGCTTTTGCGCGCGATTCTTCTTGCGCGTCTTGAAGTAGACCGGCGAATCCTCGAGCTGCATCATTTGCTCGGTCGACGCCATCTTCGGTAATCCGTCGGCCGCAAGATGCGCACTGAAGAGCAAGTCATGCAGCATCGGAGCGCCGTGTTCGATGTTTGCATAGAGCGTGTCGGCCGTCTTCGCGGCGATGAAACGAGCCTGCGGACTGCCGGCCTTGTGCATGGCCTGCACCGCATCGTCAGACACGGCGTAGTAGAGGTTGCGATAGGTCAACCGGTAGCCGTTCTCCTTCGCTCCTTTAAGACTGACTTCTATGTGGCGATCCGAACCGTCGTACTTCGTGTTTAGAGGAGCGTAGCTCAGTGTGTAGTAGCTCTCGCCGTTCTCCATAGCCTTCTCAATGACCGCGCTGATGCGGTTGTCTCCGTAGTAGGCGTGGCCGCCGGTCGAACTGGCGATGAAATCTTCCTGAAATTGATCGATGGCGGTGACCGAGTAGCCTGACAATCCCGCCGTCTGGCCCTGCAGCGCCGTTGAGCTTCCCGCATCCTGATTGTCGCCTGCGCCGGCTCCGCCTGCTGCGCCTGTTCCACCCGCACCTCCGCCTCCGGCAGAACCAGCTGGCCCAGCCGCGCTTCCCCGGGCAGAGGGACCGAAGGTTGAGAAGTCAGAACCGGCATCGCCGGCAGGCGAAGGACTGCGCTCTTCCCAAAGCACGACTCCCTTTACATCGATGGGGTATATCGCGACCTGGGCACGCATCATGGCCGCGAAGGCATGCTTGATGGGGTTCTTGTTTTGGATATCCAATACTTCGTCTCCCGAGATCGGCCGGAAGACCGGGCCATGCGGCACCGGAAACTTGCCCGAGAGCCAGAGCAGATTTTTGCGTCCGGAGATGCCTGCCATGTATTCGGCGAGGAACTGAAGATTTGAGATCGTGGCACCCACATCCTGCTTGCCGTAGTTATCCCCGTAGATGAAGACGTCGGGTACGTGCGGGCCGGGGCCCTTCGCGGTCAGGGCAGTACGCAAGAGGGTGTGATCGCTGGTGAACCCTTGCATCAGATGCAATCCCGCCATGTTGACGAAGAGCGCAATGCGCGTTCCCGGTTGGGCGCGGTCGATAAACTGCAGCATCTCGCGGCGAAACGTCATCTGGTCCGCCGGTTCGGTGTTCACCATGTCGTAATACAGCACATACAGGGGTCCCCGCTCCGGCTCGGCGGGCACGTTGATGAAAGTATTTGCAGGCAGCGGAGGCAGCTTCGGAGGAATGTAGTGCGGCACCGATCCATCGAGGTAGTCGAACGAGAGAATGTTCTGCGGCTTTGAATCTTCCTTTACGGTGAAGTCTTCCGGCTTGAGTCCCCGCACTGGATTGCCCTGCTTGTCGAGGACCACTACGTCTATCGGAACGCGGCGCACATCCAGACGCAGCTTCAAGTCTTGTGAGTCACTCGATTCCTGAGAGGTCGAGGAATTTGCGGGGACCAGGGCAGACTCCGTCTGACCCCACGACACAAGGGGCAAGGAAACAAGCGGCAAGGCCAGCAGCATTTTCGCAAGAGCCAAACGTGACCTGACCATGGTTCCTCCTTATTGCTTGTACCTTTAGATTCCAGCGTGGACCGAGGACGGTGAATTTATTCCGGAGACGTCTTGGCCGCGCACCAATCTGTGATCTTCATCGGACGCCCGAGTGTGCAGAGCCGCAAGCACTTGCGGCGCATTGGCAAGGATTCTACAGTTCCGCAAGAGCTTTGGGGAGAAATGTATAGGAGAAAAGACACGATTGCTGCTCGAAGTTACAAAGCGGTGACAATTGATGGCGATCCGGTCAAATTCTGGGGTTCAAATCACCGATCCTTCGTCTGCGCACATCCCTAACGAGAAGGCGACTTCCGAGGACCGATCCGGTTCAACTTTCGAAATAGCCGAGTCCCATCGCGCTCAGTTGAGTTCCTGGGCGAGTCCGATGAGAAGCCCTTCAGGCCCGCGGATGTAACAAAGGCGATACGAATCCTGATACCGGACTACGTCGCCTACGAGTTGTGCCCCGCGCTTGCGAAGCCTGCCAAGCGTCTCGTCGATGTCGTCCACGGCGAACATGACGCGGAGGTAGCCTAAAGCGTTCACTGGGGCGTTACGGTGATCCGCGACGACAGGCGGCGTGAGGAAGCGGGAGAGCTCGAGACGGCTGTGGCCGTCTGGTGTGCGCATCATGGCAATCTCGACGCGCTGGTCGGCAAGTCCGGTGACACGTCCTGCCCACTCTCCTTCGATCGTGGCCCGCCCTTCTAGCTCAAGGCCGAGCTCTCGGAAGAAGTCAATCGTCTCTCCGAGGTCATCGACGACGATTCCTACGTTGTCCATCCGTTTGAGCGCCATGCGTCGACTGTACAAGATGTCGCCTACAACGGACGCTTTGCAACGCCGAAGCAGAATCCGCGCGGAGTCTGCAGATCGCTCCCGAACAGCCCTTAATCGCGGCGGATTCCAGGCCGGATGCCGCCTGATTGAAATCTTCATCTCCCTGCTATGATTTAAGGGTGAGTCCCCACTCAAAATTCAATAGATTTACAGCGATCGGTCTGCTTTTACTAGCTGCCATGATCGCCTGCCACAAACAAGAGCAGGCCGTTGTCGGGGTGGCTAAAGGCGCAGTCAACGCAGAGCAGCAGGCGAAGGCTTCCGCACAAGCAAGGGCCACGACCCGTGACGAGCAGCGCGCCGCTCTCTCTCGCATTTCCCTACCAACGAAGAGCCTCTATGTCGACGTGCACGAACCCTCCGCATGGGCCAATCCCTTCCTCTCAGTGCGTGCCGATGCCCTGAATCTTCGCATCGTTCTCGCCGATGCCAATCCAAGCCCGGTGGGTGAGGGATCGATGCTGCGCCCCGAGGCCGCCCGCCGCCAGGAAGTGCAGTTGCGCCCGGAGGATCTGGACGAAGCCATCGCAGCGTTACCGGCCGGGGCATGGAAGTATGGACGCGTGATCGCGATCGCCGAGGCTTCCGGGGTCAGCGCAAAAGATCGCCCCAGGATGCGACGTAACCTGGAAAATGCGATCAAGCAGCTCAATGATCTGGGGATTGTTGTACAAGAGTGGCCAACTCGCTAAGGCGATTGCGCTCAGACGCGCTAGTATTCCTCCGTGAGCACTTTTTCGATTCTCACTAACCAGCCTCAGCTCGAGCATGAGCGCTTTCGAGCGCATCGAAGCCTTGAGTCCCGACTCAAAAAAAGCATCCGGGGAGATGTTCTCTTCGATCTCGGCTCCCGCGCTCTGTACTCGTCCGACGCATCCAACTACCGTCAGCTACCCGTGGGTGTCATCCTGCCTCGCGACGCCGCGGATGTAGAGGCGGCTCTTGCTGCATGCCGGGCCGAGGGAGCAGCGGTGCTTCCACGCGGCGGAGGCACGAGCCTCTCGGGGCAATGCGCCAATGTTGCCGTGGTGTTCGATTTTTCCCGCTACATGAATGCGCTGGGTTCTATTGATGCTGGTGTGAAGCTTGCCACGGTCGAGCCGGGCATCGTACTCGACCGGTTGCGCGATGCTGCCGAGCTGCATCATCTGACCTATGCGCCCGATCCTGCGACACATTCGCGCTGCACGCTCGGCGGCATGATTGGCAACAACAGCTGCGGTGTTCACGGCCTGCTTGGCGGAAAAACCGTCGACAATGTCGATACGCTCGATGTCGTGCTCTACGACGGCACGCGGATGACCGTCGGCCGCACCAGCAACGAGCAGATTGAGAGCCTGATTCGCGCCGGCGGCCGACAAGGGGAAATCTATGCCGGACTCGTGCGCATTCGCGATCGCTACTCTGATCTCGTTCGTGAGAAGTATCCCCGCATCCCACGACGCGTCTCCGGTTACAACCTCGACGAACTACTGCCCGAAAACGGATTTCACGTTGCACGCGCGCTGGTAGGCAGTGAGGGCACCTGTGCCACTGTTCTTTCGGCAAAATTGAATCTCACGGCCAGTCCGCCTTTCCGCGTTCTGACAGTTTTGGGATTCCCGGACGGCTTTGTTGCGGCGGACGCGGTGCCACTGGCGCTGGAGCATGGCCCGATCGGACTTGAGGGTTTCGATCAAATGCTGGTTGACTTCATGCGCCGCAAGGGCCTGGCGTTGACACAGCTCGATCAACTGCCGCCCGGTGTGGGATTTTTGCTCGTCGAGATGGGCGCATGGAATGCGGAGGAGGCACAAGCCAAGGCCGAGAAGCTTGCCCGGGATTGCAGAGCGTGGCCCGTTCCCCCTGTTGCTCACATTTGCACTCCGGCAGAGGCAGCAAGCGTCTGGTATGTGCGCGAATCTGCGCTCGGTGCCACTGTGTTTGTGCCCGGGGAATCGGACCGCTGGGAGGGATGGGAAGATGCCGCCGTTCCACCAGCCAGGCTCGGAGCCTATCTTCGCAGCATCTTTGCGCTCATGGCGGAGTACGGCTACAGCAGCCCGCTCTACGGGCATTACGGGCAAGGCTGCGTTCATATGCGCATTAATTTCGACTTTCGCAGCGAGCAGGGGCTGCGCAAGTTCCGTGAGTTTCTTGATCGCGCGACGGACGTAGTCCTAAAGTTTGGCGGATCGCTGAGCGGCGAGCATGGCGATGGACAAGCCCGCGCCGCCTTGCTCCCAAAGATGTTTGGCCCGGAATTGATGCAGGCGTTCCGGGAATTCAAGGCGCTGTGGGATCCCGATAACCGCATGAATCCCGGCAAGCTCGTCGATGCCGTGCGTGTCTACGATCCGATCGAAAATCTGCGTCACGGAATCAATGTCCATGCTCACGAGCCGACTTCGAACGGCGCGAGCGGGAGTTCTCGCGAACTGGAGACCCACTTTGTCTTCGGTCGCGATGGCGGATCGCTGGAGCACGCGACGGAGCGCTGTGTAGGTGTGGGTGCCTGCCGCAACACCGTTGGCGGCGTGATGTGCCCGAGTTATCGCGCCACAGGCCAGGAGCAGCACTCCACGCGCGGCCGTGCCCATCTGCTGTGGGAGATGCTAGCCGGAGCGTTGCGCGAAGAGGGCTTCCAGAGCAAGGTGGTGCATGAAGCGCTCGATCTTTGCCTGAGCTGCAAAGCCTGCAAGACGGAGTGCCCTGTGCAGGTTGATATGGCTGCTTACAAGGCCGAGTTTCTTGCGCAGCGCTACAAGGGCCGCTTGCATCCTCTTCATCACTACATCTTCGGCTTCGCTGACAAGCTCGCCCGGTGGGGTTCGCTCACTCCTGCGCTGACCAATGCGATCCTCACAGGGCCGATGACGAGCCCGCTTGATCAAGCTCATTGCCGGCGTAGCGCAACAGCGCAACCTGCCAAAGCTGGCGCCGAAAAGCTTTGTGTCAGGGCACGACTTCAGTCGTACTGAAAACGCTGCCAGGAAGAACGGGGCTTCAGCCTCTGAGGGACTATCGGCCTCACCGCAAGTCCTCCTCTGGCCGGATACCTGGAACAACTACTACCATCCGCAAACCCTCGCCGCCGCCGAAACGGTGCTCATGGAAGCCGGGTTCGAGGTCGAAACGCCGCAGGGCCACATTTGCTGCGGCCGTCCGCTCTACGATTTCGGACTGCTCGATCAGGCGCGCGCCTACCTCGCCAGGGTTCTCGACCGCATGGCGCCGCAGATCGAAGCGGGAATGCCGTTTATCTTCCTCGAGCCGAGCTGCGCCAGCGTATTCAAGGATGAGCTTCTCGAATTCTTCCCGACGGACCCACGCGCACAAAAACTAAACAAACAGATATGGCTTCTCGCCGACTGGCTCGCGGCAAAGGCCCCGGACTGGGTTCCCAGCCGGCTCGAAGGCGCACATATCCTGCTGCACGGCCACTGTCATCACAAGGCTGTCTTCGGAGGACCGGCGAGCGAGATCGCTCTGCTGCGGCGCGCCGGAGCCATCGTCGAGCCCATCAAAGCCGGCTGCTGCGGCATGGCAGGTCCGTTTGGATTTGAAGCGGACAAATTTGAAGTGTCCAAGGCCATCGCCAACGACGGGCTGCTGCCTGCCGTTGCGTCCGCAGGTCCCATGACCATCCTGATTGCCGACGGCTTCAGTTGCCGCGAGCAGATCGATCAACTCGGCCACAAGCAGGCGATGCATTTTGCTGAAGTGCTGGCCATGAGCTGCGGCTGCGGCCATTGAGTAAACTTGCGGTGCAGTGCTCGATCACGAGGTTTCCATTTTTGGTTCGCCTTCCGCGTGCATAATCAGGGTGCGCTACGATTGAAAAGAGATTGGGGCGCGCATGTTCGTTGTTATCTGGCAGTTCGAGATTGCCGAGGAGAAGATCCCTGCTTTCGAAGCGGCCTATGGGCCTGAGGGTACATGGTCGTTGCTCTTCAGAACCTCGACCGAATACCTGGGCACCGAACTCCTTCGCGACGCCTATATTTCCGGCAACTACCTGACCATCGACCGTTGGGCGAGCGAAGAAGCGTTTCGTACGTTTCGCAAGGATCATGACGCTGGGTACGAATCGCTTGACCGCGACTGCGATGCTCTCACGACTCGCGAGACGCGAATTGGGGCTTATACCGTTTGACCCGATGCGGGTCACTCTTTCCCACTCGGCGACGTGCGAATCCGCATCAGAATTCAATCAAACACCGCATACGAGGGGCTACAACGGAGGTATCAAGTTTCTCCATATCTTCGCCATTTTGTCCTGTCTTTGAAGTGTCTCATCCTGCTACAATCCAATCGAAATTCAATCCAGCCGCCGCGTGTTTTCTGTCGTTCCCAACAATCCGCGCCAAGCGAGCATTATCTGAGGAGCATTTCTCATGGCAATCGCCGACGAGCGCGCCAAAGCAGTAGAACTAGCACTTTCGCAGATTGAAAAGCAGTTCGGAAAAGGGTCCATTGTCCGGCTCGGATCCAAGGAAGCGCTGCTGCCTATCGCGGTCATCTCCACCGGATCCATCAGTTTTGACGCGGCATTGGGGGTGGGCGGCATACCCCGTGGCCGGGTAATTGAGGTATTCGGCCCGGAATCCTCCGGCAAGACGACCATCACTTTGCAAATCATTGCGGAAGCGCAGCGGGCTGGCGGCCTGGCTGCCTTTGTTGACGCGGAACACGCGCTTGACCCGGGCTACGCCAAAAAGCTCGGTGTCGACGTGGATAACCTGTTGGTTTCTCAGCCCGATAGCGGAGAGCAAGCCCTGGAGATCACCGAGGCGCTGGTCCGCTCCGGCGCGATCGACGTGCTCGTGGTCGACTCGGTGGCCGCGCTCGTGCCCAAGGCAGAGTTGGATGGCGAGATGGGTGAGTCTCACATGGGACTCCAGGCCCGCCTGATGTCCCAGGCCCTGCGCAAGCTGACTGGTACGGTCTCGAAATCGCGCACTGCCCTGATCTTCATTAACCAGATTCGCGAAAAGATCGGTGTCATGTTCGGCAATCCAGAAACCACCACCGGCGGCCGCGCGCTCAAGTTCTATTCGTCGGTTCGGGTCGATATCCGACGCATCGCAGCCATCAAAGAGGGCGACGCCGTCACGGGAAACAGGACCAAGGTCAAGATTGTGAAGAACAAGGTTGCCGCACCCTTCCGCGAAGCCGAGTTCGACATTCTTTACGGAGAGGGCATCAGCCGCGAGGGCGACGTTCTCGATCTGGCAGTGGCCAACAACATCGTTGAAAAGTCGGGCGCGTGGTACAGCTATTCCGGCGAGCGCATTGGCCAGGGACGCGAAAACACCCGCAGCTTCCTCAAAGAGAACAAGGACATTTTCGCGAGAATGGATGGCGAGGTTCGCAAGAAACTCAACATTGGCGGAGTCGCGAAGGCTGAAGTACCCGAGGTGCCGGTCGCCGGCCCGGCAGAAGCGAAAGAAGCAGTCCGCGGGCGCAGAGGATAGCGTTCGTGCGAATCACAGAAGCGGCTGCCTTCGGGCAGCCGTTTTGCTTATGGCTTTGCTTGTCGGGTTCACTCCCCTGAGCTTCACGATGGAAGCACTTGCGCTGACTGCTAGAATCCAATGAGTTGCTCCAATGAGTGTAAAGGCTCTTTATCCCGGCACCTTCGACCCGCCGACGAACGGTCACATCGACCTGATTCAGCGCGGATCAAAGCTCTTTGAGCACCTGACCGTCGCAATTCTCAATAATCCGGTCAAGAACCCGCTGTTCACGGTTGACGAGCGGGTCGAGATGCTTCGCGAATCTACTGCGGCTTTGGGCAACGTTTCGGTTGCCACATTCGACGGGTTGATGGTCGATTTCGCGCGGCAGTTGGGAGCAACGGCTGTGTTGCGCGGCATTCGGGCCATCTCCGACTACGAGCACGAATTTCAAATGGCACTGATGAATCGTCGACTGGCCCCGGAGATCGAGACGGTATTCCTGCAGCCGGCGGGGCGTTATTCGTTTGTCAGCTCACGCATGTTGAAAGAAGTTTTCAGTTTTGGTGGCGATGTAGCAGGCCTTGTTCCTCCCAACGTTCTCAAGCGCCTGCGGAGCCGGATCAGCGCTAGCTAATTACGAGCGCGATGTTCGCGCCGGAGGTTCCGTTGTCGGACTTCTTGAACCTGAAGCCGTCTCTGATTCACCGGGAGATCAGGGACACCATGTTCGGCGATCTGCCGCTGCCTCGATTGGTGCAGGTGCGCCATACAGCTCCATTGACCGAGCCGTGGGCTTCGTTTCAGCGCGCAAGAAAACTGATCGAAGCGGGCGATCAGGAGGCAGGCAAGCAAGAGCTACATCAGATTCTCAAGATTCCCAAACTCGAGTCCCGGGTTTATCTGCAGGCGTGGCACTCCCTTCGCGAACTCGGAGAGGAGCCGCCCAAGGCGATTGAGAAACAAGTTCTAGGCGTGGTGGTTGAGGTTGGAATGCGGCGGGGACTCGATCTCATCTCTGCATATTCCGATCATCGGGCGCGCTACTTCAACTACAGCGGCGCGGGTATTCTGTGGGACCGCCCCGATGATTCGCTCGACGAAGTCATTGATGATCTGCTCAAGCAGGGAGCCGGAGTGGTTCAGATCATTGCGCCGTGGAGACATCCCAGGCCCCCCGAGCCCACCAAAGGAAATGCGCGCATCAACCTGCTTACACCCAACGGAATGCATCTTGGGCAGGGGCCCGTCGACGCGCTTAAAAGCGACCCAATGGGCGGGGCAATTCTCGCGTCTGCGTTTCGATTGATGCAAAGGCTGATCGATCTGAAGGAACTGAAGAAAGACGACGCAGGTTGAGTGCAGCGCAAGGTGCTCGCTGGTCACACCGTCGCTTTCGGCCAACTAGCCGAAGTCTCAGACCGCCTCGATCCGATCCATAGACGGAACCTCGTTCAACTCATCCCGCCGATTACTCCGTCACACCAACGGCACTGTCACTTATGACAGGGGAATGCAGCGCTCCCGACTTGATAACGTTAATTGCGCCAGTGGAGTCCGGGCGAAAACGAAGCACCTTGGGAAGCCTCTACGGCACACAAAACGTTCCGCAGCCCGTTTGAAATTTCCCAGTAAAAATCTCGAAGTGCCGAGCTGTCGCTCTCGAGTGGCTGCATGCCGGTCGGGCAGGCTCATAGTGAAATCAACGCAGCGAGGTTCTGGCATGAAATACCGTTCCAGCCTTCTTGGATTCATTCTTGTTCTTCTCACCATGCCTCTTTTTGCACGCGACAAGACAGACTCGCTGGTCATGAAGAATGGCGACCACATGACCTGTGAGGTCAAAGGGCTCAGTGCCGGCGTACTTTATGTCAGCTTCGATTACATCGATGGAACCACGTCTCTTGATTGGTCCAAGGTGGCCCAATTGGAAAGCAAGCAGTTATTTGTTGTGAAAACGGAGGACGGCTCCGTCTATACCGGAACACTTCGAACTCCGGAACAATCTGGCCAGAGACCCATCAAGATTCAGGTAGTCGAGGCCGCGGAACGGCATACCGAGATTCAACGATCGCAGGTCATCTCGATGGTCGCAACTTCCGACAAGTTCTGGGAGCGATTTAACGGGGCGATCAACTTCGGGACTACATTTTCCAAGGGAAATGAATCTACACAATATTCTCTGGGTTCGCAGACCACATACGTCCGGGAGCGCTGGAGCGCACAGGCCGGCTTCGATTCCAACCTCACTTCCAGCACCGGCGCTAACACTTCTACGCGCAACTCGGTGGTCACATCCGCTTACCATCTGTTGCCGTCGAACAACTGGTTTTACGCAGGTCTGGGAAACTTTCTGCAGAGCTCCGAGCAGGGCATCTCGTTCCAGAGCACCCTCGGTGGCGGCGTTGGCAGGTATTTGAAGAACACCAACACGACGAGCTTCTCTCTTATGGGCGGTGCGGCCTGGCAAAACACGAAATATCAGCAGCCGGCGACCACGCAGAACGGCCTTTCGGCTTTGATCTACGGAGATCTTAGATTCTTCCGGTTTAGCAAGACGAACCTCGACATCACTGCGGGTTTTCTTCCGTCCCTTTCAGACCCCGGTCGTGTTCGCTTCGATATGAACGCCACCTATTACGTCAAGCTATTCAGCAACCTGAAATGGAATGCCTCCTTTTACGGGAACTGGGACAGTCGCCCGCCCAATGGTCTCTCCGGCAGTGATTACGGAAGCACCTCCGGGCTGAGCTGGACCTATGGACTCAAATGAGGAGACCTATGGACTGAAATGACGAATGGTGCGGACAGGTCTCACCGGCCAGCCACTGGCCACGGTCGCCAAACCTGAGCACCAGAACATCCCGCATTGGAGCGATGCGTTAAGCCGCTTTACTCGAAGATTGGGGTTGGCCGGAGTCAGGTCCCTTCGATTTAGGAAACAGAAAACGACGCGGTGATTTAAGAAAACTCACTAATGTATAGCGCATCAATTCCAACTGTTCGGTCCTGGTGACTCCATATGCCTTCATGGCAACATAGGCGGCGATCGAAAAGCTCACACCAAGGTTGAGCACAAACGTGACGGCGATGCCGTACATCGTCTGTACGAACCAGCCGCGATGCAACCAGTCTCGGCCAAAGCTTGCAGCAGCGAGAGCCAATGTGCCGGTCGACAGGGTGACGTGCCGCACGTCAAGCGGAATCCCGAAGAACACCCCGAAGGCAGGGGTAAATCCGAGCAAATAGCCGAGAACAATGCAGGTGACCCATCCGGAAATGTTGGTGTCTACTGTGTCGGCTAACCGCTTCATGCGTTCGTAGCCAAATCTGCGCCCCAGGGGATGTTGGGCAATTGCTGCTGGAATGTGATTGAAGGTGGCAAAGTTTTCAAACCAGCCGCCGGCAAGCGCCGAAACCCAGAGAATAACGCCGGTCAAAATAGCAAAGATCATGGTGCCGGACGCAAGCGGGTCAAGCGTCTGGTATACATGTTCCGCGCTCGAGACCTCCAGGTAAGGTCGCGCGAAGATGGCGGCCCACAATCGAGCAAAGACGATGCAGCCCAGGAAGACGGCAATCAGGTTTCCAAGAACGGACGCCAACTGGCTGCGGCTGATGCGGCTGATGAACTCGGTGATTTTGTCCAGTCGCTCCTGACCGTGCGCGGTACGGACGATTCCCGCAAATGTGGCCGCTGTGACTGAGGGCTGCTTGGTGGCAAGAGCGAGATGAAGATGCTGCAGCAGGATGAAGCTGACTGCGTAGTTTGTTCCTGCGGCAATGCCTTCGAGGAATGGAGACAGGTGCGCGCCAACGATCCGCATCTTGATTGCGGCTGTCAGCACGGTCAGCAATCCCCCACCGAGCGATGCCTTCCAGATTTCCCGATATTCCCGTGGTGTGTTGGCGATGTAGGGCTCGCCGGTCTTTCCGGTTCGCTCCACCACTTTGCGTGCCAGGAGCGCGGTATTGTCGCGAAACAGGGCGCGGACGCTCCGTTCCTCGCGACAGGAGTTCATCACATCGTCGAGAAGAGACTTGACCGCGTGGACATGCTGCTCGGGCTCAGCGACAAAGAAAACAACAGCGATGCAGTCCATGCGGTTTAGTGCGCGACCAATGGTACGAATATCAAAAACAAGTCCTATGCTGACCCCAGTGTCTTCCATTCGCAGGTGAACGTACTCCAGTTCCTCGCGGACGCGCTGAACCTGCACACGCCAATACTCCAGGGCGGAGACATCCCCATTCTTCTGGACAAGCTCTGTAGTGGACTGCTGGAGTTGGTAAAAGGGTGAGTCTTCGATCCTGCAGGCATTGCTGCGGGCGCGCAGGGCGGGAGAGAGTCCAAGGCCTGCCACGTGAACGGCCAGCAGCAGGAAGGCTTGCGTCAAGTCCTCATGCTGCCTCGACCATGCGATCGCGTCATCCACGGGGGAGAGTGATCTTGCCATGCGCTCAAAGGTTTCGTCAGGCAGTTGAGTCAGACGGTCAATGGCTTGCGCATTGGGGTAAAGCCGGAGAGTGAGCCGCGAGAGGTCAGAGGTCTTGCGAGCGGAAGGCAGGAGTCGCTGGGTCAGACGGCGCGCGGCCTCCGACCACAAGCCTGCGCGTGGTTGCAGACCGGCTTCCGCGAACAACTCAACCGAGCGCACCTGGGTAAGAATCTGCCGGACTATTTGCTGGAATCGTGAGGAAAGATTTCTGTCTGATTCCATGAGTGACAGGAAAGCTTCGAGGCGCGACCATTGACCGTCGAGCGACGAGGGTTTCCTGCTGGCCGTCCATTCCTTCAGCTCGACAAACGCGTCAAGCTGGGTGGGCAGGTCTGCAGCGCTGAGGAAAGTATCGAGAATTTTGGCGAGGGATTTAACGTCTTGATTGCCGCGAACGCGCAAAGGGAAGAAGCGCAGAACCTCATCGCGAATTTGGGTAGCCTCAAGCGCCGGCATAGGGCGGGCCCTCTGACTGCAAAAAGTCGAATGGATTCTACACCCATGTCTATGCAGGTCGCTTTACAGGATTGAAGCCGAGTGAAGGGGGTTTTGTTCGCCGCGGCACTCCTGACTTACTTTCGATCCTGCGCGTCGCAAAGATCAATTTCACATGATTAAAGGATCATCGCATGGACGCTGGTCGTTTCCATGCCAGTTTTTCGTCTCCACGAGGATGCTGGCTGCTCGGCGGACTCAAAGAGTACCCCACATCTCAAACGCGAGATGTGGAGCACTGTTCCCTTTCGGATCGTGGTTGTTGCTCTATACGTCCCCAGCGCCCTCTGGCACTACGAATTTTCCGGTGAGATGAATGGGAGGGATACTGAAACAGTTCTCACCATGTACATCGCATACGAAACCCGAGCCGGTTCCAACCATCTGATTCTGATCATCCAGATGAAGGCTCACGTTGTTTTTGATGGTTGCGTTCGAGTTGCCGTCGGCATCCAGGGGATAGAAGAAAAAGGACGCAACTAGGCTATTGGGGCCGGTACACTTCCAGCTTCCAAGTATTGGGGAGATGGGAGGTCCTATCGACCCCGTCGCCGAGATGACGCCGCCGTCGGCAAATGCCATCAGGGACGAAAAAGTGACTCCTTCAGTAAAGCGGTCGATGGTGAAAATCCAGGTTCCCTGCATGCGTTTCAGACAGCTATTGTTATTTTGTTGGAGATTTTGCGCGGGGACGGACCCGGGCAGCGCGAGGATCAGCAAAGCAGTCATCACGAGCAAAATGTGATGGAGGTTGCGCTTTGTAGGTTTCGAAGTTGACAGCTTGCTTTTGGTTGTCATAGGTGTTCCTCCATAGCGGTGAACCTATGCCGGCCTGGAGACGCACACATAGTACAAATCGGCCATCGCGAAAATATAGTTCGTTGGCGCGAAGAAGGTGGCGGACAAGCTACCCTCATCCGCTCTGTCAATCGTCGGCAGAGAAGCCTAGAATCGGGTGCACTCGTGACCGCCCCGAAAAGAAAGGCGATGCACACCATGCGCAGGAACCTTACGGCAGTTCCGCGGCACGAACTCAAAGAATTCGTTCGGATCTACGCCCAGAGGGAAATAGATTCGGAAGCTGCAAGAATTAGCCAGCCCTGTATGGCGTTGCTGGAACACATTCTGGTGTTCGACTTTTACGACCCGCTGATATGGGCAAGAGATGGGATCAGCCAACGTCAATCCCTCCCGCGAATTCGCGTCGAGGGACTCCAGACTCTTCCATCTGGATGCTCCCACCTTGAGGGTCGACATCTTGGGTTCGTCATCTTTCTCAAGCCCCTGGCTCCATGGCAACTGTTTCGGGTCCCGCCCAGCATCCTGGCTAACAAATATATCGACAGCGTGGACGTCTTTGGGAAAGGAATGCGAGTCTTGTGGTCGAAGTTGGCAGAGAGCCGATCTTTCGAGGAGCGCGTGCGCCTGGCGGAGGAATATCTGCTTCCTCTCGCAGCAAACGCACCTGCTTCCAGTTCCATCATGAAAAGCACGCAGTATCTCTTCAATTCCAACGGAATGTCGCGAATAGAAGACATTGCCAACGATTGCGGCCTGAGCGTTCGGCATTACAACCGGTTATTCGCCGAGCAAACTGGTGTAAGTCCTAGGCTTTTCGCCCGAGTCAGGAGATTTCAGCAGGCGTTAGATGGAAAGCGAATGGCTCCGAACCGATCCTGGATGAGCGTTGCCCACGAGTTCGGGTACTTCGATCAAATGCATTTGATTCGAGACTTTCATAGCCTGGCCGGCAAGGCTCCCACGCTAGTACTCCAGCAGATCGGAGATCTTCAGCCATGGTCGCTTGGCAGGCCGATGACTCCTTATGATTTTCCCAGAACTGAATTCATCAATACACAATCCCAGATGACCCGCCAGATCCCCAGTATTTAAGCGGCCATTGGATGCAAACCACAAAATCTGTAAAAATAGATGCATTATGACTGTCGCCGCACCTTCGAAGGTCTTCGCCGATCGCATCAGCCGTATTGAAGTCTCCGCAACCATGGCCGTAGCAGCGGAGGCCGCCAAACTGCGCGCCGGGGGCGCCAACCTCGTCGATTTTGGAGCGGGTGAGCCGCATTTCGCAACCCCTCAACACGTCAAAGACGCCGCCATCGCCGCCATCGATGCGAACTTCACGCGCTACACGGTCGTTCCGGGCATCCCTGACGTGCGCAAGGCGATCGTGGAGCGCCATGCGGCCGATTTCGGCTCCGATTACGCGCTCGATGAGGCCATCTTCACCACCGGTGGAAAGCTGGCACTCTTCAATACGATCCAGGTGCTTGTGGACCATGGCGATGAGGTGATTCTGCCGGTGCCCTACTGGGTCAGCTTCAAAGACATCATTCAGTACGCTGGCGGGAAAGTGATCTTCCTTCAGACCAGCGAGGCGGAGAATTTCCGCATCACGGCAGACGCGATTGAAGCGGCCATCACACCGAAGACGAAGGCAATCATCCTCAATTCGCCATCGAATCCGGCGGGGTCCGTGGTTTCGGCGGAGGATCTTGAGCGGATCGTGCATCTCGCCCATGATCGCGGAATCTACCTGCTGCTCGACGAGTGCTACGTCTACCTGAACTATGCTGGAAAGCCTGTTTCGGGAGGATCATTCACCTGGGCCAAGGACCATCTCGTAATCCTGGGGTCCCTGTCGAAGACATATGCCATGACCGGCTGGCGTGCGGGCTATGCGCTGGCAGCGAAGCCGGTTGTCGCCAACCTCAGCAAGCTTCAGTCGCAATCCACATCAAACGCAGCAAGCATGGTGCAGAAGGCGGCCATTGCCGCGTTGGCTGGTTCCCAGGAGTGCGTGAGCGAGTTCCGCGACGAGTTTATCGAGCTGCGCGATTACATGCTGGCAAAGCTGACAGCGATTCCGGGGGTTACCTGCACCAAGCCGGAAGGCGCCTTCTACGTTTATCCCAATATGTCGGCGTTCCTCGGCAAAGGGGGCATACGCACAGCCACTGAGTTGGCCACGCGCCTGCTGCACGAGGCTCACGTCGTTACGGTTCCGGGTGAGGCCTTCGGGACAGCGGAGCACATCCGCATCTCTTATCCTGTGACGAAACAGAACATCGATGAGGGAACCCGCCGCATGGCGGAGTATCTAGGCCGCCTGGCGTAGTTCCCTGGTCTTTTGCTCCGTTGCCAACTTCCGGATGTGGTTTGTCCAGCGAATCCGTGGACATGCCTCTCGACTGCCCTGTCCGGATAGAGAGTTAAAAAGTATCGGGCATCACTGTGCAAACCTAGCCGCCGTCGAGTAGGATGTGTCTTCCATGCCGAACGCAATCGATTTTCGTCCAGTGATACTTGCAGGGGGAAGCGGGACCCGGTTCTGGCCCCGTTCCCGTCGAGCCCGGGCCAAGCAGGTGCTGGCGCTCGATGGCGAGCGCTCCATGATCCAGCAGACGGTGGAGCGGCTTAAACCACTGGCCGCATTGGACAAGACGTGGGTTATCACCAACGAATATCTGGCCCATGAGATCGCGGACCAGTTGACCGGGGTGCCGGCTGGGCAAATTATCCAGGAACCTGTGGCTCGTAATACCGCACCGGCCTGCGGCCTCGCGGCATTTCTGATCGAGAGACAGAACCCGGCGGCAGTGCTGGGAGTGTTTCCGTCAGATCACGTGATTGCCGATGAGCCTCGGTTCCTGAAGGCGCTGCAAAAGGGAATCTCTGTGGCTGCCTCCGGCGACAGCATGGTCGTTCTCGGAATCGAGCCTACCCGGCCCGAAACTGGATACGGTTACATTGAAACCGGCGATTACACCGAGGACGATTCCGCGCTTCACGTGCGCCGTTTCATTGAAAAGCCAAATCTGAACCGCGCACAGGAGTTTGTGGCGGCCGGGAACTACTACTGGAATTCGGGAATGTTTCTGTGGTCGGCGAAGACGCTCGCGACTGCCGTGCGGGAACATCTGCCCGAGACCGCTCCGCTGCTTGAAGAGATTGCCGCGGCCTACGGAACGCCAAAGTTTGAAGAGGTCTTTCACGAGCTGTATCCGAAGTGCGAAAACATTTCGGTGGATTACGCGATTCTCGAGCCACGCTCGGCGAAGGGGGAACACCTTTCGCATCTCTATTGCCTGCCCGCAGAATTCAGCTGGAACGATCTGGGTTCCTGGGCTTCGCTCTATGACTATCAGATGGAGACCCGGTTGCTTGGCGACGGCGATGGAAACGTTGCCGAGTCCGACGGCCATCTCACGATCGAAGCGGGGAACAACTACATCTACAGTCCGAAGAAATTCGTTGCGCTCGTCGGCGTGGAGAACCTGGTGATTGTGGACACCGAAGATGCGCTGCTGATTGCGCACCGCGATCACTCGCAGGACGTGGGCAAGGTCGTGAAGGAACTAGGTCTCTCCGGCCGGGATGAACTGATCTAGAAGTTGGGTTATAAATTTCGTCTGGAATAGGTGGCAACGCGCAAAACACTGAAGCCAGCCCTTGCGGGCCGGCTTCTCTTCCTGCCCACCGAGGAGCAGGGGTGATCCTTCATTTAGGCTACTCCACATTCAATATGGCGTCAAATGCTCTGAAGACTTACGTTATACGTCGTGGGAAACGGGTCAAATGAGGTATCGGGGTGGTTCGTGGCAATCGTGAATGTCTACGTCGATGGATTTAACCTATACTACGGCGCATTAAAGCGTACCCCTTACAAGTGGCTCGATCTAGCCAAACTGACGCAGGCTCTGCTGCCGTTCGACACCATTCAGGAAATTCACTATTTCACCGCAAGAGTGAGTTCGAGAGCCTACAATCCCTCCTCCGCACACGACCAGGGGCTATACATTCGCGCGCTTAAGACCATACCGAATCTTCACGATAATTGCGGGCATTCCTGCCTCATTCTGTACCAATGTATCTAACTAATGTTTCACCGGCCCAGAAGGTCTGCGTGGACAAGACAGAAGAAAAAGGCTCAGATGTAAACCTCGCAGCACATTTGCTCAGAGATGCCTATCTGAATCGCTTTCAAGTCGCTGTGCTCATCACCAACGATTCTGATTTGGCCGAGCCGGTACGAATAGTCGCCCGAGAACTTGGACTTCCAATCGGCATTCTCAATCCTCATCAATTCCACAGCCGAGAACTAAGGCAGTACGCGACGTCTTTCAAGCGCATTCCGTAAGGCGATCTAGCAGGAAGCCAATTCTCGTCTTCTCTATTACCGCAGAACATTTGTGAAGCCCCAGGCGTGATAAGAAACTTAATCATTTAAGCTCACCCGTTACATCCGGCTCATATCGAAGCCTGCCATTATTCTTAATTCGTCAAGGAGTTCGTCGAAAGCATGCCCCACCCACAAATCAAGTTCGGCACCGACGGCTGGCGTGCCGTTATCGCCGACGATTTTACATTTGCCAATGTCCGCACCGCCGCCGAAGCCATCGCCGCATATGTGCACGCGAAAGAAGATCCCGCCAAAGGGCTTTGCATCGGCTACGACACGCGCTTCGGCTCCAAAGCGTTTGCGCGCGCATGTGCCGAGGTTGTTGCTGCAACTGGCATCCCAATCATGCTTGCCAACGACATCACTCCCACTCCAGCGCTGAGCTTCGGCGTGCGCGAGCGCGGAGCGGCGGGTGGCATCATGATCACCTCGTCGCACAATCCCGCGCAGTGGAACGGCGTGAAATACAAGGCGTGGTACGGCGGCTCCGGAAAGCCGTCGATCATTGCGGAGATCGAGACTTATCTTGGCCAGCCGGTCACGAAAACTGCGCAGCCGGCGAAGATCGAGGAAGTTGATTTCCTGCCTTCTTATTTGAAGGCCATCGAGAGCTTTGCCGATCTTGATCTGATTTCGAAGTCGGGAATGAAGTTTGCGATCGACTCGATGTATGGCGCGGGGGGAACAATTATCGCCGACATCTTCACGCGCATCGGCGTGGATCATGTGCAGATTCGCGGCAACGTCGATCCGCTTTTTCCCGGCATTAACCCCGAGCCGATCGAGCCGCATATTCGCGCACTGGGTGAGGCGGCGGTCGCGCACCATTGCCACGCCGGCCTCTGCACCGATGGCGACGCGGACCGCATCGGCGCTACGGATGAGCATGGCGAGTTTGTCGATCCGCACAAGATTTTTTCCGTCCTGCTGAGCTGGGTTCTGCGGCGCAAAGGATGGCCCGGCGCGGTCACGCGCGCATTCAACACCACGAAGATGCTTGATCGCATTGCTGCCAAACATGGACGTGAGCTGATCGAGCACGGCATCGGCTTCAAGTTCGTTTGCGATTACATGCTCGAGCGGGAAATCGTGATGGGCGGCGAGGAGTCGGGCGGCATCGGGTTTCAGCGCCACCTTCCCGAGCGCGATGGTCTGCTTAATGCCTTGCTGCTGGCCAACGTGATGGCCGAAGAAAAGAAGACCCTGGGCCAGCTCGTCGCCGACCTTCAGGCCGAATATGGTGAGCATCAGTATGGCCGCATCGATCTGCACATTCCCGATGACGTCAAGAACGGCGCAATTGCGCGGGCTCGTGCGCTCAAAACGGGCGAGACGCCCTTCGCCGGGATGCCAATCCTGCGCCAGGAAAATCTCGATGGCGTGAAGTTTTACCTCGACAGCCCTGAGGCTGCCACGAAACCCAATGCCGCCGAGACCTGGATCCTGCTCCGTGCCAGCGGCACCGAACCGCTCATGCGCATCTACACAGAATCGTGCTCGAAAGAAGCGGTGACAAAGCTGTTGGAATCCGCCCGCATTTTTGCGCTGCGCAAGTAGACGATGAAGACATCGGATGACCAACTGCCAAATTGAACAGTGAAGGTTTAGACGCCTTCGCCCACGTCACCGATGACCGCAATCTTGGCGCGCTTGCCGAGGCGAACGACTAACCGGGCCGGCAGAGTATCCACCGGAACCAGCGCGTTGCCGGCGACTTCGCCATCGAGCTTCACGGCCTTTTCGGCGATCTTGCGGTTGGCTTCCGCGCCGCTCGCCGCGAGGCACAACTGGATCAGGAGCTTCGGCACACGAATTTGGGTACCGCCCGATGCGCTCGGTGGTCCTTCTACGTCGGCGTAGGCGATGTGGACTTCTTCCAGATCTTCGGCAGCTTCTTTCTGCTGAAACATGCGCGCCCAGTTTTCATCGGCATGCGCGGCCGCGGCCTCGCCGTGGAACCCGGCAGTGATCGTACGGGCAAGACGCTTTTTAGCCTCCATCGGGTGCAGCGCGCCCGATTCCACCTGAGACTTGAGCCCGTCGACTTCTGACTTGCGCAAGTCGGTGAGAAAGAGCCAGTACTTCCACATCAGTTCGTCCGAAATGCTCATCAACTTGCCGTACATTTCCGCCGGCGGCTCGTTGATGCCGATTGCATTGTTGAGCGACTTCGACATTTTCTGCACGCCGTCCAAGCCTTCCAGAATCGGCGTCATGAGAATGATCTGCGGCTTCTGACCATAGTGGCGCTGGAGTTCGCGGCCGCACCCGAGATTGAATCTCTGATCGGTTCCCCCAAGTTCCACGTCGCATTCCAGTGCAACCGAGTCGTACCCCTGCATCACGGGATAGAGCAACTCGTGCAGGCTGATGGGCTGCTCGGCCTGAAAACGCTTATGGAATTCGTCGCGCTCCAGCATCTGAGAAACGGTAAAGTGCGCCGTCAGGCGAATCGTTCCTTCATAGCCGAGTTTGCTGAGCCACTCGCTGTTGTAGCGAACCTCTGTCGCTCTCTCATCGAGAATCTTGAAGACCTGCTGCTTGTAGGTTTCCGCGTTCTCATCGATTTGTTCCCGGGTCAGCGGCTTGCGCGTCACGTTGCGCCCCGTCGGGTCGCCGATGAGCGACGTAAAATCGCCCACAAGAAAGATGACCGTGTGCCCCAACTGCTGAAAGTGCCGCAGCTTCCGCATCAGCACCGTATGGCCGAGGTGCAGATCGGGGGCCGTGGGATCGAAACCGGCTTTGACGCGGAGAGGGCGGCCGGTTTTGCGGCTCTCTTCAAGGCGCTCGCGCAGGTCGGCCACGCGGATAATCTCCGCCGCGCCCTTCTCGAGCAGGTCCATCTGTTCATCGACTGGTAAAAACTGACTCATGCCGTCTTCAAGTATATCGGGCAAATCCCGCGGCCTTTTCCGGGTGCCGTGAGCAGCGACAGGGCGTTCTTCCAACATTCACCCAACCTTCTGCAACTCACTGACCCGCGCCTCATCTAACCGCGCAGGAGAATACTTCCCCATGCCTACAGTTACTGGTCGTGCCATGCAGGTTTCCGTCGCTCGCGGAGCCTTTGAGTTGGTTCAGAAGCAATTTCCAGAGCCCGGGCCCGGACAGGTTCGCATCCGCGTCCAGGCTTGCGGGGTGTGTCACAGCGATTCATTGACCAAAGAGGGCATCTGGCCCGGAATTCAATACCCACGCGTACCGGGCCACGAGGTAGCCGGCATTCTCGATGCGGTTGCCGCAGATGTGCCGCTCTTTAAAGTGGGCCAGCGAGTAGGCCTCGGCTGGCACGGAGGCCACTGCAACTACTGTGCCCCCTGTCGTCGCGGCGACTTCATCCTCTGCGAAAACCAGCTCGTCAGCGGTATCAACTTCGACGGCGGCTACGCCGACTACGTCATTGCCCCCGCGAACGCAATCGCGTTGATGGCGCCCGAACTCAACGATGTCGACGCAGCGCCCCTGCTGTGCGCGGGCATCACGACCTTCAACAGCCTGCGCAACAGCGGAGCGCGGCCCGGCGATACCGTGGCTATCCTGGGCATCGGCGGTCTGGGTCACCTCGCCGTGCAGTACGCGGCCAAGAGCGGATACAGAACGGTCGCCATCGCGCGCGGGCAAGACAAGGGGCCCCTCGCCAAACAACTCGGCGCGCACATCTACATCGACAGCACAACCCAGGACCCGGCAAAGGAGCTGCAGAAGCTGGGTGGGGCTAACGTGATTCTGTCGACGTTGACCAGCGCCAAGGCTCTCGAGTGGGCGGTGGATGGGCTGGCGCTGGCGGGAAAACTCATTGTGGTGGGTGCGCCCGATGGGCCGATCACTGCCAGTCCGTTTCCGATGGTGCTCGGCCGGCGCACCGTCCTGGGCTGGCCCTCAGGCACCGGCATGGACTCGGAAGACACGCTGAAATTCAGCGCCCTTACCGGGGTCAAGCCGATGAACGAGGTCTATCCGCTGGAGAAAGCGGCGGAAGCCTACGACCGCATGATGAGCGGCAAGGCGCGGTTCCGGGTAGTGCTGAAGAACTAGCTCCTGGCTGCCAGCCTCTGGCTACTAGCTTTCGCGCTACTCGCGATATTGGCTCTTTTCCCACCAGCAGGAAATCCCAGGTCTCAACCTCGAGACCTGGGGCATCCGCTCCGCTATAATCTTTTCATGCAGCTTCTGTCTCTTATTCGCGCCATTGCATCCTTTCGCGCGGCAGATGCAGCGGCGGCGCCCGCCGCCTAGATCCCGCACCACCTCATCCACAATCCAACATAGTTTCACTTCAGGTCCCTCGGTAACCGGATCCCTGAACAGGAAACGCAGTTCACTTTCGAATCGCCTTACTATGGAGTAACCATGGAAGAGTTTTCTAGAATTCAGCGCCTCCCGCCCTATGTCTTCAACATAACCGGGGAGATGAAGGTCGCGGCGCGGCGGCGCGGCGAAGACATCATCGACTTCGGCATGGGCAATCCCGACGGGGCCACGCCCAAACACATCGTCGACAAGATGATCGAGGCGGCGCTGAAGCCGGTCACGCACCGCTACTCCGTCTCAAAGGGACTGCCGCGTCTCCGCAAGGCGATCTGCAACTGGTACAAGACGCGCTACGACGTCGATCTCGATCCCAACACCGAGGCGATTGTCACCATCGGTTCGAAGGAAGGCATTGCGCACCTGTGCCTGGCGATTCTCGACTCGCGCGACACGGTGATCGTGCCCAACCCGAGCTATCCGATTCACATCTACGGGCCGGTGATTGCAGGCGCGCACGTGGTGAGCGTGCCGGTGCACGACTGCGACCAGTTCCTTGCAGAGCTTGGAAGAACTGATTCCGCGCATGACGCCGCGCCCCAAGGCGCTGATCGTCAATTTTCCGTCGAACCCGACCACGCAGACGGTGGAGCTGCCGTTTCTGGCGCGCCTCGTCGATCTGGCCCGGCAATATGGATTTCACCTGATCCAGGACCTTGCCTACGCCGATCTCGGCTTTGACGGCTACAAGCCGCCGAGCGTGCTGCAGGTGCCGGGCGCAAAAGATGTAGCGGTGGAGTTCTTCACGCTTTCGAAGAGCTACAACATGCCGGGATGGCGCGTGGGATTCATGGTCGGCAACCCGGTGCTGGTCAATGCGCTCGCGCGGCTCAAGAGCTACTTCGACTACGGAACATTTACGCCGATCCAGGTGGCGAGTATTCACGCGCTTGAAGGGCCGCAGGAGTGCGTTGCCGCGATTCGCGAAAACTATCGCAAGCGCCGCGACGTGCTCGTCGAGGGCCTCGAACAAGGCGGGATGGCAGGTGCCGCTGCCCAAGGCAACGATGTTTGTATGGGCCAAAATCCCCGAGCCATACAGAAAGCTCGGCTCGCTGGAGTTCTCAAAGATCCTGCTCAACGAAGCGAAGGTAGCAGTCTCCCCCGGCATAGGCTTCGGCGACTACGGCGACGGCCACATAAGATTCAGCCTGATCGAAAACGAAGAGCGCACCCGCCAAGCCCTGCGCGGAATCAAGGCGATGCTGAATAAGGGTGTGCTGGTGCCGAGCCTCTAGCTGCTAGCTTTTAGCTTCTAGTTTGTTCGTGCATTTCCAGATATCCGGCCGAGGGCACTCGACGTTTGCGTGCGGTGAGGGTGCATTTGCGCGGCTGATAGGAGCGGATTGGGGCGAAGATGTTAGCCTGGGCGACAGGCTAACACTTCGCAACCATGACCTCTTTTTACCGATCGAGCGTGGAGGAGTTCCTCTCTCAGGCGGACGAGC
This sequence comes from uncultured Acidobacteriaceae bacterium, assembly GCA_963737915.1. Lineage (GTDB taxonomy): Bacteria > Acidobacteriota > Terriglobia > Terriglobales > Acidobacteriaceae > Telmatobacter. The sequence continues at coordinate 19,700 of CAVTUP010000019.1, read as the reverse complement.
ATGTCATAGCTCGTTTAGGAATCGCCTATGCAAACCGAGGCTTTACAAGTCAGTATTCCGACCAGACACTCACGTGGGAACGCGACATTCGCTCGCTTCGGGAATGTTTAAAGCGATGTGTCGTGGAATCTGATTCCGCTGGGAGATGGGGTCTCCTACTCGAGTTTTCAATTCCGCGCAAAGAAATGCGGATTGATGCAGTCGTATTGATTCGTGAAACGGTCGTGATTATTGAGGCAAAGACTGGGGCAGCCGCATTTCAGGCCAAACGCCAGATTGAAGAGTATGCACTACTCTTGCACTATTTTCATAAGGTATCCGCCGAGAGAAGAATTGTTCCACTCATTCTTTCGGCAGACGCGATCGAGACTAATCTTGACTCGCTAGGTCAGCATGAGCTGTTTCCCCAACTTGCTATCTATTGGGTGGCGCCTGTAATTCGTACTTCGTGGCATCTATTGTCTGAAATCCTAATTCGGATCGAAGACAGATCAAATGCGCAGACGCTCGTGGAGGCTTGGGACGACAGCCCGTATTTCCCAATACCAAGCATTCTTGAAGCCGCCATATCATTACGAAGTGGGCTTTCGATTCGAGAGATTGCGCACTCTGAAGCTTCGGAGAACGAGATAGAAGACGTGCGCCGCACTGTACAGGAATGTTTGAATCGAGCTCGCACGGAGAATCGCCATGTAATCTGTTTTCTAACCGGCGTCCCTGGGTCAGGAAAGACCCTTGTTGGCTTGAGCTTGGCCCACTCCGAAGAGAACAAAGCCGACTCGATTCATTTTATGAGCGGCAATGGCCCTCTTGTGCAAGTATTGCAGCACCTCTTTACGCAGGAAAGCATGCGAAGTGGTGCGTATGCGCCGCAGGCGAGGGCCGAGGCAAAGACATTGATCGAGAACGTGCACGTCTTTGCTCGATATCACACCGAAGATAATCTCGGATCTCCATCGAACCACGCAATCATCTTTGATGAGGCGCAACGTGCGTGGAATCGTGCGCAGAATATGAAGAAATTTCGACGGGATTACTCAGAGCCTGAGATGCTGCTCCGCATCATGGAGCGCCATCAGGATTGGTCTATCGTCATCGCGTTAGTAGGAGGAGGACAGGAGATCAATGACGGCGAGGCTGGTCTTGAGGAGTGGGGGCGCGCTCTTGCGGGTGCTTCGAAGGATTGGCTCGTCTACGCTTCGCCCGAAGTACTGGAAGGCGGCCCTTCGACGGCAGGTCATAGGTTGTTCGACGACTCAGAAATGCAAAAGCAAGTTCAAACAAGTTCAGCTTTGCATCTCCGAACTTCGAATCGAAGCCTCAGGGCAGACCAACTGGCGACATGGGTGAATCTCGTGCTTGAAGGAAAGGCTGATGAGGCTGCCTCCTTGCGCGTCTCTGCAAGATTTCCGATCTTTCTTTCGCGGAGTCTCAACGAAACAAGATCCAAGCTGCGGAAGCAAGCGATCGGGTCAGAACGGTGTGGCCTGGTCGGTTCCTCCGGAGCAGCTCGATTGCGTGCAGAGGGCTTAGAACCGAGTTCGTCCTTCCATGCGGAATACCCATGGGAACACTGGTATCTGGCTGAAGAGGAGGATGTGCGCTCGAGTTACCGTTGCGAAGTATTTGCTACGGAGTTTGAGATTCAAGGATTAGAGCTCGATTGGATAGGACTTTGTTGGGGCGGAGATTTTGTCTGGAACGAAACGGAAGGATGGCTATTGCGTTCGTTGCGGCATGGTCGCCAAAGCAAATGGAGTGCGATCAAGAGCGAAGAGAAGAGAATTTATCGAAGAAATGCTTACCGAGTTCTCTTGACTCGAGCACGGAAGGGGATGGTGATCTTTGTCCCTCGCGGAGATTCTAATGATTCGACAAATTCTCCTGAAGAGTTTGATAGCACAGCGCAGTTCCTTCTTCGATGCGGTGCCACGTTGTCGCAGGAAGTGCAATGAAGCCGTGTCCCAGATCTCGCTTCTTAGACCTGGGATACCACAAAGTTAGTCGAGAAACGCGATTTGCGGCACCTGGCCCTCGAAGCATTCCCGGCTCACGTACACGAGATGCCCTGCATGCGCCGAATTTCTTCAGTGTCCATCGGCGTGGACCGGGGCGCTCATGCCGGAGAAGATTCGCCAGCTTCCATCGGACTCGCGATGCCATGTGTGCAGGATGCGGCTGTTTTCGGATTGCTCGGCGCCTTCTTTATCCGCCCATGTGACGTGAGCGCGATAGGTGGTGGTGGCGAGGTCGCCGCTGACCTGCACGGTGAGCCGTTCGAGCGTGTGACTTTTGAGATGATCGCCTTTGCTGATACGACTGGTGATCCAGTCAGTGATGTGCGATTTGCGCGCGGGCTCGGGACTGACGTTGGGCCAGCCTAGAAAATCTTCGCACCATAAGGTGCGGTAGCCTTTGAGATCGTTGGTCTGCACGTAGTTCCAGTAGTCAATCTCGCGGGCCCAGAGGGCATCCTCCGCTGCTTTGTTCTGCTGCGCAAGGCAGAGGGAGGAGACGAGCAACAGCGGAATAACGACAGCCATGCGAATGCGGTTCATTAGTCCTCCGGGGATTCCCAACGATAGCAGGAGGGATGGAGAATGGGCATGCAGGGGTGTGGTTTCCAGGTCTCAGAGGCGATGCGCCTGGGGGCACGAAACTGGGGCCCCAGGTCTCGCTTCTGAGACCTGGGAAAGCACGAACCCTTCCCAGTCGAGTACCTACCGCCCTGCCGCGCTCCCCATCGCGCGGCATGCCGTCTCAAACGCCTCATAGCTTGCCCAGCGCAACGTAACGGTTGCGTTATCGATGAAGAAGTCCTGACTGGAAGCGGATACCTTGTTCGCCGGGGCGGTCCATGACCAAGTCGGGGCCATGCCAGGTGCCGCCCACGTCGAAAAAGCCGCGGTGTTGGTAGTTAATCTGGAAGGCCTTTTTCCACTCGAGCAGGCGGAAATTCATGTAGCTGCCTTCGGTGCTTCGATAGCCACCGTACATCTCGCCGCTGAGGTTCATCCGCTGCGGAGTGCCGGGAGAAACACAAAGCCAGCCTTCGCCGCTGATGTCGGCGTTCTTCATTTTGCCGTTGCGCCGTCCGCCTCCGTGAAATCCCGCAGGCCTTCCCGGCCAGAACGAAACATACAGCGGATACCTCTTGCCGTCCTTGGAGAGCACCGTTCCCGCTCCGTGCCAGTAGAGCAGCGGCGTTGAGCGCCCGCCGATGTGCAGCGCCCACGGGTTCATCGCGACTTCAAAGACCCAGACCACGGCGGTCGCGCCAATCGTCCAGAGAACGAGTTTCATCAGGCAACCGCTTAGACTCACAAGACAGCCGCCCTTGCCGCGCATGCGCCGAGTATATCCCGCAGACAATCTTGCGGAGATCCAATTATTCGCCCAGCATGACGGATCTTGCCCGGTCAGACCTTACTTCGCGCTTGGAGATTCAACGATGTCGTCGTGGTAGCGCTGGAAGATGTCGAGGAACTCCTGCAGCTCGCGCGCGGGAATGCTGTTGCGTTTGAGTGCGGTTCTTGTGAACTCCATGGTTGCATCCCACTCTTGTTCGGTGATGCCGAGGCCGGCGTGCGAGGTCTTCATATCGCGCCCAAGATAGACGCACGGACCTCCGGAGAGAGCACACATCTGTTCCACGGTGAGCTGTTGACCACGCATCCTGGAATCGATGCTGCGGCCCTGGCTGAAACGGCTGAATCGCGGATCAGCGCGCATAAGGCCGAACATGTCCGCGATCACGGAGGCGATCACATCATAGCCGCCGAGGCGCTTGTACAGGGAGAGTTCTGTCGCATTGGGTTGGGTCGGCATGTCGTCGATTATCGGGCGCGTGCGTGGAGCGGTCAACGGACTTGGTTGGCTAAATCAAGCAGTGCGTAGCATCTGAATGCGCATTTTTGCCATGCAAAACTGCGGAAAAGATCGGAAAGTTTCTACATTGCACCACGAGTGGTGAAATCCACAGAATTGACTAGAGTTTTGCACTTGCGTCCACAGGTTGAGTCGGCCTACCTTCACTTCAGTTGATGAGCCTGTAGGGAGTTGGACGGCAATTCCGGTCTGACAGGCGACGCAGGACTGATGGAAACTGGCTCGACACTGGACGCGCAAGCCGAAGGTGAAAGGCCAAAGGAAATTGAGACAGCGTTGAGTGTCAGGCAGGGAAGGCTGGACCCGTTGGACGCGAAGATTCATCCGCGGCGCAAGCCAGAGGATGCAAAGTTCGAAGACAGCCGGGGATTCATCATCGACCCAACCGTCGATGCGGAAGCGGGGCAACCCGGGGAAGCATAGACGGAGAAGCCGAGAGAGTGAGAAATCGGGGCAACCCGGAGGATCAATCAATCGGCGCCGCGGAAGGACCTAAGATCTGGGGCAACTCAGAGAGTGGTCCGGAGGCGTTAGCCAGAGTGGGAGATCCGGGGCAACCTGGAGATTCAACGAAGGCACAACCGGATGGTGCGCGAACCGAGGTGACTCGGAGATCCATCAGCCGGTGCCGGAAGATACAGGATTCGGGGCAACCCGGAAACTGGTCGTCGGCGATACCGAAGGACTGACGAGCCGGGGCAACCTGGTGAATTGGTCAATCGGCACCGCCGAAGGATGCGAGACTCGGGGCGACTCGGGAATCCATCGCCGGTGAAGCCGGAGAGCAGGAGGAGGGGCAACCCGACACCTGTTCAGAGGCGCAGCCAGAGTGAGGAATCGGGGCAACCCGGGACTTCGCCACCGGCAGCGCGGAAGATGCGAAAGTCGGGGCAACTCGATGATCCATCGCCGGCACAGCGAAATGGACTGAAGATTCGGGGCAACCCGGAGATTCGTCGCCGGCGCGGCATAAGCGTGCTGAGTACGGGGCAACCCGGAAACGCATGGCTGGCCAAGCTGGAAGATGCAGGGGTCGAGGAAACTCGAAACCCGATCACGAAGCTGAACGGGACGATGCATGATCCGATGAGCTACAAGATCATTACGGAAAACGCCAGAGGCCGCAAGGTCTCTGGCGTTTTCATTTTCTGGGTGGGTTAGTGCCCCGGGTCTCCTGACGCAAAGATTGTGAGGAACGCGGCCTACCTGATCGAATGTGCGGTCAGAAATCCCCGCGCTTGCAGCCACTGATGGAACAACTCCGGCCATTCATCTGTGGGTTTGTTCTGTTTCCTCATGCCGAAGCCGTGCCCTCCTGTTTCGAATACATGGAGTTCGGCGGGAATGTCCGCCGCGTGCCACGTGTCGTAAGCGCGAACGCAGTTCGATGCCGGAGAGAGTAGCGGATCGTCCTTCGCACACGTAGCAAACAGAGGGACGCTGGTTGACGGCGGAGTAAGCGGGGTGGGCGCCAATGGATACATTGCCGCGATGAGATTCGGCTTGGTGTCAGCGTCGTTGTGGATCGCGATGTTCAGAGCCAGAAAGCCTCCTGCGGAGAAACCAATCATTCCGATGCGTTCGGGGTCTAGCCCCCATTGCGCAGAGTGCGAGCGGACAACGCGCATTGATTGCTGAGCGTCCGCGAGAACCAGCGGGGTCATCTGTTTCATAACAAGATCCATGCCGCCTTGAGATTTCAATCGGTAGGCGACGACGATGGGAAACGCTGCGCTGGTTTCGGTAAGCCGATATTTGAGGACGAACGCTGTCACTCCCAGCGAATTGAGGTACCGGGCAACAGCGGTGCCTTCGCGATTCATTGCGAGCATGTGAAATGCGCCGCCGGGGGCGACGATCATCGCGGCTCCGGTGGCTTTGTCTGCAGGCGGAAAATAGGCCGTTATAGTGGGATCCACGACGTTGCGGACGAATTTTTCGCCGGCGACATTCACTTCGGTTTCGTACTGGGTCCAGCTTTCGGATCCAGGCGCGCGACCAGGCCAGATGCGGATGACCAACGGAGCTGTCGCAGTGCTAACGATATTGTCCGGGGAGACTGTGCTCTCCTTTACCGGAGTGCCGCGGAACTTTGCCCAGAGAAACAGGAATGCGAATGTGAGCAGAATGACGGCGGAGATTGACGTCAACTTGATTACGCGCCACCAGCGGATCTTCAACTCAGTGCCTCCGGAAATTGTCATGTAGATTCGAGCGCCATCATACGCTTGGCGCTTCAGGGAGCGATGGCATCATTTCAGGAACTGAGAGATCGCCGTCAATTGATTTAGAAGAGAAGAAATGCGATGACGAGCACCAGCGCGTCGACGGCGACCAGAACGGCGTTCAGGTCGAGGTCGATCGATTTTCTAGGAATGCAAATGCGGATGGGCTGAATGCCGCTGGCATCGTGAAAGTTGAGCCTTGAACGTCGGCCGGCAGACTTAGTGCATCGCGCCCGCGCCGGGTCCCTGCCCGGGCCGATTCTTATTGAGCATGAACGCCATGAGGACCAGGCCGACTGACAACCACGACAGCTCCATGTACACATCCTGGAAGCCTTGCATTGCCGCCTGCTGATTTAACTGGTTGTAGATTGACGCGAGGGCCATACCGCCGCTGTTGTGTTCACCAAAGGTGCCGGTGAAGTAGCCCGTGAGAGCTTGCCTGTGCTGCTCGAAGGCATTGGAGCCGGATTGCATCGCGCCTTGCAGGTGTTGCTGGTGCCATAGCGAGCGGCTTGTGACCTGCGCATTGGTGATGGCGATCATGATGCTGCCGCCCAGGTTTCTTACGAAATTGATAAGGCCCGCAACCTGGTTGCTCTCTTCTTTGGGCATGCCAACGTACGCGGCGTTCGTGATGGAGATGAAGCAGAAAGGCAACGGGAGCATCTGGATCACCCGAAGCCACGACGCCTGGGCAAAACTCATCTGCAGCGTAGTGACGTAGGCGGCGTAGCGAAACGTCACAATGAACATCAGGAAGCCCGCAACGGCCAATGTTCGCGCAGAGATCTTGCCCGTAGCGACGCCGGCCATCGGCATGACGATGACCAGCGCGATGCCGCCTGCAGTGAGCGCGAGACCTGCGGTGGTTGCGTTGTAGCCCAGTAGCTGCTGCATGAATTGCGGCTGCAACACAGTATTTGCGTTGAGCACGCCTCCCACCAGCATCATCAGGAAACAACATATTGCGAAGTTCTTAAACCGAAACAGCTTGAGGTTGATAAGCGGATTCTTGTGCCGCCACTCCCATACAAACAAACCAATGATGCCAATGACGAACAAGACGGTGAAGAAGCGGATGAAATTGGAGGCGAACCAGTCATTCTCCTCCCCCTTGTCGAGCATGATCTGCATGCCGCCCATGGCCATCGTGAGGAATGCGAGCCCAACGTAGTCCATGTTGCGCAGCTTCGACGGATCGGCCTTGATCCACGGCGGATCTTCTACAAGCCGTGTCACCAGAACGAACGCCAGGATTCCCACCGGAATGTTGATGAAGAAAATCCACCGCCATGAGTAGTTGTCCGTAATCCATCCGCCCAGCGTGGGGCCAATGGATGGAGCAAGCACGGCAACCAGTCCATAGAGTGCAAACGCCTGTCCGCGTTTGTGCGGTTCAAAGGAATCGGCCATGATGGCCTGCGCCATTGGCTGCATGCCACCGCCGCCCGCGCCCTGGATGATTCGGAAGACAAGCAACATTGGGAGAGATAGTGCGGCGCCGCACAGAAAGCTGGCCACAGTGAACACAGTGATACAGAAGACGAAGAAGTTTCGGCGTCCCATGAGGCTCGATGCCCAGCCGCCAAGCGGGAGCACGATTGCGTTTGCAACAAGGTAACTGGTGAGTACCCAGGTAGCCTGATTGGTACTCGCACCCAGGTTGCCGGCAATATGCTGCAGTGCGACGTTGGCGATTGATGTGTCGAGCACTTCCATGAACGCAGCAAGCGCGACGGTCATTGCGATCAGCCAGGGGTTCACACGGGGCTTCCACTGCACAGGCACCGCCGGAGCAGGGTTTTCCATATGCCTGACCTGGGAGCCGGCGCCGGCCGCTGCAGTTTGCAACTCGGGCAAAAGAACTTTCTCCTTGTGGTTGTGCTGCTTTCCTCGTTGGCTGGAATGCGGCGCTCAGTAACGCGCGGCGGCGGGAGGTCCGCTGTTTTGGGACCCCGGGGGAATTGCCACTTAGCTATAGATGAGGTTATGTGTCGTGGAGGTTCATGGAACTTTCCAACTTCATTACTATGCGGTATTTGTTGTGCGCCAGCCAAGCAGCGCAATGGCGAGGGCTATCAACTGCATGGCGACAATGAAGGCCACGCACGCGGGCCACTTGCCAAAGGCCCAGAAGGCTCCGGGGACCACGCCGGCCGCAGTGCCGCCGAGGTAATAGCAGGTGATGTAGAGACCGGCGGCGGTGACTCGGGCTCCCGGCGGCGCTGCTTCGCGCAAGTGGCTTTGCGAGGCAGTCTGGGCAATAAAGACGCCGCTCGAGAGCATTGCCAGTCCGAGGATCACGATGGGCAGCGAAGGAGCAAGCGTGAGAAGCACTCCGGCTATGGCGCAGCAGATGGCTCCGGCAATGCCGGCACGAAGGCCAACCCGCGTGATCATGTACCCGGCGACGGGAGTGACCACGAGGCCGATGAGGTAGACGAAGAAGAGGGAACTCAGTGCCGTGGTTGATAAGGAAAATGGTGCGGCACTGAGGTAAAAGGTGATCCAGGTGAAGACGCCGACGAGGGAAAAGAGCACGTTGAATCCGACGGCGAAGGTCGCGACAAGTCTGCGGTTGCGGAACAGGATTTGAACCTGATCGAGGAACGAAGGCCGCGCGTCTGAGCTTTGTGGCGCAATCGCCCGACGGCGCCCGTGCGGCAGCCACGCAGCGACTGCGGCTCCGCCAGCGAGCGATGCAGCTCCAAGTGCGAGAAAGCTGATACGCCAACTGAAATGATCTGCCAGAATACCCGCCGAGATGCGTCCGAAGAAGCCGCCGAGTGCGGTGCCGCTGACATAGAAGCTCATGATGAGTGCCACCCGCTCAGGAGGCCATTCTTCGCCGATGTAAGTGACCACCACCGCAACAACGCCGGGAACCATGATGCCTTGAAGAAATCGCCAGAAGATGAGTTGCGGCAGAGATGCCGATGTGGCGGCCAGCAGGGTGGGAACGGAGATACCGAGGAGCGAGATAACGATGACGCGTTTTCGCGGAAGACGCTCGGTGAGTGCTCCAAATATGGGAGCAGAGATGGCGACGCCCAGCGTTGCGGCGGAGACGGTCATGCCGACGCCCGTTTTGGAAGCGTGAAAAATACGGGCGAGCAGCGGAAGCAGCGGCTGGGTGCAATACACCTCGAGAAAGGCGCAGACCCCGCATAGGGTGACGGCCACCGCTGCCCATGTGCCGGGCACGGGATGTTCCTCAGGTTGTGAGCGGATGTCCAATCATCAGGATAGTGCATCGTCATTGGTGCAGGGATCATAAGGAACGTAGAAGGCGAGTAAAGCCAGGCCGGTGGGGCGGGGCGACGGTATACCCTAAGCCGTAGATGGATTCTCCTTCCCCAAAGCCACCACGACGCGGCTTGGAGGCCTTTGCCTTTCGCGACTTCAGGCGATATCAGCTTGCACGCGTCGCTGTAATCCTGGGCGCCGAGGCGCAGTCAGTGGCGGTTGCCTGGCAGGTGTACTCGATCACCCACCGGCCGCTCGATCTCGGATACACGGGATTGGCGCTGTTTTTGCCCGGCCTGTTTTTCCTGTTGCCCGCGGGACATGTTGCGGATCGCTTCGACCGGCGAAAAGTTATTTTGATTTGCTATGGGTTGCAGGTCTTCTGCACAGCGACGCTGGTTGCGCTCGCGCGCGCGGGCACGCACAAGGTGTACTCCATTTACGCGGTCTTGTTTCTGATCGGCATGGGAAGGGCATTTTCGGCGCCGGCGAGTTCGGCGCTTCTGCCTCACCTCGTGCCTGAGAAGCATTTTGTCAATGCGGTCACGTGGGGAGGCGCGATCTTCCAGATTGCCAACGTGTCGGGTCCTGCTCTCGGCGGCATCTTGTTCACGCTGCCTTTGGCGCGTTTTGTGCAGGGCAGCGGTCTTGAGGGTGCGGGCATTGTCTACGTGTTCACGCTGCTGACGCTGGGGTGGTTTTTAGTGCTGATCTTGAGCCTGCATGCGCGGCCCGGTCGCATGGAGCATCGCGCGGCTTCTCTCAAGGTGGTGTCTGGCGGGATTTCAGTATGTGCGGAGTTCGCCTCTGCTGCTGGGTTCGTTTTCCCTGGACCTGAGTGTGGTGTTGCTGGGCGGGGCTGTGGCGCTGATGCCAATTTTTGCAAGCGACATTTTGCACACCGGCCCGCGGGGGCTGGGCCTGCTGCGCGCGGCTCCGGCGATTGGCGCGTTCACAATGTCCCTGGTGATGGCGAGGTTTCCGATCAAGCGCCGGGCAGGCATGAGGTTGTTTGTCTCCGTAGGCATATTTGGAGTGGCTACGGTCATCTTCGGCCTCTCGCGCAGTCTGTGGCTCTCTCTGGCAGCGCTCGCCATCAGCGGCGCGGCAGACATGATCAGCGTGATTATTCGGGGATCACTGCTGCAGCTGGCTACTCCCATAGAGATGCGGGGAAGAGTAAGCGCGGTGAACTCGCTCTTCATTGGTGCATCTAACGAGTTGGGTGAGTTTGAAAGCGGGCTCACGGCGCAATGGTGGGGCGCGGTGCGGGCGACGGTGGTCGGAGGCCTGGGCGCACTCGCAGTAGCGGGTACGTGGGCGACATTCTTCCCGAGTTTGCGCCGAGCCGATGAACTGAGCGCAGAGGCGCTGCGTCCGCCGTCTTCGGCACAAGTCGAAGCTCCAATCGCGAAGTGAGCACGAATTTAACCATTATCCCGCAAGTCAGGAGGGATTCTTGAAGGCCTGGAAAATTGTGGTGATACCGACACTGATCACGCTGGCGATCGGTGGAATTTATCTGTTCACAGTGTGGAGACACCGGCAGAATCCGGGCGTGATCGGACAACAGGCGGAGCCCGCCACGACGATGGATGATGTAGCCGTGGTGCGGATGGAGTTTCCGTCGCACTTCGAGGATGTGCAAAACCTGGAAGGCAAAAGCGTGTGGATGAAGAACGGCTACACGATGTCTTACTTTCCTTATGTTGCAGGGAAAGTCGAGTTTGGAAAGAAGGTGGGCGTTATTCCGTCCGCTCAGCGACTGGATGTGAAGAAGGTCATCAAGGCGACAGTGCCGAACGATGTGGATGACGGAATCAGTCACGGCACGCGCCAGGCGATGATCGTGTTTACGCTGCCGGATGCGAAGGAGCAGTACGCGACTCCGGTCGGCGCAATGGATGGCAGCCAGGAGCAATACTACTCCGACTTGCTCTTCTTTTATGACGACCCGCACACGATCTATACGCACTGGCCGAAGGATATTTGGGCGGCTGTGGATGCGCACCAGGTGAAGCAGGGAATGAATGAGTTGCAGACCCGCATGGCGATTGGGCAGAAGATGCATCCGGACGGGCAGAAGGAAGGCGACCGCACCGTGACCTACGACCAGGACGGAAAGAACTGGACGGTCACGTTTGTAAAGGATCGGGCTACGGCGGTTAAAAACGGGTGATGGAGCCTTTTGAGAAATGAGCGTTTCGCAATGTTGACGAAAAGCTCAGAACTCCAATCGAGCTCACGGTTGGCGACAAGAACGACCTGTACCGCTCAAGAGACAAAACACGCAACTAATATCATGTATGCAGACGGAGCCCCGGCAATCTTGTCTGGGCTCGCGTTCTACCAGAGCACAAGGAGCACACGAACATGAAGCCAAAGAACACGATCTGCCTCTGGTTCGACAAAGATGCGCATGAGGCTGCGCGCTTCTACGCCGCTACCTTCCCGGATAGTAAAGTAACAGCTGTTCACGAGGCCCCCGGTGACTATCCGAGCGGCAAGAAGGGCGATGTGCTGACGGTGGAGTTCGCCGTACTGGGCATTCCTTGTCTCGGCCTTAACGGCGGCCCGGCGTTCAAACAGACTGAGGCGTTTTCATTCCAGATAGCCACTGAAAATCAGGAAGAGACTGATCGTTACTGGAACGCTATCGTCAGCAATGGCGGCACGGAAAGCCAGTGCGGCTGGTGCAAGGACCGCTGGGGCCTCTCGTGGCAGATCACCCCACGCGCGCTGACCGACGCGCTGGCGGCCGGTGGCAGTGAGGCAAGCCGTGCCTTCAAGGTCATGATGACGATGAAGAAGATCGACGTCGCCGCCATAGAGGCAGCGCGGCGAGGCTGACTTCATCCCACCGGACGCCCTTATTCGTCTATGTCACTGGCCACCTGACTTCGATTCCGCTTGAGGATCGTGTACGGGGAAGCTGCGCCATTTTGGGTAAGGTCGGATCGCAAATGAAGCCACGCAGATGTCGCGCTGTGCCGCTTCAACATACACCTCCACTTGGCGGATTAAACTCGACTGGCTGCCCGACCCGAGCTCTCTTCAAGAGAATGACTGCTTTCAGCAGCCAACGGCACGACAGCCAGGATTGCTGTTCCTGCTCCAGGCCGTGATTGGATTGAAAGGCTCCCGCCTACCAGATGGACTCTTTCCTCCATACTCATAAGTCCGAGACCACCGGCCCGTCGAACCTGCTCAACGTCGAATCCGATTCCCCGATCTCGGACCGCAAGTCGAATCTCATTCCCTGTGCCGCTTAGTTCGACCGTGAAGTTTCTCGCCCCGCTGTACTTCCTTGCGTTGCTGAGAGTCTCCTGTGCGATCCGAAAGAGACACAAAGCGACGTCGTTCGGCAAATGCCTCGGCACATTTTCCTCTGTGAATTCAACAGACAGGCCATGGGCCTCAGAGAACTCATTGCAAAAGCTCCTGGTCGCGATCGCGACGCCGAGGTATTCGAGGTTCGATGAGTGCAGTTGGTGCGAAAGAGAGCGGAGTTCCCCGGCCACGTCGGAACAGTGTTTTTGCGCGTTTTGCAGGCACCTTTTCAGGTCCATGGAGGAATCGTTCGATAGGCTATTTGCGTAGTCGACGTCCATCGACAGGATAGCGAGTTTTTGAGAAATGTCGTCGTGAAGTTCGCGCGCGATGCGCCTGCGTTCCTGCTCCTGTGCGGAGATCAGTCGCCTGCTCAGGGCCCTCTGAATAAGGCTGGCTCGCTCGCGCTCTTCGACCAGGGCTGCAAGCAGCAGGAAAAGAGTAGAAGCGAACAGCAGGAACAGCAGCAGTGACAGAGCATTGTGCTGAGGATCAGAACCAACAAATGGGCCATGTCCATGCACGGCTCCCCAAACCGAAATCACCGCAACAATCACCATGGAGGTGCTCACGCCTACGGAGCCTAATCGCAGAGCTGCCCAGAGAAGGAGCGGAACCAGGGAGTAGAACAACGCGGGAGAGGTCACTCTCCAGGGCGAGAGGAAAATGATGTATCCCAACAACAGAATCACGCTCAGCTGCGCGCTCGCCTCCAACCGCCAATATGGGTTTTGGCGAGCCCAATCCGGCAAAGGGCTGAGCCAACCAAAGATCGCAGGAGCGATGGTAAGAAAGGTCAGCGCATTGAGAAGGAACCAGATGCGGCAACTGATCCAATAAAGGCCCGGAGTTCCGAACCCGCTGACAAATGCGCTGATTGCGGGTGCAAGCAGTACAGCAATCAGAAAGTACTTCGCGAATGCCTTGAAACTGTCAAGCCGCGGGATGCCGCCAAACTCACGGCTAAGGCCATATGCGGCGATGATGAATATGACAACATCCGCCAACGTGAACATGACCGTCATCAAAACCGTGAGATGAATCTGAAAGCCGTGGACAATGCCCCCAACGACATGTGCAGTGATGAGCAAAGGCCACGTCCTGCGGGGCAGCAAGAGCATCACCGCAATCTGGAAGGCGTTGGCCGGCCAGAGGACCGCAGCTATTTTCGGACTTAAGGAAAACAGGTCGCCGGCAAAAGCAAGTACATAGGCCATGAATGCCACGAAGAGCGCAAACACCGCCATCCGAAGCCGTGAGTTCAGCTTCGTGGTGATCCATTCTGCTCTTTTGTTTTCAACTGGAAGGCGCACACGAACCTCGGAACGGTCCTGTGGAATCGTATCCGAATTTCAGGAATCTGACGACTGAACAGCTGCGCTGCACCGCGTCAAAAATAAATCCCTTCACTTTTGCACATAATTAACCCCGAATGGCGCACGATAAATGCAGGAGACCCACAGGCCGGGGGAGCCCCCGCTATCCAAGATCGCTTGCAGAGAGGTACCCCCGGGTCAAAAAAATAAATATCTTCTGTGGAAATTTGCCGATAATTACGCGTTTTTGTGAAATACCACCGAAGGCCATGCAGCAGGGCTCGAGGCGGGGCGATCGAATTCCTTGTGAACACAGGGTCTTTACCGCTGGAGCAGGTCGATTGGTTTCGAAAAGTCAGTCGCGCGGATGTGTTTGGCTAGTGTCGGGTGCTGGCGCTCGAGGGCTAGATACATTTCCCATGCGACACGGCGATAGCTGAAGTGGCCGGCTGGTGCAGAGCGGAGCTCGCTGATGTATTGAGCTTCGGCAAAGTCCATTTTGAAGAGACAACGAACGCGCGTGGCCATCGGAAGCAGGTAGAGGGCAGACTGGGCTGCCTCCGGAGCAGTACCTGCAGCGATTCGAGCGCTGGCCGTGTGAGCAGCTTCGATGGCGGCTTGATAGTCAGGCAGGATTCCGGCTTCTTCGAGGCCAGCGGCATCGCCGGAGTGCGGCGTCTCATAGCCATGGAGCGCGGTGAATCCCTGCTTGATCTGCGTGACGCGACGGTGCCGATGCATATCGCGAAAGCCGCCGATGTCCATAAGGATGTCAAAGCGCAGTGCGGCGCCGGCGTGAAACGCGCGAAGAGCCTCGTCGTGGCGGCCGCGATGCTTCAGGCCAAGTTCGATGATCTCCGAAACACGAGCGCCAGAAAGGCCTGCGACGATGTCCCGAACCTGGCGATAGGGATGCTGGCTTGCCCAGTAAATCAAGGTTGCGGCCAGTTCGACTTCGAGAGACTCGGTGCGCTCGACAAGGTCAACAACGGGAGCCGGTTCCGGCAGCCTTCCAGTGAGCAACTCCGCCGCCACTGATTCAAGCTCGCTGCGGGTCTGGATCAGGTATTGATTGGGTTCGGCATACTTCACCAGGGTGGGCGCAGTGCGAACTTCTCGCGTAAGCAAATTCGCGGCTTCCGCAGACAACTCAGGATCCGCGGCCATCTTCTGAACGAATGCCGCGCCAGCCTCTGCGTTCACGTTCCAGGCGGGGCCAGTTGCAGCATCGCGGAGTTTGAGGCCAAGGTCGCGGACTTCGGCGATGGGATGAGAAAGCAACCGTGAGACCTGGGTTTCGAGGGTGCGCGCGTTAACGATCTGACCAAGCGATGTATTTGTGGCGAGCGGCAGCAGGTAACGAGCAACGTCAAACGCCCGCGCTTTCAGAGTCCGCTCGTATGCGTCCGGCTTCATCGCCTCGGGGCGGGCGACTCGGTCGCGGAGCGCATCGTGGACGGCAACCGTGGTCCGCTGATACGCAGCGAAAAGATTGTCGACGGTTTCGCTGTAGAGCTTTGAAGACGCCGTATCTGTGCCGAAGTCAGGGAGATACCAGCCCGATTTCATGAAATTCTGGTAACGGGTTGAGCGCTCCTGGCCGTCCCAGCGCTGCTCGTCGACCAGCACGATGGCCGCCAGCAGGCTCAGGCGTTCGACAGCGAAGGCAATATGGGCAAGGTCGGCAATGGACCGGTGTCCGTATTGAAAATAAAAGGTGTTGAGGAATTGCTCAGCGCGTTGAGCACTGATTTCATTGAGCGATTCGCGCATGGAAAGCGCAGAACGAGAGTATTTGGCCATCGCGTAGGCCAGGACCTCGGGGTCGGCTCCATGAACGGCGTAAACGTCAGTTTGATTGCGAGGGCCGGCGGGCACAAAAGATTCACTGGACATTGCTGAGGGCTCGCGAACAGAATACGGCATCAGGGTGCGGGGAAGATGTGAATCCCGCGCCTGGGCGAGCGCGTCATACAATTTAGTGGGGTACGGTCGATGCGGGAGATTAAATTGCGCACGTCGCAGAAGCCCCGGCCATTGCCCACCGGTCGCTGGGCTATGTCCCAACGCTGGAATGACCTGCTTTTTGCTCATTGGCAGGTACCGGCATCGGCGATAGCTGCACTTTTGCCAGAGGGCCTGCAACCCGACCTTTTCCAAGGATCCGCATGGCTGGGAGTGGTGCCCCTGTGGATGGACAGGTTCACATTCCGCGGCCTGCCGCCGTTGCCGGGGATGCGTAATTTTCCTGAATTGCACCTTCGGACGTATGTTCGCGACCATCGCACAGGAACGCCGGGAGTCTTCAGCTTCTCAATCGAAACCGGGAGCCTGTTGGCTACTCTCGCGGTACGGTTTATTTTTCAAATGCCATGCAGTTGGGCCGAGATGCAACTGAACCAGCGAACGGAGCGCGAGTTTGCGTTCCACAGCCGGAGGTTGCTGTCGAATCAACAGGTGATCTTCAACGCTCGCTACCGGGGACTGGGGCCGACGCGTCGGCTCGCAGAGATTCGCAACGGTTCGCTCGAGTATTTTCTTACAGAGCGGTATTGCCTCTTCTCTCGAAACAGGGCTGGGGAGGCGGTTCGGGCGAATATCCACACCGTAGCCTCTCCGCTGGAAGATGCCGAGGCGGAGATCGAGCGCAACGACCTTCCAGCAGCGGTAGGTATCACTGTCCCAACGCAAGACCCAGTGCTGCACTATTCAAGACGTCTCGCTGTCTATGTGTGGCCGGCTGTAGTTACGGCTCCAGCCAGAAGGCGACAGCGCATCCCGGCCGAGGCCATGCCTCTGGTCTAGGCGCGCGGAAGGTCCAACTCATTAGCAATAGGATCAGCGTACTCGTGCCGCCGGACCTTTCGTGCCAACAATAGAAATCCCACGACAGCCAACAGTTGAAAGGCAAATTTCCCGATGAGATCCACGCGGGTCCAGCCGGCGGCGCTCATGTCACCAGGCACCATGAATCCGAGAACGGCTCCAAAGGAGAGGGCCCAACGGTGGATGTCGCGCCACGCGTGCGCCGCCGTCAAGTAACGCAGGAGCGAGTAGGAAAGGAGCGCCCAGACGATTCCTGCCGAAACAGGAATCCAAACGGCGAGGCCTGGATGTGGAACGAAGAGCAAAGTGATGAGCCAGAACCATGGTCCGCTCAGGAGGAATGCGATCAAACCGATGAACCCCGGGTGCAGCGGCCGGCGAGATTCTGCCCGGCTGGAATGACCATGTTTGCGAAGGAGCCAGGCCATGAGGACGAGGGCAACGATTGCAGTCAAGCCGATCAGGATCAGGACCATTGGGGGATGGTATGGAGATGCATTGAGTCTTGGCCGCGCCTGCTGGGTCCACCCATACCAGGCGATGCGGCTCCCAATCAGGAACGCGATGCATGTGGCGATGATGCCGCGCTTGCGGAGCCACGGATGCTTGCGACGATTGGGGAAGAAGAGTTCCGTGACCTGGACCGGAACGAGGACGACCGCCACACTCTCAAAGCCGAGCATGAAGAGGAAGTAAAGCCAGTTAACTCCCGCGTAGCGGCCATAGCTCGCATTCGAGCCGGGAAACGGAAGAGGTGCAATCGATGTCTGCTGGACGATAAACTCTTCGGCGATGGAGAGAGCAAGGCCGAGCATCAGCAGGCTGGCTGCGCCGCCGCGCCAGCGGCGAACCAACTCGCGGCAGAGGAGAGCGCCGCAGCCCCAGACCATCACTTCGGGAATGAGCACGAAGAGGATGCTGAGGCGCGTGGATCCGCTGAGGACCTCGGAAATGACGGGCGCAAGAATGAGCAGCGTCCAGATGGCGCCCCTGTAGTGCACAGCGGAGTTTGATTGTATTGCCGGGTTCTGGATCAAGGATTCCTGTTGCATAAACCATCCTCCAAAGGGCCAGCGGAGCTGGCGCCAACGCGGGCCTCATTCAAAATCGTCTTGAGATCCCAGGTGAGTTTCTGGGAGTTGATCTCGTCAATAAGCCCGCGGATCCATGCGAGTTCTGCCCTGAGCATGGCTACCAGGTACTCGCTCTCGACAAGGTTGATGCGCGCCACGTGCGCGGACACAGTTGCGAGAACGTTACTGTACTCGGCGATTTGCTTTTCGAGGCGGATGCATCGCTCTTCGAGACGTGGCGTGGCTTCGGCCGGTGTGAGGTGTACGAGGAAGCTCATCGCAGCCATGAACTCGGAGGATTCGCGTCGAGGAGTCACGATGATTTGGCGAAGAGCGCTGATGAACTCTTTGCGTCCGGCTGCAGTGATGGCATAGGTCGTGCGCTCAGGGCGGCGGCCATTTCGGCTGATGTCTTTCGCGGTGATGAGATCCACGCGAACGAGTCGACCTATCGCGTGATAGAGGGAGCCCCGCTTGAGTACGAGGATCTCGTCCTTGTGGCGGTCGCGCAGCAACGTCTGCATCTGGTAGGGATGCATTGGAGATTCGCGCAGGAGCGAGAGCACTGTGATTTCCCAGATTCCAAGGTCTGTCTTCATATAGTTCATATGAACTATATCGCATGAACTAAAGGAAGGCAATGAAGAAAGTCCCATGCCCTTCGGGGGTGGCAGGGTCATGGCGCCGAGAGGACTCGGGATCCCTATAATGTCAAACTGAATGGCATGGCGCGACGGAGTTCCGCAAGTGCCGGGGGATAAAAGGGAAGATGGTAGATTTACAGGGAAGAATCGCGCTGGTGACGGGTGCTTCGCAGGGGATTGGACGCGCGTGCGCGCTTGAGTTGGCCAAAGCAGGGGCCACGGTTGCGCTGGCCGCGAGGAACGAGGCGAAACTGGCAGACGTAGCGGCTGAGATTGCTGCTACTGGTGATCAGGCGGCGGCTTTCGCGCTGGATGTGGCCAACGAGGAATCCATCAAGACCGGGGTCAAGGCAGTGATTGAGCGCTTCGGAAAAGTCGAGATTTTGGTGAACAACGCCGGGATCACACGCGACGACCTGATGATGCGCATGAAGCGTGCCGACTGGGACGATGTTCTGGGAACGAATTTGACGGGCGCGTTTCTTTTGACCCAGGCCCTGTTACGACAGATGATGAAGAACCGCTGGGGACGGATCATCAATATCACGAGCGTGGTTGGCCGGACAGGACAGGAAGGCCAGGTGAACTACGCGGCTTCGAAGGCGGGACTGATCGGGTTTACGCGGTCGCTGGCGCGCGAGGCTGCCTCGCGAGGCATTACGGTAAATGCGGTTGCGCCGGGGTACATCGAGACGCCGATGACGGCGGTGCTCGACGAGAAATTGCGCGCCAAAATGATCGAACAGATTCCGCTGGGGCGGCCGGGAACGGATCTCGAGATTGCGCAGTCCGTGGTGTTTCTCGCATCGGATGCGGCAGCTTACATTACAGGCCATGTGCTGGATGTGAATGGCGGAATGTTCATGGGCGGGTAGAGCCGTTGCGCCGCAAGAATCAGATTCCGAGTCGATCTTTTACCGAGCGGACGCGATCGCGCGCAACGGTGAGCTGGGTGTGCTGGGCGTCTTTGAGCGAGAGGACGACTTTACCGGCAAACCAGGCATTCACTTCGTGAATCCAGTCAATATTCACAAGAGCGGCGCGGTGAATGCGTAGGAATTTTGCGGGATCGAGCCGCCGTTCCAACTCGGCGATGGTCTGGTCGACGCAATGGCGGTGCCCATTCACAACTGCGTACGTGAGCTTGTC
>CAVTUP010000018.1:0-65351 GCA_963737915.1 uncultured Acidobacteriaceae bacterium | reverse complement strand
GCATTGATGCGCATTTGGGCCTTGAGCACATCAGACGCACTCAACTTCGAGCCTAAAGCCTGCAAGCGGTTCGAGTGACGCCAAGGAGCATAGATGAGAAGGAGAGATGAGATGAAGAACAACTGTACTGCAATCACAACTCCGAGGGGCGTGCGTTCGTTCACACGCGCATTCCTTGTGCTCTTCGCGTGCTTGTGCGTCTGCACAATGCTGCCTGTTGCCATGGCGCGACAATTTCCGGAGTCCGCACCGAATGCGAAAAAGCAGCAAGGGCCTTCGGTGGGTCTTCCGGCGCGAGCTCCCGGCTACGAGCTTTACTACCGCAACGAAGATCAAAACATGGCTTTCGCCACCCGATGGGGATATTACGACGGATGGAGAGACGGGAAACACGATAGCGAACTGAGTCTATCGAAGCCACCGACTGAACAGGACCGTTACAAGCTCGTTCCCGATCACGGACTTCACCCCGACATTCCTCGAACGACCTACAAGACCGTATATCGCACGGCCTATCTCCACGGATACGATTACGGCTCGAAATCTGTGAACGGAATCAAATCGCAGGCGCCGCGATAATCGTGCATTTGAGAGAAAGACGGCGGCCAACTCTCCCAGGAAGAAATCTGCATGAACTTGCGAGGTGAGATGCAAGCACCGATCCCGGGCATAATCAGACCAACGAAGATAGAAAATCTCAGACATCTCGTCCGAATCCAATTGCTACCTAGATGGCTGACGGCAATGTTTTGCATCTTGACCGTTGTCTATTCCGGCCCCGCACTTGCCGAGAAGCCAGTGAGCTCCGATTCCATCGCCGGCAGCGTCGGCGTAAATGTGCATTTGCACTACACTGATACCCCATACTCAAATTTCTCGCTGGTTGAGAAACTACTCACCGACTTGCATGTGCGCCACATTCGCGATGGTCTTGTAGACACCAAGTGGGACGAGTTCTACAAGCGGCATAATGCTCTAGGCGCCCTTGGAATTCATTGTGTGTATGTCACCTCGCCGAAGCAAACAGACGCTCTTCTTGTCGCCTATCCGCAACGCGTACACCAGGATTTCGAAGGATTCGAAGCGCCAAACGAGTACAACAACAGTGGCGATTCGCACTGGCCTGAGACCTTGCAGAGTTTTCTTCCTCGCCTTCAGCAAATCGCAAAGAGCAGCCCGGGAAGCAACGGTCCTGCTCTTCTCATTGGCCCTTCTCTCACTCAGCCCGACGCGTTTCCGAAGACGAATGGATTCCAGCGCTACTTTGATTTCGCGAATCTGCATAATTACTTCGCAGGCAGAAATCCGGGTACTCCGGGATGGGGCGGCGGAGGTTACGGCAGCATCAATTGGAACCTGAACCTGGCCAGAAGCGCGTGGGACGGTTCGCCCGTGATGACAACCGAGATTGGATACACAACCGATCCCTCTAACAAGCAGGGAATTCCCGAAGACGTAGAAGCAAAGTATATGCCGAGGCTGATTCTCCAGCAGCTCATGCATGGAATCCGTAGAACCTACATCTACGAATTGATCGACGTCGGCCCAAAAGTCAGCAAGAACGATGCCGCGTTTGGGCTGGTTCGAAACGACGGCACTCGAAAGCCGGCGTTCAACGCACTCAAAAACCTGATCCAGATCACTGCCGATCACGACGGAACTCCCAGTCTTGAAGATCTTTCATTCGAGTTATCGGGGGACACAAAAGGCGTCCACCATCTCCTTGCCCGGCGAAGTGAAGGCACCTATTTACTGTTCTTCTGGGTTGAGGAGCCATCGTTTGATCCAGACAGCAAAACGAAGCGGGATGTCGCGAAAAAGCAGATTACCTTCTCGTCGCCTGCTCGCTTCCGCTCAGTAGAATTGCTTACCTTTTCGCCCCTCGGAGAAATCTCTACCAAGCAGTTGAATGACTCGATTCCAGTTCATCTGGAAGCTTCAGATACAATCTCTGTCCTGCGACTCAGAGCTAGATAGAACGCGGAGCCGCGCAATTCCGCGGCCGGTCGGACAGGAGACATCATGGACCCATTGGCGTATCTGGCACTTGCGCCAAACAAGAATCACATACTCGCACGCTTGTTGCCGGAAGGCGGAATCTGGCTTCTGGTCTGCCTCGCTCTCTCAGCGGTTGGGCTCTGGTTTGCGCAGAGGCGATACTGCCTGCTGACACGCTTCCGCGACGAGAAGCTATCACCCATTAACCTCGGAATCGCGCGGGCGGCTATCTTCGCCGGGCTCGTGCTGATGGTGGGGCACGACGAGTTACTTGCTTTCGGACGGCTAGACGACTCGTTGATTCTTCCCCCCTTCGGCTGGAAGTGGATTGCGGCACATCTCCCGCGCAGCGCAACATTTCTCGAGTTGGTATACGCACTGCTTGTGATATCAGGTCTCCTCGCGGTGGTTGGCCTCTGGACGCGCATCTCTACCGTGGTCGCTTCGCTTCTCGGGTTCTATGTTCTGACCATTCCGCAACTTTTCGGACAGGTCGTTCACTACAACCATCTTGTCCTGTTCGCGTTCATCCTCGCCGCTTCGTCCTGCGGTGACGCGTTTTCTGTTGATGCCTGGCTGCGGAGCAGACGTCTCAGCGCAGGAGCTCAGGTTCTAGAGCCGAGCACTTACTACGCTGCCCCACTCAAGATCATGATGCTCGTGATGGGCGTCGCCTACTATTTTGCCGGGGTGTGGAAGCTGTGTCGAGTTGGCCTGCGCTGGTTCACACCCGATTACATGCGGCTGATTCTCCTTATCAAGATGCAGGAGTTCGATGCCACGTCGGTGCAGCGCTGGGCGCTCAATCATCCTCTAATTCTGATGCTTGGTGCGATCTTCACCGTCGTGTTTGAGGTCGGATTCGTGTTCGCGATCCTCGACCGCCGCACACGCATTCTCGCCCTGATCGCAGGAATCGCATTCCACAACTTCACTTACATGCTGATGGAGATCCAGTTCCTCGATATGCAGGCCTGCTTCGTCATTCTCGTCGACTGGGCCGCGCTCATCGCGGTTGTTCGGCTGAAAGTGCAACAAGATTCCGCGAGCCGGATCACGAATGCCACGCCCGCCCGCTCCAGTCCACGGCTCAGCACTGCCTTTCGCGTTCTTGCATACATCACGACCATCGGGATGTTCATCGGAGGGGCTACACACATCGTGAATGGGTGGCCGATCGGCTGTTACCCCACCTTCGACTGGCAACCTGACTCGCTCGTCAAGGAACTTGGATTCGAACTGCGATCCTTGGACGGAAACATCTACCCAGATTCCCTCGACTTCGATCGCAGCATGGCAAAGCCTTATTCGTCTGAACGCTGGAAGTCGCTGGTTGGCGAGGTGACGCGTGAAGATATCCCTTACTGCGAGCGGCGCGCAAGGGCTCTGCTGCATCTGTGGGCGGAAGCCAATCATCGTTCCAATTTAAAGTCAGCCAATCTTTACCTCGACGTCTATGACTTCGATAGGAGCACTACGACTCCTGTGCAGCGCAGATTGATAGGCACAATTCCGATGACATCGACCGGATCGGATGCAGAGCAGTGCGCGTTGCAATAATGACCCTTATTCACCAGCACAGAGGCAGAACGGCTCTGCGTGGTCGGCTCTCAGCAGCGAACGATAAGTCTCGCGCCAATCGCTTGCTGGGAGCGAACTGGCATTGGTTGCGTCACGCCCATGCCACCTTGCTCGATTCCGTGGGGCCACCTTCAGACACGTGCAAGCTCTCTTGGGGCACGCATCCTCGGAGGTAACTCGAGAGATTTGCATCAGGTCGGTTCCGGAGGACGCGCGAACCGCTGTTCTGGACGTTGAAAAGCCAATTGGACCCAAATGGACCCAAGTTCCGGAATGGCCGGAAATGACGAGTACGCTAATTAATTGAAATTGCGGGATTTAATGGTCGGGGAGAGAGGATTCGAACCTCCGACCCCCTGGTCCCGAACCAGGTGCTCTACCAGGCTGAGCCACTCCCCGAACATGGTTTGCGGATGCGTTTCATCGGGCGCTGCCTGGTGCGTTCTTCCCGCTTGATACGCTGCATCCAGTGTAGCAGAATGTTTTTCCCCAGAGGGTCGTCAGCGGCAACGAGTTGCGGCCCGATTTCAACGCGCCGCAACTCGCCTGCCATTCAGCTTTGAATCCACGATGTAGTAAAGAACTGTTTGATCCTGTTGACTTGAGATCGTGTTGACTTAATTGGACAGCAAACTTTCAGGCTCAGTTTCGGTGGGCTATTTCTTTTCTAGCTCCGAGGTGGCAATTGCGTTTGGGAAAATGCCAGGGATAGGCGCGCGCTTCTTCTCCTCAAGATCTGGAGTAGGCAGAGGTTTTCGCGGGAGCATCTGATCGCGCTGCGCGGCGTTGTAGACGAAGATGGCCTCAACGGTAGCAATCTGCTTCAGGTCGGACGGCTGAAGACGCTCAACCACATCTTCATTGGAGTGGTGGGTGCGCGTCTCGTAGTCCAACTCATCCTGGATGAACTGGAAGCCGGGGATACCGACCGCGTCGAAGCTCAGGTGATCGGTCCCGCCTGTATTGCGCATGGTGATTGTGGTCACGCCCAGATCTTTCAAAGGGGCGATCCAGCTTGCGAAGATCGGTTCAATGGCCCCATTTCCCTGAAGATATATGCCCCGAATTTTGCCGCTGCCGTTATCCACATTGAAGTAGGCCGAGATGAGCTTTTGCTCCGGCTTCAGCTCAAGTGGGCCCGCCGGGCGCCGCAAATATTCCGGCAACGACAGTTGGTCAGGTGCTGTGGAGAGTGGCGCCGAACCGAAATGTTGTTTTACGTAACCCTTCGATCCGAAAAGGCCTTGTTCCTCGCCCGTCCACAGGGCGATTCGAATCGTGCGTCGTGGTTTCACATCGAGTGTTTTTAATATGCGCACGACTTCCATGGCGACAACGGTTCCTGCTCCGTTGTCGGTTGCGCCCGTTCCCGCAATCCAGCTATCGAGATGGCCGCCTACCATGACGACCTGATCTTTGAGTGAAGGGTCAGAACCGGGAATCTCTGCGATGGTGTCGAAGCCGTGCTCATGCTCGCCGGTGACACTGGTTTCGACGTCGAGCTGCACAGTGACGGGAACATGAGCCTGGATAAGTCGGAACAGGCGGCCGTAGCTTTCGATCGCTGCGACTACAACCGGCACTTTGACACGCTTTTCTGCGATGTAGGGCGTTCGGCCCAGAGTTGCGCCGTTATCGTCGAAGAGCGTACCGCCAGAACCGCCACCATTCCTCGCGTCTCGACTGGGTTCGATCACGGCAGCTACCTTCTCTTGAGCGAAGAAGGCCGCGACTTTGTCGATTATTTTCTGGCGCTCGCGGTAGGCATTGATGCGAGCCTGCGTTTCAGGGGATACCCCGGCGTTGGGGCTGATTGGAAACTGAGCGATGTCGTCTAGCTCTTTTTCTGTGTACCGTCCGAAGAGTCCCTTGTCGACTGGTGGAACTTCTCGCATCGGCCCATAAAGTACGATCTTGCCGCCTAATTTCCCCTTGTATTGATCGAGATCCTTTTCATCTTGGATGGTGACGGACACAACTTCGGCAGTAACATGGCCTGCGGTAGAGGGCGACCAGGGGGTCGCCTGCACAATGAGGATGGCGGTGTCTGGCGTCACCATGCGAGCCCAGGTATTGAGTTGTTGCCAACCGAGACCAAATTCACCCCAATCTTCAAGGTGCGCATTTTCCAAGCCGATTTTGGTCAACGTTTCGCGCGTCCACTCATTGGCTTTCTTTGCATTTGGTGAGCCCGTCAGGCGGGGACCAATTCCATCCATCAGGGCCGAGGCAAACTCCATCACATGAGAGCGATTGATACCTTCGTCGCGAATTCGCTGATACATCGCCATATCCAGCGATTCCGTGACGGGTTGCACTTCAGCGTATGGATCGATAACTGGAGGTGCTGTTGCCTTAGGCTTGTCGGCAGCATGCAAAGCCACCGCAGCGCCGAGCAGCGCCACGGTGAAAGAAAGGGAAAATTTGGTTCGCATTCAGAGGAACTCCGGATAGATGGGGTGTACGGCCTATTTTGTTGAATTTTATGGCAATGAGCACCCATGCCGCCGGTAAATATGAAGGCACACGGAGATTTGGCGCGAATCGGGCCAAATCTCCTCACGTTGAAATGGTCGCGCGCCTTCAGGAGTTAGTCGCTTTTTTCGTTGTGGTCGATCCCTGTGGGTAGATCCAGTGCTACGAGAGCAAACCGGTTTCTACCGTTCTTGGGATCTTCAAAACCGACGATGTGCTGATGGCGCTTGGATCCGGCTTTGAGTTGCAATCCACCGTGAGAGCCAAATTCCTTATTGTCGATCTTCACGTTGGAGTGATGTCCGTCGTCTGAGCAGTTCAGGCCTTCGGCTGTCGCGGTGGGCGAGCCGACTGGGCTGTTTCCCTGGCAGGTGATCACATTGCCGTAGCGACCCAGCGCCTTCTTGTAAAACTCGACCACCTTCTCCTGCGAATCTGTAGTGTCATAACTCACCGCACGGACGCGCAGCTGCCATTCGCCGAAGCCCATATGAACGTCGGCAGACTTATCGTGGTCGTTATCTTTGACCACTTCCGCACCGGGGTAGACCGGCAGTCCAAGATCGGCGGCAGAAGTCTGATCCTTATTTACATGGATTCCGCCAAAAGGTGTATCTACCTGTACCGTTTTCTCTTGCCCATTGGCGTCTTTGTCTACATGGATTCTGCAGCCCACAACTCCAACTGCCAGAGCCAAACCCAATAACAAGATCGTTGATTTCCTTATCATGGCATTCGCCCTCTCATTACCTTAGTACGACTTCAGGGGCCGAACGGTTCCTCAAGCTATCGACGCCGCATCTACATCTTTGTACTACTTTTGACAGGGATGAGGGTTTATATCCCAAGAGTCTGAAAGCGATAGACCCCGCGGCTGGGCGCAAGTCAGGCCGCAAACCTTATCGGATAAGGCACCAGGCTCTTCTTCCGGGCCGCTTAAAGGCAACCGGGGGAGAAAAGAGCCGGCTAGGCAGGAAAGGAATTTCTATATGAATAGATTTGCTCTCAACTTTGGTCGAAAAACTTTGCTGGCGACAATCTGTGCGGTATTGCTGGTGCTGGTCGTTCCAGCCGCAGACGCGCAGGACAACGATCCACCGGCCGAAGCAGGCCGAATTTCCTCGATATCGGGTACGGTGTCAGTCCAGCCAGTCGGCGCCCAGGATTGGGGCCAAGCGTATCCAAATCTAACGCTAGGACCGGGAGACCGGATATTCACAGACTCGGATGGACGCGCTGAGATCCAGGTAGGACAGAGCTACCTTCGGATCGGACCGAATTCGGATGTGAGCCTCGTCGAGGATAGCCAGTTCAACATCAATTTCGGGGTCGCCCAGGGTTCCGTCCATCTGCACACCTACGCACTGTGGCCACGGCAACTGATGGGTGTGAGCACTCCTAATGGCAATATCGAGTTTCAAAAGGCCGGCGATCTGCGGGTTGATGTTTACCCCACCGACGGCGCGACGGTGTTCACCAATTACGGCGAGTTTGCCGATGTGACGGCTGCCGGAGATTACCGGCAGGAACTCGACAACGGACAGTCGCTTCAGCTGTCGGGGTCGAATCCCGTGTATCCTCAGTGGCTTCAGCCTGCAGGCGCCGACAATCTCGATGCCTGGAGCCAGCAACGCGACCAGCAACTCAGCCAGGTGGCCGCGTATCAATATGTAAGCCCGGATGTTCCAGGCGCTGCAGATCTGGATTCCTCAGGCGACTGGCAGCCCGATACGGAGTATGGTCCAGTGTGGTTTCCGCGCAGCGTGGCGGCGGATTGGGCTCCTTATCACTACGGCCATTGGGTGAACCATGAACCCTGGGGCTGGATATGGGTTGAAGACGAGTCCTGGGGTTACGCTCCGTTCCACTATGGGCGCTGGGTATCGTATCGCGGGCGTTGGGGCTGGATCCCCGGACCGCGTACCGTCCGTCCGGTTTATTCGCCGGCTCTGGTTGTCTTTGCAGGGGGAGTGAACATCGGGGGCGGCGGAGTTTCCGTCTGGTTTCCATTGGGTCCCGGGGAAGCCTACCGGCCGTGGTACCGGTGCAGTCCCCACTACATCGACAGGGTCAACATTTCGAATATCAGGGAGAGCAGGAGCGTCCACGTACAGAACACGTACGTGAATGTGGTGAATGTCACGAACATCACCTACGTGAATCAAAGCAGGGGCGCTACGGCGATGCGGCACGAAGATTTTGCTTCCGGTCGCGACGCGCGGAATTCAGCTGTTCGCGTAGATCCTCGCCAGATGGAGCATGTGCGACCGTTGCAACGACCGGAGCCGGCTCCGACGCCGCGTTCGATTGTTTCGCGTCCAGTTGCTCAGCCGGTTCGGGTCTCTTCAGAGCGCCCGAGATTGATCAACCAGCAGGGCCAGCAGATTGTTGCCAAGCCGGGAGCCACGCCAGTTGCGGCGCCGGTAAGGCCAACTCAAGCGCCCAAGCCGATTCCTGGGCGGACGGTCATCGCCTCGCCGGCGCACCCTGGAAATCCGATGCCGCCGGCAAAAGGACGGCAGGATCAGAAGCCGGGTCAACCTGCAAACGCCACACAGGGTGGACAGCCGCGACCTGGGCAGCAAGTTCCGGGACAGCCAGCAGCGGGAAGGCCAGTCCCACCGAACGCCGGGCAGCAGGACCGAAACCCTGGCCAGCCAGCAGCGGTAAATCCGGGCGGACAGCCGCGTCCAACTCCTCAACAGCCCGTACAACCGGCGGGAAGGCCAAATCAACCGAACAGGCCTGAACTCAACCCGAACCAGCCTGCGACAACTTTGCCGAACGGTCAGCCGCGACCGACTCCGCAACAGCCTGAGAGACAGGACCAAAGACAGGCACCGCCAAATGCCAACCAGCAGGAGCGGAATCCAGATCAGTCTCCAGCAACTTTGCCGAACGGCAAACCTCGGCCGACGCCGCAGCAGCCAGAAAGGCAGGATCAAAGGCAGGCACCGCCGAATGCCAACCAGCCGGATCGGAATCCAAATCAGCCACCGGCGACTTTGCCGAACGATAGACCGCGGCCAACGCCGCAGCAGCCTGAAAGGCAGGATCAAAGACCGACACCGCCGAATGCCAACCAGCAAGAGCGGAATTCGAATCAGCCACCGTCTGCTTATCCGGGCGGACAGCCGCGACCGACGCCTCAGCAACCGGTAATACCGGAACAGCGACCAATGCCTCCAAATACCGGTCCGCAGGAGAGAAACCAGAATCAGCCTCCGGCCGTGAGACAGAATGCGCAACCTCCGGCGCAGCCTGTCCAGCCGCCAGTCCAACGGCAAGAGAGGCCATCACCTCCACCGCAGAATCGTCAGGAAGCGCGGCCGGAACCTCAGCAACAAAACAGGCCTGAGGCTCGCCCCTCGCCTCCGCCGCAGTACAAGCCAGAACCTCAGCCTCAGAGTCGTCCGGAGACGAGACCGACGCCTCCGCCGCAAAACAGGCCCGAGGCGCACCCGGCTCCTCCTCCCAACCACCAGGAGCAGCCGCAGAAGAACGAAAAGAAGAAGGACGACAAGAAGCCCCAGTAACGGGCAGAAGTCGAGCTGAAGGCCGCCGCGATTCTCGCGGCGGCCTTTTGCTGAGCGAATCTATTATTGTTGTCCGCATGAGAAATGCGGCTTTTATAACGTGCTGCTGTTTGCTTGGTCTTTCTTTTGGTCGCGGCAGTCTAGGGTTGTCGCAAACCGAGCAGCAAACTTCTTCTCGAAGCGCAGAGGTTTCGCCTGTTCAGGTACGAGTCGACGCAGGCAAATCCATCGGCCCCTACCAGCCTATCTGGAATTATTTTGGCGCCGACGAGCCGAACTATGTTTATGCGCCCAACGGAAAGAAGCTACTGGGGGAATTAGCTGCTCTTAGTCCGGTCCCCGTCTACTTTCGACCACACAACCTGTTCACAACCGGGAACGGCGACGGTTCGCTGAAGTGGGGCTCGACAAACGTGTACACCGAGCGGCCCGATGGATCGGCGATTTACGACTTCAAGATTACAGACCGAATTTTCGATGCGCTTGTGGCAGCGCACGTGCGCCCGCTGGTGGAGATTGGATTTATGCCGCAGGCATTGTCGACACATCCAGAGCCGTACCGGCACGATTTTCCGAAGGGCGATGTATTCACCGGATGGAGCTATCCGTCGAAAGATGAGGCGAAATGGTCGAAGCTCGTGACTGCCTATGCGACGCATTTGCGCGATCGATATGGAAGGCAGGTTCACGATTGGCTGTGGGAGGTTTGGAATGAGCCTGACATTGCGTATTGGCATGGCACGCCTGAGGAGTATGACCGGCTCTACGATCTGACGGCGGAGGCAATTCGCGCTGTGCTGCCGGAGGCAAAGATAGGCGGCCCTGAAGCAACCGGGGTGAGTGATCATTCCGAGCCGTTTCTTCGGCAGTTTCTGGAGCACTGCGCACACGGCAAAAATGCAGCGACCGGAGGCACGGGAGCGCCGCTTGACTTCATCAGTTTTCATCCGAAGGGTCGGCCAAAATTTGTTGACGGACATGTGGTGATGAGCATCGGGACGCAACTGCTGGCAACAGAACGCGGGATGAAGGTAGTGGCGAGTTATCCAGAATGGAAGAACACGCCGATTATTCTGGGTGAGAGCGATCCGGAGGGGTGCGCGGCTTGCCAGGGGTCACAGAATGGCTATCGGAACGGCCCTCTGTATGGTGTCAGCGTGACAGAAGCTACGATGCGGACCTATGAACTGGCTCGGAAATATGGTGTGACCGTGCAAGGCGCGGTAACGTGGGCGTTTGAGTTTGAAGACCAGCCCGCGTTCGCGGGATTTCGAGAGCTGGCGACGAACGGTATCGACAAGCCGGTACTCAATGCTTTCAGGATGATGGCGATGTTGGGCGGTGGAGCGCACGGGAACGGCTCGCTGGGTAACTGGGTGACGGCGGAAAGCACCGGGGCAAGGCCGCTGGAAGATGTCGTGGCGAGCAGTGTTGATGGGGCTCCGGATGTCAATGCGGCTGCGACGATGAACGGTGGCGAAGTTGACGTCTTGCTCTGGAATTATCACGATGCAGATGTCGAGGTGCCACCAGCCGCGGTGCATCTGGAAGTGAATGGATTGCGAGAAGGCAAGTGGACTGCCGCCGAATTTCGGATGGACGCGACACACAGCAATTCCTATCGCGCATGGCAGCAGATGGGCAGTCCCGCGCATCCGGACAAGGATCAGCTAGCGAAGCTGGAGAAAGCGGCAGCACTCGAGCAGACTGTTGCCGATCACCCCGTCGAGGTGAAGGCTGGGAAGACGGAACTGGACTTGGCGCTTCCCCGGCAGGGCATAGTGCTGGTGCGATTGAGAGTGCGGTAAGAGACCACGCACCTTGGCGCGAGGTGTATGTGGTACGGGCAACTGT
This sequence comes from uncultured Acidobacteriaceae bacterium, assembly GCA_963737915.1. Lineage (GTDB taxonomy): Bacteria > Acidobacteriota > Terriglobia > Terriglobales > Acidobacteriaceae > Telmatobacter. Next base: position 53,907 of record CAVTUP010000018.1, on the reverse strand, counting down.
TGGAGTGCTGATTAAAGGACCCGCGACTGAACGAACAGTACGGCTGGCGCGGCATTAATGGTCGGAGTGGCTGCCGGTTTCTTCGGGCTGTTCACTTTCAAATTCAAAGTGTGTGGCCCAGAGGATGCAGGCGAAGAACACGACGATGATGACGGGCACTACGACGAACGGGGAAGTGATGTCCATGGCGTTACTCCCTGTGTAGATAGATTAGCAAATGGGTTAGCATGCAGGTTTTTGAGGCCGTTTCACAAAAGGGCATAATTATCTGCAAACTTGGACATATATATTTTTTTGACCCGGGGGTACCCCTCTTTCCCTGATTCCGACCGGATCTCCCGTTCATGAAAGCAAGCATGTCTCTATCATGCGACATTCGGGGCTAATTATCTGCAAAATTGCGGGGAGATTTTTTTGGCAAAAACATTTGAAGCGGCTGGTAATCGGGGTCAAGAAAGCCTCTGTTCTCAGCGAGTTGGAACAGCGCTGGAGTTCCTTGCAACCCCACCCGTCCGCAAAAAAAGCGGAAGGATGGGGTTCCTGCGATTGACACGATTCGCTGGGTTATTCCGTTGAGCCGCCGCTGGGGTAGTCGACGCGGACGGTGAGGATTTCGTAGGGGTGGATGGGAGCCTTGATAAGGTCGCCGGATACCGGGAGAGCGCTACCCACTGGAGTTTCCTGAAGATTGGTGACGGTGGCGGATGCCGCGCCAGGCGGAACGTGCAACTCGACGGTTGCATCTTTGCCAGCCCATTCGTAGACCCGGAAGATGAGACCCTTCGCGTCTTCGGCCTTCTTGACGGCGGTGAGGACTACGTTCTCCGGTGTCACGGAAGCGAAGGAGTGGCTGGCCGGGAGCGCGCCGGAGTGAGCCGTCGCGACAACCGCCGTGAGTGGGTAGTTGTATTCGTAACCGTGGCGGACGGTTAAGGCATCTTTCCAGGTGCCTGTGTGCGGGTAGAGGGCGTACTGGAAGTGCTGATGGCCCATGTCGGCCTCTGCGTCAGGCCACTTGGGCGAGCGCAGTAGGGTGAGGCGAAGGAGATTGCCGACGGCGTCGTAGCCGTACTTGGTGTCGTTGATAACGCTGAGTCCGTGCTTGCCATCGCCGAGATCGGCCCAGCGCATGGCGGGTACCTCGAACTGCGCTTTCTCCCAGGAGTTGTTACGGGTGGTGGGGCGGTCGATGGCGCCGTAGGGAATTTCGTAGGTGGCGAAGGGGCCGCCGGCTGCGAGCGGGAAGGCGGCTTTGAGGAGGATGTGCGATTCGTGCCAGTCGAAGTCGCTGTCGACGTTGACCATATCGCCGTCGGCAGTGAGGCTGAGCGTCTGCACGAACTTTGAGCCTTGCCAATGGCGTGTGACACGGATACTGGGCTCTGCAGTCCCGATCAACTCCACCGAGTCCGCGCGGTCAACTACTGCCGGTGCAACATCCAAGGTGCCCGGATCCACGTTCCACGCGTCGTAGTCCTTTGGCGTGTCTTTGAAGAACTGAAGCTGATTCCCGCATCCGCCTGAAGCCAGCATCTCAAACTTAGACTTCTTGTCGAAGAGGCTCGTAATGCAGCCGGACTGCTTGTCGACGGCGAGAAGCAGAATCGCGTTTTCGAGTGTGATGGTGTTGCCGGATGCATCCGATTCCGCGCCGCTCTCTATCCCCTGCTTCGCGCCTTTCCCCGCACCGACCCAGACCACTTTGTAACCGAGAGCGGGGACTTTGAGGACGTGGAGCCGGACATCGGAGACGCCGGTCTTCGCGTCGGTGTTGGCTTCGACGACCTGGGCTCCGGAAGCAGTTAATGCCGACTTTCCGTCCTGTACATGGACGCTGACTTCGCCGGAGCGTTCCCACGCGAGCGGGTTGTAGACGACGACCGGGACGCCGTTGCCGGTGGTGTCGATTCTCTCGCTCGACGGTTTGCAGGGATGCGGATCTGATTTCGTCGGTGGAGTAACGGACCACGTCGTAGTCCTTTTGCGCTTCCTTGTAGATGATGCCGATGCCCGAGCCTGCGGCGAGATCGTGGAACTGGTTGAAGAGCACTTTCTTCCAATCCTCAGTCAACTCCGCGGCAGGATATTTGTTCCCATCGAGCCAAGCGAGGGACGCCCATTTTTCGGCGTTGATGACCTGCTCTTCACTTTCGCGCATGTTGCGTTTGTGGTTGGCCTGAGTCGTCATGACGCCGCGGTGATACTCGAAGTACATTTCGCTCTTCCACGTCGGTATATTGACTTTGCCTTCGACGGCAGGCGGAGCGGTGTAGCCCCTGGCGATGGACTTGTAATCCCACGCGGGGCTATCGGGAGCGATCTGTTTTTCAAACCAGGTGAAGTAGGTCTGCGCGGTTCCGAATTCGATTTTCGGCATTACGCGATCAGTGCCGATGGCAGAGGGAGCCGCCCAATGAAATCCCTCGTCGAGTACGGCGCGTGTTGGTCCGCCGCCGTGGTCGCCGATGCCGTAGAGGTCCATGATTCCCGGCAGGCCGGTGGCTTCTTTGTGCGCGATGGTGAAGTCGCGAGCGAGGCGAACGGGATTGAGATCGTTGTTGGCGTAGTCGTGCGGGAAGTAGGCGAGCACCTTTGAGCCGTCGGGCGACTCCCACCAGAAGAATTTGAAGGGCAACTGATTCGTGTCGTTCCACGCCATTTTCTGGGTCACGAAGTAGTCGATGCCGGACTTTTTGTAGATCTGCGGTAGCTGCCACGTGTAGCCGAAGGAGTCGGGGTTCCAGCCTATGCGGACATCGACGCCGTAGGCTTTCTTGAACCAGCGCTTGCCGACAAGAAGCTGGCGGACGAGGGATTCGCCATCGAGCATGTTGAGGTCGGGCTCGACCCACATGCCGCCGACGATCTCCCAGCGCCCTTCTTTGATACGACGCGCGATTTCGGAGTTCATGTCGGGATATTTTTCGGCGATCCACTCGTTGTAAGCGGCAGCGGACTGGGAATACTCGTACTGGGGGTACTCGTACATGAGTTGCAGCGCGGTGCCGAAGGTGCGTTTCACGACGTCAACGGTTTCGGTCCAGGGCCAGAGCCAGGCGGCGTCGATGTGGGAGTTGCCGGTGAGGTGGAGCGTGGCTTTTTGCAGCAGGGGCTTGAGTGCTTCGAGTTTTTCGTGCGCGGATTTTAAGCTGGCGTCGAATTTCCCTTGATCATGCGCGTCGAGGGCCTTGAGGTCGACAGCGGTGATGGCGGAATTGAGTGTACCCATCTGCGTGGGATCATTGGGCGCGAGGGCAGGGACGAGGAGCGCTGCGGAGAGGAATTCGAGACGCAGGTCTTCAGGATTGGGGCGGGTGTCGGGGAAGTCGATTTTCAAAGTTGCGCCGCGGATTCCCTTTTCGTCGACGGTGTGGAGAAGTTTGACTGCGACGGTAACCTTTTCGCCCGGATTGGCGCTGTCGAAGAGGACAACGGGCTCGAGGTCATCGCCCATGGCGACGCGCCGTCCATTGAAGTAAAGAATTTCGGGTATAGGGCCGTTGGCGTTGGCGTGGAACTGAAACCAGATGCGCGCGCCGGTGAGGTCGTAGCCATTGAGGGTCGGGGGTACCTCAAACGTCTGCCGGAACCAGACGGACTCGTTGGGTGCCTTGGAGCCAGGAGTGATGATCTGCCAGGCACTGTCATCGAGACTGGCGGCTTCTCCGTGGGCGAGATCGCCGGCGTGCATCTTCCACGGGCCGTCGGGTAATTCATGAAGGCCGGAGAGGCGGTCGATGATGGCGCGTGAATCCGGCTGGAGGTCGGTGGCGATCTTGGCGGCGTCGGCGGCGCTTTGAGCGGTGGCGCAAGACGTGCCAAGTGTGGCGAAGCTGACGGCGGCGAGAAGTGCAGTGGCAAGAGACAAAGCAGGATGATGAAGGACTTTTTGGACGGCAAGAAACATGGTCATTTGCTCCCCGAAGAATCTTAAGGCATTGGAATAGGCTGGGCCCGGACCGTTCAGGTTTGCGGCTCAACGAGGGCAAAGACAGACGGAGGGGACTGCAGGCGGGAACCGGGTCTCAGACCCATCCGCCATCAATGATGTAGCTCTGGTTGGTGATGGCGCTGGAGTCGTCGGCGGCGAGGAACAGAACGAGGCGAGCGACGTCGTCGGGGAGGATGTCGCGTTTGAGTGCCTGGCTGGCCATGATCTCGGCCTTGTATTCGGGGGTGTACCAGAGGCGGCGCTGCCGCTCGGTGACGATGGCGCCTGGGAGGACGGCGTTGACACGGATGTTGTGCGGGCCGAGCTCGTGGGCTAGCGTGCGCGTGAGTCCGACAATGGCGGCCTTGGCGGCGGCATAGAGTGGGACGCCAGTGGAGGGGATCATCCAGGCGATGGAACTCATGTTGATGATGGAGCCGCGACCGGCGGAGCGCATTGCGGGGATGACGGCCTGGATAGTGAAGAACTGAGGGCGAAGATTGGTGGCGATCGAGGTATCGAAGAAGGCGGGGGAGACATCCTCGATGGCGTGGCGCTGGTCATTGGCAGCGTTGTTTACGAGGACTTCTACGGTGCCAAGGGCGTCGAGGGCTTGTCCTATGGTGGCCTGAAGGGCGGCTACGTCGGTCAGATCGCAATGGAAATAGAGGGGGGACGGGCAGCCCTCGGAGGCGAGCGCCGTTGTGAGCCGATGGGCGGGCTCGTCCTGAATGTCGACAAAGGCGACGCGAGAGCCCTGGCGGGCGAAGAGAGTGACGATGGATTCACCGATACCGGTAGCGCCGCCGGTGACGATTACGGCGCGGTCTTTGAGGCTGGGATATTGGGCAAAGGCTGCACTGGAATCTTGCATTCGTGATTGCTCCCGTCAGGCGCGCCTTGAGTGCAGAAATCTCCCGGCAGGCAGATATAAATCTGTCGACCCAACTATACAACCGGGCGGGCGGATTGAGGCCGAATACGAGCAAGCAGAAAGGAAGACGGCCTCCTGTGTGATTGGGCGCGGAGGCTGGAGATTCGGGATTGGCGATTGTCTAAGTTGCGCTAATGCCCGATGGCGGGATCGGTGACGCTGCGGGCTGCGAATTTCCCGGCTGATGCGACTCGCCTCGGATGCCTGACCACCATTGATCAATTGCGTCACGGTTAATTGAAACCCAATAGCTTTTCTTTCTCACGTTGAAACTCATCGTCAGACAGCCGATGCGTCGCGTGCAATTTTGCGAGCCTTTCGAGTTCGCTTGCAAGGCCGGACTGACGTCGGGGCTGGCTTCGAGCCGGAGGTAGGGTCACGCGCTGCACGGGAGTGGCTGCCGGCACTGACCTCTTGCGAAACTTGAGGCGGAGATAGCAGATGCAAGACGCGACCCCTGCAGATCCAAAACCGATTAAGAGGAGAGTAAATTGCTTGCTGCTTTCCCAGGGGTCTAGTACTCGGAGCCGCCGATCCGGTTACTGAGTGGTCCGAGAAAGAAATTGGCTGCGAAGAGGGCAAGGGAAATCGAGGCAGCCTTCAAGGGCAATGTCGGGACCAGGAGAGCCAGCAAGATGGCGGCGAGCGGGATTAGGAAGAAATTTGTGCCTGCAAAGTCATGGTTCACAAGGGCGGGGGAGAGCGCAAACCAAATCAAGAAGATTACGAAAGCGACATACCACCATCGGGCGCCGGAGAGCACAGGACGTCAAAGGGGCGGCAGATGAAGAAAGCTCGATGTCCTGAACGGGTACGGGTTTCTACGCCCCTGCTCAGGACGGCGGCGAGAATCGACGCTACCGCGCTGGCAAGAGCGGCTGAGATCGTGTCGCTCATGATGCCCTCCTGGCCTGGCGACTTATGTGGTTGCACCCCGCCAAAACGCGATTCCGGTGCTCACGTCGATCCGATCTCATATTTGAGACAGCAGGCCGAAATTCTCAGAAAACGGTGCGCAAACAAGAACTAGAAGGGTGTTGAAAAGCAGGTGGGGGACACATCGGCCAGATGCTCTTTGAGGAGAAAATACCACCGGTACACGCCTCAAAGCGCGACATTTTCGTGAATTCCCCGCGGATTCATCCGGCATTCAAAATGACCCCATTGGACGGGCGAATTATCTGGAGAGAGAGGTGCGGGATGGAGATTTGTGCGAGTGGATGCGAGGGGCGCGCAACCTGTCTCAATTCTCTGGGATAGACAGCAAGCTGGAACAAAATGTCTTGTCATCCCAATAGGGGTTTTGGGGAGTTCACGGCCAAGGCCTAGACGTCATCCCAATTCGTGGGACGGCGAAAGCCTGCGCAAGTGCGTGTGAATGGGCCGCGAGCGCATACTAATGGACAGGCCGAATCACGGGCAGCTCCCCCTTGGGTTACTCGCGCTTTTCTACTGCGGCCGTTGCATTTAAACGAGGGAATTGGCGGGGTTCGCGGAAGATTGCGATCCGCATGACCAACAGAAAAATGTGACTGCAAGACGGCGGTGCAGCCGGGCAGGTACATTGGACTGGACCTAATTGCAGGTTGCGATCCGTTGCAGGCTATTTCGGGTCTACCCGAGGTCGATCGTCACAATCGGCTATCAGCCCGCGACGCGAGGCGAACGACATCGTTGCACGGACATTCTCTGTACGTTCTGAGGGGGATTTATGACGGAAGCCGCACGCTATCCCGGGATTCGAGTTACAGCAAACGGAAACCAGCTTGTCTCGTATCACACAGAGACGCGAATCGCCGATGCCGGTGTGTTCTATCCGATTACGCCTTCGACTGAGGGCGGCGAGCTTTTCCAGCAGGCTTATGCTGAAGGGCGCCTGAATGTGTTCGGGCATAACACCATTGCCATTGAGACGGAAGGCGAGCATGCGGCGCAGGGCGGAGCTATCGCTCATTCGGTATGCGGCAAGCGCGTGGTGAACTTCACTTCGGGGCAAGGGGTTGTCTATGGCGTCGAGCAGTACTATCACGCGCCGGGCAAAGGCTCGACGATGGTGCTGGAAGTTGGCGCGCGCGCGCTGACCAAGCACGCGCTGAATGTGCACTGCGGTCACGACGATATTTATGGTGCCCTCGATACAGGCTGGATCATGATCTTCGGCAAGGATGCGCAGCAGGCTGCGGACCAGGCGCTGATTCTGCGCCGCGTGACCGAGCTTTCGCTGACGCCAGGCATGAACATCATGGACGGCTTTTTGACGAGCCACCTGGAGCGGACCTTCTACAAGCATGAGTCGGAACTGATTCGCGAGTACCTGGGCGCGCCGGAAGACATTATTGATTGTCCGACCGAGGCGCAGCGGGTCCTGTTTGGGCCCACGCGGCGGCGGGTTCCGAAGATGATGGATCTGACGAATCCGATTTGCTGGGGCCGGTGCAGAACCAGGAACACTACATGAATGGCATCATTGCGCGGAGGAACAACTTTGCCGAGCCCATTCTGCAGTTTCTTGAAGAGGCTTATGAGGATTTTGCCAAGCTGACGGGGCGGCGTTACGGGCTGATTTCGAAGTACAAGACAGACGATACGGATACGGTGTTTGTTTCGCTGGGATCGGCAGCGGAGAACATCGAGGCAGCGGTGGATTATCTGCGAGAGACCAAGGGCGTGACCGTTGGCTCGATTCACGTGAACGTGATTCGACCTTTCCCCGAGGCGGCGATTGTTGAAGCGCTGAAGGGCAAGAAGAACGTCATCATTCTGGAACGGACGGACGAAGCGTTGAGTGGGGACAATCCGCTCGGCCGCGATATTCGGACGGCGCTGTCGAAGGCGATTCAGTATGCGGGGCATCCGGCGGCTGAGGGCTTGCCGGCGTTGGCGATGGACGAAGTTCCACATATTTATTCCGGCAGCTACGGACTGGGTTCGCGCGACTTCAGGCCGGAGCACATTATTGGCGCTTACGAGTATGCGACTGCGGGACGCGCGCGCAAGGATGGGAAGACAGCGGCGGATGGGGTCAGCTTCTTTGTGCTGGGTATCGACCACCCGTATGCGGTGATCGGCGATGAAATGCCGTCGCTGCTGCCGGAGGGCGCGGTTGCGGTGCGGTTCCACTCGATTGGTGGATGGGGCGCTATCACGACGGGCAAGAATCTTGGCGCCATTCTCGGCGATTTGAATGATCTGCTGTATGAGCGCGATGGGCTTGTGGATGACAAGGGCAATCCCAAGGAAGTGATTCACGTCAGCGCGAATCCGAAGTACGGTTCGGAGAAGAAGGGCGCGCCGACGAGCTACTTCATGGTGGCTGCGAAGGATCGTATTCGCGTGAACTGCGATCTGCGGCATGTGACGACCGTTCTTTGCTGCGATCCGAAGGCATTTACACACACGAATCCGCTGGATGGAATTCAGGAGGGCGGAAGCCTGGTTTGGGAGTCGGATGCCGAAGGCGAGCGCGCCTGGGAGAATCTGCCGTTGTGGGCGCGCAAGCAGATCATCGATAAGAATATCCGCGTGTTTACGCTGCCGGGTTTTGAAATTGCGCGTAAAGCTACAGACCGCGCCGATTTGCAATTGCGCATGCAGGGTAATGCGTTTCTCGGTGCGTTCTTTGCGGTCAGCACGCTGCTGAAGGAGTTCGGCATCACGCAGGAGCAATATCGCGATGTCGTCTTCAAGCAATATGTGAAGAAGTTTGGCAAGCTGGGCGATGCGGTTGTGAACTCCAACATGGAGGTCATGATCCAGGGCTTCGAGCGGGTTAAGGAAATTGCCATCGGTGAGATGGCCGCAGCGGACAAGTCTTCGCTGCGCGGACAGCCACTGCTGCCGATTCTGGAGATGGCCACTGTGGGCGGTGACAGCTGCACTACTGGCGGATGCCGTTCGACATTGCCTCCGGTGGGACAGGAAGCGCGTCCACCGGTGTCGAGCATCGCTACATTTGATGCGGAGTTCCGGTCGAGCTTTGGTTATGATCAGCCCGCCACACCGCTGGCCGCGATGGGCGTGATTGCCGCGGCAACGGGCGATACCGCTTCGAAGTATGTGGCGCGTCGTGAGACACCGCTCTACATTCCTGAGAACTGCACGCAATGCATGGAGTGCATCTCGGTTTGCCCGGATACCGCACTGCCGAATACATCGCAGGATCTGAGCACGATGCTGACGATGGCGGTTTCGCGTTATGTTGGCGACGCCGGCGAGCGCACGAAGATGATGCAGAAGCTGCCGGAGATTGAGAAGCTCACGCGCCAGCGCATGGTCGCGGAGATGAAGACGGGCACGCCTCTGCAGAAGATCATCCGCGATGTGACGGAGTCGGTGGACGGCTTCTCTACCGAGGCGAAGACGCAGTTCTACAACATTATCGACAAGGTTCCGATGGCATATCAGAAGGTGAATGCCATCTTCTCGTCGCCGGAACGCAAAGCGCCGGGAACGGGCGGTATCTTCTCTATCTTCGTGAGCGATTTGTGCAAGGGCTGCGCGGCTTGCGTTACGGCTTGCGGCGATCACGAAGCGTTGAAGATGGTGCAGGAGACAACAGAAGTGAATGCGGAGCATGAGACGGGCACCGCGTTCCTGAACCTGCTGCCGGACACTTCGCAGAAATATCTTGGCTTGTTCAACGCGGCGAATCCTGCTGACTCGAAGACGGCCACGCTGCGCAATATGCTGATGGTTCGTCGCAACTACGATGCGCTGGTGTCTGGCGATGGTGCCTGCGCGGGCTGCGGCGAGAAGAGCGTGCTGAGGTCGATCGCGGCGGTGACCGAGGCTTATATGCGCCCGGTTTACCACGCGAAGAGCGATCGGTTTGTGGCCAAGGCGGGCGAACTCGAGAAGAATGGCGTAGCAAAGCTGGCGGCGCTGAAGGAGTCTGATTCAGCGACGTACACACTGCTGCGGCAGGCGATTGCTCATCTCGTACTTGGGCTGGGCGGCGAGCAGGTGGAAGATACGAAGTCGCGCATCGCGGCGTACGAGGCAGCGAACGGGCCGATTACAGATGCGCAACTGGTTGAGGCGATCGCAGCTGTGCTGCTGACCGAGGCGTTCAATCACAAGAGCCTGCAGCCGGTGGATGGACGACTGGCGAACGGCATGAGCGTGATGGCGATGGCGGCGCACACGGGTTGCAATACCGTGTACGGGTCGACGGCGCCGAACAATCCGCATCCTTATCCGTGGATGAATTCGTTGTTCCAGGACGGAATCACGATCGGCTGGCTGATGGGCGAGAGCTTCATCGTGGATCACGCACGGCGTTCGGTGATTCCGGAGCGGTTGGCGGATGTTCTGCTGACGCGCGAGAAGAATGTGTTGTCGGAGCGCGAGTACTACGAGTTCACGCACTTCACCGACGCGCTGATGACGGACCAGGAGATCGTTGAGCTGCCCAAGGTATGGGTGGTTGGCGGCGACGGCGGCATGGGTGACATCGGGTATCAGAACATGTCGAAGGTGATCCTGCAGAACCGGCCGAACATCAAGGCGCTGATGCTCGATACGCAGGTGTATTCGAACACGGGCGGACAGAATTCAGATTCGACTCCGATGCTTGGCGGCAACGACATGAACGTGTTCGGGTCGGCGACGCAGGGCAAGAACACGGAGAAGAAGACGGTGGCGGAGACATTCCTCGCCGGACACGGGTCGCCGTTTGTGGCTCAGGTCTCGATGGCGAACGCGCCGAAGCTGTATCGCGCGATTCTCGACGGCCTGGAGTACCGCGGAACGATGTTCCTGCAGTGCTTCACCACCTGCCAGCCGGAGCATGGCGTGGCCGACGATATGGCGCTGTTCCAGGCGCAGCGTGTGCGCGATTCACGCGGCGTTCCGGAGTTCGTGTTCAATCCGCGGCTGGGTGAGACGTACCAGGAAGCGCTTGATGTGAAGGGCAATCCTTCGATGGAACTGGACTGGTATGAGACGAAGCTGAAGTCGACCGGCGAGACGATGCGTTACACGGTCGCTCACTGGTGCACGACGGAGGCGCGGTTCCGCAACCACCTGAAGAAGATCAAGCCGGAAGCGGCGGAGAAGATGATTCACCTGGACAACATGCTGGTGCGGATCACGCAGCAGGACGTGGTGTACAGGCGCTATCTGAATCCGGAGCATCGCGCGTTCATTCCAGATTTTGGCGTGTACATCAAGTACGAGGAGAACGGGAAGATCGAATATCGCGCACTGTCGCGCCAACTGGTCATGTTCTGCGTGGAGCGGCGGAAGTCGTGGCGCATGCTGCAGTCGAAGGCGGGCGTCGTAAACAAGGAGTACGCGGCGCAGAAGGCGATTCTTGCGGATGTGGATGCGGGGAAGATTCCGCTGCAGGAGCTGATCACGCGCGGGTACGAGCTGGTAGCGGAGCGGCTTGGAGCGCCGGTGCTGGCGAAAGTCTAATCACTCAACCGAGTATGGAACAGCAGAACGCGGACCTTCTGGTCCGCGTTCTCTGCGTATAGGGGACGGATCGTGAGCCATACGAACTGTCGCTCAAGAATGGGTACAAGCGGTCTTCGGGTCTATGAGCGGATCTTCCTCGTATGGGTCATTGTTTTCTCAAGCTCTTGAACCATCTTTTGATGAGTATCAGAATCCGTGGGAGTCAGGACGAAGTACATATTTTCTTTGACATCTGCTCCGGCGCGGGGCTCGATCGTGAACATTTTTGGTACGTAGGAAAAAATGTCACTGCTCGACTTGAATTTCACCTGAAAAGAAAGATTCGAAAGATGAATATCGGCAGAAGACGAAGCGTTCGGTCTCAGCAAATCCTTCTGCGATTTGAGGAATTTCATGAGCTCGGGTGCAACAAGGCGCTCATGTGGTATCGATAGTTGAACTGTGCTTTGGGTTTGGTATGTTGTCGTATATAAGTTAGGGCGATCCATTCGTTTTTTAGGATCGATTTCAGCTAAGAATCTGCACAATACCTCGTAGGCCTTGCGCAGATCAGAACTGTCCCCAACAACGCCCAGAGTTATAGAGATAGAGTCAATAATAAGTTGCTGAACAGGTTTCCCTTCCAACTCACCCATGCCGGCAACTAATCGAAATTGGTTGACATCTGTTTCCACTTGCATTGACTGGAAGCAGAAGAGATTCTCAAGGGACTTGATATTCGACTTCAGTAGGAGGTTCGTCAGGGGCAGCGTGTTGGGCACGAAAAGATAGCGCGCCAAAACGGCCATGTCGATGAAATCAAGCATACTGACGCACCTGTTCTGAGCACCGATCGACTTCGAAGGTCATTCTTTGGTAAATCTCCTTTTGAGTAGACTGACCCGCACTCATTGAAACCACTATTCCTGTGTTTGGCTTGTTTGAATCCGGACTCTGCATATGGAAACCCGGCAATTTATTCTCTGAACACCCAAAAGGGGCGGGATGCGCAAAAGAGACACGTTCTCCCTTTTGCGCATGTCTGGCGGCCAGAACTTGACCGATAAAGCTGTTGAGACTCACCCCTTCTGCTTCCGCCTCTTGAGTCAGTTCCCGGTGCATACTCTTCGCAATTCGGAGCACAAACCTGCCGCTGTATTGAGTGACCTCTTGAGGCTCGGGGACCTCAAGGCCATTTGTCAATCGGCTCTCAATCCACAACTTTCGAGAAATCCCAAGAGAAATTAGGGCTTCTTCGGGCGTCTCTCCGTCTGCTTTGCAGCCAGGCAATTCAGGATGTTCGGCGATCCAATAGCCATCAGGATCGTATTGCAGCGCAATACGGAAATTCTTGTTCATGAAATACTCAGCATCTCTCATTTGGAGTCACCCCTACTCGTAGAGGTCAATGTTTTCCATCGCTTCAAGGAAGGATTGTACGTACCACCGCTTTACGAGCGATGTTCCGTGTGGTTTTACCATGGTGAAAGTCTGCGATCCCACAGTGAATACGTGATGACTGCCGCTCGAGTTTCGATGGTCATAGCTCAGTCCTCTCGCTTCGCAAAACGGTTTGATGTGCTTATCAAGCAAAGAAGTCAGGTCGTCAAACCGAACGTTCTTAATGCTTTCAGCAATTTCTCCGACCCTTCGCCTCAGTCGAGCATCATCCATCTATCAAGATGATACCGCCTATAGTATCAATAATCGGTAAGATGGGAAGAAATATTTAGAGGATTCGTCGTTGTGAGCAGAATCGAGCGCATTTTTCGCTCCAAGGTCCTCCGCAAGCGTATACGCGGGCGAAACGTCTATGTGTATGAAAGACAATTGTTTGATCAATTCTGCTGATAGCGAATGGCAGAGAATTACGCCCCGAAAGCCAATTCCTCCCGGGGCACCTTCTGGAGAGACGCGATTACTTCTCAGGCCCAACTGAAGCCACTTCGCTGCAGGGGCAGGGTGCGGATGCGCTTGCCGGTGGCGGCGAAGATGGCGTTGGCGACTGCGGGCAGGATGGGCGGGAGTGTCGGTTCGCCCAGTCCTGTAGGTGCGAAGTCGGTTGTACGCCAGTAGACGTCGATGGGAGGCACCTGGCGCATTCGCATAATCGGGTGTTGATGATAGTTGGTCTGCTGCACGCGGCCATCGACGAGCGTGATTTCCTGGCCCATGTGACTCATGCCTTCGACGACACCGCCGTAGCACATGTTCTCTGCCGCTGCGGGATTGATGATGTGGCTGCCAACATCGCCCGCGGCCCAGACGTGGTTGACGGTGACCTTGTTGGCCTTGTCCACGGTTACGTCTGCGACCTCGGCGAAGTATCCGAGATGGCAGAAGTAGCAGGCGATGCCCATGCCGCGGCCGGGTGTCTTTTTGCGGGACGCCCATCCGGATTTTTCGGCGACGAGTTGGAGCACTCCCTTGAGGCGCTCGGGATTCAGCACGTCGGGATCGCCGGGACGAGGCTCGTGGCCGGGATAGGGAGCCGGTGTGGCGGCGAGGATCTCGAGCTGAAGTTCGAGAGGATCGCGGCCGGCGGCTACGGCTACTTCGTCGAGGAACGACTGGCCTACGAAGCAGTATGCATTGCCGCCGGGAGCACGGAGCCAGCCAGTGCGCAGAAGCAGTGGCATGGCAGAGGTGTGCAACTGGTAGTTTGGCACGCGGCCTGACGGGAATTCGGAGGCGTCGATATCGGCGCCGGCGGCGGTCTTCTTTCCTTCGCCGAAGGTGATGAGGTGCTGACGCCAAGCGACGACTTTGCCGTTGGCGTCGAGGCCAGCCTTGAGCCCGTGGTAGCCGCCGGCACGATATGCGTCGTGGGCGATATCGTCTTCGCGGGCCCAGAGAAGCTTGACGGGCACTCCGGAATGTTTCGTGAGCCATGCAGCTTCGACCATGTAGTCGTTCATGAGCCGCCTGCCGAAGCCACCGCCGGCGCGGATCAGATGGACAGTGACTGCATTGTCGGGGATTCCAACGGCGTGAGCGGCAAGGGTGCGACCTTCGCCTGGTGCCTGGCTTGTCGTCCACATCTCGAGTTTGCCATCTTTGAAAGACGCGGTGGTGCCCATAGGTTCGAGCGTGCCATGCGCAAGGAAGGGATAGGAGTAGACGGCTTCAATTACTTTGGCCGCGCTTTTGAATGCCGCGTCGACGTCGCCATAGCTGCGGATGGTGTTAGCGGGAGGCTGCTTGAGAAGTTCGGCGGCGCGACGATTGAACTCTTCTGAACTTTGGGATTTGCCGGGTCCGTAATCCCAGTCGATCTTGAGACTCTTGCGAGCCTGCTGGGCCTGCCACCAGGTTTCGGCAAGGACTGCAACGCCGGGCTCCATGCCGGGCTCGTTGGGCACAACGGCGTCCGTGGATAGAGTGCCTTCGATAGTGATGACGTGACGCACCCCGGGAAGCTTTTTGACCTGTTCGACGTTGGCGCTTTTTACTTTTCCGCCATAAACGGGGCATTTTTCGATGACGGCGTGGAGCATGCCCGGGAGTTCGATATCGATGCCGAAGATCGGTTTGCCGGTCACTATGGCGTGGTTGTCAACGCTGCCCTTGGACTTGCCGATGATGCAGTAGTCCTTGGGGTCTTTGAGCTTGACCTTGCTGAGAGGCGGTGGCTTGAGCGCAGCGGCGCGATCCGCGAGCTCTCCGTAGCCGACGGAGCGGCTGGAGGATGCGTGCAGGACGCGTCCTGATTTCGTGGTGCATTCGGATTCGGGTACGCCCCATGACTGGGCCGCGGCGGCAATGAGCATCTGGCGACCGGCTGCGCCGACCTGACGCAGTGGTTCCCATGCAAAGGGAGTGGACATGCTGCCGCCGGCAAATTGCGGGCCGTATTTAGGTTCGTCGAGTTCGGCCTGTTCGACTTTGACACTGGCCCAATCGACATCGAGCTCTTCGGCAATGAGCATGGGGAGCATGGTCCTGACGCCCTGACCGATCTCGGGATTGCGGGCCTTGATGGTGACGGTGCCATCGTGGTTGATACAAATGAATGCGCCGGGCGTGAGGTCGGGCGGTTTCTCGGAACCCTGTGCCCTGGCCCATGGGCGGTCGTAAAGGCCGAGAGCGAAGCCACCACCGGCGAGGGCTGTGAGTTGCAGGAAGGATCTGCGATTCAGTTTCATGCGTGTCCCTCCTCTACTTTGCGCGGGCTGGTGTGCCCGCGGCTGCTGCCTGGTGAATGGCTTGACGGATGCGCGGATAGGTTCCGCAGCGGCAGATATTGCCGCTCATCGCTGTGTCGATCTCTGCGTCGGTGGGGTGGGGCGTGCGTTCAAGGAGCGCGGTGGCCGCCATGATCTGTCCCGACTGGCAATAGCCGCACTGGGGGACGTCGATTGTCTTCCATGCTGCCTGTACGGGGTGGAGACCGTCGGGCGAGAGGCCCTCGATTGTGGTGATGCTCTGGCCGGCGACAGAGCCTACGTGTGTCATGCAGGAGCGAATCGCACGGCCGTCGGCGAGCACAGTGCATGCTCCGCAGACTCCCATGCCGCATCCGTACTTGGCGCCTTTGAGGTCAAGCACGTCGCGCAGCACCCATAGCAGCGGCGTGTCGGGTGGGACGTCCACCGTTTTCGCCACGTTGTTCACGGTCAACTTGAGAGGCATGGTTCACTCCTCCAATCGGGAGGGGAAGCCCAATAAGGAAAAACTGAGATTGGGGGAATTGTAGTCCAGAAATGGCTGGCTGGGAATCGAGGATGTGGGAGGGGGGCCGAAGCCGCAAACTGCGGCCTCGGACCCGAACTGTTTAGCGGGTTAGAACTACATATTTGCGTCCGCCATAGAGACGGAAGCCACCGGTTGGGTCGGCGATGATCTGCAAAGGCATGGGCCGCTTGAGGCCATCGTCTGTGGTGGAACTCGCCGTCATCACGTCGTGTGCGCCGACATCCGTCACGATAAACTTGCCGCCACCGACGAAGCCAATCCCGTATATCCCAGCAGGCAGGTTCTGGCCACCGATCTTGATCGGGATTTCCGTGATGAAGTAGGCCTGATACTTCGCCGCGACGTCGCTGGAATAGCCACTAGTGTCAACCATCGTGGCCAGCAGATAGAAGCCGTCGGCGAACTTTACACCCGTGGAGTTTCTCAACTGCGTGGGGGCGGACTGGGCCTTGTAATAGACGCTGGCCGGGAGGAGCTTTTGTGTGTCGGCCGGCTTGAGTATCGTGTCTCCACCCTGGGCCAATATACGTACCGGGGATGCAAGGACTGCAAGGGCCAAGGCTGCGGTGACCCCAAATTTCAAAGTAGATTGAAAACGCATCAAGAACCTCCTGAAATGAGAATCGTGAGGAGTATACAGCATCGTTGGTTGAACGAGCATCGGCGGAGAAGCTGAGATGTCCCAGCAAGTTACTCGCGATGGGAAGCGGGCGGGAGGGCGCCGGGACGCATCCAATAATTATCGGAGCGGGTATAATCGCAGCCATGGCGGCACCTTTGCAGACCATTAACGAGGGCACGGAAACCGGTGAGACAAAGCTGCGCGCGCTCGAGGACAGGCTGCGCGAGCTTGGCAGCGTAATGGTGGCATATTCCGGTGGTGTGGATTCCGCATTTCTGGCTGCGGCGGCCCACAGCGTTTTGGGCGAGCGGATGGTGGCTGTGCTGGCGGATTCGCCCAGCCTGGCGAGACGCGATATGGAGCAGGCGCGGGCATTTGCAGAGTCAATCGGGATGCAGCTGCGCGTGATTCAGACGGAAGAGCTGGACAAGCCCGAGTATCAGCGAAACGACGCCAATCGGTGCTTTCACTGCAAGACGGAGTTGTTTGAGGGCATGAAGGCATTGGGCGCGGAGCTTGGCTTTGCGCATATCGCCTATGGGATGAATGCTGATGACCGGCGCGATTATCGGCCCGGGCAGCGCGCGGCTGAGGAGCATGAGGTGCTTGCTCCGCTGGCCGAGGTTGGGCTGGCCAAAGATGAGATTCGCGCACTGGCAAAGGCGGCTGGTTACACGCTGTGGGATCGGCCAGCGGCGCCTTGTCTCTCCTCGCGCGTGGAGTATGGGCGCACCGTGACGCGAGAAGTGCTGGAGCAGGTGGAGAAGGGCGAAGAGTGCCTGCGGCAGCTTGGATTTCGCGAGTTTCGCGTGCGTCACCATGGGGAGCTTGCTCGCGTGGAGATTTCGCGGGCCGAGATGCCTCGCGCAATGTCGATGGAGATGATGGACGCGATTTCGACGGCGCTGCGGCAGGTTGGTTTTCAATATGTCACGCTGGATACGGCGGGGTTCCGCTCGGGGTCGCTGAATGCCGTATTGCCGCTCGAAACGCTGATGCGGCGCGGCGCATAGCGCGACAGTTTAGAATCTCCTTCGATGCGAATTGGATATCTGGAATGCTTCTCAGGCATTAGCGGCGACATGCTGCTCGGCGCGCTCGTGGATGCCGGTGTGCCGTTTGCTCTGCTTGAGGAGACGACAACAGCCCTGGATGTTGGGGCGCGGCTGGAGATGAGTAAAGTGAGCCGCGGCGGCCTCGCCGGGACGAAGGTGGATGTGGTCCCGAGAGACAAGCCGATGGCGGATGTTTCCCCTCTACGCCATGAACATGAGGGACATTCGCATGAGCATGAGGATCATCAGCATTCCCACGATGATCATGCACACGGCGAAAACCTGAAAACCGGGCATGCGCACACTCATGAGCATCGGTCGCTGTCGAAGATTCTTGACATCATTCGGTCGGCACCTCTTGACGAGCAGGTGAAGGCGCGCGCAAGCCGGGCGTTTCAACTGCTGGGCGAGGCGGAAGCGGAGATACATTCCATTCCCTTGGAAAAGGTTCATTTTCACGAAGTGGGCGGAATGGACACGATCGTCGACCTGGTGTGCGCGGCGGTTGGATGCGCGGCACTCGGAGTGGACCGCTGGATGGCTTCGCCGCTGAATGTAGGCAGTGGAACAGTGGAGTGTGCGCATGGGACGCTGCCAGTGCCCGCGCCCGCAACGTTGAAGCTGCTGGGCGATGCGCCGGTGTACGCGGCTGGTCCGGCGATGGAGCGCGTGACGCCAACCGGCGCGGCGATCCTGCGGATGCTCGATGTGCGGTACGGGGCGCTGCCGGCGATGCGGGTGAACGCCTCGGGATACGGAGCGGGAGGGCGCGATACGGCGGGACAGCCGAATATGCTGCGACTGCTGGTTGGCGAATCGACGGAGCAAGAGACGACAGAGCAAATCGCGGTGATGGAGACGGTGATTGACGATTCCAGCCCACAGCTTGTTGCCTATGTAAGCGAGTTGCTGCTTGAGGCGGGTGCGTGGGACGTGTATCGCGTGGGCGTGCAGATGAAGAAGGGACGAACCGGGGTGCAGTTGACGGTGCTTTGCCGCCCGGACCTTGTGCCTGCGTTGCGCGATGTATTGTTTCGCGAGACCACCACCATTGGATTGCACTGGCGCGTGGAGAACAAGACATCGCTGGCACGCGAGTTTGCTGAAGTGCAGACGGAGTGGGGTCCGGTGAGGATCAAGGTGGCGCGCTGGGAGTCCGGAAAGATTGCCAATGCCGCGCCGGAGTACGAGGATTGCCGCAAACTGGCGACGGCGAATTCGATTCCAATGAAGCAGATCATGGCAGACGCGATGCGCGTGTTTGCTGAGAAGAACAAGGAGGAGCGCTGATGGATCGCTCGCATATTGAAGCGCTGCTCAATGACGTGCGCGAGAACCGGACGACGGTGCGGGATGCGCTGGAACGGCTGCGCGATCTGCCCTTTGAGGATATGGGATTTGCGAAGCTGGATCACCATCGGTCGCTGCGAACCGGCATGCCGGAGGTGATCTTTGCGTCGGGCAAAACGACGACGCAGGTGGCGCAGATCTTCGAGCGGATGGCGAATGCCGGCGGAAATGTTCTGGCGACGCGAGCCTCGAAGGATTGTTTTGAAGCGGTGACCCGCATGGAACCGCGCGCAACCTATCATGAGACGGCACGAGCCATCACGCTTGAGCAGATGAAGGCACCCGCGGGCAAGGGAAATGTCTGTGTGGTCTGCGCCGGGACGAGCGACTTGCCGGTGGCGGAAGAGGCTGCAGTTACTGCCCGGTTGATGGGCAACAACGTGGAACTGATTGCCGATGTGGGAGTGGCAGGGATTCATCGGCTGCTGGCGCAGAAAACTTCGCTGCAGGGCGCGAAGGTGCTGATTGTGTGCGCGGGGATGGAAGGTGCGCTGCCGACGGTTGTGGCTGGACTGGTGAATGCGCCGGTGCTGGCGGTGCCGACGAGCGTGGGCTACGGGGCCTCTTTTGGCGGCGTAGCGGCGCTGCTGGGCATGCTGAATACGTGTTCGCCGAACGTGTCGGTAGTGAATATCGATAATGGCTTTGGCGCGGCTTGTATCGCTTCGCTGATCAATCATATGTAGTTAGTTGTTTTTGGTGGATGCGGCGGAAAGGGCTCACGATGTGCAGCGCCGTGTCGAAATAGCTTAGAATCTGCTCAAAGTGATGCCTGTCACTGTCGTTTGGTACCTCACGCGCGAATCATTCCTTTAAACAGGTTGACTGTTCCTGAAAGTGCGTGGGTAGATCCGTGGCACCCTCCAGATTGCCGCTTTTGCGCAGGATTTCGCAGATATTCTTTCTGCTGCTGTTTCTTGCGCTCCTGATATTCACCTCGCTTCGCCCGACACCCGGCGGCGCAGGCGAGATCCACATGCGCGCGCCGGTGCGATTGTTCTTCCAACTGGATCCTCTGGTGGCGATTGCGAATGTCTTGGCGGCCCATTCTCTCTATCGCGGACTGTTGTGGAGCCTGGTCATCCTGGTGCCGACGTTGTTTCTGGGTCGATTCTTTTGCGGCTGGATCTGTCCGATGGGAACGCTGCAGCACTTCGTGGGCAACATGTACTCGGAGGCAAAGCGCGGGAAACAGCGGATCGAGTCGAATCGGTATAAGCGCTGGCAGACGGCCAAGTATGTTGTGTTGATTGCGGGGCTGGTTGCAGCGTTCTTCGGGTCGATGGCGATCGGGTGGCTTGATCCGTTCAGCCTGCTGGTGCGTTCGGTCGGGCTGGCGCTGCTGCCGGCGTTCAACTTTGCGATGCGCGCGATGCTGGCGCCGCTTGAGCATAGCCACGTGGCATGGATCAAGGGAACAGGCGAGACGCTGCACGCGGCGCTGCAGGCAACGGTGCTGGATTTTCGGCAGGCGCACTTTGCGCAGGGGCTAGTGCTGGGTGTGCTGTTCCTCGTGATTCTGTGGGCAAGCCTGCGCATCACGCGCTTGTGGTGCCGGGCAATTTGTCCTTTAGGGGCGTTGCTGGGAGCGGTTTCGCGCTGGTCGATTCTGGGGCTGCACAAAGAAGCATCGAGCTGCGACAAATGTAATCGCTGCCTGCTGAACTGCCAGGGCGGGGACGATCCGATCGGCGGGGTGCCATGGCGGAAGTCCGAGTGCCTGATGTGCATGAACTGTGTGGGAAGCTGCCCGCATAACAGCCTGACCTTTCAGTTCTTCCGCAATGAGAGAGAAGTGGCTACGCCGGATATCGGGCGCCGAAAGGCTTTGACGGGGCTAGCTGCCGGCGTGGCTGTGGTTCCGCTGCTGCACGCAAGCACCGGCATGGGAAAGAGCCGACACGAGCGGCTGCTGCGTCCGCCGGGCGCGCTCGACGAGAGCGATTTTCTTTCGCGGTGTATTCGCTGCGGCGAGTGCATGAAGGTCTGCCCGAACAACTCACTCCAGCCAACACTGGAAGAAGCGGGCATCCAGGGATTGTGGACGCCGACGCTGGTGCCGCGCATTGGATATTGCGAGCCAAGTTGTGTGCTTTGTTCTGAGGCGTGTCCAACGGGTGCGATCTGGCCGATCACGGCAAAGGAGAAAGGCTGGGTTGTGGGCGTGGGCGAGAAGTCCGCCGCGTCGAGTCAGCCCGTGCGGCTTGGCACGGCCTTTTATGATCGCGGACGCTGTCTGCCTTGGGCGCTGGCCACGGAGTGCATTGTGTGTGAGGAGTGGTGCCCTGTGTCACCAAAGGCCATTTATGTGGAAGATGCGCAGGTCATCGACTCCTCAGGAAAGACCAAGACTCTGAAGCAGCCGCGCGTTGATCCAAGTCGGTGCGTGGGTTGCGGAGCATGCGAGTATGCGTGTCCGCTGCAGGAACACCCGGCGGTTTATGTGACGAGCATTGGCGAGAGCCGCTCGCCGGCGAGTCAGATTCTTTTGAGCAGAAAATAGAAGGGATTATTTCGAAATGACGCGTTCAAGAAGATGGTTGTTTGCTGTTGTTTCCGTCGCGATGTGTGGCCTTCTTGTGAATACGGGCTGCAAGAAGAGCAAGGGAGATCCGTTTCCCGCGTCAGGTTCGGTTGCGGGGTGGGAGAAGTCGAGCGACACGCGCGTGTTTGCGGCGAAGGATCTTTGGCAGTACATCGACGGCGACTCTGAGCAGTACATCCAGGCTGGCGTGGTGTCGACATCGACTTCCGATTACAAGTATCAGGGGAAGTTGGAGGCGGTGGTAGACGTGTACACCATGGGCGGGCCGGATGGCGCGCGCACGATTCTGCAAAAGGGCCTGACCAAAGATTCAAAGAACGTGAAAGTGGGCGATGAGGGGCTGCAATTTGCGCAGAGCGTCAACTTTCGCAAGGGACGCTACCTGGTGCGCATCGTTGCCTATGAGTCTTCGGCTACAACGCCGGAAGCGCTGCTGGCACTGGCGAATGGAGTTGAAGCAAACCTTTAGGGCACAGCGGCCTGTGGGCGGACCGCACAAAAGAATGTGAGGAACTATGAGTAGCCGCCGCGATTTCTTGAAGGAAGCAGCAACGGGAGCCGTGATTCTGGGCGCGCAGAGCAAGCTGGGCATCGCCGCCTTGGCGGGCAAGAGCGCCGACAAGGGCAAGTCCAGGGTTGTGATTGCACGGGATCCGGCACTGCATGGAGCCGACGGAAAGATCGATGAAAAGCGGGTGGGCGAACTGCTTGACCGCGCAATCGCGTCGTATACGGGGCGGAAAAAGCCGGCGGATGCGTGGAAACACATTGTGGCGGAGGGCGGCGGGCAGGACAAGGTAATCGGGATCAAGACGAACGGACTCGGGGGCAAGGGTATTTCGACCCATGCGGTGCTCGTGTTTGCGATCGCTGAACGGTTGCAGCAGGCAGGCGTAAAGCCGGGAAACATCCTGGTCTGGGACCGAAATGCGCGCGATCTTAAAGCGTGCGGGTTCGAGATAAACATGGATCCGAGTCGTATGCGCTGTTTCGGGTCCGATGTTTCCGGGTTTGAAGATCAGGTGGAAACGTTTGGGTCATCGAAGGCGCGGTTCTCGAAGATTCTTACGCGGGAATGCGCGATGGTGATCAACGTGCCGATATTGAAGGATCACAGTATGTCTGGCGTCACCTTCGCGATGAAGAATATGTATGGCGTGGTGGAACGGCCCATGGATCTTCATGCGACGGGATGCAACCCGGGAGTTGCAGATCTGAATGCGTTTCCCGTGATTCGCGAGAAGATCAAGATCACTATCGGCGACGCAATGAGTTCAGTTTATGAAGGCGGGCCCATGTTCCGCCCGGAGTATCTGTGGTATCCCAATGCGTTGATCGCGGGCGAAGATCGCGTCGCGATCGATCAGACCGCCTGGGGGATTCTGGAGAAGAAGCGGGCAGAGATGGGACTGAAGACGCTAGAAGCTGCGGGGCGGCCTCCTCGGTACATCGCCACGGCTGCTGATTCGACGCATGCCTTGGGCGTCAATGATCCCGGGCGTATCAAGGTGGTCGAAGTCTGAACGGGAGGGTGACGATGGCCGAAGACGACGAACGCGCGGCAAGTGCGCCGGCGCTGACGCGGCGGGAAGCCATGCTGCAACTGTTGCGGGTTGGCGGAATCGCGGCAGGAGCAGCAGGTGCCGGCGTGTGGCTCAGCGAGCGAAGTTTTCGCCCGGTACCGGCGCAGGCGGAGCGGGCGCGTCGGGATCATCGTGTAGCGGGCGACCAGAAGTGGCCAAACCTTACCGTTGTCCAGGGCGGAGAACCGCGCGCGTTGGCGCAGAAGGCGCTGGAGAATCTTGGTGGTATGGGGCGCTTTATCAGCCGTCAAGACGTTGTGGTGATCAAGCCTAACATCGCGTGGGACCGCACACCGGAGCAGGCGGCCAATACGAATCCGGAACTCGTGGCCGAGGTGGTGCGGCAGTGTTGGCAGGCGGGCGCAAAGCGCGTAATCGTGACGGATGTGAGCTGCAACGAGGCGCGGCGGTGCTTTCATCGGTCGGGGATCGAAGCGGCGGCGCGGGCTGAGAATGCCGAGGTTGTTCTGCCGGATCCGGAGTTGTTTCGCGAGGTGGAACTGGGCGGGGTGGTGCTGAAAAGCTGGCCGGTATTCACGCCGTTTCTTGAGGCCGACAAGATTCTCAATCTGCCGATTGCGAAGCATCACGAGCTGACCGGCGCAACGCTGGGGATGAAGAACTGGTACGGAATTCTGGGCGGCCAGAGAAATCGGCTGCATCAGCAGATTCATCAGAGCCTGGCGGACCTGGCGGGGTTCATGCTGCCGACGCTCACGATTATGGATTGCTATCGGATTCTTCTGCGGAACGGGCCAACGGGCGGGAATCTTGAGGATGTGGCGCTGAAAAAGACAGTCGTGGCGGGGACGGATCCGGTGGCGCTGGATGCTTATGTGGCAAAAGCTTATTGGAATCTCGATGCGGAGCATTTGCCGTATCTTCAGATGGCGGCAAATCGCGGGTTGGGGATTGTCGAGTTCGAGAAGCCTGGATGTGAAGGTGAGCCAGCTGGCCTAGGCCGGCGACGATCGTGTTGCCTGCAGGCAAGGGATTCCCCAGGAAAAGCGCGGCGGCTTACAATCCTTGCGGGAGTTCGAAATGACTCAATCTCGCAGGACTTTTTTGAAGACTGGCGCCGCGGTGGGCGCTGCCGCGGTTTTGCGTTCGCGCGGTGCAGCCTCATTGACAGAGACAGCGACGAATGCCCCGGCGATTGCTGCGCCGCTGAGCCAATTTGGATATGGCGATGTGGAGTTGCTGGAAGGGCCGCTGCGAGAGCAGTTCGATGCGAATCATGCATTCTACCTGGGGCTGGACGAGGACTCGCTGCTGAAGCCGTTCCGGGAGAAGGCCGGGATCGCCGCGCCGGGCGAGGAGATGGGCGGGTGGTACAGCTGGGCTCCGCTGAGCGACATTGATGCCCGGCCGAACAACGGCTTCGCGCCGGGGCACAGCTTTGGGCAATACCTCTCGGGGTTGGCGCGGGACTATGCAGCCACGGGCGACAAGGCTACACAGGAGAAAGTGCACCGGATCGTACGTGGGTTTGGACCGGCAATATCGTCGCACTTCTGGGACGACAATCGATTTCCGGCCTATACCTACGACAAGATCTCGATCGGGATGAGCGATGCGCACGAGTTTGCGGGGGACGCGCAGGCATTCAAGGCCATGGATGCGGCGCTGGATTCTGTGATGGCGCATCTTCCTCCAAAGGGACTCTCGCGTGAGCAACAATATGCGCGGCCGCACAAGGATGAGTCGTTCTGCTGGGACGAGCCTTACACGGTGCCGGAGAACGCCTTTCTCGCTTGGCAGCGAGGGGCGGGCAGCCGGTACAAGGATCTCGGGGTGCGCTTTCTTGCGGACGACTGGTATTGGGATCCGCTGGCAGCGGGACAGAATGTGCTGCCGGGCAAGCATGCCTACAGCCACGTGAATGCGATGAGCAGTGCAATGCAGGCGTATTTTGTGCTGGGGAATGAGAAGTATCTGCGGGCGGCGCGGAACGGATTTGATTTTGTGCGAGCGCAGAGTTTCGCGACCGGTGGATGGGGGCCGGATGAGAACTTCCGCGTGCCGGGGAGTGGTGAGATCGGCGAGAGCCTGACGAAGTCGCATTCGAGTTTTGAGACGCCGTGCGGATCGTATGCGCACTTCAAGTTGACGCGCTACCTGATGCGGGCCACGAAAGACAGCCGATACGGAGACAGCATGGAGCGCGTTTTGTACAACTGCGTTCTTGGCGCGAAGCCGATCGAGAAGGACGGGCACGGGTTTTACTACTCCGACTACAACAATGAAGGGTCGAAGGTTTATCACCCTTACAAGTGGCATTGCTGCACGGGCACGTTTTCGCAGGTCACGGCGGACTACGGGATCAGTTCGTACTTTCACGATGACGACGGTTTGTATGTGAATCTCTACGTGCCGTCGAAGGTGACATGGAGGCGGGGGAGCGAGCAGATCTCGCTTGTCCAGCATACGAATTACCCGCATCGTCCGACTTCGCAGTTTGAGATTTCGGTTGCCAAGGCAAGCGATTTTGCGGTTTACCTGCGGATTCCGGCGTGGTCGGGGCCGAAGACAGCGATCTTGGTGAATGGGGAACGGGTTGGGGAAGGGCCGGAGCCGGGAAAGTTTGCGCGATTGCATTCCACTTGGAAGAACGGCGATCGGATCGAGATTGAGTTCGATATGCCGACTACGCTTGAGGCCGTTGATGCACAGCATCCGACTGTGATGGCAGCGGTGCACGGGCCGATGGCTCTGTTTGCTGTAGGTAAAGTGCCGGCGTCAGTTAGCAAGAAGGATTTGATGGGCGCAACGCAGGTCGCGGCGGGGTCGACGGATTGGGAAGTGAAAACTGCGGCGGGTGCGATCAAGCTGCGGCCGTTCACTGCGATCAAAGATGAGCACTATCGGTTGTACCTTGACGTGGTGTCGTAGCCTAGCCGCCCGGCGGGGGTGTATCCCCCGTCTCTGGGAGCAAATATCCTGGTTTCAGCGGATTAGCGGGAGGTTTCGCCGCAAGAATCTGCAAACAAGTGATTTAGTCGCAAATATTTCCAAACAAAGGGGCTTACGGCTGCCCGGACATCGAGCCGACGCCAAACAGCCGCAAAGTCCCACCAAGAAGACACCCATGTGCCCTGATTTGAGAATAGCGATTTCGCGGAATTAACCTGCAAAAGTGGATGGAAGAATTCTTAGAGCAGAATCAGGGACTTAGGCGATGAAGTCGAAAATCGGGGGCTTGACATCAGGTGGGAGATGACCGGGCGATGACAACCGGGCCTGGTGATGGCGGAGATACAGAGGTCGACATTCCCACGGCTGGACCGCACGGAGAAGTCTTTGCCATCCAAGAAGGCTGAGCGGCAATCATTCGAGAGACGGAGTTTTCAGCGAGATCATGAAGGCCCCACCGTGGAATGTTCGGAAGGCGACTGCTCTTACGCGCGGTCGTAGAAGCGGAAGAAGAGAGACGGCTTGGCGCAGGGCTCTGCTTTAGCTACCAATTCTGTCTGCTGCTTCTCATTGATGGGCGTGAAGTTCCGCGCGAGTTGCACGTTCTCTTCAAGCTGTGCGATTGTGTCGCATCCGATGATGACGGTGCTGACGGGGCGCGAGAGGGTGTAGTACATCGCTTCGCGCATGTTGAGGGTGCCGGGCTTGTCGGTCTGGATAGTCATACCTTCCCAGCTATGTTTCTGCTGCTCGATGGGTGGCGGGGTCCAGGTGGAGAGGATGCGGCCGCGACCAGGAATCTTCATGCCGATGATGCCCATCTGCTTCTCGACTGCGAGCGGCAACAGCGCTTCATTGAAGCTGTAGTGGTGCGGATCGGCAGCGTTCATGGCCATGAGGATGGTGTCGAAATCGTGGCGGTGGATGCACTCGATGAGCGCATCGGGGCGATAGTGGCCGGTGATTCCAAGGTAGCGAACAACTTTCTGCTGCTGCATTTCCAACAGCGCTTCCATGGCACCGCCCTTGGCGAAGACTTCGTTGACGTCGGTCATAGTGCCGATGTCGTGCAACTGCCAGAGGTCGATGTGATCGGTCTGAAGCAACTCCAGCGACTTTTCGATCATTTTCATCGAGCCGTCGCGGGTACGCTCCTTGGTCTTGGTGGCGAGGAACGCTTCGTTGCGCCGCCTGGCCATGACCTTGCCAACGTACTGCTCGCTCCAGCGCTGGGGGCCGCCGTAGATAGAAGAGGTGTCGATGTAGTTGACGCCGAGGTCCAGCGCGCGCTCAATGATGGGCACGGCGGCGTCGAAGTTGTTCGCCTGTTCGAGTGCGGCCTGACCGCCGAGCGAAAAGATTCCAACCTTAAAGCCGGTTTTGCCGAGATTGCGCGTAGGCATTGCCTCGGGCGTGCGCGGATTCGACGGCAGTTCGGGCAGAGACTTGTTGGGGGCTACGGCGAACGCGGAAGGCGAGAGCAGAGCGGCGGTGACCGCACCGCCGACTTTCAGGAATTCGCGGCGGCCTTGTTTGCGGGCAGATTTCGGATTCATTTCGCTCATTTCAATCGCTCCTTGCGGGGTGGGACGTCGGCCAGTCCATGATAACCCCGGATGGGAATGTCGCGAGGCAAACAGTGCGAGAAGGAAAGGCCGGGCTGGATTGCGCATTGATTGCAAAGGGCTTCGTTTGGCAGGGGTGTATTCGGATTGACTGGGATTTAGGGTTTCGCTATAGTCAGACCTGTGAGTTTTGTCTCCAAGCCGGCGGTCTGTTGTGCGTGTTGCTGCTGCACGCTGCGCCGGTCTTGTGGATGAGTTAGCAAGAAAGCTCAAGTAATTCCTAAAGGCCGCGACTCAGCTCCATTGCTGACGCGGCCTTTGTGTTTGTGGTGCAAGTGGCTCGATCGAACGAGCGGTTTGTTTTCGATACGATGAACGATGTTTCTCCAGCTTCGCGGCTCTTCCTCTCTGCCTCCCGGCGGACCTCCTGTTGTTGTTGCCGCTAATCCCTCGCATTCTCGAAATGCGATGAGAACAGGAACAGATGTTCTCTTAGCGTTTCTTCCCCAAGCCTGAGCAACAGGCAATCGTTCAATCAGGATTCAGGAGGCCTTGTGACACTCGTACGAAAATTGAATTTCATTCTTTTTGCTTTTTTGCTCATCGGCGCGTTGACCGCCGGCGCGCAGGTGGTAGGTGGATCGATCAGTGGAGTTGTCCACGATAAGAACGGGGCTGCGCTGCAAGGAGTGACGGTAACAGTTCGCCAGATTGAAACGGGCGCGACGCGCACCTTGATCACGGATAGCGACGGACGGTTTAGCGCTCCATCTCTGCCTGTTGGGAACTATACAGTTTCGGCGAAATCGGAAGGCTTTGCGACGGATGAGCGTGGCGGGATCTCGCTTGCGGTGGCGCAGAGCCTGCAGTTGAACTTTGTGTTGGGACTGGCGTCGGTGCAGCAGCAGGTGGAAGTGGATTCAGTGCCCGCGAGCGTCAATACGTCGACGCAGCAGACATCGGGGCTGATCGATGAGCGGCAGGTGAAGGAGTTGCCGCTGAATGGGCGCAGCTACGATCAGCTTCTGACGTTGAATCCTGCAACGGTGAACTACACGAACGAGCGCTCGGGTGGGACCGGAACATCGAATTCCTCAGTGGGCAACATGTTTGCCGTGAGCGGACGTCGGCCGCAGGACAACCTGTTTCTGCTGAACGGAATTGAGTACACGGGTGCGTCGCTGATCAACGTTACGCCTGGAGGAACGAGCGGGCAGTTGCTGGGCGTGGATGCGGTGCGCGAATTCAACGTGGTGAGCGACACTTATGGCGCGAGCTATGGGAAACGAGACGGCGCGCAGGTGAGTATTGTGACGACGTCGGGCAGCAATCAACTGCACGGGACGGCATTTGAATTCATAAGGAACAGTGCCTTCGATGCGAAGAACTATTTCGATGTTGGCGAGATTCCGGCGTTTCAACGGAACCAGTTTGGCGGATCCCTGGGCGGGCCGATTCGGAAGAACAAGCTATTTCTCTTTGGAAACTACGAAGGGTTCCGGCAGAACTGGGGCTTGAGCGCTGTAACGCTGGTTCCCGATAACAGGGCGCGGCAGGGATATCTGCCGAACTCAGCCGGGGTGGAGAAGTATGTTGGCGTGGACCCTGCGGTTGCTCCGCTGCTCGCGCTATGGCCAGTGCAGAACGGGCCGGAACTTGGAGGAGGCATTGCAGAAGCATTCAGCCATCCGAAGCAGCATATTCAGGAGGATTTCGGCACGACCCGCTTTGACCAGAACCTCAGCAGCAAGGACCTGCTGTTTGCCGTTTACACGATCGACGACAGCAGTGCCACGACGCCATCGCAGAATCCGTTGAGCTGGGTAGATGAGAGCCTGCGCGAACAAGTGGCAAGCGTGCAGGAGCAGCACATGTTCTCAGGCGCTCTATTGAATACGGCGCGTTTTGGATTTTCGAGAGCGAGCTACTTCTTCACTGGCTCCTCTCCGGTCGATTTGCCGGGATGGGTGACGGGTCAGCCGATTGGAACCATCGTCATCAGCGGCAGTACCGCGTCGAATGGCGCTTCAGCGATTTCACAGGCCGGAACGAATGTAGGCAGCAACAACAAGGCGGCGCGGAATCTGTTCACGCTGGACGATCACGTCTATTGGTCGCACGGAAAGAACCAGGTGGAAGCAGGCGTGTGGTTTCAGCGCATTCAATCGAATGACCTGCTGGCGCAATACCAGTATGGGCAGGCCTCTTTCAGCACACTCGCGTCGTTTCTGCAGGGAACGGTGAAGACATTCACGGTGGTGCCCTCGCCAACGGAACTGGGCTGGCGGTCGATTCAGATTGCGGGATTTGTGGAGGATACGTACAAGATTTCATCGCAGTTGGAGGTGCGGGCCGGCTTCAGATCGGAGTCGACAAATGGTTGGAACGAGGTGCAGGGGCGGGCTTCGAATTACGTGATCACGGATGGCGTTCTCGAAACGCAGCCGCGTATTGGCGGTTCGGCGCTGACGAAGAATCGCGCCGTATTCTTGCCGGAGCCGCGCGTGGGTTTTGCGTATGACGTGCGGGGAGACGGGAGAACGGCGATTCGTGGGGGCTTCGGGGTGTATCACGGATTGCTCGACACGCTGGATTACAGGCTGGATCAGACCGCGCCATTCAATACGGCGCAATCGATCAGCAACATTCCGGTTGCAGATCTGAACATCACGCCGGGGACGCCTCCACCGGCGGGGACCAAGGTTTCTCCGAGCAATGTACAGCCGGATATCGACACTCCCGCGGTGTTGAGCTGGAGTTTACGCGTGGAACAGCAGATTGCGCCGCGGACAACGCTCACCGTGGGATATGTCGGATCTCACAGTTACCACCAGATTCTCTCAGAAGATATGAACGAGCCGGTTCCGACGTACCTGCCTGACGGAACGGTCTTTTATCCGGCGGGATCAAAGAATGCGAATCCGGCTCTTGCGAATACCACGTCGTGGGTTTCGCAGGGCACTGGCTCATACAATTCGCTGCTTGTGGATGTACGACGTTCGTTTGGGAATGGATTTCAATTTCGGGGGAACTACACGTTCGCGAAGAATCTGGACGACGGGTCGGCGTGGAATACAAGTGTGAGCGGAAATACACCGGCGTTTGTGATGTTTCCGCTGCAGCCGATGTTGGACTGGGGGCCTGCGGCGACAGACGTGCGGCACCTGGCGTCGCTGAATGGGAGCTACGAACTGCCATTTGGAAAGGGCCAGCGTTTTCTGACCCACTCATCCAAGCCGGTGAGCGTTTTGACCAGCGGTTGGACGGTGAGCGCGATTGCGAATGTAATGACGGGTTTTCCGTTTACACCACAACTTGGCTACAACCCAACGGGCAATGGGGATACGCGCAATCCGGTGCGGCCAAACTGGAATCCAAATTTCAATGGAAAGCTTTATCCGAGAACGACGAGCCAGTATTTCAACCCGGAGGCGTTTTTGCCCCCTGCGACAGGGACGTACGGGAATGTGTCCCGAGATTCTATGACTGGACCGGGATTGGCGGAGTTGGATTTCTCAGCTACGAAGAACGCACATCTGACGGAGCGGTTGGGACTGCAGTTTCGCGCGGAGTTTTTCAACGTGCTGAATCATACGAACTTCATGACTCCCAATGAGGTGGTGTATACGTCGGCGACATCGGGGATCTCGCCCACGGCTGGGCTGGTGACGTCGACTTCGACGACGTCGCGGCAGATTCAGTTTGGGGCGAAGCTGGTGTTTTGAAGAGCAGCTTGCGCTGCTACCAGCAGGAGGCGCAGAAGTAGACTGCGTCTGGAACACGGCAACGGGCGTCTCGCAATCTTCATGTCCCAGGTCTCAGAAGCGAGACCCTTCGACTGCGCTCAGGGCAGGCTCTGGGACACTCGGCCAATGCAAGAGAAGCGGACCTCCCAGCGTTGAAAGACCTACTGTACCTGTGTGGCTGTCACCACGAGCTGCATGCTTCCCTTGGTGTCGAGCGCGTCTGATGTGAAGACGACCGTCGCCTTGTTCAATGGGAGAAGGACAGGTGCCTGCCAGCGGTTGTTTCGGACTACCGTGACGCTGCCTGAATCGGGCTCACGCGCGAGGCTGCTTATGTCGGCGACAAATGTGGCCGAGAATTTTCCGTTTACCTCGCGAGCTTCACGCACATCGATGCTGATGCCTATGTCCATGTATTGATAGGTGGCGGGAGTCCCGGATCCAGAAGAAAAGCCGGTCGGAACCGGGATTTTCGAACCAGCTCGGATCGAGATGTCTTGCCTGGACCGCCCGCCTGTGCACGCTGTACTCGAATAGGATCGGCTGTTTACCGGCTTGCCGTCGGAGCCGAGTTCCTGGACCAGGAATTCAAGGTGGAAAAAGTGGATCGGCGGCTCTGAAGTTTTCGCTGAATCCGCAGCCGGGGGTGCGTCCTGGGCCGATGTCCTCATCCCGCCGGAAAGGGCGAAGAGCAGAAGGCAAAAAATGATCGTAATCTTGCGCATGAGTTTCTCCTTAATTTTTGCCCTCGTCGGGCGTTGAAATTGGTGGAACGCGAATGGCGGAAATCTCCAGCGGAGCATCGCTCTGTGGCTTCGTCTCGAGAAGGGCTTGACGGGCTGGTGTGGCGGCTGGCGAAGCCAACTGGACCAGAGCCTGCTCTTGCGGGCCCAGAGGCTGCGGGGTAGGGAAGACTTCGAGCTTGTGGGCTGGAACAGGAACCGACGAAGGCGATGATGTGTGAAGCCGCGCCGATGGTGATTGGTGTTTGGGCGGATGGACTGGAGGCTGTTTCAGCGTCTGGGATGGCGTGGTCGGAGTGGTAATGATCGAATTCTGCTGGGGCCGTTGTGATTTCGAGACTTGATTCGACTCCGTCTGCCGATTGGGCATTGCAAAGAACAGAAGGATGCAGGCTGCCAAAGGAAGAACGACCGCCCAACCGGGCCAGCGATGCAACGTCGGAGCGGACGAGTCTGTTCCCACCCGTTCAACGCGAGCAATGATTCGTTGTTCCAGACCAGCGGCAGGCTCGGCATAGGTGGTGAGAGCTTCGTTGAGCAAGAGGTCGAGAGCGTCGTCATTATGCATAGCGAGTCTCCCGGAGTGACTGGAGTTTCTGGCGCAGCATCTGCCGTGCGCGCTGCAAACGGGTGCGGACCGTGCCTTCGGGGATTCTGAGTATCTTCGCGATCTCGCGCGAGTTGAGTTCGTCGAATGCTGAAAGCACCAGGGGCAAACGAAGTTCTTCGGGCAGCGCGTCGATCATGGCGTGGACGACGGCGTGTTCATTGGCCGAGGTCAGCGATTGTTCCGGGTTGGGCAGCGAAGATGGCGATTCATTGATGGAGGTTGTTATCTCTTCGGGACCCAAGGAGAACTTTGGCGCTCGCAACCATTGGGACCGCAGGTCGACCGCGACGCGCCACGCGACACGGGCCAGAAATGCGCGCTCGTTGTCGACGTTTTGCCATCCGCGATTGCGATAGAGCTTCAAGAAGGTCTCCTGAACTGCATCTTCAGCGTCATGGGAGTTGAGCAGGATCGCGTAGGCGACTTGAAAGACAAATCGCGATTGGCGTTGCACGAGCGCCGTAAACTCCGCATCTGGGCCGGTGGTCAAGACTCGCTTCCTACCCCCTCATACGGCAGCCGAACAAGCGAAACATGTGCGAGCTCCCCACGTTGTATATACGCCAAGACGGAGGAAACCAGCGAAGTGTTCGGATATTTTGCTTTGGAGATCAAAAGGAATGGCCCGCTTCTGTGAAGAAGTGGGCCATGTGGGTGTGGACGGTTTGTAGAGTTATGCCTTGGCGGAAGTCAGTGCTCCAAGATCGGCGGCGAGTTTCTCAGTCGAGAAGGCTTCGATCAAGTCGCCTTCTTTCAAGTCGCTGAATCCGGCAAGGCCGATACCGCACTCCATGCCGTTCGTGACTTCGCGTGCATCGTCTTTGAAGCGCTTGAGCGAACCGATCTTGCCCTTCCAGACTTGCTCGCCGCCGCGCATTACCTTTACCTCGGCATCGCGGCGAATCACGCCGTCCTGCACTCGGCAGCCGGCGATGGTGCCGACCTTCGGAATGCGGAATA
Organism: uncultured Acidobacteriaceae bacterium; assembly: GCA_963737915.1. Classification (GTDB taxonomy): domain Bacteria; phylum Acidobacteriota; class Terriglobia; order Terriglobales; family Acidobacteriaceae; genus Telmatobacter. The sequence goes on along the minus strand of CAVTUP010000018.1, from coordinate 20,256 downwards.
CATTGATGACTTCGGCGCGGCCGACGTAGTTTTCCTTGAACGTTGGATCGAGCAGACCAAGCATGGCGAGTCGCATTTCGTCCTGTAACTCGTAGATGATCGAGTGCAGGCGAATCTCCACGCTCTCCTGTTGAGCCAACTCCGCTGCCTTGCGTTCAGGTCGCACGTTGAAGCCGATGATGATCGCGTTCGAGGCGGTCGCCAACAGCACGTCGCTCTCGGTAATGGAACCGACGCCTGAATGGATGACCTTGACGCGGACTTTCTCGGTTGACATGCGAACCAGTGAGTCGGCGAGCACTTCGACGGAGCCAGTGACGTCGCCCTTGATGATGAGGGCGAGATCCTTGACGCCCGCTTGACGAATCTGTTCGGCAAGACCTTCGAGCGAGACACGCGAACTCTTGGCGAGTTGCGCTTCGCGCTCCTTCATCTTGCGGTATTGAGCGATGCCCTTGGCCTTGTCACGATCGGCAACGACCAGGAACGTGTCTCCGGAATCCGGCATGGCTTCGAGGCCGAGCACTTCGATCGGGGTCGATGGACCAGCTTCTTCAAGAGGCCGCCCACGATCATCAAACATTGCGCGGACTTTGCCGAACGTATTGCCGACGATATAGCTGTCGTTGAGACGCAGCGTTCCATCCTGAACTAGGACGGTGGCAACAGCGCCACGGCCGCGATCCAACTTGGCTTCGAGGACAGATCCAACGGCCTTCCGGCCCGGAGTTGCTTTCGGAGCCTTGATGTCGGAGACAAGGCAGATCATTTCAAGCAGCAGGTCGAGGTTCTTGCGCTTCTTGGCGGAGACTTCGACGAAGACGGTTCCGGTGTCGCCGGAACCAGCCCATTCTTCTGGAATGAGACCGCGGTCGGCGAGCTGCTTCTTTACGCGATCAGGATTTGCCTCGGGCTTATCGATCTTGTTTACGGCCACGATGATGGGTACTTCCGCGGCCTTGGCGTGATCGATGGCTTCGAGCGTCTGGGGCATGACGCCGTCGTCGGCCGCAACCACGATGACGACGATATCCGTCACCTTTGCACCGCGGGCTCTCATGCGGGTGAAGGCTTCGTGGCCCGGCGTATCGAGGAAGACGATTTCGCGACCGGAGGCAGGAGAGCCTTCCTTTGCGAAGCGGACCTTGTATGCGCCGATGTGCTGGGTGATGCCGCCAGCTTCGCCAGCTGCCACGTCGGTTTCACGGATGGCGTCGAGCAGTGAGGTCTTGCCGTGATCGACGTGGCCCATGACGGTAACGACGGGAGAGCGCGGAACCTCGAGCTCACCGGTATTCTCAGCTTCGAGAACTTCTTCGATGGCCTGGTTTGCGATCTCTTCTTCGTAGCTGATGACGTTGGCGCCGACACCGAATCGAGTGGCGACATCCTTGACCATCTCAGCGTCGAGAGACTGGTTGACCGTGACGAAGACTCCGCGCATGAGCAGTGTCGCGATCAGGTCTTTGGCGCGAATCTCAAGCTTCTCGGCCAAGTCCTTTACGCTGATGCCCTCCGTCACCGTGATTTCACGGGTGATGGGCAGCGGCTCATTGCTGAAGTTTGTGGCTCCGCCAAAACGTGGCGGCGGCACAAAGCCCTTCATCGGGCCTTCCTTCGTCTTGGGATACTGCGGGCGTCCGCCGCGTCCTCTGGGAGCGGCACGTTGCGGGCGCGGAGCTTCGCCGGCAGGCGGAGGGCCTCCAGCACCGGGACGTGGGCCACCAAATCCGCCAGGGCGTGGCGCGCCGAATCCGGGGCGGGCACCAAAGCCTGGACGAGCGCCAGGCCCGCCGGGACCTGCGAAGCCGCCGGGTGTGGTGCGTGTAGGATGCTTTGGTCGCGGACCGCCAGGGAACTGGCCGGGGCTTGAGGGGCCGCTAGATGTCCGTTGAGGGTAGCCACCGGGGCCACCACTCGGGGGACCCGAGGGCCGACGATCGAAGATTGGCTTCCCGCGCTGAATGCCCGCAGCTGGGGCTGCTGGGGCAGTTGCGCTTGGGGCCACGATTGGGGCCTTGTAAACCGGACGAGGGCCGGTTTGTGGCATCACAACGCGGCGTATCGGAGGAGCAGGAGGCGGTGGAGGAACGGGCGCCTGGTCAGCCTGCGTTGCCGGACGGTGCGGGACTGCAGGGTGCTCAGTAGGCGCACCACTGGAAACCTCTTGCTGCGATGCGGAGATAGTGGGCTGAACGGCCGAAACTTCGGCAATTGGAGCAGGCGACTCGACAACGGGCACGGGCGCAACGACCTCGACGACTTCAGGAGTAGCGGGTGCAGTGGCCGACGGAGCGACTGTCGATTTTGGCGCGGCCGGCTTTGGAGGAGCAGGTGGGTGCTCGGCTGGGCGCGGTTGAGCCGTGGTTGACGCTGCGGGTGCCGGCGGTTTTACTGCGACGACGACTCCCGATGGCGGGACAACCGTCACCGCGGGACGCGCGGGACCTGCCGACACAGGAGCTTTGGCGACCACAGGCCCTGAGGGTGGTCGCGAGGCAATGGCAGGAGTGACGGGAGGAATAATGGCTGGCGCAGGCCGAGCTTGCGGAACGATCTTGCGGGGCTCCGGGCGTGCGACTACTGCTGGCGGCGCGGCAACGGTTACTGCAGGAGTTGCCGGCTTAGCGGGAGCTTTGGGCGGGGCTGGAGCAACAGTGCGCGAAGGCGCAGTACCCCTGCGGGCTTCGGCTTCCTGTTCCTGTTTCTTTGCCAGTATTGCCTTCATCACGTCTCCAGGCTTGGAGACATGAGAAAGATCGATTTTGGGTGCAATGGACTGGGAGCCGCGAGAAGAAGTGCCGCTCGCGTGGCCCGTCGCTTTGGATCCACGCTCAAACTGAGCGCGAACCTTTTCGGCCTCATGATCCTCAATAGAGCTGGAGTGGGTCTTGCCTTCACCCAGGCCGAGTTCTCCCAACACGTCAAGAATCTGACGGCTCTTGACTTCCATCTCTCGCGCGAGATCGTTAATTCGAACCTTGCTCATCCGCCTCTTTTCAGAATGTGCTACCCAAAGCCCTTAGTCGCTCATAGCTACCTCATGGCATTGGCTGTTTTGGTCACTACCATTATCTCTTGAATGGCATTGAACTTTTCGGCGCATCTTACGCGCCGTCCTCTTCATTTTTCTCGGTCTTACCTATCTCATTCTGCTCGGCTTCCAACTCAGGAAGGTCGATTTCGTCTGCCGGGGGAATGTTTTCCACGGCCAGTTCTGCCGCGGTGAGACTCTCGTCCTCGGCCTGTTGCTCAAGTAATGCTTCCGTGTCGACATCAGCGGCGGACAAGTCGTCATTCTCCGCAGCGGCGGCACGAAGACTTTCTGCCTCTTCAAGGACCTCTTCGGCGTTTTCCAGTTCCGCATCGGCGGTTTCTGCCACTGCTGAGGGCGTCTCCACTTCCGATGCGCCTTCCGAGAGATTCTCTGTATCTGCAGCGGCCGACTCGGCGGCGGACTCTTCTGGCAACTCGCTCGGTGCGCCTTCTTCACCCTCTTCGAAGTGGCCAAAGTAGTGGCGAACAGCGACGCTGATGCGCTCCAGTGTCTTCTCGCCGATTCCGGGAATCTCTTCCAACTGCTCCGGCGTCATGTCGGCCAGCGACTCGACGGTTGTGATACCGGCAGCCACCAGCTTTTGGATGATGCCTTCTCCCAGTTCGGTGACTTGCTCGATTGGCGTTGAGGGGCCGCCAGTGAGAGCCTGCATCTGCTGCTCGACCTCCTGGCGCTTCTCCTCTTCGCTCTTGATGTCGATCTTCCAGCCCAGCAGCTTGGCTGCAAGGCGGACGTTCTGGCCCTTCTTGCCTATCGCCAGAGAGAGTTGCGTATCGTCGACGATGACTTCAAGCTGCTTATCGGTCAGGTCGGAGATTGAGACGCGGCTGACCTTGGCAGGCTGTAGAGCCTTTTCGGCAAATGTGGTGATCTCGTCACTGAATTCAATGATGTCGATTTTTTCGCCGCGCAGCTCACGGATGATGGACTGTACGCGCATACCCTTCATGCCTACACAGGCACCAACGGGATCAACATCCTTATCCCGGCTCTGGACGGCTATCTTGGTGCGCTCCCCCGCCTCACGCGCGATGGCGCGGATGGCTACGGTGTTGTCGTAGATCTCGGGAACCTCAGACTGGAAGAGGTTCTGCACGAGCTCTGGCGCGGCGCGCGAGACGATCACCTGTGGGCCTTTGGCGGCGCGATCTACCTTCAGGAGAACCACGCGAACGCGTTCTCCGATGGAGAACTGTTCCAACCGCGATTGTTCCCGCTTCGGGCAGCGCGCTTCAGCCTTGCCGAGATCATAGATGACATCCTGACCTTCGAGGCGCTTGACCGTAGCGTTCAGGACCTCTTTTTCGCGATGCGCGTATTCGTTGAATACGGTGTCGCGTTCGGCTTCACGAACCTTTTGGAAGATGACTTGCTTTGCCAATTGCGCGGCGATGCGGCCGAGTGGACTTGTGTCGCGATACAGGCGAATCTCGCTGCCAACTTCAACCCCCGGAGCGAGTTCATTGGCTTCAGCCAACGTGATTTGGTTGACCGGATCCTCGAGCAGCTCTTCGTCGGCCACAACAGTCTTGAAAATGTAGGCCGTAATCTCGCCGGTGTCCTTGTTCAACTCCCCGCGCATGTTTTCCTGCGTCTTGTAGTACTTGCGGGTGGCGAGGGCAATTGCCTCTTCGACGGCTCCCACGACGATTTGGGGCTCAATGCCCTTCTCGCGGCTGAGGAGTTCGATACTCTGATACAAAGCGCTGGCCATACTGTGCTTACTCTCTCGGATTGTTGCGGCGGCAGCGCCAATTTCAGGGCCTGACCGCGCAGTTGAATTGTTGATGAAGGGTTGAGGTCTCAGCCATGCCCAGCACTTCAGTTGCCCGCCAGTCAGGCTAAATCTCCGGAATCAGCTCCGCTTTCTCGACGTTTCCCAGCGCAATTTCAACGGTGCTTACTCCGGCTTTCCTGCTCTTGCTATTTTGATTCGTGGCGGCAAGGTCGAGCGTAATTTTGCCGCTCGAGCTGCCCTGTAATCGTCCACGCCAGTGTCTGTTATTCCGAACCGGCTCAAACGTCTGCACCTTGATAAGGCAGCCTGCAAACCGCTGAAACTCTTCCGGCTTGCTTAGCTTACGGTCCAACCCCGGAGAGCTAGCTTCCAGGGTGTACTCCCCATCTGGAACCAGATCTTCGACGTCAAGCAGTACTCCAAAATCCTGGCTGAAGGCCGCACAATCTTCGTGTGTAACACCCGAAAGCTGTTCCACGCTTAGCTTGCCCTCCGCGAGTCGCTCCGGGAGCCCTTCAACTCCGGCCTCAATCTCCGCCTTCAACCGTTTGCGTCCCTCGCCGTTCTTCTCGAGGAAAACGCGTAAGACACGTTCCTTGACGGGGCCGGCCAGTTCAACATTCACCACGTCCAACCCGTGTGATGCGGCCACTCGTTCCGCCGCTGCTCGAATTTGGTCCAGCTTTGCCGCCATTCGTCCTGCTATTGCAAGTCCAACAGAGTCTGTCTGATCCCGCCGCTGGCACGCCGGCTTGCTGGGTCCTGTTTGGTGGAGACCCGGCCAAATCGGCGCCCATTTCCGGGAGGGATTTGCACCAAATAAAAAGTGGGCTATAAGCCCACTCATCTCTCCGCCAGCCGGCAGACCCACGGCAACTCAGGCGGACAAATTCGTCTGCATCCTTAGCATACGGCGTTTTCCAAGGAATTTCAACGTGCGATACGTTAAAGAGCGATTTGGAAGACCCGCACCGCAGCGCTTCTATGGTCTGGCGTGGAGCGCAATCGATTTCACCGACTTCTATCCTAGAAAGTTGTAACGGCTAGAAAGGCGCTGCTGAGAATGTACGATAGTACCTTGATAAATTTGCATATTAAGTGAATTATTTCAATTACTTAGACAGATTGTTACCCGAGAGGCAGACCTGTACCACTTAAGAGGAGCAGCACTCGCGCCAAATTATTGGAAGAATACACGCATTCTCGATGCGTACTGTCTTCCAGCGTACTGTGGTCACCGTGTTCTCGACGATTGTCCTTGCGGCCCTTGGCACGCTGAGCGGATATCTGCTGGGGCGCGCGATCGCGATACGACAAGCAGAGTCGAGGCTCGACCAGTATGCAAACCGCGTATTAGCTGATGCAGCTTCGTCTAGCGCTGAATCGCGTGCGGTTTTATCGCGAATGAATACTTCGCCGTATCCCGCTTGTTCCGACTCTGAAATCGCATTCTTCCGTAAGCTCGTTTTCCAGTCGCAGTATTTGAAGGCTGGTGGTCGCATCCGCAATGGGAGAATTGAGTGCTCCACTACATTGGGCCGCACCGACCAAGTGCAAGCGCAATACCAACCCGATATCTCACAGGGTGACGGAACCAAACTGTTCAAGAATCTTCCACCTTTTCGTGTGGATGACCAGATGGTCATTGCGATTCAGACAGGCGATTCTTTTGTTGTCTACAACCCTTACAATCTCAAAACGCTTGCGGCTCTTCCGATGCGTTATGCCGTTACGGTTCAAGATGCTCCGACTCGCCAAACAGGACAACTGTTAGGCGAGCTTCCATCGTCGCAAGGGTCGGATTTAAGTTCAATTGTCACGACCGAAGGCAAGACACGCATAGGCGACAGCCTTTATGCAACGCGTTGTTCGAACGAGTACGCCACTTGCATGACCGCTCACATGAGCGTCCCTGACGCGCTGCTTGGCAGCCATCGATACATCACCGCATTTGTAGCGCTCGGCGGCTTTTCAGGCGTTTTGCTCGGCTTGCTCTGTCCTCTTTTGTACAGACGCAACAAGAGCGTCGAGCAGCAACTCGCGCGCGCGATTCGTGGAGACGCCTTAACCGTGGTCTACCAGCCAATTGTGGATCTGACCACCGGCCGCATTGTTGAAGCAGAGGCCCTGGTGCGCTGGACCGATGAATACAACAACGCGGTGAGCCCCGACGTGTTTGTGAAAGTTGCCGAAGAACGTGGCTTTGTAGGCGACATCACGAAACTCGTGGTGCGACACGTTCTACGCGATTTCGGAAGCACGATGCGCGCACGTCCCGATTTTCGCGTAAATGTGAACATTGCCGCGGCCGATCTTGGGGATTCGGGTTTTGTACCCATGCTTGAGGACGCACTCTTCGATGCTGAAATCTCTGCGAGGAGCCTAGGCATCGAGATTACAGAAAGCTATACGGCTCGACGACAAGTGGCAAAGGATACGATTCTGCGCCTTCGCCAAAAGGGGCATTTCGTTCATATCGACGACTTCGGCACCGGCTATTCGAGCCTGGCATATCTGCATGATCTTTCCGTGGATTCCATCAAGATAGACAAGGCCTTCACCAAGGCTATTGGCACTGACGCGGTTACGGTTTCTATTCTTCCTCAGATTCTGACGATGGCGGAGACGCTGAAGCTGCATGTGATTGTAGAAGGCATCGAGACCCGTGCGCAGGCCAACTACTTCGCCGCGGGACATGAAAATGTCTACGGACAGGGATGGCTCTTCGGGCGACCTGTCACGGCGCGCCTCTTCCTTCAAATCCTTGACGAAGAAGAAAGCAAATACTGCGAAGATCCGATGGCCGCGATGCCCGATAAAGCTCTGCCTGCTTTCTAAAGACGCAAGGGCGAATATTCCCTCGCGCAAAAGGATCTCGTTTTGCACGCAGCAGCACAACCGGCGACAATAACGGGATGAAAGTGTCGAGGTTTATTGCTCTCCTCCTGCTGCTGTCCACAGTCGTGTGTCTGCCGACGCTGGAGGCACTGGAAAAACAGCCTTCAAGTACTTACCATGCCCGGCGCGCTGCCCTCGCCGCCAAACTCAATGGCGGGGTAGCGGTTTTATTTGCAGCGGCAGAGCCAGTGTTGGACTTCATGCCATATCGGCAAGACTCAGATTTCTATTACCTCACGGGTTGGACCGAACCTGGCGCTGCACTTCTTTTGGTTGGAGATAACGCACAGCCAGGGAAGAGCGCCGGCTACAAGGAGATACTCTTTCTGCCCACCCGCGATCTACGGGTGGAAAAATTCACCGGGGCGAAGCTGGATGCAGCGTCGCCGGGAGTAGTTGCGGCGACGGGAGCGGATCAGGTGGCGGATCTGACCACGCTTCCGGCCACGTTGAACCGTTTGATCGCCGCAGATCGTCGCATGGCGCGGAAGGTGTGGACGCAACCGGGCGTGAAATCCGCCGATGCGCTTCTGACTTTTACCGCAGCCACATTGAGCATCGAAGGGCCCCCATCTCATGATGTAAGCGCCCTGGTCATGCCTCTCCGCGAGTTCAAGGATGATGGCGAAATCGATCTGCTGAAGAAGGCTTCGAGTGCCTCGATTGTCGCGCAGAAAGTGATGATGAAGTCTGTGAAGCCCGGCGAGACGGAACGCGCCGTGGCGGGCAAGATGACGGCCGCATGGCTGGAGAGCGGATGCGAGCGACCGTCTTATGCGCCAATCGTGGGATCGGGAATCAATTCGACGACGCTGCACTACTCCGACAACTCACGAACCATGCAGGATGGCGATATCGTGGTGGTGGATGCGGCGTGCGAGTTCTCGATGTATGCCTCTGACATCACGCGTACGGTGCCGGCCAACGGGCACTTCACGCCTAGGCAGCGCGAGATTTACGACATCGTGCTTGGCTCTCAGAAGGCAGCCATCGAGGCATTCGTTTCTGGAAAGTCCACGATCAACGATCGCGATCACAAGGATCCGAACTCTCTCGACAGCGTGGCCTATAACTACATCAATACGCACGGCAAAGATTCGCATGGAAAGCCTCTCGGCGAATACTGGCTGCACGGCCTGGGTCACATGGTTGGAATAGACGTGCACGATCCGGCAGATTATCCCGCGGTGTTGAAACCGGGGATGGTGTTCACGATTGAGCCCGGCATCTATATTCCCGAGGAAAAGCTCGGCGTTCGCATCGAGTGCGATTTTCTAGTGGGAGCGGATGGCAAGCTGATTGATCTCGATGGCGATCTAGCGCACACCGCCGATGAAGTCGAAGCGGCAATGCAGGGAAAGTAATGCAGCAATGAAGCCCAGGAAAGACATGGACCCGCGCGACGCAATGGAACCCGACCAACTGGATACACTGGGCCGCATCTTCGCGGAGCAGTTGCTGGCCTGCCTCGAAGAATGCTCGCATGGCCGCAACGGTCTCTTCTCCGACTATGCGGCGATGGAGGAAGCACAGAACGCGTGGCCTGAAGCGGGTCGGTTGCGCGAACTGGCACTTGCTCTGCAGGGTGTCTTTGCGCAACAGGATGAGCGCCACGCGCTTTGTGATGAGTTCCTCGATCTCTGCTCGATTCACGGCGAAAGCCATCCCGGCGAATCGCGACTGGCGCGAACTTTTCTTGCGCGCATCGAGCGGGGCGAAGTGGGATCGCCAACTGAGCCTGAGAAAAAGCCGTGGTGATTTTGCGCGCCTTCATGGCGTTGGTAGCAGGCTTCTCCACGATGGCGCTGCTGGTCATCGCGATCACCGCGCTGCTTGCAAAGCTGACGCCGAGCTGGGTTGGCGAACGCGGAAAACCTCAGCCCGCCTACATGTTTGTCAATCTCGGATATTCGTTTCTGGCTGCTGCAGCAGGCGGATACGTATCCGCATGGGCTGCGCAGGGCAATCCCATTGTTCTAGTGCTGGCGTTGGCAATCGCGGTATTGTTGGGGCCGAACACGAGCGCGACGGGGGATTTCTATGTCGCCGCGAACGGCAATGACGGTTGGCCGGGAACTCTATCGCAGCCGTTCCGTACTGTCGACCGGGCACGCGTTGCTGTCCAAGGGCTGAAGACGCGAGTGAGCGGGCGAACAATCGTCGTTCTCATCCGGAATGGCACTTATTACCTTCCGTCAACGTGGACATTTACCGCCGAAGATTCGGGGACGGCAACCACTCCCATCCTCTATGCGAACTACCCGGGAGAAACGCCCGTGATCAGCGGCGGACGTCTCCTCACAAACTGGAGGCTCGGACCGAACAACTCCTGGGAGCTGACGCTGCCGTCGGGCGTGTACTTTACTCAACTGTGGGTTAACGGAGCGCGGCGATACAGGCCGCGGACCACCCCTAGCGGCTATCTCTATATAGCGAACGAGTACAGCACCACCGGCAGCACAACGAGTGTGAATGAATTGTCGTATTCGACACACGCTATTGGTGGAGTACCCACCACGATGGCAAACCTCGGTGATGTGGAGTTAATTAATTTTGAGGCGTGGGACGTCCCTCATATGCGTATTTCATCCGTGAATACAGCAACTCAGAGGATTATTACGACTGCCTCGCTGTCGAAGCAGAGCTTTTTCACCGGGTTTATTCCCGGTCATCGCTTTCTGCTTGAGAACGTGAAAGAAGCACTGAAGGTACCGGGGCAGTTCTACGTAGATCGACCGACCGGATTGATTACCTACCTCCCCAAGGCCGGCGAGACCATGAGCGGTACAACGATCATTGCACCGCGGCTTCAGAAAATTCTTTCAGCAACCAATCTGGGCCACGTCACGTTCCAGGGACTTACGTTTGCCCACAGTGACTGGCAGGTCCCGACGGGCGGCGGATATCTGTCAGGCCAAGCTGACCATGCAACGCCTGCGGCACTGACCCTCACCAATTCTACGGGCGTAGTTTTCGAAAGCGACACGATCGCGCACACGGGCGCGTATGGCATCGAGTTTCTCGGCACCGGCGTTGCGGGGGGAGCGACACCATATCTGGCGCAATTTCGTGATGGCCTGATTACGGACACTGGTGGAGGTGGGATTCGGGTCGGCGGTATGGCGACCTGCGTGGGGTCTGGCGCCCATAATGACGGCAACGTGCCCCAACACATTTACATCGGGAATAACCTGATCACCGGAGGCGGAAGGGTTGCTGTGGTTGGATTCGCCGTTCTAGTGGGGGATGCCCATCATGTTCTCGTGGAGCACAACGAGATTTCCGATTTCTACAATACGGGTGTCGGTGTGGGGTTCAATTGGGGCTACACCTGCAACTTCGCGCACGACGACGTTGTGCAATACAACCATATCCACGATTTAGGACAGGGGATCACCGAGGATATGGGAGCGGTCTACTTCCTCAGCGGAGTCAATACAGGGAACAGGGTGCTCAACAACAGAGTGCACGATATCGAACATACCCCGGGCACCTATGGAGGTTGGGGGCTTTATGTAGACGCCGGCACTTCAGGTGTTCTGATGCAGAACAATCTGGTGTACAGAACGACCGACGCGAGCCTACACGCGAACTCGTGGGCTGCCGCTCCGCCAAATCCCGCGCCCCCGGCGAACCAGTTCATCAACAATATTCTTGCGTATGGCGCGATGGGGGCAATGGACCGCCATAATGACACGACGTTTCTGTCGGTGATTTACAAGAGGAACATCTTCTACTACGACAAGGCTTCGATCCAATACGGATACTGGTATTGCGAGGGGAAAACTGTCTGCACCAGCTATTTCAGCTTCAACGACAATCTTTATTTCAACAAGAGCGTGGCCGGAGGACAGCCGGCTAGTCCCTTTTTCAAGACGCCCTACTTTCCGGCGAATGGAGGACAGCAGCCACCGATCACCTGGTTGACGTTCAAACAATGGCAAAGTCAGGGCGAGGATGCGCAATCCCTGTTTGCGAATCCAATGTTTCTCAATCCGGCACCAGGAGTGGACAACTTTACCCTAGGATCGAATTCGCCGGCATTCAGCTTAGGGTTTATGGCTTTTGATCCCAGCAAGGCTGGCCGCCTGTCGTCTGCAACGCTGAAAGCCCCGGTCAACGCTCCCGCATTTCCTTTGTTAACGACGCCGATCTCGGCTTTCTAAGCGATACGAGAATGGTTGTGAATCGGAGAGCAACAAGGGCGAACCAATAGAAATGAGATTGAGTAGCCGACATTATCTTCGGCAACATCTTTAGGACCTGACCGAATCGATATTTTGAACAGCGCTTGTTAACTGAAATCATTGGCTGCACCAGCAACTGTGCAAGACATCGGATCCACGCCAGCTTGGTGATGGATATTTTCAGTTGATTTCGAGGCACCTTTGGACATGGATAGAAGCGAGGTAATCGTTCTCCATGCTAAGGACTTACTGCGATATATGCCTGCGGCATCTTTAGCGTTGCACCATTGTTCCTAACGGAAAATTTGCTTGTTCTCCTGACCCTGGCATGAGCCCTTGCGATCAACCCGGTGAAAATTCGACAGTGCTGGGTGTGTAGAGCGCAATCTTCGGTCTTTACTGTTTCCTTATTTAATCTTTATAAACCGCACGTTCTAATTAAAAAAAGTTCGAGCCATCTACCAATTTGCTCTCGACCTTGCACATCGGTCTGGATTCACAATTTCTGGCTCAGGCGAAGTTTACCTCGCGAAGGAGTCGAGCACTCAATCGTTTTAGGACCTTTGATTCGCAACCATCACGCTTCTTCGTACCCAGTTTGAGAAAAAGCTTATTGCAAGCTCCAAAGTTGTTTTTTGCGCTCTGCCCTTGCTATCCCCACATCGTCACATCCTGGCTGCAAATTGTTTGGTGACAAATTCTGAATGGAGGAACTACACGATGAAGTCCATTGTGCAGCGAAGGGAATCACTATCCTTCGCACAGAAGCTTTCCCGCCTGGCATCACGCTTGAGGGACGCGGAGTGGAGACGCTACGGTGCAACGCTACTTGCAGGCAAGGTGCTGGGGGTCGCGATAACTCTCTTAATCATGGCTGGAGTCACCGGACTTTTGTTTGCCAAGGTTTATGCCGCTGACAGCACTGTGAAGGCCGCTGACATCGTCAACCCGGTGAACACCGCATGGACACTGGTCGCCGCGTTCCTGGTCTTCGGCATGCAGGTCGGCTTCACCATGCTGGAAGCAGGCTTCTGCCGTTCGCGCGAAACCGTCAACGTGCTGATGGAGTGCATTGTTGACACGTGCCTGTGCGGCCTGCTCTTCTACGCCATCGGCTTCGCATTCATGTTCAGCCACGGCAACGGGTTCATCGGCTACCACTGGTTCTTCCTGCAGGACGCGCCGGAGACCTATGAATCCACCGGCGTCGCGTTCCTTGCAGTCTGGATCTTCCAGTTCGCCTTTGCCGACACCTGCTCCACCATCACCTCGGGCGCCATGATCGGCCGTACCGGCTTCGTCGGCGATCTGCTCTACTCGCTTGGCGTCTCCGGCTTCATCTACCCGATCATTGGTCACTGGGCCTGGGGTCCGGATGGCTTCCTCGCGACCATGGGCAGCGGCGGGCAACTTCCTGCCCATCGCTCGGCACCGGCTTCCACGACTTCGCCGGATCGACGGTCGTCCACACCATTGGCGGCTTCATCGCACTCGCGGGAGCCATCGTTCTCGGACCGCGTCTCGGCCGCAAGTTCAAGCGGGACGGCGGCGCGCCGATGCTGCCGCACGATCTGACCATCGCGGCCATCCGGCGGCCTGATTCTGTGGTTTGGCTGGTACGGCTTCAATCCCGGCTCACCCTCTCGGCCATGGACTTCGCAGGCATCGGCCGCGTCTGCCGCAAACACCACGCTCGCTGCCTGCGCCGCCGGCTTGACCGCCATGATTTACGCCTACTTCATGAGCAAGAAGTGGGATGTCGGCTTTACCGTCAACGGCTTTCTCGCCGGGCTGGTCGCCATCACCTGCCCTTGCTACTGGGTCAGCCCGACGGGCGCAATCATTCTGGGCGGCATCGCTGGTGTTATCGTCTGCCTCGGCGTCGAGCTGCTGGAGTGGCTGCGCATCGATGATCCCATCGGCGCAGTGCCGGTTCACGGCATGTGCGGAATCTGGGGAACGCTGTCACTGGGTCTGTTTGCGTGCGGTAAGTATGGCGCAACCGGTCCCTCTGGCACCTGACAATTCTGCCGCGCTCAATGGCCTCTTCTATCACGGCGGATTCACACTGCTGAAAGCTCAGTTCATCGGCAGCGCCATCGTTACTGTGTCCACTTTCGCGGTGGCCATGGTTCTGATGTATCTCGTGAACCTTACCGGAACGCTTCGCGTTTCGGAAGAAGGCGAACTCTATGGCCTCGACCTTCACGAGCATGGCATCTCGGCTTATCCCGAGTATGTTATCTCCTCGTTGGCAGCACCGGGTGGTATGCCGAAAGACCAGGTAGTTCCCGCGCTTCGGCTCTCAAGCGAGCCGCAATCGAAGCCTGCCACAAGCCACTGATTCGCAGCCAAGGAATCGAGGATGATATGACAAAGATCGAAGCGATCATAAGGCCGAATAAATTCGAGTCCGTCAAAGCGGCTCTCATCGAACTTGGGGTGGAAGGAATGACGGTGTCAGAGGTTCGAGGACACGGTCGTCAGAAGGGTCACACCGAGGTCTTCAGAGGTCGTGAGTATGCAGTGGACTTGCTGCCGAAGATCAAATTGGAGCTTGTGCTTCAAGATGAATCGGTGGAGAAGGCGATTGACACTATTCTGACTGCCGCCTACACCGGGAAGATCGGCGACGGCAAAATCTTCCTGTACAAACTTGACGATACAATCCGCATTCGCAGTCGTGAACGAGGGCTGGTGGCGATTTAGGCTCCAATCCTCATTCACAGGAGATGTATATGTCATTCGTGCCTGCCGTAGTCCCCTTCGATCCGTACGTGGAAGAGTGGAGATCGAGGGGGATTCCCAGGCTGGCGAAGCAACTCTGCGACGTCGGCCATTTTCTTGGTGATCTTGGCGTTCAGATGCGTTTCGGCGAGCTTACCCATGCTCCGCTACGGCTACTGCGGTTTCAGATTATAGGTGGCTCAGTGGAGTGCGACTGGCTTGCTCGATTGCCAAACCCCGCAGCGGCAGACCTTACCGTTCGAGACCGTTACATCGCACACCAGGCCTTGAAGGATGCAATTGATCTGCGCTCACTGCTGTTCAGCACATTGCCTCAAGCAGACTCGGCAGAGTTGCGCGCCTTTCGCGAGTCCGCAAATCACACCCACGAGTTGATCATCAAGGGTTCTACGCAACGCAACGACAACACAGCTCGCGGTGTTCATTCGCTCACCGTGCGTGCAAAGATTCTTGGATTCCGGTTTCGTCTGGAAGCAGATACGTTGCAGAGCATCGCTCTCGACTAGTCCGCACCTGGCAGCGTGATGACGGCAGAATCGTGAGGGCTGCGGTGTCTGGTCTTCCTAAAAGTTGGAGCTCGGACCATTTCAATGTTTGCGGTTTTCAGGTCGCGCAACCTGGTACATCTCTTTCGCGATCTGGTCAAAGAGGGCCCAGCGATCGTCTCCGATGACATAAACATCGAAGTGGGACCGACCAGGCAGGAACGTGAAATGCGGGTCGCCGCCAAGCCGAGTCAGCGTTGATTCCAGGCTATGGGCCGCTCCATCCAAGTAAAAGGTGTCGTCTGTACCAACGATCAGGTGAATCTTGCCTCGAAGGTCCTGGCCGACCGACTTCCAATTGCTATTGAGGTACTCGACGATGTCGTAGTGGCTTCGCCAATACGCCGCCACTTGTGGATTGATATCGCCGGTAGTGCGGCTAAACAGCTTTTCGGGCCGGCCATCGGCGGCGCGTGGTGAGAAGACCCACTCAAAGGACGCGAGCTGGCCACCGTATTCTCCCATTACATCTTCGAGTTGTGCGAGCTGTTGCATGGTGGCGCGGGGCTGGCCATGGGCGCGAATGATCGGGGCTGGCTTACCGTCGGAGTCGCGATACATGTTTGCGTGTGGTGCATAGAGATCGACCGTACTGAAAGAGTGAAAGTCGCTCGGATCTGGAGATGTTGACCAAGTGCCGCCGAAGATTTTCGGATAGTGCGTTTGCAGCCACAGCGTCGACCAACCTCCTGAAGAGTGTCCTTGCAGAAAACGGCCCGATCGTCGCGCATCCATGCGGTATTTCTTCTCAAGAGCGGGAATGAGTTCTGTGGTCAAAGCGTGGCCCCACGGGCCGTTGTTGACTGAATCGGCGAATTCGTGGGTTCCGGTCGGGCTACTTTCATCCAACAGGACCCAAATCATCCTAGGCATCTTTCCTGCTTCATCCGGTCGTAGAGGACGGGCGCGTATCGAGCTCGAATCCCTTGCAGAGTGCCACCAAAACCGTGCGTGAAGTAGACGGTGGGGTACTTCCGCCTGGGATGGGCATCGTAATCCGGCGGCAGCAAGACCCACCCACGCATATGTATCTGACGCCCCCAGAATCGGGTCAGAGATGGGCTGACCAGATCTAACGGTTTCAGGGCGGCAGTTACGTCTGGGCGGTCCGCAAGCGCATCAGTCGGCTCTGGAACTACTTGCGAGAGCGCCAGCGTAGGAGCGAGCGTCAATGGCGCGTGGATAGAGATGGGAGCGCTCAACAGATCACCGGGAGCGCGGCCGTTGTAGTTGTAACTATGGTGAATATCGAGCACTGCCTGGACGCGATATTCCCCGGCGGGTGCAGTCGAGAATGGGGATGGGAAGACAAGATCGTCGGCGTCGATATCGATCGACTCGCCAGGCTCGAGATGGGGCACTTCTTTGGCGGCGACATATACGCTTGCAGGCGACATGATGTCTACGTCAACCGAGGTGGAATTGCCAGTGGCCGGGGCAATGAAAAGCAGCAAACGCCCAGAAACTGTCCCGGATGTTGGACTGTCGAGCGAGACATGGAAAAACGTGTGCTGCGTTGGCCTGCTGCTCACCTGAGCCTGAATTGCTATGTGGGGCAAACAAATATCCACAACAGCACGCTAAACAAGACGCACTTGATTTGAGACCTCATTGGCATCATCAAACGATAAAGCATAAGCCTTCGACGAAGTAGGAATTTTTCGGCTATTCGCACGCCCGGATAGCGAAAGACCGGAACCGAAAAAGTAAATTGCGACGCGTTCGCGGTGCTGTGAAGGCTCACTGAGGCCGAGAGGATTCAAAATATTTCTGATTTTGTTGCGTGCCGGATTCTGCAAATGCGGAACGGTCTCGCGCTGATGTGTCTCGGAATTTGATACCGACGTGCGCAATATCAAGTGGCTACCTGGAGGCGGCTACGGCTTGTGGAACTTTCAACGGCGGGACTTTATGAATCCGTCATCCTCTATGGCTCATCAAAGCTGGACACGCTGACTTGGTTCGGCGGCACGAACTATCGATCGCAGAGTACTTAACGCTTGACTGGAGATTGTGAATGGCGGTGCGGCATAAGCAACGGGCTCAAACAATTCCTAAAAACTGCAATTCTCATTATCTTTCTCGGAGTAGTGACGTTTGGCACTGGGCTGCTGACCGGGTGCGGGAAAAACGTAGGTGCTTCTTCCGCTGGTCCTCAGCCTGTGATGAAAGTGACGGTGATTAAAGCCAAGCAGAGTGATGTGGCATTGACGGGGGAGTGGGTGGGCACGCTGGACGGCTTCGTCAACGCTCAGATCCAGCCTCAGGCGAACGGATACCTGATACGCCAAAATTATCGCGAAGGCTCCCAGGTTGAAAAGGGGCAGGTGTTGTTTGAGATCGACCCTCGCCCGTTTGAGGCTGCACTTCAACAGGCACAAGGACAATTAGGTCAGGCGCAAGCGCAACTGTCTCTCGCTCAAATCAATGTGAACCGTGACACGCCACTCGCGGAAGCTCGCGCAATAGCCAGGAGTCAGCTCGATAACGAAATTCAGCAGAGGGCGCAGGCGGAGGCGACTGTCAAAACTGCAGAAGCCGCCGTTTCGACGGCGAATCTCAATCTTGGATTTACCAAGGTTCGATCGTTGGTCACTGGCGTCGCGGGTCAGGCAACAACCCAGGTTGGGAATCTTGTCAGCACGCAATCGATTCTGACTTCGGTTTCTCAACTCGATCCAATCAAGGTTTATTTTTCGATCAGCGATAGCGAGTATCTTGCGCTGACGAAGAGAGCCGGCACAGGCGGCGACCTGCTTCACGGGGCTTCCAAGATCCCTCTGACACTGACGCTTTCGAATGGCGAAGTCTATCCGCACGAAGGCCATGTGGCCTTTGTTGACCGGCAGTTGAATGCTCAAACGGGAGCGATTCGCATCGCTGCCTCCTTTCCGAATCCCGGCAATATACTTCGCCCCGGGCAGTTCGGAAGGGTCAAGGCCGAGACACAGATTCTGCACAATGTCGTTCTGGTTCCGCAATTGGCGATCACGGAACTGCAGGGTCAGCAGCAGGTCTATACGGTTGCGGCGAACAATACTGTTCATCTGAATAACGTGACCCTCGGACCGCAATACGGCGATAGCTGGGTTGTAGAGAGCGGTCTTCGAAGCGGATCATTTGTCATCGTCGACAATCTTCAGAAGCTGCGCGAAGGCGCACCGGTCAGTCCGCAACCGACGGAGTTTCAGGCAGTCTCGACCTCGCACACGAATCCGTCGTCTGTGAGGTAACTCATGTCAAAATTCTTTATCCGCAGGCCCATCGTAGCGATTGTTATCGCCGTTATTACTGTCGTGATCGGCATTGTGTCAATGCTGACTCTGCCGGTATCACAGTATCCCAACATCGTTCCACCTGAGATCCTTGTCACCGCGACGTATCCTGGCGCCGACGCCAAGACCGTGAGCCAGGCGGTCTCAACGCCGCTCGAGCAGCAGATGAATGGCGTCGACAACATGATCTACATGAACTCCGTCAGCGCCAACAACGGCGTGGTTCAGCTGTTCGTGGATTTCGATGTCAAGACCGATCCGAATATTGACCAGGTGCTCGCCCAGTTGCGCGTCGACCAGGCACAGTCCCAACTTCCGGCCCAGGTGGAAGCTGCTGGTCTGACGGTGCAGAAGGCGCTTACTTCGCCGCTTATGCTGGTCGCCATCAACTCACCGGGCGGCAAGTTAAGCCAGGACTTCCTTACCAACTACGCCATCATTAATCTTCAGGACCAGCTAGCTCGCGTTAAAGGTGTCTCGCGCGTTCAGGTGTTCGGTGGCCAGTATGCGCTGCGTGTATGGGTTCAGCCTGACAAACTGGCCAAACTTGGCGTGACGGCAACCGAAGTTATCTCCGCGATTCAGACGCAAAACAATGTCAATCCCGCGGGCCAGATTGGCGGTGAGCCGATTCCCAAGGGTCAGCAGTTCACCTACACGGTGCGCACGCAGGGACGCCTGGTTAAACCCGAGGAGTTTGGGAATATCATTCTTCGCGCGAATCCTGATGGCTCAATCCTGCACCTGAGCGACGTTGCCCGCATCGAACTCGGCGACCAGGCGTATGGCATCTCCGGGCGTTATAACCAAGCGCCGTCGGGCGTGATGGCGATCTATCAGCTCCCCGGCTCGAACGCGATTCAAACTGCGGCTGCCGTCAATCAGCGCATGAAGGAGCTTTCCGCGACGTTTCCGCCGAGCATCTCTTACAGTGTCCCGCTGGATACGACCAAGGCCGTCACCGCTGGTATCCGCGAGATATTGTTCACATTTTTGGAAGCGCTCGGCCTCGTGGTGCTGGTCGTCTTCATTTTCCTGCAGGGCTGGCGCGCCACGCTCATTCCTCTGCTGGCCGTTCCTGTTTCGCTGATCGGCACTTTTATCATTTTTCCGGCGCTCGGATTTTCGATTAACACGCTGTCGTTGTTTGGCCTTGTGCTCGCGATCGGCCTGGTGGTTGATGATGCCATCATCGTTGTTGAGGCTGTTGAGCATCATATCGAAGAGGGAATGGATCCCAAGTCGGCGACCGAGAAGGCCATGGAGGAAGTGGGCGGCCCAGTGGTTGCGATCGCGCTCATCCTCGCGGCCGTGTTCATTCCAACGGCGGCAATTCCCGGCATCACCGGCCGCATGTATCAACAATTTGCCGTGACGATTGCGATCTCCGTGCTGATATCGGCTTTCAATGCGCTCACACTGTCTCCGGCGCTTGCCTCGCTTCTTTTGAAACCTCGGGAGGAGGGACGCAAAAAGGGCTTGCTCGGCAAAGGATTCGGCCTCTTCAACAAGTTCTTCCGCCGCAACACGGAAGCTTTTGTTGGCACATCCCGCGTCCTCATTCACAAGTCCGCGTTCGCCATGCTTGGCCTTATCGTGCTTGCAGTGGCGGCAGTGTATCTGGGAAGCAGCTTGCCCGGAGGATTCATTCCCACGGAAGACCAGGGATATATGTTCCTTGCGTTGCAGCTTCCCGATGGCGCTTCGGCGCAACGCACCGACGCTGCTCAGCAGAAGATCAGCGATGCGCTGCTTAAGACGCCGGGTATTGAGGGTGTCATCGCTGTCACCAACTTCTCGCTCCTTA
>CAVTUP010000017.1:0-45552 GCA_963737915.1 uncultured Acidobacteriaceae bacterium | reverse complement strand
AATCCCTGCTGCAGGCGATGACATCTTCGATGATTCCGCTGCAGAAAGCAAACGCCGAAGCTGCCTACCAAGCCTTGATAAAAACCCGCGCGGAATACGGTGCCTACTATGTTCATGATGATCCGCTCCGCGACCCTTCGCCAGCAATGCTGGCGACGATGGATAGGGACGATCCCGATGTGCAGTTGCGCGAGGCGTTCAACATGGAGAGGGCTGCTGCAAATGATCAACAGATCTATGAAAGGGCCCTGTCAGTCTTCAGGAATGTCCGAGATCATCGCGATTACGAATTCAGGTTTGTTTTGGCCGCTACGCTCTTTAGGGGTGAATGGCGTTCCAAAGAACCGCGCCGTAGCGGATTACTGGCTGAATGAGGCTGCACGGAGTGGATCAGAACACGCTCAACAACTGCTCGATCAGATTCGAAATCATTCGTCACCAGAATGACGCTGGGTGCATTGGGCGGCTGTGGGAAATTAGGTGATCGCCGGCATTGTTTTAAAGAAAAGGCCATGCCATAGAGGCATGGCCTTTTTGCGTTTGCGCCGCCCTTCCCGTGATTGTGCATCGTAAAGAGCGGGAATTCGTCACAACTCAGGGAGTGACACCGTCAACGAATCAGAATAGCGACGGTAGCTCGATCGGTCAGGCCGACTGCCCACCATCGTCTCACTTTCAGCTGAAAAGCTGGCGGTTCCGCCGATCGATCGTTGAGTCGACACAGTGAGCTGTGACGGCGAACACAAGGCATCGCATCGTTATCCGGCATATAGTCCTAATGCGTTAGGAGCTGGCTATGGTGCAAGGGCGCAAACCCCAAAAACGATTGACTCCTTTAGAACTCAGGATCATGCAAATATTGTCGGCTGCCGGGCCCTCGCCCGTCCAAATGGTACAGCAGCGACTGGGTGATGAACTCGCCTACACGACGGTTCAAACCATGCTCAATGTGCTGCAACGCAAGGGCCACGTCGCAAGATCGCTCGTGGGCAGGGCATAGATATCGACCGTTACGAAGTCGGGACGTAGCCCTGGGAAGTGCCGTCCGCAATTTGTTGAATCGAATGTTCGACGGTTCGGTGGAAGGTCTTGTCATGAACATGCTTCGCACAAAGCAGATCGACTGAGCCAAATTGGCCGAGCTGGCCGAATTGGTATTAAGTACAGAAAGAGAGTCTGATGAAAAATCGCAAATAAGCTCGCTGTGGCGTACGCGATCAATGCGCTGTGGCAGCTCCCGCTCCTGGTTTTGTCCACTGAAATCGCGGCTAGACTGCTCGGGCGAGCTCCGGAAGAGTTCTTCGCCGCGTCTGGCTGGGCTGCCTGTTCCTTGCGCTCACCGTGCCGGCGATGTCTTTTCTGCATTCCCACGAAACACGTTGAGCTCAGGACCAACTCAGAGGAAAGCGGCTGCAGCACCAAGATGCCGGGCGGCGAGAGGAGTCCCAACCTGTCTTTCTCCGGCAAACAATTCGATGGTCGGGCGCAAAACCGCAGAATGCGGCGGGCGTTCCCGACTTGATTTTGGAGGGTGCCTTGCTTCTCTATCTTGGTTCAGTCCTGTTCGCGCTGTCGCGATTGGCATGGGGCCTTAAGAAGACGCGGACTCTGGTGCATTCGGCGGAGGGGATGACCCTTGCAGGAGAAGCGCAGCAAACGTGGGAGTCGTGCCTCAGCCTGTTCGAAATCACGCGGATCAAGTTGATGTCATCCAGTAAGCTCGGTGGCCCCGCGACAGTCAATTGGCCCCTTCCCATCGTGCTTCTGCCTACGGAGTTGCAGGACGAGCAGGCAAGCGACATGACAGCGGTTTTTTGTCATGAGTTGGCGCACGTCCGCCGGAGGGACTTCCTGTGCAACATCTTCATTGAGGTGTTGGGCGTGGTGATCTTCTATCATCCTGCATTTCACTGGATACGACGCAGAATACAAGAGACGCGAGAATTGGCATGCGACGACATGGCAGCGGATGCGATGTCGGGACGCAAAGCTTATGCTCGCAGCCTTCTGCGACTTACAGAGAAGATGCTCTCTGTTGTCGTAGCCCCTCAACATGATTGCGCCCTCGGAATCTTCGAGGGAGAAGTTCTGGAGAAAAGGATTATGAACTTACTTGAAAACAGATCGAAGCATTCTCATCTCCGCGCTTTCAGTTCGTTCGCACTCGGCTCTTGCTTGTTGTTTGGAACATGCGTATTGAGCGCCACGCTTGAATTGAAGCCCGTCCACGCGCAGTCCGCAACTCAAACGAGCGGCGCTCCTACCGGTTGGTTCCTGGCGGGCAGCAAACCTGTGAACTACCAAACGAGCGTAGACAAAACGATGATTCAGAACGGGCAGCCTAGCGCATATCTCAAATCGATCGTGTCGGTGACGGATGGTTTCGGCACGCTGATGCAGCAGATCAGCGCCTCCGATTACCTGGGCAAGCGGGTTCGCTTGCACGCGTGGGTCAAATCGCAGGATGTCGAAGGGTCAGCTGGAGTGTGGATGCGGGTCGATAAGGAACAGACCATGGTTGCATTCGACAACATGCAGAATCGCGCCATTAAAGGAACGCAACCGTGGAAACAATGTGATGTGGTGCTGGATGTACCAAATGACGCAACAGGTATTTTCTTCGGAATACTTCTCTCGGGTTCCGGCGAAGTGTGGATGAACGATGTCAGCTTCGAAGTCGTGGGGAAGGAGGTTCCGGCCACATCTCAACTGCCTCAAGCTCATGCGTTGCCGACGCATCCGACCAACTTGAAGTTTACCGAGTAGCGTACGCGGCCTCGGTGCTCCTGATCCTAATGAACACCGAAGCCCAGGATGTGTAGCTGTTGCTGTTTCGGAACGCCGAACACTGGGTTGCGTCCCTTTGAAACCATACCGCCCTTTCACGGTGAGATTGCCATCGATGCTGCCACCGGGGCCGTCTATCGCCTGGTGCTCATCACGGAGCTGTCGCCCTCTGACCCTATCTTTCAGGCCCAGACGATGGTGGAATACGAACCGGTGGGGATTGGTGGAAAGACGTACATTTGTCCCCGCAAGAGCGTGACCGTCACCACGGCGACTACACAGATCGTTCGTCAGGGATGTTGGGGTGCTGTAGGTGTGACTAACGACTGTTCGCCGATTGAGGTTGCAAGGCCGAAGGATACTGCGATCAACGATACGGAGTATGACTCCTATCATGTCTTCGGTTCCGAAATGCGGATACTGGCCACGGGAACCACAAACCAGGAGGATAAATCTCTTTCCAACGGTGCTGCACCTGTACTGTCGGTGGCTCCCGGGCCATGACCGGCGGCAGGTGCTGAACTCTGGTATCGGCAAAAGGGCCATGCCCAGACGGCATGGCCTTTTTGCGTTTGGTGATCTGAACTGCTTTTGCCCAGTTGGGTATAGCCCGACTACAGATTTGCCCGCGTTGCCGATTATTTTAAAGAAAAGGCCATGCCTCTACGGCATGGCCTTTTTGCGTTTGGGGCATTGGGGTAATCAGTTTTTCGATCAGACCCAACCTGTCAGGCGGAACCGTTTGCCTTAGAGGTTGGCGCCGCGGTTTCCGCTGATGAGCCGTAGCACCCAGGTGAGCAGCACCGCTCCTATCACGGCGATTACGATGCTGATGATAAGTCCGTGCTGTCCGACGCCACCGAATCCCAGAAGACTCGAGAGGAACCCGCCGACGAGTGCGCCAACCAGGCCAACTACCATGTCCATGATGAAGCCGAATCCTGACCCCTTCATCAATTTTCCAGTGATCCAGCCGGCGAGCAATCCGATAATGATCCACGCGATAATTCCGTGGCCCATAGATTGATCCTCCTTTTTCGCTTTTATTCAGGCCCATCCGTCAAGCAAGTCGAAATAGTACACATAGTAACTGTGATTTGTCCGAATAATCGTGAAGACTGTTACTCACTTAGCTCATCGGTGTCTTGGGTGTTTCCCGGCCTGCTCTCCTTGACTGTCTAGGAGAAGGGGCGTAATCTCTTTCCTAGACCATCGAGGAGAGCGCGAACCGATGACCCATGAAAAGCGAGACGAGCAGGCTGATCTGCTGCAAGGCACTCTGGACCTGCTGATTTTGAAAGCGGTCTCCCTGAGTCCTCTTCACGGATACGGGGTGTTGCTTCGCATTCAGCAGATTTCCGGCGAGGAGCTTGCGATTCAGCAAGGATCGCTCTATCCCGCGCTTTATCGCCTGGAGCATCAGGGCGTAATCGCAAGCGAATGGGGTGAGAGCGAAAACAATCGTCGCGCCAAGTTTTACAGTCTGACCCCGGCGGGTCGCGACCGGCTTCAGATGGAAACTGACAAATGGAATCGCATGGCCGGGATTATTGGAAACATCCTTCGCGCTACTCCGGAGAAGGCATGAGGGGCTTTTTTGCATTTTCGCGGCAAATGGGCGCGCAACTACGCTCGTCTCTTCGTGCGATCTTTGAACGCAGTCGCGTTGAATCGGAGATGGACCTGGAACTGGAAAACCACCTTGAGAGCCTGATCGGCGATCTTATGCGAGCGGGTCATTCCCGTGCGGAGGCTTCGCGCCGGGCGCGCATCGCGCTTGGACCCGCGCTGGTTCATAAGGAGGGAATGCGCGCGTCGCTTGGCCTGCGGTGGTGGGATGAAATTTGCGCGGATCTGCGTTATGGGGTGCGTCTCCTGCGCAGGAGCCCGGGCTTCACCGCGATAGCCGCCGTCTCGCTGGCATTGGCGATTGGGGCCAATACAGCGATTTTTTCGGTGGCGAAGCGGGTGTTGCTCGACCGGCTAAGTGTGCCTCATCCCGATGAATTGCGCATGTTGCGCTGGAATGGCGACGGCAAAGAAGTTGTGCACGGCATGTGGGGCGACTTCGATACGACGCAGGATGGGGTGACCAGGAGCTCAGTCTTTTCGTATCCGGTGTACCTGCAATTACGCGCACACAATGACGTACTGCAGGACTTGATCGCGTTCAAAGAAGATGGGATGAACGCGACCGTACACGGGAACGCGCAGCGCGTCGATGCCGCGATGGTATCAGGCAATTTCTACAGCGGGCTTGGGGTGCATCCGCAGTTGGGCCGCGCTTTGCAGCCGTCAGACGACACGACGCCCGGTTCCGGAACAGTGGCCATGATCAGCGATGGTTTGTGGCAGCGGGAGTTCGATCGCTCGCCCTCGGTGCTTGGGCAAACGATCACATTGAATCAGACCGCGATGACTATCGTGGGTGTAAATCCGCGCGGATTTACAGGCGCAAAGAATGTTCAGCAGGCACCCGATATCGTCGTTCCGATCAGCATGCAGCCGGTGATCGATCCCAAGCGCGAAGCACCGATCCTCAATGATCCGGGCTTATGGTGGGTCAACGTGATTGGTCGCATCAAGCCGGGTATAAAGACTTCTCAAGCCCAGGCTGCACTGGATGTGCAACTGCAAGCCGCCGTACGCGCCACGATGGTGGTTTCGCTGGGCAATACGATGCCACGCCTGGAACTCGCGGACGGAAGCCGGGGCTTGCATTCTGCTGACGGAATGTTGAAGAAACCGGTGTACGTGCTGCTTGCCCTGACGGGTTTTGTCGTGCTGCTGGCGTGCGCCAACATCGCAAACCTGCTGCTTGCCCGCGGAGCGCAGAGGCAGAAAGAAATGAGCGTGCGCCTGGCGATGGGCGCGGGGCGGGCGCGCATTCTGCGCCAGTTATTTACCGAGAGCTTGCTGCTGGCGGGCCTTGGAGGGCTTGGTGGGTTGCTGTTGGGATATTTCGGGAGCAACGCAATACCGAGGCTTCTGAGCAACGGATGGGAACGCATCGACTACGGTGAGCCTCTGGATTGGGGCGTTTTTGCATTCACCACAGCGGTCACGCTTTTGACGGGTGTCCTCTTCGGGTTGGCTCCGGCATGGCTTGCAGCTCGCTCTGAAGTGAGCAGCGACCTCAAAGAGACTGCGCGGACTGCTACGAGGCGCCGCAAGGGGCTGGGCGGGAAAGCCATCGTGGCTTTTCAAATCGCACTTTCGACGCTGCTGGTGCTGGGCGCGGGACTTTTTGTCCGCACGCTCATCGGATTGAATTCAGTGGATGTGGGCTTCAATGCGGACAATTTGATGCTCTTCGAAATCAGCCCTCCCGCACGACGGTATCCGCACCCGAAGGGTGTGCAACTGCACCAGCAGTTGGAACAGCGGCTGGCCACGGTGCCGGGAGTGGAAAAAGTCGCGCCGGGATGGATCCCTTACATCTCCGAAAGCATGGGAAATACCGATTTCGTCCCCGAAGGCGAGACCTTCGACAAGAACAAAAGGCAGGCTGAATTCGAAAACGCGGTTGGCGTAAATTTCTTTCCGACCATGAGCATTCCGATTGTTGCGGGGCGCGATTTTGGTACCGAGGACACTCCTACGTCTCAAAAAGTGGCGATCGTAAATCAGGCCCTGGCGCGGAAGAGATTTCCCGAATGTGAATCCGATCGGCAAGAGATTCAAAGCCGATCAAGAGCGTTCGAATGACTGGATTCAGATTGTCGGCATCTGTGCAGACACGCGGTATTCCAACTTGCATGATGATCCGCCGGCTCAGTTCTTCGTGCCTTACGCACAGCAGACAGGAGTGGGCAGCATGGTCTACCAGGTACGGACGCGCATGCAGCCAGCTCTTCTTATGCCCGCGCTTCGGCGAGTTGTACAGTCCGTCGACCCCGACCTGCCGATGATCGACGTGCGCACCCAACGGGAACAGATCAACGCGACCATCCAGATTCAAAGAGCTCTTGCCGCGCTGACTACAGGATTTGGGGTGCTGGCGCTCACGCTGGCATGCGTGGGAATTTATGGTGTTATGGCATACAACGTTGCGCAACGCACGAATGAAATTGGAATTCGCCTGGCGCTGGGAGCGCGGCCGGCACAGTTGCGCGTGATGATTTTGCGCGAAAGCACCGGAGTGACTCTCGCAGGAATCGTGGTTGGAATGGCCGCAGCGTTGATGCTTACGCGCGCCGTCAAATCGATGCTCTACGGGATCGAGCCTAACGATCCAGTCACATTCCTATCGGGCATTTTGCTGTTGATTGGTGTGGCGCTCGCTGCAAGCTGGATTCCGGCAAAGCGCGCCGCGGGAGTGCAACCGATGGAAGCTCTGCGGCACGAATGAGGATGCGCGCTTAAACGCCGACGGGAAGTAACGGCATTCCGCCCTGTGCTTTGGCTTCTGCGACAACTGCGTCGAGATGCTCGAGAACCTCGGGCACTGTCATGGTGTAGATTTCGCGGCCGGCATCGTAGCCTTCATCGATCAGCTGCTTGAGGTAACGTCCGCCGATCTGTGCGGCGAGCTGGTCGGTAATGACCTTGCCGCTGCGCTTCTTCTGCTCGAGCCAAGCGGTGCAGGGAAGCGCGATCCACATAGGGCGGCCGTTCACGTCAAAACGGATATCCACTGCGTCGGCGTGACGGGTGGCGATGGCTACGATGTTGGCCCTCCATGAGCAATGAAGGTCTTCGCCAGTCCAGCGGTCGATTACGTGGAAATCCTCGTACATGCAATAAGCCTATCGTTCCTGCTGCGCAAGGGCAAGCGGAGGCATGCGCCGGGATGTTGAATGTCGGCCATCTTCAGAACTGAGGCCATACACCCGGTCCGGGCATTGTGCGGGTGTGATTGAACGTATATTCACCAAGCGGACGCTCGCTGCCTGCTTCGTCATGTGCGATCAGGCGCGCAATCATCTTTGACGATGGCGCCTCCTTCATGATTGTGCACGATTCGTGGAGGATTACGCTTGCGCCTCCGGGGTGAATCGGAATATCCAGCAGGCGGAATTCTTCGATGCCGCTCGCGCTGCAGATGCTCAGGTCGACCTGTTTGGCGCCACTCAGATCCGCCGCGAGCCGACCAATCAGAAAGTCGTCTTCCGCGGTAACCGTGCACAGGACGCTGCCTCCAGGCGGAAGAGCATATTCCCGGACACGTAAGCCTTTTTCAGCGGCACGCTTGAGGTATGTGTCGCTCACTATCATTCGCAAACAACCTTCGCGGGCGAGCTGGCAAACGCCATATGCAAGTGCAATGACTTCCCGCAGACGCTCTCCGCAGTGGTCGCAGCAGAGCAAGTGCTCCTCGATGGCTTCTTCTTCGGGCGGCGCAAGCAGCGCGAGCCAATAGTCGGCGAGTACCGCAGGGTCGATGGGATTGGAGCAATTCATCATGCTTCGACCCCCATACATCCGCGCAGTTGGTGAATCGCTCGATGCCGAATCACCCGGACATTGGATTCAGAGAGGCCCAGGAAGGTGGCTACATCTGCCCCTGTCTGCTCGTCGTAGAAGGTCATGACGATTACGGTCCGTTCGCGTTCTTTTAGTGTCTGCACACAACGGGCCAGGTGGTCATGATCTAGACGCGGAGCGGGATGGTGGATCATTTCTGGCAGATCGGCCCCAAACTGTTGGAGAAGGCGTTCTTTTCTTTGCGCGCCGCGACGCTGATCGAGCACTGTCATCCGGCACGTTCCCAAGACGAACGATGCGAGCTTTTCGGGCTCGCGCAGGCGGCCAGCGCGGAGAGCCTCAATCGCGGTGATGAGAACCTGCTGCATAAGGTCCTGTGCTGCCTGCTCATCGCGCAAGTGTCTGAGGCCGTAGAGCCGGACACGCGGGGCCATCCGGCGGAAGAGCTCCGCTTCGGCTTCGCGGTCGGTTCCGAAACCGATCAAGGGCACCAGATCAGCATCCTTCAGATCCGCGTACATGAGCACACTGTAAATCAACACACTTATATGTGTAACGAGAGGGCGGGTTGTTACACATCCGGGAATAAAGCGGGGGGAAGGTCTTTCAAGGGTCCCCGGAGAGAGGAAGAGAAGAGAATGATCGCAATTCAGGAAACGGGCACACGTGTTGATGAAGTCGCGGCGGGCATCTACCGGATATCGACGCCGCTGGATGTGATTCCAGGAGGATTCACGCTCAATTCCTATTTGATTGATGACGACGAGCCGCTGCTGTTTCACGCGGGATATCGGAAATTATTCTCCAATACCCTGGAAGCGGTGCAAAAGGTAATGCCTGTCGAGAGGCTGCGGTGGATTGGCGGATCGCACTTTGAGGGCGACGAATATGGCGCGCTGAATGAGTTTCTGGCGGTCGCGCCGAAAGCTACGCCTTTTGGCACTGAAATTGGTGTACTGACATCGATCAACGATTTTGCCATCCGGGACGCCCGGGGTCTCGGCGATGGAGAAGAGTTTTCGATCGGCGGGCGCAGGATGAAGTGGATGTACACGCCGCATGTTCCTCATGGCTGGGATTGTGGCGTTCTGTTCGATCTTTCTACCGGGACGTTGCTCTGCGGAGACCTGTTTACACAACCGGGCGCAGTAATGGCACCGGTGACGGAGACTGAGGTGCTGAGCGCGAGCGAGACCATGCGCGGAATGATGGACTACTACGCGCATGCCACGAGTACCACTGCTATTTTGGGGCGACTGGCGAAACTGGATCCGTCGATGCTTGCCTGCCAGCATGGGAGTGCTTACCGTGGCGACGGCGCTTCGCTGCTATGCGAACTGGCTATAACCATCGAGAAGGAGAGCGGCAAGCTGCCCGAGGAAGCGCAAACACTTGCTACGCAATGAAAGTTGAGCTCCTCGGAGACCAATCATTCGCGAGTTGTTGTTCAAGCTCACTGTCGGCGGTCTGAGCGCGTTTCGTGGGATGACGCATCACAACGGGCGGACAGGCCTCGGATTTATACTCGGGCCATGCGACATTGCGTTCCTGGGGCCATCCTCTTTTTAGCTTTCACTGCTTCATTGACCTTTGCACAAACGGGTGTTGAGGCAAAACCGGCGACCGCCGCTGCAGCACAGGAGTTCGTCGACAGAGCAAACGCCGAGTTGCTGAAACTGGGGGCGAGCACGTCGCACGCGCAGTGGACCGCTGAAACCTTCATCACCGAAGACACCGAGGCAACGAGCGCCCTTTTGAACCAGCAATCGACGGCGCGTTCTCTGGCGTTGATCGAGGAGAGCCATCGGTTCGACCATGTGACGCTTCCGCCGGAGTTGCGGCGGCAGATCAAGCTTCTTCAAGTGAACGCGCCGGCTGCGCCGAAGGATCCGAAGCTTCTGGCGGAGGAGACGCAACTCGCGGCGCAATTGACTGGAATGTATGGGAAGGGCAAATTCTGCCTGGACAGCGCACCGGGAGAAGAGCCCAAGCCGGGCGCGAAGTGCCTTGGAATCGATGCGATCTCAAACATCATGGCGAAGTCGCGCGATCCCGAGCAACTGACGAAGCTGTGGGTCGGCTGGCATGCAATCGGCGCGCCGATGAAAGACAAATACGTTCGCTTCGTTGAGTTGCAGAATATTGGGGCGAAGGAACTGGGTTACCACGATACTGGCGAACTATGGCGTGCCGGCTACGACATGACTCCGGCGGAATTTTCAGCCGAACTCGATCGCGTGTGGACACAGCTTGAACCGCTTTACCGGGAGTTGCACACCTATGTGCGTGCGCGGCTGATCGCAAAATACGGCAAGGCTGCCGATCGTGCCGACGGGATGATTCCCGCGCAACTACTGGGCAATATGTGGGCGCAGGAGTGGGGAAATATCTATGATGTGGTCGCGCCAACCGATCCAAAGATATCCCAGTTCAAGCCGTTGGATCTGGAGGCGGCGCTCAAGCAGCAGATTGCAGAGAAGGATCCCGCGGCAGGGCCTGCCTTCGCGACGGGATCAGATCTGAGTTCGGACGCAGGCTATGCGGCGCGACTCGCTGCTGCGAAGCAGATGGTGCATTACGGGGAGAACTTCTTCACCTCGTTGGGATTTGCACCGCTGCCCAAGACGTTTTGGGAGCGATCGCAGTTTGTGCACCCGCGCGATCGAGAAGTTGTTTGCCACGCCTCGGCATGGGATGTGGATGGGGTCGACGACCTGCGCGTGAAGATGTGCATTGAGGTCAACGCTGACTACTTCACCACGGTGCACCACGAACTTGGGCATAATTTCTACCAGCGCGCCTACAATCGCCAGCCGTATCTCTTTCGGGGTGGTGCGAACGATGGTTTCCACGAAGCGATTGGTGACGCGGTGGCACTCTCGATTACGCCGGCGTACCTGAAGACTCTAGGTCTGGCGACGACGGAGCCACCCGCCGAAGCAGATATCCCGCTTCAGTTACGGACTGCGCTCGATAAAGTGGCGTTTTTACCGTTTGCGCTGGCACTCGACAAGTGGCGCTGGCAGGTTTTTTCGGGGGAGATCAAACCTGCTGACTACAACAAGGCATGGTGGTCGCTGCGCGAGAAGTATCAGGGAGTCGCGCCGCCGGTAGATCGCAGTCCGGCGGAGTTCGACGCAGGCGCGAAAAACCACGTGCCGACCAATGTGCCCTATGCGCGGTACTATCTCGCCCGCATCTACCAGTTCCAGTTTTACAAGGCAATGTGCGATGCAAGCGGGTACAAGGGCCCGTTAAACCGCTGCAGCTTCTATGGCTCCAAAGCTGCGGGAGAAAAGCTCGAAAAGATGCTTGCGGCGGGTCAGTCTCAGCCCTGGCAACAGACCCTAAAGGAGATGACCGGCACCGATCATCTGGACGCACAGCCGATGCTTGATTATTTTGCGCCGCTCTATACGTGGTTGAAAGCGCAAAATGCCGGCCATCCTGCACCTTAGCAGCGGCGAGGCCGGAACGATCGCAATGGTCGATGTTTGCTGGGGTTCTCCGCTCCTGCATGCGCGGTGGACGCTGCTCTTCGCCCGCTGATAGACTGGTAGGGTTGCAGTCGCTGTGCCTCCTCCTGTACGGACCCCGCCTGCAAGTTGATCGAGTGAAGGACACCAAATCCAGTGGATACACAGACCCGTCACGCCCTTAAGGGCGATAAATTTGCCCAAGCCACTAAAACCAGCGTTACCTGGCTGAGCGGTCACCGCTCCGGCGTGATGCGCTGGATTATCAGTGCAGCCGTGGTTGTTCTTTTGGGCGCAGGACTTTTGATTTTTTGGAATATCAAGGCGACAGCGGCCAATGCAGCTCTTGGAGCGGCACTGGACACCTACGGTGCATCTCTCGCGGAGACGGGCGCTCCGGCCCAACAAGGCGTTTACGCTACCTCTGCCGAGCGTTCCAAGGCTGCAAATCAGCAGTTCTCGCGCTATCGCGCAGCAGTATGGCTGGTTGCCGGAAGGGAACAAGGCCCGCTACTTTGCAGGAGTCACCAGCCAGGAACTCGGGCAAACTGCCACAGCCGAGGCGGAACTGAAGAAGGCTGCCGATTCGTGGGATCACAACCTCTCGAACCTGGCCAAGCTGGCGCTGGCGAATGTTTATCGCCAGACCGGCCGCGACGCGCAAGCCATTGATATCTATAACGCTATTATTGCCAAGCCTTCAGAGACGGTTTCTGCCGGGGTGGCACAGCTGAATCTGGCTGACCTGTACGTAGCGACGGGCAAGCAAGACCAGGCGCGCGCCTTGTGGGCCAAGGTAAAGGATTCTGATAAGGACGGCGCAGCCGGTTCAATCGCTGCGCAGAAGCTTGCGGGCGGCGGTCAGTAACTATATCGCCCTTATTTAAGGGGTTTGGCATGGATGGTGCTCGTCACTTGAGCGCTATCCATGGCGTCTGCGTCAGGTTGATGTATGAGCGCCAGCCAGACCCTGATCCCGACTTGGATGGAGATCGTCGACCGCTCTGTGCATGACGAAGCCCGCCAGCACGCCCAAGAGGAAGCCCTAGCGGCTCTTGTCGATCAGTACGCGGGCACTCTCTATCGGATAGCCTTTTCAGTTTTGCGAAATCCCACTGACGCCGAAGATGCCGTGCAGGAGGCGTTTCTTCGCGTGCTTCGTCATCGCGATACGCTCGGGGAGATTCGCGACCATCGCGTATGGCTCATTCGCATCGTGTGGAACATCGTGCTCGATCGAAAGCGTCGCGCCAAGACACGACCGGAGACTGACGATGTCTCCGAGCTGACACGCGTACTACCGGCCACTGGCTTAAGCGCAGAGCAGCGGGCGGCGGCCGCGCAACATCACGCCCACGTTCTCAAATGCGTTGACAAGCTTCCCGCGCGTGAGCGCGAGGTGATGATCCTTTCCGCATTCGAAGAGCTATCGAGCGTGGAAATTGCCTCAGTGCTTGGCGTTACGGAGTCCAGCGTCCGCTCACGACTCTTTCGCGCGCGCAACCTGATGGCCGAATTGCTCGACCATCGCAGGAGCATCAAATGAATTCCTCAAAAGAAGATGGTTCCTATCGCATGCAAGAAGCCAAGTCGGCCGAAGAAACGCTGCGCCTCGTGGCTGCTTTGCCGGTTCCCATTGGGCTTGAAGATCGAGTAAAAGCCGGATTGCAGGCTGCTGCGAAAAATGGCCGGGTGCTCCATTGGCCCTCTTCGCCACTCAGAGGCGGAGGATGGATGAAGGGAACAGCGGCTCGAGCCGCTGCAGCGGCAGCGATTGTATTTGTCGTGGCGGGTGGCGGATGGGGAGTTTACTTGCGTGTGCAACCGGTTCAGTCGCCAAAGGTCATAGCCATGCCGCAGAGGGTCAATTCGCCGGGTGGGTTTTCAAATGCCGGAGCTATGCGAACACCGCAGACTCTGACCGGGCCGGTTCTGGCACATCCGGTGAAAGAGACGCCAAAGCAGAGTGATACGGCTGTTGCAGTCGTGCCGACACAGAAGAAATCGCGGAATGCGAAAGCGGCAGCGCACAAGAAGTCTCCAGGCAGCGCCGCGCAGCGGTAACTTCTCAGAGAGAGTGTCCGATCCCACTTATTCGTCCCTCATGATCAAGCGGATGAGCATGCCAAGTATGGAGAGCACGATGGCGCCCCAGATCGCCGGGGTCCATCCGTAAACTTGGAATCCGTTCACCATCTTTGCTGCAAGCATGATCATCGCTGCGTTGACGAACACCAAAAACAGGCCGAATGTCACGATAGCCAATGGAAAAGTGATGACCTTCATGAAGAAGCCGAGGGTCGCATTCAAAAGGCCAATCACCGCCGATGCTACCATCGCCGTCTGCATGTCAATCACATAAAAACCAGGCACGAGGTGCGCAACGATCAGAAGCGCGATTGCGCACAGAAGCCAATGAATCAGTAGTCGGAACATGAGTGTTTCCCCTCCTGATGGCGAGTGGTACGCCTGGACATGGGAAGCGTACGGTGTTGGTATGAAATGATAGCGCGAGATGCTCTTTTCTACTCAGCCATTTGCGTTGCGAGGCGGGTTACGTCAGTCCTACAGAGGGCGCTTGAACGTAATCTAACCAGGGCGGTTACATTTGGGGTATCGGGGGCATGCAGATTCGGAGACTCTGGCTCATTACTGGTCTTCTTTTTCTCGTATCGTGCGGTTCTTTTGGACTGAGTCAGCAGACGGCCGAAGCGCCGCTGCCCGACATTCGGCAGCTCATGCGCGAAGTTCAGGAGCACCAGAAGCAACTCGACAAAATTCGCGAGAACTACACATACACTTCGTTTCAAACGACACAGGACATTGACGCCGGCGGGCAGATCAAGAAGACGGAGACCGCGGAGTATGAAGTCTTCTTCGTCAACGGTCATATTATCGAGCGCAAGGTGAAATCCAATGGTGAGCTGCTCGACGAGCATGACCAGAAGAAGGAAACCGAACGAGTCTCCAAGATGGTGGAGAAGGCCGAGAAGACGCCGCGAGAACAGTCTCTTGAAGGACCCAGCATCAGTATCAGCAGGGTGCTCGAAATCATGGATGTGCGTAATCCGCGGCGCGAGAGCTATCGCGGCTCTCCGGCGATCGTGTTCGACTTTATTGGCCGCAAGGATGTAAAGACCCACGGCATGGCTGAGGACGCTTCAAAGAAACTGCAGGGCACTATTTGGATCGACGAAGCGGGACGCCAGGTTGCGCATCTCGAAGTGAGCTTTAACGACAACTTTCGCCTTGTGGGTGGACTGCTCGCGACTATTCAAAAGGGTTCGAGCTTTCGATTTGACCAGGCGCCGGTCAACGGAGAGATATGGCTGCCAACCGGCGGCGAGGGAACCTTTCAGGCGCGGGTGTTGATGGTGAAGAACCTTCGTCAGCGCTTTTCAGAACGTGACTATGATTACAAGCGTTTCAAGGTCGAGACTCAGCAAACCAAGGACGCGAAGATTGCGCCGGAACATCAGCCCTGAGGGGCCGGGACTGAAATTGGCGTGATTTGGGAGGCTGCCAATGATTGCTTTACCGCTTGCGGGCAACATCATTGGATCGGGCGACAGCAATTTTGTTGTCGCCGAGTGGAGCGATGCGGGAGGCCCCGCGGGACAGCGACGCCTGATTGCGCCACCGCATCTTCACCACGAAGATGACGAGGCATGGTATGTGCTCGACGGTAAGTTGGTCGTTCGGGTTGGCGGGGATGAGGTCGAGGCATCTGCGGGTAGTGGGGTGTTCGTTCCGCGAGGCACGGTCCACACATACTGGAATCCGGGGCCGGAGCCGGTGCGTTATCTGCTGATTATGACGGCAAATATTCACGGGCTCATTCAGGACATTCACGCGATGCAGGAGCGATCTCCCGCGGCACTCGCGGCAGTCTTTGCGAAGCACAACTCCAGCTTGGTCGAGGGGATTTAAGAAGGCCGAGTCCTTTCGAAGGCCCGATTTTTGGAGGAATGGATGTTCGTGCGCAAGCTTTCAATCCAGCGGGTCGATCGAGAAGGCGTGCGCCATGCTTGCCCGCTGCGCTGGATCGACAACTTTGCCATGCGCAACTTCACCAACGAGGCGATCTTCGACGATACTTTGCCAGCCGCCGATGGATTGCTCGAGGCAGGCCATCGCGTGCCTATCGATCGGTTGCGGTCTGCGATGGAAGATTGGTTTCGTCGCAAGAGCTTTCTCAAGCCTGAAGAGCACCTGGAAGTGATCGAACTCGAAAGATGATGCGACATTTCCGCAGGCTGGCCAGCGTGCGCTTCCTTCTCTCCGAGGCAATACGATAGGCTCATTCGGGTGAATGTTGCAGTGTGCCAGTCTATTTGCGCGATCGCGCGGGGGAGTGAATGGCAATAAAGAGGAATCTTGCTTCTGCTTTTGTACTTCTGCTGCTGTCAGGGCTGTTCACTTCGGTGGCGATCGAAAGCCGGGCGCAAACTTCCGGTGAACAGAGCGACTCGGGCGACGATGCGGCAAATCCCGGCCCGCTGGCGACCAACCTCAGCCCGGCGCTCAAGCCACGCGAGATCCAGAGGGCTATGCGCAAGGTGGCAGAATGGCAGCTGCGCACCGCTGAGAACCGGTTCAGCACGGACTGGACGTACGCTGCACTCTATGACGGATTGCTCGCTGCTTCGCGGACAACCGGGGACAAGCGTTACCACGATGCGGTGTTGCATTTTGCCGAGCGCAATGGCTGGAAGCTGGGGACACGATTCTCCCATGCCGACGATGAGGCGGTGGCACAGTCGTATCTTGAGTTGTATTTCGAGCACAGGTCTCCAGAACGTATCGCGGCGATGAAGGAGGAGGCCGACAAACTGCTCGCGCGACCTGATGATCCAGCTAAGGATCTCTGGTGGTGGTGCGATGCGCTATTCATGTCGCCTCCAGCTCTGGCTCGCCTCTACAAAGCTACGGGCGACAAACGTTATCTCGACTACATGGATCGCCAGTGGTGGCTGACCTCCGCGCACCTGTACGATCCGGTCGCGCATCTTTACAGTCGCGACGCAAGCTACCTCGATAGGCACGAAGCGAACGGCGCAAAGCTGTTCTGGTCGCGCGGCAACGGGTGGGTGCTGGGCGGGTTCGCGCGCGTTCTACCGTATATGCCGGCAGATTATCCATCGCGCGGGAAGTACGTGGCGCAATTCCACGAGATGGCGCAGGCGGTGGCGGCCATTCAGGGAGAGGATGGGTTGTGGCGCAGCGGTCTCCTTGACGCCGCAGCCTATCCTCATCCCGAGGTTTCCGGCTCCGCGTTCTTTACATTCGCTCTCGCCTGGGGAATCAACGAAGGGCTCCTCGATCGCAAGACGTATGAGCCGGTGGTGGCGAAGGCATGGAAGGGTATGCTCACGCATATCTACGCCGATGGGCGCCTGGGCTCGATCCAGAAAGTAGGCGCTGCGCCGGGCGAGCTGAGTCCAGGCGGAAGCTATGTATATGGAGTGGGCGCTTTTTTGCTGGCTGGTTCCGAAGTGGACAAGCTCGCCAGAGGCAAATGACAGATTGTTGGCATGGCCAACCGTCAACGGGCCGGTCAGACTCAGGTAGTGCGGAGTCAGGCGGCCGCATTTCTTGGCGCCGAGATTGGTCCCCAAAGATGAAACTCCACCTCGCGACGTGCCGTTAGGCCAGCCAACTGCTGACTGCCGGCATGGTCCCAGGCGAGAAGCTGCCAGGCAGCGGCGTCGTACTTCCCGGAATTCAAATATTTGAGTAGCGTTGATCCGGCCAACCGGGCCGCTCCCAGATTGAAGACAAAATCCACCAGAGCATCGAACTGTCCCTGTGAGAGCGGAACTTTGACCAGACGCTCGATGGCAATTTCTGCATTGCGAACATCTTTGGCCAAAATCGCTTCTCCCAGCGCCAAGCTTATTCCGTCTGGATAGTTCTCCCCCGGTACGAGTCGATGGCCGAATCCGATCGTTGGGTACCCTGCAACGTCCTGATATATCTGCTCGCGGAAGCCCTCTGACTTCTTTAATAATTCAAGCCCGATCTTGCTCAAGTTCATTTCATTCCTCCTGCGGAAGGCTGAAAGCAGCCTTGAATTCACGCTAGCAGGATGGGGCGAATTAATCTGCAAAAGCCTCGAAAATTGGCATAGGGGCGGATTTCCACTTGGAGCTGTAGTGTGTGGAGGTTTCCCGGAACGGTTAAATAGTTGTTTATAAAAGGGATGTTTATCTTTGGGTTCAATCGAACGGGAGTAACAGTGAGCGGTGCCGGAAG
This sequence comes from uncultured Acidobacteriaceae bacterium, assembly GCA_963737915.1. Classification (GTDB taxonomy): domain Bacteria; phylum Acidobacteriota; class Terriglobia; order Terriglobales; family Acidobacteriaceae; genus Telmatobacter. Next base: position 27,607 of record CAVTUP010000017.1, on the reverse strand, counting down.
TGCCTTTCGCAACGGGAGTTCCCTATAGTACTCTTTGCAGTCTTGGGGGAATTCGCCTAGAGTCCAGTGAACTGGCTGTTCCGGGGTTAAGGCCGGCGGTCAAGAGGTCGAGGCCGAACAATTTGCATTGCATCAACATTTGTGTAAACGCCTAACTCGCTCTGTATGAATGAGTTAAGTGGGGTGTACCACAGAATGGGCCGATTTCGCGGAAATTGTAACCGCATCTCTTTTAAATCCTAGAGGATACTGGCTTCGAGCTAGTAAAATTGGAAGATGCTCATACGACCAAAAGCACGCAATGTGAACCCCCAGACGCCAATGCAATTCTGGCTGCTTGTGGGCACTTCGTGCGTCGCAATGACCGGGCTGTTGGGAACCCTATCCACCCGGGCGGTGCGCGCCGATGCAGTGGTGCCAAGGCCAGCGGCAACGGCCAGCCCGGATGTCGCAAGTGCAACGCCGAATTTGGCGGTGCCGTCGTCGAACCCATCCCAAGTTGAAAGCAAGCACCGGAAACTGCTGCGAGGTATTGCTTCCTGGTATGGCTCGGTTTTCAACGGACGGAAAACGGCGAGTGGCGAAACGTTCGATATGTACGCCATGACGGCTTGCCACCCTACTCTCCCATTTGGGACGTTGGTTCGAGTGGTCAATCTCAGGAACAAGCGGTCCGTTGTGGTTCGCATTACCGATCGCGGCGATCTCGGTGATGAACACCGGATAATTGATCTGTCTTACGGAGCAGCGCAAAAGCTGCAGATGACCAATGCAGGATTGGCAAGAGTCTCTCTCGAGGTTCTTCCGCCGAAGCCTTTCGTGCAAAAGAACAACTAAATCCGGAGTTACAGACGAGAAGGGCCAGCTCTGCGGCTGGCCCTTCATCCTTTTGGAGCGGCAAGATTACTCGCCTTCGGGGCGCTTATAGGGCTTTTGCAGGTACAGGCGCGCCTCGTTGACCGCTCCCTGGGTGTTGTCGTTTGTCTGCACGGCCAGCCGGTATTCGTTGACAGCACGATCGCGTTGACCGGTGATGTCAAATATCTTGCCAAGAGCGATATGACTCCAGACCTCTGTCCAGCGTGGCTCACCGTCGCCACGCAGGGCATCGCGATATGCATTGACGCTGGCCTGGTAGTTGCGCTGGGTAAATAGCACTTCACCGATGCGATAACTCGCCAGAGAGCTTTGAGAATTTGCATCCAGAGCCTTCTGATATTCGGCAAGAGCGCCCGTCAGGTCGCCTTGTGCGACGAGTTGCTGACCCTTCAGGATCGCAATCCGCACCTGAAGATCGGGAGAGGATTTGAGGACCCAGTCCCCCGGATCAATTGCGATGCGACGGGGGCGGCCAAACGTATCTACGACGTACTGGGAGTCCATTCCCACTACATCGACCTTCTGCTCTTCGGTCTTGCCGTCGGTCTCCACGCGCAGCTCCACCGGCATGCGGAAGAGGTCAAGGTCCTGGCCTATCTGGCCGATGGTGCGGAAGCCCTTGTTATTTCCGAGCCGGTAGACAGCATATTTATTGGTGAACTGCGGTGCGCCCGTTCCGTCGACCCATTGTGCGAAGAAGGCGGTCAACTGTTGCTGGCTCTGCGCTTCGGCGACTTTGGTTAAATCACTGGCGCGGATGGATGAGTCAGTGTACTGGCTCAGTGTCCCCTTAAGCGTGGCCAGAAAAGCCTTGTCACCGATCTCCCAGCGAAGCATATGGAAGATCATCGCGCCCTTCTCGAGAGTCATGGACTGAAACTCCGGCGAGAAGGGACTGAGCCGGCCGGCACTCGAGAGCGGAATCGTGTCGTATGCGAGAGCGCCTGCAGATACATCCTGCAGAGCGGTCTTCAGAGCGCTCTTTCCGTTTTCTTCCTCGACATACATCAATTCCGCATAGCGGGCCATACCGTTGGTGATCCACGCGTCGTTGAGTGTCTTAGGGCTTACTTCTGAACCCCACCACTGGTGCGCGATGGTATTCGCGAGCAGGCGGATGCCGGACTTGTCCCCTACGCGGTTGCCGACGATTGCGGCCAGTTCCGGAGCCCAGGCTGAGGGGAGGGTGTCGTCGGGCAATTCGACCACATTGAGATGGCTGGTCTCAGGGGCTCCAAAACGATCGGTGAAGAAGTCGTATTCCTTGGCGGCGGTTTGGGCCACTTCGTTGGCCGCGGTCTGATGGCTTACGGTCACGTATACCTTCACGTTGCCCGGTCCCGCGCTGGCAGGACCGATAAATCGACCGGCAATCACAGTTCCTGGAAATCCTGGCTTGTTCCAATTGAAATCAAACTGATCGCCGGGTTTGCCACCGGTCAGGGTCACGGAATGGGATCCGCCCTGCGCGCCGCTGGCGAAGACCTTCATTCCCTGGGGAACTCGGATATGCATCTCTGCGGTGAATCGATCTGTTTGGAAGCCAGTGGTTGGGAACCAACGTGAGGCATAAAGGAGGTAAGTAATTGGCTCTTCGATGGCGGCAAGCTTCAGGCCTTCGACCGGGCCATCTTCCTTGCCGGTGATTACGCCTTCGTATTCAAAGACCCAGTGGGTGGGTTGGCCCTTGACGAAGGGTACGGCGGGCGTCACTCGAATGGTTCCGTCGGCGGAACGTTCTCCGGTGAGGATCTTTCCGGCGTCGTCATGGATTTTGGTGATCTTGAGGGCCGGATGGAAGCCAAAGCTCACCATCTCGGCGTTCTCGGGAGGGTTGAAGCTCACAATGGCCTTTGCCTGCAAATGATGGGTGGTCGTGTCAATCTCGGCATCAATGACGTAGCCAGTGATATCCAAGGTCGAGCGTTCTGTTCTTTGGGCAAAAAGGGGACCGGTCAGCAGGAAACCTGCAGCCAGCATGCCAAGTCCGACACGCAGTCGGCGTAATCCAAAATCAAGCTTCATCGTTAGCACTCTTAGATGCATGTCATTCCAGATCATAGCCATTGGTCTTGGTATCTGTTTTGGCGCCCTGTTCAAGTTTGCACGGATTCGTGGACCGGCAAGGATGAACTCAACTGCTCCAGAGTAATTGTTGCCACCCTGCTGATCGCATTCCCGGGTCGTTCCCCTGGGCCTGCCTGGCGAGGGTTGAGCAGGCCGCGAATTCGCGCCAACTCCTTCATCATGGACTCGCGAGGAGCACCGTCGGGTAGCAGGGGCTCGATTTGCTGCACGATATTTGCTGCAGTGAAAGTACTTTGAATCAATTCCGGCACTACCAGTTTGCCTGCGATCAAGTTCGCCATTGCGACGAAGGGAACGTCCACGACGCGCTTAGCGATTTGGTAGGTCACCGGAGAAACCCGGTAAACCACCACGAAGGGATTGCCGATCAGGGCTGCTTCCACTGTTGCAGTTCCGCTGGCTACGATCGAAGCCCGTGCATGCAGCAAAGCGGCGCGGGCGTCGGTGACCAGTCGGACCGACAGGCCTTGACCATGCTCATTCAGCAACTCCTGCACCATTTTTCGCTGTGCAGTCTTGAGCGTCGGCGCCAGGGGAAGCAGGAATTCCAGGGACCTGCAAAAGTTCGTCGCTTTGGGGGCTCGCAGGAAAAGGATTTGAGCTGCAGCGAGCATTTCGGACAAGTTGTCGCGAATTTCCTTGGCTCTGCTGCCTGGCAGAAGGCCAATCCAGCAGCTGGACGCGTCGATGTCGTTCTCCCGGGCAAATTGTTCACGGCCGACCGTGGGGAGAGGCAGGTCGGCCAAAGGGTGCCCCACGAACTCGGCTTCCACACCTTGCTCGCGGTAGAACTGCTCTTCGAAGGGGAAAATCACAAGCATCTTGTCGACATACTGCTGGACGAGTTTGATGCGATGCTTTTTCCAAGCCCACAGCTGAGGACTGACGAAGAAAATTACAGGGATTCCGAGATGGTGGAACTCCTCGGCAAGTTTGAAGTGGATGTCAGGGAAATCGATGAGCACAGCGATGTTGGGCCGCTGTGCGCGAATGGCGGTCTTGAGGCGGCGAAATTCGCGATAGATGCGTGGCAGATGGCGGACGACCTCTGTGATGCCCATGACCGCCATATCTTCAGAGCGGACTATGCGCTCGAGGCCGGCATCGACCATGCGCGCTCCACCCATTCCCACGAATCTCGCGGACTGGCCAATCGCGCCCAGTTGCCGTTTGAGTTCCTCGACGAGCAGTGCACCGTAGTGCTCGCCGCTGGCTTCGCCGGCCGAGATGAAGATCGTGGAGGGCTCGGACATTCGTGCGCCGCCTTGTCCCGCGCTGGCAACAATCATAACGGGTTTGCATGCCATGAAAAAACCGGCAAGTCTGATCGATCGGTGATTGAATTTTGATCGAAAAGCGAAGCGCCCTCATTTCACTTGACGATCAAGAGGAAGGATTGTATATCTTGATTATCAAGAGGAGAGACGTACGTGGGGCAAAATGACGTTGTGCAGGGAACCCTGGAGATGCTGATTTTGAAGACGCTGGCGCTGGAGCCGATGCACGGCTACGGAATGGCGTTACGCATTGAGCAGGTCAGCCAGGGCGTGTTTCGCGTCAACCCGGGCTCGCTGTTGCCCGCTCTGGCTCGCATGGAGCGCGCCGGACGCGTGAAGAGCGAGTGGCGAACCAGCGAGAACAATCGTCGCGCCAAGTACTACATGCTGACCGCGCGGGGCCGCAAAGCGCTTTCAGACGAGGCAGAGACATGGAATCGTCAGTCCGCAGCGATCGCGCGGATTATGGAAGCCTGAGACTCGGGCGAGGGAGACAGCGATGAGACTTTTCAAGAATCTTGCAAGAGGAGTTCGCGGGCTGTTCCGCAAGGAATCAGTGGAACGCGAGATGGATGAGGAACTGCGCGAATTTCTCGACGCATCCACGGCAGACAAGCTGAATCGCGGCATGCTCCCCGAGGAGGCGATTCGATCGGCACGCGCTGAAATGGGAAGCGGCAACGCGGTGAAGCATCGCATTCTTTCATCCGGATGGGAGTCCTCGCTTGAAATCCTTGCGCAGGATCTGCGTCACAGCCTGCGCGGTTTGCTTCGCACTCCCGGCTTTACGTTTGTTGCGGTGCTCTCGCTCGCACTGGGTATCGGCGCCAACACCGCGATCTTCACGCTGATCCGGCAGGTGATGCTTCACAATCTTCCGGTCCGTGATCCTAGGCAACTCGTCACCTTCGGAACATCGGAGGGCGATGGCATTCTGGGCGGCATCGACCTTGGCATGTTCGACCAGTTTACCTACGACTTCGCGCATCAACTGGAGTCGCAGCCCGGCCCCTTCAGCGGAGTCGCCTACTACAGCAGTTTTCCTCCCAAGGTGAGCGTGCGCAATGGCGGTGCAGAGGCCGCCGTACAGGTTTCGGCCAGCCTCGTTTCGGGCAACTACTTCAGTGTTCTCGCCGCCGCTCCGCTTTTCGGTCGCACGATTTTTCCTTCTGATGCCGACATGCCCAATCGCAGCGCCGTGGTTGTCATCAGTCATCACTACTGGCAGCAGATTCTTTCAGCGGACCCGGCGATCGTTGGGAAAACGATCTCGGTCAACTCCACACCATTCACGGTTGTCGGCGTGATGCCTGAAGCCTTTCACGGATTCAAACAGGAGCTTGAACCGCCGGATCTGTGGGTACCGATCACCATGGTTGAACAGATCATGCTGCAACCGAATATGCTCACGCCGCGATCCTTCTACTTCCTCCACATGTTCGCGCGGCGCAGTACACAATCCTCACTTGGCTCGGATCAAGCCTGGCTCGACAGGCAAATCCACGACTACGTTCGCGCCGGCGAGGGTGCGACGATTGCTCCGGCTCGACAGCAGGAGATCGACCGCCTTAGCGTGCGTCTGATTCCGGGCAGCCACGGCGTCTCCTTCATGCGAACGCAATATGGCGTGTCGTTGAAGATACTTATGGCTGTGGTCGCCGTTGTCCTGCTAATCGCCTGCAGCAACCTCGCGAACTTCCTGCTCGCGCGTGCGGTCTCTCGCCAGCGTGAAATTGCCACGCGCCTCGCTCTCGGCTCGACTCGGTCGCGAATCGTTCGCCAGAGCCTCATCGAATCGCTGATACTTTCAATGACTGGAGGAGCTTTCGGTCTCGCCATTGCCTTCGCCGCAACGCGCGCTCTTATCGTGTTTGTCGCCGAGGGCGCGACTTATACAGCTCTTGATCCACTTCCCGACACGGCGGTTCTTCTCTTCACCATCGGTGTATCGCTGCTTGCCGGACTTCTCTTTGGTCTGGCCCCGGCCCTCCATGCGGCTCGTTCTTCTGCCGGCCCTGTGCTCAGCGCCAATACGCGAACCGTTTCGAGCGGTGGCGGTGCGCGCAGCAGGTTGGCACCGAAGGCACTGGTCGTGACGCAAATCATGCTCTCGCTCCTGCTTCTTGTCGGAGCAGGTCTGTTTCTGCGCACACTTCGTAATCTGCAGGATCAGGATTACGGGTTTGAGCGCAGTCGCCTGTTGATTGCGGGTTTCGATGCCCACCTTGCGGGCTACAAACCTGAGCAGGTTCCCGAGCTGAACCGTCGTCTGGTTGATCGTCTATCTACGCTGCCAGGCGTTCGCGCCGCAGCGCTCTCCTCTTCGCCGCCCATCAGCATGGGATCGTGGCGGTCCTCCATCAGCATCTCTGGCTATAGCCCGCAGCCAAAGGAAGACATGGGCTCGCCGATCAATCGCGTTTCCGGGCAGTATTTTGAAGCTACCGGAATTCCGCTGGTCGCCGGCCGCGCCATCGCTCCGTCTGACCAGGCCGGCTCACTGAAAGTCGCGGTGATCAATGAGACCATGGCGCGCCGTTTCTTTCCCAATGGCGGTGCAGTCGGCAGAAGCGTGAAGATCAACATTGACGCGGTCGCCGGCCCATGGCAAATCGTCGGCGTTGCGCGAGATACCAAATCGGGTGATCCGCGCGAAAAGGCGCAGAGGATGATTTACCTGCCTCTCGCGCAAATCGTTGGCAAAAATGGTGAAGGCATCGGGGACAGTTTTGCATACTCAATCGCCCTGCGCACGAGCGGCGAGCCTTCCTCAACAATTCAAGATCTTCGAGCGGCCTTCGCGAGCGTTGATCCCAATCTGCCGCTTCTACAGGTCCGCACAATTCAGGAGCATCTTGAAACCTTTATGAGCCACGAGGCGCTCATCTCCCGCCTCACAGTTATTTTTGCCCTTCTCGCGCTGTTGCTTGCCTGCATCGGTCTCTACGGAGTTATGAGCTTCAACGTTGTGAGACGCAGCAATGAAATCGGAATTCGGATTGCTCTCGGCGCCACGGGCGGGGACGTGCGTTGGATGGTGCTACGCGAGTCGCTTCTGCTGCTTGTTGCCGGCCTTCTTCTTGGGCTTCCTATTTCGTTGACCGCCGCGAACATGGTCCGCTCGCAGCTGTACGAGCTCAGTCCGTTCGACCCCGCAATCCTGCTTATCGCGGCGACGGTGATTGCGGCGGTTTCGCTATTCGCTGCATGGTTGCCGGCCCGACGCGCCTCTGCAGTGGACCCGATGGCCGCCCTTAGATGCGAATAGGATGGCGCGTGAATCCACGCATTCTCAAAAATGATTAAGGAAATTGGCGGCAATCTCGCTGTTTCATAGCGTGAGGTAATCGTTGGCTGCTATTTCGATTCCATGCGGGTTTCGTGGCTTCCTCGAGGCCGTGACCCGCATCTAAACCGGTCGATGAAACGAATACAGAAGTTGAAGTTATGGATAATTATTGTCTTCTTCTCGGCAAGCATCTATTGCTCTCAAAATTTGGCTACCGCGCAAGCCACGGCACAAGAGAGCTTCGCCAGCCTGCCCGACAGCCCTTCTCACGTTGCGCGGCCAACGGCCAGCGGCGATGAGTACGCATACGATCGCGACGTTTCGTGGCGGAGCTTGCCAAAAGATTTTCTTCACGACCAAAAGGGAATCTGGCTGTTTCCCACGCAGTTGGCAAGGGGCCGCCATTGGATACCGACGCTTATTGTTGTAGGCGGCACGGCCGGGCTGATCTACGCGGATCCTCACGTGATGCCCTATTTTCGCGATCATGCGGAGAATTTAGACGACCTGAACGATACTTTCGATCCATTGATTACCACGGCTGAAGTGGTGGCAGTGCCGGCTGCGCTTTTAACCGCTGGCTATATACGTCACGATTCCTACCAGGTGGACACGGCAATTTTGTGCGCAGAGGCATACGCCGACAGCGCGGTGGTTAACCTTGTGGTGAAGGCGATTACCCGGAGAGAGCGACCCTCGGATGTTCCCGTCGGCTCTCTTGATGACACGTTCTTTAATGCGGGGAAATCACCGTTCAAAGGCAGCAGTTTTCCATCTGGTCATGCCGCAGGGGCATTTTCTGTTGCTACGGTCGTAGCGGGACGCTACGCACATCACCGTTGGGTTCCGTGGCTCGCGTATGGCATGGCGACCGCCATCAGCTTTTCTCGTATCACGTCCAATGCACACTTCCCGTCTGACGTGTTTCTCGGCGCATCGCTTGGCTACACCATCACACGTTTCCAGGTGTTGCGGCCTCGCGGAAGATGATTTGGCGGGATCGAACGAGAGAACTTCTTGAACCAGGTTGGCGTATGGTATCTCAAGAAACCTTTTTCTTGATCGAGGCCATCTATGGAGAACCTGTTTCAGGATCTTCGCTATGCCACTCGAACCCTGCTTAGGGCTCCGGGATTTTCTCTCGTCGTTATCATTTCTATTGCGTTAGGGTTTGCTGCCAATGCAACGGTCTTCAGCGTGGCGAATGGGCTGCTCTGGGGCGTACTGCCTGTCAAAGATCCTGGGCAGGTTGTGATGTTTTCAGAGGGCCAAAGTTTTTCATATCCGGATTACATCGATTATCGCGAGCAGACAACGGACATATTTGAAGGTGGTGTGGCCGCACACTTTCCGCTGATCCCTGCGAGCATCGGTGGCAAAGGCGAACCCGAGCGCGTCTGGGGGCAGGCCGTCAGCGGCAATTTCTTTAGCACGCTGGGTGTGGCGATGGCGGCAGGGCGCCCCATTGTTGCAGAGGACGACCGGATACCTGCGCCCGATCACGTTGCAGTGCTGAGCAGTAGCCTCTGGCGGCGGCGATTTGGTGGCGACCCTGGAATTCTCAATCGGGAAGTTGTGCTCAATGGACAGCGCTATACCGTGGTTGGCATTGCACCGGCTGGTTTTTATGGGACGGATCGGGGCATCGTTTCTCAATTTTGGGTGCCGCTCTCGTTGGCGGAGGAGATCATGCCCGACTTGTCAGCGAGCGTAGGAGGCAGGAACAAGCGCGACAATCAATGGCTGATGTTGAGCGCGAGACTGCGGCCGGGAGTCACCCGCTCCAACGCGTCGGTGTTGCTGAACGTGGTGAAAAAACGGATCGACAAAACGTATCGCAAAGATGAAAAGAGGCACGAGAGCGTAACCCTTCAAACAGCCGGCGGGCTCATCGCGGGATCAGCGACACCGGCATTTACTCTCATGGCGGTTCTGATGGTAGTGGTGGGATTGGTGCTGCTGGTGGCGTGCGCTAATGTTGCGAACCTGCTTTTGGCGCGCGCCGCTGGGCGGCAAAAGGAGATTGCTATCCGCCTCGCAGTTGGCGCAGGGAGACGTCAGCTCATACGCCAACTGCTTATCGAAAGCTTTCTCCTGGCACTCTCCGGAGCGGGCGTTGGATTCCTGATCGCTGCGGGAGCTGCGCGAGCGATCTCCAATTTTCAACTTCCGTTGCCGTTTCCAGTGGTGTTCGATTTCAACGTCGATCTGCGCGTGGCGCTGTTCACTTTCGGCCTGTCGCTGATCACGGCTTTGCTCTTCGGACTAGTACCGGCGTTGCGCGCGTCAAGGCCTGACCTCGTGGATGCGCTCAAAGACGGGCCCGCGTTGTTTGGCCGTGTTGGCCGAGCAGGCCTACGCAATTCGCTGGTGGTGGTGCAGGTGGCGCTTTCTCTGGTGCTGCTGACGACGGCGGGACTTTTTCTTCGCAGCATGGGAAATGCATCGTCGATCGATATTGGATTCAGGTCTGACAACATCCTGATGATGGCAGTCGATCCCAAGCTCCAGAACTATTCGCACGACAAGACGGTTCAATTCCTTTCGCAGGTTCGCGAAAGAATATCGGCGTTGCCCGGCGTCAGCTCGGTGAGCTTTGTCGACATCGTGCCGCTCAGCATTGGCGGGACGAACAATAACTTTGACGCAGATGCAATCAAGGATCATCCCAAACAGAGCGTCGATGCGAATGTGAACAATATTGGCAATGGGTATTTTCAAACGCTTGGCATTCCACTGCTGCGCGGACGGGACTTCAATCTGCAGATTGACGACAAGCATGTTGCTATCGTCAACGAAACGATGGCCTCGAATCTCTTCCCCGGACAAGATCCGATCGGTCGCGCGATTCGACAAGACTCGGAAACCTACACTATTGTCGGAGTGGCACGGAACTCGAAGTCGCGCACCATTGGAGAAAAGCCCGTAAACGCCGCGTATCTATTTCTCAATGCAGCGCCGGAAAAAGCAATGAGCTTCTTCGGCACAACTATTATCGTGAAGACGACGGTGAACCCGCGAGGCCTGGCTCGATCGGTGCGTGAGCAGATCGCCGTGCTCGATCCGAACATGGCGGTGTTTAACGACGAAACGATGCAGGAGCATGTTGATAAGTCTCTGCTTCTGCCACGGATTTCGGCCTTGTTGCTTGGGATCTTTGGTGTGGTCGGCCTCACATTGGCGGCCATCGGACTTTACGGCGTCATGAGCTATTCCGTTCGCAGCCGTACGCGCGAAATCGGCATTCGTATGGCCCTAGGCGCAAAACCACGGACGGTTTTGCGGATGGTCCTTCGTCAGGGGCTTGTGCTGACCGGCATCGGACTCGGAATCGGACTTCTGATCGCCTTGCTGCTCGGACGATTCACCGCCAGCGTGCTCTACGGGACCAGCGGAACGGATCTGCTTACGTTCAGCGTTGTCTCTTTGGTTCTGCTCGCGACTGCGACGCTCGCGATTCTGGTTCCGGCTTCTCGCGCGGCACGTGTTGAACCAACTAAGGCTCTACGGTACGAATAGCCTTTTCAAGATAGAGAGTGCAGATTGCATCGACGTCAGAGATTGGCGTCGATGTAATTTGCCTTTGTGCTGGTCAGGCCGACGTGCCAACCTGTAAACTTTGCGCATCTTCCATGGGTTTCCCCAAAACAATCTGTTAACCCTAGGCAGGGCGAAAGAGGAGGTTGTACATGCAATCTGGGAATGGTGCGGCGCCGTTGAATCCGGGGCTGGTGTTCGAAATGGTGCAGTCGCAGCAGAAGACCGCGGCACTTAAGGCGGCAATCGATCTGGACGTCTTTCGCGCCGTGGGTGAGGGCCCGGGAGATGTCGCGTCGATAGCACGGCATTGCTCGGCATCGGAACGAGGCATCCGCATTCTTTGCGATTTTCTTGTCATCAATGATGTGCTGATGAAGGAGGACGGACAGTACAAGCACACTCCGACGAGTGCGGCATTTCTCGATCCTCGTTCGCCGGCCTGCATGGCGTCGGTCGCACAGTTTTTGAGCCATCCTGCCCTTCGTGGTCCGCTGGATAATCTGGCAGATGTGGTGCGCACCGGCCGTACGACTCTGCCGGGCGCCGGCACCGTAGAGCCGGAGAATCCGGTGTGGGTGCAGTTTGCGGAACAGATGGCGCCGATGATGGGGCCGATGGCCGGTCCACTCGGTGCAGTAGTGCTCGATGGTCACGAGGGACCGATGCGCGTGCTGGATATCGCGGCGGGGCATGGATTATTCGGCATCGAGATCGCGAAACAGAACAAGCAGGCTCATGTGACGGGTTTGGATTGGGCGCCGGTGCTGCGAGTGGCGCTGAAAAATGCGGAAAAGGCGGGCGTCCAGGATCGCTACGACATGCTGCCCGGCAGCGCGTTTGATGTGGACTTTGGCGGCCCGTACGATGCGGTGCTGCTGACAAACTTTCTGCATCACTTTGATCAGCCCACTTGTGTGGGTTTGCTAAAGAAGGTGCGCGCTGCCTTACGGCCAGGCGGTCGCGCGGCAACGCTTGAGTTTGTGCCGAACGAGGATCGCGTCTCGCCGCCGATGCCCGCTGCATTCAGCTTGACGATGCTTACGTCAACGGAATCAGGCGACGCGTACACGCTCAAGGAACTCACGGGGATGTACACCGAGGCGGGATTTCAGGGCATCATAGACCATCCGATTCCGATGAGCCCGCACACGATTGTGATGGGACTCGCTTAGGCGAGACTGGAGGGCGGTGACTGCGACGCATATTGCTGCGTAATGCAGTCATCGCGCTCTTTCCTCAGCCATAAAGCCTGGAAACGAGGTTTCGCACAATCGGATAGCATTCGCATGCGGCGCTTTCAAGACCGTCGCGATCGATGATGTGAATGTGGCCGCGGCGGTATTCGATCAGGCCGCTGCGTTGGAGCGTACCTGCCGCAAGCGTAACGCTGGTGCGCCGGGCTCCAAGCATCTCTGCCAAAAATTCCTGCGTAAGATCGAAGCGATCCGACCCCAGGCGATCGCGCACCATCAGGAGCCAGCGGGCAAGGCGTTCCTCGATCTCGTGCAGACCGTGGCATGCGGCGAGCTGGCTGAGGACGAAGCCATGGCCCTGCACGCACTCCAGAATGCGTTGACGAAGAGGGTTGGGAGTGAGGAATTGCTCCTGCAATTCAGAGAAGGGCATTCTCAACGCCGTTCCTGCACTTTGAATGAATGCAGTGGTGGGTGAGGCGGCAGGGCCGAGCAGATTGATTGCTTCCACCAAACCTTCTCTGCCGATCAATCCGACTTCGGCGCCGGCACCGTTCACCATGAACGTGACAACGGAAGCGATGCCGGAAGTCATGAAGTGCGCGTATTTTGGAGTTTCTCCCGGAGAGGAGAGGACAGTTCCGATGGGAAGCGTCACGGCCTGCAAATGAGCGAGGAGAGACGCCTTCACTGGAGCCGGAAGGGCATCGATGATCAAATTTGAAGCATTGTTGGTGGCCATTGTAGGCCGTCCTTTGCGACAGTTCGCAAAGAGGATCGCCGGGATTGGCGAAGAGGGTTGCGTCTCTGAAGAGAACAGATCGTCCGGTCTGTGGATCAACTATAGGCCTTCTGGACGCAGAAAGCTCGTCTTAGAGAAGAATAGCCATGTTATTGAGGGCCGGCGGCCGCGGCCGCTAAGGGAAGCGATACGCGAAATGCGGTGCCGGTGCGCGTGGGACGCGTGCTGGTGCGGCTTCTGATGCGTCCCTGATGCTTCTCAACAATGGACTTGGAGATGGCAAGCCCCAGGCCCGTGCCACGCTCCTTCTTGGTGGTAAAGAACGGATCGAAGATCTTAGTCAAGACGGAAGCAGGAATGCCGGGGCCGTTGTCGGCAACGGTGACGTGGACTTCGTCCTCTCCGCGCCTTAGGCGAAGACCCAACACGCCGTTCATCGGCAACGCATCCACAGCGTTGGCCACTAGATTCGAAAGCACCTGGAGGATATCGCCGGCGTGAACTTCGGCGGTGATATCGGCCGGAAGTCGTTTGCGCAGCCGAATCTGCTTGGCGGCGATCGTCTTCTGGTGGATCCGCAACGCCGCTTCGGCAAGCGTTGCGATTGCAATGGCCTGCCTGGTCTCTGCAGATTTATAGAAGCTCAAAGTCTGGCGTGAAAGCTTTGTGAGCGTGACAAGCTGCTCATCGATCAGTCCGCAGTACTGCCGCACGCGATCGACGTCGTCCACTTCGCACTTGATCAGATAGTTCAGGTTGATTACAGCTTCGAGCGGTCCGTTGATCTCGTGCATGACCGCCGCTGCAAACTGGCCGACTACTGCAAGTTCCTGATTCTGGCGCAGAATGCCGTCGATTTCGTCCTTCAGGATGGGCTGTTCAGCGAGATTTGGACTCATGACTTCCTCCCAAGTGAAACGCGGGAGAGGATGCCATCGCTTTGGCATCGCGTGCTTGGAGGAAGCGCCTCCGCGGGCCAGTTTCGTCGCTTCGACATGACGGGAATTCGAGCAGACAGTCGACACCCGTTATGTTCGATATGAAACATTGGATGTGGGCGACATCGGAAAGGTGGTCTGGGAAGGCAAAAGCGATCGGAGCGGTTCAGGGCTTTGCGGCGGAACGGCGAGCGCGGACCGCTGCCGCAAGTTCACCCAGCAGCGAGTGGGTCTGCGCCCAGTCGATACAGGCATCGGTGATGCTCTGTCCGTAGGTGAGTGGCTGGCCGGGAATGAGGCGCTGCGCGCCAGCAACAAGATTGCTCTCGATCATGACACCGATGATGTTGCGGTTTCCGCTTGCGATCTGGCCGGCCACGTCATGGCACACGATGGATTGGCGGGTGTAGTCCTTGTTGCTGTTCGCGTGGCTGCAGTCGATCATGATGCGTGGCTTGATTCCAGCTTTCTCCATGGCCGTGACGGTTTCAGAGACGCAGTCTGCGGTGTAGTTGACCTTGCTGCTGCCGCCCCGCAGGATGATGTGCGTGTCGCAGTTCCCCTTTGTTACGAAGATGGCGGACTGGCCATGCTTGGTGTGTCCGAGGAAGGTGTGGGAGTGCGACGCGGACAGGATGGCATCGACGGCAACCTGCACGTCGCCCGATGTTGCGTTCTTGAATCCGACAGGGCAGGACACGCCGGAGACGAGCTGACGATGCACCTGGCTCTCGGTGGTGCGCGCGCCGATGGCTCCCCAACTCACAAGGCCCGCGATGTACTGCGGCGAAATCATGTCGAGAAATTCCGTGCCGGTGGGCAATCCGATCTCGGCAAGGTCGAGCAGCAGATGGCGGGCAAGGCGCAGGCCATCATTGATTTTGTAGGAGCCATCAAGGTGGGGGTCGTTGATGAGCCCCTTCCAGCCGACCGTGGTGCGGGGTTTCTCAAAATAGACGCGCATCACGATGTGCAGGTCAGAAGAGAATTCGGTGACGGCGGACCGAAGCAGTGCAGCGTACTCGCGTGCGGCCTTTGTGTCGTGAATGGAGCAGGGGCCGACCAGAACCAGAAGACGCGAATCGCGGAGACCGAGGATACGGGAAACATCGAGGCGGGCATTGAAAATTGTCGCGATCGCGGCTTCGGTGATTGGGAGTTCTTCTTCGAGAAATACCGGGGGCAGGACCACTTTGGTCCATTGAATTCGAACATCTTCGATGGCTTCAGACATGGTCATTCCTGGCGATTGAACATTCCGAGGAGAAGTTTCGGAAAGTGGGAAACACTTTGGTCCTACTTAGAATTTACCAGCCTCTCTTGGCGAAGAACGGCATCCGCAGGCATTGTGGGGTTACGTCTCCACGACGTCAGCGGCGCGTCTTGCGCTTGGCGTCGGCCCTGGGCCAATACTGGAATTCGTCGGCGTAGAGTTCTCCGGCGAGGTCAGCGACGCGCTGCTGCATGCGGGTTTGCGCGTCGCTGATGGCCTGGTTGTAGATCGCGGGGCCAACCTCCTCGAGAAAGAAATTGAGCAGAAGTCCCGCAGGCAGCTCACCGATAGGTTCAGGCAGGTTCTCTTCAAAGTAGCGCTGAATCGAACCGATGGCTGTGGCGCGATCCTGCTTGGAAAATTCAATGGCGGTCATCCGGAAGCACTCCTGCAAGTGAGAATAAATGAGGTTGGGGAACGACGAGTACGAGCGTCATCACAACCATAAAGACGGGTGGCAATTAAACTGCGTCTGGAGCGTTTGAAGGGGCAGAAACAAATGGGGCATCCGCGGATTACGTGCGTTGCAGCTTTGATTTGGATCTGTGCTGCCGCATTCGCGCAGCAAGTTCCCGCTCCGAAAACAGAGCCGGAAAATCCAGTGCTAACGCACCGGCCGCCGGAAGCGCCGCAAAGATCGTTGATTCGCGAAGGAACAATCCACCTCGACATCATGGTGACTGACAGTGCGGGCAATCGGGTGACGGGACTTCAGCCCTGGGATCTGAAACTGCTCGACAATAATCAACCACGCAAGATTCTGTCTTTTAGCGCATTCAGTCGCGCCGGGGTGAAGCCCGACCCGCCGGTGGAAATCATTCTGCTGATCGATATGGCAAATCTGCCTTTTCAGCAGGTCGCGTTTGTGCTTGGAGAAATCGACAGGTTCCTTCGCCAGAATGGAGGGAACCTTCGACAGCCCCTGTCGTTAATTGTTCTGACCGAAACCGGAATCAAGGTGCAGCCTCGGCCCTCGCTCGACGGAAACGCAATAGCGAAGGTATTGAAGGGAATCAGTGGCCATATCAGTTTCATCAATCCGGCCATGGGCGGGGAAGGGTACCTTGAGCGTTTTCAAGTATCTGTGAAGCAACTTACCGAGATTGCTGGGAACGAAACCACGAAGCCGGGCAGGAAGCTCCTGATTTGGGTTGGCCCTGGATGGCCGCTGCTGAACAGGCCATCCGATTCGTTTTCCGATCGCGAACAGCACCGTCAGTTCAATTCCATCGTCGAGTTGTCGACACGGTTGAGGGAGGCTCGCATTGTTCTTTACAGCGTGGCGCCAGTGGATACTACGGCCGATGCAGGGAGATTTACGACTCTTTACCAAAAGTTCCTGCCAGGAGTGACCTCGCCGCGAGAGGCCAACGCAGGCAACCTCGCGCTGAAGGTCCTGGTGACGCAGACCGGAGGCCAGATCCTCGGGCCAGGCAACAACCTCGTAAGTCAGATCGATCAATGTATCGATGACGCAGATTCTTTCTACCGGATTTCCTTTGATCCTCCGACAGCACAGCACGCCGACGAATACCACAACCTGAAGGTGCAGGTGGATAGGACTGGGTTGACGGTGCGAACCAACGTCGGATATTACGACCAGCCGTAGCGGCGGGAACGCGGACGCGTGTCTCATCTGCGGAAGACGCGGCTTTTGCGAATCATCCAGCATCCAACGGAGGCCGTGAGCCAGACAAGGCTGGCCAACACGAAGACGGCATATGTATTCAAGCTCGTCAGCAGGGTCCAGAGCACGATGGCGAATCCCGCCAGACCGATGCAGCCGATAGCTGCTCCAGTTGCGTCGATGCTGGCTACTGCGCGGCCCCGGCGAGTGCCGTCAAATCCGGCACGAGCCTTGTGCATTTTTTCGTGCGATTCAACGAGGCTCGCTCCGGCAGGGAAGATAGCTGGGAACGCAAGGAACAATCCGCCAATACCAGGTCCGAAGCTTTTGGCGATGAGGCCGGCACCAACACAGACCAATCCGCCGAATGCAAACCGGAGTGCGAGTTCGTGGGGCTTAATGCCTTTCAATGCACCGAATTTGGCTTGAACCATCATCGAGTTATCGCTGAAGTCACGAACCACAACACAAAAGAGGCTGTGAACCAGACTGGAATCAGCACGATGGTTGTCGGCAGGACGCGAGGCTTGACCCGCATGAGTATCCAGCTGACAGAGCTTGCGTAACAAAAGAAAGCAATAGCGCCTAACAACATCGAGCGAGCTTCTGTGGCCGCGTAGGCTTTGCCGTGGTGAGCGATCGTAATGCCGACGGTGGCGAGAGCAATTGAGGGTGCCGCGCCAAACAGGCCCGCAAAGCTTTTGGGGCGGAATATTTCGGCCAAAGCTGCAAAGACTGAGACCACTACGCCGCCGACAAAGAAACGAATAACGAGATCTGCGGTCTCTGATGACATGGCGGGACCGGTCACGCGGCCTGCCGCGCCTTCTGGATCATGCGCTTGGCGGCCGCGGAATCTTTGCACCCGAGCAGCCTGTATTTCTTGCCTTCGAGCTTGTGGTAATTGACAAAAAAATCTTCAAGCTCGTGAAGGAATCGGCTGGGCATGTCCTTCAACCGCTTGATGTTGGCGTATTGATGATTAGCCTCCGCGACGGCGACGAGACGATCGTTGCGAACACTCTTTTTGCCGTCGATTTGTTCTCCCTCAATGATTCCAATGAGCCGCGCGCGCACTGCAATGCCTGGGAACGCGGGTTCATCCATGAGGAGAAGGACGTCAATCGGATCGCCGTCAGGAGCCAGGGTTTTAGGAAGAAAGCCAAAGTCGTGCGGAAAGGTCATTCCTGCGGGGAGGACATCTTTGAGGGCGTAGATATTTTGTTTGTCATCGAATGCAAATTTGTTACGGCTGCCCTTTGGCGTTTCAATGATGACCTGAAGTATTCCGTCATGTTTATCGACGGGCTTCAATAGGGTGGGATTGGCCAAACTCCTGGAAGCCTTTTTCGTCATCGCGCGCTCCGAATTTAGCTGGTTTACGTATCGTTAATGAGAGATCGAGTGGCGTTATTTCGGTTGCTTCGGAGCGGGGTTTTGCGGGTCCCCGCGCCTTAGGGGCGCTGGCAATTGCAAGCTTGACAGTGCAAGTTCGTGGTCCCTACAATTAAAGAGGGTAAATCTCTCATTTTTTCGCTGTAAGTTGCCGTTAAATGAGGGGTTTAGGCGTCCGGCGGTTCGCGGCACTTTTGGGGTCGAGTGACCGGAAGGCCGCACGGGGGAACGGGAAGTATGCCTGAAGTGCGGGTCAGTCCGCGAGAGCGCCTGGTGCTGACGGCGATCATCGAGCTTTACATTGCTACCGGCGAACCGGTGGCGTCGCAGGCAGTTGCGCAATATTTCGCAAACAAGGACGGCCTTAGCTCCGCGACAATCCGCAACGTGATGGCGACCCTGGGAGACGCGGGAATGCTCGAGCAACCGCACACGTCCGCGGGGCGTGTTCCGACGGCAGCGGCGTTTCGCTACTACGTTGAGCAGATAACGCGGCCGGAGGCGCAACTTGGACGGCTGGGAGCGATCGGAATGGCGTCCCAGAGCCCCATCCCATTGAGCGAAGAACGGCGCGGACAGATTGAAGAGAGTTTCTCTGGTGTTGCCAGTTCGAATGAGTATCTTGAGCGTACTTCGCACGTGCTGGCTCTGATTTCAAGCGGGTTGGGCGTGGCATTGGCCAGCGCAACAGCTGAACAGGTGCTGGAACACATCCACTTCTCACGGCTTTCCGCCGGACGGGTGTTGGCGGTTCTGGTGACACAAGCGGGCGCGGTGCTTGATCGGGTGCTGGTGTTGGATCGTGAGATGACACACCTGGAACTTGAGACTGCGGCGCGGTATCTCAACGAGAGTTTTCACAGCTGGCCGATCGACCGCATTCGCACCGAATTGACCCGGCGGATGGAGGAGGAGCGGGCCGCGTACAACCAGATGCTGGCGTCTGTTGAAGAACTTTGCCGCAAGGGGGCCTTGTCAATTAGTGAAGTGGCCTCAGTAATTTACGTCGACGGGATGTCGAATCTGATTGCCGCAGAAGTGGATCGCGAGCGATTACGCCAGATGTTGCTGGCGTTGGAAGCAAAGCAGCGCTTAGTTGAGCTACTGACCGCCTATGTTGATGGGAGTCAGCAGGAAGTACGTGTGGTGGTGGGGCTGGATGAGGCTTCCCCGGCGATGCAGGATCTAGTACTGATCGGCGCCTCGGCACGGCTGGGGGGCGCCAATCTCGGAACGGTGGCAGTGATTGCACCGACTCGCATCCAATATCAGGAGATGATTCAGGCGGTGCGTTACGTTGCGAAGCTTTCCGAGCGAATCCTGGAAGTGCCCGCTGACTAGTGGCGGCTTGGCAAGGGTTCCCGGCTGGATCTGAATGAATCTTGCGCCGCTTTGAATTCGTCAAAGAGAGACCAGCGCTTGCCGAGGAATTTATCATTGAATAAGAAGAAGAACATTTGGGGATTCAATAGAAATATGCCTGAGAAGGAAGCAGAGTTGACAGCTTTAGAAACACCAGAATCTGCAATTCCCGTGGACTCCGCCGAAGATGCGGAGACCGTTGGGATAGAGGCGCCTGCGGATGTAGAGGCAGCTGCCGGGAGCGGCACTGAGTTTGAGCAGCTTAAGAGCGAAAACGAAAAACTGAAAACCGAACGCGATCAGTTGGTTGACAGGCTGGCTCGTTTGCAGGCGGAGTTTGAGAACGCGCGCAAGCGAGCAGAGCGCGAGCGAGTTGAGTTTCGCGATTACGCAACGGGTATGGTTGTCGAGCAATTCTTACCGGTCGTGGACAACTTTGAACTGGCGCTGAAAGCAGCCGGGACGACGGAGCAGTTGCGATCGGGCGTGGAGCTGATCGTGAAGCAGATGGAAGACATTTTGCGGCAGCTGCAGGTGCAGACTGTTGCCACGGTGGGCGAAGAGTTCGACCCGCGCCATCACGAGGCAATGGGTTCCGTCGAGCGTGTCGATATGCCCGACCAACACGTTGCCGAGGAAATTCGCCGAGGATACAAACTTCGTGAGAAGTTGTTGCGGCCGGCGCTGGTGCGTGTAGTCTCGAATCCGAAGCAGACCAACGAATAAGCAAAGAGCAGAAAAAACGAGTGAGTACAAATCCTAGAGTGAGCAAAGCAGATTACTACGAGGTTCTGGGCGTTTCGCGTGAAGCCAGCGACCAGGAGCTGAAGAGCGCTTATCGCAAGCTGGCAATGCAGTTCCACCCTGACCGCAACCCTGGCGATCACTCCGCAGAAGAGAAGTTCAAAGAGGCGAGTGAAGCGTACCAAGTGTTGAGCGATGCGGACAAGCGCGCTGCGTACGATCGATTTGGGCACGCGGGTGTGAGCGGCGGCGGCCCGGGCGGCTTCAGTGGCTTCAGCGGCAGTGTCGACCTGGGCGACATCTTCGGCGACTTGTTCGGCGAGATGTTCAACATGGGTGGAGGTCAGCAGCGGGGATCGCGGCAAGTTCGCGGCGACGATTTGCGCTACGATCTCACGATCAAGTTTGAAGACGCAATTTTTGGAACCGAGACCGAGGTCAAGATTCGCCGGCTCGAAAGTTGCGACACCTGTCATGGAACTGGCAGCGCATCCGGCCGTGGTCCTTCCGTGTGCCCGCAGTGTCATGGACGGGGGCAGATTCGCTATCAGCAGGGATTCTTTTCGGTTGCGCGTACCTGCAGCGCTTGTGCAGGCAGGGGATCGATTATCAGCGACCCGTGCCAGACCTGCAGAGGCGAGACTCGTCTCACGAAGGAAGTCAAGCTCAACGTCAAGGTTCCGCCTGGCGTAGAAGAAGGCACCCGCATCCGTTACACCGGTGAAGGGGATTCAGGTCGCAGTGCCGGCCAGAGCGGAGATCTTTATATCGTTCTTTCGATCCGCGCGCACGAGTTCTTCGAGCGCGAAGGCCAGAACATCCATTGCGTGATCCCCATAAGCTTTCCGCAGGCAGCTCTCGGAGCAGAAATTGAAATTACGGGCGTAGACGGTCCGGTTACATTGAAGATTCCCGAGGGGACACCCAGCGGCAAGGAAATACGCATTGCTCGCAAGGGCGTTCCGTTCCTCAACGAAAAAGGGCGCGGCGATCTGATCGTAAAGGTGATCGTTCAGATTCCTAAAAAATTAAGCCGAGCTCAACGCGAGTTGATTGTGGAATTAGAAAAGTCCGTCAAGGTCGAGAACAAGCCGACATCGCCGGGACTTCTCGAAAAGATGAAAGATCTGTTCAATTAAGTCACTTGAATTGCAGTGTTTGCCGCACTGCAATTTGTTTTGTTCCTGCGCAATGAAGGCTGCACCTAACCAGTTGACCCGGTACACTCCTTCCCTTCACTTCTTGCTAAACGGTATACAATCAGCCAGATGCCACTGAGCCCACAACAGGTCATTGACCACTACGAGATTCTTGCGCCCCTCGGCTCAGGTGGCATGGGCGAGGTGTACCGCGCGCGGGATACGCGGCTCAATCGCGAAGTCGCGATCAAAGTGCTTCCGGGATTGTTCTCGACGGATGCTGAAAGGCTTCGCAGGTTTGAGCAGGAGGCGCGAGCGGCGGCGGCACTCAACCACCCTAATATCCTTGTTGTCTATCAAATGGGAATCCACGAGGGTGCTCCATTTTTGGTATCGGAGCTGCTCGAGGGCGAAACCCTGCGCGAGCGCATCAAGCGTGGCCCTCTTCCTGTACGAAAGGTGATCGAACTCGGAGCGCAGATTGCGCGCGGCCTCGCGGCAGCGCATGAAAAGGGAATCATTCACCGCGATTTAAAACCCGAAAACCTGTTCCTCACCAAAGACGGGCAGATCAAGATCCTCGACTTCGGTTTGGCTCGATTGATGCAGCTGAAGCAACTGGAATTCACGAAGCCTGCGCACGAAGCGCAGACCGTCGCGGGCATGTTGCTGGGCACGGTTGGTTACATGTCGCCGGAACAGGTGCGTGGAGAGCCTGCGGATCATCGGTCGGATATTTTTGCATTCAGCGCGGTATTGCACGAGATGCTGGTGGGCAAGAGGACGTTTCTCAAACAGACGTCGGTGGAAACAATGTCTGCGATTCTCAATGAGGAGCCACCTTCCATTGCGCAACTTGCGCCGAATACGCCATTGGCATTGCAACGAGTCTTGCAGCGGGGGTTGGAGAAAAATCCGGAACAGAGATTTCAGTCCGCGTCTGATCTCGGATTTGCGCTGGAAGCGTTATCCGATTCGGCACAGTCTTCGCTGACTGGCAGTTATCCGGTGGAAAAGGAACGTCCAGCCCGCTCGCGAAACACACTTGTTGCAATTGCGATTGCGGCTCTGGTTGCGGTGGTTGCACTGGCATTTTTCTGGATGCGCCCGATTCCAACGCCTCAGGTTTCGAACTACACACAACTCACACATGACGGACTGCAGAAAACGCTGATTGGAACGGATGGCTCCAGGCTGTTTTTGACTGTCGTGAGTTCGACGGTAGAAGATGCCGCGGCGGTGCAGGTAACAGGCGGCGATCCAACGAAAATTGAGATGCCCGGGCCTGGTATGGTGCCGGTTGATATTGCGCCCGACGGCTCTTCTTTGCTGCTCGTGGACGGACGTGGATATCCCCCGATCGGACCGCTGTGGAGCCTGCCGGTATTGGGCAACTCTCCGCGTAGGCTTGGAGATGCGGTGGGCCAAAATGCTGCGTGGTCGCCCGACGGAAAGAGCCTGGCTTACGCGCAGGGAACCGACGTTTATCTTGCAAAGCCAGACGGCACCGAGCCTCGCAAGCTTGTTGCGTTGAAGAATTTCATCTCGGATATAGTCTGGTCGCCCGATGGCAGTCATATACGAATTGGAACAACCGAGATTACCCAGAGCGGAACAACCGGGATCGTGGGTGAACAAGCAATTTGGGACGTAGCGTCAGACGGATCAAATCCGCGTCGCGTGCCTGCCGGTTGGAAGAGTGGTTCAGACGAGTGCTGCGGCAAATGGACCCCTGACGGCAAATATTTCGTGTTCCAGTCCGGGGGACAGATTTGGGCGCTTCCTCAAGAGAGCAGACTGTTCCATTCCGACGCTCAACCGGTTCAGCTAACATCCAGCCCGATGTCGCTGCACTCTCCGCTGCCCAGCAAGGATGGGAAGAAGCTTTTTGTGGTTGGCCGCACTTATCGCGGGGAACTGACGCGATTCGATTTGAAGTCGGGCCAGCCTTCCCCCTTCTATGGGGGAATCTCAGCGGAGTGGGTCGAGCCGTCGAAAGACGGACAGCAGGTAGCGTTTGTTTCCTATCCGCAGGGCGACTTATGGAAGAGCCGAGCCGACGGAACAGAACGCGTACAGTTGACATTTGCGCCGATTCGGCCAGTCTTGCCACGCTGGTCGCCCGATGGCCAAAAGATTGTTTTTTTTGAGTTTCCCGCGGGCCCGACCCATCCTGGAAAGATCTTTGAGATTGCTGCGGACGGTGGGACTCCGCGCCAGTTGATGCCGAACGATCAACACAACCAGCAAGACCCGTCGTGGTCGCCCGATGGGCAGAAGATCGTGTTCGCCGGCGATGCCGTAGATGCCGCATCATCAAGCAGTGGACCCTCAATCCGAATCTACGAAATGCAAACCGGGAAGGTGACTGAGGTGCCCGGCTCAAAGGGTCTCTTCTCGCCGCGCTGGTCACCGGATGGGCGGTACATCGCGGCGATGACCAGCGACTCGAGTTCGACCATGCTCTTCGATGTCCAGTCGCAACAGTGGGCTACTCTGGCCAAGGCGACCTTCAGTTGGCCGGAGTGGTCGAGCGACAGCCAGTATCTGTATGCGATGGATTCCGCAGAAAAAGTCTCTCTTGATCGAATTCGAATCAGCGATCGCAAAGTTGATCGAGTAGTCGACCTGAAAGATTTCGTCGTTACTGGATTAGGGGGAGGCTCGTTTTCACTTGGACCAGATGGTGCGCCTCTGATGTTGCGTGATCGAGGAACGCAAGACATCTATGCGTTGGATTGGGTGTTGCCTTAATACCCTAATAACGGATCCGCGCGGATGATACTGCAAGAGAAAATAGAGATCTGAATTAAAACTGTTCAATTTGCATACTGCGCCAAGCCGCACCGCTTGTCCCCTTCCAGAGGGGAAGAGAAACGAAGCGCCGCAAGTGCGGCCTGGGTAAGTCTCTGGTTACGTCCGAATCGATCACTCCGACGGATTCGGAGCCACGTTCGTGACTTTGGAGTAGCCGTTTCCATAGGGTTCGAGTTTGAAATGCCCCTTCTTCTCATCGAACTTGATCTTCGCAGCAGTCATCATCTTTCCGGTTCCCTCGCCCTTTTCGTTGAGCGTTACGGAGAGGTAGCCCAGAGGGTAGTCGGCGTGTGCTGCTTTGCGTTTGAGCTCGACAGTTGAGATCTTTCGGGCGGTGATGATCGTGATGACTGTGTCTTTGCCGGATTTTGCCTTTTCAGCGATTGCAATCTGGTTTCCTGTGTCTCCCAGTTGGTTGATGCGCCCTGCATCCAGTTTCTTCAAGGCATCGACCAATGCGTCCTCGCCCTTGTCCTTGAGGATCGCTGCAAGCTCTTTTAATTCGTCATCCGTTGCGTACTTGGTGATGGTGAAGGTGAACTTAATCTGGCTGGCTGAGCTGTTACTTGTCGCCAGGATTGCGCTGTAGGACTCCTTTTGAGCCTGCGCTTGCGGGCAAAGGGTTGTGGGTACCAGGCAAGCGACCATTACCAATATCGTCGCGATTCTCGACATAAATACTCCTTCGTTCCTCTGGAATGCGCCTGCGGGGGTGAAAAGCGCTTGATTTGTGCCTTCTCCGCTCTCGACACCGCTTACGAACCCTTCTCGCCGGTTACTGCGTTGGAGATGAGTCCGCGCAGAGCACCTCATAACTGAACTGCCAAGGCGACGGAGCCATACTAGAAGGGCTGTAATTTGTCGAGAACTGTCAGAAATGACAGAGCCTAAAGCCAACTATTCAAGCAACGCTGCCTAGGAGGAAGCGCGGAACGAAGTGACGGGTGACTTAACTTAAATGGAATGGTCGAGAAGACCCGAAGCTCCGGAGATTCCTCAGAAATAGATCCCGATACCAAATGTGGGGCCGTACATGGTGGGCTTCATGGTCAGCGTCTTCCTTAGAGCCGTGTCAGAGAGAATCGTGTCGGAGTTTTCAAAGTGGAGATATGCACCACCCATGGTCAAGACGAAGTGCTTGGCAAATCTCCAGTCCGCCGACGCGGCCGCACCGATGTCGAGATCGCTGCCGACTCCGAACCCGCCTCCGTCCATGTGGCCTGATACACGCCACTTTCTGTTGAGTTGCTTGCGATAGGTCGCACTGAGCAGCGGGTCCCAGAAACCGGGCGTTCTGCTCACCGATGGAAAGTCGCCCACGGTGGCGGTCAGATCTAAAGCCATGCGCCTGAAACCACCTCCAAGGCTCAGTCCCTTGTACACCTCGTGCTCCACCATGGCCTGCCCGTAAATGAAATCCGCAGTCACCTTGGTTCTCGGCGTGGTTCGCGTGGCCGAGAGTCCGGCATAAAGGAATGTGAACATTCCCGACCATTGGCCTTTGTAGATTTCCGCTCCGGCGAATGCCGCACCGTTTAGCGATCCGGACGTAGTACCTTCGGGAGTGACCGGGCCGCCTCCACCGGGTGGCGAAGGAATCGTCGGCAGGGTCACGCTGGTGCTGAAGAATGGAACCCAGGCATAGACCGGATAGACGATGAACTTCCAGGCATTCGGGGGTTTATCCCAATCCGACTTCGTGTTTGTAGGTGCGCCAGATTGTGAGTCTGGGTTTGGGCTTTCCAGGGTCGTTTCAGTTACGGCCCCGCCCGACGCGTCTGTCACGCTGGCAGTCTCTGAACTTAAAAATACCGATGGCTCAGAGGAGGTGTCTACGGTCTGCGATAGCAACGCGAGGGGACTGCCAACAATCAACACAAGAAAGAAAGCAGGCAGGGAGGAACGGATCGATCGATAGTCGTTCATTCTCTCACCATTTCGTGCAAAGCTGCAGAGTGTTTAGCCCGACACTTAGCACAGCGCAATTTTTGAAACGAAATGATAGCACCGTTGCAGTTTCTGGAACTACAACTGGTATAACTAACAGTCCCGGTGCTCAAGTCCAAATCGAGTTGCCAAACCATCCGTCGAGAACTCGGCACGTCGCACGTAGAAGACGTCCCGGGCCTACCACTCCCACGTTCGCCTGGACGACACGAACTGGAACGCGCGGAATGTGCTCACGATGAAGCCGGAATTGAAAGGGAATTCCCGAGACGCAACGCGACCGTATGGTATGCACGATCTCTTCAAATGATCAGTGCACTATCTGCACGCCGCCAACGCCGTGGGTCGGGACGGAGGTTGACCGCGTGCGGGTCTTGTATCGTCACGGACGTTGCTCACGCGGCTCAGATGAGCATCGCTGCCGGCATCGCCCGTCCGTTGCACACTGTTCCCCTTTCTCACCACCGAACGCCAAATGTTAGCGGAATGATATCCGTGGCCACTTTGTGATAGTCGGCGTGGTGATATCTGAATTCGGTGTAGAACTTGACATGGCCTTCACCGAAGCTGTACGTGAGCCCGCCGCCGATATTCTCTCCAAAGGCGTCAGCGCTCGTGCTCCCTGTAACAATATTCACATCGCCGATGGTGCAGCCGTACCACCACGACCAGTAGGGATCGCAAATGATGGCTGTGCCTGGTGTCGTTGTTTCACCCGAGCGGTGGTACCACCCGATACCTCCGATCGCATAAGCTCCCAGCTTATGTCCAAGCGGAAAGTGAACCATTGGGTCGAAGGTTGTTGCATACTGGCGGGCCGAAGCGCCGGGAGTTTGAAGGGCGTCCTTCGTTGACGAATTGACAGGCAGATCCTGCCACATGAACTCACCATTCGTAGCCAGCCACTTGTTTACGTTGTAGCCACCTCCCACAACAAAGTTGCCGCCAGTGTTAATGAAGGAGCCAAGGTCTCCAGTGGGAAAACCGACGCCGCCTCCGATATTGAAATTCCATTTTGCATCCTGCGCTGCCCCATGCACATCGGGCACAAAACCAGCAGTATCATCGCGACAAGCTGTTGACATTTGGGTAACCGATGGCGTGAGACAGTTCTCGTTTCCATGCGTGTGATCCTCCAGAGAAGAAATCTGATCGTGCACGTACGCGGAATTTGTGTTTTCGCTTGCTGTGAAGAAACGGGGAAGTATGGGCCGAAGAGGGTCACTCCCGGAAGTCCGAGTCACTGGGTGCCTGCGAAGCTACCCGGATCGCCGAACCATACCGCTACTCGGGAAAACCCTATCCCACGTTCGACAACCCGGAAACTGGGAGAAGTACTAGTTTCAACGAGCGGGAA
>CAVTUP010000016.1:0-76292 GCA_963737915.1 uncultured Acidobacteriaceae bacterium | reverse complement strand
ATCGACCTCTCCAGCGCTTCGGGCTGCTTTGGATGTCGCACCCCTCACTTGTTATTCTTGCGGCACATGGAAACAGCAGCAATTCAAACCCACGGACTGACGCGTCGCTTTGGAGCGCTGACGGCGGTGGAGGATGTCACGCTCAGCGTGGCTACGGGACAATTCTTCGGGTTTCTGGGTCCGAATGGCGCGGGGAAGTCCACGACCATCAAAATGCTTACGGGGCTGCTTGAGCCGAGCGCGGGGACGATGGAGATTCTTGGGCAGCCGTTTGGGGCCGGCGCGATGAATCTCAAGCAGCAGATTGGCGTGGTTCCCGAGGGAATGGCCCTATTGGGCCGATTGACCGCGCCGGAGTACCTGCGATTTGTGGGCCGCATGTACGGGCTTGATCGCGAGACCGTGAACCTTCGCACGGAAGAGCTGCTTGAATTCATGCAGCTGGCGGACGAGCGCAGGAAGCTGGTCACAGACTTCTCGCATGGGATGCAGAAGAAGCTTGCGCTCGCTGCAGCAGTCATTCACGGACCGAGAGTGCTTTTTCTCGATGAGCCGTTTGAGGGTGTCGATGCTATCGCCGCTGGAATGCTGAAAAACATGCTGCAGGGAATGATCAATCGCGGCGCAACGATCTTCCTTACGACGCATGTTCTGGAAATCGTTGAGCGACTCTGCAGCCACGTGGCAATCATTCACCAGGGAAGACTTGTTGCAAATGGATCGCTGGAGACGTTGCGCGCGGGCGTGGCCAGCACGTTGCCCGGCGCAGATCGCGAACAGAAGCTTACGCTCGAAGAGATTTTTTTGTCGATCGTGGGCGCAAGCGGACAAGAGCAGACGCAGGAACTGTCATGGCTGACCTAGCAAGTGGCGCATCAACGACGGCTGCGGGCACTGGCCCCTTGAGCCGCCTGTCGCGAAAGCAGTATTCTGCGCTTGCAACGATGCGCTGGCGGCTGCTGACGAATAGCGTGCGTTCGGTGCAAGGCGCGTTTGAACTTGGCGCGCGCGCTGTCGCCTTTCTCATCTACGCGCTCATGGGCCTTGGCCTGGGAATTGGCCTGGGCGCCGGTGCCTACTCAATCGCGTCGACTGGAAAGTGGCACATTCTTCCCGCATTGTTTTGGCTGGTGTTTGTTGTGTGGCAGGTGCTTCCGGTGGCGCTTGCATCCTTTCAGGAACAATTTGATCTGGGCATGTTGCTGCGCTTTCCGGTTAATTTCGGATCGTTCTATGTTTTGAATATTCTCTTTGGCCTGGTCGATATTCCCGCAATCCTGGGAGGCCTGTGCTGCGTCGGCATCTGGACGGGAATTACGCTTGCGAGGCCGGATCGATTTCTCTGGACGGCTTTTGCGCTGGCGGTCTTCGCGGTGTTCAACGTGTTGCTGGTGCGCGCGGTGTTGGCGTGGCTGGATCGTTGGCTTGCGCAACGAAGAACGCGGGAGATTGTAAGCGGGCTCTTTTTGCTGCTGATGCTGAGCCTGCAACTTTTGAACCCGGCGTTGAGGCAAGAAAACAACCACCGGTCGGGAAATTTCAAACCTTCGCCAGGCAGGCGGAACGTGGTGCGTGAGATTCCGGGGTGGGCCAAAGCTGCGGGTGCCGTTCTCCCGTGGCTTCCGCCGGGGTTGGCGGCTGAGAGCATGGCAAAAGCGGTTGAGCGAAACATGGCGTCGTCAACAGAGTCTCTGGGGTTTCTCGGGCTCTATATTCTGGCGGCAGGTGCTGTGCTCGGAGTGCGGCTCAGGTCGGAGTTCAGCGGCGAAAATCTGGGCGAGGCGCCAGCGCGCAAAGCGTCGGTGGAAAGCGACAGGCGATGGTTGATCGATGGATCAGGGCCCGTTGCGGCGGTCATTGAGAAAGAGCTGCGCACGATTCCGCGGTCGATGCCGTTGCTGTTTGCGCTGGGCGGACCACTGCTGACAGTGCTGATTATCGGGACGGTTATTCGAAATACTGCGTCGGCCTCGGGCCGGCCTTTTCTGCTGGCATTTCCTTTGTGTGTTTCGTATGCGCTGCTCGGGTTTACACAGATGATCTATAACAACCTCGGCGCCGAAGGCACGGGGATACAAATGCTCTTTCTTTCGCCCACGCCAATCCGGACCGTGCTGCTGGCGAAGAATCTTTTTCATGGGATGCTGTTCTGCCTGGTTGCGATATTGGCCGGTCTGTTTGCGACGATGCGGCTCGGTGTTCCCGATGGCGCATTGATTGCGGCCACCGCCACATGGCTTTTGTTTGCCCTACCGCTGAATCTTGGAGCGGGCAATATCCTTTCGCTGACGATGCCTTACCGCGTCAACCTTGGGCGGCTCTCACGACAGAAGGGATCGCAAGCGAGCGCGCTGCTCAGCATGCTGATTCAAATGACGGTGATGGGCGTGGGAGTCGCGGTAATTGAACTTTGCGCACACACGGGGCGAATGTGGCTGGCGACTCCGATTTTTCTTCTATTGGCCGGCGCTGCCGTCTTTGCCTGGATGCGCGTGCTGGGTCATTCCGATTCTCTTGCGAATCGTAACCGGGACGAATTGATTGCGAAGCTTGCCAAGACTGAGTAGCGCGTCGGAGGCATTTCGGAACGCGTTCCATCGGCAGAGAATTCGAGCTAAAAAAAGGATGATATTGGTGCGGAAGATGGGATCAAGCAGAGTCGCGGCGAGAATCAGTGGTCGCCGAAGAAGGTTCGTTGCAGTACTGATTTCCGTTCTGGCTGTCTTTGCCGTGCGTGCGGTCGCGCAAGTGGAATATGTCGATCCAACGATCGGCAACGTCGGGATTCTGCTGGTGCCGACGCGTCCCGCGGTGTACCTGCCCAACAGCATGGTTCGTGTGTATCCGATTCGCTCGGACGCGATGGATGACCGGATCGATTCGTTTCCTTTAACGATCAGCTCCCATCGAATGCAGGAACTCTTCAGCATCATGCCGGGAGAGAACACGGGCGCGGCGGCTTACGATCAGGAAAAGACCACGCCGTACTACTACTCCACGCGATTCGATGGATCAATGATCCAGGCGGAATTTTCGCCCGCGGAACGCTGTGGCTATTTTCGGTTCACGTTTTCGAATGGGAATGCCTCAGTCGTACTCTCGAATCGCGAACCGGGGATTCTGAATGCGCAGGGGGGCGTGGTCAGCGGCGAAGAACGCTTTAGTGGGATGAAGGCTTTCGTGTATGGGGAGTTCAGTTCTCCGGTTACATTCAGGGTCGAAACAGCAGGCGACAAGAGCCGTGTTGTAGTAGTCGGGCAGGGCGCGAAGGAGCTTGAGTTTCGCTACGGCATTTCTTTTATCAGCGTGGAGCAGGCAACGAAGAATTTGCAACGCGAAATTCCGGCGTGGGGATTCGATCGCGTCAGAGATGCGGCAAAGGCGAGATGGAATGAGGCGCTTGGCCGGATCAATGTGGAGGGTGGCACGGAATCGCAGCGTCGGGTGTTCTACACGGCACTGTATAGATCTTTTGAGCGCATGATCAACATTACGGAAGATGGTCGATATTACAGCGGCTTCGATCATCGGGTGCATGAAGACCCCCGACCCTTCTACGTTGATAACTGGTTGTGGGATACATTTCGCGCACTGGAGCCGCTGCAGACCCTGCTGAATCCCGATATGGAAGGGGACAAGATACAGTCGTACGTTCGCATGTATCAGCAGTCGGGGGTGATGCCTACGTTTGCGCTGGCTTCTGGCAATTACGCATGCATGAACGGCAATCACGCAGCACCGTGGATCGCCGATGCATGGTTCAAGGGCGTGCGAAATTTTGACCTGGCGGTTGCTTACGACGGAGTTCGCAAGCGTTCGCTTGAGATTACGATGCTTCCCTGGAGTCTCGAACCGAAGGGGCCGCTGGATGAGTTTTACGCGGCTCACGGCTACATGCCGGCGTTGCGGCCCGGAGAGAAGGAGAGTGACGCGCATGTGCATGCTTTTGAAAAGCGCCAGCCGGTGCCGGTCACGCTTGAGAACAGCTTTGATGATTGGAATATCGCTCAGCTCGCGCGTGTGCTCAAGAAGCCGGAGGACGAGAAGCTCTTTCTAAATCGTGCCGAGAACTATCGGAATCTCTATCGCGCAGACAAGGGACTGATGTGGCCCAAAGATGCGGACGGGAAATGGATCGAGCCGCTCGATCCGAAGTTCGGCGGCGGAATGGGCGGTCGGGATTACTACGACGAAAACAACGGCTACACCTACACGTGGGATGTGATGCACGATTACGGCGGCCTGATTGCGTTGATGGGTGGCGAGCGCAAGGCCGAGGAGAATCTGGATCAGCTTTTTCGCGAACCACTCGACCGATCAAAGTATGAATTCCAGGCGAAGTTTCCGGATTCGACTTCGATGGCAGGGCAGTTTTCAATGGGCAATGAACCTAGCTTCGCGATTCCGTATATCTACAATCGCGTCGGAGCGCCCTGGAAGACACAGAAGCGTGTGCGCATGCTGCTCGAATCGTTCTTTCCCGACACATTGCAGGGAATCCCTGGAGATGAAGATGGCGGAGGGATGAGCGCGTTCGTTGTGTTTTCGATGTTGGGGTTCTATCCAGTCACGCCGGGAATTCCGACGTATGACGTGGGCAGCCCGATCTTCGACAAGGCGACTATCCATCTCAAGAATGGCAAGGAATTTGTCATCCTCGCGCACAACAATTCTCATGAGAATAAATACGTGCAGAGCATCCGGCTCAACGGCAAGGCTCTCAACCAGGTCTGGTTCCGCCACTCGGATATTGCGAATGGTGGAACACTGGACGTGACGATGGGGAATGCGCCGAATACGCAACTGGGATCAGCCGATGTAAAATTTCCGCCGGCGTCGATGGCGGTCAAGCCGGAAGAGTTCGAAGGAACTCATCCTTGATGAGGCCTTCATGATCAGGAGTTGGGTGTTTCACAAAACCTCGGAATTATCGGCAAATTTCCACAGAAAATATTTATTTTTTTTGACCCGGGGGTACCCCCTCTCCAAGTGATCGTCGGATGCCCGGGCGTTCCGGCCTGGCGATTCCTATATCTATCGTGCGCCTTTCGGTGCTAATGATCTGCAAAGTGGAAGGATTTATTTTGAAGCCGTGCAGCGCGAAATCCGCCTGCCTCGTCCCGACAGACTTGTAGCTGGATGCGCCCATGCAAACTGGATGAATGACTCGATCGCAAGACACTACGAAGGGATTTGGTAGAAGCTCCACACTAGACGTGCATAGAGGAACTCACACAGAGTCTACTGCCGAGCCATGGCCAGGTTCAGCCGCTCCTCCGGGGTGATGAGTTGGTCCTGGCTGTCCTTTCCTACGTCGATCTGCACCCAGTTGATCTTCCCGTTAAAGACGCTGTTTTGGCGGGTATAGTCTGATGTGACCGGCGTAGCGGTATCGCGGCCAACATCGGTTGTCTCATCTCCAGAAAATATCATCGGAACCGTGCGTTCAACGCGGCCTTCCCCGACTTTCTCGCCGTCGTAATAAAGACTGACGTTCCCACCCTTGCCGATGCCGCCGCCATCATAGGCAAATTCCATTCTCACCTTGTGTTTACCTTCTGGAATTGTCTGACTCGCCGCGATTGTGAAAGTTTGAAGCGCGAGAAAATTGTAGGCGAACTTTGCCTTTCCGGCCTTGGCGTAAAGACTCATGCCAGCGAACGCACCGCCCTGGTGAATGATGACGCCTTCCGCGCCTTTCGATGGCACCTCTACCTCCGCGGTAATGGAAAACGACTTGTTTTTCATCACAAGAACACTGTTCTCGCTCAGTCTTCCCATCCCGCCAAACAGGAGTTGCGAGTTGCCCTTGACGAGCTGTGGCCGACCCGCCAGATCAGCATTGAAGCGCTCGATTCTACGGTCGTCGAGCGGTAACACGTTGTATTTGGTCGCCTCGATCAGCCACAGCCGCTGCAGTTCGTGCAGCTTCTCCGGCATCGCTTTCGCAAGATCGTGTGACTGTGACCAATCCGTATTGCCGTCGTAGAGCTCCCAGACATCATTGTCGAAAGCAGGCAGGTTCGGAGTCACCACCCAGGGCGTGGAGTGTCGAGTCACAGCGCTCCATCCGTTGTGGTAGATTCCCCGGTTGCAGAACATCTCAAAATACTGCAGATCGTGCTGCTCTGCTGCTTTACCGTCGTCGAACGAGTACGCCATGCTGACGCCTTCCATTGGCGCTTGCTGCACGCTGTTCACGATTGTCGGCTGCGGCAGACCCGCGACCTCCAGCACAGTCGGGGCCACGTCGGTCACGTGACAGAACTGCGAGCGAATCTCGCCTTTAGCCTTGATGCCTCTGGGCCAGTGCACAATCGTCCCATTGCGCGTGCCGCCCCAGTGCGACGCCACCTGCTTGGTCCACTGGTAGGGTGTGTCCATGGCGTGCGCCCAGCCCACGGCATAGTGGTTGTAGGCCTCCGGACTGCCAAACTTGTCGATCCGCTCCATCATGAACTCCGGGGTCTCGAGGGCCGCGGCCCCGTTGACCATGATTGTCTCGTTAAACGAGCCGTTCGGAGTCCCTTCAGCCGAGGCGCCGTTGTCCCCGATGATCACGTAGATAACAGTGTCGTCGAGAATCTGGAGGTCCTTGAGCGTGTCGATCAGCCGCCCGATATGGTGATCGGTGTGCTCCAGGAACCCTGCGTACACTTCCATCTCGCGCGCCAGCACCGGCTTCATTTTGGGGTCGACTTCATCCCAGGCCCGGATGTCATCGGGGCGCTTCGTCAACTCGGCATATTGTGGAACGACGCCCAGACTCTTCTGCTGAGCGAGGATCTCCTCGCGCAGCTTGTCCCACCCCTGATCGAACTTGCCTTTGTATTTGTCCGCCCATTCTTTGGGCACGTGGTGTGGCGCATGGCAAGCGCCGGGTGCGAAATACATGAAGAACGGCTTGTCGGCCATCAGAGCTTTCTGCTGCCGCACCCAGGCAATAGCCTTATCCGTCATGTCCTCGGTAAAGTGGTATCCCTCCTCAGCCGTCTTCGGCGGCTCAATTGGCGTGGTGCCCTCGTAGATCCCAGGGTCCCATTGGTTAGTCTCGCCACCAATAAATCCATAGAAGTACTCGAACCCTCCGCCGCCTGTCGGCCACTGGTCGAATGGACCCATGGGGCTTGTCTGCCAGACCGGCACTTCGTGGCACTTCCCGAACTGTGCCGTAGAGTAGCCGTTCAGCTTGAGAGTCATCGGTAGCGGTGCCTTGGTCTTGGGCAATACCGAGCTGTAGCCGGGCGCGGATGTGGCGAGCTCGGTAATGGCACCCATCTCGACCGAATGATGGTTGCGACCGGTAAGCATCGCTTGCCGCGTCGGCGAGCAAAGGGCAGTGGTGTGGAATCGGTTGTACTTCAGCCCGTTGGAGGCGAGCTTGTCAAAATTGGGCGTCTGACACGGTCCGCCGAAGGCGCTGGACGCGGCAAAGCCAACATCGTCGAGGAGAACGACGAGCACGTTAGGTGCGCCCTTGGGTGGGTGCAAAGGCTCGATTGGTGGAAACTTTGTTTTGGGGTCTTTGGCGTCGTAGGTTGTCAGGCCGATATGCGTCCGGTCCGGAATGGGAAGGATGCTTCTTGAGAGGTTAGCGCCATGATCTGGCATCGGGACCTCCTGTAACAAACCAGTACCTTGCACTGGTTAGACACTAGGGTCTCTCGGACTGGGACGATCCGCAACTGGTAGTTTTCCTAGCTGGCGGGCTGCTCGATCCGGACATGAAACAACACGGTGGTACGGATTCAACCGTTCGCGAGTTAGTGAGTGAGCGGCTCATCCGGCAATTGCGGGTGAGCCGGACAACCAGGTCCAACCTTTTGGTAGAAAAGCCCCGCCCGGCTGAGCACGAGTAGGGCTATGAGAGAACAAAAGAAACGTTATCCTTGATGAAAATCGTCACAGGGAAAGCAGAGGAGACCGCTATTACTTCCCTGTGACAGCAATGGATATCCTTCTATGTTTGGACTGATATTATGCGCCCACACACGGAAGTACGTTGCGCCAGAGCACACAAGCTCTATTTTGTTCGGAATCGATTGAAGGGAACGTAGTTTCGGATGAGCAGCCACTGCGGCATCTGGATCCTCACGGTCAAGAAAGCTTTGCGGAAGCGCCAACTACTGCTGCCAGGCTGCTCGCGAGAGGCACGGTCAAGTCGCAGATTCCAGTCGGTCTCGCTCTCAGGCGGACAGCTCCGGTAAACTTCGAGCATCTTGGCCATCTCGACAAGGCTCAACCGCGCTCACCCGGCGGGGTGCGGACGTGATTTCGAGTGGTACTGCGAAATCGGTTCCAGAACTGAATGGCACGCGGGCACGGATCGTGGTCCCAGAGCCGGGCGCCGACTCAATGGAAATCTTGCCGTGCGCCAAGTGCAGTCTCTCCCGCATACTGATGAGCCCCAGACCGTGTCCGTTAATGGCGTCATTCGGATCGAAGCCAACTCCCTGGTCGCTCACAGTGAGTTGAATCTCACGCTCGGTACCGTGCAGTGCCACTGCGAACTGCCGCATTCCACTGTGCTTCACCGCATTCCGCAAAGCTTCCTGTAGCACGCGGAATAGGCAAAGGGAGATTTCTTCGGGCACACCCTTCGGTATGTTCGTGTGGCTGAACTCGATCTCGACCTTCTGTTGCTCAGACAACTCTTCGCAAAAACTATTGGCTGCCGCCGCAAGGCCCAAATACTCGAGTTTTGATGAATGGAGGCGGTGCGACAAGGCTTGAATATCCCTGCCCAAGTCCAAAAGCTGCTGCCGGACCTGGTCGATGTGATTGTGGAATTGAATCGCCGAACCGGGGAACTGTTCGTCCCACTGTTCCAGGTCGATCGTCAGCAGCGCGATTCGCTGATTGATGTCGTCGTGCAGTTCTCTCGCTATTCGGGAGCGCTCCTGTTCATGGGCTTCAATCAATCTGCGCCCAATACCGGCAAGAGTTTCTTCGGCCAGCCTGCGTTCCGTCACGTCGATGCAAGATCCGATGTAGCCGTTAAAAGATCCGTCAGGATTAGATCTTGGTACGCCTGTATCGAGCACCCATCGGTATTCTCCGTCGGCGCGGCGAAGCCGATATTGCATTGTGAAAGTCTGGCGTCGATCGAATGCCCCAGTGTAAATCGCCATGCAATCCTTTAGGTCTTCCGGATGCACGCCTTGCGACCACCCATTACCGAGTTCGGCATCGAGCGGCCGGCCAGTAAACTCAAGCCACATCTTGTTGAAGTAGTTGCACAGTTTGTCGCGACCAGACATCCAGATCAATACGGGCGCTGAGTTTGCGACCCGACGGAAACGCTCCTCACTTTCGCGAAGCCGGTCGTTGCTAACGACGAGATCGGTTTCCACCTTTCTTCGTCTCTTTCGCTGCCACAGCAGCCCGCCAATCAGCAACGTCTCGACCAGGACCAGCGAAATACCCCCAAGGATGTAGGCCCTGTAAGACTCCCAGACTGTTGGCTGCCGGTTGAGGACAATACTTCCAGCAGGAATGTCGCTTTCTTTGAGGCCCCAGCGCTTCACCGCCCGCCAATCGAACATGTAAGTGTTTATGCCTTTTACCCTGGGGATATCCTGCGGCTTTTCTCCCTGGAGTATCTTCAGTGCCATGCCTCCAGCCACCTTACCCTGCTGGTTGAGATCTGAAAGATACCCTCCCACTTCTCCGTGGCCCAGAAAGACATCGTACAAACTGAAAACCGGTGCATTCGCCGCCTTTGCAACCAGCGGCCCTATTTCGCTCGACTTGAACCCGGTTCCTTCCACATCCCTTGCAAACGAGAGGAGCAGGACGATAGTGTGGCGCGGCAGATGTTTCAAGCGTTCCAGCAATTCAGGCACAGGCGCATTCGTCATATAACTGACTTCGGGATGTCCTGTGACTCCTTCGATCTGCTCCCTGACGTGGAGTTGCTCACGTTTATCCCAATCCCCTGCACCCCCTATCACCACAACGTGCTCTGTGCCGGGCTGGAGCTGTAAAGCCGTTTTCAGAGTTTCGGCCGCAGCCAGATCATTTTTCACTCCTGTGAATTCGGGGCCTAACGCGCGGTCACTCGGCACATCTCCAATCGGCAGACAGAAAATAATGGGAACGCCGGGAAAGGCGCTTTGGTGCGTCTCCTCCATGAATTGCAGCGGGCCTGGCCCTACCGCGATAATCACATCCGGTTGGCGATTCCGATATTTCCGAATGTAGAAATCACGAAACTCCTGCTGCGTGGCAGGATCGGGAAACAAACTGGTATCCAGGTACTCGGAATAAAACTCAAGGTGATAGGGCGAACTGGAGAGTGCGGCCTGGATTCCCTGGTTGATGACGGGGATCGCGGGATACGAAGGATTCACTTCGTTCAGAATCAGAATCCGTCGTATCGGTTTGACCTGGGCAGCGGCGACGCTCTGAATCAGGAGAAGGGATGGAGCAAGAACGAAAACGGCTAGGGCGTACCGCCAAACTCTACCTTGCAGTTGGAGGCCCTCTCCAAAGGGACGTTCAGCAACCCGACAATTTCGCTTCTGCCGTCGATAGAAAGCAAATGACATCCACACCTCTGCGCCATTGGGGGAGACAGCGATCGGTGGCAGCGACGGGGCCAGGAGCTTCACGCTGCTGGCTGTGAGCTTACCCTAGAGGCCAGCGATAGCACCAGCGATTTGAATCCACGGATGATGCTGTCATTTGTGAGGCTGGCGGTGGCAAAAGCAACGAGCTGGGCTGTAAACGGTTCTTTTACACCTAAAGAGACGGTCGACTTTAGAACGGTATGTCGTCGTCGGAGATTTCGGCTGACTGGCCGTAGTCTTCAGTGCCGGCGGGAGGGCGCTGGTCGAAGGTGGCTGTCGAACTCGACGAACCTGATTGACGGGTGTATCCCCCGCTGCCGGAACCCCCGTCTTCGCGGCCGGAGAGCAGCGACAGATCGTTGACGATGATTTCGGTGCGATAACGCTTTGCGCCGGTTTCCTTGTCATCCCAACTGCGGGTCTGAATCTTTCCTTCGACGTAGAGCTTGGAACCCTTTTTGACGTAGTCGCGGACGATTTCAGCGAGGCGCGTGAAGGCCACCAGGTTGTGCCATTCGGTGCGATCCTGCCAGTTTCCCTGCGGATCCTTCTGGCGGTCGCTGGTCGCGAGGGTGAAGTTTGCGACCATGGTGCCGCCGCCGGTGGAGCGGATTTCCGGATCTTTTCCCACGTTGCCCAGAAGGATGACTTTGTTGACCGATTTCGCCATGTTCGTGCACTCCAGTGTTCACTGCCAATTTTTCATGTCACGTGCCAAAATCTCGTGTCAGCGGCTTCTAAAACCAGGCGACACCGGAGCTTTTGGCAAACCGGTCAGGAACAGTTTTTCCTTTCTTCGCGGATCTCTCGTCACAAAGTATATGTGAGCGGGCGGAGCAGTAGCAAAAGCCGGACGTGATCGTCTGCGATGAGGACGCGTGGTTACTTATCTGCGACAATGAGCCCGCGACGAAACCTACGCCGTCGCCGAGTCCTGTCTCACGAACTTTGATTGATGAGCTACCCATCGTGAGCGGCCCCGCTCAAAAATCCCCGCACCTGGGAAACCAACGGCGCCCAGCCGGTGTGCATGGCATGTTAGGTTGAGGCAAAGGAGCAGTTTGATCTAAATCTATGCTAACCCGAATCGGAGTGTGTCTCCTCTTGGCCATGACCTCCGGCCCAAGCCTGTTCGGCGCCGATTTTGCCATGAAGGTGACCGACAAGAATTACCTCGATACTCAAGGTTTTAGCGTATTTCTCTACGACAGCACGTACCATCCTGTTTTCGTAGACCAAAAGAACACGGCCATGGAGATGATTTTCCACGGCCAGCGCATCGCCACGAACGGCGACGTGCGCCTGATGCCAACGCCGGAGCAGTGGGACCTGGTGGCAACCCTCAAAGGGCGCGAGGCCGACAAGGCGAACAACCGGATCACCGCGAACCTCGCTTTTCCGACCTTCGATTTCAGCTACACCCTGGAAGTTGCAGCGGAACCAGGTGGCGTGAAGGTCAGCATCAATCTCGATAAGCCGCTACCGGAGAAACTGGCTGGGAGGGCGGGCTTCAACCTGGAGTTCCTGCCCTCGATCTACATGGGCAAGGCTTACCTGGTGGATGGAACCAAAGCCGGCATTTTCCCGCGAACTCCTGACGATCCGATGGTCAAGGTGTTGCCGCTTGCCGATGAGCCGAAGAAGGCGTACTACCTGGAGGACTGGGACAAGGCCAAGGGATACACTGAGCCGCTGCCGTTCGCCGAGGGCAAGAGCATCACCCTGGGGGTCGACGACGCGTTGGCCCGGATCAACGTCAAATCGGATACGGCCGACCTCATGCTGTTCGATGGACGCAACCGCGCGCAGAACGGCTGGTTCGTGCTGCGTTCGCTGATCCCTTCAGGCAAGACCACGGGCGCGATCGTGTGGCACATCAGGCCGGACGTGATTCCGAACTGGACGCGGCCGCCGATGATCGCGCACAGCCAGGTCGGTTATGCGCCGGGATTCCAAAAGGTGGCGGTACTCGAACTTGACCCGAAGTACAACGGCCCGAAGACGGCCAAGGTGCTGCGCCTGATGGAAGACGGATCTTACAAACAGGCGTTTGAGGGCCCGATCACGCCTTCAACGCCCTGGCTGCGCTATGTCTACTCGAAATTCGATTTCACCTCGGTCAAGGACCCCGGCCTTTATGTAATCGAGTACGCCGACCAGCGTACGGCGCCCTTCCCGATCTCCGAGCACGCTTACGCTGATATCTGGCAGGACAGCCTGGACCATCACCTTGCGGTGCAGATGGATCATGTTTCCGTTCGCGAAGCCTATCGTGTGTGGCACGGCGCTTCGCACCTGGATGATGGTCGTCTGGCGCCCGTGGTTGGGGAGCAATTCGACGGCTGGAATCAGGCTACGGCAACGGACGGGAAGTTCAAAGGCGGCGATCGCATTCCTGGGATGAACGTGGGCGGCTGGTATGATGCCGGCGACTTCGACCTCGAGGAGCCTGCGCAACTAAGCGTGATTCAGAATCTGGCTCTGGCGTATCGCGAATTTCATCTTAAGTACGACGAGCTTACGGTGGATGAAGTCGCGCGTGATGTTGAGATGCACCGTCCCGATGGCGTGCCGGATACGGTGCAGCAAGTCAAGCACGGCGCACTGCTCATCCTCGCGCAGTTCCGCAACATCGGCCACTCGATCCGCGGCACGCACGAACCAGATCTGCGGCAGTATACGCACCTGGGCGACGCAGCTTCGAAAACCGACGGCCGCATCTATGACCCGAAGCTCGGTCTGAACGAAGTGAAAGGCGACTACTCCGGCAAGCCGGACGACCGCTGGATTTTCTCCACTACGAACCCGTTTTTCCAGTGGAATGCCATCGCGGCGCTGGCTGCATCGGCCGACACTCTGAAAGGTTATGACGACGCACTAGCGAAAGATTGCCTCGAGACCGCGATCAAAGCATGGAACGAAGAGAAGGCTCACCCAACGCAGAACCCTGCGGGCGGCGGCATGGGCGGAGCGGCTCCCGCTGGTGCTCCGGGAGGTGGAGTTCTGGCTGCGTCTCAGGGGGCGGTGTCTGGCGCTCAAGGCGGTCGCAGCGGACGGGGCAACTCGGGCGCTGCGACAAATCCTGGCACGACTAATGCACAAGCAGCTCCTCCGGCCGGCTCCGGTCGTGGCGGCTTTGGCGTCGAACAGGACTGGGCTGCGGCTCTGGAGTTGACCATTGCCACGAATGGCGCCGAGCCTTACAAATCCCGCCTGAAGGAGTTGTTCCCTCAGATGATCACACCGCAGCAAATGGACTTCCGTGGTTGGACGGCAGTCCGAGCATTGCCTTATCTGGACGCGAGCGCGAAAGATCAAATGCGGGAAGCGGTAAAGACATACATGACGGCTCAGGACAAGCAGTTGGATGCCACTCCGTTCGGCGTGCCTCCAAGCCTTGGCACCTGGGGCGGATCGGGCGCCGTGGTTGACATGGCCATCCGAATGTACTTCCTGCACAAGGCGTTTCCGGATCTTGTGGGCCCCGAATATACACTGCGCGCCGTCAATTACATTCTCGGCACGCATCCAGTATCCAGCACTTCGTATGTAGCTGGCGTTGGCACAGTCTCGAAGACGATGACGTACAGCAACAACCGCGCCGACAACGCTTATATTCCGGGCGCCGTGATTCCGGGATACATCATCATCAAGCCGGATTTTCCGGAGTGCATCGACGACTTCGGATTCCTCTGGTTCGAGGATGAAGCCGTGGTGGCCGGTTCGGCAAGCTGGGTCGTGGCCGGCAATGCTGCGGACGCGATCACTAAGGAATCGAAGTAGGTCCAGCAACTAGAAACGCTCGGCGGCCCCGAGGGGTGCCGAGCGCGCCTCAGCCGCGGCGCTGGATGGAGCGGTTACGCAGCCACTTGGCTACGCCGAGGATCAGCAGAAGGCCTCCGAAGGGAAGGCACATAAGCGCGACGATCAAGGCAAACCACCCACCATTGGTGCTGGCGCCGGTGGGTGAGAAGCCGCCGAGAAATGCCTCGAGCAACACGGCTGCGAGAAGACCTGTACCGACGATCGACGATCCCCACTGCAGCAGCTGGCGAGTGCCGTCGTTAACGGTAGGCGTGCGGCGGGCGGTGTCGGGAGTTCGCTGGGCGGCAGGCATCGGGGTCATTGTCCTTGCGCCAGGCGCAACATCGCGTAGGTGATGACGCCGGTGATGGAGACGTAAAGCCACATGGGAAACGTCCAACGAGCCACTTTGCGGTGCTGAGGGAACCTGCCTGAAAGCGAAAAGAAAAACGTAACCAGAATCAGGGGCAGGGCAATGGTGGCCAGGATGATGTGGCTCGCGAGCAGTGGCAAATAGAGCGAGCGGAGAGCGGCGTGAAGAGGATATCGAACGTCGCCGTGCAGATAGTGGTGGAGGATGTAGCTTCCCAGAAAGAGTGTTGAAAAAGCGAATGCGGTGATCATCGATGCACGATGAGCGGCGATGCGGCGCGCGCGAATGAATGTGAATCCGATGAGCAACGCGGTGGCGCTAAGGCCGTTGAGCAGCGCATTGAGCGCCGGGAGGAATGCGAGTTGGGTGCGCGATGTGTCCGCGGCGGGGTGCTCGTAGATCAGCCAGAACAGAAAGAACGTAGCGGCGGCGCTGATGGCGAGTATGGCGATGATTGCCGGGCGGGTGCTCGATCGGGAACTGGACGTGGTTGCTGCGGTGGACATACTTTCCTTAGTGCGCTGCAACGGCGCAGAGCATGAGCGTGGTCAGCAGCAGTGGAAGGTAAATTACGCTGACCTTGAGCAGATCACGTGCAACCATTCGGCTTTCTATCTCGGTCGTTGCGTGCAGGATGCGCGTAAACCGGATCGTGTAGGCGAGGTAGAAAAGACCCAGCAGAGTCGCCAGCACGACGTAAGTGATGCCGGTCATTCCGAGCTTCCACGGTGCAAGGCTGACGGGGATCATCACGACTGCGTAGAACAGCGCTTCGACGACTGTGGACCAGCCATCCGGCTGAACGACAGGCAACATGCGAATGCCGGCGCGCCCGTAATCTTCGCGATAGAGCCAGGCAATCGCCATAAAGTGAGGGAACTGCCACACGAAGAGAATTGCAAAGAGGGCTACGGCCGGCCATTCGATGCGGCCCCGGGCGGCGGTCCAGCCGAGCATCGGGCCCATGGCTCCAGGAAACGCGCCGATAAATGTGGCGAGGCTGGTGACGCGCTTGAGCGGAGTGTAGATGGCGACGTAGCAGAAGGCAGTGAGCAGCGCCAGGGATACGGTCAACAGGTTAGTTTGCAGAAGGAGCCACCAGCC
Organism: uncultured Acidobacteriaceae bacterium; assembly: GCA_963737915.1. Lineage (GTDB taxonomy): Bacteria > Acidobacteriota > Terriglobia > Terriglobales > Acidobacteriaceae > Telmatobacter. The sequence continues at coordinate 60,440 of CAVTUP010000016.1, read as the reverse complement.
GCCGAGAGCCAATGCTCCGATGCCGGCCAGGATGCCTTGTGTGAGCGAAATGCGTCCCGCTGGAATGGGACGGTCTGCGGTGCGGATCATCTTCGCGTCTGAAGTTCGCTCGAGAGCCTGGTTCAGGGCGCTTGCTCCCGCTGAAACCAACCCGATGCCGACCAGTGTGTCGAGCAGTCCGCGCTGGACGCTCGAAATTCCGGATTGCATCGATCCGAGATAGAAGCCCGCCCATCCGGTGACAAGGACCATGCCGGTGACGCGGACTTTGAACAACTCGCGAAGATCGTGGATCAGAGTCGCCGTGGTTCCAGGGCTTGGCGCATGGATCGAATGAGGCGCGTGCGCAGTCCCTGACCCGTGCGTGATGTCCGCGGCGGGCGTGGCGAATTCTGGAGGGGCAGCGGCCTGGGAGGCGGGAATCATATTGAAAGATGAAGGTGAAGGGGCGGTCCGACAGTGCACATCCGCCCCTTCTTTGATGATAGCAAGCGCTGACGCGCCAGATGGAATCGTGGCTTGGGGGACGGGATTCTCCGATTTGGCCCCGTCCAATTCCGCAGGAATTTGAAAACAGAAGTCTTAACGATCTGATCTTGCTGTCCGCAGCAGACGTGCGATGCTGAGTGTGTCCCAGACTGCGGTGAGACCTCGCCAAGGTTACGGGCCGGGGATTAGCCAGAATTGAGCGAGGACGCGTGCATGAGGGCTTCGTTGTGTTTCGTTGTGGCGCTATCGATCGGGCTTGTGCAGGCGAACGCCCAGGCGCCGAAAGCCGCATTGCCCACGGCCAATCCGGGGCGTCCGACGGTGTCGAGCCCCGCGACATTGACGCCTGTGGGATACCTGCAGTTTGAGAATGGGGTCGCATTTAATGACGGATCCGCAGAATTTTCAACGCAGTTTGGGGTGAACCAGGTAACGAAGTTGACGGTTTCACCGCGCTTCGAGTTGCAGGCTTTGTTCGCACCCTTCGACTATTCAACAGGCGAGGCTGGAAGCGGGAGCAGGGCGACTCAGCCCGGTGGGATTTCGGCCGGCGTGCAGGCGGTTATGCTGCCTGGAGCGGGATTGAAGCCGACGCTCAGCCTGAGCTATGTTCGAAGCTTGTACGGAGGCACAGCGCCCGACACCGACATTGGCAGTGCTCTTCAGGGGGTGACATTTCTCTGGAGCGAGGATTTTGGTCGCACTCACGTCGATATCAATGGCGTGTTTAACGAGCAGACGCAGGGAGATGTCCGCCGCGCGCAGTTTGGTCAGACGCTGTCAGTCGCTCATCCGATAGGGCCATTCGTGTTGGCGGGAGAGCTATGGCACTTCACGCAGCCGTTTACCAACGGCAATGCAGTGGGAAACCTGTGGGCACTGTCGTATGCGGTTCGCAATAACCTTATTTTTGATGTGGCAATCGATAAGGGTTTGACCTCCAGTTCTACGCAATGGGAGGTGCTCGCAGGGTTCACTTATCTGCTTCCCCATCGGCTTTGGAAGTCACGCAAATGATAATTCAAGATTGAGGAACAGCCGGTTGATTGGGTGAAAGGCCTGCGGCGCGCAGGATGGCATCTGCCACCTGGTCGGGATTTAGCGTGTCGACGGGGATGGACACGTGGGCAGTGCGGTAGAGCGGGAGGCGGCGCTCGTAGCGAGATGGCGAGGTTGGTTTGATCGGCGAGAACGGGGCGTGTGTTTTCGGTTCCGCTGCAGCGGGCGAGGGTGGTGGCAAGCTCGACTTCAAGGTGGATGAGTAACGTTGCTGGAGAGGTGAGGAGCAGATCTGCGCGTTTCAGCGCGCTCGATCGCGCCTCCGCCAAGCGCCAACACAAGGCCATCGTCGGTTGCAAGCCGGGCAATCGTGGCGTGTTCGCGCTCGCGGAAGGCAGGCTCGCCGTAGCGGGCAAAGATCTCGGCGATTCTGACGCCGGTTTCCTCTTCGATTACATCGTCGACGTCTATGAACTTCCAGCCCAAGTGCCGGGCCACGAGAGGGCCCACGGTGGTTTTGCCCGAACCCATAAAGCCGGTAAGGACGATGCGGCGGGGCGGAGTGGTTGAGCGCGGTTCGGATTGGACGTCGGAAACCAAATGAGCCTTTCACTGATGTTGTCGGGAGTTTGTGTCAGATCAAGTATAAGGATGCGGGACGAGGCAATTTATAAGGATGAGGAGCGACGCGCCGCTCCTAGCCAAGGACCATGACCACTGCACCCGCAGTGATGAGAAGGCCGCCAGCGATCGAGGGTGCGGTGAGCTTCTCGCCAAGCAGCATCCACGCAAAGAGCATGACCAGCGGCACGCTGAGCTTATCGAGCGGGGCTACGCGCGATGCCGGCCCGAGTTGCAAGGCGCGGAAGTAGCATAGCCACGACAGTCCGGTAGCCAGTCCGGAAAGAACGAGAAACAACACAGTGCGGCGGTCGAGCATGCGGATCTCGCCATGCTTGCCAAGTGCTAGCGCAATTCCCCACGCAAAGACGAGCACCACGGTGGTGCGAATCGCGGTGGCAAGGTTCGAGTCCACGTGCGCCACGCCGACCTTGGCCAGCAGGGCAGTGGCAGCGGCGAATAATGCGGAGAGCAGTGCCCATCCAATCCAACTCATAACGAACATGGTATCCGCAGGGCCATAACCGCCGGTCATCTAAACTCAACTTATGAAACATGGGCGCGCCAGCAAGACAGCTTTACGTGTGGCGATCCGTCGCGCCGCGCACCAGTTGATGGAGGAGCCCAAAGTTCTGAACGATCCGATTGCGGTGCGCCTGCTGGGCTCGGGGTTCGCGCGGGACCTGGAGCGCGCAAGCCACAAGGTGGCGCGGGACTTTCGGGCATTCATGGCGGCGCGTAGCCGCTATGTCGAAGATCAGTTGAAGGAGGCGGTTTCAAAGGGCGTTGAGCAGTATGTTGTTTTGGGCGCGGGGCTCGATACCTTTGCCTATCGGAATCCGTTTCGGTCGCTGCGCGTGTTTGAAGTAGATTTTCCAGCTACACAGGAATGGAAGCGCTCGATGCTTGCCGAGGCCGCGATTGCGCTGCCAACGAATCTGGTATTTGTACCGCTGGATTTTGAGCACAAGACGCTGGCTGAGGGTTTGTCGGATGTAGGATTCGATTCGGCAAGGCCAGCCTTCTTTGGTTGGCTCGGTGTTGTTCCCTATCTCACTTTGGAAGCATTTCGCGCGACGATACGCACGATTGCGGGTATGGCCGGCGGAAGCGCCGTCAGCTTTGACTACGCATTCCCGCCGGAAACTCTCAGCCCTCCGCGCCGTCTTGTCTTCGATGCGCTCTCTGCTCGCGTGGCTGCGGCCGGAGAGCCTTTCCAACTCTTCTTTTCGCCTGAGGAACTTGAGGCGGAACTTCGCCGAATGGGATTTCGCCGCATCGAGCAAATCGATTCCGAGCACCTGAACGCGCTTTATTTCGCTGGCCGCGCAGACGGGTTGAAGCTCTCCCCATCCGTACTGGGCAAGATTGCAACGGCATGGGTGTGATGCTGCCGGTTGGCACGGCCACAGGCTAAGATTGATTCATGCGCAAGCGGAACCTTGGGTTGTTTTCGGCGGCCCTGCTGTGTCTCGGCGGCTGCGGATACCACACGCTGGGGGCAGCTACTCATCTGCCGCCGAACGCGCATACGCTGTCGGTGCCCGTTTTCAAGACGCGCACGGTGGCATACCACTCCGAAGTCTCGATGACGAACGCCGTCATTCGCGAATTTGCGGCAAGGACGAAGTTGAAGGTGACTCCGACGCAGGGCGGAGATCCGGATGTGGTGCTGCATGGAACGATCCTTCAAGAGGTAGTTGCGCCCCTCACATACAACACACAAACACAGCAGTCGTCGAGCTACCTGATCACAATGGTCGTGTCGGTAACGCTGATCGATCGGGATGGCAAGGTTCTCTTTGAAAACAAGAATTATGTCTTCCGCGAGCAGTATCAATCCACCGCTGACTTGCCGACGTTTTTGGATGAGGGGCCGGGGGCGATTGATCGGCTCTCGCGCGATTTTGCGCATCAGCTGGTGGGCGACGTGCTCGAGGGTCTTTAGCCTGCCGTTGCAGATTGCGGCAACCTTGCACAGGCTAAGGTGTTCGTTGGGCGCCGGGACAGGGTATTCTGGAGCCGCATGATCGAAACGAATCAAGCCAGCAGTCAGCCCCTGCGGAGGGTGCTTCGTTGACGACTGCGCGATGGGGTGCCGGTTTTAGTGCCGTTGGCCGCTTTGTCTCTGAGGTTGAAGCTGCGGCTGCCGGGAAAGGCCAGTTGCGCCCCGGCTACGTGCTTGCGGGAGATGAGCTGTTTTTGCTCGATCGCTGCCGCGAAGCCGTTTTAAAGGCTTTTGTGCCTGCCGATCTCAAGGATTTCTGTCTCTCTGACCTTGATCTGACTGCGACGCCGATCTTTGAGGTACTCGATCGCGCGCAGACGCCCTCACTCATGTCGCCGTTTCAGGTGATTTTTGTACGCAATGTGAAACAGCTTTATACCCGCGGAGCGAAAAAGGAAGAATTTGCCGCCCTGGAGCGCTATTTTCGCTCGCCCAATCCGCAGGCGCTGCTGATTTTTGTTGCGGATTTCTTGCGGATTCCTACCGATATCCGGCGCATGGAGATGGACGACAAAAACCGGTTTGAGCGCATCCGCGAGACGCTTGGCGAGCATTGTGGAGTTGTCGAGCTGTCTCGCGTAGGCGAAGAGGATGCGATGCGCTGGGCCGTCGCTACCGCGCAGGCAGAAGATACGCGACTCGAAGCAGACGCGGCGCGTGAGCTGGTGGACGCACTCGGCGCGGACATGATGCTGATAGCTTCGGAGCTGGAAAAGCTTCTGCTGTTTACCCTCGGCCGTGGACGCATCACGCTGGGCGACGTTGAGACGATGGTGCTGGCCGCCAAGCAGCGTTCGCTCTATGAACTGACGGATGCGATCAGCTCGCGCAATCGCGCGCGGGCACTGGCGCTGTTGCAGGGGCTTCTGAACAGCTCGGACGCCGGAGAAGATGCGGCGATCGGGCACCTCTACATGCTTGCGCGCACGTTCCGGCAGATGCTCGTGATCCTGGAGAAAAATGTGCGTGATTCGCGCGCGATCTGGCAGGCGCTTTGGCAGGGCTTCCGCATGCCTCCGTTTGCCGCGGACGATCTTATTCGCCAGGCACGCCGTTACAAGAGCCGACGCGAGCTGACTCGCGCTCTGCGGCTGATTGCTCGTGCTGATCTGGAACTGCGTTCGTCGCCACCCGACAAGCGGCTTGTACTGGAGCGGCTAGTTTACGATCTCGCTTCAGAACCGAAGCCTGCTCCGGCGCCCTGGGCGGCAACGCAGCTATCGTTCGAAGGATAGTGCCGGCGAAAACTGCACGCGCCGAGCCCCCGAAGCAAAATTTGAAACTAAATTATTCAGGAGAAGCACAGCAGATCATTCGCGTGAATCTGCGCGAAACGCGGAACTCAATATACGCCGCGAGCGTTGAGCCAACGTCCATACTGCGAGTCGAGGTTCTCGATGTGGTCCATGTACCAGGTGCGCAGGAAGTGAAAGAGGGGCGGCAGTTCCATACCTGCTGTGTGCCTGGCGTGGTCCAGGTGGGACTGAATCTGGGACAAAAGGTTCTGGTGAGCGGTGCGGTGTTCTTGCAAGCCGGGAAATCCCTGCTGTTCTAAAAGCTGCTCCTCGCTGTGGAAGTGCATCCGTGTGAACTCAATCAAGCGATCAAACTGCTCGCAAATCTCCCGGCGTTCTCTGCCGCTAACAAGCATGACGCGAAGTTCGTTGAGGGTATCCATCAGGATGCCGTGCTGGTCGTCGATGGCCGCGACGCCAACGCTGCATTCGTGGCTCCAGGTGAGAAGGGTCACAGAGATTTTCCTTGGAACACATCGAAGTGTATCGCCGTGGCGACAGATAGAAATGCCGCTATCGGGGTAGGTGATGGAACTTTGGACCCATTACTTGCAGCGGTTCCTGGTGGCGGCAGTTCACTCGAGGATTACGTCGGGCTGAGGTTCGTGCCCGCGGGTGGTGAGGATGATGGCCGCGCCGAGAATCAGGCCTCCGCCAAGCCATGCATGCGGCCCAAGATGTTCGCCAAGCAGCTTGACGCCGAGCCATGAACCGAGCGCGGGCTCGATGTTGAGAAAGACGCCGGCGCGCGATGCGGGCACATGATGGATGCCCCAGTTCCATAGCAGGGTCGTGGTTGCGGTGCACGCAAGTCCGCTGATGGCGAGAGCCACCCAGGCGGTAGTGCTGACGTGAGCGAAGGGCGGCGGCTGTACCTTGTTCGAGAGCCATGGATTGAACAGCATAGGTCCCAGAATCCATGCCGCCAACATCACGGTTCCAATGAGAATGGTGTACGCCGTAACCACCGGAGGGCTGTGGGATTGCATAAGTTTCTTGCTGGCCAAAATCCAGGCGAGAGCGGTGCAGAGCGAGACAACGACCATGAGATCGCCCACGAGGGTGGGTTCTCCCCGGGCGGCCGGTCCACGGTGACCGCCGAGGACGATGAGAGCCGCGCCTACCGTGGATCCCACCAGCGCGAGCCAGCCGATGTTGTCGAGGCGTTCCCCGGCAAAGATCGCGGCTGCCACACCGAGGAGTACCGGCATTGAGCCCACCATGAGCGAAGCATGACTTACGGTGGTGCGGGCGAGACCGTGAAATTGGATGAGAAACTGAATTGGAATTCCAAAAGCAGCGGAGATGAGCAGGAGCCGAATCTCACTCCGGGTGAGGCGAACCCGATTCATGAGGGCTACCGGCAGCATTCCCAGGCAAGCGAACAAGAAACGGTAAAGCACCATGTGCTCTACGCTCATTTCGTTAAGCGCCAGCCTGCCGAAGTAGAAACCGGTGCCCCAGAGGCTTCCGGCGAGGGCGCAGGCGCCGTAGCCGAGAAAGGCGATGCGCCGGCTGGTTCTTTCGGGGCTGATTTCGGTCTTTGCCATTCCTTGTTTTACTGTCGCATACGGCGCCCAAGGCAGACATTCGCAAGACAATCGGGCAACGGGCCATCTCTCGATCTGCGAGCCACTTGGCTAAGTGCGCCCGACTGCTCTTTTGCACTAGTGCTTAATTGCTCGTCAGCGAGTCTAAGTCCGTGCTAGCATCTGTGCCATTACGTGTTCCGGCTCGGTGTCGATTCCCGCGGAGCATTCTCTCTCAGAGTTCGCCACAACAAAAGGATGCGGACATGAAAAATCTCACTTTCCCAAAAGCTCTGGCCAGCCTCTCAATCCTGTTGCTTGCAACAGTCATGCAAGCGCAGACCACTGACGAAAATGACGCAAATCAACCGACCGCCACGGGAAACTCCAAGGTACGAATCGTCCGCCTCAGCCAGGTCAAAGGCGAGGTCCAGGTGGACCGCCACACCGGACGAGGCTTCGAAGACGCGATGGCGAACCTGCCCATTGTGGAAGGGAGCCAGCTGCGTACTGTCGAGGGCATCGCAGAAGTCGAGTTTGAGGACAACAGCACGCTCCGTCTCGCGCCGAATACCCTTGTGGAGTTTCCGAGCCTTGAGCGTCTTCCCACCGGCAAGACGGCTTCCTCAGTTCATCTGCTTCGGGGAACGATGTACGTGAGTTTGTTGAAGACGCAAGGCAACCAGTTCACGCTGCTCTTCGGCGAGAGAAAGCTCGACCTGCCGCCCGCGATCCATATCCGGGTGCAGATGGAAGGGAATGAGGCGAAACTCGCTGTTCTCGATGGAGGGCTGCACCTCCAGGGTCCAACCGAAGTTGTGGAGGTCTCCAAAAAGAAGACAGCAACGTTCCAGACTTCCGGTACTGAACTGCCGACCGTGACCAAGGACGTTGCATCCACGGACTTCGATGAGTGGGACAAGCAGGCGGCCGGGTATCACTCGAGGGTGCCCGACGCGAGCAGCATGAGCGCATTCAACAACAGCTCATCGTCGTATTCCTATGGGTTGAGCGATATGGGGTACTACGGGAGCTTTATGAATTCCGGAAGCTGCGGCAACATGTGGCGTCCGTATTTTGCAAGCGCTGCGTGGGATCCATTTGGCAACGGCGCCTGGGCATATTATCCGGGGGCCGGCTACTCGTGGGTGTCGCCGTATCCCTGGGGCTGGACTCCATACCACTCGGGTAACTGGTCTTACTGCGCCGGCACCGGTTGGGGATGGATGCCGGGCGGAGCATGGAGCGGGTTGAATAATGTCGCAGTCGTCACCTCGCCGAGGAATCCGACGGGCGGTCACGGCCTGCTTCCGCCGATCCACGGACCGCGGGCGGGTGAACCAACATTGGTTCCGGTCAACCGCAGTCCCCTGGTCCACTCAGGCATTGCATCGAGCGAGTCGTTCCAATTCCGCAAGGACTCGGCCGGCATGGGCGTGCCGCGCGCGAGTCTTGGCCGTCTCGACAAGTTCTCGCAAGAGGCTGAACACCGGGGTGTCGCGAACATGCATGTGTCCGTGAATCCTCCTTCAGCCGTCTACGGACGAGGCGGGAACTCGCAGGCAGGACCAGGTGGGGGACCGGGCTCAGGACCAGGCACGATCCATCGCGGATCCCCGTCGCCGGGGGCGGTGCATTCCAGCCAGGGTGGCTCAATGGGTGGTCGGCCAAGCGCAGGTCAATCCAACGGGCCTGCGATGGGCCCGCCGATGCGCGGACCATCGCCTGGAGCAATGCCGGGCGGATCGGGACCGGCACCCGCAGCCCCGGGTCGTCCCAGATAGCAGTTCTCTGAGAACGCAAGGGGAAAATTCAGCAGGGCAAGGAACCTGTGCGCAGGTTGTGGAATAATCATGCGCGCAAGACTTTCCGAATGAAGAGGATCGACGCACTCGTCGCGTCCAGGCCGCGAGCAAAACTGGCTCAGAATTTACTCCTGGCCATTTGCAGCTAATTAACCCCAGGTGGCGCATCATGGTTCATGAGGCGTCCCTGGGGCTTTGAACTATGTCCATATTCTCGCAAAGCACTGCAAATTCCGTCATTGGGTTGAGCCGTCAATGCTCAGCGGCTTACTCAAAAACCCCGCCACCCAACCCCCGGACTCGATACCCACCCCCCTAACTGGTAGTAACGTGAGGCGCAAAAAAAGTTTGCAGATTAATTCGAGACTTTGTGAAACACCACACTCCGATAGGAATTTCGCTCTTCGGAATGTGGGGCGTCCCAGGCAAGGCGGAGGCCATGCGGTCGAGTGGGATTTTTATGACGGCGTCGGCTCCCCCGGGAGATCGGCGCGAGACGCGGATTCGATTTCGGCGGTGCGTTGAAGGGCCGCTTCGAGCTCTGCAATGCGACGGAGCAGAATGCTCCTGATTTCCGCGACGTTCGGGTCTTCAAGCAAGTGTCCACTCTCGTCGAAGTGCTTGAGATCTTCACGAAGCTTGGCGAGGAAATTCGCGGAATCTCTGCTGTTGCTCATACGCGAACATTCTCACATAGGTGTTTTTCACAGCAGTGTCTTATATCGGACAGATGTATTTATTGGCTCTTTATTGGGAATCCCGCCCGGGCGAGGAAGCGGAAGAGGTTTGAATGGGCTGGCCTGGATTCCATGTCGCGTTCGAGTTCGGCGATGCGATGGCGGAGGAGACGCATCAGCTCTGCGCGGGCGAGTTTGTCTTCATCGCGGCGAGGGCTCAGCTCTACCAGTTGAAGGGTGAAGCCAAAATACGCGACAAGTTCGCGGGCTGACCGTGGACTCACTCTAAGATCCTGGATTCGAGATGCGGGGAAGCTGCAAACAACTTACCTGCTCGCGAACATCGCTGTCCAGAGGGTCACTTGTGGAGATTGGGGCATTTAGTTTTTGGGACTGCAAAGTGAGATGCCGGGCCGACCCGCAGAGCCGACGTCGAGCTCGCCTATGGCGTGCTCGAGTGCTTGCTTGAGTTCAATCAGCATGGCTCCCTGCTGTTCGGTGTCTCCAAAATAGTCGACGAGAGCCAGCGTCGTGCTGAGAATCGCTCGCAGATCACCGGTTCGGCCAGGCACCACCATCGGGGAGGGATCCTTTTGGGGGAGGTAGGAGAGATGATATTTCCGCTATCGCACACAGGCAACTAGCATTATTGACAGAGGGGGCGCGGCGTCGACGCATGGGCCAATCCAGGCGCGCTGTTCCAATGGGATGGCGTTGATGGTCTGTCCGGGTTGCGATGACAACACTAACACCGCAACCCGGGAGACTAGCTACGGAGCGAGGCCCTTAGCAACTAGTCCGGGATTAGGTTATCCACGATCGCTAGATTTGGGTGTGACAAAACGCACTCGATTTGGTCTAGACAAAATGCGGATGGGCTGCATCGGAGAGCGTCGGCCCCGCATTGCTTGAATCCTCAGAGCTCGAGTATTCGCGCTTAATCGTATAGGCTGTCAGCGCTGCGAGGACGATCAAGAACAAAATCAAACTGACCAGTTTCCACGGGTGCGTTTTGGCGGAGTAGATGAGATGTTCGATCAGCATCAGACCTGAAGTGAGCAAGGCCGGCTGCAATGAGTTTCGTCACGACAACCGGCAAGGCGAGTCACCGGAGCGAGCAGCTAAAGTGACCGACTATGTTTTTCGGTGGAGCCGTCCATTTTCAGCGGCGTACTTCAAAACACAGCCACCCCCCCGGGGTCAAACAACCCACCCCCTAACTGCTGGTAACGTGAGGGGCAAAAAAAGTTTGCAGATAATTTCGGGATTTTGTGAAACACCCACGCCGCAGCGATTTGTCACTGTTTAGAAAGGGCGGCGAACTGGCCACTTGGCGATCGAGGCGCAGCACTCACTATGCCACGAATTTTTTCAAGGTAATAGAGACACTTCGCTTTGGTGCGGAGAAGCACACACGGCGGTACTCATCGAACTCGTACCTTGCGCGCTCCATTTCAACATTCTTCTGAGCGGCAACATTCATGCACATGTGAAAACATGCCGAGGAACGCGCCTCCAAGTACTCGCTAGCTGCAGATTCATAGGCTCGTCTGAGAGCCCAACAGACTGGACAATCCATGGGTACGCCTTTCATTCGGAGCGACCGTGGTTTTAAAAGAAGCCTGCAATCTCTATCGAAGTGATCTAGGCGCGCTGTTCAGATGGGATCGCTTCTCTGGTCTCTGCTTCGGGACGGTGGTCGGCTTTGTATTCCGTCTTCGCGTGCGCTTCCAGTTCCACGATTGCACGGCTGATTGCTACCGTGAGGTCGCGCAACATTGGACCGTTCTCGTTCGTGTTGCTGTATAAGTTCACCATCCAGAGGGCGGAGCGAAGGGCGTTGGCGAGTGTGTGGGACGGGGAGAGATTCATCAGTTACCTCAGTGATTTGAAGGTTCTCGCAACCACCGTACAGCGAGGTCTTTCAAAGAGAATGAGGGCCCTTGGTCGGCAGTGTTCGCGCCTGACTTGGTTCCTCTGCCGGGGCTGTCTCGTGCCGCAGGTCTTCAACACGGCGCAAGGCAGCCTCCAGCACAGTGAGGCGGTGCAGGAGAAGCCGACTTAGATCATGCTGGTCCGTCTCCGTAATCGGCGCTTCGTCCCGATTGTCGCCGATGAAGGCGACCCGGAGGATCAGGCTGGCGACGGTCGAAGAAGGATTCCGCATGACACAGGAATGCTCCCACGATAGTTGCACGACGCAATGTGCGCGGGATCACCGCAGGTCGAGGCGGTCTAGGATAATCGGCCGGGTGCCGGCGCGCGGGGGAGGAGGAAAGTGAGTTTTCGGAGGGAGCAGTCTACGGCGAAGGCACCCAATACCTATGGTGTCGCACACACCGTCTCGCAACTGACGAACTTCTGGCCAGACAGGACGGCGCTAATCACCGGAAGCAGGTCGCATGCGACATGCGTTTTATAGACGTAGCCCCATGCACCCAGCCTCATCGCTTCCTGAACGAATGCAGGAGAGGTTTGCATGGTCAAAAAGATGATCTTCGATTCCGGCACGAACTCGAGAATTCGCCGTGCAGCCTCGATCCCGTCCAGTGTTGGCAGGCCGATGTCGAGCAGGATCAGGTCCGGCTTCAGTGCCTCGGCCTTCTGCACCGCCTCAAGTCCATCGGTCACTTCGCAAATGACCTGCAATTCAGGCTGCTCTTCCAATTTTGAGCAGACCAGTTGGCGGAAGGGCTGGTAATCCTCCACGACCATCACGCGAATCGATGATGCTGCTTGCACGGACTTTCTCCACCACCGACTTAGCTGCGGATCGGATGCAAATGTGAGGGACTATAAGAAAGATGATAACTTTTAACGGCGAAGAAACAAGTGACAGAGAACACTCGTCCGCGCGGTGGTCACTCCGAGGTAATCGCAAACATAAAGCGCTTTCGCACCTGCGCTATCCCAGGTCTCAGAAGCGAGACCTGGGGCACCCGGCCGATGAGCGGATCGAAGCCGGGTGAGTAATCGGCGGAAAGTTGGCGGTTGACAGGCATCACTGCACAAAGGGGCGACATCGGAGAGAATAGTAGGTGATGGAACGGCTTTTTGCAGTCGGCTTCTGGCGGGCTAGGATTTGGTATCGCGCAGGCCTGGGGCTGGTCGTTGTGGCGGGGCTTTGTGCGCTGCCGGCCCCGGCGCAGGGAGGGCTGTTTTCGCGCCACAAAGCCACATCGGAACCACCGCAACAAGCAAAAACAGGCATGAGCCCATCGCAGGCGCCGGCGTTCGCCATCCCTGTCGAACCTCTGGGCTTCTTCGCGCCCGGCGCGTTTTATCAAGGCCAGAGAGAGAGCCTTGTATCGCTCGACTTCCTCGATGAGGATCGGCTGCTCTTCACTTTTCACGTGCCGGGCCTGATTCGCCGCGCGGGCGATCCCGCGGTTGACGGGAGCGAACGCCAGATTCGAGCCGTGGTGCTGAAACTGCCCGACGGGAGTGTTACGTCGGAGGCGCTTTGGACACTTCACGATCGGGCGCGATACGTGTGGATGCTCAAGGATGGCCATTTTTTGCTGCGGGACCGCAACGATTTGCAGGTGAGCGATGGACGGCTTGAGACGAGGCCGCTGTTTCATTTTCAAGGCCCGGTACTCTGGCTCGAGATGGATCCGACGCAGCAGATGATCGTGGCAGATTCGCGGGAACCCGAGGGGTCCAAGGGCAAAGAGGGCGACGTTCCCAGTCCGACGACAGCATCGGCAAATGTGGGCATCGACGTTTTGGAGATGACCGGAAAGCCGGATATCGTGCTGCGCATTCTGCGGCGCGTTTCAGGCAAGGTAATGCTGGTGAGCCGCGTGCGCACGACGATTCACCTGGCGATCAATTCCGAGGGCTATCTTGAGACGCTGCGGTCGACGCGCGGACGCGAGTGGATTTTGAACCTCAATTACTTTTCGGGTGGCAGCAGGGTGATCGGCAAATTTGATTCTGCCTGCACTCCTGCGATGGAGTTCATTTCAGACACCCAGATGCTGGCGACTGCCTGCAATTCCGACGGGAGCCGCGGGATGATTTCGATGACGACGGATGGCAAGCGCTTATGGAATGCGTCGTCGCCGGCAACGCAGATTTGGCCGCGGTTGATCATGGCTCCGAATGGGATGTGGGTGGCGAGGGAAACATTGACTGCTTCCCATCCTGTTGACACGCTTTCTCCGATGAGCTTCGACGATGTGAAGGGACAGTTGGTCGAGGTGTATGACGCGACCAGCGGCATCGGGTGCTGATGACGCCTGCCAGTCCCATACTCGACGGGGGCGGCAATGTGGCGATTTCGCCTTCGGGAAAACGAGTAGCCGTTTTGAATGCGGGAGCCATCCAAGTGTTTGAGCTGCCCGCGCCGGGAGCATCGGAGTCGGCCGACGGCAAACCTGCGCCGCACTAGACTTTGGCGGAGTATTCAGAAGTTTGCTGTCGCGTGTAAACTTGGCAGCGGAGGTTTTTTTGGCCACGGCTGTCGTCCACTACACGGCTGCGGCGGTCACCGACCGCGGCCGAAAGCGCCCCTCGAATGAGGATGCTTTCGGTTTCTCTGTGGAAGCGGGGGTCTATGTCGTCTGCGACGGCATGGGCGGCGCCGCGGCTGGGGAAGTTGCCAGCAGCCTGGCGGTCGATGAAGTTCTTCGCATGGTGACGCACCGGGGCGATGACGACAATATTCCCCTGGTGACTGCGGCGGAGAAGGCGATTTACGCGGCCAACGAAGCGATCTATTCCCGTGCGCAGCGCAACCAGCGTCTCAGCGGCATGGGGACGACCCTGGTAGTGATGGCCGCGAAAGAGAGCCACGTCTGGGTGCTCAATATCGGAGACAGCCGTTGCTACCGTTACAGGCAAGGCCGCCTGGAACAACTCACGCTGGACCATTCGCTGGTGGAAGAGCAGGTGAGGATGGGCCGCATGACCCAAGGCGAGGCGCTCCGCTCGCCTTTGCGAAATGTCATCACCCGGGCGCTCGGTACTCAGTGTCAGGTTACTCCGGATGTTTTCGAATCTGAGGTCGAGCCAGGAGATCTATTTCTGCTTTGCTCAGATGGATTGACGCGCGAACTTTCCGATTCGACGATTCAGTCTCAGTTGTCGCGGGATCTGCCGCTTCGGGTGCTTTCGACACGGTTGGTCGAAGCCGCCAAGAAAGCCGGAGGGCACGATAACATCACCTGCCTGCTGGTGCGCGCCGAAGCCTGACCGCCGATTTATTCGAAATCCTGCATTTTTCAGTTTTGTCCAGCTCAGTTCTGTCCAGCAGAGCGCGACTCACAGTCAGCGCAGAGTAGTGTGGAGACTGCGTCCAGCATCACGGACGGGTGAACCGGCTTGGCGAGGATGTCGAATTGGTGGCCCTGGCGCCTGGCATTCTCGACCAACGTTTCAACGGACGGCTGTCCGGAAAACAAAATGACATGGCACCGGGGATAGTTCTTGGTGAGAACCAGGGCGAATTCAATTCCATTCATTTTAGGAAGCATGACATCGAGAATTGCAAGGTCCGGCGACCAATCCGAAAGAGTTTGGATGGCGTCTTCCGCGGAATAGGCTATCCGGATGCTATAACCATTCGCTGAAAGTATCTGGCCCAGTGTGTCGGCGACAACTTTTTCGTCTTCGACAATCAAGATTCGTTTTCCCGTACGCTCATGCATAGCAACCCCTCCGAAGGGCGGCAAGTGCGTACGGCCCACCGCTGCTTGCAACAGATGCGGCTATCAGTATGCCGGTTGCTGCGAGGGACGCAGATTATCGCAGTGGTCAATCGTTAAAGTGCATTCGGAAGTTGGTTACCCCGCGCGGCTGGAGTAATGAAAAGCCATTACCCTTTCTCTGTTTTCAGGTGTATCGAATGTTGCAGTGCCGGAGGCGTATTTTTGCACCTTTGCGGCATTGTTTAGATTGGCTTAAATGAATAACTTCTAATCCATCAATCCATCTACTCCAAAGCGCAATTTTCCCAGGGCGAAGTGCGTTTATGTAACTCCGGATTGGACAGACATGGAGACCAAATGCCACTAGAAGAGCGACGTCGCAATACTGCAAAGGCCGCCGATACAAGTTGGATTTCGATTCACGTAACCCACGAAGGACAACTTATCCCGAGGAAACCCGGCAGCCAGCAGTCGGGATCGCCGCGGCTGCAGGAGTACGCATCGGCTGATGGCCGTCTGTTTCGAAATGCGGCCGAACACCCGATCACTTTTTCGGAGCGTTTTCCGCGCCTGACGGTCGCCGCGATCGCGGTCGCGCTGGTCGCGTTCACGGTAGTCACTGAGATCGAATATTTGCGCGTTGCCGGCTACGACTGGCGGTAGTTGGGAGAAGGAATGGAACGGCAGGCAGGTTCCGACTGGGCACGGGTGCGCGTGCGCACCAGATACGGGCATCTCGAGTTCAACGTTTTTGCTGGATTGGATGGTCGGGGCGGAGGGATTCGAACCCCCGACCCTCTGCTCCCAAAGCAGATGCGCTACCAGACTGCGCTACGCCCCGACGTCTTGCTTCGATTGTATCGCGGAACGGCTTCGGATCGAGATAGCGGAACGGGACTTAGCGCGAGCTGAGCCAGGCTAACAGCCAAACGGCTAAAGCGATTGGAATGGCGAAGACCAGCGCCAAAGCGCCAAGCAACAAGAGAAGAAACACCCAGTCCCTCCAAGTGTGTCGGCGGGGCTGACCAAGGTGACGCTGGAGCAGCCGGTAGTTGCGGCGGTTTGCCTTGAAGGCAATGTCGAAGAGATCACCAAAGAAGGGAATCGATCCTACGAGTACTCCGATTCCCAGGTTGACTGTCATGCGGGTCAGCGTGACATAAGGCACACCGCGAGTCCACGCGGCGATGGGGATCACGAGCGAGAGTAGCCCGGCGATCACATCTCCAAGCCCGGGGACAAGGCCGATGATGCCATCAACACCAAAGCGGAAGCTTGTGCCGGGGATTCTGAAAGCCTCGTCGAGGAGGATTTCGAGCCTTTGAAGAGTGCTGTCGCGGAAGATCCAGGCACCGCGATTCCAGCGGCCCGGTGGCTCCAGGATGCCCTCAACGCGGGGCTTTTGCGCGAGTTGGGAAGGCTGCGGATTGGAATACGAAGGGGTCATCTGTGGTGGTGTCGGATCGGGCCGGACACCTTGTTGGATGCTACAATCGTAAAGGTACATGGCGGCTATAGTTCAGCGGCAGAACGCCTGACTGTGGCTCAGGATGTCGTGGGTTCGATCCCCACTAGCCGCCCCAAATTAGAATCAATAGCTTACGAAGACGTCCTTCTTTCAGCGTGCAATCGCGTGCAACCGGATCAGATAGTTCCCAACTTTTCCAAGGGGGACATGCACGGCGTTCCAGCGCCTTTCGCCGCCACCTCCATTTTGGATGAAGGACTCGAGCTGCGGTTGCAGAGATATCTTCCCGGCGATCAATCGGGTGAATTTGAGAAGGTTGCTGGTCTGCGTTTGGTCCAGCTCCTGGCATGCCTGGGATTCCGGCTGTTGATGAATAAAATTTGTGCGGTGGCATTCACGATGCCGCAGAGATCAGCCGTTCCGCGGTGCGTTTATCGGTAATAAGGACATTGATCCACTTGCCCCTGAGCGATGCCCGCACCGCGGTTAACTTTGACTCTCCACCCGCAATTCCTACAACCCGCGGTGCGGACTTTAGCGTGGCAAGATCGATACCGATGACGCGCTTCATGAGGGGCGAGTCAACTGGTTCGCCTTGCTTGTCAATGAACTGGAAGCAGATGTCGCCAACTGCACCTGCACGACGCAACTGCCTGCGCTCTTCGGGTGAAAAGATATTTCCACTGCTTGCCAGAAGATGTGACGGTTCGAGAGATCCGATTCCAACGAGAGCAAGGTCAAGCTTCGAGAACAGTTTTGATGCACCTTCCACTGCTGCATCCCTGACCAGTACCGCTTTAGCTTCAGGCGATCCTACGACGCCGGGCGCTTGCAACAACACGGGCGACGCACCTATCAGCCCAGCCAACCGTTGCGCCAAAAGCATGGCCTGATATTGGGTACTGGCGTTGCCAACGCCGCCAAGGATCTGGACCACCTTGCCGCCCGCGCCAGCAGTGCTTGGGTGCAAAGTGTCGACCATCGAAAACAGAGACCGGCTCCAGGAAGAAATGCCGATGACCATCTCCGGCTTGATTGTAGTTTCGACGTAGTAGGCCGCTGCCGCGCCAAGATCCCGAACGACCCGCTCTTCATCTCCATCTGAATCGACGACGACGGCTTCCTTCAGTTGGAACCTTGATTCAAGAGCGTCCTCCAAATCAGGGAAGAAACCTGCGGGTGTAGCAACGCTTATCCGCACGATGTTCGCTTCCCGCGCCCGTTTGAGCATGCGAGAGACTTTTGATTGATGGATGTTGAGCCGCTCGGTGATCTCCTGTTGGCGGATGCCCTGGTCGTAGTACATGCGTGCAACCTTGGCCATCAGCCGGATTTCGTCCAGTCGTGACATAGGGAAATCTACTTTCGGGTCGAGATGTGCCGATACACATCCCAACCCAGGTATCTGCCGAGCGCCTCGGCAGCCGGCGCGGCGCAATGGCCCGAAGTCATTGCGGCATGGTGCTCAAATCCATTGAAGCAGATGTACTGCATCAGTTCCTGCAACTGCGGGATCTCAGCAACGGCGCGCGTGCCAAAGGTATCGAGCGCATCGTTGGTAAAGTTTCCGTCTCCAAAATATGCGCGAATCTTACCTGAAGTATCGTCGGTACTGATGCGGCCGAAACTCATTGGACCCGCAGCGGTGCGGCCCTCCAACGCGCCGACAGTGTTTTCTTCACCAAGCATCGTGCCGAGAATCGGAGCTGTCCCGATGCGGATATCGGGCAGAAAGTCCTTCGCCCAATTGCCGCAGTGAAAGAGGACGCACTTGTCCGGGTCCGTGCCGTAGTTGTTGTTCCAATCCACAAGCGCGCTGGGCCTGCCGCTGGCCAGTTGCAGCGCGTACATGCTGACGACGCCCGCAATATCCACTTCGCAGGCTGAGGGCAACATCTGTTCCGACATCATGCTCATGATGGTGCAGACATTCACGCCATAGTTCTTTTGCATGGAACTCCAGCATTGAATCGCAGTCGCCGTCAAACCAAGCGAAGCCATCCAGTCGTCGACGACGATGGCAAATTTCGCCATCTTGTTCAACGACTCGATCGGAGCAGCCGAGCTATCAGCGTACGCGCGAATCTGATCGACGCGCTCTTTGACTCTGCGGTCCTCGTTGGAGATCAGAGAAGCGCTCCCGAAGACCTCTGAAAGATCAATCGTATTCACGGAAATTCCAGACGCTTCAAGGAGTTTCTCGCTATACCGCGTCGTGTTAAATGCGTTGGGCCGCGCGCCCACCGCGCCGATGCGCACGCGTCGCATCCCTCGCACCACGCGACATACTGCGAAAAAGTTCTTCAATTCTTCCTTGAAGAGATCGGAAGAAATCGACGTCGTGTGGTTTCTCGTCAATGAGAACTTGTAACCATATTGGCGAAGGTTGTTGCAGACCGAGATCTTGCCGCAGTAGGCGTCGCGTCGCCTTGCAAGGCCAAATTGATCCAGGTCATCAGGACATGCCTGCACGAGTATCGGCACGTTGAGCTCAGAGAGCCGGATCGTGTCGGCTACGCCTTTCTCATCGCCAAAATTGGGCAGGGATACCAGAATGCCGTCGATGCGGTGGCGATTGGTGCGAAACAGCTCTCCGCATTTCGCTGCATCCGCCCACGTTTCGACCGCGCCCAGTTTCGAGTCGGTTTCGGTCAGCCAGACCGGCTCCACTGAAAGGCTTTCGAAGACCTGAATGAGATCGCGACGTGCTTCCGTGATGAGCGCATCCGGAAAGAAGTCGCGATTCCCGAGAACAACACCAAGAGTGACTGGCATGGCATTTCACCTTACCTTTTCAAAGTTGCTGAATTCGCCGACGTTGTCTTTTGTTACCAGGTCGCACGGAATGATCTGGCGCTCAGGTTTGCCGGTGCTTCCCGTCTTCAAATACTGGTTAGCCTCATCGACCGCGAGGCGAGCGATGAAAACAGCCGGTTGCAGCGCGGTCGCCGTCAGTTCGCCTGAGCGAATTGCCTGCAACGCGTCCGGGCTACCGTCGAGCCCTGCAATGACTAGCCCCTTCAGGCGGGAAGACTTGACCGCTGCCGCTGCGCCCAGGGCCATGGTGTCATTTCCAGCAATGATTCCGCGGATGTTTCCGTGAGCCTGGAGGATGACTTCGGTCTTCTGAAATGCCTCGGATTGGGACCAATTGGCGGATTGAGACTGTACGAGTTTCAACGCTGGATGGCTATCGAGTATGGCGTGGAACCCCCTGGTTCGGATCTGCGCGTTGGTGTCGGACTCGCGGCCCAGTAATTCCGCATATTCGCCGCCCTGTGGCCCGATGGCCAGGGCAAACACCTCCGCAACGATACGAGCACCCTGATTGTTGTCTGCGATGATCTGCGCCTTGGCGATGCCCGTCGCTTGAATCTCGCGATCGATCAGGAAGCACGGTATTCCCGCCTTCGTGGCGCGGCGAACCGCAGCGATTGAAGCGTCCGCACCGGCATTGTCGAGAATCAACGCTGCGGCATTGGATGCAATGGCGGCATCGATCAGATTGTCCTGTCGGTAGGCATCATCGTCATGCGCGTCTACGCGTACGCGGTAGCCCAGAGACTCTGCGCGGCTGGCGGCGGCGTCCGCCTCCGCTTTGAAGAATGGATTGTCTTGAGAGGGTACGATAATGACGATGAGTGGCTTCGACATTTCGGCGCGATGGCAAGCTGCCATCGCCAGTATCAGCAGACACATCAACGCCATATGCAGAAAACGCCTCATCAGGCTTGTTCCCCAGCATCTGCAGTTTGCAGGTACGGCAGAAATTTCGCTTGCAGTCGCAATTGGAATTGATCCACGGCGACAGCTAGGACAATGACCGCACCCTTGATAACCATCTGCCAGAACTCCGAAACGCCGAGCATGACCAGCCCGTCGGAAAGCACACCGATAACGAAGGCTCCGATGAGTGTGCCGGGGATGGAGCCGCGTCCTCCCATCAATGAAGTGCCACCGAGAACGACTGCGGCAATCGCGTTCAATTCAAAACTCTCGCCGGTTGCGGGATGAGCCGCTTCCAACTGCGAGGCAATGATCATGCCAACGATTGCCGCGCATAGCGAGGATGCGAGATAGACGAAGATCTTCACCCGTGACACTTGAATGCCGGCCAGACGCGCTGCTCTCTCATTTCCACCGACTGCATAGATGTGCCTGCCGAGCGGGGTTTTCACTGCGACCAGCCATGCGAGAGCGAAGAGCGCCAGCATGATCCAGACCGGCAGTGGCAATCCCGCTACGGAGCTTTGCCCTAAAAGTGGAAAGCCGGTATTGCCGTGTTCCACCTGACCGGCAAGATTGGGAAAGGTCTTGCCATTGGATAGGAGCAAGGCTGCGCCGCGCCCGATATAGAGTGTGCCCAGCGTCGCGATAAACGGTGCCACACCGGCTCTGGCGACGAGCCAACCGTTCAGCCATCCAACAATGAGGCAGATCCCGAGGGCCATCAGCATGGCGAGTGCGACGGGTGGGTAATGGACGACTCCCGCGATGACGATGCCTTGTGTCAGCGCGTACCCGGCAACCATGCCGCCGAGTCCGGCCATTGATCCCACAGAGAGATCGATGCCGCCCGTGAGGATCACAAACGTCATGCCGATGGCGAGGATAGCCGAGATCGCGACGTGCTTCGAAAGAATGGCGAGGTTGTTGGCTGTGAGAAACGACGGAGCCAGAATGGAGAAAAGAACGAGAAGCGCCACAAGCACAAACACCGCACGAGCGCGAAGCACAAAAAGCATCATTCGCACGGAGGACCTGACAAACCGGTCGGAGCGAGGTTTCGGAGGGGCTGTAGCTATCATGTGCTTCGAACTCCGGAAAGCAAAGTTGGCTCGGCCTCAACCTTGGGACTCGCCGCAGCGAAGAGCGACTCGTCTGTGATTGCATCGCGCGAGAAATCTGCTGAAATGCGTCCCCGGCAGAGAACGAGGGCACGGTCTGCCAGTGTGCGAGTTTCTTCGATTTCCGATGAAGTGAAGAGGACACCGATTCCTTGAGAGGCCAGGCGACGCAGGATGGTATAAATTTCGGCTTTGGCTCCCACATCGACTCCGCGTGTAGGTTCATCAAGCAAGAGTAGAGAAGGGTTACGCATCAGGCATCTGGCAATCAGCACCTTCTGCTGATTGCCGCCCGAGAGAGATGTTACCGGCAATTCAAGATCTCTGGCGACGATGTTGAGCTGCTTTGCGAGCTTCCTGACCTGATCCAGTTGCTCGCCGCTCGAAAGCCAAAGTCCCTGCATGGAGCCAATGGCGATGTTTTCACGTATCGAAAGCTCCGGGATTAGACCATCGCGCTGACGGTCTTCCGGAACGAGTACGATGCCATTACGAACCGCCTCCTGGACGTTGCCAACTGAAGCCTTAACGCCGTTCAGAACGAGCGAACCAGCAAGCGCTGGACGAGCTCCTGCCAGGGACTCCAGTAGTTCAGTTCTGCCCCCGCCAAGCAATCCATAGATACCGAGGATTTCACCTCGCCGCAGCGTGAAGCTCACAGCATGCAAGGGAGACTGCGCGGCTTCCTCGGCAGTGGAGGCGCCAAGTGTCCATCCTTCGACGGAAAGCAGAACCTGTGAGTCGAGATGTGTCGGGCGATGACCGGGCGCTTCCACATCAGTCCTGCCAGACATGCGTTCCACAATCCATTGCCGCGATACTTCGGATCGGACAGCCTGACCCACAACGCGACCGGACCGAAGCACAGTGAAATAGTCGCCGAGGTGAAGCAATTCATGGAGCCGGTGCGAAATATAGAGAATTGTGACGCCGGAAGATTTGAGATCTTGAATCACTCGGAACAGGGAATCTGTTTCGGCAGAGGATAGCGCTGATGTGGGCTCATCCAGAATAAGAACCTTGGCGCCTTGATCGAGGGTCCTGGCAATTTCGACAATCTGACGACTGCCCAGGGAGAGCTGCGCCGTCTTGATGCGCGTGGGCATGGGTTTGCGCAGGGTTGCCAATGCCGCGGCTGCACGACGATCTTCCTTCGGACGATCCAGCAGAATGCCGGACCTCACAGGCTCGCGACCAGCGAAGATATTCTCGCTGATATCGAGGTTTGGCAGTACCGAAAGCTCCTGGTGCACGATCGAGATGCCGTGGGCTGCTGCCTCGCGTGGTGAGCGCAAACGGAGGGGTACGCCGTCAAGAAGAAGTTCGCCTTCGTCGGCCGTCTCGACTCCTGCAAGAATTCGCATCAGTGTGGACTTGCCGGCGCCGTTCTCGCCGATCAGAACATTTACCTGATTGCGATGGACGTAGAAGTCAACGCGATCGAGCGCGAGCGTGCCGGGGTAGCGCTTGCTGACGGCCCGCGCCTCCAAAACGATGTCGTCTGTACGCTCGTTCACGGATGTAACTCCGTCTTCAGGCACGCGCGGTTCACTGCGGCTTTCCAGCCTTCGTAGCGGCACTCACGCTCCGAGGCATTCATCATGGGAGAGTATCGCTCGATTGCGCGCGCCAAAGCTGCAATCTCTCCAACTTCGCACCACCATCCTAGTGCGAGGCCAGCCAACCAGGATGCCCCAAGGGCCGAAAGCTCTTCATGGGCAGGAAGCAGGACGGGGCGGTCGATGATATCTGCCTGGAATTGCATGAGCGCTCGATTGCGTGTTGCTCCGCCATCGGCATTCAATGCTGGAAATCTTCGTTCCGCACGCATCTTCCATTGCGAAAAAAACATCGGCCACCTGGTAGGCGATAGCCTCGACAGCTGCGCGTGCGAGGTGCGCGGCAGAGTGCGAACGGCTGAGGCCAGTAATAGTCCCGCGTGCCGTTGCGTTCCAGTGTGGCGCGCCCAGGCCGACCATCGCTGGAACGAAATAGATGCCGTCGGTATCCGGGACTGTAGTGGCAAGGGACGCTGCCTCTTGTGCAGGATCTGCAAGATGAAGAAACTCTCCGACCCACTGCACCGCTGAGCCGGTCATGGCGATGTTTCCTTCAAGCGCAAACTGAGTTTTGTCGCCGATTGACCATGCAATCGTCCGTGCCAGAATTGGCGTATCCGTTGCTAATCCGGGCGTGAGAGCCATCAACGACGAGCCGGTTCCGTAGGTCGACTTGACGCTCCCCGGCGCGTATTGTCCGTGCCCGAACATTGCGGCGTGCGAGTCTCCGATTGCAGCCAGAATCGGAACGCCATTGAGGCCAGGGATATCAGACGCACCCTCCAAAGAATCCGGAGGAGGGTCGCAGGTCCGGCATCGACTCCCGAGGGATTCCGAAAAGCCTCAGCAAATCCGCGTCCCAACTGAGTTCGTCAAGATTCAGCAGGCCTGTACGAGATGCATTCGACAAATCCGTGGAGTGCACCAAGCCGCCGGTGAGCCGATTCATAAGCCAGCTATCCACTGTTCCAAAGCGCAGGTTGCCCGCCTGCGCCGCGGCCTGTGCGTTTGCATCATTCTCAAGCAGCCATGCCCATTTTCCAGCACTGATCAGCGTGGCCAGGGGAAGTCCTGTCCTCGAGCGAATAGCTGTCGGTGTGCGCCCGAAGGCGTTGGCAGATTTGTTCCGAGCGAGGACACTGCCAACTGATTGCGTTGGCAATCGGAGCAAGCGACACCGCATCCCATGCAACCGCAGTTTCTCTCTGATTCGAAATTGCCACAGCTTCGATAGTGGCCCCACGCTGCGAAGCGTAAAGCGCACACTCTGCGATGACCTGTTTTACAGAAGTCCAAAGATGCAGTGGATCCTGTTCCAAATGACCTGAATCGAACCGAATCAACGAAACCGCGGCAGACGCGCGAAAGACGGGCACTCCTGCGCGGTCGACCAGCAGCGCCTTGGTGTTGGTAGTGCCTTGGTCAATAGCCAGAATCAGTCCGTCGCGCATTTAGTGTTTCTCTCCCAGCAGATCGAGAGCAGCATCGTGAATCCCCTTGGCAGTCAGGCCAAAATGCTGGAGCAGAAATTCCGCCGAGCCCGTGGGAGCAAAAACCCCGGGTACGCCCAGGATGCGCATCGGTGTCGGATGATGCTGTGCAAGAATCTCGGCGACCGCTCCGCCCAGGCCTCCCGCCGTCAGAGCTTCTTCTGCGGTGACGATTCCACGTGTATTTCGCGCCGCGTCCAGTACTGCATCCTTATCCATCGGGCTCATGCTGCTCATGTTCACCACCCGCGCATGTATGCCACATTGAGCAAGTGTGTCTGCCGCATCGAGCGCGCGCGATACCATGACCCCGTTTGCCATCAGGGTGATGTCATTCCCTTCGCGCAATGTATTTGCCTTGCCGAGCGTGAATTCAAAGTCTCCGTCATGGACCTCTCGCACCGGCATGCGGCTAATACGCAAAAACATTGGGCCGACATGTTCGAGGGAATAATGCATCGCAGCTGCGGTTTCGATCGGGTCTGCCGGAACAATCACCGCGAGATTCGGAATGATGCGGGTCCATGCGAGGTCTTCGATGGAATGATGGGTCGGGCCCAGTTGTCCGTACGCCATGCCCGATGACATGCCGCACAAACGCACGTTGGACTTTGAATATCCGAGATCCACTTTTACCTGTTCCATGGCGCGCCCTGTGATGAAGCAGGAAGCGGCGCAGACGTAGGGAACCATACCACCGTTGGCCAACCCCGCGCCGACACCGACCATATTTTGCTCGGCGATGCCTACGTTCACAAATCGATGGGGAAACTTCTGGCTGAATGATTTGAGTTTCGTGGAGGAAACCGAATCGCTGACAACAGCGCAGACGCGTGGGTCGCTCGCGGCCATGGCTTCAAGAGCCTGCGAGTAGGCATCCCGGCAATCGTAGAGCTGCGCCTTTGCGGAGTCGGTTGCTGAAACTGAGCTCATTGCGATACCTCCACTCCGAGTTCAACAGCGGCCAGTGCAAGCTGCTCCTTTGTCGGCACTCCGTGATGCCAGGCGGGCTTGTTTTCAGCAAAGGAAACCCCTTTGCCCTTGATGGTGTTGGCGATGATACAGGTGGGTTTGCCTTTTTCGAGTGGGAGGTTGTGAAAGCACTCAAGGAGCGCGGCGTGATCGTGGCCGTCAACTTCGACTACCGCGAATCCAAACGCAGCAAATTTGGGAGCGACCGGATCCATGCGAATGATTTGTTCGGTAAAGTCACCTTGTTGAATACGATTGCGATCGACAATAACTACGAGATTGTCGAGACCATACTGCTGGGCGGTCAGCGCGGCCTCCCAATTGGAGCCTTCCTGCAACTCGCCATCCCCTGTGAGTACGAAGGTGCGCCAGTCTTCCTTGCGCATCCGTGCCGCCAGGGCGCAGCCAACGGCAATTGGAAGTCCGTGGCCGAGTGGGCCGGTGTTGGCCTCTACACCGGGTAGTTTGTTTCTGTCCGGATGGCCATTGAGCATCGAGAGCGGATCCATGAAGGTTCCCAGTGACGCTCGCGGGAAAAAGCCCTTAAAGGCGAGTGTCGAATAGAAGGCGCCCGAACAATGCCCTTTGCTCATGATGAAGCGGTCTCGTCCTGGCCAGTGGGGATCATTTGGTTTTACGTTCAAGATGTCCCCGAGATAGAGCGTCGCAAGAATATCTGCGGATGAAAGATCGCCGCCCGTATGGCCAAGCCCCGAGTGATTTGTCATGGTCATCGCGCTGAACCGAATCTCATTGGCCATCTGACGAAGGTGCAAGGCCCGTTCTTTGATAGAGCCCCCACTTTCGTGCTTTGGTGATTCGTTCATCCAAAACTCCGTTATGCATATTTATGCAGATACGCATGATATTGTATTTTCACTATGGATCATACCTTGCAGAACTGTCAAATCAGGCTGCACGGATATTGGTTGATGCGCAACCCGGGCAATTGTTTGGAGGAGACAATGCGGATGAATGCGATGATAATGCGACTCTCTCAAGCTGACGAGATGAAGAATGTTGTTTCGATCACAGGAAGGTCTTTTGATGGGCGTTCAGTCGCTGAAAGGGCTCTGCCGACTGGCAGTGCCGATCATCAATTGACTCGACCTGATGGAGTCGTGGTGTGCGAGCGCGTTACGCACTCGAATCCGAAACAGGAGACTTTGATTTCAGTTACCAATAAGGGGTTTCGACACGGAAAGCGGACCTTTAAGCGCGGCTTGCATACGATGAGCAGGCGCGTTCA
Source organism: uncultured Acidobacteriaceae bacterium (assembly GCA_963737915.1). GTDB lineage: Bacteria > Acidobacteriota > Terriglobia > Terriglobales > Acidobacteriaceae > Telmatobacter. Next base: position 33,778 of record CAVTUP010000016.1, on the reverse strand, counting down.
TCGGAGTACTATTTCATGACAGTGCCCTTTTGAAACTGCATCCTGGGCATTGCACTGGATGACGCGATTCATTTTGGTTGGCTAGGGAGAACGAGAGTCGGATTGCGTACTGGTCAATGTGTGGATGACAGGTAGAAAGTTGTGAACCGATGGATTACCAACAACTAAATGATCGACCGAGGAAAGAGGGATATGAAAGATGACCTTTTCGGCAAGATCAGCAATTCCAGGTACGTGCGCATTGATATTGGGCTGCCTGCAGGTGACGGCAGGTTGTGCTCAAGAACAAGCCGGACAGAAATGCACCGATCTGGCGAAGCTGCAAATCGCGAACACCACGATTTCGGACGCAACCGACACTCCGGCGGGCAGGCCATTTTCGCTGCCGAATCCATTTGGGCCGCCAATTGCGATCACATCGCTTCCCGCGCACTGCCTGGTGCATGGAGAAGTGAATCATCACAAGGGCGTTGATGGGAAAGACTACGGGGATAAATTCGAGCTCCGCATGCCTGTGGATTGGCAAGGGCGTCTGTTGTTCATGGGCGGAGGGGGTCTCGACGGCCTTCTTAACCCTGCGCTGGCGCTTCAAGGGCCGTCTGCAAAGCCCGACAGCAAGTCTGCGTTGAGTCTGGGATACGCCGTTGTCTCCACCGATGGAGGCCATCAGACGACCGGTGGTCCGCCAATTGACGGTTCTTTCGGCTCAGACCCAGATGCCCGTGCTGACTATAACTACCGCTCGACAAAACTCGTAACTGAAGTCGCCCGCAAGATTGTCGCGGAGTTTTATGGACATCCCATCAAGCACTCCTACTTCATTGGCTGCTCAAATGGCGGCCGCGAAGGCATGGTTGCAGGTGAGCGCTATCCCGAATATTTTGACGGTGTCGTTGCAGGCGCGCCAGCATTCAATTTGACCCACGCAGCGATTGCGGAAGCGTGGAGCACAGTACAACTCGCCACGATCGCGCCGAAGAGACCAGACGGAACTCCTGATCTCGCGGCGTCGCTCACTGAACCCGATCTCAAGTTACTGGTGAGTGCCGTTCTTGACAAATGCGACGCGCTGGATGGATTGAAAGACGGGATGATATTCAATCCGGAAGCATGTCACTTCGATCCAGTTGTGTTGAAGTGTGGCGCCGGACAGACTGACGGCTGTCTCTCCGAACAAAAGGTGAAGGTGGTCAAGAAAATGTTTGATGGGCCGCGTGACTCTCAGGGTAAAGAGATCTACTCCAAGTGGCCCTACGACTCAGGCCATGCGACTCCAGGTTGGCGTATGTGGACAACGGGCGTAGGTACAATGCCATCGTTCAACGTTGTCATCTTCCCGCAGTTCTTCAATGGTTTAGCACTGGCCGGCGCGCCACCTCCGATCGACATTTTCAAATTCAATTTCGATTCCGATCCGGTTCGCATCGACAAATCTTCGCAAGAGATCAATGCAACGTCAACGGATTGGTCGGCCTTTCGTAAGAAGCAGGGAAAGTTGTTGCTCTATACAGGAATGAGTGATCCCGTGTTCTCTCCGCTTGATTTGATCCGCTACTACAAGCGGTTGGAACGAGACAACGGGGGCGAAAAGGAAGCGCAGAATTTCGTGCGTCTATTTCTAGTTCCGGGCATGAACCACTGCAGCGGAGGGCCGGGACTCGATGACTTCGATGCTCTAGGCGCGATCCAGACCTGGGTTGAGGACGGCAACCCGCCGAACAGCATCATGGCACATGGAGTGGCCTTTCCTGGCCGCACCCGGCCTCTTTGTCCATTTCCGCTAATCACGACCTACAGTGGTAAAGGCGATTCGGAAGACGGCGCGAATTTCACGTGCCGTAATCCATAGTGCAATTGGAATGATAACGGGATCTGGGCGTGACCGAGTTTAAAATCCATCCTTCGTCGTTCAAAGGCGAAGATCGACTCACCTGGAGTATTCGCATGTTGAATCAGTAACTGCTCAGGTCAACCATGCAAGCGTAGCCGATGGTATGGCTCCCGTTCACACAAATCGGACGTCGTCAGGTTATCTAGCTGGTAAATTGAAATACGCCATACGCTCTCAAACATCTGAGACGTTGGAATGTGTATAGTCCATCGCTCACGGCGGGCGTTCTAATCCTTGTCCACGGATGTGACGCGCTCATGAGTCCTTCTCTTAGCCCGGAGGTAAATGGATGAGTCGAACCTGCCGATTCAATCGCACCTTGACCCACAGCCTTGCCCTGGTTTTGGGTGCTTTGTGGTTGCTGGACCACTCTCTCGCTTTGGCATCCGCTCCAGCTAACACTCCTCTCAATCCGGCATTGATCGCAGCGCATTGGCCTGCCTCGTGGATTGCGAGTGCCAACGTACCCGGAGGAGTTCCGGGCGTTTTTTACTTCCGCAGGGAGATTTCGCTTTCATCTGTTCCCTCGCACTTCTGGGTTCACGTGAGTGCGGACAATCGGTTTCTTCTGCACGTCAACGGGAAGTACGCCGCCGAAGGGCCGGCGCGGGGAGATCTCTTCCATTGGCGTTTCGAGACCGTCGATCTTGCGCCTCTGCTGCAACCGGGTCGGAATGTTCTGGCGGCCGCCGTCTGGAACTTCGGCGAACTGGCCCCGGTCGCCCAAATGAGCAATCGCACGGGCTTCGTGATGCAAGGGGACACCGACGCGGAAGCCTCGGTTAACACTGGCAAAGATTGGCAGGTCCGGCAGGAGCCTGGACGCGCCGCCCTGGGGCATGAAGGCGCTGGTGGGTACTACGCCGCGGGCCCCGGCGAAAAGATCGATGGGCGCCTGCTCGATTGGTCCTGGGATCAGCCTCAGTCTCGATCCTCCGGTTGGGAGGCGCCGGGCATCTTAGGCCCCGCTGCCACCCGCGAGGCCCAGGACGCGCCGACTCATTGGGAACTTGTTCAAGACCCACTTCCTCCGATGGAACATCGTCTCGTCGACGCGGGCGTTCCGGTGCGAGCGGAAGGTATAACGCCACTTCCATCGTTTCCAGCCGCGCCCTTGGAAGTTTCGGCCAACTCCCACGTTACTCTGCTCCTCGATCATCGCACTCTGCAGACCGCTTACCCGGAACTGACAATCAGCGGTGGCCGTGACGCCGAAATCCGTTTCACCTATTCCGAAGCCCTCTACGATGCGCAAGGAAACAAAGGCAACCGCAATGAGATTGCCGGCCGCCAAATTGAAGGAATCTCCGACCACTTCCTATCCGGAGGGCAGGCCTCCGCCGTTTTCGTGCCTCTATGGTGGCGCACATGGCGTTATCTGCAGATCGAGGTTACGACGAAATCCGAACCGTTAAAGCTCGAATCGCTGCGAGCCTGGTTCACCGCATATCCATTCACTGACAACGCAAAAATCGCAGGGGATATCCGCGATGTCGATCGTCTCTGGCAGACAGGTTGGCGCACGGCCCGACTCGACGCACATGAAACCTACATGGACGCTCCATACTGGGAGCAGCTTCAGTATGTGGGAGACACGCGCATTCAGGCCTTGATCTCTTATGTTGTTTCGGGCGATTCGCGCCTCGCTCGCCAGGCAATCACCAACATTGATGATTCGCGCACTCCGGAGGGCATCACGGAGAGCCGCTACCCGTCAGGATTGCCGCAGTTTATCCCCCCCTTCTCGCTGCTGTGGGTCAACATGCTCCACGATTATTGGATGTATGTTGACGATCTGCCGCTCGTGAAGGAAACGCTGCCCCATACCCGCACCGTCCTTGACTGGTACGCTAAACACCTTCGTCCCGATGGGCTTTTAGGCCAGGTGAAATGGTGGGAGTTTGGCGACTGGACCGCGAACTACAAGAACGGCGTTCCACCTCAGGAGTCCGATGGCGGTTCGACATTCTTGACATTGCAATTTGTCGAAGCCCTGCAGGATGCCGCGGAGATGGAGGGCCAGTATGGGAGCAAAGAGAGAGTCGAGGAGTACCAGGCAATTATCCGTCGGGCAGCGGAGGCACTCAACCGGGAAAGCTGGGACGCAGAGCACGGTCTCTACGCCGATACACCCAGCAAGAACTCCTGGAGCAAGCAGGCGAACGTACTTGCAGTAATGCTGGATGTCGCACCGCACGATCAGCAACAGGCAATCCTGAAGCGCGTGATGGCGGCAAAGGATCATGAGAGCGCAGTCGTAGAAGGGAAGACAGTGCCGCCCATGTCGGAGATGAGCTACTATTTTCGGTTCTATCTCAACCGGGCACTCGAACATGCCGGTCTTGGGGATATGTATCTAGCGCAGCTGGCGCCCTGGTACAACATGCTCGACTTGGGCCTGAGCACCTGGGCGGAAACGCCTGAGCCGACCCGTTCCGATTGCCACGCGTGGAGTGCAAGCCCTAATTACGATCTGCTCACCATCGTGGCAGGAATTCGGCCTGGCGCACCGGGTTTCAAGAAGGTCCGCATCGAGCCACACCTGGACGGATTGCATCAACTCAATGCGTCCATACCGCACCCGAACGGTACGATTGAGACCTCGTATCGGTTGGACGGAAGCCGATGGACTGCCACAGTGACATTGCCCCAGGGCATCGATGGCCAGTTTGCGTGGAAGAACAAGCTTCTGCCGCTCCACTCAGGAGTCCAGACGATTTCTCTTCCATAGGTCCTTTGCAATGGGTTGCCGCGAAGCGGTACCGAAGGGTGAAATGCCAATGGTTCGGGACCGAGCCACAGAAAGGGTGCTTGAAATGTCTAACTACGAGGGACGATGGACGACCGTTCGCGTTGAGGTTGAAGACGGCATCGCGTGGGTAATCCTCAACCGTCCGGAGAAACGAAATGCGATGAGCCCTACACTCAATCGCGAAATGCGCGAGATATTGGAGACGTTGGAACTGGACGAAGATGCGAAGGTGCTCGTCTTGACCGGCGCTGGGGAATCCTGGACGGCCGGCATGGACCTGAAGGAGTATTTCCGCGAAATCGATCAAGCACCGGAAATTGTTCAGGAAAAGATCCGGCGCGACGCATCGACGTGGCAATGGAAGCTCCTCCGTATGTATTCCAAGCCCACAATAGCCATGGTGAACGGCTGGTGCTTTGGCGGCGGATTTTCACCGCTGGTCGCATGCGACCTTGCAATTGCTTCCGAAACCGCAGTCTTTGGTCTTTCCGAGATCAACTGGGGTATTCCGCCGGGTAATCTCGTCAGCAAGGCGCTCGCCGATACTGTCGGATATCGCAAGGCGCTCGAATACATCATGACTGGAGAGACCTTCACGGGCAGAGAGGCGGCGGAGATGGGCCTGGTGAATAGCGCGGTGCCTCTCGCAAGTTTGCGGGAAGAGACATTGAAGCTCGCGCGCAAGCTGGCGGCGAAAAATCCAGTGGTGCTACGCGCTGCCAAACATGGATTTAAGCGTTGCCGCGAGCTCACCTGGGAGCAGAGCGAGGACTACTTATATGCCAAGCTCGACCAGGCGCAGCTTCGGGATCCCGAGCATAGCCGCGAGAAGGGCCTGAAGCAATTCCTAGACGAGAAGAGCATCAAGCCGGGCCTCGAGAGCTATCGCCGGTGAATGCGACAAGAGGGAAGCTTGGGTTCGATTGACAATAGCCGCGCGACGCGGTCTCCAATTGACCGCCTGCTCCGACCTCGCTCCATCGCGTTGATCGGCGCGTCCTCCACGCCGGGGTCCCTTGGGGAGTGTGTCCTTCTCAATCTTGAGAACGCGGGATATGATGGCGAACTCTACCTCGTCAATCCGAAGCGCCCTGTGATCAGGGGGAGATCAACGCTCGGGTCAATCGAGGATTTGCCAACAAGCATTGACTGCGCCGTACTGGCGATACCCGGAAGCGCAGTGGTGGAAGCCGCACGTGCCTGCGCACGGAGGAAAGTCGGCAGCCTGATCGTGTTCTCTGCAGGATTCGCCGAGAATGGCGAAGAGGGCAAAGAGGCACAGCGGGAGCTCGCGTCCATAGCCCGCAACCACAACATGATTGTCGAAGGCCCAAACTGCCTGGGCATGGTGAATTACATCGATTCGATTCCACTCACGTTTGTTGTTACGCCACCCCAAACCCGGAGTGATGAGCCGGGCGCGGCGATTATTTCGCAAAGCGGCGCCCTCGCGGCTGTTGTGGCGGTCAACATGCGCCATCACGGAATCCGGCTGACCTATTCCGTTTCGACGGGAAACGAAGCCACTCATGGTGTTGAAGACTTTATCGAAGATTTGATTGACGAACCAGGGACCCGCGTTCTCGCCCTGATCGTGGAGCAATTCCGAAAGCCCAAGCGATTTCTCGACCAGGCGAAACGCGCTCGTGAAAAGGACAAATTCGTCGTTCTCCTCCACCCGGGAAGCAGCAAAGAGGCACGTGCATCCGCTGCCACGCACACAGGTGCCATGGCGGGCGATTACGAAGTCATGCAAACGCTCGTAACGCATGCCGGAGTCATTCTGGTCGAGAGTCTCGAAGAACTTGTAGACGTATCGCAGATTCTCGTGCGCATCCGAGAGTTGCCTCGAAAGGGCTCCGCCATGTTCACCGAGTCGGGTGCGTTCAAGGCTCTTACGCTCGATCTCTGCGAACGAGTCGGTCTTGAATTGCCGAGGCTGTCTCTTACTTCAGAGAGAGCATTGAGGGATGCCCTTCCAGAATTTATTCCTCCTTCCAACCCGCTTGATCTCACCGCGCAGGGCCTGATTGATCCTGGTCTCTACCGCCGTACGCTTCCTGTGGTGTTGCAGGATGATCAGTTCGGCAGCGTCGTGGTAGGAATCATTCTTACGGACCCCATTACGACTGCGCTCAAGCTACCGCCAATCCTTGAGGCAATCAGGACGCTAAAGCCAGAAAAGCCAGTCGTCTTCGCGGCGCTCGACGAGGGCGCCCCCTTCGTTGCAGACGAGATTGCAGAACTGCGAAGACTCGGCGTCCCATGTTTCCCATCGCCGGAACGAGCCTTGCGCGCACTCGCCCGCGTCACCGCGCTCGGGCAGAATGGATTTCGCAACAAACCACCATTCATTGATCAGAGATCTCACCAACAACTTGATGCTGGAGTACTTGTAGAATATCGAGCCAAATCAGTCTTGAAGCAATTTGGCATCTCGGTTCCAGCAGGTGGATTGGCGAAGAGCCAAAATGAAGCAATAGCAATTGCACGTGATATTGGCTATCCCGTTGTGCTCAAGGCGCAGGCAGTTGAGCTTCCTCATAAGAGCGATGCCGGCGGGGTTATGCTCGGGATCGACAGCGAGAGTGCGCTGATCGAGAGCTGGACCACCCTGCACAAGAACATCGCAGTAAACATGCCTGGGCTCGTGCTCGAAGGCATTCTCGTTGAACGCATGGGACAGAAAGGCGTTGAGCTGATTTTTGGGGCACGAAATGATCCGGAGTGGGGTCCTGTACTGCTGGCGGGCTTCGGAGGCGTACTCGCCGAGGCCATCCGTGACGTACGGCTGATGCCGCCCGACCTGTCCGTGACTGAGTTCGCGCACGAATTGGGAAAGCTGCAATGCGCTGCACTGTTGCGGGGCTTTCGTAGTTCACCACCCCTTGACGTCGACGCTGCAGCTCAGATCCTCTCCGGACTCGGGGCATTGATCCGGTCTTCTCCGGAGATCAATGAAGTCGATATCAATCCCGTTGTCGTCTATCCCAGGGGAGCCGGCGCGGTCGCCCTTGATGCTCTGATCGTAGTGAGTGGAATCGACCTGACAACTTGAGCAAAGAAGGAGAGACATCCATGAACGAAGTGACACTCCTCATAGGCGGAAAGTCCATACAGGCGCAGGATGAACGAACGTTCGACCGAATTGATCCGATGAAGCGAAATGTGGCAACACGATCCGCAGCGGCGTCGGTTGCCGACGTTGATCTCGCCGTCCAATCCGCAGCAAAGGCATTTGAGTCATGGGCAGCCACTGGCCCGGGACGACGCCGGGAACTCCTCCTGCGGGCCGCTGACTTACTGCTCGCGCATCAGCCTGATTTCGTTCAGAGCATGATTGCCGAGACGGGAGCGACGGAGGGATGGGCGGGGTTCAATGTTGCTTTCGGTGCCGCTGTACTGCGTGAAGCGGCATCGATGACGACCCAGATTGCTAGGTGAGACTATCCCTACGGATATTTCGGACAATTTGGCTATGTCAGTTCGTCAGCCTCTGGGCGTTTGCGTTGGAATCGCACCATGGAACGCCCCGGTAATCCTCGGGATTCGTGCAATTGCCATCCCGATTGCGTGCGGAAATACCGTGGTGTTCAAGGCCTCGGAAGCGTGCCCCGCAGTCCATCGCCTCATTGGTTCCGTGCTTCAGGAGGCGGGATTTCCGGACGGCGTGCTGAATGTGATTACAAACGATCCGGACGACGCCGCAGAGGTTGTTGCCGCGCTTATCGACCATCCATCTGTGCGCCATATCAATTTCACCGGCTCTACGCGCGTGGGCCGCATTGTTGCAGAGCGAGCCGCGCGTCACTTGAAACCGGTCTTGCTGGAACTCGGCGGAAAGGCACCCCTGATTGTTCTGGATGACGCTGATCTTGATGCGGCCGTCAACGCTGCTGCATTTGGAGCCTTTCTCAATCAGGGTCAAATCTGTATGTCTACGGAACGCATCGTCGTGGACTCCAAGATCGCGGACGAGTTCGTCAGCCGTCTTTCCGCCAAGGCTGAAGCACTTCCAATACGCGATCCTTCGCTCGGACCTACCGTACTCGGTTCGATAGTCGACGAGCGTTCGGCTCAGCGAATCTCGGACTTGATTGCAGACGCAGTGGCCAAGGGCGCGCACGCTATTGGGGGTCAACGGGAGGGAACATTGATGAAGGCTTCCATTCTTGATCGGGTCACTCCCTCGATGCGTATCTATGGGGAAGAATCTTTTGGCCCGGTCGTCACAATTGTCCGGGTAGATGGGGATGAAGAAGCATTGCGAATTGCCAACGACACAGAGTTTGGACTATCTGCAGCTATCTTCAGTCAAAATTTCGCTCGGGCGTGGTCGCTCGCGCAAAGAGTCCAAAGCGGCATTTGCCACATCAACGGCCCAACGGTTCATGATGAGCCCCAGATGCCTTTTGGGGGCGTGAAAGCCTCTGGCTACGGCCGCTTCGGCGGAAAAGCAGCCATCGAGGAATTCACCATGCTGCGGTGGATCACTATACAAACAGGAGATCGACATTATCCGTTCTAGGCGAGAATCGGCCCGTTAAGCGGGCATGCCTCAAGGGGTAGATCCAATTCGCTAGAAGGGGAACGACGAAAGCGACAATGCGTTTTGTGCCCAATCTTACGCGAAGCCTTACGGAGGCTCCGGTGGAGATGGCAGGCGCCAAAGGTGATTTGAGCATTGGATTCCGGGACGTTATCGCTGAGTTGGTCGCGGGGCTTGTCGGCGAGGGTTCACTGACCGTCTGTTTGCTCGTATCCCACGGCAGAAACCAGCCGGTTTAGAACGAGTCTCGCGACAGCGAAACGATCCCAGAGAAGGCCAATCGAGCGGCGTTTTGATAATCAGGAGACTGCGGCAGGAGCGTTATCGCCTACGCGACCTCGCGCAGACTCTTTGCGGCCTGAGGCGGGAACAAGTGAGCCCACGCGTCCCAGCCCCCAGGGAGGCATTCCGCTATAGACCGCTTCGTAGTTGCCGGCGCGAACGAGGTAGGTCTCATGCCAGATGCCGACGTCTCCGCGACTCCTGCCCATGCTCTGGTTGAAGGCGACCCATGCGGGCCAGTGGTGATGATCGTGGTTGCGGGCGTAGGCTTCAAGGTGCTCGAAGGAACGCCAGTACTGCACGAGCAGGAGGCCGCCCTGGATGTGGCCCAGGAAACCGCTCTTGGGATGTTTTTCGAGTTCCTTGAGCATGCGCGGCATGGCGAGAAATACCGGCACCCACTTGTGGATTTTCCAGAGCTTATTGACTCGCATGCCGATGACGAAGACAACGAAATCGCCCTCGATTTCAGCGGACATTCGTGCAGGAATGACTTGTGCCATGGGACAACCTCCGAGGCTGAGAGCGATTTGTGGGATGTTTTTACCACATACCGGCGTGTTCTCATAAGGGGAAATCTCAGTGGCCAACATCCATGTCTTCGATCCCTATTGAGGCGGCATGTTGGAGAGGCGAATGACTGTCATCCTGGACCGACTCGATCTGCTGTGACTGGGGCACTGTCCAAAATTCGCCTTACTTTCGAGTTGGCGGTAATTCGCCAGGAATGCCCAATCCTCAGCTCATCCGCTGGGCATTGCATAGGCTTCAAGCTTCCAATACCGTGGTAGCGACTGCAGCATATTGGTCATCGGGTTGGGGCATTGAAACAAGGCTTTGACAGAGAGGAAATGATCATGAACATATCGTTTGAAGACAAAGTTGCACTCGTTACTGGCGCCGCATCTGGACTAGGTTTTGCGACAGCGAAGGCGTTTGCTGAGGCTGGGGCCTCAGTAGTGTTGGCGGACTGGAATGAGAAGGAAGTGCAGGCCGCAGCTAAGGGACTCGCGGACAAAGGTCACCAGACACTGGCCGTCCGTTGTGACGTTTCAGATGACGCGCAGGTAGAGGCAATGGTAAAGCAGACTGTCGCCATATTCGGAAAGCTCGATGCTGCGTATAACAATGCCGGCATTCAGGGTGTGCTGGCGGAAACTGCCGATTCCCCCCGCGATGATTATGACCGAGTGATGGCGGTCAATCTCCGCGGTGTCTGGAGCTGCATGAAGTTCGAACTGCAACAAATGCGAAAGCAAGGGAGTGGCGCTATCGTCAATTGCTCTTCACTTGGAGGGCTTATCGGCGGCAACCAGCGCGGAACGTACCATGCTGCAAAGCATGGAGTGATCGGATTCACCAAGAGCGCCGCTCTCGAATATGCAACCCGTGGCATTCGCGTGAACGACGTATGCCCGGGCATGATCCAGACGCCCATGTTCGACAAGATGATTGCTGAAGGTCAAGGAGAAGCGTTGAACGCGATGTTGAGGTCGCTGGTGCCAATGGGACGGATGGGGCGGCCCGAAGAAATCGCCGATGCTGTTCTATGGCTATGTAGCTCAGCCGCCAGTTACATTACCGGTCAGTCGATCTCGGTCGACGGCGGCTACGTCATGCGCTAAAGCAGACCGAGATAGAAGCGTAGCCCTCACCTCCGAACAATGATCCGGCCCGGATTCTGCCGACTTTTCGAGTTCCGGGTGTAGTGGGAAACTCGTCCATTTCTTAAATGTTCGCCTTGAAGCCCGCACGGAGCCTGCTGACAGCGCGAGGCGATCGATCAGATCAAGATCAGGCCGAGTCGATATCCGCGGCTCACCGCTTCGGTTCGCGTTGTTGCGCCGAGCTTGCTCAGGATCGAACTGACATGAAACTTGGCTGTGTGCTCGGATATCCGAAGTTGCGCTGCGATCTTCTTGTTTCCTGCTCCTGCCGCGAGCAAAGTGAGAACCTCAGTTTCGCGCGTTGTCAGCGGATCGTTCAAGTATTCGAAATCCTGTTCTGCGCCTTCTGAAGGAGTGGGCAGCAGCAGCCGGAGGAAATCAGGAGAGAACGCAACCAGACCCTCGCTTACAGCCTCAAGGGCGCTCGCAATCTCACTGGCTGAGGAGTCGCGTGGCAAAATTGCCTGTACTCCTGACTGCATGAGGCGCACGATTTCCGCTCGGGTCAAGTCCTCTGCGAGCAGGACGACTCGACGGGAGCCGTGTTCTCCGAACGAGCCCAGGAGGAATTCGTCGATATCGTCTTCCTGACCATCGAAGAGAATCACATCCGGCTGAAAAGTGGTCAATTCTGTTTCGGTGGAATGACTCAGCTTCGCAACGATCTCAAAGCGAGGATCTGTAGAGACGGCTGCGTGAAGCCCCGCCAGCGTGAAGGGCGACCGAGCCAAGATCAACACTCGAATCACGCAGCCTCCGAGAGACCGGGCCGCCATACCGTACAGGACCCGTGCCTTCGTTTCGACCCGCTGACTTTGACCGTTATCTCGCGCATGCCCGCGGCCACTTTGTTCTCTGCTTCACTTAGAGTGATGCCCACCTGACTGTTTCGATTCATGGCGAGCCACTCAGCTCGCGGGCTTTTCGCGAACGATGACGGCAATCTGCAGTAATTGGCCTCCACGGACAACACTGAAGGACACCGATTTCCCGACGTTCTCACCATCGAGGATCGATTGCAGGCTGGCGCCGGACTGGAGAGTTTTTCCATCGATGGAAACGATCACGTCTCCCACCAGCAGTCCTGACTCCGTCGCCGCACTATCGGGAGCGACGGCGATAATCAGCAGTCCACGGCCGCCACTGATTCCAAGCTTCTGCCATGCGTCCTCTGGAAAAGCCACTGGCTGTACACCGATGCCGATGTACCCGCGTACGGTGCGGCCGTGCTTAAGAAGCTGGTCTACTATGCGGTTCACCGTGGCGGCAGGAACAACTGCAGCTGAGCGGCGTGGACCAGAGGTGGCAATGCCCAGGACTTCGCAGTCCGCGTTTATGATCGGGCCGCCTGAGAATCCGGGAAACGGATTGAGATCGAGTCGGAACCAACGGTCCACGCGCCCGCCTGACGACGTTCGCCAAGGACCGCCGATCGCGCTGATGAGGCCGTATGTCGCCGCAAGGCCCTCAGTCCCTCTTCTGCCGACGGAAAGGACAATCTCTCCGGGGCGAGCAGTTGAATCGTCTGCCAGTGCGGCTGCCGGCGTGTCGGCGGGCAGCTTCAGCAGGGCTATATCTGTACCGGGATCGCGACCGATCACCGAAGCCTTCGTCTCCTTGCCGGAAGGAAGGATTACGGTAACCTCATCCAGTCCCTGGATGGTGTGATCGACAGCGACGGCAATTCCTTCGCGCCAGACGGTTCCGCTTACTCCGGCACGACCACCTTCGAGAACTGAAACGACGGACTGTCCCGCTTTTTCAACTGTATTTGCGAGCTGCTGAGAGAATTCAAAGAGAGTGCCAGGCATGTTTTGCTCCTTTGGCTAAGTGCCTACGGAACTACCATGCGCTTTCTCGGTCACCCGCGCATCAGCCATCCGGGTATGTTGTGCCCACCCAATCGGGTAGGATCATCGCGGCTGATCGGCACCGTCAACGCACGTGCACCGCGAACAATGCGTGATGCGCAAGAATGAAGAGCGTCCGGTGGTCGGGTCCTCCGAAGATCAGTTGCAGCGGCCGCTCCGGCGCATCGATTTCTGCAATCTGCTGCCCGTCGTGGGTGTAGACGAAAATCTGGCCATTGGCCACATACACGTTCCCACGCATGTCCACGGCCACGCTCTCGCCTCCTCGTTGCGCAAAGGGCTTCAGTTCCGCGAGGGTCCCGTCAGGCTTCACCCTCGCGCTGTAGGTAATGTCCTCAGACTCACTGCTGACATACACCTGCTGTCCTGGCTCTGCGACGATCAACCCATACGCGTCGAGGTTGTCGCTGAATCGCCAACCCGACGTGTCATTTGCCGGACCTTGCTGGAACACCCGGCCGGCGGGCAGAAACATCGCTGCCATCGTGCGAATAGGTATTCGCGCATCTTCGGCGTGCTCGCATCCGCGGCAAAAATCTCCGCCAGCGTCGTAAAACGCATCGTGTCCAGGTTCAACTGGTCTTTGAACTCTCCATTGTTCCACCAGTTCACCGGCAAAATCACTGCAGCTTTGTCGTGAGACTGGGCAGCTTGCGGTGCCAGCACTGTGAGTTCTTCCTCGGAGGTTCCAGGACGGAATGTGTACACGGTGCTCTCTGGCCCGGCCGACGAAACCACCATCAGGCTGCCTGATTTGTCGACCGCCAGGTTCACCGGGTCGAGCGGATTGTCGCGTTCAACCGTGAGTCCCTCTTTTTCGTTCCACCCGTAGATGCGCTGGTTGTGGTGGTCCACGAAATAGAGCTTTCCTGCTGCATCTACCGTTGCCCCTGAAATCGAGAAGAAGCCATCCTCCAGCTTTTTCACGGTTGTTCCCTTGTCCAGCACCGCAGACGCATCACTCGGCTGGGGCTTCTGCGGATCAGCCTGAATGTCCAGCGCTGCGAACTCGCGTTCACGCACCTCGAGATGGTGCGTCACATCTTCGATTGCGTTCTCGTAAGGGAACTTGCTCAGGCGCAGGAATGTGCCGCAGCCATTCGCGTCGCAAATGCCGTACCCGCTCTCCGCGTTCACATGCACGTTGCGGAAGTGAATATTCGACGAACGATAAATGCGCACAGCCGCCGCGAACGGCGCACGCGAACGCGTTACGCGATAACCGTGATAGTTCGCTATCGTGAGATTGCGGCAGTCATCAATCTCCAGCGAAAGGGATTCCGGGCTCTCCCCGGCTTCCTCTTCGGTCTGAGGCGCGTTGATGTCCCAGTTCTCTACGCGATCGAACTTGATCTCGTTGCGCACGTGATGCTCGACCGACAACTCGTACACGTGCCCGGGTGTCTTCGTGTTCGATACCAGAAAGCCTGCCTGCGCGAAAGTATTTGGCGTCCAGATATCCGCGAATGTTCCTCCGCCTCCATCCGCAACCCAAAGGCTGGGATACTGCCCGTCCCAGCGCTTTTGCAGGTCAGAGTCAGCCGTGTGGTTGTTGTTGTAAGGATTTCCGCCGCTGCCGTGCCCGCCGAGAAAGCGCACATCATCCATCAGCGACTGCTCGCCCGCCTTCCACAGCACAGCAACCGCACGCGGGTTGATACCACCTGCGAACACTCCGATCCCGCTGACGATGTTCTCCCCACCCGGCGGCGCAAGAAGCACGGCCTTCGGCGCACCCACGCCCTGATATCCCGGTGTCTCATCCAGCAGGTCAATCTGCGTGAGCGTCGGATGCAGCCCAATCAGCACTGTGTCCGGCTTGAGCCCAAGCGTGTCGCGCACCACGTAATGCCCACCTGGAAGATAAAGTACGCGATGCGTATTGATGGCCTGCTGCAATGCCGCAGTATCATCGGTTGTCCCGTCTCCCTTCACTCCCAGCGCACGCACATTCACCCATTCGCTGCTGGGCGGCAACGCACGAATCGCAGGCGGAAGTGCCGCAGGTAACGAGGCGAGCGGCGCAGCGTCGTACTGCATGCCGATTGATCCCATCCGCCCTTCGCCCGGCACGATCAACCCGTAAGTGAAGTTCTTCACCTCGTAAACTGCGCCTTTTCCGGCAACCGTCTTTCCGCTCTCCCGCAGCTTTGCGAACACCGGGGCGTTGCTAAGAATCGCGTTTTCGAATCCGACCTCAGTCAGCGGGCTCTTTTCCAGGCTGATCGTCACAACCGGCCCGCTGATATTCTCAAAGCGCGAATCCTTCACCCAAAGCTGGTCCGGATACCCCTCATCGATATCGATCGCTTTAGGCACATTGCGAAACGTATCCCGGATCAGCGTCAACCCAGCTTCATGCTCGCGGATGGCGGCTTCCCTCTGTCCGTCAAACACTGAGTCAATCAGCGTGAACTGCCACGCCGGCGAGGTATTCTCGGTCAGAATCCCGTAGCGCCCTCCATAGAAGTGCAGGTCTTCCGCCTCATTGCCCACCTGATAGATACCGGCCAGCCCGGAGCCCAGACGAAAATCCATATGCGTAAGGAACGAGTGCTGCGCCACATGAAAGCGCACCGCCACCGCCGCAGGATTACCGTCCCCAATCTCGAAGTCGATGTTACTCATCGCCGAATAGAAGGTATTCGGATTGGCATCAGCCACGTTGTTGTTCGGCGGCACCGACCCTGGTGGAGGAAATGCAATGCGATCCCCGGCCCGCGGACGCTCGTGAGGCGTAAGCCCCGTGAACATCACCATCACGCCCATGCCTTTCTGAAATCCCGGCGTATTCGGCGGCAGTACGAACACCGGGCGCGTGGCGCCATAGCCAATAAGCCGCACACCCGGCCACAGAAACACGGTGCGGGTTACGGTGTAACGGCCTGCCGGTACAAACACAATCCCTTCGCGCCCGGTGCCCGATGCCTTGTCGATGGCTGTTTGCAGCGCAGGGGAACTATCCTCAGCGGTCGCCGGGGCGTTCAGATAAACCGCCTTGGGGTCTTCAAGACGGGTGGTGATGACGGATGCGGCGAAAGCCGCCGGGCAAAGGCACAGTGTGACAAAAGCCAGTACCGCTTTCTTCATGGGGCTCCCGGCAGATGAGGTCTTGAGCTTCGGAATCCAGCATACCGAACCGTTGCGCCAGCCTGAGAATCGGATTGCATTGCACGCGTGCTAACATCCACTCATCCGGCTTGCCAAACCCCTGGAGCCGGGGAGGTCGAAATGAGTCCAACCACACGGCGAAGTTTCCTCAAAACAAGTCTGGCCGCCGGAGCCATGGCAACCGTGGGATCCCTGCCCATGGGCGCCACCAAGCCCACCGCGACCGATACCGTGGTGCTGGGTCGCTCCAAGATGGAGGTGACGCGGCTGGCCTTCGGAACCGGAACGGACGGCGGTGCGGTGCAGGCCGGGCTAGGGCAGCAGGAGTTCACGCGGCTGGTGCGATATGCGCACGACCGCGGCATCCGCTTCTTCGAGACGGCTGAAGCCTACCAGACACCAGCAATGCTGGGCGAGGCGCTGAAGGGCTTGCCACGCGATAGCTATCAACTGATGAACAAGGTGACTACGTTCCACGAGGGTATAAACCCGCAGGCAAAGTTTGACGAACTCCGGCGCATCTCTCAGACCGAGTACTTTGACATCATGCTGCTGCACTGGCAGCACACAGCCGACTGGCCGGAGACCACGAAGCGCTGGCAGGATGGGATCCTCGAAGCGCAGCAGAGAAAGACCATCCGCACGCACGGTGCGTCGGTGCACGGACTGCCGGCGTTGCGGCAGATGCCAGGCACACAGTGGCTCGACGTGGGACTGATCCGCATCAACCACAACGGGGCGCGCATGGACGGGCCGACCTACGAGGACACTAACCACCCCGCCAACGTGAACGAAGTGGTCGATCACATCCACCAGTTGAAGAAGGAAGGGCTCGGTGTGATCGGTATGAAGCTGTGCGGCGGAGGTCAGTTCCAGAATAGTCATGACGACCGTGTGAAGGCGATGAGGTTCGCTTTCCAGAACGCGGGCGTGGACTGCGCCACGATCGGCTTCAAGAGCACCCAGGAGATCGATGAGGCCATCAGCAACATGAATCTGGCGCTTGCGTAAACTTCCTGCCGACCGCCGATCCGAGTTCCATGAACTCGGATCGGTCTAGCGGCGATTTAAATCTCCAGTCAACATTCAGGTTAGCTACGACTGGATGTGTGCTTGGTGCGGCCACAACTCTGATCCCTCTGGCGGCTCTCCCCTCCAGAGCACCATCCACGGCGGTCCTTTTTCTCCCTCGACCCTCCCAAAGGTGGCCGTACACGAAGAATTCCGGCAATTCTTCTCCGGAAACCCATTCCAAAGGACCTATGGAAGAGAAATCGTCTGGACCCCTGAGTGGAGCGGCATGATCTTGTTCTTCCACGCAAATTGGCCATCGATGCCCGAGGGCAATGTCACTGTGGCAGTCCAGCGGTCGCCGTCCAATCGATACGAGGTCTCGATCATGCCGTTCGGGTGCGGCATCGAAACATTGAGTTGATGCAATCCCTCCAGGTGTGGCTCGATGCGGACCTTCTTGAAGCCCGGCGCACCCGGCTGAATTCCTGCCACGATCGTCAGCAGATCGTAATTCGGGCTTGCACTCCACGCGTGGCAATCGGAACGGGTCGGCTCAGGCGTTTCCGCCCAGGTGCTCAGACCCAAATCGAGCATGTTGTACCAGGGCGCCAGTTGCGCTAGATAGATATCCCCAAGACCGGCGTGCTCGATTGCCCGGTTGAGGTAGAAGCGAAAATAGTAGCTCATCTCGGACATAGGCGGCACTGTCTTTTCGTCTACGACCGTGCTCTCATGATCCTTTGCCGCCATCAGTCTCTTCAGGATTGCCTGTTGCTGATCATGCGGCGCGACATCGAGCATTACGGCAAGTACGTTCGCCTGCTTACTCCAGGAGTTTTTGCTGGGTGTATCGGCGTAAAGACCGTGCTCTGCGTCCCAGTTTTCGCGGTTAAGCGCCTCGGATGCCCGTCGGATGATTGCCTGGTACTCCTCGACTCTCTCTTTGCTCCCATACTGGCCTTCCATCTCCTCGGCAGCCTGCAGAGCTTCGACAAATTGCAGAGTAAGAATGTTGAACCGCCATCGGCTTCCTGCGGCGGAACGCCGTATCTTGTAATTCGCGGTCCAGTCGGCAAACTCCCACCATTTCACCTGGCCCAAAAGCCCATCGGGACGAAGGTGCGCCGCGTACCAGTCAAGGACTGTGCGGGTATGGGGCAGAGTTTCCTTCACCAGGGGTAGATCGTCAACATACATCCAGTAATCGTGGAGCATGTTAACCCAAAGGAGCGAGAAGGGGGGGATAAACTGCGGCAATCCGGAAGGATAACGGCTTTCGGTGATGCCCTCCGGAGTGCGCGAATCATCGATGTTCGTAATTGCCTGGCGCGCGAGGCGAGTGTCGCCGGAAACGACATACGAGATCAGGGCCTGAATACGCGTATCTCCGACATACTGAAGCTGCTCCCAATACGGAGCGTCCATATAAGTCTCATGCGCGTCAAGCCGAGCCGTGCGCCAACCGGTTTGCCAGATGCGGTCGAGATCGCGAATATCGCCCGGCGATCTTCGCCTTCTCTTCAAATGGGTATGCGGAGAACCAGGCGCGCAGCGATTCGAGCTTTAACGGTTCGGATTTCGTCGTGACTTCGATCTGCAGATAACGCCATGTGCGCCACCAAAGAGGCCGAAAATGGCTGGTTGCCCGCCGGAGATGAACTGATCTCTGATTCCTTCGATGTGGCGACCAGCGATCTCATTGCGGTTGCCCTTTTTTCCTTGCGCATCATAGAGGGCTTCGGAATAGGTGAGCCGGATTTCGGCGTCGCGGCCTCCGCTGATTGTCAGCTCCGGATAAGCGGTTTGGAGAGTGCGATGGTCAAGCAGCAGCGTGACGTGCGAGTTGGCCGGAACCTCCAGGGGCGCGGCTGGGAATGCCGGAGTGGCGCTATCCCTTCCACACGGACGGGAACGCCTGCATCGACGAGTCGATGCTCCATCGGGGGAAGTGAATCCTGAACGAGTTCCCAATGACTGGGCGCATCCTGTGCCTCGCGCGTCGCTGCGGGTCCCAACATGCGCGGAGCCTCCCAACCGGAAGATTCGGCTACGGGCTGATCCCAGGACCAATCGAGCAGGCGTCCATCGATCTTTTCGGCCGGGGCCCGCGGCGTAGTACCCACCTGCGCCTTCATGCCCCAGGGCGGCGCGACCAGTCTCCTGCCGGACCTGCCAATCTTTGCCAGTGTTAACCGCAGCCTCCGCCTCGGTATCCCCTTGCATCAGGAAGCCGGTGCGATTGCTCATTTGGGCCACGGGAGCCAGTTCGGCGAAGTTCCAGACAATGGCCGCGAGAACGTTCCGTCCCGGTTGAAGCAATGGAGCAAGATCGACGGTCTCGAAGCGCCAGTGGAAGAGATCTCCACGTGCCGGACCTTCGGCGGCGTACTTGCCGTTGACGTGCAGGAGAAATCGATTGTCCGCACTCACGTGAACCCAGAAATGCGAGGGAACAGAGGAGAGCGAAATCTCCCTGCGGAAGTAGAAGACGCCCGGACCTCCTCCGGGTACGTTGGCACTCGCGATCCAAGAGGCAGGCCAATGCGCTGCGATCAATGCCGGATTGAGAGGGGTATTAGCTGGCGCGGTTGCCGAAGCGAGAGATGGGTCCAGCAACCACAAAGCACCCAAAACCAGGCCAAGACTGGGGAGTCAATGTGCGATTGACTCGGCAGGTTCGACTCATCCATTTACCTCCGGGCTAAGAGAAGGACTCATTAAGGCGTTACATCCGTGGACGCTGACTGGAACGCCTGTCGTGAGTGATGGGGACTAGATGCGTTCCACCGTCTCTGATGTTTGAGAGCGTATGGCGTATTTCAATTTACCAGCTAGATCACCTGACGGGTCGGATTTGTGTGAGTGGGATCCCAAGCGGAGCTTTAGCGAATATCAGGCTACTGGATCGATCAAGTCCCTCGCAGATGCAGGTTCCTCGGGAAGTATTCGCACGCGGCGACGTTTTGTAAGGAAAGCAATGCCCCATTGCAGGCTGACGAACAGCCGATTCGCAAATCCGATGAGAAAGTAGATATGAACCGCTGCCCAGACTAACCATGCAAGGAAGCCACCAAACTGTACGAACCGCAAATCCGCCACGGCATACGCCCTCCCGACGATTGCGAGCTCGCCCTTATCCCAGTACCAAAAAGGTTTAGGTTGCGCACGCCCCGTCACGCGGCGCCGAATGACGTCCGCGACGTACTTACCTTCCTGTATTGCGGGCTGAGCTACGCCAGGCATAAGCATCGGCGTTCGAGATTTGATGCCGAATAGATTTCGAACAGGGGCAACGACATGAGCGGTGTCGCCAATTACAAAAACTTCCGGATGATCACGTACGGAGAAGTCCGGTTCCACCATAACCTTCCCGGACTTGTCAGTTTCCGCACCTAACCACCGCCCCGCCGGGGACGCAACGACACCAGCTCCCCAGAGAACAGTGCCAGCCGGAACTTTCTGTCCGTGCACGACAATCCCATCCGAATCCACATTCGTGACACGAGCGTTGGTGAACACCTCGACTCCCAAGCTCTCCAAGTGCCGTTGCGCTTTGAGGGAAAGGGCCTCCGGATAAGTGGGCAGAATACGAGGCCCGGCCTCATAGAGAAGAATCCGAGCGGACGCCGAGTCTATATTCCGAAAGTCACGCACTAACTCTATGCGCGACATTTCTGCGAGTGTGCTGGCCATCTCAACACCTACGGTCCCCGCACCGATGAGGGCGAACGTAAGCTGGCGACGAATATCCTCAGTTGCTGCACCTTCAATCGAAGCCATTTCCTCAGCCCGCTCGAACGCACGCAATATTTTGCCGCGGATCACGTCGGCATCATCGAGCGATTCGAGGCCAGAAGCGAAGTGTCGCCATTCGTCGTGCCCAAAATAGTTGTACTGGATGCCAGTCGCGAGGATGAGGTAGTCGTAAGGCAACGCGCCTCGTCTGAGATGAACTATGCGTCGCTCTGAGTCGATGCCCGTTACTTCATCGAAAAGTACATGAACGTTTTTCAGATGGCTGAAGACTGAGCGCAAAGGACTGGAGATTTCATCTCCGGAGAGCAATCCCGTTGCCACCTGGTACAGCATCGGGCGAAAGAGATGATAATTCCGCTTATCGATCAGCGTCACTTTAAGGTGAGTGTTACGCAAAGCTCTGGCTGCGGAGAGCCCTCCGAAGCCGCCACCGACAATGACCACCCGAGGTAACGTCAACTGGCACCTGCCAAGTCAGAATCATTTGAGAGAGATGAGACGCGAACTCACTTACCCGTCCACCAGTGGCGAGGGCGGAGATATCAACTCGCTCTCTTGTGACTCTCCTGCTCCATGGTCGCCGCTGCGACTGCTGAACGCTGAGGATGTGCACTCGGAATTTGCGCTGCGGACTGTGTCAACCAGGATTCGAAGCGGGTCTCGCCGAGTTGCGCGGTATTGTCAGGAACCAGCGCTCTCTCACTCACCTCGATGCCGTAGTACCGCCCGTGCGGGTCGGAGATTACTTCGCGCGGATCGCTGCGCGCGGCCAAAAACCGCCGGGCGAGTTCATCCAGGCGAAACTGTTCCGGCCCTCCGATTTCAACGGTGCCATTCACGGGTGGGTTCGTTGCGATTCTGGCCGTTGCACTCGCTACATCATCGGCTGCCATCGGCTGGATAAGCGCCGGAGGCATGCGTACCTTGTTGCCCTCGGTGGAATAGTCGACGATCTGCTTTACGAACTCGAAGAACTGCGTGGCGCGGATGATTGTGTAAGGATTCGTCGAGGTTTTAATCAAGTTCTCCTGAGCGAGTTTTGCGCGGAAGAAGCCGCTTTCGAGCAGACGTTCCGTTCCTACGACGGACAACGCAACGTGATGTCCGACGCCCGCGGCCGCTTCATAGGCGAGAAGATTACGGGTTGATGTCTCGAAAAACTTCAGTACTGCCGCGTCCTCCCATGAAGGGGAGTTCGTTACATCCACCACCACCGAAGCGCCTTTCAGCGCATCTGCGAGTCCGTCGCCGGTAACGCTGTTGACGCCGCTTTTAGGTGACGCGGCCACGGCTTCCTTCCCCTGCTCTCGAAGCTTTTTGACAAGATTCGAACCAATGAGTCCAGTACCGCCAATCACTACGATTTTCATAATTGTCTCCTCCACTCGAACCGACGCGTTCCGAAAGCCATCAGTCTGATGCGTGTTCGCCAAGATAGAACTGCCGATCGATTTGTGAGACGTTCTATGGAATTGATCGAATAGACGGGATCGTGTAGCAGCACGCGCTCGATGCGCGATCTCGGATGAGCCGGGTCGAAGCTACGGCGACGAAGATGGCTTGTGCGTACCAGTTGAAGGCCTCGTGGCAAACAAGCGCAGCACGAGTGCAACCGGCTTCCAGGGAACGAAGACCACCATAGCACAACCTCCGAGGAAGAGTGCCAACTTGCGCCTCGCATCAATCTTACTGCCGAAATCAGTTCAGGTCATTCTCGAACACCGCCGGCGTGCAACTACGAGCAGCATTGCGATAACCGCGGAGACAGGACACTATGGAAATAGAGGAGGGGCGTGCCTGACCGATGGACCATATCAACTACATTCTGGTATTGCTGATCGCGTTGCTGTGCGCCGTGGCGGCAGTGGCAGGTCTTGCGCGCCGGTTTGCGGTTTCCTACCCAATCGTCCTGGTGGTATTTGGACTGCTTTGTTCGCTGATTCCCCACGTTCCGCACATCCCTCTGCCCCCCTCCATGGTCTTCCTGGTGATTCTGCCGCCGCTACTTTATATCGCGGCATGGCAGACCTCGTGGCGCGAGTTCAAGTACAACCTGGTGTCTATTTCCAGTCTTGCCATCCTCCTCGTATTCTTCACCTCCATTGGCGTCGCCTTTGCCGCGCAGTGGTGGCTTCCCGGATTCGACTGGCGACTCGGTTTCCTTCTGGGAGCCGTCGTGTCCCCAACCGATGCCGTCGCGGCCACCTCCATCGCCCGCAAAGTGGGCATGCCGCAACGTGTTGTGGACCTGCTCGAAGGCGAGAGCCTTTTGAACGACGCGACCGGACTGCTGGCCCTGCAGTTCGGTGTCGAAATGGTTGTTCAGGGCACAACCCCCACGGTAGCCCGTGGCCTGCTCGAATTCGCATGGCTCATCACGGGTGGGGTGCTCGTCGGTCTGGCCATCGGATTGGCCGTCATCTGGCTTGAGCGCTGGGTCGATGACGGGCCCGTGGAGATCGCCCTATCCCTGATCGTGCCCTACGCCGCCTATCTTGCCGGCGATGCGGTCAAGGCATCGGGCGTAATCGCGGTGGTTGCCGCCGGCCTGCTGGTGAGCCGGCAAAGTTCCACCTTTTTTTCGCCCGGCGTGCGTCTGCAGGCAATAGCAGTGTGGGATGCTCTGGAGTTTTTGCTAAACGGGCTTGTGTTTGTGCTAATCGGCTTTCAGCTCCCTTATGTCCTGACTGGGATTCAAGGAGAAAGCAGGTGGAGCCTTTTCGGGTATGGGCTGGCTTTCTCAGTCGTTCTGGTACTGCTGCGGATGATTTGGATGTATCCGGCATCGCGGGCCGCGTGGTGGGTCCGAACACGCATCGCGAAGCAGACCTACGATAAGCTTCCATTCAATCAGCTCTTCGTCGTGGGATGGACCGGCATGCGCGGTGTCGTCGCCCTAGCGGCAGCGAACTCACTGCCGCTCACCCTGAGCGACGGAAGCCCATTTCCCCAGCGTAGCTTCATCATCTTTCTCACCTTCTTTCTCATCCTGGTGACCCTGGTGTTGCAGGGTCTTTCGTTGCCCTGGCTCGTGCGCGCCCTCGGACTCTCCAAACGCGATGTAGGATTCTGCGAAGAGGGCGAGGCAAGGCGCCTTCTTTTGCAGACGGCCATCGACTTCCTCGGCGAGCGAAGAAACTCAGCCAAGGGAGAACACGAGACTCATCTCTACAACGATCTGCTACATCAGTACGAGCACAAGATCACGGAGATTGACGAGTGCGGTCCCGGTGGAAGTGCCCCCCAGGAAGATTCTCGCGGCCTCACCGCAGCACAGTTGCTGCTCGACACGATTCGCCGCGAGCGCGAAGAACTGAACCTGTTACGTGCAAGCGGCAGAATCGGCGACAGCATCCACCGCAGTCTGGAGCACGAACTCGATCTGAGCGAAAGCCGCTTGACCTAGCCGCGTATCGAAAACTATGCGCAACCGTATGAGAGACGGGCTCTTGCACTTGCTTTCAAACGGGCAAACAATGGAGGAGTGTCCATTGGTCGGTGAAACGGTCTTCCGAGACAAGTGTCCGCAGACCTGGAAACGTGCATTGGCCTTTTATCGCCATTTGAGAATAACGGGCAAGACGGGTTGGGCGGGTCAGAACGTCTATCGCGGATGATAATGCTGTTACGTAGGAACCTCTATCTCCCCAGCCTGGGCGTCCACAACTCCTCAAAGTATCGGCGCGATTGAAAGGAGCAAACATGTTTCTGCTATGTGCTCTGCTTATCGGGGTGGTCGCGGGTCTTCGCTCCATGCTTGCTCCGGCGACTGTCAGTTGGTTCGCTCGCCATGGCGTGCTTGCCGTGGCGAATACTCCGCTTGCATTCATGGGATTTCGGTTCACACCTATTATCCTCACGGTATTTGCCGTCGGAGAACTGATCGCCGACAAGCTGCCCAAGACGCCCAGTCGCAAAGCGCCGTCAGGGTTCATCGCTCGCATTGTGACTGGCGCCCTGTCGGGAGCAACTGTCGGAGCGGCCGGGCATTCGCTGGCGGCAGGCCTGATCCTTGGCGTCATCGGCGCGGTTGCTGGAACCTTTGGAGGCGCGGCAGCTCGCGCAAAACTCGCTGCAGCCTTTGGGCGTGATCTGCCCGCTGCCCTTCTTGAAGACGTTGTTGGGATAGCGATTTCGGTGTTTTGTCTGATGGTGGTCAAGTGAAACGCAGTTCGCTAAGGTTCGAATGTCGAGCTTCTGGCCAATGCCCCGATTCTCTTGCGCGTGAATGAGGAACTGCAACCGTCGAGTGTCGGTCCCTCTGGATCATTCGAAGCCCGAGGGAGATTTTGAGCGGGGCTTTATCGCCTTGATGCAGGGATTCGACCGAGGCGTGGATCGTGATGCAACAGCAGGTCACATGCGTGGAGAGCCTCCGTCTCAAAGCTGGGACTGTCGCTCGGGATGAGAAGCCAGTGGCGAATCTTATTGCCCAGTAGCTCGATAGAACGGATGGAAGAGAATTCCCGGAGAAATTCTGGATCCGCGGGATTAGTAATGTCCGAAAGAACAAGCCAAACACCATTGTCCCTGGGAGATTTCGCGTGATCTCGGAGCATGCAAACGATTCGATCGGCCAAGTACACTGCAAAACCGGAAAACATCCGACGTACCTCGGGGTTCAACGGGGCGAGCGCCTCCAGGACAAATGCGTGCGGAGGCTTCTGTTTTAATTTGGCGGGGCGACTCATGACCATTCAACATCGACCATAGCTGATTTGGTCAAGATTCGTCTCGGTTGGCGCCAAATCACTGAGGCACTAATCGAAAATCGATAGGTAATGAAAAGTCGGCTTCTCGTCATCGACGAATTCAGTTGCGATAGGGGGTTTCCGAGGACCTATCTTTCCTTAAGCATGAAAACCAAGGCCTATGAATAGCTTTGGGGATTCAAGGATTCTGCTACCTTGCGGATGTTTCCCGAAAGCAGTTGCACAGATCCGGGAACGCAACTATTCCGAAGACGCGGTACTGAGTACGGAATAAGATATCTGCTGAAAGTGTCGCGATAAGAAACGCACTTGAAGAATTGAAGACGAGGACGTGCCTCTAAAAGCGTTACACCGAGCTTGCGAAATTACAGGAAGGCTTGATGCTTGATTAGTTCAACTGAATTGCGGCGTACCGAGGCATTCTTTGACTTGCCGGACGACCAAATTGAATGGTTTCTGAGCCATGTACAGGAGGTCTCTCTCCATGCCGGAGAGACGTTCGTACGGCAAGGAGATCCCGCAGACTGGATGTTCATTTTCCTTGAGGGACTCTTTCAGTGGAGAGGGGAATTTGGTGGCGAAACGGTTTCCCTGCCCGCGCAAGCTGGTGATGTCAGTGGGGTGTTTCCTTTCTCCAGGATGAAACGGTTCACTGTGACTGGACGAGCCCTGTCAGATGGGCGCCTTGCCAGATTTCCGGCTGCGCTTTTTCCAGAACTCATACAAAAAATGCCAAGACTGACGACCAAATTAGTGGCCATGATGTCCGACAGAATCCGTGAAGGAACTCGAATAGAGCAGCAACGCGACCGGTTGATCTCATTGGGCAAACTGTCAGCCGGGCTTGCTCACGAGCTGAACAACCCCGCGTCGGCGGCTAAGCGCGCAGGCGGTCAAATGCGCACGGCGCTGGCGAAAATGCGAAGCGCAAACTCAGAATTGTGGCGGCGCCCGCTCGATGACTCGGACAAAGCCAGAATCGAAGAAGTCGAAGCCTCTCTGCTACAAACAGAGGCGGCCCCATCACATGGACTCACTCTCAGCGATCTGGAAGAAACACTGGACTCGATACTACAGAGTTACGGCCTCACTGATTCATGGGATTTATCGGCTGCCTTGGCGCGGCGCAATATGTCTCCAGACACACTCACCTCTCTGCTGACAGACCTCGATCTGAGCACGGCTCGTGCTGCGCTTGCGCGCATCGCGGCTTCTGCAGACTTGTCGACGCTACTACGCACAATAGAGAGCGGAACTGAGCGGATATCGAATCTGGTTCAAACGATTAAGGAATATACCAATGTGGACCAGGGGCCGGTACAGGATGTTGATGTCGCGCGAAGTTTGGAAACCACGCTTGGCACTTTAGCCCACATTCTGCAACCCAAAATCGAGGTGCAGCGCGCCTACGAACCGGTCCCACTCCTCGTTAACGCACCGGGAACTGAGTTGAATCAAGTCTGGACCAACATCATCGAAAACGCCATAGAAGCCATGCAGGGCGAGGGTGAACTTCGCGTGCGAACCTTCTGCGAGGACCACTATGTCGTGATTGAAATTGGCGATAGTGGCCCTGGAATTCCTCCCGAGATAAAACCTTATATCTTTGATCCCTTTTTCACGACAAAGGGAGTTGGTGAGGGAACGGGCCTCGGTCTGAACACCGTACAGACGACTGTCAGGAAGCTCGGTGGAAATATTCACGTTAGTTCAAAGCCGGGTGACACCTGCTTTCAGGTGCGGCTTCCATGGGTAGACCCCACCGAACCTTGTAAACAGTTCGATAGCTAGACTCGTACGAGCGCCCTGATTCGTAAGCTCTGCGAGGTTCCGACCACCGCACGCCTCCGCTCAGTTGCGATAACGGCGTTTAGCAGGTACTGATCCAGGCAGTATTTAGCGCCGCAAGTAAAGCGTCCTGTACTCCCCTGGTCCTAAGACCATCGGCGCCGATGAGCCCAGATACCATCCTCGACGAACCGATACCACATTCTCCATCCTGTCGTCGGTTACGATGTAACGGGACAGTCTAGGTGACAACCTCTCGTTGGAGAGAACGCATGAAAAAAGCTTTCGGACTCCAAGTGCCTGAAAACCTAAAGGATATCGTGCGATCTTCAGGCTGTGCATTGATCGTCTACGACATGCAGGCAGGTATCGTTCCTCAAATCTCTTCCGGGTTAGAGATCCAAAAGCAATGCGTCTTGCTTGTGAACGCTGCGCGCAAGTCCGGCCTGAGAATTTTCCACACACGTCATTTCTTCCTACCATCTGCTGCAGCGGGTGTTGCTCAGTTACGCCGAGCAATGGTGTGGCAACGAAAAGAAGAGCCGCAGGAGACAAAGTGCTTTATTCCGCAAGGTTCCCCAGCCTTTCAGATCGTGCCTGAACTTGAACCGCGTGAAGGCGAAGTTGTAGTTGACAAGATCACGATGTCGGCCTTCGAGGGCACGTTTCTCAATCTAGCAATGCGGGACGCCGGCATTGACTCTTTTCTGATAGCTGGAATTGCGCTAGAAATTGGAATCGAGCCCACTGTTCGACAAGGGCTGGATTTGAACTACTTACCAGTTGTCATCACTGACGCCTGCGGTTCGAAAACAGAAGAGCTGAAGCGTCGGTCGCTTGCAACGTTGGAGGAAACCGGCGAGGTTTTTATGGCCTCAAGCGCCGACATCGTAGAAATCTTGGACGAACGCTAAACCGGGTTCGTCTCTGGCGCCGCGATCTAACCCCTAAAACTCAGAAGCCTGCGAGGTCTGGTTATGAAAGCAATTGTGCTACATGAGTACGGCGGGGCCGATAAGCTGAAGTATGAGGAGTGGGAAGATCCCCAAGCGGGCGACGGCCAGATCCTCATTCGCGTCACCGCAGCCGGAATCAATCCCATCGATTGGAAGATTCGCAGCGGCGCCATGAGGGCTTTCATGCCGCTGGAACTGCCCACCATCCTCGGTTACGACTACTCTGGTGTCGTTCGGTCGGTCGGCAAGGGCGTCAAGGGCTATGCCGAGGGCGACAAGGTCTTCGGCCGCGCCGCCAAGACCTACGCCGAGTTCCTTTTGGGTGATCTCGCGGGCTTGTCGAAGCTTCCAAAGGGCCTTGATCACATCGAAGCCGCTGCCCTTCCGGTGGTGCTCAACACCGGTGAACAACTCATCATTCAGGCTGGCAAGGTTCAGTCTGGCCAGACTGTCGTCATTACCGGCGCACTCGGCAGCGTAGGCCGCACCGCCATCTGGGTGGCGAAGAAGCTCGGTGCGCACGTCATCGCAGGTGTTCGCGGCTCACAAAAGAAGGCGGCGGAGGAACTTGGGGCCGATGCCCTTCTCGCCCTCGATAACCGCCACGAGATGGACTCATTAGGCTTCGTCGAGGTCGTCGCGGATACGATTGGGGGCGACGTCGGCGACGCGTTGGTGGCTAAAGTCAAGCCGGGCGGAACCTATGCCTCCGTGGTAGGGCCTCCTCCAAATGCCAAACCTCACCCTACCGTAAGAATGGAGGCCTTCAGCTCCCATCCTGACACAGCGAGCATGCTTACGCTCGCGGAAGACATTGCAAACGGAAAGTTCAAAATTCCTGTCGATCGTATGTTTCCGCTTGCCGACGCGGCGAAAGCGCACGCTGAAGCAGAGAAGGGCGGCATCGGCAAAGTACTCCTTTTAGCGTGACCGCGACAGGGAACCTCAACTGCTTCGTGGACACTTAGATCGACATTGAGATGGCTAAAAATATCGGTCCTCACAAGTCGCCTTCTCGTGAGCGATGGATTCAGTTTGCGATAGGGCGTTTACGGGAGTACTCCCGGGAGTTGTGCACACCTGTACCCAATGAGTGCGTTAGGCCGTTATCGCCAGTGGAGAGGTCCGGGCCCATAGCCCATTTCGCAGTGCCCACGCAGCCGAGCGTCATCAGAAGTGGGGGTTCGCCCAGAATATGTGTCCCCCGATTGACCTCTAGGCGCTAGCAGACGGACCTGGGAGTCCATCGAATAGCGTATTCATGCAACTCCCGCCTCCAGTGGCGCATCACTGTACCTTCGCTCTTCGTGCCGCGTGGTCTGGCGCAACTATTGGAGGTCAGGATTGATCAGCGAGTGATGATGCCGATCAAATCTCCGTGTGAGGAATTGTTAGCTCGCGCAGCCTCGGGCGCACTACAGCCCTGCAAAGGACCCTGGGTATTGATCGCGACGATTCTCGCTTCGAGCATGGCGTTTATTGACGGAACAGTCGTCAACGTAGCATTGCCCGCTTTGCAGACTGCTCTTCATGCGTCGGTGACCGACATTCAATGGGTCGTCGAGTCCTACGCCCTTCTCCTTGCATCGCTCCTGCTGTTGGGTGGCTCTCTTGGTGATGTCTATGGCCGCCGTAGAATCTTTCTTTTCGGCGTACTGCTGTTTGCAATTGGATCATCCTGGTGCGGCCTCGCGTCTTCAATCACTTCCCTCATCGTCGCTCGCGGACTTCAAGGGATAGGAGCGGCCTTCCTGATTCCGGGAAGTTTGGCCATTATCAGCGCCTCTTATACAGAGGACGAGCGCGGGCGGGCCATCGGAACCTGGTCTGGCTTCACGGCGATGACAGCAACCATCGGGCCGGTCCTGGGCGGATGGCTGGTGGAAAATGCGTCGTGGCGCTGGGTCTTCTTCATCAATCTTCCACTTGCGGTTATCGTAATCGTGCTTTCATTGTGGCGGATCCAGGAGAGCCGTAACGAAGCAGCAAGCAAGAGTCTCGACTGGCGGGGCGCCGCGCTCGCTACTTTTGGCCTGGGAGCGATTACGTACGCTCTCATCAATAGTTCGGCCATGACGTCAGGACGCGAAGCAGTTGTTTGGGGCCTGGGCCTGGCCGGCCTGGGCGCATTACTTGCTTTCCTTATCGTAGAATCACGCTCGCCTGCTCCGATGGTCTCTTTGCATCTCTTCCGGTCCAAAGACTTTTCCGGGGCCAATCTGCTCACGTTCCTGCTCTACGCGCCGCTCGGTGGCATCTTATTCTTTTTTCCCCTTGACCTCATTCAAGTCCAGCATTACTCCGCAACACAGGCCGGAGCCGCCCTGCTTCCTTTGATCCTGCTGATATTCGTACTCTCCCGGTGGTCCGGAGGACTGGTGGCTCGATATGGCGCGAGACTACCACTCACGATTGGACCGCTTATAGCGGCGTCAGGTTTCGCGCTCTTTCTAAGGCCGGGGATTGGGGGCCTGTACTGGAACACCTTCTTCCCGGCGGTGGTTGTTCTGGGCATCGGTATGGCGATCAGTGTCGCTCCGCTGACAACGGCGGTCATGGAATCGGTTCCTTCCAGAGAAGTCGGCGTCGCCTCAGGAGTCAATAACGCTGTGTCGCGAACCGCCGGACTGCTAGCCATCGCAGTCTTTGGTCTCGTCCTCTCTGCTGGATTCAACCGCACGCTTAGCCGCAGCCTTGCACAAATGCAACTCTCTCCCTCTGTGCGCCGGAACGCGGAAACTCAGCGATCGAAACTAGCGGGCGCTCAAATCAGAGACCCACTCATAAAGCACGCCTTTGAAGAAGCCTTCGTGTCGGGATACCGCGAGGTGATCTGGATCTCTGTCGGACTGGCTCTTCTGAGCGCATTGAGCGCTCAGATGATCCGATCGAGGAAGCGCCTCGTGAGCGTTAGCAACTCGTGAGCGTTAGCAATTAGACACGCGACCTGACACCGATTTGACGATTTGCTCTTCGACGCGGGCTAGATCAGTAACGAAAAGTCGGCTTCTCGTCAGCGATGGATTCACTTGCGATAAGGGCGTTTATCAGGACTAATCGTGCGATTCAGGCTCGACCTCTCCATTCACCTCCACCGTTTGGCCAAAAAGCATGCTTGTTGTCAAACGACCAATGTAACCTCCCTTGTTGATCAGTTCTGCTAAATCCTCATCTCCTCTCGGATACCGGATATTAAAATTGATTTTTGCCACTGCCAAGCTACCGGTTGTGCATTTTCTCGGTCGCGGGCGTCGAATGTTCTTCCGCGCAGGAGGGGAATGCCAAGAGTCGCGAAGCCTGAAGCACCGATGTCCTGGGTTGCGACGTTGGACGACTGCTTCTCAAGCTGTCCTGCGACCGAAATCTGATGCATGCCGCGCGGAACATAGTCCGACCCGAAGGCTACCGACTGGACGCCGGGGATCGCGTTCAGTTGAGTCTGCAGGCGGTCGGCGAATTGAGAGCGCGAGGCGGGGCTCGCGTACCTGGCGTCTTGAGGAAGATCGATCCGCGCAGTGAAGAGGTGATCGGTGCGATAGCCGAGATTCTCACTTGTCAGCTTCCAGAGGCTTTCCGAGACAAGAACCGCGCCTGCGAGAAGCACCATGGATAGCGCTACCTGGATTACGACTAGCGAGGACGTAGCGCGGAGAGACGCAGCAGCCACGCTGGGCGCACTGGATTTCAAAGCGATATTGGGATCGACGCGCGTTCCGCGCCATGCGGGGAAGATAGCGAAGAGGATTGAGGAGACGACTCCGCAGGCTGTCGAGAACAACAGTACGCGCCAGTCGAGGGAGACGCCTGCGCCAGGAGGTAATTCGATAGGGTTGGCCGCGCAAAACCATCGAATGAGGAGGCCGGCGAGCGCCAACCCGGCGAGGGATCCCAGGGAGCCAAGCAGGAGGGACTCAGCCATTATCTGGAGGACGATCCGGCGAGAGGTTGCACCGATAGAGACGCGCACGGCCAATTCGCGGCTGCGGGTTATGGATCGTCCCAGCAGGAGACTGCCCACATTGAGCGAGGCCATAAAGAGGATCAGGGACGACGCTGTCAGGAGAAGCCACAGGCCCTTGCGCAGATTGCGGCCGGCGAGCCAAGTGAAGTTCGATTGCAGGTCGAGGACGTCGGGAGCCAGGGTGCGCATGATTTTGAGGTCGGCGGGCGCCTCCGTTATCACGCTGGCTTGGATCCCCGTCAATTCGGATTCGGCTGCGGGGCGGGTCACTCCTGGCTTGAGCAAGCCAAACACAGCGGTCATGCTGGTCCACGGCTTCTGAGCGAATTCGCCGCCGGGAGTGATGAGACTCCACGCATCGGTGGCTACGGGATAGAAGGAGAATGTTTTCGGCATGACGCCGGCAACGATGCAGGAAGAATTGCGGAAAGAGAGACTCCGACCAACGATGTCGGCGGGAGCACCCAGTTTGTGGGTCCAGAAGTTATATGCGAGGACGACGGTGCAGCCGGTCTCGAGATCGCGTGGGGCGAAGGTGCGGCCGATTTCTGCGTGCCGGCCGAGCATGGAAAAGAAGTCGACGCTGGCGGGGATAGTGAGCACATCGATTGGTTTGCCCAGCCACAGTAGCGTCCTGGGGCCCGTTGCCCACGTGAGGGCTGCCACCTTCTCGAAGCTGAGGTTGTGTTGCTGCCAAACCAGGAATTCGCGATAGGTGTTGAAATAAGCGCCTGAATCGCGATGGGCGGCGTCAGTTTGCCAGACCACGACAAGCCGTTCAGAGTGCTGATAAGGGAGCGGGCGCAAGAGCACGGCTTCGACGATGCTGAAGATGGCAGAGTTCGCGCGATGCCAAGGGCCAGTGTGAGCACGGCCATCAAGGCAAATCCGCGCGACCTTGTTAACTGGCGCACGGCGTGGCGCAGGTCGCGGGCAAAGTTCTCGAGTGGGTGCATGGTACGGCTCCGAGGCCCGGCACGACTGCGACTGCATTGGCCCCTAAGATTTGAATGCGAGTCGCCGGTCGAACTGACCTCACACGCCCGTGAATCGGGACGCACATAGTGTAACCATGGCTGGCCGATTTCGAGAATCTCGCCGTTCCCGCGCGTCGAATGACGCTAACAGGAAAACGCGCTCATTGAGCTATTCAAGTCGATGTGTCTGTCGAGCGGGTAAACCATGGGGACAGGGCATTTCAGAAAAGACGGTCTGGCACGTTGTCAAGAAGACTGCCGCGAGCATGAACATTCCACGTCTAGCCGCATGATCTCCGGAGGTCCTGTGCACGCCTCTGCCATGATTCTTGGGGCGAGCTTGAGCAGATCCAGTTTCTCCTCGGGCATGTCTCTGTGCAAACCACCGAACGCTATATTGGCTGCAAGCAGCGTTTGAGAGTGGCAGTAAACGACAGACTTGGCATCGAACCGGGGTGAGTTGTTAACCCGCAACTGGACGTACAGGCGAC
>CAVTUP010000015.1:0-100027 GCA_963737915.1 uncultured Acidobacteriaceae bacterium | reverse complement strand
GGTGATTCGGGGGTCATTTTTGATGCGGTGGCTATCGCCAATTTTCGATCAGCATCAGGTCACTGGAACGCGCATCCACCTGCGGGTATAAAAGGTAACTTCCATCAGGAGAAACAGGCATGCCGCCAATCCATGTCGGCGTGGGATTGGGTAGCTCGAAGATCGTCCGCGCCACCTTTGTGCTGAGGTCGAATCGTTTGATTGTTCCCTTTTTCCCCTCGTGCCCCAGAAAATAGATGCCTGATTTGTGCGGAAACCATTCATCTCCCATGGAATTCAGATCTGGCATGCCGACTACCTGCTGTTCCGCAGATCCGTCTGCTTTTACCTGCCAAAGCTTTCGGTTGCGAACAAAGAACACATGCTGCCCATCGGGAGACTCGATGGGGAAGAATGCACCGCGATCAGCGATCCGGATGGCGTGACCCCCGCTCGAGGGAACCTTCCAAACCGTGGGTGTTCCAGCGTCTTCGCCATTCACAAAATAGATCCATTGCCCATCCTGCGACCAACTTGCCAAGCTGTTGCCGCGCACATCGATTTTCAACCTACGAGGGACGCCGCCGCGGTGATCGATCGTGTAAATGTTGGATTCACCACCGACGCGCGAGTCGAACGCGATGAGTTTGCCATCTGGAGACCAGCGCGGTGTTCCCGTGGTCGCCTGTCCGAATCGGCTCAGCTGTTGAGCTGAGGAACCATCCGCGTCGCAGACCCAAACTTCCCTCGCACCGTTTCTGTCAGATTCGAATGCAATCCTTTTTCCGTCACGAGAGATGCTTGGCGCGCGCTGTCCACGAGTTGACTTCACCACACTACGAGATTGCGGTCCGGGCGACTGCAAATCCAATCGCCAGATATTTACGTTGTTGGTACCTTGCACGTAAGCAAGGCCGGGCCGTGAAGGGTTGGCTGCGAGATACGACGCGCCGTGCCCGACAGGCAATCTAAGAAGGTGAGATGGGTGATCTATCTGAATCTCCCAGATCGCTCCGTCATTCTCGAGTGAACTAAAGACCATCCTCAGTTCGTCTCCAGACCAAGCGGCGCCAGATATCCCGTCGTCCCAGGTCAATAACTGAGTCGGTTTGCCTCCGTTAAGTCGTAACAGCCAGAGCGAGGAGCTTATTCCCCCTCTGTTACAGACCCATGAGAGAAACGTCCCGCGAGGAGAAAACATCGGATTGGATACCCAAATACACCCGGTCTCAACCTTAGTTGATTCGAGGGTATCCAGAGAGAGAACGTCCAGCTGCAATGGTGCATCTGCAAGAAGGTGTTGCGCGGAGTCGGGCTCTAGCGACTGACCACTGAAAACAAGACGTTTTCCGTCAGGCGACCAGTTGACACCGTTACCAAACCGGCTTGCAGAGCCAGGTGTGGCCAGTTTCCGCTCCGGTCCACC
Source organism: uncultured Acidobacteriaceae bacterium (assembly GCA_963737915.1). GTDB lineage: Bacteria > Acidobacteriota > Terriglobia > Terriglobales > Acidobacteriaceae > Telmatobacter. Next base: position 98,622 of record CAVTUP010000015.1, on the reverse strand, counting down.
CGTCGGCGGGATAAGATAGAGTCCAGATTCCTCATCTCCCCCTGTGCGAAGTAGCGCAATGTTGCTGCCATCGGGTGACCACGCAGCTGACATGCCAGGCGATGGATGATGAGTTAGCCGAAGCGGCTTATCTGCACCGATGACCTTGACGTAAAGGTCATATCCTTTGCCTTCACTTTCTCCATCCCACGCGAACGCAACCTGGCTCCCGTCTGGAGAAAAGGTTGGAGACCAGACAACCCCCGTCAACGTCGTGATCGGAACCGTGGTAAGAAGTTGCAACTCTTCTAATCTTGAGGATTCGCCGTGGCGTGGTGCGAATCTCAAGTAAAGCAAGATTGTGACAACGAAACATCCCGCAAGGGCAACTGCGACCGCTACTTTCCTTGGCACATGAATTCGGGATGACTGGAAAGGCGCGGCCAGTGGCTCAGACGAAGGATGGTCGAGCGATTCCACCGACCTGGGGGACTTACCGCGATCACCCCGCATCGCTGAGCTCGGGTTATGGAGAAGTAACATCAATCTCCTGAAGCCTTTCATGGGCCCGAGTTTTGGATATTGATCGCTTGCGAGATGCGTACTGGCAATTTCCGGATGGCTGAGCTCCCCACCCGAGACCTCAACGGGGCACAAAAGCCGATAGCCCACTGTCTGCACCGTGGCGATGTAGCGGGGTTCGCGAGAGTCATCGCCCAGTAAACGGCGCAAGGTCGCGATGCTGCGCGTAAGTGAATTGTCCGAAACGGAACAGTCGTTCCAGACCGCGCTCAGTATCTCGTCCTTCTTGACCAGCCTGCCGGGATTTTGCAGCAGAAAGAGTAGAACGCGAAATGCCTTGGGCTCTACCGGCAAAGGCTCACCCGCCTTGATCAGCAGGAACTCCCCCTCGCTGACCTCGAAGTCCCCGAACCTGAAAACAAAGGCCTTGTGATCCGTCACAATTCCGTCACTCGCTTTCAGAAAAGCGTATGAGCGCCGTCACGACAGTGTCGAGGCACGAGGCGACATTGCACCCAGCCTATCCGGCTGAGGTGATCGCCAATGGCACTCTTCAGATGCCTGCTCGTAGCAAGTCTCCTTTTCCAGACTCTTCCTGCGGCTCAAGGGGAAGCGCACTGCCCTGGAAGTGTAGCCAGTTTAACCCTGCGCTTCGTGCAAGGCGCACTTATTGTTGTACCGATCGAGATCAACCACTCGGGCCCTTACGACTTTGTGGTTGACACTGGAGCTCAAGTCACAACCATCGAGCCTTCGCTCGCCGCGGAACTAGGTTTGAAGGCTCAAGGCACAACTGGAGTCGGCGGTGTTGCAACTTATGCTCGCACCGCCTATTCCTATTTGGACTTGATCGAGGCCGGACAACATTCCGTCCCAAATGCGATCGCCGTCATCCAGGAAATGGCGCAACTCAAAGCGGAGGATTCTCGCATCCGGGGCATTCTTGGCGCGAATTTTCTAGAGCATTTCGATTTGCTCATCGATAACGGCCGACACATTTTGTGCCTGGATTCATCGGGCGCTCTTGCGTCCACGATCAAGGGCGAACACATTGCACTTGCCGAGCCTCGCGGTTCGCAACAGGATCTGCCGTTCACACGGCCTATTATCGTAGCGGCCCGCCTGTCTGCCGGCGATGCGACGCCTGTACTTCTCCGGTTAGACTCCGGCAGCAATGCGCCGTTGCTTTACGCAGTCGATGCGTTCGTTCGAAGCAAATCCAAAGGCATAGCCTCAATCCTGAAGCGCGTCGCAAACGGAGCGGAGCAGTCGTTTGCCGTCCTTCCGCCACATGATATCGAGATCGGAACACACACGGTCAGACAAGTATCTTTCGTCATGCCGATGAACGCGATTGGGGCCGGTCCCAATCCGCGCGAAGATGGCCTGTTGCCAACCATGGCATTCCAGCGAGTATTCATCACTTGCTCCGGCGGATATGTAACCTTGGAACCATGGGAGCACTAGATGGAGCGAATGACATCAACGGTGCGCCCTTATCCGATGTGTTCGATCTTTCGTCGTTCCAGTCGGATGGTGGCCGGGTGGGCGGTGACACATCCGAGAATCCCGAATTCCAGCCCGAACAGTTCGATGAGTGCCCCGTCAAAGGGCTCGACATGAAAGCGGTGTACGCCCTGAAGGCAGGAACGAACCAGATAGCCGCCAAGGTCGAGGCCTGGGACGTTCCCATGCTCGTGCCCGGCGGTGTGCCGTACGACATCGCCATCGAGCAGTCGGCCGGGGCTCACTCGGATCCGGTCAGGGCTCACGCCCGAGCGCGGCGAAGTGGTGGAGGTCAGGGTTTGTCCATGGAGATTGGCATTCGTTCATCCCAGATGCCGTTAGGTTCTAAAATGGTCACCTGCATACTTGCAGAGGTAATGCCCATATCTAACGAGATAACGATACAGATTTCGTCAAATTCGTTCGTAAAGATGTGCTCCTGAGAATGGTACATTCTCATTACCTCCGCGAGAGACTCTGAACGCCGGGCTTTTCCGCCTCTGGTTAAAAGCCGTTCGCCTATAGTAGGTCCTATCCTTCGAGATCAAAACGTCCCAGTTGTAACTCTCACTTGGAAACGAGTCACTGATGTTTTCGTTACCTTCGCGCCCTGACGAGTTTTGCCTCTCGGCGTGCCCGGGCTCGTTACCTAAGTGGGACGTGCGTAGGCAATCGGGTGCAGGACTCCATCCAACTCGCGTCGATATGTCCGAGCAGTGAGAGCTTTTAACGCGATCGTAACCACCTTACACACTTTGTGGAATTTCTCCTGACGGTTACTGTCGATTACATTCGCACAATAAAGGCGGGAAGATGAACCAACAAGAACATGATGGTGCTTATCGTGCAGCGATTGAGGCGGCGATGGATGAGTTGAATTTCATTTGCCAGGAATTAGAGCGGCTAAGGAACCGGCAGTATCAGTTCGAGGCTGTGGCAAAAGTCCTGAAACCGCTGATTGGGTCAGGCGAGCAATCGGTTATAGAAGATCGTCGACGCGTTTCCTATTCGATGGAGGCAGCTACTGAACCGGGGAATGCGGATGAATCGACCCTTCAATCAGCTGAGATCGGGCTTCCACAATTCGTTTCCCAGAAGAAGAGCGAATCTGCGGACCCATTCCAACGCCAGATTGACTCAATCCTTGGCCTGGCCCTCGCTTAATCCGTCGCGTAGCGGCCACTTATGAAACTCTTGGACGAAACGCCCGATGGCGGAATTTTAGACGGACCTGTTAAACCAGGTACGATCCGCATCATTCTCGCGGACTCTCAGGCTATTTACCGCGTCGGAATTCGCAAGATCTTTGCGCTTGAAGACGATATTCGCGTGGTTGCGCAGGCAGACTCGCTGGAACAACTCCGCGTCGCGATTGAACGGCATCCTGCCGATATCGTGCTTGTCGAGGGTGAACTTCTGACTGGCACCACCAGCTCAATCCCGGCACTCCGCCGGATCGCGCCCGACATCAAGATCATTGTGCAGGCTGAGCTCGCTGACCAGGACCACACAGTTGCACTCTATCGCCATGGCATTCGCGGCATCATCTCCAGGTCAGTCTCTGCTGATCTGCTGGTACGATGCGTACGGCGCATCGCTACCGGAGAGACCTGGATCGACAACCAGGCCTTGAACTGGGTCATCGAAGCCTACCGTGGCCAGGAAACTGCGCTCTTAAATCCGCGCCCGCAGACCGCGCCTCTCTCCCAAGCAGGTGGCGATCATCACTTGCATCGCGCAAGGCAAGCGCAATAAGGAGATCGCATTTCAGCTGGGAACCACCGAACAGGTCATCAAGAACTATCTGCGCAAAATCTACCAAAAGCTCGGCGTCTCAGACCGCCTTGAACTTGCCCTGTACTGCCTGCACAACAAGATCATCGATGAAGGTGTGGATGAGATCGCTGCAGTCCGGAGGACTCGCCAGACAGCTTGATGACAATCCATTGCAGACTCCGCCCTTCGTGCACGCCGAAACCCGGTGAACAGCTACCTTCAGGAGGTCGTTGGCGCCTTCGCGGCACTCCAGACGGTGGCGTATTTCTTTCGGTATTTTGGGTCTTCTTCCAGAGCTATCAGCCCCTCCGCGGTCGCCCTCAACTTCGGGTCGCTTTGGAAGTCGTACACACGCCTCAGGGTGCATTGAATGTCATAGCGTGCAATTCTTCTTAGCAGTGCATTCCTTGAACCGCCGTACTAGGCCATCCAGCACTGCCTTGCGCTGACGGGCACCCGCAATCGCGACCTTCCAAAGCGATAGCAGGCAGTGACGAGCGGTCACGAATCGTTCATCCTTGGTCAAGGCCAGCAAGGCCCCCGAGTCCTTCACAATGCGCTCTTTCGGGTCGCTTTTCGCGAGATTGCACAGAAGTTGCCCTGCGATTGAACGCTGTCGATTGTCCCCTTCGGCGATCAAGCGAAGAATCTCATCCCACACTTCATAGGCCCAGTCGACAGGCTCCTTCGTCATCTCGGAAAGGGCCAGAAATGCCTGATCCTGGGATTGCTTATCTTTGGACTTAAGATCGTCCATGCTAGCGCGCCAGTTCATCAGATCGGCACTCGGCATACGATATCTCCCTAGTTCTTTTGAGCCAGCTGGATCAGGTTCCCGCAAGTGTCATCCAGCACTGCTGTTGTCACGGGTCCCATTGCGGCCGGCGCCTGTGTAAATCGAACACCGGCAGCGTACAGCCTCTCGTATTCGGCTTGAACATCTTCAACCGCAAACGATGTAAACGGGATGCCATCCTCCACAAGGGCCCTCTTGAACGGTCCCACAGCAGGATGCGTGTCGGGTTCAAGCAACAGCTCCGTACCATCAGGATCGCTTGCCGCGACTACGGTGAGCCATTTGGCTTCTCCCAGCGGAATCTCTGTCTTTTTGAGGAACCCCAGTTGTTCGGTGTAGAACTGCAGTGCCTTTTCCTGGTTGTCTACGAAGATGCTGGTCACGACGATTCTCATCACGGGTGTCACTCCCTTCTCGCTTTCGCAGCCATCGATCGGCAATCTGTTTGAGCGGTTCCACGCGTAAGTAGTGGAACTTGTATCTTCCCTGCCGCTCCGTAACCACAAGGCCCGCAGACTCGAGCACTTCGAGATGTTGAGAGATTCCTTGACGAGTCAAACCGAGCTGGTGCTTCATCGCTAGTCGCGCACACAGTTCGAAAAGCGTTTGACCATCTCGATCGAATAACTCGTCAAGGATTGCCCGCCGAACCGGTGCTGAGATGGCTTCGAAAACGTCTTCCACCGCTCGACTATAGGCAAGCTGTGACTTGCCTGTCAAGACGTAAAATTGCGATTTGTTCCACAGGCCATGTGTTCCGTGTCAGCTGGCAGTTCGAGCCCGAAACGTAGTTCGGTGTCAGTTGTTGAAAAGAGTGTTAGGGCCCATTGGGTTCTATTCGCGAGCTCTGGTGGGATAGTGGGCTACTCGGAACCCGGGTCTGTGACTACACGGTGAAGTGCAAGGGATGCAACGAGAACATTCCCGCGCCAGTGCGGACGATGCCTGATGCCTGGATCATCGCGCAGTGTCCTCTCTGCGGCGAACGTCGTTCATATCTGCCGCCTGAAATCTTCAGAGGCAGGCTGTCGCAGCGACTGTTCCCACGCAAGCCGGTCAAATCAGAATCGAGGTATCGCTGACATGGGGCAGATGAATAGGGCTATTGCACGCGAAGCGGACGACAGACAGAAGCAGGATAGGTTTGCATCCACGCTCGTCATCGCGGCCTCGATCATCGCCGCTGTCAGGTTGGCGCGCGACGAGAACATCAGCCGGCCTTCGCCTAGGATCACCTCAGTGATCGCCGACAGCGTCGAGTTGGCGAGGATGATTCTTAATAAGATAGTCCGGTAAATTTGCGGCCTAAGATGAATGTGGGGGCACAAAAGAATGGGATTAATTGGCGAAGGTATGGACCTTCTAAAGCTCGCAAACAAAGCGCAAAATGCCGACTTGTACAGAGAACTCGTCGGGTGGGTTGATAAGGTCGGCGAGCTGCAAAAGCAAAATGAGGAACTCACAACAGAAAGAAATCAATTACGCGATCAGGTCCGCTTTAAAGGAGTCATGGAGCGCATCAATGGCCATGTTTTCGTGCAAGGCGATGATGAAGAGATTTGTCCACGCTGCGCTGAAGTTGAACGACTCCCAGTCCATCTTGTTTCACTGCTAACGGAACGAAGAGGTATGAGGACTTCATGTCCAAGCTGCCGGCTTGAATTGCCTAGTCGGTACCCGAGAAAGAAATCTGAACCTGAAACGGAAGACGAATAGCTATCCACACCCCCACCCCTTGCGCTATTTCATGAAACCTTCATACTGAGATGAACTTCATAGCAGAAAGCCCTTGCACGCTTTCACATCGATGTCAGTTTCCTCGCAAGGGCTTACTGGTATCGAGTTGAAAGCGTTTTTATTTTCGCGGCGGTTCTCTGAGTACAGGATTGAGGGGTGTGCCCGATGGAAACTAGGGCAAACGGGTTTCATGGCCCGTATTTATATCACCCGACAATCTTGTACTCAGAGAGTCGTTGCCGTCCGAAGGGATAATACGGGAGGACGTACACCACAGACCCGTTCCGCTGACCGCTTCCGATCAAGCAAAATGACCTCGATTTTATTTTGGATTCGCCCTTGAGTCGCACACAAATAGATAAATTTGTCGATGATGATGAAGACGACATCATAAGCTTGCTCGACAGTGATAGCTTACCGATGAGAATTGAGCCGGACGTAATTCAAATCTGTGCTCATGTTTATATTCCATTTCGATACCGACAGGAGCCGGGTGGTCTTGTTCTCAGTGAGGTCCAATGCACCCATTGTGGAGTAATCGGCCCCCCGATATTTTCTTGAGGGAACAAATCAGCCAGTGAGCTTTATGCCCATATTAGGCCGGTTATGAACTACCTCTGCATGGAAAAGAATCTCGCCCGGTGTAATCCTGACCCCCACGGTGAACTGTATACCTGAGTGATCCACCAAACACGCCAAGTTGGCTATACGATGCGCTATGGTTTGCAATCTTATTTAGTGACTCGCGCGTTATCTGAAGTGTGAATCCCTTTGTAGTAACTTTTAAGCCCTCTGTAGGATAATCATGAATCACAGCACCGCCTTCGACGCATAAACTCACACGCAACAATGCAAATTCTTCGGACGATTCAAGGCGAAGAATATTCACCTGATCGTTATTTTCAACCTTCGAAATAATCCACACCTTCGGTTTCCAGCGTGCCGCCTCTGCTCTTTTCTCCTGTAATTCGTGCCGATTCTGTTCGTTCTCCGCTTGCTCGGCTTGTTGCTTCCGGAGTTCTTCTTGAGTCCGTGCTAGAGTCCCGATCGTTTCGTGCAACGAATCAATCTGCTCTTCATAATTCGGCCCATGCTTTATTATGTATCTAGCCGTGAGAAGCGAGACGCCCGCGGATATGCCAGCGCTCAAGAGTGCCACGATCAGAGTGGTCTCTCCATTCGAGAGGGAATCAAAGAAGGTATTCATCAAGTTTTGCAATTATATTCCCTTGTAATTTTGTACCCACTAATTCACATCTATTTCGATTAAAGATGGGGTATGCAATCCCTTCAAGAGCTCAATCTCATGTGGAGCAATACGCTGCGGCGCTTCCCTTTCTAGGGCTAGACGGCGACGAACAGGAGGAGTACAGCACAGTTCTCCTTCGGCTTCAGAACCAGGTCGAGACCGGTGAGCCGAGCGAGTGGATTGTGAACGAGTGCCTTAAATATCTGGCGAGATTCGGGCTTCCGATCGCCAGGACAGCTTAAGACTCATCGGGTGAGATCTCAAGCAAGCCAGAAAATCGCCGCGCAATTTTCAAACGAAGGTAACGTGATCGTCTAGATTCCCGCCGATTGCGTACCACCTATTGCACATCAATTCGGGGGAAGATGGGAGTATGCGATCCCTCTATTCCCTTTATATGCTCGTTGATGAATACGCCTCGGAGATCGAGAAATTGAACCTCGATGGCGATGAGCTTGAGGAGTACAGCACGGTCCTACTCCACCTGCAGAACCAGGTCGAAACGGGCGAGCCGAGTGACAAGATCGTGAAAAAGTGCATCGAGAGCTTAAATCGGTTCACTTCCAAATTGCAGATACCGCTTCACCAATCGCTCGCTGCCGCTGTTCGATGAACTGCGAATAATGCTTCTCGATGATCCGCGGCGAGTTTCCTAAGATTTCCTAACACCAATGGCGCATTTACTGAGGCGTTTGAATCGCGATAGCGTCCTTGGCCAGTGGGGGGGCGTTGGATGGTACAGGGGCAGTTTGTTGTCAAGACGGTGGTCAAAACGACAGTGTGTGAGATCTGCAAGGGGTTGCGCTTGTCCGGCAAGCCGCATTTCTGCCCTCGACGTAAGGGGCGGCGGGTAGGTGTGCGCCAGGTGTTAGTTTTCGCGACCCACCAAACTGTATTGGTTACGTCGGCCTAAAGGGCGCGCACAAGCTCACACCTTGTTGCGACGCGCGTATTGTTTCCCCAAAAGACGCACGCACACGCGCGATAAAGCTTGCAACTTTGTGAGATGGGTTAGATGAGTCTCGATTCAGTGCTGTCAGCCAATGGCGACCCATCACTTCGCTGCGCCTGAAGCCTTCGAACCTCCAGTCGGAGTTTCTGTGGTATAGATCACATTCTGGACCTCCACGATGAAGAACCCGTGGGCGTCAACCGTCAATCTCCGCGGTTCCACCACGTTTATCCTTGAAAAATTGACTCCGTTGCCGGAAGGAGAACTAGGAGGATTCCCCCCATCTCCATCTACCTTGGTCGATGGAGACGACGCCGGAAGAACCAAGTCCCCTGAATCCACCCGGATAGCACCTTTCGGTACTCTGTACTTCAACTTCGAACCCGGCGTCGCCGTCACCTTTGGAAACGATCGCTGCACCGGTGAATTGGTCACTTCAACGGTCTGCTCGAAGTTGATTTCCCGAATCTCTGATGACGGGATACTCATCGTCCCACCCCTTACGTCTTCCATCACAAACACATTGGACGCCGGATCAAAGGAGACAATCTTATCGAATGTGCTCATCTTCTCGCCCGATGTATTCACGACCACCATTTTGCGCAGGACGTGTTCCTCACTTCTCGTGGCATTCAGCTTGATATCTCTACCTTGACCCAAGAGCAGCGTGCCCCCGATCAACAGGAAAACCGTCCATTTTCCGCGCGCGGTAATGTTGTTCATGTCGAATCACTCCGTGACCAGGATGACCTTATCCGTATTCGGCATCACAATGGTAAGCGGCCTCCCTCCTGGCTCCTTCTCGCTGGCAAAGAGGTAGATCGACTTTTCGTCTCGATACAAGAGACGCCATACCGAATCTTCGGACGTGCAGGTCCGATGGTATTCCTCAAGCTCGTGTATCCGGTGCCCATTCCCGATGAAGCTCATATCCTTCGATTCCTTACCACATGCCAGTGCCGCATCTGCTTCTCCCCGCAAAATGACAGTCACTCTCGGTAATGGATTTTCCGAATTCACAATGTGCTTCTTGAACTGGTTGTAGCCCATTTGCGAGCTCAACATATATACCACGTAGATCAATACCGCCGCTCGAACGCAGTCGGTCAGCAAGGGATTTTCGGCGCCAAGCTGTCGTGCAACGGAGGCAAGCAATGTTCGTACTTTGCCGCCATCGCGCCAGCCAGCGATATGCCTCGCGCCTGTGATCAGAAGATCGATGATAATCAGCGTGCCGCCCACGCACAGCACCGTTGCCAGAAGATTCCAGGGCTGCTTAATCATCTCCATGGAGGAAAAAAGAATGGCATGGACGTTCAAGTTATAAACAAGGTGCTGGACGCCGAAGTTATAGTAATAGCTCCAGCGAAACGCAAATCCGGCGATAAACAAAAGCGCGCTGATTAGCGTTACCGCAGCAGCCAGGGCCTTGAAGGGTTGTGCCTTGTCTGGGGTATCTTCGCCCATGATTTTGACCCGTCCTTTGATACGCGTGAGAGTATCACGACCATTGTTTTCGTCGGCAAATTCTTTATCGTGCCTCTGTCCATTAAAAATGTCGGCGTGCGCAATCTGCCCGCTGAGGAGCCTCTCTAAACCGCTTCATGACAAACGGCAGCCAAGAGAACCGCGAGGAGTGGGAGAGCAAGCTTATGCGCTCGTGGACTGCCTGGAGATCCGCCGTCACAAGGTTTGCGTATTACCGGGCATCTCCAACGTTGAATGACCGTGCACCTTTCCCCGGTAAGCCATCCGCACAGAATGAGAGGGAAGCGGGAAGCTAGGTTGCAGTACGCGGAGCGCCTGTCCTACACTTCCGCCCATGACCATTAACTATTTTGAACGCAATTACGGCCATCTTCCCGATTCGGCAGACGCAACGGAGGTGTTTGGGATGACGAGCATCCACAAAGGCGTCGCAAGAGTGGGCGATATTCGGAAAGCGTGCGAGGGACGTCCGAAGGGCTCCAGCATCTTCACGGAGGCCAATGGTTCCGGCTTCTTCGTCACTGGTATACACAGCAAGTCCTCCGCTGGCTAGACCTTCGTCAGAACGCTCCGCAGTCATGCATACTGCTTCGCAGTCGATAGGCAGATCACAAGAGCATGGGGCTTTGCGTTACGCTCTTGAGACAGCACTCCAAACATCCTCGGCAGGCTTGCCAACCGTTCGAGGAAGAGTACGCAGTGTCGCTAGTACATCCGCGTGAAGTACGCGGCATCCAGTTACTTTCGCTCCATTGCACATTGGTTTTTAGACCGCGCTTCGTTAGTCCAAAGAGAATTCGGAGTCTAGATCAAAAATGGGCAGTTGCATCCCTTTAGCTTCCTCGGCGCGCGCCCTCTGTCGCTGACGCCTTCCTGCGGCTCTCCCCTCTGCATCCATGAGGCGGCTCAAAGCGGTTGTCAGTTGCGAGATGTCGGCTGGATCGGTCGCCGCTTCGATTGCGGCGTTGAGCTTTTTCCTTGCTGCAGAGATGAACATGAGTACTCCTTCAAAGATTCGGCGTTGGCATGATCGCCTTCGCGCAGTCCAAATTTCTTGTCGGTCCGTAGAGGCGGCGGCTTTGGGACATCCACCTGAAGCTACCTTTTTTCATTTCGCACGACAGTTCGATCCATCCGTGACTCCGGTCGAGCGTTGGTCGCGGTCGTGATGGACGGGTGATGATTGGCGGGTGGCTTGCGACTTTTTGGGGGTAGATGCGGCGTCGAGTGATGCCTTAAGGGCTTTTGGGGCGCGACTTTTCGTAGCCACTGTGGGCCTCTTTTCGTGAATTGATTTTGGGAGAAAAGGACGCGGGGTAGGTTTGAGTTACCGCCCCGCGTTTAATGTGGCGTGGAGACGTGCGCCGGAAAGGATGGGGTTACGCTGCGGTAGTGAATCTCACAGGTTGCACTTCGTAGTCGCCGCGCTTATTTCGCTTGATGTGACCTGTGCGCTCGTAGGCATCGAGCGAAGCGGCCAACGATTTACCATTCATCTTAGTGGCGGTTCGCGCTCGCTGCAGTGTGAACGAAACTTCACCCTGGATGAAGTTGAAGAGTTTTAGTTTGCCTCTAGACAATTCCTGTTCCTCCTTGACTACCGGTACGACCTTTATCAGTGTGCCGTCGTGCCACTCAAGATCTAGCTTTTCGGTCTGCCAGTTGCGGTAGTTGATCGTGAGCGTTCGGTACCTGTCCTCTGTGTCATCTGCCGGTTGCGTCAGAATGAACATTTGCGCGGACAGGCGCTGCCACATGATGGACCCGAATGCGCGGTCTCTACTGTTAGCGGCATCGTTCGCCTTCTTGCCCGCGCCGAGACTCAGAATGATTGCCACGTTATAGTGGGTTGCCAGTGCGCCTAGCGGGCTGAGAAACGCTGCAACTACCGGCGCTTTGTTGGGATCCTCTACCAGCGCGTCAGCACCTTCGATGAACCACACCTTTGGCATTTCCTCTGGCGAGTGCTTCTCCATTTCATACTGAATGCGCTTGACTGCATCCAGTCCAAGCATTACCGGCATGTGGCGTATGTCGAGGCCGGCGTCCTGCAAATCAAGAGACTCGATGGTCTCCTGATTGCCGATGGGTCCGCGGTCAGCGAAGATCACGGTGAACGGCAAGCCAGCCCCGTCGCGCTCGTGAAGACGTTCGCCGTCCCGCGCTTTCCGTAGGAGTGGCAGCATCCAGCGAGTCTTTCCAGCGCCCGAACTGCCAGCGATGATGTTTACCTGCCCGCGGCTGAACCAGCCGTCGCGCTGCTTCTTGGGATCACAGATAGGGTTCACCACGTACTGAAAGGTTGACCATGGTTGCGCCGGATATTTGAAGTCCGGCTTCGTCCCCTTCGCCTTCGCGGCGTCAAGCGCGGCCTGGTCCTGGTAGATGACGCCATCGTGCATCATGTCGGGCAGATTGGTAGGCTCAAAGTTTGGCCAGATGGTGCCGGGGTAAGGCGCGTGAGTTCTGTTCAGGTAGGAGAGCACCTGTCCGGCTGACATGTGGCTTCCGTCGCAGTTCGCAGCGAAGCACTTGAAACCGAGAGTCGTGCCGTCGAAATAGAATCCGGTCTCCGTAGACTGCGCGTGCTTCCGGCCAGCGACGGGGCAGACATCCGTGATGAAATAGCTGCCGTTATCGTCGCCTGTAATGCCGTAGTGCTCGAGCATTTCGTAGAAGTCAAAGTCTGGATCCACATGCTGTGCCGCGCTAGGCTTCCGTTCCGGCTGCGTGCGCTGTTCTATGAAGTCGGCCAGCCAGTCAGGGAAGTCGGCAATTGGCGCGTCGTTCGCTACGTCGTAGCTGCGGCCGTCGACAACACTGCCAGGTCCAACGACGTACTTCCGATGCTGCTGAAAATCAAACAGTCCTGCTGCACTGCGGTTGCCGAGTGCGCGGCTACGGTCGGTCTGGTGAAAGTAATAGTGCGGAAGCTGCTTGCTAGCACTGCGAACGGTGAATGTCTCCGGCAGATGCGGGAGTTGTGCAGCGAGGTCGGCAGAGTCGGAGTCGAGTACGCAGATGCCATCGTTCAGGCAGACAGCGGCGGTGTTGTAATCACCGGTCCATTGCGGAACGGTCGAGGCCAGCGAGGGCCAGTTCGGCAGCGTGCAGCGTTTCGCGTTCGGCTCAACGGGCACAACAGGTATATGGCGGGAGGTTAGGAGGGATGCGCGTTCTGTAAAAGTCATCGGTCGTCGTTCCTTCTTTATCGGGCGTCGTGGAGCAGGTCAGAGGCTGCGGCGAGTTCTGCCGGGTTGAGGGTTGCGAGCAGTTCACGTTGCGATCTGCTGGTGATGAAGCCGGTCGTTTTTGTGAGTTCGATCAGCTTGCGGACTTGGGTTATCACGTTTTCGGTTTTCTGGTGGTCGATAGACATTGACGTTTCCTCAGTGGATTGTTGGTTGTGGGCGGAAGAGTCGGCCTGCAGCTCTGCCAAGGTGCGTTGGCCTTCGTTCATGCGCCCACCTTGTTAGTGATTGCGATCACCTGCGGTAGCCACGTTTCGACGATGGCCTGAATATTGCGCGCGTCGAGTCCGGTTGTTGAGGCGATCTCTTCGAAGGTTGCATAGTCGAGCAGACGTTCAGTGAATTTCTCTTGGGATGTCATTCGGTCCTTCTGTTGGGTAGGGACACAACGATCGCCGTGCTGGTTTGCGCGGTTCGAGGTCGTGGCGTTTTTTGGGGAATGCTACTGCTTGGATCGGGCTATAAATCTATCTAGGTCTCGGACATCAATACGGCGATATTTGAAGTACCGAACGGCCGGCAGTTCTCCGGAGGCGACCATCCTGTGGATGGCCCAACGTGATACGGACAAATAGCGTGCGGCGTCGGGGGTTGACAGTAGGCGTGGCTGTACATCGGTTGCGGGCATAGTGGCTCCGAACTGTGGAACGGGGTTGGGTGGTACGGGCAGGACGGTTTTAATCTAGGTCTATAGGTTGCACGGCGGTGTAGAACTTATTTGGGAGGGTGCGGTATGTTGCACTTGTTCATTATTTAAGATATCATGCGGCGGGGGTCCGTGTCAAGGGATGGGCCGATATTCTATGCCTACCGCGCCGTCGCCGTCAAGCGCAAATCTCCACAAACAGTTAAGGTCTCTGATGTGTGAAATACACTGACCTTTGACCTTTCGGTCACTGGTCAATATATGTGGAGTATATCTAGAATACCTGTTTGTAATCATTAACTGCTTGTTTATCAATACGATCCGTCCGCGCAGGTCTGACCATGGTCAACTCGTTCTGGTCAAAATTCGTTGACCAAAACAGTTGACCAGACCTTGACCATTGACCAGCCTGCCTGTCCGAAATATGCCTGCACGACTGTAATCGCGATCTCAAAAATGTTTCGCCCTTTCTTGGCCTAAATACAGTCTCCGCACGGGTTTGCGCCGGCCTCGGAGGCGTCATACGGGCCAATACGGACCTCGCCGGACATTCAATCCGTTGTGCCGTGATGATACGGCATCACTTAGCTGCCGAATGTACAAAACGTTGTGTATTACACCTCAAAATTTGGCACGATGTGACGACTTGCCGAAGGCTGATGTCACGTGCGTGCCGTGCCAGTTCCCTCGCCTGTCACCCATCCGTCCGCCGACCATGCGTCGACCGCGCCCGACAGATCCTGGCGCCGGCGATCGTCGCGTCGTGCACGTAAGTCACAGAAAAGTAGTACCTTGAAACGCCAAACGACCGGGTGGGGATGGACAAGACGCCGTCTCAGCAAGGCCGACTAGTCTGACGAAACGCGAAGATTCGAAGAGCGTCATTTATAGCCAAATAGGCCACTACAACGCATCGCAAACAGGTGGTTGGCACCCTACCCTCGCCCGGCGTTCAAAGTCCTCGCCACGGTGGCAAAAACGCCCAAAATGGCATTTTCGGCCTTTCGGCTGTTTTTGGGGGCATCAGCAACCCTAGTAGAATCAATCACCTGCCGACACCCGTTTTTGGAGATTCTGAAGAGCGAAGAAGGACGAAATTTACCGACCGTCATTTCACCGTCTGCACGCCATCTGTACAAAATAAACCGTTGACAACCACCGGTTTGTTTTGTACATTGGTGTGGGAGGAAACAAACCGTGGCAAGGAAAGCGAAGCGCAACAGAACGAAAGGCAGCGGGAGTCTGTACCTCAGGGGTAGTACCTGGTGGATGGCGTATAGCGGTCCTCAGGGCACATTCCGCGACTCCACTGGCAAGACGACCAAGGGCGAAGCACAGGCGGTTCTCACAAACAAGATCGCTGCACTCAACTCCGGCCGCATTACCGCTGGATCCCAGAAAACTACGGTCACCGATTTGTACGCGCTGGTCGTGCGCGACTACGAGCAGAACGGTAAGAAAACTCTGGACGACGTAAAGACCCGCTGGAAGCTGCACCTCGATCCTGCGTTCGGCAAGCACAGAGCGGCCGCGGTAACGTCCGGCATGATCGAGCAGTACAAAGCTGCGCGACTCGCTGAGGTCGACAGGCCTACGAACGGGACCGTGAATAGGGAACTCACGTTACTCCGCCGCGCCTTCAACATCGGCGAGGAGCAGGGTAAGGTCACGAGGATCCCGAAATTCTCCCTACTGAAGGAGTCTAAGCCTCGCGACGGGTTTCTCGAGCAGGATCAGTACAACAGAATGGCGGAGGCCTGCAGCAAGGCGACAGACGCACCCTGGCTGCGCGCGTTCTTCGAGACAGCTGCTCAACTCTCGAACCGCCGCTCCGAGCTATTGAATCTGCGCGTCCATAACGTCGACTTCGCGCGCAACGTCTTCACCCTGCCTGATTCAAAAAATGGCGAGCGTCGTATCGTGCCACTGACGCCCGAAGTTCGCGCGCTGCTCGAGTCCGCCTGCCTAAACAAACAAGCGGACGACTACGTCTTCACACAGCCTAACGGTAAACGAGTCTCTGAATTTCGCTACGTGTGGAAGCGGGTCACGACAGCGGCCGGCGTGCCGTGGCTTAAGGTCCACGACATGCGACGCACTGGAATCAGAAACATGATTCGTGGTGGAGTCTCAGAACAAGTCGCCATGCGCATCAGCGGCCACAAAACGGCAAGCGTATTCAGACGCTACAACATCATCGACGACCGTGATCTTCACAACGCCGCGCGCCTTATCAGCGAAGGTCGAACTTCCGCCGGTAATGTACAGATAATGCACAATGCCGAGAATTTGGGGAAGGGAAAGGAGAAGACGACTATCAACTAAGTTGTTGATTCTATGGCGGAGGGAGAGGGATTCGAACCCCCGGTACCCTTTCAGGCACAACGGTTTTCAAGACCGCCGGTATCAACCGCTCACCCATCCCTCCGCGGTTGGGAAAGGTACTCGTTCCATCAGTTTATCGCAACTCCGGCTGACAACGAATTTCCGGCAGTCAGTTGCCCACAGCTTAGTTAGCGCAGTCGTCTGCACCGGAACGGGTCTGGCCGACCCGCCCCGGTGGTTGAAGGGTTATTGTTTCTTCGGCGCGGCCTTGTGAACCGGCTTCTTCAGATCGAGAAGAGTCGAGGAATCGGCAGCATTGAATGGATAGTGCATTGCGGGTTCCCCGCCGCCCGCTCCGTTCAGCGTGACATCGACGCGGCGGTTCTGAGCCAGAACAATCACGTTCAGATTGCGCAGTGCCTTCTTCTTCTGTGCGTCGGTAATTTCAGAATTGGACTCGATCAGATTCTTGACCTCGTCCTTGCTGAGCTGACGTTCCGCGCCAACTGCCTGCGTATCAATGTTCGCCTCGGGAACTCCCTGTTCAACGAGGAAAGCCTTGGCGCGTGCAACACGGCGTTCAGAGAGCTTCTGGTTAAATTCCGCGCTGCCACGCGGATCCGCATGACCGATCAGGGTTATCCGCCCATCCGGCTTGAGGGCCAGGTAGCTCTTGAAGTCGGTTGCGTATGCGGTGAGAGTTGCCTGCTGGCTTTCCACCAGGCCACCCTCCGGATTCTTCTCCGTCGGTAGAGCGGTCGCGAACCAGATGCTGTGCAATCTCAGCCGTGCGATTAGATCGGCCGATGGCTCCGGCGGAGGCGGCGGAGGCGGTGCCTGAATGTTGACGCTGGCGTTTGCCGTCGCTGTGTGCCCCTTGTCGTCCGCAACGTTGCAGGTGATCTGCATTGAACCGGGTGACGCACCCGCCGAAGAGTACGTTGCGGTGGCTCCGGTGCCGCTGACGGTTCCGCCCGAAGCCTGGTAGCTGTAAGTGAGCGGCCGGTTCTGCGGGCTGACACCCTGGGCCGTGATGGTCGAAGAGTCACCCGGCTTGAGATCGGTTGGGCTAGCCGAGCAGCTCACTGTGGGCGCTTCGAATTCCTTGACGGTGTACGACGCGGAGCAGCCGGCAACCTGCCATGGTTTTTCCCCTTCCTTACCGTGCTTTCCTTCCTTCAGGCTGCCTCTCACACTGTAGGTTCCGGGATTCAATGCAGCGGTATTGACGCTCGCCGTCGGCCCATTGCCGGTAACGCCGTCACCGCTCCAGGCATACACCGTGTTCAACTTCGGATTCAGACCTTCCGGTGTGGCAGTGATAGTGAGCGGATCGCCCGGGAAGACTTGCGAGGGGGAAGCTGAACACGAGACCGTCGGTGGAACCGGGGGCTTGCCGCCAAAGTTAAAGCCGAGACCCCCAATCGCGCCACTTGTCACAGTGTCATATACGAACTGGTTTGTGGTCGGTCGGTAGTCCTCATCCAGATAACGCCATCCGACTGCCAGTCCGAGCTTGGGGGTGAAGTTGAAATTCATCAAGCCCACTACCTGGTAGTCCAGGTCGGATCCGCCTGCGCCGGCATCGCCTGCCACTGTCACAGAGGCCTTCTCGCCGAACGGCAGTATGAACCTGCCGCCGCCAAGGCCATCGACCCACTGAGTCGATTTTGAATTGCCGAGGCCAGAGGGTTCCAGAGTGTTGTCCAGGCTCAAATACCAATAGCGAATTCCGCCGAGCATGTCGAACTTCAGGTGCTCCCCGTCAATGAGCCTGAATCCCACCTTCGGCGTAAACATCGACTGTGTCAGATCAGTTCTGATCGATGTCTGCAAAAAGTCGTTGAGGGGGATTCCGTTGTCGACGCCAAGTTTCATCCACAAAAAATCCACCGGCATCACGAAACGGCCCTTATCGGCCTCGATAGCGAGCGGCACGATCCCTTTCAGGGTATGAAAGACATCGGTGAAAGGAACATGGATGCTGGCATTATGGCCTAGCGCTCCAATGTCTCCGTGCATTCCCGGGAACCAGCCGTAAATCGAGATCCCGACGCGCCAATTACCGCCGGTACTTCCTGTTGGGTATGTTGACACCGGACCAGGCCCTTGAGACGGCATCGGTGCGGGCGCGTCCGGAATCGCGGGTGCGGCTGTTACTGAGGCAGTTGGTGAGTTCGAAACCGCCAGGTCTGACGGCCCTTGGGCGAAGACCGGAGTGCAAAATAGCAAGGTAAGCAATACCACGACCAACGCACAGAAGTTCTTGTACTGCAGATTCATAGCCTCTCCTTGGACCACCTGTTGTGGTGCCCGCATACCAGGCACCACCCAGACGAAAAAATGGCGCAGGTCAAGCTTCTGCTTGGGAAGACTCAAAATCTACTGGCAGATGTGACAGAGCACCGGCAAAGGCAATGAAGCATCAAGCGATGAGAATGGCTACTGCGACCACGCAGACAATCCGAATGCTCACAACGCATCGCTTGGAGATTCGCGTGCGGAAGATGCGCAGTTTATTTCTTTCCTCACATCCTCAGTCGCGCGGAGCTTGCGGCAAATATTCATAGCTCACGAAAGCCACCCTGGAGCTATCTGGCGACCACGATGGAACATTGATCGTTCCTTGACCACCGAAGAGCTTTGCAAGCACTTTGATTTTCTTGTCCGACAGCGACATCAGGTTCAAAGTCACATCTTTGTTGGGCGGGTGACCGGTCACACCTTTCTCGTATGCGAGAAACGTCATCCATTTGCCATCGGGCGAGATGTGTGGAAACCAATCGTTGGACTCGTCCGTGATTACCTGCTCCTGCCCGCTGCCATTGGGATGCATTCGCCAGATTTGCATCGAGCCTGTGCGCGCAGAGTTGAAATATATCCACGCACCATCGGGCGAAAATTCGGGACCGTCATCAAGTTCTGCCGCAGTGGTCAGACGCCTCTCTTCTCCGCCCTGAGTCGATATGGAATAAATGTCAAAATTGTCACTACGCTGGCCCGTAAATGCCAGGGTCGAACCGTCGGGCGACCACCCGTGCCAATACGAGGGAAAGTTCGCGGTCACCTGGCGCGGAGTTCCACCGCCAACCGGCAAGGTGTAGACGATGGACTTCCCGTTCAGCGTCGAATCGCTGATGGCGATCATTGTGCCGTCCGGTGACAAGCCATGATCGTTGTTGCAGTGCACCTGCGGATCGGTGGCAATGCGTGCGGGGTTATCGCCGTTCACTGACAGGCGGTAAACATTCCCCTCCTGATTGAACAGGAAGAACGTGCCGTCGCGCGACCAGTTGGGAGCTTCGAAGTGCGTAGGCGAGACATAGGACACTCGGCGATCGGTCGAGGCAATGGCAACAGTCTCAAGCGAGCTATACAGCAGAGCCTTCGCATCCGTGGCCGGAGGCAGCTCTTCCAGCTTTACATTGGAGAAAATGGCCGTCTCAGTCGCCTCTTTATCGTGCGCCGAAACCCCGATGCCAACGTAAAACGGACCGGTCAGCGCAAGCTTGGTTGATGCGCCGGATGGTTCCAGGTGCCCGTCTTTTCCGGTTACAAAAGCATAGAAATAGTCGCCCCGTTTTTCGAGTCGCATCCTTTTTGGCGCGGAGACATTGGATTGCACCTCGTGAGCGTCGCCACCGATGGAATCACGAAATTGAAGAGATGTGAGTCCATCGCCGTGGCGCGCGATGTCAACCGAGGGCGAATTTCCGTCGAGGCTCTGCCGATCATGAGCACGGCTTTGCGGTGGTTATTTCCCTTGTTTCCGACGAATGAAATGTCTGCCGAGAGCGCGACATCTCCAGTGACCTTTTTCCAGACGAAGTGAAAGTCGTCGATTCCGAACCACATGTTTTCTCCGCTGCCGGATATGGTGTAGCTCCCGTTAGCGCTCTCGTATTTTGCGGATCCAGGATGAAGCACGGTACCGACATCCTGATGACCCTCAAAGACGCCGATCGGTGAAGAGGGTTCCTGAGCGAAAAGAGCGGGTAGTGCAGATGCAAGCAAGATGGCGATGACGCGCAGAATGACGTAGTGCCTCGCAATGCGGTGGTTCATGACTTGCCTCCATAGACTTTTTGGGCGAGTTCATTGTCGCCTAACGGGCTCCTGTGCGTCTTTGCTTGGCACACTGATCTTGCAGCATTGGCATTCCCAACTCGATGGTCCCCTAAATACTCGAAAACACATCGCATAGGCGCCCCGCGGTGTTACAACAAGAGTGCATGGTCAAGCGATCAAAACCAGGCGCAATACCCCCACCGGGGCAACCGATCAGTCTGCGAACGCTGGGGGAGTTCTTGAATCTCTCGCCTGCAACCATCTCGCTCGTTCTGAATAACGCACCCGGCGTTCGGTCTATCCCGCAGGAGACGCGAGACCGGGTGATCGAGGCAGCAGCAAAATTCGACTACCGGCCAAGCTTCTACGCGCGATCGTTACGCAAGCGGCAAACATTTACGGTCGGAGTTTTGGTGCCGGAACTGAGCGATAGCTATGCCGCCCAGGTACTGACCGGCGTTGAAGAGTACCTCATTGAAGAAGGCTACTTCTATCTCACGGCCAGCCACAGGCGCAAGCCCGACCTGATTGAGGAGTATCCGCGGCTTCTGATGGACCGCTCCGTCGAGGGCTTCATTCTCATCGATACAATCCTCGAAAAGAGTCTGAACAACCTGCCCGTCGTAGTAGTAGCGGGACATCGCAAGATCGAAGGCGTAACAAATGTTGTGCTCGACCAGCGGCGAGCCGCTGAACTCGCTCTGCGCCATCTGTACCAACTCGGACACCGCAAAATTGCTTTTATGCGAGGCGGCAGTCATAGTTCGGATGCCGACGATCGATGGGAACGTCTCATGAGCGTGGCGCAGGATCTCGGACTTGCCGTCTTGCCTGAGTTGATCGTTCCATTACAGTCTCGAGTCTCTACTCCCGAGCTTGGTTATGAGCCCGTGAACGAGCTCATTCAACGTGGCGGAGATTTTACGGCATTGATCTGCTACAACGACGTGTCTGCCATAGGAGCCATCCGCGCGCTGATGAATCATGGGCTGGACGTGCCGGGAGATGTGTCTGTGGTGGGCTTCGATGACATTCAGGGAGCGGCATTTCATAATCCGAGCCTCACCACGATTCGTCAGCCGTTGAACCAGATGGGAATGGTCTCTGCGCGCATTTTGCTGCAACGAATTCGCGGACAGGCTACCTTTCCAGACGAAGTCCCGATCCATCCCGAACTGGTGATTCGCGAGTCAACAAGCCCGCCTAATCCGAAACGAGACCGCGCGAAGCGGAGCTGAAGAGCGGATGCAAGTTGACGCCAAAACCTCCGATAGGCGCAATCTTCTGGTACTGCATCCTGTTTTTGCGTTGACAGGTATCCTTCACACGGTGGGAGGCGCGCTGCTTCCGTCACTTGCCTCCACCTTTAGCCTGAGCGATAGCGATTCAGGTCTTCTGTTTCTGCTTTACTTCGCGGGCAGTTCGCTGGGCGCGCTGATTTGCCGCGGAAACTATGCGCGTACCATGGCGGCTGGCTTTGTGGCGATGACGGCATGTTGCCTGGGCGTTGCTTTCGCCACTCGGCCCATGCTGCCGGTCGCCTTTCTGCTGCTGGGAGTCAGCGTGGGCGTACCGATGTCTGCGGTCAGTCTTTTTGCAGGGCGCAGTTTTCCTGAGAGATGCGCACCCATTCTCACATTTCTAAACTTCAGCTGGAGCGCGGGAGCATTGGCAGCCCCGCTGTTGGCGGCGCAGATTTTGCGCCACTATAGCTATCGCCAGGCATATCTGCTTTTCGCTGTGGCCGCATTGGCCGCCGCATTGGCTTGCGGTTTGCTTCTTAGAGACTCGCGGGAAACAACCAGGCCAATCGGTGAGACAGGAAACCTCACCGCGATGAGCCTTATCGTTGTCTTTGCTCTTGCGGCATTTCTGCAGGTGGGCATCGAAAATACCGCGGCCGCATGGTTGCCGACTTATCTTCTGCGAATGGCGGGCACCGGCGCTGCGTTTGCTGCGGCTTCGTCGTCGCTCTATTGGGTAGGCTTTCTATCTTCGCGAGGATTCTCGTCACTATTGTTGATGCGTGTGCGACCCGTCAGCGTCTTTCGCGTGGGTGTTGTCGTGGGGTTGATTGCCGCGCTACTTTTGACCGTTGCTTCATCCTACGTCTCGCGCAGCGCCGCGATGATCCTGCTCGGAGCTTCGCTCGCGCCGATTTACCCGCTGGTGATTGCAGGGTCGTTCGCAAGAGTCCGCCATACTTCCCACACCAGGTGGGTGCTGGCGACAGCCGGTTTTGGCGGGTCCGTATTGCCGTGGGTCGCAGGTTGGATTTCGGCGCACACTGGAAGCCTGAAGATGGGAATGCTGGTCATCCCATCTGCGCTTCTGCTCTTGCTTATGGTTCAGCCGGCGTTCCGCAACGAGCGCGCGCCAATTGGCGAAAGTTGAACCCGTAACTCCGCAAACATCCCAAAGCAACAGGGGAGCCATGAAGGCTCCCCCGTTGTCCTTGTGATCGTGGGATAACTACTTTTTGCCTTCCAACTCATCAGCCAGAGATCCGGCACCGTAAAGCTTGCGGAGGCTCTCGATCATCCCCGCGGAGTGCACCGCGACGGCCCTGTTCCGCGTGCCGTCGTAGACGAAGTCCCCGGCCATCGACTCGATGTTGCCGTCGAAGACAAGGCCAACGAGTTCCCCTTCGCGGTTGACGACGGGCGATCCGGAGTTGCCGCCAATGATGTCGCCGGTCGAGACAAAATCAAAGGGCGTTGTAAGGTCCAGCTTCGATACGCCCTCAGCCTCCTTGCGCGTAAGGTCAAAAGGCGGCTTGTTTCCAAAACTGGCCGCGCGGTCGTAAAGCCCGTAGAAAGTTGTAAACGGCGGCGCGATCGTGCCGTTGTACGGAAACCCTTTTACCGTCCCATAGCTAAGGCGCAGTGTGAAGGTGGCATCGGGGTAAGCATCTTTCCCGTAAACCAGGAAGCGCGCTTTGCCCAGCTTTTCACCCGCGGGAGTTAACACGCTGGAGATGGTGTCGCGTATCCGCTTGTTTGTCGCGCGTACGATTGGATCGACTCGTCGAGCGGCCACAATCATCGGATCGGTTGATGAGGCAATCGCTTCCTCGCCGCCCTCCATCAGCGCCTTACGGACTGCTGGGTCGGCCAGCTTGGTTTCATCCACCATCGACTTCACGGTCGGATCGATCTCGCCGCCCTTCACGATGGCTTGCACGAATGCATCATCTTTTCCAAGCTTCTGCTGCGCCAGGCTCAACGCGGCAGCCATAAACAGCTTTTCGGTTGCCGATGTAATCGGGGCGGGGGACAGCATCTGGAATTTCAGCGATTGAAGATTTGCCTCGTGAAATTGCGGCAGCCGTTCCCCATCGGGTTTCTTTATCTCTGACGCATATTGCACAAGCTGCAATGCGAGTGTGAAGAGACGGCTATCCGTGCGACGGAAAAGCTGAACCTTGATCTCCGGCCTGACCTGTTCCTCGGCGTGAGCAACCGTGTCCCACGCGCCGCCGTATTCCTTTTGCCACTCGGGATTGGCAGCCACCTTCTTTCGAAAATCATCTTCCTCTGCTTGCTTCTTGGCGATGATGTTCTTGTCTGCAAGGGCTTCTGCCCGGCCGACATAAACCTTGAGGCTGTTTTGCAGGCCAAACATGACGTTGTTCACCTGGCGAGCTTGTTCTGCTCCCTGTGCGGCGTACGCCTGCGCGACAGCGATGCGATGTTTGAGATATTCGATCATTACGGGCTCAATGACGTCGCGCTCCAATAGCAACTCAGCCATGGTGTCTTGACGCGATGTCGATCCGGGATGCCCGGAAATAAAGATCAGATCTCCCGGTGCGGCCCCCTTGGCATTCCACTTCAAATAATCGTCAGTGTGCAGAGGCTTGCCGTTGTCGTAAACGCGGAACAGGGCCATGTCAAGGTCGTACCGCGGATAGGTGAAGTTATCCGGATCTCCACCATAGAACGCAGCCTGTTCTTCTGGTGCAAACACCAGGCGAACATCGGTGTATGCCTTGTATTGATAAAGCCAATATTCCCCGCCGCTGTAGAACGTCACTACGTCAGAGCGCAGACCGGTTTTCGCTTTGCTCTCATTTCTGATCGCCGCGATTTCCGTGTCCCGCGCCTTGAGAGCCTTGGCGTTGTCGCTGATGCCCTTGGCTGCGCCTTGCACGCGGTCGGTCACATTCTGCATGGCCACCAGTACGTTCACTTCAAGATCGGGAGACTTCATTTCCTGATCGGGCGTGGCCGCATAAAAGCCATCTCGCACGTAGTCGTGTTCCGCGGTGGAGTTCTTTTGCAACTGTCCCCGCGCGACGTGATGATTTGTCAGCAAAAGTCCGTCGGGACTCACAAATGATCCCGAACCGCCGTCATTGAGCCGGACACTCGAGAGGCGAAGGTGATCGAGCCAGGCCTGAGAGGGATGAAAGTCATACTTCGCCGCCAGTTGCTTGAGAGGCGGGTTGTCAAAGGTCCACATGCCTTCTTCGGCGCGGATCACAGGTGCTGCGGTCAATACCAATGCAACTGGCAGCAAAACGGTAGAGCGGAGGAGATGAGAAAACATTAAGGTCCCTCGTTAGACGAACGATTCTCTAAATAGCGAGCTATGGCGGCTGACTCGATTCGCCAGCCGCGTCCACTAGCTATACTATGGTTGCGGCAAAACCAGCACTTCGATCCCGGAAGCAGCGTTCTTTTGATGGAACACCTCTTCGGTGGCCTTGGTGAACTGATCCGGCGGAGCGTTCGGAATGTCGGTGAAGATTTGCGGATTGCGATCCGTGAGCGGGAACCAGGAACTCTGCACCTGGACCATGATGCGGTGACCGCGCCGAAAGGTGTGGAACAGATCCGGCATCGCGAAGTTGATCTCGGTCGCTTTGCCCGGCACCAGTGGTTCGGGCTTCTCCCAGCTATTGCGGAACTTGGCGCGAAACGGCTCCCCGCGCAGCAACTGCTGATAACCGCCCATGTGTACCGGCGGCGCGCTGAGAATTCGCTTGTTGCCGCGTGACTCATCCTCCGGGTCCGGAAAACTCTCCGGATATACGTCAATGAGTTTCACATCGAAATCGGAATCGGTGCCTGAACTCGACACAACAAGTTTGGGTGAGATGGGTCCGGCGATGGTAAGGTCTGCCTCCAGAGGATCGCTCTGGTAGACCAGCACGTCAGGTCGATAGCTCGCGAAGCGCTGATCATCCACCATGTAACGCTGCGGCACAGTGTCGGTGGTGTAGCCGACGAATGGCACGGGGTGGTTGGGATCACTCACATACTCATCTCTGCTTTGCGCTTCTGTCGGCGGCTCGAAACTGAGCTTGCCGCCAGCGTGGAAATAGAGCACCTTTGGCGTCGCAGCTTTAGGGGGCCACGCATCGAAATTGCGCCATACGTTTGTTCCGGTTTCGAAGACCACGGCCTTCGGCTGTGCAGAGCCCTTGCCCTTCAGGTGATGCTCAAAGAAAGGGAATTGAATGTTCGCGCGGAAATATTCGCTCGTTTTCGAGTTGAACTGAACATCGCCGAGGTGGTCGCCGTCACCGCGTGCCCACCCGCCGTGTACCCAGGGTCCCTCGACGAGTGTGGTGGGTGTTTCCGGATTTAGCTTCGATGTTGCGTTGAAGGTTCGGTAGGGACCACTCAGGTCTTCGGCGTCATACCACCCACCGACAACCAGAACCGCGCACCGTATGTTTTTCATGTGGCGCGAGAGATCGCGCGCCTGCCAATAGGCGTCGTATGTATTGTGCGTGGCCTGATCCGTAAAGAGCCAGTTGCCGCCCTTGAGATAAGTCTTATCCAGATTCGCGATGTTCCCTGCGTTCAAATAGAACCTGTAACTATCGATCGTGCCGAAATCGACGGGCACCGTGGGTTTGGGAACTTGCGGCTCGGTCTGCGGCTGAAAACCCCGTCCATAGAATCCGAAGTTCGCGGCGAGCATGAAAGCGCCGCCGTGGTATCCGTCATCTCCCATGAAGAGATCAGTCATCGGCGCCTGCGGGCTCGCCGCCACGAGCGCGGGGTGCGAGTCGATCATCGATGCCGAGGTAAAGAAGCCCGGATACGAAATACCCCAGATGCCCACCTTGCCGTTATTGTTTGGCACGTGCTTGAGCAGAAACTCGATGGTGTCGTGCGTATCCGATGCGTCGTCCACATCCTGCGGAGATTTCTTGTTGTCGATGTGTGGGCGCATCTCGATGAATTCGCCTTCACTCATCCAGCGGCCGCGAACGTCCTGGTAGACAAAGATGTAGCCGCTTTTCTCGAACTCCGCTGAAGGGCCAAGGTGCTTGGGATATTGATCCTCCCCGTAAGGGTCGACGCTGTAGGGCGTTCGGTCCATCAGGAACGGGTAGGGTCCACTGGCCGCGTCCTTCGGAACATAGACCGCGGTGAACAGGCGCTTGCCGTCGCGCATCGGGATGCGGAACTCGTACTTCGTGTAATGTGACCGGACAAAGTCTTCTGCGGGTGGCTGGGGTTGAGCGGGTTGTTGGGCGCGGGATGCGATAGACGCGATAGCAAGCAGAGCCAGAATCGCGAAGGGGAACCGATGCAATTTGAACATCGTGCGGTGAAATCTCCTGATACTCCAGAATAATTGACCGAGCGGGGGTACGTCAGGCAGCGAACCGATAAGGGCGACGGGGAAGTAGTACGGATGTAATTTTCTCAAGTGTCTATGAACCACTCGAAAGCTCGGAAACCGGCGTTCTCGCTGGATCGCGATTCAGGCTGAAACCGTGCATTATCATCGCCAAAATTCACGTCTTGTCGCAGAACGGAGTGCGGCGTACACTGGCGTAACTTCGAGGGGCGCGTGTGGTTTTCGGGCAATTGCTTGATGACCAACTCCCTGTCCGTGAGGAGCGATGAGCGACCCGCGAAAGCGTCCTATACTCGCCTTGCTTACGAGCCACTGGGTCACCATGCTCGGAGTGGCGCTGGTGACTTCGGCAGGCTTCTCCTGGCTATTCGTTCTGCCCCTCCAGCTTCGTGGGCATGCCAGCAATCCCTACATCGGCCTGCTGGTCTTCATTTTCATCCCCGTTCTCTTTGTGTTAGGCCTCGTTCTGATTGCACTCGGGATCTTCCTTACCCGAAGACGCATCCGGCGGGGCGGCGAAGAGTTGTTGGCGACTCCCGACCGGCGTGTTTACATCAGACGGCTCGCCATCTTTTTCGCCTTAACCACTGCTGTCAATATCGTCATCGGAACCCAGGGCACCTATCGCGCGGTAGAGCACATGGAGACAGTGCAGTTCTGTGGACAGACTTGCCACGTGATGAAGCCGGAGTTTACTGCACATCAGAACTCCCCGCACGCGAGAATTGAATGCGTCGATTGCCACGTCAGCCCAGGTACAGCAGGATGGATTGCAAGCAAGAAAGCAGGTACCCGGCAATTGTTAGATGTAGTTTTCCATCGCGTTCACTACCCGATTGAATCTGCGATGGAAAGCAACCGCTTAGTCCCCTCGGCCGGCACTTGTGAAGGGTGCCATTGGCCGCAAAAGTTCGAGGCCGCCAAGGCGCGCGTGATTTTCCACTTCAAGGACGATGCTGCAAACACCCAGACGCAGACGGTTTTGATGATGCTCACCGGTGGCGGCGATCTGGGTGGAATACATGGCAAGCATCTCAATCCTGGAGTGGAGATCTATTACGCTGCCGCCGACGCCAAACGTCAGGACATCCCTTGGGTGGAGTATCGGAATAGCAATACTTCCGAGACTCTGACGTTCATCGCGGATGGCGCAACCGAACAATCCGTCGCGAATTTGCCTCGCTATCGAATGCAGTGTGTGGACTGCCACAATCGTCCGACTCACACATTCGAGCTTCCTGACCGTGCGGTAGACCGGGCATTGGGTCTTGGGCAGATAAGCCCCACGCTGCCCTATATCAAGAAGAAGGCGGTCGAACTTCTCAAAGTCAACTATGCGAGCAATGACGAAGCCGCGCGCATCATCCCGGCTGAGTTGATCCGCTTCTACCAGCAAAGCGATCCAACCCTGGCATCTCAACGATCTCAGGACATTTCCAAAGCCGGCGCTCAAATCGCCGCAATTTACAACCGAAACGTGTTCCCCGATCTGAAGGTTACATGGGGAACGTATGTCAACAACTTGGGACATACCGATTTCCCAGGTTGCTTTCGCTGTCATGACGGATCGCACTCCACCGCTGATAAGAAGCGGACCATCACACAGGACTGCAATTCCTGTCACGAGCCCGTCGCGGTCGAAGAAGCCAGTCCAGGAGTTTTGAAAACCCTTGGTGTGGCTGATCGGATCTCGAGTCTGCAAAAGCCGTAAGCGAAAGCCAATCGCGACGAGGCGAAACACGCTCTAAAAGACCTTCCCTGATTGTGCCTTTATGCCCTACGTGTTAAAAGCTAAAGAACAGGGTACAGGCAAGATGGGCTCGAGAGCCGGAGCGTGACCATACAGCGCGTCTTCCCGGGCAGCATTCGTGTCCCTAACCCTGAATTCGCGGCAAAGGACACCCCATTCGTCGATGAGCGCCGGACCTACAGCGGAAGTGGAGACGCTATACGGGGACTATTTGCTCGATCAAGCCTTCGATGAAATGCGCGAGGCGAGCGGAGATGTGCGTTCGCACTATCGGGCGCTCGCCGAAACGCTTGCCCGTTTGCCCGCCGACGAACTGCAACGCTGCAAGCAGTCGGCTGAGCTGTCGTTTCTTACGCAGGGCATTACGTTTACCGTGTATGGCCGCGACGAGGGCACCGAGAAGATCTTTCCATACGACCTGCTGCCGCGTCTCGTTACCGCGCAGGAATGGGACCGGATCGAGAAGGGCCTGACCCAACGCATCACCGCGCTGAATCTCTTCCTGCGCGATGTGTATTTTGAAGCCAAGATCCTCAATGATCGCGTCGTACCGCGGGAACTGGTCTACAGTTGCGTGCATTATCGAAGGCAGATGCGCGGCCTGCAGGTGCCTCGCAACACCTACATCGCCGTAGTTGGCTCTGACCTGCTCAGGCTGAACACCGGCGAGTTCGTAGTGCTCGAAGATAATCTGCGCGTACCTTCCGGCGTGAGTTACATGCTCACCAACCGCCGCGTCATGAAGCGAACCTTCCCGCACCTTTTCCATAGCTATGGTGTGCGGCCCATCGAACACTACCCGCAACTCCTCCTCGCTACCCTGCGCTCTCTCGCGCCCGAAGGACGCCCCGAGCCGAACATCGTGCTTCTCACACCGGGCGTCTTCAACTCCGCATATTTCGAGCACACTTACCTCGCCCGCCAAATGGGAATCGACCTTGTCGAAGGTCGTGACCTGGTGACGCACGACAACATCGTCTACATGCGCACCACCGACGGACTCAAGCGCGTAGACGTTATCTATCGCCGCGTCGACGATGACTTCAGCGATCCGCTGATTTTTCGTACCGACTCGATCCTCGGATGCACCGGCCTGTTTAATGCGTACCGAGCCGGCAATGTGACCGTAACCAATGCCTTTGGAACCGGCCTCGCTGATGACAAGGCGCTGTATGCATATGTGCCGCAGATTATTCGCTACTATCTCGACGAAGATCCAATCCTGAACAACGTCGAAACCTACCTCATGACTGAGGAGAAAGACAGAAAGCACGTTCTCGCGAATCTGGACAAACTCGTCGTCAAAGCAGTAGGTGAGAGCGGCGGATACGGAATGTTAATCGGCCCCCACTCCACAGCCCGCCAACGCGAGGAGTTCGCAGTCCGTATCCAGGCGAATCCGCGCAACTATATCGCACAGCCTACGCTCGATTTTTCACGGGCACCCTGTCTGATCGGCGACCGTCTCGAGCCACGCCACGTCGACCTGAGGCCTTACATTCTTTTCGGCGACAAAGTGAACATCGTGCCCGGCGGCCTCACTCGCGTTGCGCTCGAGAAAGGTTCGCTCGTCGTCAATTCATCGCAAGGCGGCGGCAGCAAGGACACATGGGTACTGGAATAACCATCAGCCACGGAGTTCGGGAGAGTACAAAGATGCTTTCGCGCGTCGCCGACAGTCTCTACTGGATGAGCCGATACCTCGAGCGGGCTGAGAACACGATGCGCCAACTCGACGTGACGATGAGCCTCATGCTCGACACTGGCGGCGCAAGTGCCGAGACGCATTGGCAGCGGCTGGTGGCATCCCTCGGCAAACCGGCCGATCTCGACTGGAACGGCGATGCAGAGTCATTGGCCGAAAAGCTCATCTTCGATAAGCAGCATCATGCTTCTGTCACATCGTGCATCGACGCGGCACGCGAGAATGCGCGCCAGGTGCGCGAAGAAATCTCGACAGAGCAGTGGCAACGCCTCAATCGCCTCTATCACCAGATGCATTCCCCTCACACCGGTGCGCTCTTTCGCTCAAACATCAGCGATGTGCTCGCCTCTGTTGTCGATGGCATCCATTTGTTTAAGGGCGTCAGCGATACGACCATGATTCACGGCCAGGGATGGCACTTCATTCGCCTCGGGCGCTACCTTGAGCGCGCATACGCCATTGCCACCCTGCTTGAGGTCTATCAGCCTCGACTCTCCCACCCTCCTGAGCGCGAGCATTCCGGCTATCAGTATCTCGAACAGGTAGGACTCCTGCGCTGTTGTACGGCCTTCGAGGCGTACTGCCAGGTGTACACGGCCGATCTTAACCTCCGACCGCATCATTGAGTTTCTCTTACTCAACCGCGACTTTCCCCACGCCATTCGCTACTCGGTTGACGGTGTGCGCCAGGCGATTCAGTCGATTCAACACACTGGCGGAAGACGACCGCCAGACGACTTGAGCGCAGGCATCGGGCGACTTCACGCCATGCTGAGTTACACCACGATTGGCGAAATCCTTGCCGGAGACGCGGCCGCATTTCTGCACACCATTCGCGAACAGTGCATGTTCATTCACGAACTGGTCTATCGCTACTACATCCACTATTCCATCCAGTCCGCGCTGGCCATTTAGTCGATCCGGGGAAAACGAGAAATGAATTTCTATTCAATCCGGCACCTTACGCGATTCAGGTATTCGCGAGCAGTCAGCGAAAGCATCATGGAAACGCGCATGCATCCCCGCTCGGACTCGAACCAGCACTGTCTCACGTTTTCCCTGTCGGTCAGTCCGCGCTGTCGCGTGTTCACTTATCGCGACCACATGGGAAATAACGTGCAGCATTTCGACATCCCCGGCGAACACAATCAACTGGTCATTGTTGCCGAGTCGGTAGTCGAGCAGCAGGTACTGCCCAACGTGCCCGGATTCCTATCCCCTGACGCCTGGGGAGCGCTCGACGCGATGGTTGAGTCAGGTGACTACTGGGAGATGCTCCTGCCCAGCCAGTTTGTGGTGGAGACACCAGCGCTCACTTTGCTGGCCACCCAGATGGGAGTCGCCCGCCGCGACGACCCCTTAATGCTCGTGCAGGAACTCAATCAGCGCCTCTTCGATTATTTCGAATATGTTCCCCGGTCCACGCGTGTCGACTCTCCGATCGACGAGGCCATCGTCAGTGGCAAGGGCGTCTGTCAGGACTTTGCGCACACCATGATCGCCCTGCTGCGCCTGGTGCGCATCCCTGCTCGTTACGTCTCGGGATACCTTTACCGCAGCCGCGAAGACCACGACCGATCCACGCCCGACGCCACCCACGCCTGGGTCGATGTCCTGCTTCCTCATCTGGGCTGGGTTGGCTTTGATCCCACCAATAACCTCATAGCGCACCATCGACATATTCGTACCGCCGTCGGACGCGATTACGCTGACGTCCCACCGACCCACGGAATCTTCCGCGGAAAGACGACAAGCGAGCTGTATGTTGCTGTGCACGTTGAAGCTAGCGAACAACCGCCGGCCCTCGATCGCAAGCTGCCGATCCCCGAAGACTGGTCGGTTTTGGTTGAGAGGGCCCAACAGCCTCCAGAACGGGTCCAACCGCTGATTGATTTGCAGCAAATGCAACAACAGCAGTGACTTCGGGTGCCCCTTTCTACCCCTGCTGGATGGCATTTCGTCACAATCGAAGATTTTTCTTATTGAATCTTAATGAGGATTCATCCAAGATAAATAACAATTCCCACCGGCGAGGTGTGCCGGATTTCTGAGTAAATGCTTTAGAACCATTTTGATAGACCCGCCGCGACGCTCTCAATTCTCTTGAGGCGGATTTCATAGGCCCCCCTTCCCCCCTCAGAGCGGCAACACAGCCGCCTGTGTGCATGTGAAAAGGACGGAAAGGCAAAGCAGAGCAAAGCAAGAAATTTTTGGAGGATCAGCCGTGAAACGATCAATTTTGGGATGGATACTCATCGGTATCCTTTCCACAGTCACTCTCTCGTTTGGCCAGACCGCATCCACCTCGCTGCGTGGCGTTGTAAAAGACCCAAGCGGCGCGCTCGTACCCGGAGCGAAAATCACGATCGTTGATGCTGCGAAGGGCGCGACATTCACCGCCACCGCCACCAGCTCCGGTTCGTACACCTTCGCTCAGATTCCCCCGGCAAAATACACGATTACAGTAACGGCGCCGGGTTTCGGCGATCAGTCCAAGACCGCCGAGCTGCTTGTAAACCAACCTGCCAGCATTGACTTCACGCTTACGGTGCATGCAAGCGCTGAGACTGTCGACGTGTCGGCAAGCGCTCAGACATTGAATACGACAGATGCGACGCTTGGCGACTCCGTCTCAAACGCACAGATCGAGGCCATGCCCATGGACGGACGCAATCCGATCGGGTTGTTGAGCCTCCAGCCTGGCGTGCTATTCCTCGGCGAAACAATCTCTCTCACCGACAAGATCAATCCCGATTTGCTCGATAGCCGCCAGGGCGCGGTTTCTGGTGCGCGTTCTGACCAGGGCAACGTAACTCTCGACGGCGTTGACGACAACGACCAGATCAATGGATATGCGTTCAACGGCGTGCTGCGTTCCACCCTGGACTCAACCGAGGAGTTTCGCGTCACGACCTCGAATAGCAATGCGGATGCGGGCCGGTCGTCGGGTGCCCAACTCTCGCTGATTACCAAGAGCGGCACCAACAAATTCCACGGCTCGCTCTATGAATACAATCGTCCGTCCAATACCATCGCGAACGATTGGTTTATCAAGAATCAGCAAACCTCGACTGGTGAAGAAAATCGACCGACGAAATACATCGTGAACACCTTCGGCGGCAGCGTCGGCGGACCGATATTCAAAGACAAACTTTTCTTCTTTTACAACTATGAAGGTCAACGTCTGGCAACCAATGAGACGGTCTCAGCCGTTACGCCGTCTGCTACCTTCCGCGACGGACAACTAGGGTATTTCGCCGAGGACGGATCCACTGTACTGCTTAATCGCGACCAGATAGCTCAGTTGGACGCCGGATGCACACAGTGCCAGGCGCCCGGGGTAAATCAACCGATTCTGGACTATCTTTCTTCAGAACCGACTGCGACTGTGTTGGCGGGCGGCGACGGCATTAACAACGGCACCTACAATTTCAGTTCACCTGCCCCGAACAGCCTCAACACCAACATCGCCAAGATCGACTACACGCCCAATGCGACGAATCACTTTTTCGTCCGCGGAAACTTGCAGAAAGATACCGCGTCCGCAGCCCAGAATCTTCCGGGCCAACCCGCGGCGAGCACCCTTGAAGACAATACAAAGGGCATCGCTGCTGGCTATACGGTCTCTCTGACTTCAAACCTCGTCAATGATCTGCGATATGGCTATATCCGGCAGGGCTACTCTAGCATTGGGATCGGAACTGGCGATTACGTTGTCATCCGCTTTTTGCAGCAGCCCGAGGCCCAAACCCGAAGCTCCATCGTTCACGTTCCTGTGAATACGATTGTGGATACTCTCAGTTGGACCAAGGGAGCTCACTCGCTCTCCTTTGGCGGCAACTGGCGCGGGATTCAAAATGAAACCACGAGCAATGACAATTCCTTCCAGCGCGGATATACGAATCCCTCTTACCTGAGCTCACGTGGCGCGCCCGATCCCACCACGCTTGGCTTGCCCGCTGTCGACCCGGGCTTTGGTACTTCGTTCGATTACGCCTATGCCACGATCATTGGCGCTATCGCAGAATGGGATACAGTCGGGAACTATGTCGTGACAAGCCCGACCACCGGTGTTAAACAGGCCGATGGCGCCTTTATCGAGCGGAATTTCAAGACCAATGAGTTCGAATACTTCCTGCAGGACTCATGGCGGGTTCGCCCGAATCTTACATTGACATTTGGTCTGCGGCACACCATTCTGCAAACACCGTACGAGACCCATGGGCAGCAGGTTGCTCCCACTGTTGATACGCACCAATGGTTCCAGAACCGTGGCCTGGCAGCTGCTCAAGGCCAGGTGTACGAACCGGATCTGTTCTTCAACCCGAATGGCAAAGCGAATGGTAAACCGGGATTCTGGCCGAAAGAGAAACTCAACATCGCACCACGTGTAGCCTTCGCATATTCGCCGGATACAAAGACCTCGATCCGGGGCGGCTTTGGCATGTACTACGATCACTACGGCCAGGCTCTTACGAACCGCTTCAGCAGTCTTGGCGCGTTCGGACTTTCAGGCCAGTTCAACAGTGCTCCAAACTCCGTCAACTACAGGACCGCGCCCCGGTTCACCGGTCCACGCGACATGCCTACGAGCCTGCCGGGAGTTATTTCACCCGACGTTCAAAACTATCCGTATGCGGTCCCGGATGGCACCTTCGGAATCAACTGGGGCATCGACAACAAGGTGAATACACCCTACGTTGAGGCGTACAACTTGTCTGTGCAGCGCGAGCTGCCCGGAGGATTCTTGCTCGACGTCGCATACGTTGGACGTATGGGAAGGCATCTGTTCCAACAGCTTGATTTGGCCGAGCCGGTGAATTACGTCGATCCTAAGGGAGGCGGTGACTACTTCACGGCTGGAACACAGATGTCGAAGGCTTCGGATCAGCTCAACGGTTCCTGCCTCTACTGCTCTGACGGAACCTTTCAGCACATCTCCGACATTCCATATTTCGAGGATGTGTTCCCGCAGATGAAGGGCTACGACTTCGATGGGGAAAGCGCCACCGATGCCATCTACAACAACGAGTGGGCAACCCAGCGCTACAGTTACGGCGAGACGGGCGCGATCTACGACATCGACTTCGGCTGCTTCTACGGCGGCTACTGTGAAACAGACGGGCCCAAGTTCTGGAATTCCCAATTCTCATCCCTGATTGCTTTGTCATCGATAGGAATGAGCTACTACAACGCAGCACAACTTTCGCTTCGTCATCCCGCCAGCCACGGATTGACTCTGGACTTCAGCTACACGTTCTCCAAGTCAATCGATATGGGTTCGGATGCGGAACGGTCACAGACTTCCTACGGGGCAATCCAGAATGTGTGGAATCCCTCTCTCAGTCGCGGCCTCTCTGACTTCGACACCAAGCATTTGATCACTGTCGACTGGGTCTACGCCTTGCCTTTCGGACGCGGGAAAGCGCTGCTTGGCAATTCCGGAAAGGTTGGCGATGCCATCTGGGGCGGTTGGCAATGGGCCGGGTTGGGCCGCTGGACAAGCGGACTGCCGTTCTCCGTTATCGAACCGGGTTGGACAACAAACTGGGAGCTTCAGGCCTGGGGAGTTCCGACTGAAAAGGTCAAGGTAAAAAAGCACTATGAAAGCGACGGATTGCCGCAAGTCTTCGCCGATGTGGATTCGATCAGCGGAGGCGTGAGCTCCGGTTCTCCAATTCGCCTTCCATATCCGGGAGAAGCCGGTTCGCGAAATGTCTTCCGCGGAGATGGCGTCTTCAACTTTGACGCATCTTTGGCCAAGACATGGGGCCTGGGTGAGAGAGCGAGATTGAAGTTTGCCTGGGAGGTTTACAACCTCACAAACTCGGTTCGCTTCGACGACGGATCTGTATACTTCGGCAACGCATTGACGTATCCGGGATTCGGATTCTACGGAAACACCCTCGGCACTCACACCTTCCGCCGTATGCAATTCGGTCTGCGACTGGACTTCTAAAACGAAACTCATCCAAAGACGCCGGAGGAGCATTTGCTCCTTCGGCGTTTTCTTTTTTAGAAGCTCGCGAGATCCCCCGGAACCGTTTCGACAGCGCTGAAAACTCGTCTTCAAAAAAATCAGTCTCGATTTGCAGATAATTAACCCTGAATGGCGCACGATAGATACAGCGATCTTTCCACGGGCACAGCATGCGTCTGATCGGAAACCGAAACAGGTTCTAGGGGTTGAAAAAGAATGCAAAAAATTACACAAAAACACGCCGGCTTCTTATTCCTTCGACTGAAATAAAAGACTTATGGAGAGAAAAAGGCAAAAATTGCAATTTACCCACCCCCCTATCGATGAGTAACCTCGGAACGAAAAAAAGTTTGCATTGAATTACCGGCATTTGTGAAACAGCCGACGGCAAGGATACTTTGGACATCAACTCGAAGCGAGCCTGGTCTTTGGAAATGAGTTATTCGCTTCGCCGCGCCTGCGCGGAAATCCTGCGCAACTCAGGAAGAACGCGTCCTAACGCCACGGGTTCTGCATCGCGCCTGCCCAATGCGAAATACGTGTCTCTGTAGAGCGGGTAGAGCTCATCGTAGGTCTTGGTGGCCCGCGCATCCGGCTCAATCGTTCGCAAGGGCAGACAAACCTCAGCCTGCGCTTCCTCGATCGTCTTGAATGCTCCGGCCGCGATCAGAGCCATGATTCCTGAACCGAGGCTCGTTGGAATTCCAGCCGGCACCAGAACCGGTTTGCCGAGCACATTGGCATACACCTGGTTCAGCACTTCGTTCTTCTGCGGAATGCCGCCCGCATTGATCACGCGGTCCACTCGCACACCGTTTTCCGCCATTCGCTCCAGAATGATGCGGGTGTGAAATGCGGTTCCTTCAATTGCCGCGAACAACTCATCCTGCGCCGTGTGGATCAGATTCCATCCCAGCGTGACGCCGCCCAGTTCGGGATTGACGAGCACCGTTCGGTCACCATTGTCCCAGCTCAAACGGAGCAAGCCCGTTTGTCCTGCCTTGTACGACTCAAGCCCCTTTGACAATTCGAAGACTCGGGTCTGAGCGCGAACCGCGATCGCCTCAAAGATGTCACCGGTAGCCGAGAGCCCCGCTTCGATTCCCGTGTAGATAGGATGAACGCTGCCCGGCACCACTCCGCAAACGCCTGGTACCAGTTGCGCGTCGCGTGCTATCGCAATGACGCATGTTGACGTACCAACAACGTTCACCGCGTCGCCTTCGCGGATGTTGGAGCCGAGTGCGTCCCAGTGCGCGTCGAACGCTCCCACCGGAATCGGGATTCCTGCGCGAAGTCCCAGCTTCTCTGCCCACTCAGCCGAGAGATGTCCAGCCAGCTTGTCGCTGGTCAGATACTCGCCGCCCATCTTGGCGCGAATTCCTGCGAATAACGGATCTACGGCGACGAGAAATTCCTCAGGCGGCAGTCCGCCCCACCGCGGATTCCACATCCATTTGTGACCCATTGCGCAGACGCTTCGCTTCAGCTCGTTTACTGATTTGACCCCGCACAAAGTCGCCGCCGCCATATCGCAGTGCTCGAGCGCCGTAACAAAAAGCGATCGCTTGCCAGGATTGTGACGCAGCCAGTGCAGGAGCTTTGCAAAGCCCCACTCATGGGAGTACACGCCGCCGCACCACTCAATCGCCTCCAGCCCCATCTCGTGGGCTTTCGACGTGATCTCTTCAGCTTCGGCGTGTGCTCGGTGATCACACCACAGGTAGTACTCATCCAGGGGCTCAAGGTTTTCGCCAACTGGAACTACGCTCGAGCCGGTGGTATCAAGGGCAATCGCCGCTACTTCGCCACCATCCACTCCGGAAGTGCGGAGCACATCGCGGGTCGCCGCAACCAGGGCAGTCATGTGGTCGCTGTGGGCTTGGGTCGCAAAATCCGGATCATCGCGGCGACGATGCAGCGGGTAGGATGCAGAGGCGGTTCCGAGGGGCCCGACCTGGCTGTCCACTAGTGTCACGCGTACGCTCAAAGTCCCGAAATCAACCCCCGCCACAATCGTCATAACCGTCTCCCGGTAAACGCTTTCTCCAGCAATTCAGACTACACCATTCAGGCCGTGCAGCGAGAAGCGAAATCCGGCGAGTCAGGAATTTCCCATTCGCAGGCGCGTGCTCAGACAGCTGATTGCTCCCCGCTCTCCATCACTTCTTCGGCCGAACATCGTCATGCCCCTTCGCCACAGCCTTCGCTGCCGCCGGACTCTTCAGGGGCGGCGGACTATCGAGATTTTTTACCAGGATCGAAACACGTCGATTCGATGGATCATAAGGATTACCTTTGACGCGCAGCAGTTGATCGGCATATCCCCGCACCTGCGTAACCTGGTCTAAACGAACACCACTGTCCTGCAGCAGTCGACGGGCAGAGTTTGCGCGATCGGCCGACAACTCCCAATTGCTGTAGCCAGCCTCGCTCGAATACTGCGCGGCGTCGGTGTGCCCCTCGATCAGCAGGGAATTAGGAAGGGTCTTTAATTCGCCGGCAAGCAACGATAACAACTCCTGTCCGCTGTGGCTTAGCCTTGCACTGCCGATTTCATAGAAAGTTCCATTCTTGTCTTCCAATAACTCGATGCGCAAGCCTTCCGGAGTAATCGTGATTTCAATTTGCTTCGAGAGTTTTTGCAGATCCTTTTTAGCTTTGATCTCTTCTTCCAGCTTCTCTTTCAGCTTTTGCATGTTGTCCGCGGCCGCCTTTGTCACTGTTTCGCCTGTACCCGTCCATGTCGTTCCCATCAGGCTCGCGGTCCCTTTCGGATCGTTGAAATATCCTGCTACCGCTTTCTTGATCTTGTCGCTGGAGTTCATGAGCCACAGCACGATGAACAGCGACATCATCGCCGTCACAAAATCTGCGTAGGCTACTTTCCACGCGCCTCCGTGATGTGCGTTGTGCCTGCCCTTTCTCTTGATAAGGATGATTGGTTGGGTTTTCGATGCCAAGGGCCTCACACCTTTCTATTTGGCCGCCAAGGCCGGCTCCGACACTGCAGTTGTGGTTTTCTTGCAGTGCTTTTCCATTTCGTCAAAAGTCGGTCGCACATGCGAGGGAATCGCGCGTCGTCCCATCTCAATCGCAATGATGGGCGCGTTGCCCTTCAGAAACGAGAGCAACAAGACACGCAGCACGTGAAGGTAGCTATTATGCTCGTCCGCAGTTTTACTCATGTTTGAACTCAGGGGCCCGGCCACGCCATAACACAGCAGGATTCCAAGAAAGGTGCCCACCAGCGCGGAAGCCACTTTTTCGCCGATTTCCTCCGGTGGCCCGCCCAGCGAACCCATGGTGATTACGACACCCAATACCGCTGCGACGATTCCGAGGCCGGGTAACGCATCTGCCACCGTGGTGAGCGCGTTGACCGGCTCGGTCGCCTCATGGTGGTGGACTTCCATATCCAACTCCATCATCTGGTCCATGTCGAATGGTTCAACACCTCCGGTGATGGCCATGCGCAATGTATCGCAGACAAAATCGCGTGCATGGTGGTCGGCAAGAAATTCAGGGAAATTTTTGAACACCATACTTTCCGCCGGCTTCTCCACGTCCATCTCAACGCTCAGCAGTCCTTCTTTCCGAACCTTGTTCAGGAACTGGTACATCATCTTCAGCGCGTTCAGATAGCGCGCTTTGTTGAACTTTGATCCGCCCAGTACTCCCTTCAGGCCTGCGGCAATTCCCTTCAAAATGTGTACCGGATTCGCAACCAGCAATGTCCCGAGCGCGGCACCCACGAGGATTAGCAATTCCGCAGGTTGCACCAGCACTGCGATATGTCCCTTTTCCATCAGGAACCCGCCGATGACTGCTCCGAAGACGATCAGAATGCCTATAACGGCGAACATGGTTGTCTCCCATGCGCACTGGTGATGTGGTTCCCACCCGTGTGAAGACTTGAGAACATCGCCGATTGAGCTCGCTCAAGCAACTGTGTCAGGGTTTCGCCCGCCTCCGCCTGGGCGGCGCCAATACTCACCGTGAGCGAGACTCGGTCGCCCCACCAGCGAAAGTCAGTCGTTCTCGCCAGGCCCGCCAGGGTCTGCGCGTGTGCGCTGAGCATTGCCGCATTCCGTTCATGCGACACGACGAGAAACTCGCCATCTCCCCACGGACCTATCTCTTCGCTTGGCTTGAGGCCGCTGGCAAGGGTTCGCTCGAGCTTCTCCAGCATCGCTTCGCAGGCCCTCGCTCCATGTGTCCGACGCAATCCGCACGCCTGATCTACGGTCACCCAAAGAACGCCGAGAGGCATATCCCCGCGTTCAAAATCTTCAAATAGCGCCGCCAACCTCTCTTCGAGATCCAACTGACTCTCTCCGACACGGGAGTCCTGACCTGTTTCGCCGCGCGGCAGTGCGTCGATTCCCTCAGCGGAATGAAACAAAACTCCCGTCCCGATCCGCGCCCCCAGTCCATCGCGCAACACTAGAATCCTTGCCATTGCCGGGAAGTTGTGGCCCAGATGATGACGAACGTGGATCCGAATACCGCGGGGTTGAGAGTCAGCCTGAGCGATCCAATGCTGCACGCCACCTGCGATCAGAGTATTCAGCGCCTCACGAACCGGCAGCCCCACGAGTTTCCCACCGCTGTAACCGGTAATCGCTTGAGCAGCTTGATTCCAAAACGCGACTCTTCCATCGACATCGGCCAGTGCGACGCCTTCTGGAAAACTATCCAGCGCGGCTTCCAGCAATTCTGTTCGATCGGGCATTCAAGTTCCCCATACCCTTACATCGGCATGTTTGCTCGGCAACTTGATTGAGTTCACGTCAGGAAAAGAATTGGGATTTACTCATGAAGTAGGGACGTGGAGTTGCGGGCTTTTTCCTCGGCATTCGAAATAAGAAGGATCAGCGAGGTACAGTCAGTTTACTTGAGGTGTTACACCCTTAGCCTCTGGTGAGGCGCTGAGCGGAAGACGCACAATGAAACGAGTGTTGCCGTCTTCTGATTCAACGTCAATTTTGCCGCCGAATTTCTGCGTCACGATGCGATGCACAATCTCCAATCCAAGTCCCGTGCCCGACCCTTGAGGTTTGGTCGTGAAGAATGCATCGAAGATGTGGGGCAGCACGTCGGCCGCGATTCCCGAGCCGTGATCCCCGATGCTCACCGCCAGCCAGCCAGCATCGTTCGCGTCATCTGTTCCCGCTTCGGTCCACGTGGAAATCTCGATCTGTCCCTGTGCGGGAGAAGCATCGACTGCGTTATCGATCAGGTTCGTCCATACCTGGCTCAGAGCAGACCCACGTGTTTTGATAAGCGAAGTGTCGGCTTCAAAGCGCTTTTCTACGGTGATCTGTTTCATACGCAGTTTGTGACCAAGAATTGTGAGCGTGCTCTGCAGGCTGTCATGCACGTCGAGCTCTTTCAGCGGCGATCGCTCATCATACGCAAACTTCTTGACTGCCATTGCCAGGTCAGACACGCGCGTGATGCTTTCCTCGATCGCACACACCAGCGAAACGCTGGAGACGAGCGCCTCAAGCCAATTGAGGGCGTCAGAGAAGGCAGAAGCCTCAAAGTACTGACGCGCGCACATGAGCTCCTCTTGCTCAAAGCCGATTGCAACCAACGAAGGCGCGATCGTGAATGCGTTTTCTACGCCGGCTTCAGAAAGCCATTCGGCCAGTTTCTCTTCCGCGTCTGACTGCTCAAGCGAGCTTAAGGCAGGTGCATGACAACTCTTCACGGCATGCTGCAGGAGACTGTGCATGCACTCAAGTTGCTCGGTTGTCTTCGGTTTTTGAGCGGAACGCAAGCTCAGATCCTGCAGTCGCAGCAGATTCTCGCGCAGTTGCGAAGCCGCGCGCTTTGCCGCGGAGCCAGGGTTGTGCAGCTCGTGCATGAGTCCGGCCGCAAGCGTGCCCAGCGATATCAATTTTTCGCGATGGAGCGCTTCGGCTTGGTAAGCATGCAGGCGCACCGACATATCAGCGAGTACTACCTGGCGCGTCGATGGGCAGCATGCCATGAGCGCCCAAAACTGCTCGCCGCTAAATCGCACCAGCACGGAATCCTGTACAGCAGTGATGAGAAACGAAGATTGCGTCTTGCCGGTCAGGAACGGAGTCTCACCGTAACCATCGCCGGGATGTGCCAGGCCAATGATCGCTGTTGATCCATCGGGCTCCAGGCGATCTGCACGCGTTTCTCCCTCGAGAACCACCCAGTAATATATGGGCGCCTGGCCCGGCTCCACGAGGATTGCACCGGCCTTGGCTGTTACGCGATCTACGGAGTCAATCCCGTATATTCCATCTGCAGGGGCATCCGCGAATGGGCGTGTCTTGCCCAGAGCTTCGCCAATCTCCCGCAGCGGGATCGACTCAATTGACACTGATTGTTCCCCAAGCCCCATCTTTCTCTTTCGTTCCCCCACTCAGAATCCTGCCAGATATTGGTGCGCAAACTGCACTGCGATCGAGCCTTCCCCGACTGCCGAAGCCACGCGCTTGACCGAACCATGCCGCACGTCGCCAGCAACAAAAATCCCCGGCACGCTGGTCTCGAGCAAAAACGGCTCGCGAGGTTCACGCCATGCATCCACAAGCTTGCCATCCTGCCGCAGATCCGGCCCCGCCAGTACAAAGCCCTTGTCATCGCGCAAAACGCTGGCCGGAAGCCAATCAACCCCTGGCTCTGCTCCGATAAACACGAACAAGGAAGTCGCTTCCACGCAACTTTCACCGCTCGTCCCTCGAAGTCTCAGTCTTTCCAACCGTTCTTCCCCTTCGGCTGCGACAACCTGCGTCTTTGCCTCCAACACAATATTGGATGTTCGCTCAATCTCATCGATTAAGTATTTCGACATAGTGGCAGATAACCCCGGTCCACGCACCACCATGGTTACCTTTTTAGCAACTTTGGCGAAGTGTAAAGCCGCCTGTCCAGCGGAGTTAGCCCCGCCGACGACAAAAACCTCTTCATCCTTGCAGGCTGCAGCCTCAACCAACGCGGCTCCATAGTAAATTCCCCGGCCAGTGAGCCGGTCGGCCCCTGTAACCTCCAGCTTGCGATATTGGACGCCAAGCGCCAGCAGAACCACGTGAGTCGCTACTTCTACGCCGTCTGCCAGCTGAACAAAGCGATATTGGCCATCGATGCGGAGCCCGGTGGCCCGTTGGGTCAGGAACTCTGCTCCAAATCGCCTAGCCTGATCATGCGCGCGGCGCCCGAGGTCCGTACCCGTGATTCCGGAAGGAAAGCCCAGATAGTTCTCAATACGAGACGTCGAGCCGGCCTGTCCTCCCGGCGCTTCGGGCTCGATCACCAGAGTGCGCAGGCCTTCGCTGGCGCCATAAACAGCCGCCGCCAGTCCCGCGGGACCAGCGCCGATCACCACCATGTCGTAGAACTCCTGGGTCGCATGAATGCTGAGTCCAACCCGCTCCGCTAGAGCATCGGGAGTGGCTTCGGCAAGAGAGGAACCATCCCCGAACAGCACGACTGGCAAATGCTCGGGCTTGAGCTGACGTTCTTCAAGGAGCTTTTGCGCATCCTCGCTCGTTGCCGCATCAAGCCAGCGATATGGTATGTGATTGCGAGACAGAAAGTTGCGGAGATTGTGATCGTTGAGCGCCCAGCGATTTCCAATCACGCGCAGGCCTTCAAAGGGAGGCCGATAGCCGGCCTTCCAGTCTTCGAGAAGGTCAGTCAGGACGGGATAAAGCTTCTCCTCGGGTGGATCCCAAGGCTTGTTCAAGTAATAGTGGATACGAGCCGTGTTAATGGCGCGAATTGCGGCCTCTGTGTCAGCGTACGCCGTCAGTAACACCCTCCGGGCATCTGGATATTGCTCCCTGGCTCGCTCCAGGAACTCCACACCCGTCATTCCGGGCATCCGCTGGTCGCTGAGCAACAATGCGACTGGCTCCTGACGAGCCTTAACCTGGGTCAGGGTATCCAGCGCAGCTTGTCCGCTGGCGGCGCGCATTACCCTGTATTCCGACCCATATTGCCTTCTCAAGTCCTGGACTACTGCTTCCAGAACACTTACGTCGTCATCCACCGCCAGTAATATCGGCCTCGCCATTTTTCTAGTCTAGGGCCTTTCTGTCCCAAATCGGTAAACAGGATGTGGCAAGGTCACTGTTGAATTCTCCGTGACGCTCAGGGCATTTGGGCTGTAATCTATTGGCTGGGGATTACCTAGGTGCAGGTACTTCCGGCTTTGC
Source organism: uncultured Acidobacteriaceae bacterium (assembly GCA_963737915.1). Classification (GTDB taxonomy): domain Bacteria; phylum Acidobacteriota; class Terriglobia; order Terriglobales; family Acidobacteriaceae; genus Telmatobacter. The sequence continues at coordinate 54,088 of CAVTUP010000015.1, read as the reverse complement.
GGGGTGACGAAAGGAATGTGCATAATTCCTTAAGGCTCCAAAGCGGGGAGTATGGGGATTTTTGTTCTTCTGCCGATAGCTTTGACTTGGCAGAGAGACCCGCCTGAGCAAAACTGCTGCAATACCGGCCCTGACAGAGAGGGAAGCCGGTATCGGCCGAATGAATAAGTTTACTGGCAGACGAGGCGCACAAAAATGAATAAGGTCATTCTCGCGGATTCACAGGCAATATTCCGAGCCGGCACTGCCAAAGTGCTGGCGATGGACGAAGATTTGCGGATCATTGCCCAGTGCACCGACCTGGATCGCATGATGCACGCAATCACCACTTTCCCTGGCTCCCTCGTGGTCTTTGCAGCTTCGCTGCGACCAGATATGGCCCGTCTTCGCACCGTACTTGAATCGGCAAACAGCCGCGGTATCGTCATTGCCGAGAATACCGAGGCCGCCAGCAGCTATCTGCAGCAGGGATTTCGCGGAGTGGTCTTCCGCAATGTGACCGGACAGGCACTGGTCGAGTGCGTGCGCCGTGTGGCTGCAGGGGACACATGGGCGCCACCACAATTGCAGATTCCAGATTCGCCTGAAGAGGACATGGTTGGAACGCGTGTCCGCGACCGTCTCACGCCCAAAGAGATGCGGATTGTTGCGCTAATTGTGCAGGGCTGCAAGAATCGCGAGATCGCACTTCGTCTCAAGACAACCGAGCAGGTCATCAAGAATTATCTGCGCTCGATTTACGACAAAACTGGAGTCAGCGATCGGCTGGAGTTGGCACTCTTCACAATCCATCACAGGGTGCTTGCACAGGCAGCTGCCGAAGTTGGCAGCAAACTTGAGCAAGAGGTGCAAACAGCCAGTACGATGCAGACCGGACCGCCGGCCCTGGCGTCGTAATTACAGCTTCTCGGCCACGCTTTTGGCTTGAGTGAACAGCAGCAGATAATCGGGGCCGCCGGCCTTCGAGTCGGTGCCACTCATATTGAATCCACCAAATGGGTGAGCCCCGACCATGGCGCCTGTACATTTGCGATTCAAATAGAGATTTCCCACGTGATACTCACGTCGCGCCGTATCCAATGCTTCGCGGGATTGGGTATATATCGCGCCCGTAAGTCCGTACTCCGTGTTGTTGACTACCTTCAAACCCTCTTCGAAGCTTTGGACCTTGATGACCGCAAGAACCGGCCCAAAAATCTCTTCCAGGGCGATCACAGCGTTGGGCGCGACATCTGCGATTACGGTGGGCTCGAGAAAGTAGCCACCTTCCTCAGTCTTGATCGCGCTTCCGCCTGCAAGCAGCCGCCCTTCTTTCTTCCCCGTCTCGATGTAGCCAAGGATGGAGTCGAGAGCCGCCTTGTTCACAACCGGGCCCATATTCGGATTCGTCGCTGGATCACCGACAGTGAGTTTTGCGACACGCTCACGGAGACGCTCGACGAACACGTCGTATATGGGAGCTTCCACAATTGCACGAGAACAGGCTGAGCATTTCTGTCCGCTGAACCCAAAGGCCGCCGCGACGACTCCTTCGACTGCCGTGTCGACATCGGCGTCGGCGCAAACCAGCATTGAGTCTTTGCCCCCCATCTCGAGCACTGTTCGCTTGATCCAGATTTGGCCGGGCTGATGGCGAGCTGCGCGTTCGTGAATCTCCAGGCCGACCGACTTTGAGCCGGTGAAAGCGATGAAGCGGGTCTTGGGGTGCTCTACGATTGCATTGCCGAAACTGGCACCGGAGCCGGGGCAGAAGTTAACCACGCCGCCGGGCATACCAGCCTCCTCGAGCACCTCGATGAACTTTGCGGCGATTGTGGGTGAGTCGCTCGAAGGCTTCAAAATTACGGTGTTTCCGGTCACGATCGAGGCTACCGTCATTCCAGCCATGATGGCGAAGGGAAAGTTCCAGGGCGGAATGACCGCACCGACCCCGAGCGGGATGTAAAGCAATTCATTGCGCTCGCCCGGAAGCTGAATCGGGGTTCGAGCCTTTGCCAACCGCAATGCCTCGCGACTGTAGAACTCAAGGAAGTCGATGGTCTCAGCCACGTCTGCATCGGCCTCAGCCCAGTTCTTTCCCACCTCATAAGTAAGCCAAGCGCAGAATTCGAACTTGCGCTTTCGAATAATGTCGGCTGCGCCAAGCAACAGGGAGACGCGCGTCTCGACCGACGTTCTGCTCCACAGTTCGAACGCCTCCAGGGCCGCTTGCATCGCCTTTTCGGCGTGTTCACCGCCTGCTTTCTGATGAATACCTACGATCTGCGAGGGCTTTGCGGGATTGAGGGATTTGATCTTGCCTTCGGTTTTGAGGCGATGTCCCCCGATCACGAGGTCGTATTCGTTCCCTAGTTGATGGGCGACGAGCCCCAGTGCTTCCTTCATATTGCGGGCATTGTCGGGAGCCTTGAAGTCGATAAAGGGCTCATTCACAAACTCGCCCTTGGGCACGCGGGGCAGGATATCGGTCGGGAGCGTTACGGTAGCCATAGCGAATCGATTGTAGTCGAGCCGGTGACTCGACTGCCAAGCTTTTGGATTCATCACGGGAGAAAGAGGAGCGGTCTTTTTCAGATTTTCAACGACGGGACAGAAACTAACGTCCCGGTGCAGGGTTAAGACTTGCGAAACAAACTCTGGCGGCTTCCTGCTCGCTCTGGCAACGAGCCGACCGGAGGAAAAAGCGCACTCGAAAATGACTACGGCTGACAATGCATGCCGCCGGCGAAACGCGCTTCGCAAGTGCTCGGGAAATGTGAGGAGTGATGAGCCCCCGAATAGACCTGCGTCCGGATCGCCTTCGCTGGTTCTCTCGACTGCTGCCCTTCTGCTTACGAACTAACCGATATAGACATCGTTTCGTCGGCATAGACCGTGATTGGTACTCAACGCTCAAACCGGGTCAGCGCTGGCTTGGGCTGGATGCGGCTGTTTTGGCGTTGCTCCTTTCCGGGAGCACCTTATGGGCACAAAAGCCTGTGCCAATTCAGAACTGGCCGGCGAACAGCGTCTACGACGACAGCGGCTATTCCCAGGATCAATCAACAGCGGACGGGCCGCCCCAATACAGTCAGCAGCCTCTCTACCCGGAGCAGCCCGGAGATGGCCCGCAGGACCATCAGCAGCAAGCTTATGCAGATCCGGACCAGACTTACTTTCAGCCTGGCTCTCAGCAGGCGCAGGCGCTGAATCCCGAGCAACTTGAGCAAATTGTCGCTCCTATTGCGCTTTATCCCGATAACTTGCTGGCACAGGTGCTGGCTGCGTCGACCTATCCGGCGCAGGTGGTGGCGGCGGATCAATGGCGGCGCATGCAGGGGAATGCACCGGATCAACAAATTGTTGCCGGTGCCGATGCGCAAACGAGCTGGGACCCAAGCGTGAAGGCGCTGACGGCGTTTCCCCAGGTGCTGGCTGAGATGGCGAGGAACCTGCAATGGACGACGGACCTCGGCAATGCGTACTACAACCAGCCTCAGGATGTGATGCAGACGGTGCAGGTGTTGCGCGACCGTGCACAGGCAGCGGGGAATCTACAATCCACTCCTCAGCAACAAGTGACCGTCGACCAGGGAAACATCGAACTTGCACCACCTGACCCGCAGGTCGTCTATGTTCCTCAATACGACCCGTGGAGTGTCTACGGGCAGCCCGTATCGCCTTATCCTGGTTTTTCGCTGCTGGGTGCAGTGGGCGCGTTACCAATTCAATATGGTTTTGGGATCGCGCTTCAGGCCTTTGCCGGCGCGCCGTGGGGCTGGTTGGGCTGGGGTCTCGATTGGTTCTCGCATTCCGTAATGTTCAATCACGACAGCTACTGTTCTCGCAGCACTCAAGTGTCGGACTGGGGCTTCGCTCACGGGGGGCCCCGCGCCTTTAGGGGAGGCTGGGAGAGATCTGGATATCGGGGTGGCGCCGGTTGGGGGCACGGGAGCTATCCTCGACCACGTCCCGGCTTCGATCGAGGATTTGATCGCCAGGCAGGAGCTTTTGGGAACTCCGGAAGATTCGGAAATGGCAGGATTGCCGAGGGCTATCAGCGCGGACACCAGTATTCCAGCGACAGCTTCGGACGCTCAGCTCAGCAGGCTTATAACCGGATGCCTCGGGCGATCGGGCAACCGCAACAGAATGGAGGGCGATCGCAGCAGTTCTTTGGAGGACGCCCACAGCCCTACGGCGGGTCAGAGGCCTACGGACGACAAGGCAATGGGTACGGCAGAGAGCGCCAGGGCTACGGGTCGCAGCAAGAGATCGCCCGCGCCAACCCAATTTATCGTTCCCCGGAATCAGGATTTCGGGGGAACGCAGGCAATTCGTATCGTTCGTATGGCGGGAGCTCCGGACACAGCGGGTCGCAGAATGGCTCAGGTGGCGGCTTCCATTGGTTCGGGCGCGGTCAAAATTCGCAGAGCTTCAACGGGGGCAGCCGAGGGTTTGGCGGGTCGTCCAATTTTGGCGGCGGGCATTCCTCAAAGAGCTTCGGAGGGTTTGGCGGTGGCGGAGGCTACAAAGCTCCGAAGACCAGCCACTTTGGTGGTGGAGGCGGCGGACACTTCACCGGTGGCGGTCATTTCGGTGGTGGGAGCCACTCCGGGGGCGGTCACTCTGGCGGTGGCGGCCATTCCGGCGGACATCACAGATAGGACGTGACGCTGGATTCAAGGTGGATTACGTCGATTCGGTCAAGGCTTCTGTCTGTTTGCTCATTTTTGCCGTGCGCTCCAGCTTGTCCCAGTTGAAGGGCTTGCCGTCGATGGCGCGCTTGAGGGTCTTGAACAGCACAATCGAGAAGACCTGGCGATAAGCGAAGCGCTGCAGCCATATGTGGAAGAGGAGCCATGCGTCTCCCTTGTTGGCGGGATGGCGGCGCTCGAGCGAAAACGCAATTGTCGACGTGATGAAATCGATGAGCAGGAACGCTCCGAAGTAGGCAAGGAGTTTTTCAAAGCTCGCCATAGAGGCCGCTTCGGGGTGGTAGTGGCGATCGACGAAATAGTGGATGACACCGGCGAGAAACATTAAGTCGATGAAGGGTGAGACAAGCGGCAACAGCATTTGGAAGATCAGAATATTGGGCAGTGCGAAGAGCCCCATCGCCTTGTTGCGCACGAAGGCGGCGCGATGTTTCCAAATGGCCTGCAGGATTCCGAATGACCAGCGGAAGCGCTGGCGCATGAGTCCGCTTGCGTCGATGGGGGCCTCGGTGAAGGCAAGCGCGCGATCTTCATAGACAACCTTGAACTTTTGTTCGAGCAGATTCATGGTGAGGTCTGCATCTTCCGCGACGGTGTTGAGCGGGTAGCCCCCGGCAGCTTTCACAGGGGCAGTACGCCAAGCACCGATGGCCCCGGGCACGACCGTCACCACGTTGAAAAGATCGAGCGCCCGTCGCTCGAAATTTTGACTCGTGATGTACTCGAGGGCTTGCCACCGGGTCCAGAGATTGACACGATTGCCGACCTTCGCATTGCCGGCGACAGCACCGATTCGTGGATCTTCGAAATGCGGAATCAGCTTCGAGATCGCGTCATTGGCAATGACGGTGTCTGCGTCGATGCCTACGTAAAAATCCTCTTCAAGGCGATCCAGCGCATAGTTGAGCGCCGCGGCCTTGCCGCCATTGGGCTTGGTGAGCACCTGCACGCGGCCTGCGGTGATTTCATGAGCGTAGGCTTCGCGGGCAACTTCAAACGTGCGGTCGGATGATCCATCGTCAATGACGATTACGTGGAGATTGTCGTAGTCGGAGTTGAGAACGGAGCGAATGGTTCGGACGATGACCTTCTCTTCGTTGTAGGCGGGCACAAGCACGGCCACACGTGGATTGAAGCCCGGCGAAGCCTGGCGATGAGGGCGGCGAAGACGATCGATGATGGCGAAGATTCCAACGATGATCAGGCGGGAGCTCATCAGGATGTCACCCACGAAGAAGACGAACACGATGAACCGGCCAAGTATGGAAAGGGCGGAAAAGGCAATGGAGTCCGGGACAGCACGCACGTACTGACGCATTGTGAGAGGTGGCATGACCTGGGCAGTTGTTTTGCCCATCAGAGCTGACACCGGGACGATCTCGTATCCCTTGGTCCGGAGCGTGTCAATGAGCAGTGGGAGTGAAGCAATGGTCACGGAACGATCGCCGCCACCATCGTGCAAAAGGATGACCGATCCGCGAAACTGCGGCTTCGTCTTCATTCTTTCCAGTTGATCGAGGACGAGCTGGGTTACTTCAGCCGGAGTCTTGCGGACGCGCTCGTCCCAATCATTGGTGTCAAGCTTGTTGCCGACAACAGTGAAGCCATCCTGCTGAATGCGAACGATCGGAGCGGCCTGATCGTCGGTGTCTGGTTCTTCGTCGATGTCGTAGGGTGGGCGGAAGTAGAGAGGTTGAACTCCAAGCTTGCTCGCGAAGAGGCGTTCGGTGAGCTTGACTTCGAAGTCAAGTTGCTGCGTCGAGATTTCGCTGATGTCGGGATGAAAGAACGTGTGATTGCCGATCTCGTGGCCTTCGCGCGCAACCCGTTGCATGAGACCGATGTTCTCCTGCGCTTCGGCTCCGATCATCATGAACGTTCCCTTGACCTGTTTCTCCTTGAGAATGTCGAGGATTTTGGGGGTCCATTTTGGATCAGGACCGTCGTCGAAGCTGAGTGCGACCTTGTTGGGGTGGTAGCCGTATTGCAAAACGGTGTATCCATGCGGATACGCATCCATATGCTCATCGATGATGAGCTTTTTGCGTGGGTCGGGCTCGTCGGTGTCGACCACGATTGTGCGCCTGCCGGTCTGCGGCAAGCCGGTGACGCGGATAATTTCGCCGTCGCCCTGCGTTTCGACATCGTGTCCCGGTTGCATGGAATCCAGAGCCGCGAGCGATTCGGGGCTGCTTGGCTTGTCCCATACATTCCACAGGGATCGGTCTTCTGAACCCAGTCGCCAGAGAGCGAATGTCTGCAGGCCAAGCAATCGCGCGCCGCGCATCTCATTCAACATCGTGACGCCGTCGAGGAACCAGACTACGTGGCGTGTATGCGAGTCTTCGTCGATGTACTCGAAGTGAGGATTGAGCGAGTTGTAATCGAGGTCGAGGTCGGCGTCCGCATCGCTCGCGCGTTGCCAGGCGTCGGATACGTGGTCAACGACCTCGGTGTTAACTACATGCGGTTTGCGGAGTTTTTCATTCCGTGCCTTTGGATCTGGGATCGACATCTCCCAGTCGTAGCCATAGTTGCCAACGGCACAGATCAGCTTGTCCTTGGGAACAATTTTGAGAGCGCGCGCAAGGTTGGCGATAAACCAATCCTGGCTGGCCACGGGACCCGGTTGGCTCTCCAATTCGTGCTCGTCGTAGTTCATCAGGACAACGCCGTCCGAATTTTCTGAGATTCGTTTCAAATCTTCCGGTGTCGTGGAGACGCCGACATTTACGTAGAGGCGCAGGTTGCGCGGGTGCAGGTCAGAGTAGAGTTCCTCGATGAAGGTGAGATATGCGCTGTTGGCGTCTTCACTCAAATTCTCAACATCGAACGACAGCCCGTGGTAACCCGGGAACAGAGTGAAGAGGCGCTGAAGCTGGAGACGAATCTCCTGGCGTTTTCTTTTGTCCTTGAGCAACTCACCCATGGCAGGATCGAAGCTCTGAGTATGAGAGTTGAAATTGTTCAGATGGGGAAAGATCTCGGTGTCTTCGCGCGATCCTTGAATGGCGCGTTTGACCTTGTTCAGGTCGTCGGGATCGTGAACAACGGTTCCGTCAAAGATGGGAAATTCACGACCATCCTGCGTCGTGCCCATCAAGGCAGTCGAGGGCGCTTCAACATGAAGCCACTGTGGAAACAACAGATCGATTTGATGGATGTGCTCTTTCAAGGACGAATAGCTGGAAGCGTCGTCAGGGATGTAATAGGCGATCCGCAAACCTTCGCCGGTGTTGAAGGGAATTTCAGAAGGCTTACGGTCAGTCTTGCGGCGAGTGGGTCGTGTGCCTCTTCGCGCAATCGGAGGCCGATTCTGGAGGGCTTTGTAATTGTGCTTAGGCGCGGGCAGCAGCAACTCCGGGAGCCGCTGAACGCGAAAGATATTGAACAGGAAGAGTGCCAGAACCAGAGTAGAAATAACCGCTGTTATATCGAGAACGCGCCGCAGGCGCTTCCATCGCTTTCGTTGTGGGTCAAAAAATATCTGCTTATCGGGCATGGTACGTTCTCGTTTCCACATTCGCGAAGCCGCGGAAACGGTCTACGCTATACATTACGAATCGTATGGAAGCTGCCCCCTTGAGTCAATCGATGGCGTCGAGCAGAAGTGTAAGCCGATTGCGCTCTGTCATATCGCTCGTGATGGCGATGATCGCAGGGGGACTACTGCGTGTTTGGATGCTGAAACATTTCTTCGAGGTCAACGGAGATTCGCTGATCTACGGGGGGATCGCAAAGAATCTTCTGCTGCATGGACGCTACGCGCTGACGGTTGGTACGGGTGAGATGTATCCGACGTTGATTCGTTTGCCGGGCTATCCGCTTTTCCTGGCGGGGTGTTTCAAAGTATTTGGCATGGAAAACTACGCGGCGGCGGCGTGGGTACAGATTGCACTCGAGTTGGCCGGATGCTTGCTCCTTGCCGATGTGGCACGGCGGATCGCGCCAGATGCAATGAAGAGCGGAGCTGCGCACTGCGCGCTTTGGCTTTCTGCGCTTGTGCCCGTTCACGGCAATTTATGCCGCAAACCCATTGAGCGAGGGGCCAACTCTTTTTGCGCTGACACTGGCGATTTGGTGTGCAGTGCGTTTTCAGGAGCGGGCATCGTGGAACTCGGCGCTGGGATTCACCTTTGCGATGACCTACGCGGCCCTGCTGAGGCCTGACGGAGTGTTGGCGGCACTGGCATTTGCTCCGGCAATGCTGGTTGGCGTCGGGCGGGGCAACGAGCGCGGAGTGATGGAAAGTGGACGCGCAGTTCGGATGTTGCTGGTGTGCGTTCTTTTGGGGGCGACTCCCTTTGTTGCATGGACGTGGCGCAACTGGCGCGTGTTTCATGTTTTTGAACCGCTAGCTCCACGTTATGCAAACGATCCGGGCGAGGACATTCACGAAGGTTGGGAAAACTGGACGAAGACCTGGAGCCTGGATTTCGTATCGACGTACGGCGTGTATTGGAATGTTCCCGACAATGAACTCGATATAAAGCAGCTCCCTCGTCGAGCTTTTGATTCCGCGGAGCAATACTCGGAGACTGCGTCTCTCGCCGACGATTACAACAGGAACGGCTACAACCTCACGTCGGAGATTGATTCGCGTTTTGCGCATCTGGCGGAGCAGCGGAGCGTGGCGCATCCGATAAGATCGCATGTGTTGTTGCCTTTGGGGCGCGTGGCGGATATGTGGCTGCGGCCACGGGTGGAGAATCTTCCGATCGATCTGGATTGGTGGGTCTATGCACATCACAAAGCGGAGACGAGATTCGCCTGGTTCTATGCAGCGTTGAACGCCTTCTATCTTATGCTGGGCGCGGCCGGATTGTGGCTGCGGCCGCGAATGTGGCAGTGGATGCTGGCTTACATGGCGCTGCGGAGCGCGATGCTGCTTACTGTCGCGGCGCCGGAAGCTCGCTACACGCTCGAATGCTTTCCCATGTTGTTTGTGCTGGGTGGGGTTGCGCTCTACCGATTAATGAACTGGGTCTTGCTGTCGGTCTTGAAGGTGAAGGCGTCTGCGGGGAGAGGTTGATTCACCTTGATGTTTGAGTAGATGCAGGTGCGGGACTGGCCCTGTCCCTCATCGAAGAATTGCTTGAGGCTTACGCCGCGAGACGGGTCAATCCAGATGACAACCTTCGGAAACAGCTTGAGAACTTGAGGGTCCTTGGCAATCAGCTGAAGCTTGTCAGTCTTGATGCCGTTGAGAGTCTCTGAACCGAGATAAGTGATGTTCCATTTCTGCTGGAGATCTTTGCCGCTCGCGCCGAAGCCGAGTACGAGGTAGCTTTCGTATTTGCTGACCTTGCTGGATGTGGTGACCTGGTTCGGCAGCTTTTCGTAGAGCTTGAATACGCCACCAGACACGGTGATGATTTTGGGAACCGGCTTGCCGTTGACTTCGTTGATGTGCACGCCCATCTGGAAGGCATTGCCTTTGCGATCGTAGTAGACGGTGCCTTTCTGCACATCGGTATCCGGGACAGGGTCGGTCTGAGTGGAATCAAATTCAAAGTCGGCAGTGGTGGATTGAAAATTTGCAGCGGCAGCATCGAGCTTGCGCAGCACGCCTTCAAGATCGTCGGCAAATGCAGCGCGCACGGGTAGCAAAAGCGCGATGAATGTGGCAATTACCAGTCTTCTTCCCAAGAGCATAGGATTCCTTCACTATTGGACGCTAGGATGCGGCAAACGACGCAGATGTTATCGGCGGGCCCAGATCTTCCAGACTCGATTGCCCTGGGGATCGAGGGCCGTTTCCCAGCGGACTACGGAGACGGCGTCGCCGGTGACCGGCTCAATGGCTTTACGCATCATTTTGCGGACCTCATTCTCTGAGGCAGTTGTGGGCACCACGAGGTCGGAACCGTCGACGGTGACGAGCAGACCATGACTGCCATCGCTCACGACCTGGATCGGATGCGAGGGGCCAGCGGCACTCGAGGCCTTGTCGTGGTAATTCCAAAGGTGCGGGGTAACGAAAATGAAAAGAAGAATCAGCGTCACCATGACGTCATAGTGAAAGCTGCCGCGCGGGTAAGTCCAGTAGAAATAGCTTTTTAGAACCTTGTTCATCTTGCCCTTATTTGGTGATTCGTTCGAGGCCGCCCATGTAGGGACGGAGCGCCTCTGGAACCACGACTGAGCCGTCGGCCTGCTGATAGTTTTCGAGGATCGCGAGCCACGTGCGACCGACTGCCAGGCCACTGCCGTTGATGGTGTGCACGAATTCAGTTTTGCCTTTGCCTGCCCCCTTGAAACGGATGTTGGCGCGACGCGCCTGAAAGGCTTCGAAGTTCGAACAGGAAGAGATTTCGCGATAGAGCTGCTGACCAGGGAGCCAGACTTCAAGGTCGAAGGTCTTTGCCGAAGAGAAACCGGTGTCGCCGGTACAGAGCAGAACGCGGCGATAGGGAAGCTTCAGGGCTTCGAGAATTTCCTCTGCATCGCGCGTCAGGCGTTCGTGCTCCGCGTCTGATTCTGCCGGGAGAGTGAACTTGACGAGCTCGACCTTTTGAAACTGGTGTTGGCGAATGATGCCACGGGTGTCTTTGCCTGCGGCGCCGGCTTCGGCACGGAAGCATGGAGTGTAGGCGGTGAGACGGATCGGAAGCGCTGTCTCGTCGAGAATCTCATCGCGGTAGAGATTGGTGACCGGGACTTCTGCCGTTGGGATGAGCCAGTGGTCATTATCTTTGAACTCGCCGCGTGCCACTGCTTCCGCATCGGCGTCGGAGCAGCGGAAAAGATCCTCAGCGAACTTGGGAAGCTGGCCGGTGCCGAAGAGGCTCTTCGAATTGACCATGAAGGGTGGCAGGACCTCGGTGTATCCATGCCGCTGCGTATGCAGGTCAAGCATGAAGCTGATGAGCGCGCGCTCGAGCCGCGCTCCGGCACCCATGTAAACGGCAAAACGCGCGCCACTCAGTTTTGCAGCGCGTTCGAGATCGAGGATGCCGAGGGATTCGCCGAGTTCCCAGTGAGGCTTGGGTTCGAATCCGAAGGTGGGCTTGTCTCCCCAGGTTTTGACTGTGACGTTGTCCGCCTCTGATTTGCCCGTCGGGACTTCATCGCGGGTCAGGTTGGGAATGCTCGCGAGTGACAGGCGCATCTTTTCGTCGAGTGCGGATGCGGTCTTGTCGAGCTCTTCGAGTTTCTCTTTCAAGGCACGCGTTTCGTCCATGACGGCCGTTGCGTCCTGGCCGGCTTTCTTGAGTGCTCCCACCTGCTGGCTAAGGTCATTGCGGCGCGCCTTGAGCTGTTCGGCCGAAGTGATGGCCTCGCGACGGCTTTGGTCCAAGGCTCGAAAATCGCCCAGGAGCGCAGCGGGGTCAGCACCGCGGGCGCGCAGTTTTTCTTCCACAGCTTCGAGGTTGCTACGGACAAATCCCAAATCAAGCATGACTCTTACCAGTTTACCCGACGCTGAAAGGCTGTTTGCGCCGGTTTTGAAGCAGCCGCAGGTGGAATCTACGATCATACTTTCACGAAATAATCTGCAAATTTTCTGACTATATTTTTTTGGGAGGGGGGTACCCCCTCCTTACCAGCCCCAAACATCCAGACTCGAGAACGTCACTTACCTCTAAGACCGATCTTGACCTTCCATATGATTGTGCGCCAACGGGCAATAATTATCTGCAAAAGGGAACAATCAAATTTGCCGGAGAGTTTCCCGGGCACAGCCGGTTTTCAACGGCCTGAACTCTCGCGCGGGATAAATTCACTTCACTTCGACGGCCCTTTCGGTTTCGGCTGCTGCGGGGCCAGCGTTGATCTGATCTTGCCAGCCCGGAAGACGCTGATCGCCGGTGATCAAGCGCGCGCTTCGTGTGAAGGTGAAGTACGTCCAGACCCAGGTGCCGAAGACTGAGAGTCGATTGCGGAATCCGATGAGAAAGAAGATGTGGACGGATATCCAAGTGAGCCAGGCGAGCAGTCCGCTCAGATGCGCTTTGAAAGGCCACTCCACCTTGGCAACCGCAGACATTCGACCGATGGTGGCCATGTCTCCCTTATCGAAGTAGCGGAAACCCGGCCGTTGCTTATGGGCGAGGTCTGCAGCGATGATCTTGGCTACGTGGTCTCCCATTTGCATGGCGGGTTGGGCGACTCCAGGAATCTGGCGTCCATCCTGCTCGAGATGCGCCAGATCACCGAGCACAAAGACTTCCGGGAGTCCGGGCGGATTGAGGCGGTCGTCGACAATGACGCAACCGCGCTTGTCGAGAGGGGCGCCGAGCAGTTTGCCGAGCGGGGAAGCTTGCACGCCCGCTGCCCATAGAGTGACTGCGGATTCAATGCGCTCATTGTTGGCCTCGACCCAACCTGGGCCGACGCCAGTCACCTGGCTTTTGGTGTGGACTTCGACGCCAAGGGCCTTCAGGGTTTTCTCCGCCTTCGCAGAGAGGTCTTCGGGGTAGGCAGCGAGCACACGCGGACCACCATCGAGGAGGATCACGCGCGCCGTGGATGGATCGATATGGCGAAAGTCATGGCGCATGTACTGTTTGGTGATGTCACTGATGGCCCCCGCCAATTCAACTCCAGTTGGACCGCCGCCAATGACCACGAAGTTCAGCGGAGGATGCCAGCGGTGGACCTGCATCTGCCGCTCAGCGAGTTCAAAGGCAAGCAGAACACGGCGCCGGATCTCTACGGCGTCTTCGAGGGTCTTGAGGCCTGGGGCCAGTGGTGCCCAATCACCGTGTCCGAAGTAGGAATGTGTGGCGCCGGTGGCGAGCACAAGGTAGTCGTACGATTCGGTAGCTCCGGAGTTGAGAATGACCTGACGCTTTTCGATGTCGATGCCTGTTACTTCGTCCATCAGGACTTCGGTGTTGGATTGGCTGCGCAGGATGGTGCGAATAGGCTGAGCGATGCTCGCCGGCGAGAGGACGGCTAGCGCGACCTGGTAAAGAAGTGGCTGAAAGGTATGGTGGTTGCGACGGTCGATAACGGTTACGTCGACCGGTGTTTTGGCCAGCGCTTTTGCGGCATGTATGCCACCAAATCCTGCACCGACAATCACGACATGGGGTCGGTCTGGACGGGTTCCAGATTGAATCTTGGCCGGGAGCGGTTTTGTCAGTTCACTCATCGCGCCTCACTCTGCTTATCTGATGCCCGAGGGGTCACCCAGGTAGCAGAGGCTCGGGATTCGCCGCGATCCTCATGCTTTCCTGCCGCAGGCCTCGGGATATTCCGGCGAATTCACGAGTGATGGAGTTCTTTTGCCGGAGAGATTTCGGAAGAGCTGAAGGGTCGATTCCTTGACGACCCGATAGTAACTGGTTTTGGACTGAATAGATTACCTAAGTTCACCATGACGTTACCAAGTCCGCTAGAATGTTCTAGCAATCCAGAGAACTTAGCGTTCCGAGCACCACTGGGAGGACACCATCAGCGCACGACTGCGGTTAGGCGACTTGCTCATCAGAGCAAAACTGGTTACCGAACAAGACGTGGCCAAGGCACTAGAGCGGCTGGCCATGCACGGTGGACGACTGGGGGACAATCTTGTCGCGCTCGGGATGATCTCGCAGGAGACACTGAACTCCTTTCTGCACCGGACGCCGACAGAGCCAGCGGACATCAGGTCAACGGGGCTGGATGAAGCCGACCTGCTTGGATTGCTTCTGAAACTGATCTATACGGGCCGACTACAAACGGTTCGCCAGTTTGCCGATGCGATCAAGCTGCCTTACCACATTGTGCTGGAACTGGTTCGGATGGCGGTGGATAGGCAACTGCTGCAGAACCTCGGTTCGCGCAATTCCGATAGTTTGATTGACCTGGCCTACACGTTCACTGAAGAAGGTCGGCGGTATGTGCAGGATGCACTTCAGAGATTGCATTATGTGGGGCCTGCTCCGGTAACAATTGAGGACTTTACCGACCAGGTAAACATGCAGAAGCTCACGAATGAGTTGGTGACCTACGAGAAGATCAAGGCTGCCACCGCGGGGCTGCAGTTTGACGAGAGGATCATGGAGCAGTGCGGTCCGGCGTTGAACTCAGGGCGCGCCATGCTTCTCTACGGTCCGCCGGGAAATGGAAAGACCACGGTGGCGCAGCGATTCGCGTCGGTGTTCAGCGATGTGATTTATGTGCCTTATGCAGTGGTGGTGGAAGGCCAGATAATCCGCGTTCACGACCCGAGCATTCACTTGCCGCTCGACGCAACCAATATCGATGATGAGAATGCGCTCTCAGTAGTGAAGGCGCAGTCGTATGATGCGCGGTGGGTTCCGTGTCAAAGGCCCTTTGTCGTCACGGGCGGTGAACTGACGTTGGAGATGTTGGATCTGCGCTACGACCCGACGGGGCACTATTATGAGGCGCCCTTGCATGTGAAGGCTTTGGGGGGTTGCCTGCTGATTGATGATTTTGGAAGGCAGATCGTAAGTCCCACGAATTTGCTGAATCGGTGGATCGTGCCACTTGAGAGCAGAGTCGATTATCTGAAGCTGCATACGGGCAAGACGTTTTCGATTCCGTTCGAAGAGCTTGTGATCTTCTCTACCAACCTGGAGCCGGAAGACCTGATGGATCCGGCGTTTTTGCGGCGTCTACCGTACAAGATCGAGGTGGGACCGCCCAGCCGTGAGCACTACCGCAAGATTTTCGACAAGGAATGCGAGAAGCAGTCCATTGAGATGACGGACGATATTTTCGACATCATCGTGGAACTTGTGACAGTCGTTAAGGGGATGGAATTCGCCGCTTATCATCCGCGGTTCATTGTCGACCAGGTGGTGGCGACCTGCCGGTTTATGAGGGAGTCACCGCATTTCGAGCCGCGATTTATCGAATACGCAATCGATAACCTGCGGGTGCGGCACAGTTCGGGAGCGAAACCCCCGACGGCAACATCTGCCCAGAAGGCCGATACGATTCATGCGGTGAGTGCCTGAAGCGACTGGCTCACCGCTGCGTTGTCGGCGGGTTAATTCAGATCTCCGGATAAAAATCGAAGAACGCTTCGAGACTTCGCCTGAGTTGCCGTTCGATCTCCTGGCGTGAGCCCTCGATGGAGTGCATGGTGACGTGAGCCTCGTGGCCGTTTGCCAGCTTGAGCGTCGCGTCTTTAATCTCAGTGACCTCGCCCTCGGGCAGCAGCCGCAGTCCGTAGATAAGAGTCAGATTTGCCATGTGGAACATCTTACCTATTGCTCCTGAAGAGACACAGCGTCTCTTGTGAGGCCGCAGGGGTTCGCGGCCGGAAGGGGCGGGAGCAGCCCGCTGCTGGGACAGTTGGGTCTTCCGTCTACAATCTATTGGGAAACCTCATGACCGAAACTCGCGATACCGTGATCCTGGGCTCCGGCTGCGCCGGACTCACTGCCGCCATCTATAGCGCACGCGCCAATCTGAAACCGCTGGTGCTGGAGGGCCATGAGCCCGGAGGCCAGCTTTCCATTACCTCGCTGGTGGAGAATTTTCCAGGATGGCCGGACGGCATCCAGGGGCCGGAACTAATCGAGAATATGAAGAAACAGGCGGAGCGGTTTGGCGCGACGTACCAGCTGGCTCACCTCGACAAGGTTGAGCTTGGGGGGCATCCGTTTCGGCTGCACACTTCGGCCGGTGAGATTATGACGCGGACGCTGATTATCGCTTCAGGGGCGAGCGCGCGATGGCTGGGGCTCCCGAGTGAGCAGGCCCTGATCGGGCACGGCGTCTCAAGTTGCGCTACGTGCGATGGGTTCTTTTTCCGCGGTAAGGAGATCGCGGTGGTCGGCGGCGGAGACTCGGCAATGGAGGAAGCGCTGTTTCTTACCCGCTTCGCGTCGAAGGTGACGCTGCTGCATCGGAGACCCATTTTCCGCGCTTCGAAGATCATGTTGGAGCGAGCCATGGCGCATCCGAACATCGAACTACTCACCAACACTGTCGTGGATGAAGTGCTGGGCGTGGAAGAGAAGGAAGTGAAGGGGCTGCGCCTGCGCGATGTGAACAGCGGAGCGAAGAGCACTCTGCATGTGGATGGATTGTTTCTCGGAATTGGCCACGAGCCGAACGCGAAGATGTTTGCGGGACAGATTGATCTCGACGACGAGGGGTACGTGATCACCAGAGAAAACGTACTGACTACCAGGCACGGGGCACTCGTTCCAGGCGTGTATGCATGCGGGGATGTGCAGGATCGGCGTTATCGGCAGGCAATCACGGCGGCGGGAACCGGCTGCATGGCGGCGCTGGAGGCGGAGAAGTACCTCGAGGAGCACGGGCGCTGAGGGAGTCGTGGTCGGAAAATTTGGTGTGCCGATTAGAAGTTGTGGAAAGCGAAGAAGACGGCCCCGACGAGGAACAGGCCTGATACGGCGTGATTCCATCGCAGATGCTGACCGAAGTAGAACGTGACGAAGACGCCGAAGACGACGAGTGTGACGACTTCCTGAATCACCTTGAGCTGGACGGGGCTGAAGTGACCGGCACCGATGCGGTTAGCGGGCACCTGGAAGCAATATTCGAAGAAAGCGATCATCCAGCTCACGAGGATGACCTTCCACAAGGCTTCGCTACGGAACCTGAGATGTCCGTACCAGGCAAACGTCATGAAGATGTTGGAGATTATGAGAAGAACGACTGTCCACATTTAGAGTTTGGACGCGTGGGCCTCGAGCAGAGTTGCAGCAACTAGCTGTGGATGAGATTCACTGAACGGATCAAAGAGTCATGAGCAAGCTGGGCGAAAATCTGGAACGGCTGGAAGAGGCGATTGCGCAAGCTTGTCGCCGCGCTGGACGTGCGCGCGGGGATGTGGAGTTGATGGCCGTGACGAAGACGTATCCGGCATTGACGATCGCCGAGGCTGCGGAACTAGGGCTCACGCTGTTTGGGGAAAATCGCGTGCAGGAGTTCGCTGCAAAGGCACCAGAACTCGCGGCCCTTCAATCGCAGGATGGATTGGCTGGGGCGGGGAAGAATCCGATTCGAGTTCACTTGATTGGACAATTGCAATCGAATAAGACGGGCAAAGCGGCGGAGTTGTTTGATGGCGTCGATTCGGTGGATTCCCCTCGGATCGCGGAGCGGCTGAATGACGCCGCGGGGCGCTCGGGGAAGCGGCTGCCCGTGTTGATCGAAGTGAAGTTGAGCGCAGAGGAAACGAAGGGTGGAGTG
Organism: uncultured Acidobacteriaceae bacterium; assembly: GCA_963737915.1. Lineage (GTDB taxonomy): Bacteria > Acidobacteriota > Terriglobia > Terriglobales > Acidobacteriaceae > Telmatobacter. The sequence goes on along the minus strand of CAVTUP010000015.1, from coordinate 36,263 downwards.
GAACCCAATTCCACTGAGGCTTCGCAGTTGCTCGAGGCGTTGCCGGGCTTTTCGCATCTCGAGACTTGTGGTCTCATGACCATTGCGCCGTGGGGCGTGGCGGAGGATGTGACACGGGCATGCTTTCGCAGCTTGCGCGAGTGGCGGGATCGATGGGCGACGACGCATCCGCGCTTAAATTTGGACGTGTTGTCGATGGGGATGAGCGGCGATTTCGCCATTGCGATTGAAGAGGGCGCGACGCGGATTCGGGTAGGAACGGCGCTGTTTGGAAAGCGCGCGCCGTACGCAGGGTCGGAATGAGTTCGGAGATGCTGCGTACGGCTCAAGGGGGAGTGACGCTGGCAGTGCGGCTGCAGCCGGGGGCAAAGAAGACGGCGGTCGTTGGAGTGTATGGCGAGGGCGCTGCGGCGCAGTTGAAGATTGCAGTGCAGGCGCCGCCGATCGAGGGCCGTGCAAACTCGGCGGTGATTGCGTTTCTCGCGGACATGTTTTCTTTGTCCCGGAGCAGTGTGGAACTTATCTCTGGCGAGTCGTCGCGGAGCAAGGTGTTTCTACTGCGAGGAATCACCCTGGCGAAAGTCGAAGCCGAGGTTCAGAGAAGTCAGCTCAAAAGCGCTTCCTCCGGTAAATAACCGCAGGGGTGTTAGCGGTGATGTGTAGCGAGGGCGGCGGCGAGGGCCTCTTCGGGTTCGGGGCGAACTCGGAAATCGGCGTGGGCCTCGGCGAAGACGACCTTCCGATCTTTTGAGATGACGTACGTCGCGGGAAGGGGTAAACGCCAGCTTGGCTCTCCGTTGACGAACGGAATGTTGACGAGGATGGAGCGGTAGTACTGTTGCAGGTATTCGGGGACGGTGTAGACGAGACCGAATTGCTCGGCCAGTGCACAGGCGGGATCGGTGAGCACCGGGAACGGGAGCCCGTGCTGGCCAGCCATGAAGTCGCTTTGACGCTCGTTTTGCGGGCCGATCGCAACCATGAGGGCTCCGCGCTCGCGGAGCTGGCCGTAGAGGTCGCGCCAGGCCTCGAGTTCAGTGACGCAATAAGAGCACCACCGGCCGCGGAAGAATTTGATGACCAGCGGGCCAAGAGCGAGCATGTCGGCGGAACGCACGATCTTTCCGCTTGTGTCTTTGAGCGCGAAGCTGGGAGCTATTGCGCCGACGGGAAGGATATGATCTTCGATGCCGGTGGCGAACAACTCTTCTACTGCGCGCTCGCCCACGGCGAGACGTTCGGCCTGCACAAGTTGGCGGGTGTTGGCGGTGATCTCGTCGAGTTGGTCTTGCAAGGCGGTCATGGCTTCTTCAAGGATACGGGGGTTACTCAGATTTTAGGAGCAACCGCAGACACTTCGACTCGCTGCGCTCGCTCAGGATTACAACGTTTGTTACAGGGCGAAATCTTGTTACCGGCCAAATTTTTGTCTGCCGCCTAAGCCCATGGCGCCCATTCCGCCGCGCATCATCTGTTTGGCGAGGCCGCCTTTACCCATCGATTTGAACATCTTTGCCATTTGCGAGTATTGGCGCAACAGCTGATTTACTTCCTGCACAGATGTTCCGGAACCGGAGGCGATGCGTTTGCGTCGTGAACCGGAGATGATTTCGTGGTTGTGGCGCTCCTTAGGGGTCATGGAGTTGATGATCGCTTCGAGGCGCACAAACTGCTTTTCGTCTACATTCTTTGATGCTTCCTGCATGCCCGCGAAAGGACCGACGGAGGGGAGCATTTTCAGAATGCTTTCCATCGAACCGAGTTTCTTGATCTGCTTGAGCTGATCGCGGAAGTCTTCGAGCGTGAAGCCGTCACCGAGCAGCGCCTTTTTGGCGAATTCCTCGGATTTTTTGCGGTCGAGCGTCGACTCCGCCTTTTCGATGAGCGAAAGCATGTCGCCCATGCCAAGGATGCGGCCGACGATGCGATCAGGATGAAACGGCTCGAAGGCGTCTGCCTTTTCTCCGGTGCCGATGAACTTGATGGGCTGGCCGGTCACATGGCGGATCGAGAGAGCCGCGCCGCCGCGTGAGTCTCCATCCATCTTGGTGAGGATGACGCCGGTAAGGCCCAAGCGGGTGTGGAAATCCTTTGCGGAGTTGACGGCATCCTGGCCCGTCATGGCATCGGCGACGAAGAGGATTTCCTGCGGATTGAGGAGCTTTTTGAGACGCTCCATTTCGCCCATGAGGTCTTCGTCGATATGGAGACGTCCGGCGGTGTCGACGATGAGGGTGTCGCAAGCCATGTTGCGGGCTTCGCGGCGGGCTTCCTGCGCGAGGCGCTCGACGAGGGCAGAACCGGGGGGCTCGTCCTTGAGATTGCCTTCGTAGAGACGGGCTTCAATGGATTTTGCGACGACCTTGAGCTGCTCGCGCGCAGCGGGACGGTAGACGTCGACCGAGACGAGCATGGGACGGTGTCCGCCTTTTTTTAGCCACGCTGCGAGTTTGCCGCTGGTGGTGGTTTTGCCGGAACCCTGGAGGCCGGCCATGAGGATGACAGTGGGCGGCTGAGAGGCAAATTTGAATCTGGCGGTGTCTTTTCCGAGAAGTTCGACAAGTTCGTCGCGGACGATCTTGATGACCTGTTCGGAGGGCGATAGCGCGGTAAGTACCTCGGTGCCAATGGCTTTGGCGCGGATGTGATCTACCAGCTCTCGAGCGACGTTGAGGTTGACGTCGGCTTCGAGCAGGGCGACGCGAATTTCGCGCAGGGCTTCGCCGATGTTTTCTTCGGTGAGCGTGCCTTGACCGCGAAGTGTTTTAAAGGCCCGTTGCAGTTTTTCTGTGAGGTTTTCAAACATAGGTCAGAGACAAGTGTATCGCGCATCCGGCTGGGGTGCATTACGGCAGGGTGAGGCGAATGCGCATGAATTTGCAGGAATTGGGAATTGGTTTGGTTTTCTTGTTAATTCCGGCGCGGAGTTGTAGGGGTGTCGACCAGAACCACCGAGTTTCCAGAGTGGTGGGTATATTTGGGCGGGGCTAGGGCGTGACGGATTTCGACGACGGCATCGTCTGAGGCCACCAGTCCGCAGTCGAACCTGACTCCCGAGAATGTCGCATGGGCCTTCCCCGAAACTCGAATCTGGCTGGTTGCAAGGTCGGGACGCTCAGCGGTCAGGCGAAGAGCTCCCACGGTGGAGTTCTCAACATTGAGATGAGTGTCCCCGGAGACTCCAAGCCAGTCGGCGTAGACGATCGAGTTGCGGACAAGAATGGATGCGTGGTCGTTCAAGATGAGCTCATCGATCTGGGAGTCCTCCAGGGTCAAATCGGCGTGACCCGCCGCGTATACGTCCCACGTATCGACGTTCACATCGTTGAGGGCGATATGAAACTGGCAGTTGGATTTCTTTGTGTCGGGAAAGACAGCGGGACTGGCATCTGACCCGAGCCGGCCTTTTTGAAGTCGCAGAGTGCCACTGCAGTCTGGCGAGATGGCGAGTTGGGTTCGATCGATGTGGGCCAGCGATGCATTGGCGTGACCATGCATGTAGAGAAGGAAGATCTGCATCCGGGAATCGGTCAAGTCGGCATTAGCGCCAGAACCCAAAGCAAGCTTTCGCGTAAAGGCGCGATCGACGGGGATTCCAGAGATTTGCAGATTATCGTTTTCACTGGTGTGGCTGGATAGGAAGACAAGATCCAGCCCGTGGGCGGTGACCTGGCTCCCGTGGGAGATTTCGAGTTCGAAGATCTTCAGTCGATCAAGCTGCGCGTGAACCTGGTTGAGATGAAACTCGGAGTTGGTGGTGGAGAAGTCCTCCACGTGCACATTCCCACGCAGCAGCCACATGGGGTGAGCGCTGCCGACCGGCGCCATGGTGGAGTGACGGATGATTACGTGAGCGGGGCCGTCACACCTGAGTCCACTTGTGCCATTTGGCGCGCCGTCGGGATCGGAGATCGCAAGATGGACGTCTTCGAGTTCCAACGTTGCATCCGCGGTGACGCGAATCGGGCCGTGCAGGTTGAGCGTCATATTCCGCAGCGTGATTTTGCCTTGAATAAGCAACTCTCCGTCGTGGCGAAATGGACCAGGACCAACCACGACCACGCCGTCATGCAGGGGAGGCAGCGGTGTTTCGGCGAGTGCCAGCGCAGGCATCGCGATCAAAAGCAAAAAGTGCAACGATCGCAAACGCATATTGAACCTCGCGATGAGGATATTCGCGGCGAGAGAAACGCTGACATTGATTAGGAAATAGCGTTGTCGGATTTTCGGCATTGGAAATGGGATGTGTTGAGCCAGATGAGCGGAGGTGTGGATCTATGCTGCGACAGGGCCGGGTTTGAAGGCCCGCATATAGAGCGTTGCGATCTGCCTGTGTTCGCTATCGAGAGTGGCGTCGAAAGGCCGACGGTTCACATCGACGAAACCTGCCTTTAGCAAGGTTTTGCCCAGTGTCTCTTCATCCCACGCGTACTTATGCTCTGAGCCCTGACGGAAATGGTAGTTGATGTGGTCGAGCTGGGTTTCACAGTCCGCAGGATGCCAGGACGTAACGTGCTTCCAGTAATCGTCGTCTGGAAAGCCATATCCCCGAAGCGGACATTCGGTGTCAGGTACTCCGACATCGAAGACTCCGCCGGGTTGGAGAACACGCAGTGACTCCGAAAGGACGTGCGGCACTTCAGTGTAGATTTCGAAATGCTCGAATACGTGCTCGCTATAAATGCAGGTGATGCTTCCGTCTGGGAAGGGCCAGGGCTCGCGGAGATCGAGGCGAAGATCGGCGCGCGAATCGTAGAGGTCAATATTCAGCCAGCCGGCTTTTCCGAAAGGACCGGAGCCGAGATTGATCTTCAGCGGTGAGCCCTGCCAGGACTGACGCGCTTTCTTGACTGCCGACTGGTGCACGCGGTTGATTTTCCATTCCTCAGAGACCTGGCGAAGGGAGCGCCGGAGAGCAAACGAAGTGTGGGACTTGATTAGATCGTTTATGGAACTCACGGACTTCTACCTCCTCGGTCAGGGAATGGATGGCAGCGGCCTGGTTGGGACTACCAATATAACCCGCGCCTGGCACGGAAATCACGTTCCCTGATCTAGTCGGAGGGCGCGATGAGGTACTGCTCCAGCTTGCCGTCGGGGTAGGTGTAGGTGGTTAGCCTCAAGCGCTTGTTCGGGTAGGTGATCTGAAAGGCGTGGAAGGTCATGCCGCCGCGCAATTGTTCACCGGTCTGGCGGAAAGAGAGCGGTTCGCCAAGGGGCGCGAGGCTGTCGTGGAAGTCAGCGATGGCTTCCGCGGTGAAGTAGTCGCTGAGATTGGGTGCGAGAAGGCTGCGATCGATCTTGCCTTGCTGCAGGTCGCGATAGATGTCGAGGGCTTGTTTTTCGGTGGGGGTTGGAGGAAATTCCCCAATCACAGGAGCTGCGAGGCGCGCGATCGTGGATGCAGCGCCGATGGCATCCTGATTGGTAAAGACCGCGACCGCCACGCCGTCGTCGACAAGGACTTCGTTGTCGGAAACAAAACCGGAGACTTCGCCGCTGTGCTCGATGGAGCGATGGCCGTTGCGGTCGAGGACTTCGACGCCAAGGCCGTAGTGTGTACCTTTGCCGTCTTTGAGCTTAACCTCGGTAAACATCTGTTTGTAGCTCTCGGGTTTGAGAAGGGACTTGGCGATCAGGCTTTCGTCCCAGAGAGCGAGATCGTGCGCGGTCATGGCCAACTCACCCATGGCGAATGTCCATCCGCGGCCTTCTTTGGGAGCAACGCGCAAAGGGCCCAGAGCGTTGCGATAGTACGGAGTGGCGTCGGCCTGGGTTAGCTTGGCTTCATCGGAGTTCCACGCAGACTTCATTCCGAGGGGATGGAAGATTTGCTGTCCGAGAAAATCCATTAGTTTTTGGCCGCTGACCTTTTCGATGATTGCGCCGGCGATGACGAAGTTGGTGTTGGAGTATTGCCACTGGGTTCCGGGGTCGAAGTCGAGCGGCTTTTTGGCCCAGGTGTCGAGGATCTGCTGCGCGGTTTCAGGGCGAAGCATTGGGGTCATTACGTAGTCTTCGGGCCAGTAGTCCTGATAGCCGGAGGTGTGAGAGAGAATCTGGCGGATGGTGACTTCGTCGCCGCGCGTGAGACCGGGAACGCATTTGCTTACAGCGTCATCGAGGCTGAGCTTGCCTTGTTCCTGGAGCAGAAGGATGGCGGCCGCAGTGAATTGCTTGGAGATGGAACCGATGGAGTAGCGCATGTCTGGCGTTGCAGGCGTCGTGGGGTCGAGGCGAGCTTTGCCGTAGGCATGCGCGTAGACGAGCTTGCCACCCTTGACGATAGCGACGGAGGCGGAAGGGACACCGGTTTGCTCAAGAACCTGCGAGGCGATGCGGTCGATTCTCGATTTGAGCGCAGGGTCGAGCGTGTCGACGGCTTGAGCATTCACGGGCACGGAAGTGAACGCGGTTGCGGCGACGCAGGCAAGCAGGAAGGCAGGTTTGGTCACGACTTGAAAATCCTCCAGAGATCTGAAGAACAAGGCTAACAGGGATCAGTGTCCTACTTTCCCGAGGGGATGCGATAGGCTGGTGCAGGCACTTTTATGCCGACGCATCTAGGTGAGGTCACGATGGAGCGGTTGCTTGAAGGGCACAGGAAGTTTCTGGGCGAAGTGTTTCCGGAGCGGCGCAGCCACTTTCATTTGCTGGCTGAGTCGCAGGCACCGGAGTATCTCTTCATTACCTGTTCGGATTCGCGGATTGTGCCGGACATGATTCTCGGGACCGAGCCCGGCGATTTGTTTATCACTCGTAATGCGGGGAACGTGGTGCCAGTTTCAGGGAATGATGTGGATGGGTGCACGGCGACGATCGAGTACGCGGTGGAGGTGTTGAGGGTCAAGTATGCCATCGTTTGTGGACACTCGGATTGCGGAGCGATGAAGGCGGAACTGGATCACCGGTCGCTGGAGAATTTGCCCAAGGCGCGGCGCTGGCTCGAACACGTGGAAGCGGCGTATGACTATCGGCAGCCACTGAATGCGGGAGACGGAGACGGCGCGGAGTTGGCGTCGCTGATTCGTGGGAACGTGGTGGCCCAGTTGCACAATCTGCGTGCGCAGTCTTCCGTTATGCATGCAATGGAAGAAGGCAGGCTCAGCGTGCATGGCTGGTACTACGACATTCTTAGCGGGCGCATTGAGCGCTACGACGAGGATCAGAGGCGCTTTTTGCCGCTGGTGAGTTGACTCCTGTTTATCAATTTTGCTGCAAGTGCATGAAACGGCGCGATTCTCTTTCCTGTTTCACAAAACGAATAAATTATCTGCAAAGTATTTTGCAGTGGAGGTTACGCCTCGTTAGGGGGGTGGGTGTTGCGAGGGGTTGACCCTTCCTCCTTGCCCCTGATCGACGCCAGATTCCCTTTCTGTCTTTGTTCTACGCCATTCGGGCTTAATTATCTGCAAAAGGAGCGGGCTTTTTGTCGGTCGGGATCCTCAGAGAAAAAACGAAAGGCAACTGCAGTCGAGCATGGAACGGTGTTCCACCCGAAACCATGAAAATGCAACTGCGGATCCCTCCACTCCGTCCGCCACGGCGGACTCCGGTCGGGATGACACCTCGGTGGGAGAGTGAGATTGGGGGAGGCCGTGAATTTTCAGGGCAGATTCTTCGACTCGCTACGCTCGCTCAGAATGACAGACCAAGGCGCGCAAACAGAAATGCCCCGGACAGTCGTTCTGTCCGAGGCACCTGGTGATTCGAGATTGCTATTTGCTGGTGTCGCGTGCGGCTTTCACAAATTCGTGAGATTTCTGGATGTGGGCTGCTTGTGTGGTGAGGATCTGGCGTACGGGAAGCGGGAGGCCGGAGTCCATCGCCTTGGAGTAGGCATCGACGGCTTCGTCTTCGGCTTCTTCGGCGGTGGCTAGAAGGGTGTGATCTCCGCCACCCAGAGCGGACTTGAGGTCACCCCATGCACGGCGTACTTTCCCTATGGGTGTTCCACTCTCTTTAATGTCGTGAACGCCTTCCTGGTGAAGGATGGATTCGAGCACGCCGCGAAATTGCGCGCGGGTCAGGGATTCGGCGAGGAAGTACTCTTTGAGGGTTTCGTTTTTGAGTTGCTCGCCAATTTTTTGGAAGCCCTCCTGGCCGTCGATCAGAGCCTGGATTACAGAGCGCAAGGTGGATTCAGTTTCTTTCAGGTCCTTCGACGGATTTGCCATCAGATGGATCTCCCGGGGGTGAGATTTAGAAGTGTTGAGAAAGGGCAGGGTCCGGTGACTGCATTTGCGATTCTCCTTCGTCACCGGTAAGCCAGGGAAATCGCGAAAACCCAACGCCCCTGCCCCTGAACACGGCCCGCACCCGCAGAGGCCGGCCGGTCATGCCGTATATAGATGCACGATTCGCGGAAAGCGGAGGCCCTGAAACGCAGAGTGGCGATGGCGCTTCTACGGTCAATTTGAGATGCAGCGTTGTTTCATGGACTTGTGCGCGACCGAGAGATGAAAAGTAAATTAATGAGCGCCGGGTGGCGGAGCTGTATGCTTTATGGGTTTCTTGAACAGCCATACGGCCAGGGCGCAGAAAAAGGCCAGGAGCGCTGTCCAACGGAAGACGTCTACGTAGGCCATTAGCGCGGATTGCTGCAACATCATTCGATAGAGCAGTCCAAGGGAGCCTGGTCGGCCCTGGGCGCGTCCGAGTTGATGGCTGAGATATGCGGTCAGCGCGGCGGATTTTTGTTGGAAGACGAAGCTGGAAGGCGCGAGATTGGAGCCGATCTCGGTTTGGTGCAGGGCTGCGCGGCGGATGAGCGCAGTGGTGGCCATGGCGATTCCGATGGAACCGCCGATGTTGCGGAGCATGTTGAAGAGGCCTGTGGCGTTGCCCATCTCCTCGCGCGAGAGGGTTGAAGTGCTCATGGTGGCCAACGGGACGAAGACAAAGCTCAGGGCGAATCCAGTGACCATGATGGGGATCAGCAGGGAGTATGGGCCGATGGAGAGATTCACCGTTCCGAAGATCAGCGCGCAAATTCCGAAGGTGATGAATCCAGCGCAGAGCAACTTGCGATTGTCGATGCGGGAGCCGAGGATGCCGATGACGGGCGAGCCGATGATGGATCCGAGTCCGCGCGGACCGACAACGAGACCGGCGGTGAAGGCGGTGTAGCCGAGTACTTCCTGGTAGTAGAGCGGCAAGATGGTGATGGTGATGTAAATACACATGCCGAGGAGGGAAATCAGGAAGCAGCCGGTGCGGAGGTTGCGGTTCTTGAGGACGTGGAGGTCGACGAGGCCACGAGGATTTGACCACGAGCGCCAGACCCATCCGATGAAGCCGAGAACGAGAGCGGCGGTGGCCCAGCGGACCCAGACGGCACCGAACCAGTCGTCTTCCTGTCCCTTGTCGAGAACCACTTGCAGGCAGCCGGTCCAGACGATGAGCAGGCCGAAGCCGATGTTGTCGAAGGCGCCGACCTTGGCGTTTTTGATGTAGGGCGGGTCGTGGACGAAGCGTGCGATGAGGATGACTGCGAGAATTCCGACGGGAATGTTGATGTAAAAGGCGTAGCGCCAACTGAATGTGTCAGTGAGCCAGCCGCCGAGGGTGGGGCCGAGAACGGGCGCAACAACGATGCCGAGTCCGTAGGCGGCCATGGACATGGATCGTTTGGCGGGCGGGAAGCTCTCAAGGAGGATCGACTGAGACAAGGGCTGAAGAGCGCCGCCGCCTGCTCCCTGAAGGACTCGGGCGAGGAGAATGACGCCGAGGGAGGGGGCTGCTCCGCAGAAGAACGAGGCGACGGTGAAGATGACCACGCAGGTGAGCAGGAAGCGTTTGCGGCCGAAGCGGCGGGCGAACCAGTTGGATGCAGGGAGGATGACGGCGTTGGCGACGAGGTAGCTGGTGAGGACCCAGGTGGCTTCGGAGTTGGTGGCGGAAAGGCTACCGGCAATGTAGGGCAATGCTACGGAGGCGATGGCGGTGTCGAGCACCTCCATGAACGTGGGGAGCATGACCGAGACGGTGACCAGCCACGGATTTACTCCCTGGGTGAGGGGATAACGAGCTTGGGCCTCAGTTGTGGTCATTCTCGCCGGCAGAGACGAGGTTAATTGATTGAGGCGGATGCCGGTTGTGATGGGTGACAGGCCGGAGCGAATGCGGAGCTCCGGCCTGAAGGACTATTGAATCGAGCGCAGATACGTCACGAGCTGCCATCGCTGCGCTTGAGGCAGGTTTGACCACGAAGGCATTCCGTGTCCGCGATCTCCCTGACGAAGGAACCACTCGATATCGCCGTCGGAGGCAGAGCGCATACGGGTGCTGCGAAGAGAGGGTTTTTTGTGGCCGTCGCCCTCCGCGTTTTCCTTGTGGCACTGGAGACAATGGTCGCGGTAAATCAATGCGCCAGCTGCTACTGAGTCGGGACTGCTGGCCATTGGATTAACACGAGTGTGATCCTTGGCGGGAACATGATCCCAGCGGGAACTCGATGCGGCGAGAACTGCGCCGGTTACGGCGAGGAAAACGAGAAAGAGGGAATAAAAGCGCAGTTTCATTACGCACCTCCTTTGCCGGCGCGGAACCAGCTGCCGAACTGGTTGATTTCAAACGAAAGGCCTATACGATAGATGCGATCAAGACTGGTGGACGTCAGGCCGAAGCCGGGAGAGAAGCTGAGGCGGCCGCGCGGCAATTGCCACCCGAGGATGGGTGCGATGTAGTGGGACGTGTCTCCAAGGGTGAGGGAGTCCGTATCTCCAAGGCCGCCATAGGCCTCGACTCCGGCAATGAATTTCTCAAGGCAGAAAGCGCACGGCCTGGCGCTTGCGAGGCTGCGCAACGGGCGCGTGACACCGACGGCATAGCCGAATTCCCATGGCGAATGGCTGAGATTCTTCTCGGCGATGAAGTTTTCGGAGATGTTCCAATCTTTGACGTTGGAGGAGAGGATCAATTTCATCTCCGCCTCGTGTTTTTGTTCCTCGCGGGCTACGTCGTTGGGTTCGGACAAATCGGCCTGGCCGTCATGGCCAACGACTTCAAGCAGCATCTTGTCGGCACCGTTGATGTCTTCGTACTCCACGTAGAGGACAGGATTGATGAAGTGCTCGCGCATCAGGGGCCGAAAGCGATTTTCAAGCCGGAAGCCGGTGAAGAGGGTTGATTCGTTGGCGGTGTTTTGTCCATCCAGGTAGAGTTCGGTGGTCCACCAGGCGAGAACGCCATATTCGAACTCGACGTTCATGGCTCCGAACCGGTTGGCGTCGTCTGGCTGGCCGAGGGTGGTTTTGCTCTCAATTTCGAGATTGCCTGGTTCTTCGAGGTCCTGGGAATAGGTGACGAAGTAGGGTTTTTCCTGTGCTTGCAGGGCTGGCGGGGGGGCGAAGGCGAAAAACAGGGCAAATAAGAGTCCTAATCCAAGGGATCTTTTCAAGGCGGATCTCTTTAAGGGATGTGCTGGCACGAGCTGGTCTCCTCTAGAATTACGACTGATTTGGTCGTATTTAGCCGCCTGAAGCGTTGATAAAAAGCCGACTGAATCAGTCCTATATGTCGTTTGAAAGTAAGACTAAATCAGTCCGAGATCAAAGGCAATGTCATACGTCACACATCGTGGGATATTGTTGGTTGGTTTGGAGGTGCTGGGTGCGGGCTTAGGTGAAGTAAATACTATCAAGAAAAGTTGACACTAAATGACTCAATGGTGCATCTTATAGAAGTCTGAAAATTTCTGTGGAGCAGGCGGATAACAACTTATGGCAAAGATTATCGGGATTGACCTGGGCACTACGAATTCGTGTGTAGCTGTCCTTGAGGGCGGCGAGCCCAAAGTGATTGCAAATGAGGAGGGTGCGCGGACGACCCCTTCGATCGTGGGCTTTTCGAAGAGCGGAGAGCGGCTGGTGGGCCAGGTGGCGAAGCGCCAGGCGATCACGAACCCTGAGAACACCATTTTCTCGATCAAGCGGTTCATGGGACGCCGTTACGACGAAGTGTCGGACGAGATGAAGATGGTTCCTTTCAAGGTGACGAAGCAGGGCGATCACGTGGGCGTGGTGGCGCAGGGCAAGGAGTACACGCCGCCAGAGATTTCGGCGATGATTCTGCAGAAGCTGAAGAAGAGCGCAGAGGCCTATCTTGGCGAGACGGTCACCGAGGCGGTGATTACGGTTCCGGCTTACTTCAATGATGCACAGCGCCAGGCGACGAAGGATGCGGGCAGGATTGCTGGACTTGATGTGAAGCGGATCGTGAACGAGCCGACCGCTGCCGCACTTGCATACGGACTCGACAAGAAGAAAGACGAGACGATCGCCGTTTACGACTTTGGCGGCGGCACGTTTGATATTTCGATTCTGGAAGTGGGCGAAGGCGTCATCGAGGTGAAGTCGACAAACGGCGATACGCACCTGGGCGGCGATAACCTTGACCAGCGGATCGTGGATTGGCTTATTGGCGAGTTCAAGCAGGAAGAGGGTCTGGACCTGAGCTCGAAGGGCAACGAGATGGCACTGCAGCGTCTGAAGGACGCGGCGGAGAAGGCCAAGATCGAGCTCTCGACGACGGTGGAGACGGAAATCAACCTCCCCTTTATTACGGCCGATGCTACGGGGCCGAAGCACCTGGTTCGCAAGCTGACGCGGGCGAAGCTGGAGCAACTGGTTGCGGATCTGATTGACCGTTCGCTCGAGCCTTGCAAGAAGGCGATTACGGATGCGGGTGTGAAGGTCAGCGACATCGACGAAGTGGTCCTCGTTGGCGGCCAGACGCGCATGCCCAAGATCCAGGAACTGGTGAAGCAGCTGTTTGGCAAAGAGCCCCATCGCGGCGTGAATCCGGATGAAGTGGTTGCCGTGGGCGCGGCGGTGCAGGCTGGAGTGCTGGCCGGGGAAGTGAAGGATCTGCTGTTGCTGGACGTGACACCGTTGACGCTGGCGATCGAGACGCTTGGCGGCGTTGCGACTCCGATGATTCCTCGCAACACGACGATTCCGACGAAGAAGACGGAGACGTTTTCGACTGCGGCAGATTCGCAGACCGAGGTTGAGGTTCACGTGCTGCAGGGAGAGCGGCCGATGGCGGCGCAGAACAGGACGCTGGGCAAGTTCAAGCTGGCGGGAATTCCTCCGGCGCCACGCGGCGTGCCGCAGATCGAGGTCACGTTTGACATCGACGCAAACGGCATTTTGAACGTGAATGCGAAGGACAATGCGACGGGCAAAGACACGCGCATCACCATTACTTCGAGCTCGGGTTTGAGCAAGGAAGAAGTGGACCGGATGGCGAAGGACGCCGAGGCGCATGCGGCCGAGGACAAGGAGAAGCGAGAAGAGATCGAGGCGCGCAACTCGCTCGACGGGCTGGTCTACAACATCGAGAAGATGCTGAAGGACTCCGGCGATAAGGTGCAGGCTGCCGATAAGACAGAGGTCGAGTCCGCACTGGCTGAAGCGAAGAAGACGCTGGAAGGAACTCCTTCTGCGGCGGAACTTCGGGCCTCGCACGAAAAACTGACCCAGGCGAGCCACAAGCTGGCCGAGGTGCTTTACAAGGCCAATGCGGCGCAGGCTGCCAGCGCAGGGCCGACGGCGCAGGCCGACGGGACGCCTGGAACCGAGCAGAAGAAGGACGAAGGCGTGATCGACGCGGAGTACGTGGACGTCGAAGACAAGAAGTAGGCACCTGCGGTGCGGCAGACCCGCCTCGCGGCGGAGAAACTCAGGGGTGGGCGATTTCGACGTCGTTCACCCCTGCTGTTTCTTGGGTAGAGACAGCTGTAACGGAGGAAGCCTCAGAGCAAAGTCGAATAGCAAAGTTGGAACATGTAGAGCATGTACTCCCTATTGGAATGCCCAGATTTGGCCGACAAGCGTGTAGGCTGATGTGAGATAAGAACACCGATGGCGACAACTACAAACAAAGACTATTACGCGACTCTCGGAGTCAAGAAGACCGCCACGTCCGAAGAGATTCGGAAGGCCTTCCGGAAAGCTGCGCGCAAGTACCATCCCGACGTGAACCCCGGGGACAAGCGGGCTGAGGAGAAGTTCAAAGAGATCTCCGAGGCCAACGATGTGCTGAGCGACGAAAAGAAGCGCAAGGTCTATGACCAGCTTGGCTTCTACTCGGACCAGATCGATCCTGCGCAGGCGGAAGCTTATGCGCGGCAGCAGAAGGATGGCGGTGTCCCTGTAGATTTCGGAGGATTCGATTTTTCCGGTTTTCAGGGTGGGCATGGTAGCCCGCAGGCTGGAGCGGGCTCGTCGTCGTGGGGCAGCTTCAAGGACATTTTTTCGGGGATTTTTTCGGGATCGCAGCAGCCGCAACGGCCGCGCGGGCCGCAGCCGGGTACCGATCTGGAATACCAGGCGACGGTGGACTTCTGGTCGGCGATTCGAGGCGGACAGGCGCGGATTCAGATACATCGGCAGGAGATTTGTCCCACATGTCACGGGATGGCGCAGACGGGTGGCCCGATGCCTTGTCCCGAGTGCAATGGCACGGGCCAGGTGACGCAGATGGGTGGCCGGATGAAGTTCAACATTCCATGCCCAAGGTGCGATGGGACCGGGCGGACTTCAAACGATTGCGGGACCTGTCACGGAGAAGGCACGGTAAGCCGCACGGAGACAGTGGAGTTTCGCATCAAGGCGGGAACACGAGACGGTCAGCGGATCAAGCTGCAGGGCAAGGGAAATGCGGGGATCAACGGCGGCGCTTCGGGTGACCTGTTCGTGATTGTGCGGACCGGGACGCATCCGGTGTTCGCTCGCGTGGGAGACGATATCCAGGTTACGGTTCCCGTGACGATTGCGGAGGCTTCGCTGGGCTCGAAGGTGGATGTTCCGACGATTGACGGACGCGCTCAACTGAAGATTCCACCGGGAACGCAAAGCGGGCAGAAGCTTCGCATGCGTGAACGGGGTGTGGAGAGCGCATCGCACCCGGGGCAGCGCGGCGATCAGATTGTGACTGTCGAAGTGGTTGTTCCGACCCTGAATGACGAACGCAGCCGCGAGATCATGCGCGAACTGGGAAAGTTGAATAACCAGGATCCGCGGGTGGCGCTGTTCGAAAAGCTGTAGTTGAAGAAGTAACCGGATCTATCTGAGCTGGTGACGAAAACCATGACCGCAAAACGAAAATCAAAAGGCGCGTACATGATTTCGGCAGTGGCCGAGATGTACGAGATTCATCCACAGACTCTGCGACTGTATGAGCGCGAGGGGCTGCTGAAGCCGTCGCGCACGGACGGCAACACGCGGCTTTACACGGATGAAGACCTGGAGCGGCTGGAGTTCATTTTGAACCTGGCGCGGGATCTGGGCGTGAACATCGCGGGGATTGCGATCATCCTGCAGATGCGCGAGCGGATGGAAGAGATGAACCGCCAGATGCAGAGCTTTGTGGAGTATGTGCGGTCGGAGATGCTGACGCGCTTTCAGCAGTCGGCGCCGAGTTCGGCGGGGGCGATTGTGCCGCTGCGGAAACCGGCGGTCAGGCCTGTGGTGGTCGCGGGGAAAAAGTCCTGAACGTCTTGGATGTGAAGCGAAAATCGCATGAACCCAGGTCTCAAAATCGAGACCTGGGGCACCCGCCGGATTATGCTTAGACCTGCATGTTGTACGTACTTCTTGCGCTGGCCATCTTTGGCCTGATCACGTCTACGGTCTTCGCAGCGATGGTGCTCGCGGCGGTGCCACGATATCTGCGAGAGCGCGCATCTGATGAGGCTGAGCTGAAGGCGCAGCCGGGATTTACACCGCCACTCACATTGCTGAAGCCGGTGCATGGATACGAACCCTGGCTGGAGGCGCATCTTGCGAGTTTCTTCGAGCAGGATTATCCCGAATACGAAATTCTGTTCTGCGCGCGGTCGGAGACCGATGAGGGGCTGGAGACAGCGCGACGCGTAGCGGCGGAGCACAAAAATATTCCTTGTCGATTTTTTGCCACGGGAGACCTGCCTTACATTAACGCCAAAGTGGCGTCGATGGAGACGATGGAGGCCGCCGCGGCTCACGACATTCTTGTGATCAGCGACAGTGATGTGCGTGTCACTCCGGATTATCTGCGCGCCGTTGCGTTGCCGTTTGCCGATGAAAAGGTAGGGGCGATTACGTGTCCCTATCGCGGAGTGGCGGCGGAGGGCGGGCTATGGGCGCGGCTCGAAGCAGTGGGCATGAGCGTGGAGATGACAGCCGGGGTGCTGGTGGCGCGGATGATGGAGGGCATGCAGTTCACACTGGGGCCCACGATGGCGTTTCGGCGCGAGACGATTCGGCGGATGGGCGGGTTCAAGGTGACTGCCGATTATTGTGCCGACGATTTTGTGCTGGGGAATGAGACTTTCAAGCTTGGGCAGACAGTGGTGCTAAGCCATCACGCGATCGACCACATCGTGCTGAATTCGAGCTTCTGGTCGTCGATGCTGCACCAGGTGCGATGGATGAAGTCGACGCGGTTCTCAAGGCCGAAGGGGCATTTTGGCACTGCGCTTACGTTCAGCATTCCGTTTGGGTTGCTGGGGTTGCGGTTGCCGCGACGATGGGCCATGCCGGTTGGGGAGTGGCGATTTTTGCGTGGAGCGTAATCGACGCGGCTCGCGCTGTCGATTGCGGTCGGGCGGTTGGTGGTGGGCGATCGAAGCTGGATGAACCTGCTGGTGCTTTATCCGTTGCGCGACTTGATGGGATTCGGGTTCTGGGCCGCGAGCTATATGGGCAGTCGCATTCTGTGGCGAGGACGGATATTTCAGTTGCTGCCGGGTGGGAAGATGCGCGCGGCGAAATAGGGTGGAAGGATACCCAAGATCGAGAGCGTTTGGGTATTTTAGCGGAACGTGTAATTTGCGCTCATGCGAAGCAAAAGCAGCTGCAGATCCCTCGGCTGCGCTCGGGATGACAGAGCGCTCGGGATGACAGAGCTCAGGTGGTGCGGGCGGGATTGGTTTCCCAGGTCTTAAAAACGAGACCCTTCGACTTCGCTCAGGGCAGGCTCTGGGGCACCCAGATTCTCGAAACCACTAGCACCCAGACTCTCGGCAGCAACTAGTTGAGAGGGCGGTCGGTCCAGAGTTGCTTGTCAGCGACGGCGCGGACCGGATAGAGACGATCTGCGAGAAGGTGTTCGACCTTGAATTGATTGGTGTCCTGGGCGAAGAGCCATTTGCGCTCGCCGGTTCCCCATGTTCTTTTCAAGTCGTCGTCGCTTAAGAAGATTTTGGGCGCGTCGGGATAGCAGGAACCCCAAAGCAGGGAAGAGCCGTTTCCGTGAGGGGAGCAGGGATCTACAACGATGAAGGCTGGCTTGCGCAGTAGATCGTGCGTATAGAACACGACGGAAGAGGCGTCGGATTGGTCGCCGTAAATGATGAAGGAGTCGGAGGGCGATCCCTTCTGATTGATGGTGTCGGCCAACTGTTTGGAACTGAGCATGGGCTCGAAGCGGGCGAATGCGATGTGCGCGGCGACGAGGAAGAGCGCGGTAGTGAGGGCAACGCTGATGGTAGCGGCGAGATGTTTGCGGCGGAGACGGAGTATCCAGCCTGCGGCCGGGCCGATGAGGAGCGTTATGGCGGCGAGAACCGCCGGAAGGCGAAGCGCGGCAAACGATGGGCCGGTGAGATCGAAGAAGTGCGACATGGAGAGGGTATAGCCGCCGACGTTGCGGTGAGCGAGCAGCGTTCCGATATCCGCAACGAAGGGAAGACTTCGCGACTGCCACAGGCCCCAGCCCAGGGCGATGGCGGCGAGAACGCCGGCGATGGCGAAGAATGCCTGCGCGCCTGTCAGCCATGAGGTTGAAAGCAGCGGCTTCTCTCTATCAGAAGCGCGACCTTCTTCTATTCCTGCGAGAACGCTGGCGATCAGGATCAGGAGCGGTGTCCATGCGGGAAAGGTGTAGTACTCCTGGTTGGTCGAGATGGAGAAGAAGAGCAGCGTGAATGCGGAAAAGAGCCCGAGCAGCCATGTGGAGCGCACGCGGAACTTGAGACGCTCGACGTAGGTGGCGACATCTTCACGGACGGCGTGCTCGAGGTAGAAGTCTACCGTCTGGCCGGCGTCGCGATGGAGATGCTGCATCCATTGGCGGCGAGTCTTCCACGCGGCAACGAGAAGCGCGGGGAGGAACAGGCTCCATGGGAAGAGCCAGACAAGGTGGAGCAGCCAGTAGGCGATGAAAGGCAGGCGATTGTAGTCGTGGGGAAATCGCTGGCCGAGGAAACGCAGGAAGTGTTCGTTGACAAAGTAAAAGTACCAGAAGCCGTGAACGTTGCCGGGTGTTGGGTGGTTGCCGATGGGATGACCCTGGTCGGGGTTCGCGAGTCCGGCGAGGATGTGCCACGGGGCGGCGATGGCGAGGAAGAGAAGGATTCCCGTGAAGGGCTTCAAGTCGCGCCAACGACGCCATAGACCACTCAGCAAAAGCAAAGGAACGGCCGCTGCGGCGAAGAAGACGGGAGCGATGAGTCCTTTGGTCAGTGTGGCCAGGGCGAGCGCAGCCCACATTCCGTAGACCCTTGCGGGCCTGTGGCTTTCAAGGCCGGTGAGAAAGCTGTAGAGCGCGAAGAGCAGCAGGAAGCTCAGGAGTGATTCGGGAATGGAGAAGCGCGTGAAGAGAAAGGGGCCGATCGAGGTTAGCACGCCGAGAGCGGCATAGAGACCGGCACGGCGGCCCCATGCCCGCGTTGCCCAGAGCCATGCTATCCAGGCGCAGCCGAGCAGGGAGAGGGCGTTGGGCAGGTGTGTGGCGAAGACGTTTTGTCCGAAGATGCGATACAGAGCAGCGTCGAGCCAGTAAGGAAGCGGCGGCTTCTCAAGATAGCGGATTCCGTCGACTTTCATGGTGACCCAATCGCCGCTTTCGGCCATGTGTTGGGCGATTTGCGCGTGGGAGGCGTCGGCGTCGTCGAGCAGTGGCGGCGTGAAGAGCGAAGCGAACTGAACGGCAAGGAATACGATAGCCAGAAGGATCCACGTGGTTAGCGTGGAGGGCTCCTGCGGCTGGCGATTCGGCAGGTATGGTTCGCTCGTCATTGATGTGAGGATAGCAGTCACTCCGATTCTTCATACCACGGCTCGAAACGCGAAAAGGGCTTGCGCAGTTGCCGAAAGCGCCGGAGCGTGCAAGATTAGGTAGGCAGGTTCGAACGATATGGCGGCGGGATCGCGGACGTCTCGAGGGAGAACGGCTGATGGCGAGACGCGAGGATACGCTGCGCGTCTTGCGGAGTGGCGTCAGATGCTCGCGCAATGCAGCCGCAAGCCGACAAAGAAGCGGGTTCATAATCTGCGAATCGTGACTTTGCGGATTCAGGCGGAGCTGCAGCATCGGTTCCGTGATGACGGCGCAGAAGCAGAGAGCACGATCGCTGCGAATCGCTGGATCAAGCAGGCTGAAAAACTGCGTCAAGTGTTGGGGGATACTCGCGAGACAGATGTCTGGATTGGGAAGCTGGACGGCCTGCGCACTTCGCTGACGGAAACGGGAACGTATGTGCCTCGCTCGAATCGCGAATGTCTGCGGCAGATCGATCGGCTGGAAGACAAGCTACAACTGAATCGCCGCGAGTTGGAGAAGGATCTTGCCGGTGAACTCGAAGACGGCCGGAAGCGGATGGTCGAAATCAGCAAGGATGTTGAAGGGATCGCTGAGCCTGAGGCTGCCGGGAAGCCGGATGACAGCGCCGAGGATATCCTGAGACAGTTTCGAGATGTGGCCGCGGAGTTTCCCTCGCTCGACGGCGAGAATCTGCACGAATTTCGCAAACGGATCAAAACGGTGCGCTATCTGGCGGAGATGCTTGCTGTGGACCATCCTGAAACGCGGCAACCAGCCGCTTCGCTGAAGAAGATGCAGTCAGCGATTGGGGAATGGCACGATTGGCAGCAGTTGGCCAGAATGTCGCGGCGGATGCACGAAGGCCGGAAGAAGCATGACGAGCTTTCGGAACTGTTGGAATCCCTGACGGCGGAATCTCTGGAGAAGGCTCTGGATGTTTGTGAACGGCTGACGGAACGGCTGCTGAGGGTCGATAGGGAAACCAGCAAGTCTTCCATCGGTGATAGACGGAAGCCGCCGCGTCGAAGCGAAATGACTAGTCCCGCGCATGAGGAAGAGAAACTTGCATGAGGCATTTGTGTGATCGGTGGTTTGCGATTCATCGATCGGGTCGTACCGTCGCTGCATCTTTTTAACTTTCCAACAATCCTCTAACATCTGTGCGGTCGTGTATCTTGGCCGAAGATACCTGATCCATATTTCGTGGAGGGTGTAAGTCTCCGATGCCCACTTTTGCCGCTATTGATATCGGTTCGAATTCCTGCAGGTTGAAGATCGCGAAGGTTGTGGCGCACCAGTTGAGGACGCTGCACGAGGACCGCGAGGTGACGCGGCTGGGCGGAAGTGTTTTTGCGTCAGGCCTGGTTTCGCCGGAGGCTATGGCAGCCACGTTGCGAGCGTTGAAGCGCTTTCAGCGGGCTGTGCAATTGCACGGCGTCGACCAGACTCGGGTGGTTGCCACATCGGCCATGCGGGATGCGCGCAATGCGGCGGCTTTTCACGCATGGGTGAAGGCGGAGACGGGCTGGAACATGGAGATCATCTCAGGCCTTGAAGAGGGGCGACTCATTCATCGCGGCCTAATGAGCGGGGAGCCGGCTGCGGGAGGAAGAGTGCTGCTGGTTGATCTCGGTGGCGGAAGCTGCGAGATCACGCTGTCAGAACACAAGCGCCTGAAGGAGACGATCAGCCTGCCGCTCGGAGCTGTGCGCCTGACGGAGGAGTTTTTGTCTGTCGATCCGCCACCCCCAGAGGACCTGGCGCGGATGCGTCGACTGATTGAGCGGGAATTGAGGAGAGCGCATCGGAAAATTCAGCCAGGAAGAGTGAAAGCGGTGATCGCCACGTCGGGAACGGCCGCGGCTTTGGCGGAAGCGTGCGCGGCGATGAGCAAGGGCAGTAAAGGGTCCGCGAAGGGACAGAGAAAACCGCGGCAGTCGGCGAAGAGTGGCGCGACAGCCAGATTCGATCCTGCGCCTACAAATCTTGTCCGCAAGATCGCGGCCAAGGTTGCGAGGATGCCGTTGCCTGAGCGGGAAGCAGTGCCCGGGATCGGGCCGCGGCGAGCAGAGATTATTGTTGCCGGGGCACAGGTTTTCGCAGAACTGTTGGAGAGCTTTGCGCTGCCGGGGTTTCGATATTCAGACCTTGGTTTGCGTGATGGCATTCTCGCGCAGATGCTGGCCGCACAGGATGATCGCGCGCCTGGGCATCGGCAATTTGAACTGGAGCGCTGGGAGAGCGTAGTGGCGACGGCGAAGCGTTATGGCGTGGACACGCGCCTGGCAGAGCCGGTGCGTGCGCATGCTGTGCAGCTTTTCGACGATTTGAAGTCTCTGCACCAGTTGCCGCCGGAGTATAAGGACTGGCTGGCCGCAGCCGCGGTGCTGCGTGATACGGGCAAGTTCGTCAACCACCAGGGACATCACAGGCACACGCAGTACATTGTGTCCAGCTCCGAGATGTATGGATATACGCAAGTACAGCGGACTGTGGTTTCGGCGCTTGCGCGGTATCTCGGCAAAAGCAGGCCACAGCCGGGCGATCGCGCGTTGCGCAATATTCCGCTCGAAGAACACAAGCATGTGCAGCGGGCGGTGGTATTGCTGCGGCTTGCGGAGGCGCTGAACCAGGATCGCGCGAGCGATGTGCTGAAGGTAGTGGCGAGGGTTTATCCGAAGCGAATCTATCTTGAGTTGGAACCGGGGCGAACGGGCGCAGAGCTGGAGTTGTGGTCGCTGCGCAAGGAAGCGGATTACTTCCGCGATGTCTTCGGGCGGGAGCTCTTCGCGACACTGGCGTAGATCCACCGGGCCATGCGGGGATCGATGAGCCACTGCAGGAGCGGTGGGTGCTTGTCCATGTCGATGCGTGCGACGGAACCTTTGCGCATGCGGACACCGGCTGCTCCGTTGCCAGTGATCAGGCGGCCTAAAAATTGAAACAGGCTGGGATTGTGGCCTACTAGAAGAAGGTCTTGCCGGTCAGCGTATTTTTCAAGCATTTTGCTGAAGTCGGCGAAGGTGGCATCGGGCGCGAGTGCAGGGCTGATTTCAACTTTGCCTTCGTAGCCTAGCTCATTCCCAACGAATTGAGCAGTTTGCATGGCACGCTTGAGATTGCTCGAAACGATCACCTCGGGCGTTACTTTGAGTGCACCCAGCATGCGTCCCATGAGCATGCACTGTTCCTTACCTTCCTTGATGAGGCCGCGCTTGGCATCGAGCTTCGCGCTCTCGCGGGGAATTCCGGCATTGGCATGGCGCATGAGGTAAAGGTTCATATCAGAGGGTGGGCGGTCCGAGGCAGGGCAGCCACTTCATTGAGGCTCGATTTTAACACGACTGTAACATTGGGTTCTTCATCGTCTACCGGCTGGAAGGGATGGGATCCAGAGTTCAGCGACCAGAACACCGCCGAGGGATTTTCTTTGGCGGACGAGGGTGAATCCAGCCTGCGCCAGAGCCTCGCAGTGGTTGGGTAGGCGTTGGACCCTCAGGCCGGTAAGCAGTCGGAAGGCCCGGTAGAGCAGGGCAATCAAGGGGTGGGCTATGAATTTGCCGTAGGGACCTGTTGGGACAGCGAATTCGGAGACGAGCCATTGAGACGTGGGATGGACGCGGGATCTGATTCGCGCGGCAAGCGCGGCTACTTCGCCGGTGGTGAGGCAGTCGAGAAAGAAGTGGGTCGCGATCAAGTCGTAACGGGAGGCGGCGGGTACCCAGGTGCGCGCATCTCCGAGGTGGCTGGTGACGCGGTTTGCGTTTTGGGCTGCGGCCTTAAGTAGCTGTGCGAGCATCGCGGGGCTGGCGTCGACTGCATCGATTTGGAGAGCGGAATTCTGGGCGAGAAGTTCGGCAGTGAAGCGGCCGTCGCCGTCACCGAGAACGAGGGCTTGGCGGGGAGAAGCGAGATCGTGGAGAAGGGCGCAACGGCAGCGCTGAAGAACGGGACCGAAGCTGAACCACTCTAACCAGCGGTAGATTCGAGCCAAGCGGTTGAAATTTGGAACGTAGGCTGCGTCGGTGCACGTCGGACGGGAGAGATTCGCGGACGTGGCGCTGGCTGGCTGCGGAATATTCGAAGCAATGATCATTGGATATGGGTCGCGAGCGGAATCAGGAATATCGGAGTTAGGAGGACGAGATCAGCAGCGGATCGCAGTGCAAGTGGCGTGAGTCGTGTTCGCAAGTGGTCGAGAATTGCAAGCAGGATGGCGCTCTCTGCTGCGGCGGCAAGGAGTGCGGCAAAATTGGGATGTACGAAAACTGCTGATGCGGCAAGAACAACTCCTGCAAGACCTACCAGGCAGGCGGCGGGAAATATGCGCGAGTGGCCCTGCGATTCCCAACGCTCGATTGCGTGGCAATTGAGCCAGGCGAGTGCGGCAAAAAAGACTGCCGATACCAGAAGAGGCCACGAAAGCGCGAGATTGGAAGCGGTGCGTATGCGCGACAGGGTCGGGAGCACACAACCGGCGGTGAACAAAGTGCCAACGAAGAACTCCTTGGAAAAGCAGGATCGGAGCCATGCAGGCGGTTTCCGGTGAGAATGGACGCCGGAGAAATAGGTCAGGGCAGCCAGGGCTAGGACGGAGTTGCGTTGACGAACGGTGGTGGGCATTTGCCTGAAGATGAGAGCGGCCGCGAAGCAAGCGGCGGACGCGGCGAGGATGCTGAACACGTGTCGATGACGCCAGTGAAAGAGATGGCGCTCGCGCAGGCTGTTCCTATCGTCGCGGATGAGGCTGGAGCGAGTGTCGAGCAAACGATCGCAGACGTAAACGGTCCACGTCCCAAGCGCGATGAGGAGCGGGACCCACGAGGGCAGTCGCACTTCGGCGGCCCGCGCGAAGGCTAGTGTCCAGACGACGGCGACGGTGGGCGCATCGATGCTGGTCAAGTGCCAGAGGCGAAGGATTGCAGGGGCTTCGACGAGGTGGACGTGACGTATTTGAGCGGGAGTTCGTTTTCCAGCCTGCGGATTGGCCAGGGGAAGTGGCACTTTCTCCATTGTAGAGGGGAAGAAGCGGGCCGGCTGTGGTGGGCACTGCTGTCGGGAAGATCGCTCAACCCTTTTCGAGGGTATCTTTCACGAGAGATTGGAGTTTTGAGTTGACGTCCTCGGCTTTGACGAAGAACGGGGTGCGAAGGCATTGCAGAACCAACTCACGTTTTGCTAGCGAGTAGTTCCAGGAAACCTCGACGCCAAATTTGGTGACGGTTCCGGTATTGCCGCTGAGGTCGATACCTGCGGCCCTGGCCTGGTCAATCAATCGGGTGTATTGTTCAGGCGCAATATTCGAAAAGACTTGCGGATCGGATTTTGCCACGACGATCTCCGGAATTTCCGGGCTGCAGCGCGGAGTCTTGCGCTGCTTTCCAGAAATGGATTTGAAGCTGTCTCGACTGTAGCAAGGGGGAAGGAAATTATCTGCAAGGGCTGGGAAGTTTTACAGGGCCTGCCCGGGATTTAAATCTGGAGACAATTCAATTACACATTACTGACATCCGTCACGCAGCGTTGCGAATACCCTCGCTGTGGGCTTTCTGAGGTTCCCCGTAGGAAGCCCAACCGCAGCTTCCGGGTATTTCGGCGGCACGGTGACCGCTCAAGGCGGGGCCTAACCATTCGGAGGCCAGTAATGAAGAAGTTGCTCATTTTCCCCATTGCAGCATCGTTGGCCATGTCGGTTGCAACCGTTGCGAACGCCCAGCACTATGCGCAGGTCAATCTCGTTTCGAATCGAGTCGGAAAAGCCCCTGTCACTGACAAGTTTCTCGTAAATCCTTGGGGTCTCTCACGAGCAGCCGGGAGTCCGTGGTGGGCCGCGGACAACGGCTCAGGGTTCAGCACCCTTTACGCGGGAGCGGGAACTAAAATTCCGCTCAACGTTTCGATCCCTCGCTCGAATCCAACCAATGGGCCGTTCAAGGCAGGAACCCCCACTGGTACGATTTCCAACCAAAGCCTCACGGACTTTCTGCTGGCGCCGGGGAAACCCGCAGCTTTTCTGTTTGCGACTATTGACGGCACGATCTCAGGGTGGAACCCGACGGTCGGTGTGGCTACCGGCGCCAACCCGCCTGCTCTGCATTCTGTGATCATGGTGAAGACCACGGATGGCTCGGTCTTTACGGGACTCACGAGCGCCACAATCAATGGGAAGCGCTACCTCTACGCGGCGAACTTCTCGAAGGGAAGAGTGGACGTGTGGGACAATGCGTTTCACAAGGTGACTCTGCCGGCGATTCAGGAGAGCAACGGAAATGGCGACGGGGACAACGATCTTGACCAGCCGTTTACAGACGCTCGGCTTCCCGCGAACTACGTGCCCTTTAACGTGCAGGCTATCGGCAACGACATTGTTGTCACTTATGCGTTGCACGAGGATGGCAACCCGATCGAAACAGACGGACCTGGCTTAGGCAGGGTGGATATCTATTCTTCAAGCGGTCTGCTGTTGCGGAGCCTGGAAAGCGGCCCATGGCTCAACGCGCCGTGGGGCGTGGCTCTTGCTCCGTTGGATTTTGGCGTGTTCAGCCACAGTTTGCTGATCGGTCAGTTCGCCGGCGGCGGTTTCTCTCAGAACAGCGGGACGATTGCAGCGTACGACCTCGCGACGGGGAAGTTTCTGGGGCAGATGAAGAACGCCGCAGGAGGGACGCTGGCTGTCAACGGCCTGTGGGCGATCGCGCCGGGAAATGGCGCCTCTCCAAATAACTATGACGCAAAGGGAGCACCGGCTTCGGAGCTCTACTTTACAGCCGGTCCTAACCATGGGGCTGACGGCCTGTTTGGTTACCTGGAACCTGTGGCGACCGAACTGAACGGGGGAAATGATCAGTAACCGGAAGGTTGCACAATGTTGGTAACACAAAGCCCAGAGATCGAAGTCGACTCTGGGCTTTATGTTGCGTCGTCGGTCTGTTCACCTGCGAAGCGGCTTGCTGCATGGTCGGCTGGGTGTTTCACAAAGCTGCGTAATTATCGGCAAATTTCCACAGGAAATATTTATTTTTTTGACCCGGGGGTACCCCTTTCGCGCGATCTTTTTCTGCGGTGCGCTCTCTGCAGCGAAGGCTTTTCTGCCGAAGAACAAATGCGGATCTTTCGACTTCGTTTCACTCCGCTCAAGATGACAACTGTGTTTTTGTATCAGGTGGCGAGTCCGCACGGGCCGGAGTTCAAGATGACAGCTGTGTTTCTGTATCAGGCAGCGAGTGTATGGACGTCTTCTGGTGTAGGGCTCTCCTTTATTTATGGTGCGCCATTCGGGGTTAATTATCTGCAAAGTGGAAGGATTTATTTTGACGCGGCGCAGTGCGATGTCCGCCGTCCGTTGGCGAACTGCCATGGATGAATCCATTGGTAGCAAGGACAGCGAGAATGGTCCCGGCAGGCAATCCAGTCGCTTGCGGTCAGACGCGAAGAATGGGAGCGCCGAAGGGAGCGCCGGTCAATCCGCCGTCAACCATCAGCTCGACCGCATTGATGTACGACGAATCGTCCGAGGCAAGGAAAAGCACCGCCTTGGCCAGATCTTCGGGCTCGGCCCAGCGGCCAAGTGGAACCGTGGAGGAGAAGAAGTCGGAGAGTTTTTGCGATTCCTCTTGAGTGGCATTGGCGCGCGGCCCGCGCTTCCAGATGGGAGTTGTTGTCGCGCCCGGGGCGACCACGTTGACGCGAATCTTGCGCGGTGCAAGGTCTGCGGCGATGGACCGCGCCATCGAGACGAGTCCGCCTTTCGTGGCAGCGTAGGCAGCTACGCCTGGTTGACCGAGATAATTGTGCACTGACCCGTTGAAGATGATGCTGCCGTTGTCGTTGAGCAGGGGAGCGGACGAATTGACAGTAAAGAAAGCGCCGTTGAGGTTGGTGTGGACGACCTTCTCGAAGATGGCTTCGTCGGTCGTGCCAGTTGGTGTTCTGCCCGAGATGCCTGCATTGGCGAAGACGATATCAAGTTTGCCGAAATCCCTGGCAAGATCCGCGAAGAGCTGTTTGCGGTCCTCCGCCACCGTAACGTCGGCGCGATAGCCGCGCGCTTTCGAGCCGAGTTCGGCAACCGCTTCATCTAGTGTCGTTTGATCGCGACCCGTGACGGCGACCTCGGCGCCTTCAGCGATGAAAAGGCGGGCCGTGGCCAAACCGATGCCGCTGTTGCCTCCGGTAATGAGAGCCTTCTTGCCTGCGAGCTTCATGTCTCCTCCTCGATGGCCGAGCCTCAACTAGCAGGGGCGTCATAAACATGATGGCCGTCCGAGATAGAGGGCGCAGAAAAAAATGCGCCATCCGCAAAGGAAGCTGCCGTCATGCATGAACGGACAACGAGAACGTGTGGCTCGTGCTGCTTTAGTAAGTGGGAAAGCTGATTGCGAAAGAGTTGGCTCGTGCTATCCAAAACTTGTCGCGATGAGATTGCCCGCGAAATATACAAGTGACAACTGTTTTACGTTCCTCTGACACATGTCACAGATTTTGGGTTCAACCTTCCGAACCATGGAGGTTTTTCCCCAATGCATCACATGTGGAGCAACATGAAGACCGAGATAGACCGGCGCACGTTCGTGAAGAAAGGGTTGTCCGCGGCAGGTATCGCCACTGCCGGAGCCGGACTCCTGGCGAATGGATCATCTCTGCTGGCAGAAAAGGAAGAAAGGGAGCCAATGGAACGCAGAGGCCGCCTCTCGAGAGGGGATGCTGCCCTGCTTCGATTCGCGGCAGCAGCTGAAATTCTGGAGACCGACTTTTGGGTGCAGTACAACGAACTCTGCGGCATTCCGGACAAGGAAGTCCCCGGTGGAAGCGGAAATCCGGCGTTTACTGCCGCTCTTTCGATGTTGGACGCTGACATGGCCCAATATGTTCACGACAATACGGACGATGAATTCACGCATCAGAACTTTCTCAATGCTTACCTGGAGTCAAGGGGCGCCGACTCGGTGAATCTTGAGCAATTTCGGACGCTTCCAGGTAGTACCGCGACGGGCTCCAGTGGAAAACAACGACTTACAAATCTGATGGAACTCACGCTCGACACCAGTTGGTGGACTCGTTATCGAAGCAGCACCCATAACCCCGACCTCGATCCGAATTTCACGTTTCCGCAGGCGATTCCGACTTTAGCAGTGGGCAAGCATACGGCTATTCCGAGAACCGACGACGATACGATGGACTCCAATTTCCTGCAGGCAATTGCGAACACGGCCGGTTTTCATATGCCCACCATTGAACAAGGGGGAAACAGCCTGTATCCCTCAATGGCCCAGCGAGCCAGCAGCGTTGAGGTTCTGCGCATTCTGATCAGCATCGGGCCGACGGAAACAATGCACTTCCAGACCTGGGCCGACAAGGCGGGCAACGCGCCTCCGCTTACTGCGAAGGATCCGGTGACGGGAGTCTCCGTTACGTTTCCCGATCTGAATTCCTCCCCGTTCGGCGGTGAAGATTTTCAAACGAACCTGATCATGCCTGAGCCTTGCCCATTTCTCAGCCGCAAGCTCCCACCGTGCTCCATCATTCGACCGACGGAAACACGGGGAATAGCAACGGGAGTGGTCAAGTTTCTGACGGCGATGGGCCTCTTTATTGGTCAGTCGCCAGCGTTCTTTTCGTTGCTGCGCGATCTGGCATCGGACGCCGATCAAGCCAGGCGTGACAACCGAAACGATGACTGATGAAATTCGCTGACCTTTCTTCGGTGATTCTCCGTCAGCGATGACATTGCCAGGAATAGCCTGGAGGCGGTGCGGTTCACTCGCCGCTGCCGCCTCCTGCTTGGTGTGCCCACTTTTCGTAGCGGGAGAGTCAAAGGCTTTTTGTGCGCGGTAATTCACGCGAAATGAGAACCGCGCCTTGAGTTTCGCGCTTCCCAGGTCTCAAGATCGAGACCCTTCGACTTCGCTCAGGGCAGGCTCTGGGGCACCCAATTTCGTGCAACTATTCACTGAGATCTGCACCACCTGACGTGCAGACGTACCGTACCCTTCGGCGTGAACGGGATGCCCTGTTTGCCTTGAGAGTACCGGGACATCCTTTACGTTTTGGACCGGGGACATGGTTTACAAGCCCCTTGCGGTGAGAGTGGCTCTGATTGCGGGTTTTCGGCGGGCTTTGCCGGTCTTCTGATACATGATAGTCGTCGCCGTAGCCGTGGTAATGTGGGAATCCCCGCAGGGATTTCCAAGGGGTGTGGGAAGGGTGGAAAGCCGGCTTCATGGCTTTCCATGCTTTCCATACCCCGGCATTTCCGTGGCTTGTTTTTCGCGCTTGTTTGTTCGTTGCTGCGCAATCGTCACCGCGATTTTGCAGTCGAGCAGCTTTCCGCGTCCCGTAGTTCACAGCCGAGCACATTCCAGAACTTCTTCTTGGCGACTGATTGATCGAATGTGTTGATGATCTGCAGATCGGGTAGGTGAACCTCGTAGACACGGAACATCCCGCTGCATTGGCAGATACTGACTGGGACAACCTCGGCAGCAATCAAGACACGGTCCGTGCCACCAAGCCACGTTACGAACGCCGTGTTGGGTGGGACTGCAACCTCGCATTTTGTGGGCGTACCGAACGCCTTCTCAACGGGACCGGAAACTGTCAGTTTGCGAAGTCTCTCGGGCTCAACGTAGAAGACGTAAACACGATAGCCGATTCCTCCTCCCCCCTCGGTCTCGGTGACGGCAAAAGCCGAAGAGTCAGGAGACCAGCTAACCTCGGCATCAAATCCATCGAGTACCGCTGAATGACTCTTGCCACCAGCGGTCACGGTGAATCGTAATTGCCCCTCTGTGTCTCTCGGCGGATTCGGAACTCGCGTTACCTTGATAGTTTTTTGTCCATCAGGTGACTTGATGTCGCCCTTCTCAAGCACTGCCGCCTTTTGAGAATAGAGGGTGTGAGGCCCGCTAATGTCGCACGAGGTCTTTATCTGCGCAGTAGCAGTGACTGCAACTGCCAGGAGCATGGCTGTTTGGATGAGGGCTCTGATCATGCTCCAAAGTTTACGCCCGGCGCTTGGCACCGATGACCAAATGGCTCGCCGTGGCTTAGGAATGGACTCAATCATGGCCGGAGCACCGGCCGAAACCGCATCTCGGCGCTATTAAACTCACCCAGCTCGGTGTTGCAGAAGAAGACTCGGTGTACGTCTTCATCCATCTGTTCCAGCCCGATCTCTTCGTTGCGGAAGACTTCGCTGACGAAGACTCGGCCCTTATGCCAGCTAATGTCGCCGCTATTGTTCACTCGCCGTGTTTGGAACGATCTGGGATACTGGAAACTCTCTACTCTGCTGGGGAGCAGCCGAGTGCTGGGCACGTAGATGCTTCCCGGCGTCTCGTTGGCAAGAGCCTCATGCGGGCGCTCATGGTTGAAGACGAGGCGGAAACGATCGAACTTCTTCTGTTGCGCCGGCACTGTGCGTGCCGGCGGCTTCGCGGTGTCCTCCTTCAGAGTTCGGTGCATCCGTTCGTGTCTTCCGTTTTGCTGAGGGTGTCCTGGCTGAATACGTTCGTGAACGATGCCAAGCTTCATCCATCCCAGCGACAACTTCGACAGACCCAGCAGGCCGACACCTGCGAACGGCGCTCCGTTGTCCGTGCGGATGCGTTCTGGCACGCCGTACTCGCGCATCGCGGCATCGCAAACGGCGCTCACCTGGGCGAGGTCCATGCGTGCGACAGCCTGGCAGCGAATCAGGAAACGACTGTGTGCATCGGTGATCGTGAAGGGATCGCAACGATAGCCATCGCCTGTCAGGAAGTACCCCTTAAAATCCATGCACCAAAGCTGATTGGGCGCCGTCACCATCGAGAACGGCTGCGAACTGGGCGTCGCGCGCCGTTTCTTCCTCTTCGGGTTGGTGAGTCCGGCCCGGCTTAAGATCTGACCCACGGTGCTCGCAGCGGGCCAGCTCACGTTCGGGTTCATGCGCTCCAGTCGCGCCTTGAGCTTCCTCGCTCCCCAGGACGGGAATCGCTTCCGTAGCGCGAGAATCTCGTTCTCGATCTCGCCCGATGTTGCGTTTGGAGAACTATGCGGTGTCCGCGTCAGATCGAGCAGGCCCTCAGGCCCAACTTCGTCGTAACGCTTGATCCACTTGTAAGCAGTTGGACGTGAAATGCCGTACTCGTGGCAAAGATCGGTCACGGACATCTCTTCCTTCAAATAGCTCGATAAAAACTGCAGGCGTTGATCCACGGTTCGAGTCTCTTTCCAAGGCATAAACGCATCTTCATGCGCCAAGCCAAAGCTGGGAAAGCCAACTGTTCTCCGCCATGGTGTAAACCATGTCTCCGGTCTGTTTTGTAAAGCATCTCCCCAGTACACTCAGCCTGTTGGCCCCTTGCGGATCTAACTCACGTGAGCATCATGAAGCGGTACCTCATCGCAGACTAAACACTGCGTGGCCGACAGCGATTCCGTCGATGTTGATATTCGCGCGGTAGGTTCCGACGCCCAACGAACGGGCTGCAACGTTGTAGACATACTGGCAAGCACTCGGATCAATTCGGAAATTCGAGCCTTTGTCCGCTGGAGTTGCGTAGACACTTATATCAACTGGCCCAGCCGTCCCGCCCGCAGTCCGGGTGATGGCGATGCTAGCCGGTGGCAGGGTGCAAGTGAAAACTCCGTTCTCGGTAAGTGAGAACTTCACAGGAAGGCTCCCTCGATTCGCTTTGAAAGCGCTGAGGCCATCCGCGTTGATGGGCGACTCCACCAATGCTTTATAGGGCAGACCCTGCAGGAGGATGGAGACAGTGGCATCCGCGGAATTCGTAACCACCAGGTCCATTCGCCCATCGCCGTTGAAGTCCGCAAACGCTACGCTATCGCCCCGTCCAGTGGTGTCGACCGGGGCCCGGAACGTGCCGTCGCCATTTCCCAGCCAGATAGAAGCGACGTTGGTCGAGTCTATTGTGGCAAGGTCGAGTATTCCGTCACCGTTAAAATCGGCAGTGATCAAATCGACGGTGGTTTGGGCGGAAGCGGGTGTACCAGTCTTTTCGGCAAAGGTTCCGTCTCCGTTGCCGAGGAGAACGGTAAGGCTGGTCCCTTTTGTCGAGGCAAGGTCTAAAATCCCGTCGCCATTGAAGTCTCCGCTCACCATCGCTGTCCCATGTACAAATGGGATAGCCGGCTGACGGACCAGACTCCCATTTGTGTTTAGGAATATCCCCAGTGAAGGCCCGATGGCAGGATCAACGAAATCATTGGTGCCATCTGCAAGATCAAGGATCCCGTCGCCGTTGAAATCTCCCGCAGCCAGCGGCCCGGTGCTCGTTATTGGGGTATTGAGCAGAAAAACGTTGGCTTTATCGAGAAGCAGCCTATTAAAACCAAAGTCGTTTACTTTCGATTCAGCGATGTCGAGTTGGCCGTTGCTTTCGAAATCGCCCAACGCGAGCCCCCTGAAGAAATCATTCGGGGTTGATGCCTGGGCTACAGACGCCTTCAATAAATTAGTAACGGAGCTGAAGGTGCCATCCCCGTTCCCACGGTAGATAGCAACCTCACCTGCAAGGAAGCCAACCGGGTCGGTAAAGGTCGCAACCAGGTCAACATTCCCATCCCGGTTAAGGTCACCGGCCACAATAAATCTTTCAGGTGTGACTGTCCGAAAATCGGGGAAACAGAGAGTGGAATGCCTGGTGAACGTTCCGTCGCCATTTCCGAGAAGGATCGCGACGCTTCCACCGGAGGAAAACTGGTAGTTGCAAGATGGGGCTGGCCCCTGGTCGATAACAGCCAGATCGACAATGCCATCGTGATTAAAGTCCGCAGCGGCAAGGCCTATCGGTGCAGTAGTTCCCGCGACCGGTAAGTCCCTGAACACAAGATTAGACGTTGGCTCGATTACGGTGAAGGGAACAGGATTTGAGCTTCCTCCTCCGGGACCGGGACTGACAACCGTGACACTGGCGGTACCGGCTTTGGACACAATCGTTGCGGGGACCACCGCCTTCAATTCGCCGGCTTTTACAAATGTGGTGGCTAGCGGGATTCCGTTCCAATTCACGATCGATCCCGAAACAAATCCGGCACCGTTAACGGCTAATGCAAATCCCGGCCCGGCCGGTGCTACTGCTGCTGGAACGAGTGGCTGATTCACAAAGGGAACAGGATTGGACTGGGCGAAACACGTGCTCGCGGTAAACGACAGCACCAAGCAACAAGTCAATCTGACGAAATTCATCGTATGACATCCTTCCTGTATTGAAGTGGGATGATCCGTGGCAAGACCGTTCGTCGAAGCGGCTTAGACCCAGCAGAAGGGAGAAGCTAGCCTTCTGGGGCAGGGAGGAATACGTCCCTCCGTGTTCTGCTACTCGCATCATGGGGGAAACTCAAGAAAACAAATGACTCAATCGCGCAAGTATTATGCACCGCGCCCTGATACAGGGCAAGGATATTTATTCGAAGAGGTCGAGTCTTTTGCGACGGAGTCTCGGGTCGGCGGTTCCGGGCTGAATCGCCTTACTCGACGGGCATCCAGGTCTTGTCGGGGTTGTATTCCAACATGGCCGCCGCCACTTTTGCCGTGTCCGGCCCAAGGTCCTTCTGAAACACCATGCCATTCTGGTTGATGATGAAGGTCATTACACCGGAGGTGCGGTACACCGCAGGATAGGCAAGAAACGCGACGCCGCTGGTTAGAACCCCATTTACCCTGTAGTCGCGGGCCCCGCCCTTCGCGGCCGGTCCTTGGCGCGTAATAAGGCGAAAAATGTAGCCATGGAATGGGGTAGGCTCACCCGCGTTCCGGGTATAGCCTTCATGCGATGCGCCTGCAAGCAGCGGCCCAACAGGACTGGGAGGCTCGTTCTCGGCGGTCTTCCAGTAGAGCCCGTCGTGCTTCCCTTCGGTGCTGAAGAGCTTGCTGGCGTAGTGCTTCACCTTTTCGTCATCGTGCGTGGTGGCGGCATACTCCTTCTGGGCATCGATAAGCGTTTCCAGGATTCCGATTGCGCCATTCTCGTTATTGCCGATGCGCCGATAGAGAATCTCCTGGATTCCGCTCTGGGTGTCGAAGTACCATAACCCGCCCGTGGTCTTCACCAGCGAGATGGGCATGGGCCAGTTGTCGGCCCCGATATAAAGGGTTGCAGTCTGGTCCGGCTCGATGACGACGCGATGCATCTGCTCATAGTGAGAGGCGAACTTTGCAATCAGGTTCTTGTCCACCACGTCGTCGCCGGAATGCAGGACTTTGTCCACGTTCGAGCCGAAGATCGCATTCAGAGTGCTGGAGTCATCGGACTTGGCCGCCTTGTAGAGGGCAAGCGCCGCGTCGCCGGGAGTTGAGAAGGTCTTCTCATTCGCCGCCTGCGCACGGGAAGCGGAGGGATAAGCGAGGCAGAGCAGGATCAAGACGGCGAGACACAGCGCTATGGCGGCCAAGTGATCGGATGGCCTTTGGCGAAGTTGCAAGGTACGTTTCACTGGGTTCCTCCAGATTTTTTGAATTGCTGGTACATCCTGCGCCAGAATCTGAACTGTCGGAGCGCGACAATCACTGACCTTCACCAAGTCCTGGCTCCGCGTTACCTCCTGGGACGGCCACCGCCACTGCTTTTGGCGGCACCTCCGCCGCCACCGCCGCGATTGCCACCTCCCCCTCCTCCACCACCATGGGCCTGGGCTGTGCTGGCGCCGCCGCGGTTGCCGCCGCCATTCACGCTCTGCTGGCCGCGAGCGCTGTCGTTGCGGGCATTGCCGCCCTGCTGGTAATTCCCCATGGCATTGCTACTGGCACCCCGGTTAGGCTGATTGCCGTAACCCCGCTGCTCCGTGCGCTGGTTGCCGGCGCCCTGGTTGCGATCGCCGACACCCTGGTTGCGATTTCCAGCCCCTTGGTTACGATCACCGACACCCTGGTTGCGATCGCCAGCGCCTTGGTTACGATCGCCGACACCCTGGTTGCGATTGCCAGCGCCTTGGTTACGATCGCCGACTCCTTGGTTCCGATCACCAACGCCCTGGTTGCGATCGCCAACTGCCTGGTTACGCCTCTGATCGAACTGTGGGGTATTGCCTCGGTTCTGGTTGTTGCGATTGACGTTGTTGGCATTAACATTGTTGCGATTCACGTTGTTTGCGTTTACGTTGTTAGCGTTGATGTTGTTTCGATTCACGTTGTTGTAATTTGCGTTGTTATAGTTTCGATTCACCGTGTTGGAGTTGGAGACGTAGACATTCTTGTTGTAGTTCACGCTCGCGTTATTCCAACCGGTGTTCCACGAGTTATAGCCCCATCCGCAGCAACTGTTGTTGTTGTTGATTGCCGCGCCCACCATCATGCCAACACCGAAAGACACCAGGCCGGTGGTCACCATGGCTGCGGTGGAGTAACCCGGCGGCGGCGGCACGGGGGCGCCGTAAACCGTGGTGGGATTGTAGCTGGGCACATACACAACTTCAGGCTGTGCCGGCTGAATCACGATCGTCTGCGGCGGAGACTGTACGACTGTCACCTGCTGCTCCCCGCCTGATGACGCAGCAACGGGCTCGGTTCCCGCCGGCTGATTCTCGACCTGAACATTCTGCTGCGGTGTCGATTTCAGATTGCCGGCCTGGTAAGCCCTCTGGCGCATCACCTGCACGGCGTTCATCACGTTTTGGGACGCGTTGAAATACGCATCGCCCAGGGATGAGGTCCACGAAAGGTTGGTGGCCATCTGCTCCAATACGTCAGGGAACTGGGTGAGCCCTTTGACACTGGCGTCCCAGGGCTGCTGATCCACCGATTGCAACAGCTGCTCGCCTTTGAGCCCACCGTTTTGCTGCATCCACTGCCAGGCCGCGGTGATCTGGTCTGGGTAAGTCGAACTCGCGAGCACTATGGCCACCAGGTTGTCCGGAAACAGGGCGATCGGAGCCACGAGTTGGTAAAGCTGGTCTGGAGTCGGTATGGCATTGGTGGTGGTGGGCGCCGGCGCCTGGGCCTGCTGCCCGGCCTGCGATTCCTTCTTTTTGCAACCGTCGAGCCCCATCGAACTGACCACAAAAGCGACGGAAGTTACAACGGCAACGACTTGCTGGAAGTTAGGCATCGAAGTTCCCTCGAAACGAAGATACTCGCAATGGGAATCGCTTGAAACCTGCCAATATTGCTAGGTGTCCAATCTCTGACGCTTGCCGCCGATTGCGGACAGTGGCCTGTCGCGGAGGCAGCGAGCCGTAGAGCTCCAAAGCGTCGGCTCGCGGGCAGCAGCAAGGAACGAATCGGGACT
>CAVTUP010000014.1:0-183364 GCA_963737915.1 uncultured Acidobacteriaceae bacterium | reverse complement strand
GCCTTCAACAATCCACGACCGCTCTCCGTGCTTCCACGCCGGCACACTCGCCACGGGGTAAAGCAACACCGCATACTGGCTCATCTCTGCAAGCATCTTGCCGCGCAACAGATCCAATTCCGCCCATGCGTCCAGCAGTTCAACAGCCGTCAGCGCCGCCACCGAACCCGCAATCCCCAGGAACTCCTTGAAGATGGGACTGAGCAGACTCTCCTTGCCTTGAATCGTCGGTGCATAAAACATCGCTCCGCATTGCACGAAAAACTTCCACCACAGCCGTCGCAACAACTCCAAAGTACCCGGCCGGAACGGCTCGACGCGAAAGCCCGCATCCCGCAGAGCTGCGGCAGCGTCATTCACGGCGGCCCGCGTCTCTGCTGTAACCGGAACCAGGCCATCGTCCTCAAAAAATCCAATCGGTTTTCCGCGCAGCTCATCCAGACTGGGCGCGCGCAGTTTCACCGGCGGGCTCAAAGGATCATTGACATCCTGTCCGCTCAATGTGCGAAACATCAGAGACACATCGCCCATCGTGCGCGCCATCGGCCCAATCGCGCCAAGAATGGAGAAGGGCCCGACACACGGTGGCAGATGTCCGACACCAGGAATACGCCCCGGCGTTGGTTTCAGCGAGCAAATCCCAGTGAAGTGCGCAGGCACGCGGACCGATCCACCGCTGTCGCTGCCCAACCCCGCTGCCGACATCCCCGCCGCAATCGCAGCGGACTCGCCCCCGCTCGATCCGCCTGGCGTCCGCTCCACATCCCACGGATTGCGCGTCTGCCCATGCAACAGGTTGTCGGTCTCATAAGCCATAAGAAACTCCGGGCAATTCGTCGTGCCCAGAATCAACGCGCCCGCCGCACGCAGCCGCGCCACCACCACTGCATCTTCGCGCGGCATCTCGCCCTTGTGCACCAGGCTTCCGATCTCGCACTTGTATCCAGCGGTGGCAATCGACGACTTCACCGTCACAGGCAAACCACGCAACGCACCGCGCGGCTCGCGGACCGCATCCAACCGCCGTGCCTCCGCTCGCACCCGCTCCGCATCGAAATCGGCGAATGCATTCAGTTGCGGATTCAGCCTCTGAATCTGCTCGATGTGAGCTTCAGCCAATTCCACAACCGAGACTTCGCCCGCGCGCAGCATCTCAAGTTGCCGAACAGCCGGCTGCAACACCAGTTCGCTCAATGGCGTCTCTCGCAGCACGTCGTCACGACGGACAACCTCGATTCAACCCACGCGATCATTGTCTCGCCGCCGCGGTTGGCATAGTCGTAGCATCGTCCGCCGGCGTCGACGGCAGCCACCGATAGTCAAATCGATACGACCGCACCGGCTCCCCCGTGTCGAACCGATCGTTCCAGTTCAACTGGTAATCCACCGCGTCCGCATCGTCGGGAAACTTCTCGCTCGCCGGATACGGATACTCGCTCATCTTGTGGAACGGCAGTTGTGCGACCGTGAACGGGGAAGCATCCCACCAATCCATGTCCTTCACAAATCCGTTGGCATAAAAGAAGTAGTCGCGCTTCCATCCCGTCGGCAAAGTTGGCAGCTTCGTTACGTCGAACTCCGCCGCGATCTCTTCGCCGCTGCCAAAGATCGCATACCGGTCGTCGACGCCGTTCACCAGCGCCGTCACATCTCCAAGCCGCGTGTAGTTGCCACGCTGATGCTGGAACGGACCAGTCAAGCTCACGCGATTGTAGTCGTAGTCCAGATCGCCCGGGCTCGCGCCATCAATCTGTTTCGGATAGCCCCGGAACCGCTCCGAAGCAAGCGCGAGTGGAACCTCAGTCGTGCGCGCCTCGGCCTCGGCGTTGTTATCGATGAGCACCTGGTCCCAGTAGATTTCAAGGTTGCTAACCAGCCGAATCCGCTTCACCCTCGGCAGGCAGCTTGCCTGTCAGATCTACAACAATCGTGCGTTCCAATCCGGCAGGAAAACCTGCCTCTCCCGGAACTCTCTGCCATGTGCCGTCGCCCATCTCCGCCTCAACATACGGCGAGATCGGCTTCACGCCCGCCTGCCACGCCCCATAAAGCGATGTCGCACTGAAGTAGTTCACATACCCCGTCATCAGCAGACGCAAAGGATCACCCGGCGCAACCTCG
The DNA here is from genome assembly GCA_963737915.1 of uncultured Acidobacteriaceae bacterium. GTDB lineage: Bacteria > Acidobacteriota > Terriglobia > Terriglobales > Acidobacteriaceae > Telmatobacter. Next base: position 181,243 of record CAVTUP010000014.1, on the reverse strand, counting down.
CCCAAATCAATCGTCAGCGTGTGGACATTGGCAAAGCCGTCATAAGGTGTTGCCGTAAATCCGCTCGCGAACTTGTGATCGCGCCGGCTCAACACATCCAGCACATCTCGCCCTTCGCCATCCCATGCGCCTCTGGGCAGCCGTGCACCAGCCGACGCGATAACTCGCCCGGAAGCGAATGGCGGATCGTCGAGGAACCGCTCATCCGGATTCACTTCAACATTCTCCGGATGATCGACCGCCACCAGTCGCAGTTGATCGATGTAGTTGACTTCTTCCATCGGCTCAATAAATCTCAGGCTCAGGTTGCCATTTACCGCCGCGACCTTATCGCCATCCACCTTGATCCACTCACCGGGATTCGGAGTATTGCGCCGCGTCGGCGTAAACCAGTGGCCCACCACCGCCGCGCCGATCGCATCCGTCACCAGCTTGTACTTGTGTCCATCCCACGCAAACAGCACCGGGCACGAACTACCCCGGCGATCCGCCTCCTTCATCGCAATCACCTGCGTGTGAGGCAGATCAATCTCATCCTGCAAAATTCCCGTTGGCCACAGAATGCGAAGCAGATCGATTCCCTCCGCCTCACCCAGCCCAATCAGAATCTGCGGAGGAGCCTGCGTCTGGTATCCCGATGCTCCTGCCAGTTCCCACTTTTGCCACTGCCCATTTGCAAAAATCTCCACCTTCGATCCGAGCGCGGTTTTATTGTCCGCGTACCCGCTCAAATCGAGCCGCACAAAATGATTCTTGTTTGCGCCAACATTGCGCAGCAGCAGCGGAGCCGCATTCAATTGCGTGACAATCAAATCCGGCGCCCCATCGCCATCCACATCCGCCGCAATCAATCCGCGCGGAGCCTTCAACTGCAACGCTGTCCAACCCTAGCGCGTGACTCACATCCTCAAAGCTCCCATCGCCCTTGTTGCGAAACACCTTCACTCGAGGCTCCGGCCGCAGTCTGCACAATCGCCGCGAGGTCGATCCATCCGTCGTTATCAATATCGACAGCGGTAACGCCCCATCCACGCGTCACACCCTGCAGGTTCATCTGCACCCGTTCGAATCGCCGCCCTATGTTGTTCGGACCTGCGACATTGCGCCAAAGAGTGAGCCCCGGCGCTCCCGCATGCGTAACGGCAATATCCATCCAGCCGTCCTTGTTGTAATCCAGCACCGCGATGCCAACAGTCGCGGGCAATTTTTCATTTTCATAAACCGCCTGCGTGGGATACTTCCCTTCCCGCGGATTCACAAACAGCACCGGCGCCATCCCACCCGTTACGGCAAGATCCACAGCCCGATCGTTATTGAAATCCGTCAGGATCACCCCAGCCGTCGTGCCACTCCCACCCAACCCGGTCGGCTCTGTCCACTCAGCAAACGTCTTGTTCCCGTTATTCCGCCAAAGCACATTTGGAGAACCTCCGGCCTTCAACGGTGCGCCCGTCAGCAGCAGATCCAGATCCCCATCGTGGTCGAAATCCACAAACGTAATTCCCGACGGCCGATTCCGCGCCTCAAGTCCCGCCTCCGTCGTCACGTCCTCAAACTTCCCCTTACCCAGATTCCGAAACAGTCTCACTCCATCGTCCAGAGCCACGGCCAGATCATTCAGATTGTCCGCGTCGAAATCCCCCACCGCGCACGCCACTGCATGACCCGTTACCTTCAGACCCGCAGCCGCTGCATCAACCTCTTCAAATTTCCCATCGCCACCCCGATGCAACACGCGAATCGCCTGTGCTCCCGACTCCATCAGCACCAGGTCCATCTGACCCGACCCGGTGACGTCCAGCATGCAAGCTCCGCCAGTTTCCAAAGACCTGGGTGCCCCATCCATGACGCGCTTTTGCGGCATGGGTGGGATCGCACGACCCATCGTCTCCGCCACCAGCTTCACCGGAATCATCGCGCGCTGTCTCGCCTGCGGCTCCTCCACCGGTGTCACCGTCGAATAGTGTCCCTGCTCCCCATATGCCAGTCCAATCGCTGCCGAAATCTTCGTGCTTGTCATGTGCTGAAAAAGCTTGAAGTGTTCCTTCGCTTCTTCTTTTTCCCCTTTGGCCTGCAGCGCCCTTGCCATCGCAAACTCCGACGACGCATGCAGCGGATTGATTGCCAGCGCCTGTTTGAGAGATTCGATAGCTTTGTCGAACTGCTTCATCTCCCGATAGCAGACGCCCTCGAAGTAAAACGAATCCGCATCTCGCGGATCGATCTTGACCGCCTGTTGAAAGCTCGCCAGCGCAGCGTCCAACTCGTTGTTCGCGTGTTGCGCCAGCCCGAGGTTGTACCACCCCTGAGCACTCTTCGGATCCAGTGCGATTCCGTCCTTGAGCGCTTTCTTCGCCTCGTCCAGCTTCTGCAGAGTCATCAGCGCGATTCCATCATTCACCGCCGCCTGAGCCAACTTCGGGTCTTTCTTGAATGCATCCGAAAAACTCTGCTCCGCCTTTTCGGTAAACTGCTGGCCCATCAGCGCCACGCCGCGATTATTCAGCCGCACCGCCTCAGCATTAAAGTGCGCCTGTGCTCCGGCAATTGCAGCAATCACAAACAGCAGCCCGGCAGCACCGCCGCGAACTCGCATATTCCTCTTCCCCAAGTCAGTCTCCAACGCGGCCGGCCTGTCGAACCCTGCGAAACCGCGGAACCCTTCAGTGTATGCGAGCGCCTTGCCGACGCGCACCGGCAGAATGCCGTTACTTCCATGTCACTATTGGCAATAACGCGTTTTTCTTGTGGTACAAAAGCCTCAGCAGGAGCACGCAATGGAGACACTCGAGCACTCAACCACAACCCGCCACGAATACCGCATGAAAGGCTGGCAGCAGACGATTCTCGTCGTCATTGGCGCTGCTGGAATCCTGGGTGCTCTCGCAATCCTCGCAGCCACATTCGGAGATTCCGGTCGTTCCGCCCCATTGCTGCTCGTCGTTTTCATCGCTGCATTCGGAATCTTTATGCTGTCCTCGGCGTTGCGTTCGCGCCTCATTATCGATCGGGATCACATCGAGGTCCGTGGCGCCATCCGCGAATGGTCCGCGGAATCAAGCGAAATCACTGGCTTTCGCAGAATCAGTTCCCGCAATGGCTCCTTCATCAAGTTCTATCTCAAGGACGGCCGCGGCACCCGCACCATGTCCGACTCCTTCGCCATCGACGACACCTGGCGCGCATGGCTCCGCAAGATACCCGATCTCGACAAGAATGATCGCGACGCGCTCCTCAATGAAATCTCTCAGCAGCAGGAGCTCGGCGCCACGCCCGAAGAGCGCCTCGCCACGCTCTCCCAAGCCAAAACATCGAGCATCTTTGCCCTGGTGGTCGCCTGTGCAGCCGCCGTCGCGCTCAACTTCGGCCCTCCAATTCTCCAGGTGCCATTCGCCATCGTGCTTGCCCTTGTTCCAGTGGCCCTTGCGCTTATGCTCCACCGAGCGCCGCTTCTCTACTCAGTTTTCAAGCGCAAGTCCGATCCGCGTGCCGAGCTCTGCTACGCCCTCATCGCCGTCAGTTTTGGATTCCTTCTCCGAAATCGAGGCGTCCACCTCGTTTCCCTTCGGCCCCTCGGCCTGCTCATTGTCTTCGTTGCATTCGCCTACTTCGCTGGCGTTCTTTCGCTCCTCCAGCGAAAGCTCGTCTCCCATTGGGCGCATTGTTTGGCCTGCTCTTTCTCGCTGGTTTCTACGGATATGCAATGGCCGTCACCGCAAATACAGTGGACGATCACTCCACCGCAGCCACCTACACTGCTGCGGTTACCGGCAAACACATCAGCAGCGGCCGCTCCACTACGTACTACCTCGAACTTTCTCCCTGGGGACCAATGCAGACCCGAAACAGCCTCAGCGTCTCCCGCACCCTCTATGATGAATTCGCCCGCGGCAGTCAAATCTGCCTGCGCCTTCACGACGGCCGCCTCCACGCACCGTGGTATGCGCCCATCTCCTGCACAGCGCCGTCGTCAGACTCAATCGAATAAGACCTATCTTCCGGGGCCATATATGCGAATCGCACGCTACTCCAGATCTGCCTGAGCGCAATCTATACTTGTCATGTGACTCCATCCCTCGAAGCTATCGACTGGCGCGGATTTTTAGCCCGTCCGGAGCTGCCGCCGCCACCGCCCGAAGCGCTCGATACGCTTGCCCATAATCCCATTCTCATCACCGGCGCTGGCGGATCCATCGGCGCCGCGCTCGCACTCAAACTCCGCGCCATCACACCGAAGATCGTCCTGCTCGAGGCTTCCGAGAGTCATCTCTTCGCACTCCAATCCGCCCAATCCGCATGGACTGAAACCACCCGCCAGTCAAATGTTTCTTTTGTCCTTGGCAGTGTCACTGACGCCGCACTCCTCGATGAGATTTTTTCGATTCACTCACCGCGCCTGGTGTTTCACGCGGCCGCATTCAAACATGTGCCCCTGATGGAAGAACAGCCGCTCGCAGCGATCGCTAACAATATCTTCGGCACGGCTACGCTGGTTCGCGCAGCGTCCGCGCACGGTGCGCACGTCGTTTTGCTCTCGACGGATAAAGCAGTCGAACCCGCGTCCGTCATGGGCGCCACAAAGCGCGTGGCAGAACTCATCGTTCTGGCTGCCGGCGGCACCGTCCTTCGCCTCGGCAACGTACTCGCTTCGCGCGACAGCGTCGCAGAGCTCTTTGCTCGCCAAATCTCCGCTGGAGCACCGCTAACCATAACCGACCCGGCAGCCCGTCGCTACTTCCTCACCATTGAAGAAGCCGTGAACTTGCTCGCGGCAGCAGTCACGGAATCACCCGCCTTGCTGGTCCCAGACCTGCCCGCCCCGCAATACATCGCGGACTTGGCAAAATACCTGGCCCACATGTTTGCTCCCGGTCGCGACGTCCCAATCAGGTACACGCATCCGCGACCCGGCGATAAAGAGTCGGAAAAGCTCTGGTCCTCCTCCGAGAGTTGCCGCCCGTCAAAGATGACGGGCCTGCTCACCATCGACTCGCCCCTTCTTTCAAAGTCTCGACTGCACAGCAAGCTTGTTGATCTTAGCGCCGCCCTCGACGCGCGCGACGTCTCGGCTGCGCTCGAATGCCTCCTTGCCCTCGTGCCCGACTACACACCGAGCAGCATCGTACTTGCGCTCCGCTCAGCAGCCGCCACGCAGGTCCACCATGAGTAAGGCGCGCAGTGCCAAACGTCGAGTTGCTGTCGTAACAACTTCGCGCGCCGACTACAGCCACCTCTACTGGCCTCTTCGCGAGCTCGCGTCGCACCCTGGCGTCGAACTCGGAGTCATCGCACTCGGCCCGCACCTGTCGCCGGAGTTCGGAAACACGATCGCCGAGATTGAGCGTGACGGGTTCCCCATCAAGGCGCGTCTCGAGTGTCTGCTCAGCTCCGACTCCGATACTGGAATGGCAAAGACCATCGGCATCGCCATTCTGTCCCTCGCCGATACCTTTACGGCCTGGCGTCCCGACCTGCTTCTCCTCATCGCGGATCGCTACGAGATGATGGCGCCAGCGACTGTCGCGCTTGCTCTGCGCATTCCCATCGCCCACATCGAAGGCGGCGAGGTTAGCCAGGGAGCCATCGACGACCACGTCCGCAACGCTCTCACCAAGCTTGCGCACATTCACTTCACTTCAACGGAAACTGCGCGTCGCCGTGTCATCGCAATGGGCGAGGAGCCATGGCGCGTTCATTGCGCCGGCGCACCCTCGCTCGACCACCTGCGTCGTTCCAAGCTCCTCGATCGCACGGCCGTTGAAGAGCGCATCGGCCTAACCCTTTCGCCGCCGACACTCGTCGCAGCCTGGCACCCGGTCACGATTCTCCGCGACACCAATGCTGAGGCTGACGCCCTTTTCGCTGCCCTGGCCCAGTCTCCCGGTCAACTGCTTTTTGTTTATCCCAACGCCGACGCCGGAAGCTACGCGCTCATGGAACGCACTCGCGCACTCGCTGCAACCCGTCCCCATACGCATACGTTCGTGAACCTCGACGCAGTGACCTACTGGAGCCTGCTCGGTCAGGTCGATGCCATGGTGGGCAACTCCTCCAGCGGCATCATGGAGGCCGCTTCATTCGCCCTTCCTGTCGTCAACGTAGGTATTCGCCAGCAAGGCCGCGAGCGCGCTCGAAACATCATTGACACCCCCGCCGAAACCACCGCGATCATCGCCGCGCTCAACAGCGCCCTCAACCCGGCTTTCCGCGAGAAGCTCCGCGGCATGACCAATCCCTACGGCAACGGAACCGCGGCAACCACTATCGCCAAAGTGTTAGCAACCGCCCCGATCGCGAACTTGCTCATCAAGCAGCCGACACCGCTTTGCGAGTCAGACTCGGGAGGAAGGGATTTGGGATGATTCTCCCAAGGAAGCTGCTGCTTGAGGGAATACGGGTGCTAGACCCATTCTTCGCCCCTCGCGGATTTCACTTTCAATTCCGCGGTGAAGGAAAAGGATCGGGCGGAGAATACGCATGGGGCGAATACACGCGGCACGATCGCAGACTTGAGCTGCATTTTCGATTCACTCTAGGCCTCGTTGGCTATCACATAAGCGATCTTGGCGCCTCACACGAGACATACATGCGTCAACTCGGTGTTTGGGAGCAATGCCGCTTTCCAGGCTTCTCCAACGACCCTCTCCTCGCGTTCGCGAATTTAACGCAAGACCTCCTCTATGCCGAAGACTTCCTATCGGGGTCAGGCGATGTCCTCAGAATGGCGGCGGCAAATGAAAAAGCAGTTGCTAAGGAGCGCTCTGCCGATCTAATGGCAACAGCTGTCGGTGACACACAAAAAATCGAACAGCTAAGAGACCGGTTTCGAGAGGATCACTACGATGATGTTGTGAAGATCGCAGCCGAGTTGAAGTTTCCCAACCGGCTAAGCGCATCTCAGCGGCGAATGATTGAGATCGCGATTTCGCGGGTTAATAAGCGACCGAATTGAAGTCCGATATTTATAGCGCGAGGATCGATTGACCATCCCCCTCTCTTCTCCGGATATCACCGAAGCGGAAATCAACGCTGTCACTGCGGTCCTCCGCACACCCAGCCTCAGCTTAGGCCCGGAACTCACAGCCTTCGAAACCGCTTTCGCCGCCTACCACTCCGTCCCTCACGCTGTCGCAGTCAGCTCCGGCACCGCCGGCCTCCACCTCGCCCTGCTCACCCTCGGAATCGGCGAAGGGGACGAGGTCATCGTGCCATCTTTCGCCTTCATCGCCGTTGCCAATGCTGTCCTTGAAGTTCGCGCTACGCCGGTATTTGCGGAGATCGACCCGATCACTCTCAACCTCGACCCGGGCAGCGTCGAGCAGGCGATAACCCCTCGCACCCGCGCCATTATTGTCGTCCACACGTTTGGTGTTCCGGCTGAAATGATCGCGCTTCGCGCCATCGCTGTTCGCCACAATCTCGTCATGATCGAAGATGCCTGCGAAGCTATCGGCGCGGAATTGGGCACTCACCCAGGTGCCAAACGCGTTGGCAGCTTCGGCGATCTGGCTGTCTTCGGTTTCTACCCCAACAAGCAGCTCACCACCGGCGAAGGCGGAGCCGTCCTCGCGAACAGCGAAATCCATGCCGACCGGCTCCGCAGCCTCCGCAACCAGGGCCGCCTTCCCGGTGCTGGCTGGTTCGATCACGGCGAGATCGGGTTCAATTACCGCCTCTCGGAAATCGCCTGCGCTCTCGGACGTGTGCAACTCAGCCGGATCGATGAAATCCTGAAACTTCGCCGCGCCGCCGCCGAACGCTACGATGCGCTGCTATCCAAAATCCCCGGCGTGACGCTCCCGCCGCTCACCGTTCCTGGCCGAACCATCAGTTGGTTTGTGTACGTCGCCCGCCTTCCTGAGCAGGTCGACCGAGACCAGGTCCAGGCCAGCCTCGCCAAAAATGGAATAGCGACAGGCCGGTATTTCGCGCCCATCCATCTTCAACCCGCCTGGCAGAACCATTCCAGCGCGCTCGCAGCCCATTTGCCGATAACCGAATCCGTCGCCCGCCGCACATTGGCCTTGCCGTTCTTCAATCGCATCTCGTTGTCCCAACAGCAGGAGGTTGCCGACGCCCTCAACAACGCCCTTAGCCTGCGGTAAACGTTTCCTAATGAAAGATTTAGAAGTAATCGCTTTCTCGGCATCTTTTCACAAATTATTTTTATCCTCTTAGCAACTCAATCATCCAGGTGTGGCATCGTAATCAAGTGTGGTCGTGCGTAATAGTGCGTTCACGCCCTCCTAAGCAAGTCAAACTTCCTAACGTTGATTCAACCGGGCCGGGTAGCCGGGAGAACAGACGAACATCGTATTCCGCCCAAAATGGGCCTCAGCGGTCTCGACTCCATTGAGGCAGGCCAGTGGCGGATTTATGAATCAGGTGTAGTCGCACATCCCCCAATGTTGAAGAGCAGGTGCCTCATGGTAGTAAAAACACAAAGCAAGGGTCGTGGAGTCACAGGTCTACACGTAGGTATGAACAACGTCCGGCGTTATTTCCCGAAAGGTACGCGTGACATCGAATTGCAACTTGGCCATCTGACCATCCAATGCGGTCTGAAACCTGATTTCTGGGACGGCGAACCGGAAATCTATGATCCCCGGCTATGCGCGTGGCTCGAGTCGAAACACTTGGCCCGTAGCCGGACTCCCGTCCCACTGGCAATGATTCCAGCCGGCAAAAATTCCTTCCAGTTGCGGCCGGTACCCCGGATGCACTCCAAGTTGCCTCGCGTTCCTGCAGCCTGATTCTGCACAGGTTTCAAATCTCATGCGGCGCCAGATCCACCGTGGATTTCTGGCGCCGCTTCTTCTCTGCCTGCATTTTTCCCTCCCGCTTTTCCCCTCCGAATTGATAGACTCTGGAAGCAATGGACATCACACAACTCCAGGAGGCCGTCGAGCGCCATTTTGCGGCCGGTCCCGCCGCCAGCAGCGATCCCTCCGCCCTCGCCACCTTTCTTGAACTGCGCTCTGCCCTCGAGCGCGGAGAAATCCGCTCCGCCTCTCCCGACCCCGCGGCACCCACCGGGTGGCGAGTCAACGCCTGGGTCAAGCAAGGCATCCTGTTAGGCTTCCGACTCGGCACTCTGCAGGACTCCGCCGCCGCAGCGCTCTCCTTCGTCGACAAACACACCTACCCGGTTCGGCACTTCACCGCCGCTGACGGAGTCCGCGTTGTTCCCGGTGGCTCGTCCATCCGCGCCGGCTCATACGTCGCCCGCGGCGTAGTCTGCATGCCTCCGATGTACATCAACGCCGGCGCATGGGTCGATGAAGGCACCATGGTCGACTCCCACGCCCTCGTCGGCTCCTGCGCTCAAATCGGAAAGCGCGTTCATCTCAGCGCCGCCGCCCAGATCGGAGGCGTTCTCGAGCCCATCAACGCCAGCCCTGTCGTGATCGAAGACGATGTCCTCGTCGGCGGAAACTGCGGCATCTACGAAGGCACCATCGTTCGTTCCGGCGCCGTACTCGCCTCAGGAACCATCCTGACCCGCGGCACTCCTGTCTTCGATCTCGTCAATGGCAACATCCTGCGCGCCACTTCGGATGCTCCCCTCATCATTCCTTCCAACGCAGTCGTTGTCCCCGGCTCCCGCGCCGTCAACAAAGGCTCGGGCAAGGAATGGGGCCTCAGCCTCTACGCTCCCGTCATCGTGAAATACCGCGACGAGAAAACCGACCTCAGCACCACCCTCGAAGATTTGTTACGTTAGCAGCCAGATGGAACGCGCCGAGATGAACGACCACCTGCAGCTCATTCGCTGGGGCGTAGCCGGTCCAGGCCGCGCTGCCGCCCGCTTTGCTCAAGGACTGCAGGCTGTCCCGTCGGCCGCTCTCACCGCCGTCTGGGGCCGAACACCCGAGCGCGCACATGCGTACGCAAATCGCTTCGCCGTACCCACTGTCTGCGATACCCTCGACCAACTCACCGCGGCCAACATCGATGCCGTGTACGTTTCCACTCATCCCGACTCCCACGCTGAGATCTGCATAAGGTTGCTTTCCGCTGGCAAGCACGTAATGTGCGAGAAGCCCTCGGCACTCAACGTCGCCCAGCTTGAACGGATACTTGCCGCCGCGCGCCTCAATAACTGCCTCTTCATGGAAGCGATGAAGCCGCCCTTCTTTCCCCTCTACCGCCGCCTTCGCAAGCATCTCCTAGCCGATCCCATTGGTCCCATCGGCTTCGTTCGCGCCGGGCACTGCGACTCAACCATCTCTTCCGACTACCCTCTCCATTTCGCCGAGCTTGGCGGAGGCGGCATCATGGGCATCGGCCCATACGAGGCGTTCCTCGCCCTCGATTGGCTTGGTCCTCTGAAACGCGTCCAGACGATGGGCCGGCTCAACGCAGCAGGCGTCGATAACTTCGCAATCTTTCAGACGGAGCATGAACGTGGCATGGCACAACTCCATACCGGCATTGACCTGCTCACTCACGGAGATGCCCTGCTGAGCGGCCCTCGCGGCTACGTGATCCTTCACGCCAACTGGTGGAACCCCGAACGCGCCACCATTCACTACATCGACGGCCGCAAGATCGAACTCCACGAGCCTTTCGAAGCTGGCGGCTTCAACTACGAGACCGATCACTTCTGCAATCTCATTCGCGGCGGCCTTCGCGAGAGCCCCGAGATCACGCACGCCCTGTCACTCGACATGGCGCGTTTGCTGGAGTGCGCTCGCGTGGCACTTGGCGTACGCTTCCCCGGCGAATAGCTACGCAGTGCCTACTTGCCTTTCATTTCGGCCCCCATGCAGCGAATCGTCGATTGTCTTCAGCAGCTTTCCCGACGAATCCCCGAAGTACTCCCAGAACATAACGCCACCCAATTTATGGCTGATCACATACCGGCACTTACCCGCCAATGACTCGGTGTCTTCATACGACACAAAGATGTGCTTCTCCTCGTTGTACAATACGGCACCGCCGATGCGGAATCCCAATATCGGGTGTACCCGTTGCCCAGCATGGTTTCATCGATCAGGCTGTAGGGAGCATATGCATTTGGTATCGGCTTTCCCGGCTGGAACAAGCCATTATTCTGCTTCGCTACCTCGCCCCACATGCGCCCATAAAAAGGAACACCCAGCAAGATCTTCTCCGCCGGGACACCGGCCTTTTCAAAAGCGCGCACGGCTCCGTCCGCCGACGCCTTCTTTGGATCCGCGGGATCTTCAAAAAGCGGGGAATGATTTCCCGCAATCGCGTCCCCCGACTCGTACGAGTCATACGTCATCAGGTTGACGGTGTCGACATAACTCCTGCACTTTGTCCATCTCGGTATGCGCGAGAAAATCATCAAACGCACCAGCGGCAATTGTCAGATAGAGTCTGCGGTGAGATTTCTCCGTCTCCTGATCGAACCGCGACCGCAATTCTTTCATCAACAGCGTGAAGTTCTGCTTGTCGTCACTCGCGGAACGGGTTCCCCGCGCCCACCATTCCCGGATACTCCCAATCCACGTCCAGGCCGTCCAGGTCATAGAGCTTCAGGAAATCCATGGCGCTCTCAATAAAAACACGCCGGCTCTCCGCGGTCAGAGCAACATCGGAGAAGTGGGTCGACCAGAGCCATCCGCCGACAGACACCAGCACCGTCAACGAAGGATATTCCCTGCGAAGCGCGGTGAGCGTGGCGAAATTCTGTGCGTCTACGGGCGCGCCCAGCACGATGCGGCCGCCCGCAATGTTGGCGAATGCGTAATTGATCCGCTGCAACCTCTGGGCATCAATCTGGCCGGGTTCGAGATGCTGGTTGCGCGCGAACACGTAGCCTGTCACCACGAAGTTTTGCGGCGGTTTCGAAGCGGCAAAACAGGAGGCAGAAAACGCAAAAAGAAGACAGAAAGCAACACATTGAACAGCGCGCATGAAAGTAAGTCCCGACAACATTATCGACGATGAATAAACCTGGCCTCTGTCCTGAGACGTGAACCCCGGCGGAGTGTCGTCGCCGCCGGGGTGAGATTTCCAATTGGCTCTGCCATTGGTTCGAGCCATCAACTTGACCTTCTACGGGTTCGGCGGCCCCATCGGCTTTTCGTGAATGATCATCCACGAGGTCCCGAACTTATCCCGCAACATCGCGAATCGGGATGCAAAGAATGTGTCCTGCATTGGCATGAAGACCTCGCCGCTGTCTGAGAGCAGCGCAAAAATCTTCTCCGCTTCAGCGTCGCTGTCAACTCCAAGACAAAGATAAGCACTCCGCATCGGCTGAAATTGATCTTTCGGGACGTCGCTTGCCATCAGTACCGCGTCCCCAATCGTGAGGCTTGCGTGCAATATCGAATTCTTTGATTCAGGGGGGACGTTGCTTCCCCCGGGCATCTCGCCGTGCGTCATCATCATCCCGATCTTCGCGCCGAGATGCTTCTCGTAGAATCGGAACGCTTCCGCGCAGTTCCCGCCATAGTTCAAATAGGTACGCAGCTTCATAGAATGGTCCTCTCCTGTGGGGAAATCCGTTGAAGTATCAAGCCAACCGGCGGGCAGCGAACATCCAGCTGCGCTCCTGTCGTTGCCTTCAACAATTCCACCAATTATTCGCCAGAAGTCGGCACAGCGCCAACGAGGATAATCGGAGCCGTAGGAGTGGCCGATCCTTCCGCCTTTTCAATCGTCACACCAAATGCCTTGGCGGGCACGCCCTTTGGCAACGGCGGCAACACCACGCTCGCGCTGCCCGCAGCGTCAGGCTTGAACAGTCCAGCCGGAATCGGAGCCTGCCCATTCGCAGGAATGACCCAAAGCTCATACGTCTTGTCCTGCGCCAATTGCTCAAGATCATTCGCCTGAAGAATCAATCCGCCGCTTTCCGCAAGGTAGACTGCCCGCGCGGTCGGCGCCGGCTTGGCTTTGCTCGCCGTCAGCAGCACGCGCTTTGCAGAGGGTGCAGTCAGCACTTCAAGCACCTGTTTGGCACGCGAACTCTCCGCCTCCTGTTTCGCGGCCTCTTCGGACTTTCTCCGCAATTCCTCATTCAGCGAGCGGACCTGGAAGCCAAGGGAAATGGCCGTGACCAGCAGCGCCGCGACCGCAAGCCAGGAAATCCATAGAGCAGCTTTGCGCCCGGGCCGAGCGGTGTCGATCGCTACTACGGGGGCTTTCGTCTCCATCGGCGATGTAGCGGTTGAGATGCGGTCGACAAACCGTTGTCTCGCTCCATCAGGCAGGGGATGCTGCTCCACACTCAGGGCCAGCAGCGCCAGGTCCCCTGAAACTGCGGCAATTTCTTCGCGGCAAGGCTTGCAGTCCTCGAGATGCAGCCGCACCGCCGCAGTCTCTCCCTCCGAGAGAGCCTGCATTGCGTAGAGGATCAGATCCTCCTGCGGAATGTGTGCGCCTTGCATCATGCCTGGATTGCCTTTCTTAAATTCATCAATGCAGATCTGATTCTTGTTTTCACCGTACCAAGGGGATCGCCCGTCTTCGCCGCAATCTCCGAATGGGTCAGTCCTTCAAAAAATGCCAACTCGACCGAATTCTGCTGCTCCGAAGGAAGGTCTTTCATCACTTTCCTGACCTTCTCCATCAGCGAATTCCGTTCAATCTCTGAAGCTAAGTTTGTGGGTGAAGCCAATACGACATCGTCCACCGAGTCACTGGGCTTCCTGCGCCGTAGTGCATCGATCGCACGGTTTCGTGCCATCACTGCCAGCCATGCGCCCATGGAACCGCGACCATGTACAAAGGAGTCCGGATTTCTCCAGATCTGGAAAAATATCTCTTGCATTACATCTTCCGCCTGCCCCGGATCGTTCAACACACGCAGAGCGACCGAATACACCATGCTCCCGTAACGGTCGAATAGATCGGTCATCGCCTGCTGATCATTTCCCTTCACACTATTCAACAAGAGCTCATCGCCGGCCGGGGCAGCTCCAGCTTTTTCGGCATGAACTGAATCCCTGTCTATAGAACGAGGAGATTCGTTGCCCGGATTGGAAATGGGTTCGCTCACGAGAGAGGTACAGCGGTCCGCGACGGTCAGCCCGTATTCTATTGAATGCCATGGCGGCTGCATAGACCGTTCATCGAAATGCCCTTTCGGTTGAAACTCCAGCCACTCGATCCTCGTTGAATTGCTCCCCTCTCTCGCCCGCCGGGCCCTCCTGCGTTGGTTACTTCCGTAAACCCGCAGGTGTTAGCATCAAACCTGACAGATGCTTACGAAAAAACTGAAAATCATTCCCCTCGGCGGCCTCGGCGAATTTGGCATGAACTGCCTGGCACTGCGCTGGGAAGACGACATTATCGTGATCGACGCCGGCTTGATGTTCCCCGAGTCGGAGCTCCTCGGCGTCGATATCGTGGTTCCCGACATTACCTACCTGGTTGAAAACAAGGCTCATGTCCGGGCCATCGTTCTCACCCACGGTCACGAGGACCACATCGGAGGCCTTCCTTGGATTCTGAGCGAGATCAAGGTCCCCGTCTATGCAACCGAGTTCACCCTGGCCTACGTCGAAGGCAAGCTCGAAGAGCACCAGCTGCTCGATGAAATCACTCTCATCGAGATCACGCCCAGAGAAAAGTTCTCCATAGGCCCCTTCACCATCGAGCCGATCCACGTCACCCACTCCCTCGTGGAGTGCGTCGCGCTCGCCATTGAAACCCCGGTCGGCGTCGTGATTCATACCGGCGACTTCAAGATCGATCTCGCGCCGCTCGATGACAAGTCCTTCGACCTGCACACCTTTGCCGAATACGGCAAACGCGGCGTGCTCGCGCTCCTGCAGGATTCGACCAACGTCGAGAGATCCGGCTATACCCCGAGCGAACGCGCGGTCATCCCGCGCCTCGACGAGGTCTTCTCGCAGGCAAAGAAAAAGCTTTTCTTCTCCTGCTTCTCATCCTCGATCTACCGCATGCGCATCGCGCTCGAACTGGCCAGAAAACACGGCCGCAAAGTCGCCATCATGGGCCGCTCCATGATGGAGTCGAGCGAAATCGCGCAGGATATGGGCTATATCAACATTCCGCCCGGCCTCGTGATCAATCCCGGCCAGTTGCGCGATTATCCCCCGGAGCAGCTCCTGCTCCTCATCAGCGGAACGCAGGGGGAACCGATGAGCGCGCTCAGCCGCGCCGCGGTCGATACGCATAAGCACGCCCATATCGATAAGGGCGACACCGTCATCCTGAGTTCCAGAATCATCCCGGGCAACGAGAAGAACATCTTCCGCGTCATCGACCACCTCTATCGCCGCAGCGCCCATGTCATCTGCGACGACGGCTCCAACGGCCTTATCCACGTCAGCGGTCACGGCAGCCAGGAAGAGATGCGCCTGCTCATCAACCTCGTCCGGCCCAAGTTCTTTATCCCCGTTCACGGCGACTATCGCTATCTCCACCGCCACGCCGGCCTGGCCATGGAAACCGGCGCCGTCGAGCACGCCATTGTGATCGAAGACGGCGACGTTCTCGAACTCGACAAGGATGACGCCCGCAAGGTCGAGAAAATCACCGCCGGCCGCGTTTTAATCGACTCCGGCTCCTCCATCGACGTCGTCGAGGACCTTGTCATTCGCGACCGCCGCATTCTCTCCGAGGACGGAATCGTATTGGCGGTGTTTGCCATCAACAAGCGCACCGGCTCGCTTGATCTCGCTCCGGAAGTGATCATGCGCGGCTTCGGCGGCGCAGACATCACCGACGAAGCACGCAATGCCATTCTCAGGACTCTCGATGGACTGAGCAGCGAGCAGAAGGCCGATTACGGACTGGTTAAAGAAAAGGTGCGCGTGGAATTGAAGCGCCTGATTCAGAAGACCACTGGACGTCGTCCGCTTATCATGCCGGTGATCATGGAGATTTGATCGCAGAATTTCATTTCTTTCCGGCCAACAAATAATACCTGCGCCCGAATTGCGCGAACTAAAATCTCTCCATGCGCTGCTTTGCGTTTTCGCTCGCCCTCATCGCCCTCCTTCTTGCTCCTGCGCTCCATGCACAAGACTCCCAACCAAAAGCTCAGGATTCCGGCGCGGCCTGCCTGCCTTCCACTACACTCGAGGAACTCACAAAAGCTCTCGACGATGCGATCAGTGGCCCGGTCGACAAGGATCGTAAGTGCCTGCGCGATCTTCTTCTGCCCGAGGCGCGTCTCACTCCGATCAGAAAAACTCCCGAGGGCAGCTTTGCGCCGCGCATCCTCACTCTCGACGACTGGATCAGTGCCGTAAGCAGCAGCGGCAGGCCCGCCTTCTATGAACGCCAGGTAAAAGTCCGCTCGGAGACCTATGGCCACTTCGCCCATCTCTGGAGCACCTACGAAATTCGCCCGACTCCTGACGGCGCGGCCACGGTAACCGGAATCAATAGTGTTCAAGCGGTTAACGACGGAACCCGATGGAAAGTCCTCACAGTTCTTTGGGAGTCGGATTCGACTGCCGGGCCAATTCCGGAGAAATACAAGCCATGACCGTCGCTCTCGATTCGCTCGTTTCCCTGGAAGCCATTCGCGCCGCCGCGAAACGAATCGACGGCGTGGCCCTCAAAACGCCGTTGGTTCGCGCGGATTTCCCCGGCGTGAGCGGCTACGGTACTACCCGATCGATCTGGCTGAAAGCGGAAAGCATGCAGCCCATCGGCAGCTTCAAGCTGCGCGGGGCAAGCAACAAGATCCTGCAACTGACCAAAGATGAAATCGCCCGCGGGGTCATCACCTACTCCAGTGGGAACCACGCGCAGGGTGTCGCCTATGCCGCCCGCGAGGTAGGCGCAAAGGCGGTCATCGTGATGCCATCGAATGCTCCGGCAATCAAGCGGGCCGCCACCCTGGCGCTCGGCGCGGAGGTTGTTGATGTGGGGCCCGCCTCGAATGATCGACTCGCCAAAGCCGAAGAACTCGTGCGCGAGCATGGCTACGTTGTGATCCCGCCTTACGATGACGAGCAGATCATCGCAGGGCAAGCCACGTGCGGCCTGGAAATCGTCGAAGCTTTGCCCGACGTCGATCTCGTGCTTACGCCGGTGTCAGGCGGCGGCCTGCTGAGCGGCGTAGCAACTGCGGTCAAGCGCCTGCGCCCACAGGCAAAGGTCTTCGGCATCGAGCCAGAGCTTGCAGGCGACACCGCCGAAAGCTTTCGCACCGGAAAGATCGTCACCTGGGGAGCGGAATTGACCAGCCGGACCATCGCCGACGGTTTGCGCACGCAGAGCGTCGGCGAGCGATAACTTCGCCCACATCCAGGCATTCGTCGATGGAATCATCACGGTGACGGAAGCCGAAATTCGCGCATCGATGCGAGCCATCATTGCTTCCGCGCGCCTCGTTCCCGAGCCCAGCGGAGCGGTCGCGACCGCTGCCCTGCTCTTCCACTCAGCGGAGTTGCCCGCCTACAGAAAGGCAGTTGCCGTCGTCAGCGGCGGCAATGTTGCACCCGATTTGCTGGCCGAAGTGCTTACGGAAGTCGACGGGTAACGTCGTTCGACTATGATTTTGCTTGTGAATAAGCTACGGATGGTCGCCACCCGCACTCTCGCGCTCAGCCTCGCGCTTTGCGTGATTCCCGCGATTCCTTTGTCCGCTCAAAAGAAAGACAACCTGCAGAAGCCCATTGCCGGCCCCCGCGCAACGGCCTTGCGCGTGACGGCGCTCTACGTCACTCCGAGCCTGAGTTCGCAGAAAGTTGATCGAGTGCAGATTGGCCGCGAGCTGGTCGTTTCAGACAGGAGCGGCGATAAATGGATCCGCGTGTTTGCGAACACCGACATTGAACTGGAACACGAAGCCGACGCGCCCATCTTTCCCGAAAATGAAACCCCGCCTCCGGTCACTGGATGGATGCAGTCGAAGGGAATTGTCATTGAGACCACGCCGAATGGCGACCAGATTCTGATGGGGGCCGCGGTAGATCAGGAGTCCCTTGCATCCGACCCTCGTGGCCCTGTGAACGCTGCTCGAACGGCACACCTGCTTTATCGCCGACTGGTGGAGATGTTTCCAAACTCGCCTCTGGCCGCCGAGGCAGCGTGGCGATCAGCCGACATTCTTTGGCAGATTCAGAAGGCTGATGCATCTTCGCGGCCTTCTGCAAAGGAGCGCGAGTCCTATCTGCGCGACCAGATGGACGAAGATGGCATGAAAAAGGTCATCAAGTTCTATCCGCATACGCGCCAGGCTGACCTCGCGGCCTATGCGCTGCTCGACAACAAGCTTTGCGGCGATTGGCAGGGTCAGCCGAAGTGCCCTGAAAAGGAATCGGAGCTCTACGAGAAGTTTGCTACCGAGCACCCCGACGGACCACGCACCGCGCAGGCCTTGTATCAGGCCGCGTATCGGCAGGCGGTGCTGGTGGATATGTATGCCGCCGATGGCAATGACAAGAAAAGCGAGAACGCAAAGAACCGTGCTCGGGAACTCAGCGCGAAGCTCAAAGAGAAATTTCCTCAATCGGACTACACGGCCCGGGCGGTGGTTCTCGTGTTCAAATTGGATGGAGGCGTTCCCGTTTACGGCAACGACCGCAACTAGTCCATTCCGCGTATTCTGTACGCCAATTTATCGTTTTCCTTCGGAGGTTTTTTGAACGTCTACATTCAGTCGGTTTTATTGGGAATCGTCGAAGGATTAACTGAGTTTCTACCGGTCAGCTCAACCGCACATCTGAGAATCGTCGAAGCGTTGATGAAGATCAACCTGAACGATGAGTACTGGAAGATGTACACCATCGTCATTCAGGCGGGCGCCATCTTTGCCCTTCTGCTGCTCTATCTCGGGCGCATTGTCGCATTCATCAAAAGTTTCCCGAATGGCGAGAGCGGCGACCGTACGTGGAAGAATCACCCAGTCTCTCTTACCCTTATCGCTTTTATCTGCACCTCGGTTCCCGCTCTCCTGCTGAAGAAGTGGAGCGACAAAAATCTCGGCAGCATCACTGCGATTGCGCTGGCACTGCTGCTGGGCGGAATCATCATGTGGGTCGTCGACGCATGGGCCTCGCGCTTTGAGCCAAACACGCTTCACGTCGAGGAGATGAGCCTGGGCCAGTCGATCTGGATCGGCTTGTGCCAGTCGCTGTCGGCAATCTTTCCCGGCACATCGCGATCGATGGCCACCATTGCAGCCGGTCAGTTGGTGGGCCTGGACCGGCCATCGGCACTTGAGTTCAGCTTTCTGCTTTCGATACCGACCATGATGGCCGCGACGGGCTACGACCTGCTGAAAGAGATCCGTCCGCACAAGGCGGTGGAAGCCGCCGGTGTCGCCGCCGCGCATGTCGCGATGAACTCGGAGCGCTGGATCGTACTGACGATCGGGTTTGTCGTGTCGTTTATCGTGGCGCTTGGCGTGGTGGAGTGGTTTCTGATGTGGGTGCGGAAACACGGCTTCGTGATCTTTGCTGTCTACCGCATTGTGCTGGCCATTGTTTTATTGCTGCTGGGCGGAAAGCTGATGGCGGGATAAGATGTAAGTAAGTCACAATAAACTACTTAATATGAAGTAACTTGGCACAGACTGGATCGTGCGGAGGCCCTTGTTTCACAAGAGCCGGTAATTATCTGCAAACTTTTTTGTAGTTTGTGGTTACCACCCGTACAGGGGGTGGGTAGCATCTTTTCGCGCAAGCGACTGAAAAGACCGACTTCACCGCAAAAGCATACCTAAACTGCGCAGGCCGCAATTTCCGCCTGTCTGCAATACCTCAAGATCAAGGTTCGCAATTCAATGGTGCACCATCCGGGCATAATTATCTGCAAGTTCGAAACAGAAAAATTCAACGCAGCATTCCTGCGCTTCACCTAACGGATTGCCGCTTTGATTGAGTTGACCCGTTCTGCCAGACTTGCCGGCTCGATCGGGATCAGTTCGAAGCCGAAGTCGCGGTATGTCTCTTCGTGAATCTTTTCGAAACGCAGAGTTTCCTCAAAGCTGATTCGCCTGGCTTCGGTGGGCGTAATGAAGCCAAGATTGCGAATGAAGAATACTCGACGCTCGTAGATTGACTTCTTTTTTGATGCGCTCCAGTTCGCTGGAAAGAAAGGGCGTGTAAGGGTGCCCGAGGTAGATTGCCAGCGCAGCGGTACAAACCGCAGATCGGTCGTGAAACTGAATCTCATCGGGTTGACAGGACGCTCGAATCTGGCGGTCCCTTTGCAGCTTGGCGATCGCATCAATGAATGAGGGATCCGTCCAGGGTTGAACCGTTCCCTGGGCATGCGCGGCGGCGATGATGTCAGTAGCCGCCTCTTCGACTACGCTGAACCCGTCGAGTTCGAGCTGACGGATGATCGCGGTCTTGCCTGCACCCGGCGCGCCGGTGATGATGAACCTTCTGATGTGGTTTAGAAAACTCATTGATGGCCGGAACGTTGAAAAATGTAGCTTCTTTCATGATTGCGCAGAGCGCAAGGGGTTCAACTCACCGACAAGCGGCAAGCAAAGGAAAGCCCAAGGCTTGATGAATTGAAATGGAATGCCCTGACTACTTAAGCAGCCAGTCGTAGTTATCACTGAATGCAAGCCAGATCGCTGCTAAAACCAGCATCGAACAGAGCACTATCAGTGCGACCCAGGCGCCTTCAACACCCGCTTTGTCTCCACGACTTCGCTTCCTTTTCCTGACTTGCTCTTTAAGGGCCATCGTGCCTTTCGCTTCACAAGTTGGATCCCAGGGCTGACTTCGCATTCCCGAGCTGAGCGCTCAGGGGACACCAATCCTGCCACTGGATTCAAGGGGGCCCAATTGCCTAAATGCAACGTTTATTGAGCGAAGTGTAGCCGGTCGATCGGCATGCGACAATCCTGTCGGATTTGTTTTTACCCTGACGTAACCAGCACAAAGGTTACTGATGGGCCATGGCTGTCTGACCGAATCACGTTTGAATCCGGAACCGGGCTCGAGATTCGATTCGATCAATGCCCCGGCACAGGAATGGGCGCCGCGGCTGGTAACTCGAAAATCTGGATGACGCCGGCGTTGAGCAGCGCAACACGTCGTCCGGAGGGGGAGATGGCTACATTTCCTCCTGCATCGAACGTCGGATTGACCGGCGTCTCGAGCGCAACTTTGCCGTCGGCCGCGTCGTAGATTTTCAGCACCTGGCCATTCACCGTCTCTGCCTTGAGTGGGCGCGAGGTGTCCTCTACGGAGTGGTTGAGAAAGACTGTCTCTCTTGCGATCCGGGAGCCATCAGGAGACCGGACAATCACTGGCCAGATTTCATGGGGCGAAGTATCGACATCCCACAGACGACGACCGCTGGTGGTCATTGCCACAAGATGCCACGCGCCTTTCGGAGTACAGGCGGTCACGAGAAATTCAAGCTCCGAAATAAAGTCGGCGGTCGGCAGGCACTTCGATTGCACGCGGCCCAGTTCTTTGCTGCCCCCGGAAAAATGCTTCAGATTCAGCAGCCAGAGGTCGCCTTCTTCTTTTTCGCGCAGAGTCTGTAGATATGCGACGGAGTTGATAGGCAATTGGAGATGGCGGAACATGCCGGTGAGCATCGCAGATTCAGCCTCCTGATATCCGTCCGGGCTGATGGGCGAGGGTACAGTCAACGGCACCTTGTTTTCCAACACGGTCTGGCCCGACTCTCGATTCAAAGTTCGCACGACCACGTCAAGACTCAGGCCGTTTGCGTTTTCGTTCTTCGCAGTCGCGCCGGACTGTTCGGCGTTGCCGGTTTTTCGCGGCGCTGCGGGCTGAATGAAGTTGGTGTCAATGAGTCGGAGTAAGGGATCCAATTCAAGCCAGAGCAGCCGACCAGGAAAATGCAGGATGGGCGTCAACTGCAGTTTGGAGTCGCCCTGCTCGATTTTGTCCAGATCCCGCAGGAGAAAGTGACCGTCGTCGAGCATCCACAAATAGCGGGCTCGACCGTGCAGGGTCCATTGCGCTTCGGACTCGATCTTTCCATCAGGCAGTGTTACCACGACGGCGCGGATCTGGCGCTTATCGATGCCGGAGTTCTCTTCGAGTTTGCGGTTCATCAGTCCCCGCACCTGAAAGGTGAATAACAGCCGGTTTTCATCGACAAAATCAAGACTGACCAGGCTGTTGTGTCGCCCCAGATAAAAGGTTCCGGGAGCTGAATATCCCAGGGCAGTGGCGGAAATTTCGAACTTGGGCGGCACACTTGGTTTCTCTGGTAGCTGGTCGTGGAATTTTTGTTTCCTGAACGGGGGAGGCTCGTCCGTCGGAAGAGGGGGATGCACCGGTTGCGGCTGCGCCGCGGCTGGAGTTGGACACAGCGGCAGGACGGCAAGGGCCAGCCATAGCCCAAGCCGAAGCGACCAGAAATTCAACGGTCCTTCCATTGGACCAAATGTACGCCCATCCGCTCATGTGCAGTCAACGGCTTCATCGCGGAGATCTGAACCTGGGTGCCCCACATCTCGCTTTTGAGATGTGGGATGGTGTGATCTCCGGGGAGAGTCGAAGGATATCCGGCAGGCCGCCTCTTCGCGCCGCGGTCCAGAAGGACTCGATCTCCACGGTTCCTTCCAGGCCGTTCGCGTAGTGGCGGAAGCTCGACCACTTCCAATCCTCCGGCTTTGCCACCAATCCGCGGACAACGGGATTGCGGTGCATGTAGCGCAGCTTTTCAACTCGCTTTTGCTCGGAGTGCACGTTGAAATCGTAGTAGCGGCGCTGCCAAAAAGGTCTCTCTCGACTCTGCACGGCAACAGAAAGCTTGAGAGCCTGCAGTGCCCGGGCCAGAGTTCCGTTCGGTGGCTCACTGACCAGAAGATGCACGTGCTCGGGCATGATGACGTAGCCGGTAACGAAGAAGCCATAGCGCATACGGACCGTCTCAAGCGAGCGCTCAAAAAGCTCGCGTTGAGAACAAGCCTGAAGATGTGCCAACCGGTGATAGCAGGAGAAGGTCACGAAGTGAAGATCACCAGCTTGCTGATACCGTACCAGTCCCTTAGGCATAAACGGCAATCATACAATTATTCCCACATCTCTTCGAGATATGGGGCACCCAGTGTCGTGAAAATAAGATGAGATGTGGGCCGTGCGCCTGGCACGACCAATATTGGAATAGCCAAGCTTACGACTACTACAAAAACACAGCAACGTGGCTGCGGTGGAGGCTAACATATGGATGTCCAAGAAGATTCGAATAGCGAACAAGCGATAGAGTTGCGACGGGCACTTAGAACGCTAGTTATCGGAGCGGCCTGCTTTCCGCTGGCGTTATTTGCAGGTTATATCCTGAGTGGGATGTTGAAGGCTGGCATTCCATTTCTCTCCTTTGCAGCCATCTCTTTCTTATTGGTCTTTGTTCTTTCCGGAAGGTATTTCTTCTTGTATGTACGGCAGACGCGAAAATATCCCTTTTACTGGCTAATTAGGAAAAGATAAAAGCAGCCGGGTGCCCCATATCTCGAAGAGATGTGGGAATCCACCGACTTCACACTGCAGGGAGCAGGTGGCGATTGGTGGCAAAGCCGGAGGATTGGAAGTGGTCGAGCTTCCGCCACTACGCGAACGGCCTGGAAGGAACCGTGGAGATCGAGTCCTTCTGGACCGCGGCACGAAGAAGCGGCCTGCCGGATGTCCTTCGACTCTCCCCGGAGATCACACCATCCCATATCTCAAAAGCGAGATGTGGGGCACCCAGTCTCATGAAAATTAAGATGAGATCTCCGGCAGGCCGGGGGTGGATATCGTGATTCCCCCGAGCCTGATTTGCCATGAAACCTGCGTTGGCAACGGGATAATAAAGGCTGCTCTGGGAGTTCTCGTCGCTCTGGCGGCTCAGCGTCGATTGCGGCGGTCAGCCAGCGCGGAGGCGTCCCCCTAAGATGAAGACCATTCCAATCGCTTTGTCGCCGACGCGCAGCCGAGCATTGAACGTATTTCTCGGCCTTGTGCTCTCCCTCGTCTCCGTTCTCTTCTTTCTCTCGCTCGCCACTTATCATCCTGCCGATCCGTCGATGAATACGGCGACGAGCGCGGAGATGAGCCACGCCATCCGCAACTGGATCGGGCTCTTCGGGGCCTACCTGAGCGACATTTTCCTGCAATTTTTTGGGCTCACCACTTTCCTTTTTCCGCTGTGGCTGGGAGGGCTGGGCTGGAGCTGGATGCGCTCGCGTTCTGGTGGCTCGGCATTGTTGCGCTGGACGGGCTTTGCGCTGGCCATCGTGTTTCTGCCCGCGGTGTTCGGGCTGCTTCCCTGGCATTGGCTCTGGCTTCATGCCCTACCGGTGGAGGGGGTGGTTGGCAGAATCGTCGCCAGTACGCTGGTTGTCTATCTGAACATTCAGGGAGCGTGGCTGGTGTCTGCGGCGCTCGCTGTAGCGGGCGTCTACTTCGCCTCTGCGATCAGCTTCTGGGCTCTGAAGGCGGGCTTTGAAGATCGCTGGATCAACGTGATGGCATGGCACGATCGCTGGCAAAACTGGCGCGAGGAACGCGCCGAGAGACAGCGAGAGCTTGAAGACAGGCATGAAGAACAGACCGAGCCGGGGCCCGCGCAACGTCTATTTTCCGGAGCAGCCGCGAACGCGCCTCAGCCCGAACCGGAGACGGAAGCGGCCGCACCTCGCCTAAGTCGTTTTGCAGCATTTTTCAGTCGGCGAAACCGAAACCGCACTGCGGAACCCGACCCGGTCGATGAGATTCCCGCATTTCAGCGGATCGCAGCGAAGGGTGCAGAGGAGCCGATCCCTGCGCGTCGCGTAAGTATCTGGGAGCGCACAGTGGCCGAGTCCGGCAGCACGACGCCGAGTACAACGGTCGCGTCGGTCGCCACAGCCGCAATGCCCGCCGCGTCTGCACCGGTGCCTGCCGCGTCCCCATCTCCGCAACCAGCTTCGCGGAGCGTGGTTGAGATGCGTCCGGCTCAGGCGGTCAGTCAAACGGCAAGCCCGGCAGCGCGTCAGGAAGTACGCCAGCCGGCACCCACTCCTCTTCCCGCTGCGTCGCATACGGGTTCGGAGATCGCAATCCATGAGCGCGCCGACGCGGAAGAGCGCAGCGTGACGGTGGCGCCCAAGAACGTGAGCGGATTCAAGCTGCCGCCGAGTACCTTGCTCAACTCCGGCTCCGGGCCGCAGGTTGTTCGCGAAGACGATCTTCGCGATGAAGCACGCGTGCTCGTCGAGAAATGCGCGGAGTTCGACGTGACCGGCCAGGTGGTGCAGATCAACCCGGGCCCCATGGTGACGACGTACGAGTTCAAGCCTGAAGCGGGCGTCAAATACAGCCGCGTAACCGGACTGGCCGAAGACCTGTGCCTCGCGATGCGCGCGGAGAGCATTCTGATTGAGCGCATGGCCGGGAAGAGCACGGTGGGCATACAGGTGCCGAACCACGAGCGGGAGACCATTCACCTGCGCGATGTGCTCGAGTCGGAGACCTTTGCCAAGGCTCGCTCCCGATTGACGCTGGCCATGGGAAAAGACATCAACGGCCGCATCGTCACGGCCGATCTGGCTTCGATGCCTCACGTGCTCATCGCCGGTTCGACAGGCTCGGGCAAATCGGTAGCGATCAATGCCATGATCATGAGCCTGCTTTACCGAACGACTCCGTCGCAGGTGAGGCTGATTCTTGTCGATCCCAAGCGGGTTGAACTCGGCATGTACGAGGGAATTCCTCATCTTTTTACTCCGATCATCACGGAGCCAAAACTCGCAGCCAATGCGTTGCGCAATGCAGTTCGCGAGATGGAGCGCCGGCTGAAACTGCTGGCCAGCCGCAGCGTCCGCAACATCGACCAGTACAACAAGCTCTTTGAGGGCGCCATGCCTTCGCTGTTTTCTGAGGGCGAAGACGAGGAGCCGCTCCCTTACATCGTCATCATCATTGACGAGCTTGCGGACCTGATGATGCTGGACCGCGCCAACGTTGAAGAATCGATCACGCGCCTGGCGCAGATGGCGCGGGCAGTGGGTATCCACCTGGTGCTGGCGACGCAGAGACCCAGCGTGGATGTCATTACCGGGTCTGATCAAGGCGAACGTTCCAACGCGTATCAGCTTCCGTCTGGCAACGAAGGTGGACTCGCGGACGATTCTCGACACCAACGGCGCGGAAGCGCTGCTGGGGCGCGGCGATATGCTCTTCCTGCCTCCGGGTACGAGCCGCCTGCTACGCCTCCACGCGCCCTATGTGAGCGAAAAGGAAACTGCCGCCGTGGTGGCGTTCTGGAAGGACCAGGGGATGGCCGAGTATGTGGAAGGCTTCCTTGAATCGCCGCGCGATGAGCGTCCCAGCGTGGAAGGCTCGAACGGCGACCCCGATGAGAATGACCCGTTATTTGACGATGCGGTCCGGCTGGTCTTCGAGTTTGGCAAGGCTTCCACATCGCTGTTGCAGCGGCGATTGAGGATCGGCTATGGCCGCGCGGCCCACTTAATCGACCTGATGGAGCGAGATGGGCTGGTCGGGCCCGCAGACGGTTCTCGCCCTCGTGAATTACTAAAGGCACCAGGCTGGCTGCACGAGATCAGTGTTGCAGAAGAGTAAGAAGTAAGCTCAAAGGCAGCAAGCGCAACACAAGGCTCAAACGATGCTCGGCATAGGTGAAAAGCACGAACTGCCTACGATTCTGCTGATCGATGACGATATGGTCAGCCGCGAAGTGATCGCAACGGTCCTTACCCTTCACGGACATATGGTTCAGACCGCAGACCAGGGCGAGGAAGCCGTTGAGTTGCTGGATGCCGGCACTTTCACACCGGAAGTCATTCTGATGGACGCCCAGCTTCCTGGGCTCAAGGGAGCCGCTCTCATCGAGCAACTCCGCCAACGAAGCAAGGCTGAGGTGTATGTCATAAGCGGCAGTGAGATCTCTGCAGAACTCGCTGCAGCGGCCGATGGATTTCTACAGAAGCCATTTGGTCCCGAAGACCTGCGGAGGCTGATCGACGAACATGCTCCGAAGCCGGAGGAGCAGGTGCCGCTCGCCGATGAGCCCGTGATTAATCCTGAAACGCTGGCTCAATTCCGTCAGATGATGCCGGATAGAACAGTCCGGGAGATTTATGCGGCTGTCGTAACGGATCTGCAAAAACGGCTCGTCGCCCTGGAATCTGCCCTTGCGAGCGGTAACAGCGACGAAGTGCGCCGTATCGGGCACTCTATCAAAGGCGGTTGCGGCATGGCGGGCGCCGCCCAGGCCTCCCGAATCGGCGCATTTCTCGAGGCCAAGAGTGACCAATTGGATAACTGTGCGGTTGCGGTAGAAGACTTGTCCACAGCTACCCGAAAACTGGAGCGTATGCTGGAAAAGGAATTTCCCGCGTAGGGTACGTTCGCTCCAGCTCGCGGCGGCGTGGGATTTCCATGATCGTTTACAAAAGTGGACGGCTTACCCGCTATCCACCGCAGTAAAAAGGCCCTCGGAGGTTAAGCGCTCACGTGGAACAACCAATCCGCATAGTGTTGGCAGATGACCATCCTGTAGTCCGTATCGGCGTTCGCAACATGCTCAACGAGATGGACGGCTTTGAGGTTGTCGGGGAAGCCGACGACGGTGACGACGCAATCACCCAGACTCTCGAGCTTACCCCGGACATTCTTCTTCTCGACGTTCAGATGCCCCGTCTGCCCGGCCTCGAAGCCATGCGCGCCATCATGAGCGGTTCGCCGACCGTCAAGATTCTCCTTCTCACGTCTACGATTACTACCCAGCAGATTATCGAGGCGCTCCACATCGGCGCGCGCGGCATCGTGCTCAAAGACGCCCTGGCTGGCGCCCTGCACACGGCGATCCGCACGGTGTATGCCGGGGACTACTGGATCGGCGGCAAGCGTGTCGTCAACCTGGTTTCGGCGTTGCACGAGCTCATGCGCCAGGCCCAGACTCCGCAGCGCAAGACCTACGGCCTGACCCCGCGCGAACTCGACGTGGTGGGTTGCATTGTGGAGGGCTGCAGCAATCGCGATATCGCAAAGCAGTTCACGCTCAGCGAGGAAACCGTGAAGCGCCACTTGTCGAATATCTTCGATAAGACGGGAGTCTCGACGCGCCTCGAGCTGGCTCTTTTTGCGATTGCGCACCAGTTGGTCGCTCCGCAGCAGTAGGAAGGCTCTTTCGCGCTTTGGAAGTGAACCACCAGGCGACCACTCGTCAAGGAGACGAGTCGGCCATAATGCGACCGCAACTTTCAATTCTGAGGCCCCCAGCGAAAGGGGTGGAGCCCTCTTTTGGAAGTAGCATTCCCTTCAAGTGAGTCGGAGCCTTCATCATGGTGCTTGCTTGCAAACTACAGCGGTCAGCATGCGCGATAGCCTTTGCGGTCATCTCAATTCAAATGGCATCCGCACAACTCGAACCCAAATGCGTGGAGAATTCCCCCGAAAGGCACGGCGGGATCGGATGCAGTTATGTGGAAAATAAAGTGCTAAGCGGGGTACTGCGAGATCCACTGTACTGGCACATCGACCGTTTTGAAACCGGAGAAAAAGCGCGCGGAGCCGTCGGACCCGACAGTGTTGCATTTGAGGGACATGGAGCGTGGTGGCTTCTGTCGGTTGAGTCAACGGTTAGCGACCACCATGGAGGCACGCACGTGAATCAGGTTTTGCTCCCTCCCCTTCCGCCAGCCTCGAAATACTCCATGCTGGTCATCTCCTCTTATATTCCGGTCGGATTGACCTCGCGCGTGCATCATCACTCTGGTGTTGAGGCTTTTTATGTGGTGGATGGAGAGCAGTGTTTGGAGACGCCAACGCGTGCTTATCCGATGAAGGAGGGAGACGTTCTGGTTCTTCCAACTGGCGTCACCATGCAGATGGTCGTGACAGGAGTAAAGCCCCGACGGGCGTTCGCCGTGGTCATTTATGACGCCGCGCAACCTCCAACAACACCGACCGAGAATGCGCCGCCGCTGGTGGCCTGCAAATAGCTTGACCGCCCAACTGGTGAGTGACCGGCCTACGCGCGATCCTGTCGTGCATTATCGCCCCGATTAGGGCAACTGAGGCCTTGCAGTATGTCGGTTTCGAAATGACAAAGAAGCTGCTATTGACAATGCTATGCCGAGCGCCACGTCGCGGTGGATCTGGCTAGCGGTGACATCCATGCGATGGAGGATGTATCGATCTGCGTATAGAGCGCCGATAACAAACAAAAAACTCCCGAGGGCAACCAGTAGATTTGCCTTCCACGACGAGGGTCGCCCAATCCATGTCGCCCTCTCGTTTCGACGAGCAAGGATAATGGCCAAAGCGCACAACACAGCGGCGGCAAGTGCGAGTGCGGCATCAGCCCATCCAATCCCGTGACCGATTTCGCTCCAAAACAGGCACATCAGGATGCCCGACATTAACAATGCAAATAGCGCGTAATCCCAGAAGCCGCGCGGCTTAGGATGCGGAATCATCAGGCTAGTGTAGCGTGTTCTGGTCGAGTGACCGCCGACTCGAAACCTACTTCTTGGTGGCTTCCGGGTTGTCCATAGGGAGCCGTGCACCGGCTGACCTTAGAAAGACCGCACTGCACCGCTTCAAAATAAATCCTGCCACTTTGCAGATCATTAGCCTCGATTGGCGCACGATAAATACAGGACAGTCCGAGGCCGGAAGGCGCGGGCATCCGAGATCGCTTGCAGGGGGTACCCCCCGGGTCAAAAAAATAAATATTTCCTGTGGAAATTTGCCGATTATTATGCGGTTTTGTGAAACACCCAACGCCACGCCCATGCAGCAACGATCTCAAACCCGCATCACGGCCCTTCCCCACGATCTGGCATCCTGAGCTACGAACGCAGTGAGGAGTCGAAGGATCTGCGGCTGCTGTTGACAGTGTTGGCGTTCCGACTCGGTCTGAGAGCGGTAACTACTGGCATGGTCCGCCGCCTACCTTCCCGAAGGTGTAGAGGTAAGCACAGGAGGTGTTCCATGGAGATTCGCACGATTGGTGTCGATTTAGGGAAGACAGTGTTTCACTTTGTAGCCGTCAACGCACGTGGCGAAGTTGTGGTTCGCAGGAAGGGCTCGCGGACTCAGCTGCTGCGCTTTACCGCGAACCTTCCTCAGTGCCTGATCGGCATGGAGGCCTGCGGAGGATCTCATTTTCTCGGCCGTGCATTGCGGGAACAAGGCCATGATGTGCGCCTGATGCCGGCGCAGTATGTGAAGCCATACGTAAAGACGAACAAGAACGATTACATTGATGCCGAAGCGTGTGCCGAGGCCGTAACCCGCCCGACGATGCGTTTTGTGCCGATCAAGACCGACGATCAGCTCGACCTGCAGTCGCTGCACCGCGTGCGTGAGCGGTGGGTTGTGCGCCGCACCGCGGTGATCAACCAGATGCGCGGGATGCTGCTGGAGCGCGGTATCACCATCCGCAAGGGACGCCATTATATTGAGGAGTCTCTGCCCAGTATCCTGGAGGACGCGGACAACAAGCTGTCAGGCGCATTGCGCGTACTTCTGACCCAGCTGCGGATGGAGATGCAGTACCTGCACGGGCAGATCGAGGAAACCGACAAGCTGATCGCGCGCATCTGTGGCGAACTTGAACAGTGCAGGCGCCTGGTCGCGATCCCCGGAATCGGACCGATCACAGCCACGGCCACAGTGGCAGCCATCGGCAACGGTGCAGCTTTCAAGAAGGGGCGCGGATTTTCTGCCTGGCTGGGAGTGGTGCCTGGCGAGCACTCCACCGGAGGCAAGCAAAAGCTGACCGGCACCAGCAGACGAGGAAACAAATACCTGCGCAAGCTCTTCGTGCAGGGAGCGCACACTGTGCTGCTGCAGAAAACCAAGCAATCTTCCGGCTTGAGTATGTGGCTGGTCAATCTCACCGCACGCAAGCGCCCGCAGGTGGCAACAGTGGCGCTAGCTAACAAGATGGCGCGCATGGCCTGGGTACTGCTTGCCAAAGGAGAGGCTTATCGCCCGCCAACAGCACCACAAGTAATCGCAGCCTGATGGCCTGCACATGACGCCTGGCACAAGCGCCAGGCTTGGAAATCGCTCAAGCGATTCCCACATCTGCAGTCCAACGGCGGCTAATCTGAGTTTTGAGATTCCTGCCAGGTTTGCTGGCGAAACATGAGATGGCACAACGGTCGATCCCGGCGCTCTCGAGAACCTGTACTCGGAAAATGCCTTAAAAGGCAGCGTTACTAAAAAGGACGAGGGCGCAGCGCATTCCATTCAGGCCAGGAGATCGCTACTCCGACAAAGGCCGAATACATTCGCGCAGACCAATTCTGTCATCTTCATCTTTCGCTTGCAAAACGGCGGCGGACCATACATTCCGGGTTGGCCACATCTATGTAAGTCCAAGTCAAGAGAAAAGCACAGAATTCCTGGGCGCGCACCGGAGGGCGCGCAATTGGTCTGATCAGGATCTGCCGCTACGCAACAGTGCCTCTCGGCCGATGATTCCTGCATCAAGCAGAACCACACATCCATTTGCTGTCTAAGACTCCGAGGAGTCCGCACAGAAGATTGAGTTTGTGTTCTCTGCCAGCCCCGAAACAATCCAACGGGAACCTCCGGAGTTTTCACTCCTTCGCACAGTGGCCTACCTGCGGGGCCTGGCAGTCTGCGCATCGGAATAATCCTGGTGTTTTTCATTCCTGGGCAGGTTTTTAGGCTGCCGCCGTACCTCCGAATTTTTCGGCAGGCACAAAGTCCTGTTTTCTGCGTTCTACCGCAACCATCCATGCCACCATCTTCCTGGCTACGGCCAACGTGGCGCGGTTGCGATTGCCCCGCTGCATTTCCTTCTCGTAGATCAAGGCCAATTCATGGCTGTATCTCGGTGCCAGCTTCGCCGCTTCCACCAGCACCTGCTGGATATGCTTGTTGCGCTGCTTGGAAATCGGCGTGCGCATGACCTTGTCTGCTGAACTCCGCTCGGCTCCGCACAGTCCGCAATAACTGATGGCCTGTTTGATCGATCGGAAGCGCACCACATCCCCGATCTCCAGAACCCAGGTCAGCGCCGTAATCGGACCCACGCCGGGAACTGTTCTCAACCGCTTCAGCCGCTCGGCCAGCAACGGGTCGCGCTCCAGAGAACTCACCAGCGCATAGTCCAGTTTCTGCGATCGATTGATCGTCTCCCGGCTCAGCTTCAAAAGCGGCCTGACACAGTCGATCTCTTCGTTGCCCGCCATCAGCTCGGTGAAGTAGCCCACCTTGTGCAATCGCTGCTTGTTGAAACTCGCACCGGTCTCCATCAGCAAGCCCGAGATCCGGTTCTTCATCTGAACCATCTGCTTCACCAGCAGTCCGCGGTAGCGCAGTGTGCGCCGCCGGTCGCGGATCTCGGTCGATGTCATGTAGCACTCCGGAAGGAAATCACAACGAAGGCAGTCGGCGATCTTGCTGGCATCGATCTTGTCGTTCTTCCGCTTGGCCGCGGCAATGGCTCGCAGCATCAGTGGATGGGCAACCTTCACCTTCTCCGCATGAGGAAGAAGGTGATCGTAGATCCAGCCCGTGAAGATCGTCGCTTCCATGGCCATCA
Organism: uncultured Acidobacteriaceae bacterium; assembly: GCA_963737915.1. Lineage (GTDB taxonomy): Bacteria > Acidobacteriota > Terriglobia > Terriglobales > Acidobacteriaceae > Telmatobacter. The sequence goes on along the minus strand of CAVTUP010000014.1, from coordinate 148,822 downwards.
TCCGGGGTTGGGGCAGCGTCTTGATCCAGGCATCAAGTTCGCGCCGCGTCGATCCGATCTTGCCTTCACTGTGGATCTTGCCGGCCGCGTCCTTCACGCAATAGCTGATCGTCTTCTTGTGAACATCAAGTCCGATGTAATACATAATGTCTCTGAGGAGCCTCCGTGGGTAGTTCTCTGAATCAGCCTCACCGCTGAGTTCAGCCTTTGTAACACCCTCGTGCTCCTCCTCGACTTATCATTCAAACAATACGTTCTCTAAGCCGGTTTCCGGCCCGAGGGTTAAGATTGCCTGCATGGTTCGCGCAACGATTCTCCTTGCGTTTTCAGCGATAACGGTCGTCCTTAACGCACAATCAAGTACTGTTGCGTCAGGCCAATCTCTGCCCTATGTCTCGAACATGGCCGTTCCGTTTTATCCACCAATCGCCCGAGCGGCCAATATGCAGGGTATCGTTCATATCCGTGTGACGATTGACGGAAACAGAGTAGTCACGACTCACGTTGAAGACGGACCAAGACTATTGGCTGATGGTGCCGAAAAGAATGTCAAGACTTGGGAATTTGCAGAACATTCCGGAATGACATTCACTGTGACGTACCGTTTTAGCCTAACCAAGAACTCTAGTCAGGGTTTCATTAGAGAGACGGTGATCCTCCGACTTCCCACCGAGATCGAGGTGTTGTCGCCACCGAATCCGCCGCTGGATTCATCGAGCGGAAAACCCAATTGATTTCCCATCGCGGGTGAGTCACCGCCAACTCGGACCTTTGGCGGAATTTCGCTTTTTCCGGCCGGCGTGGCGAGGCGGTCGTGATCCGATGGACTCGTAATTCTCACCGCCCACGACTCGCTAAAATGAAAGTGGGCTATAGCGCAACGCGCTGAAGAGCAAGCGTGGAATCAAGACGTCAACTCAACCTTTGTTTTCCCGGGCAGTCTCGCGAGCGATGCGTATCATCGACACGATCAGCAACACAACCGTGATCGAAACCAACGCGTCGCGAACGTAGTTTCCTGTTGCCCATTCTGTAGCAACTCGATCGTAGAATGCCGACGTATTCGTCAGCGGAGCAACAAACAGGATGCTATTCCGGGGATAGTGAAAACGGAACGTGACCACGTCGGCCAAAATCAGAAACGCCAACCCTGCAGCCAATCTCCATCGCGTGATGCGACTTGGCTTCCAGTTGCACACGATCGCTACCAGGATGAGAAGTTGCGAAGCTGGAGCTACTGTTCTGAAAAACACTCCGGGGTTCACCGCATGATAAAAGCCGCGAGCATGTTCCAAAGCAACCGGACCACCGTGGTAATTCGGTGCGTCCACAACGTTTTGATAAACGCTGACTCCGAGCAACATTGTCGACAAAACCAGCGCGATAGCCACCGATGCGAGGCGAAGGTTCATTTAAGACCTTTCAGTCAGAATTTTCCATTTTGCTGTCTTGGGCAGCTTCGATTGTACGGCCAAACCATTGCAACGTTCTCTGGTGACGCCTGCTCGGAAGTATCAAAAAACACGGATGCTCGCCAAATCGCGACCTGAGCTTCTCTCCTCCTGCTACACGTCCAGAAATTGCTTCGCCAGCCGATCCAGCAGTCCGCCGGTCGCATCGCAAACACCCGGTGTGGACCGGCGATGGCTGAATGATCGTACTGCGCGGCGAGATGATCCAGTGGAAGCGTTCGCGCAGGGGGAGTTTCGCAATAGGTCCCGCTGCCGGATCGCCGTCACAGATACGCTGCACCGCTTCTAGATGCTGTTTCGCGAGCTCTACATCGGTGTCGGGCCACAGCGCTTTCAGCCGGTCTGCATTCAGATGAATCCGTGCGGCGAGATAACGCTTCTCAAGGCAAAAGACGACCACTCCGGCATTGATGAACTCCTGCCGCTCGACGCGTGGCACCACGCGCAGAATGGCGTAATCAAACGAGGCGGGAGCGGGCACGGATTGCCTCCTCTTCAAAGATTTCTGAAGCTTCGAGTCTTCGCGCGAAGAAATCCAGGTACCCTGCCCGACGCGTGGCTGCGCTCATTTCGCCCGGTATGCTTTCAAGCCACGGATCGGGCACCTGACTCACAATCCCGGCAAGGACTTCTCGAGTGAGACGCTCGCGGGCGAGCGCCGCCGCGGATGGAGATCTCCGTTGCCCAGGGCAACAAAACGTGATGCTCGACCTGATCGAAGGGCGATTTGATCTTTTTCTCCATGCTCGGCCAGTCATGATGGAAGAACAGGGCGGCCCCATGATCGATGGGATAGAGCTTGCGATGCCACACCAGCAGATTCGCATTTCGCGGCGTACGATCTACATTCTGAACAAAGGAATCGAACCACACAATCATCGACGCCTCGGCGGCCGGGGCTGTATCGCGCGCCGCCGGATCAAACATTGTTGAACCGGGGAGGTAGTCCAGTGCAAGATTGAGTCCGGTGCTGGCCTTCAGCAGTTGCCGAATCTCGTAGTCGGGCTCGTTGCGGCCCAGGGCTGCGTCGATTTCGATGAAGATGATTTCAGGAACCCGCAGGCCGAGTGCGCGGCCGATTTCTCCGGCGATCAATTCGGCGATAAGCGCAAGAATCCCCTGCCCTGCTCCGCGGAATTTCACCACGTAGAGACCCAGGTCATCGGCCTCCACGATGGCGGGCAACGAGCCGCCTTCGCGCAGGGGCACCACATAACGCGTCGCCATTGCAGTTCTCAGCATCGAATATTCAGTTTAGCGGCCAGCCGCAGGCAGCTTGAAAAGAATCGCGTGATACTCCTTGATTGGGGATTCTGAAATGAAGGTCGGATTTCTGGGATTAGGCAAGATGGGAACGCCGATGGCGTTGTGCCTGCTTGCCGCAGGCCACGAATTGTCGGTGTGGAACCGGACCGAGGGGCGCACGGAACCATTGCTCCGTGAAGGCGCGATCGCCGCAGGCACTCCGGCAGAAGCTGAGCTTGGCGCCGACGCTGTAATCACAATGCTCTTCGACGACGCGGCACACGAAGAGGTCCTCTTCGGGTCCAATGGCCTGATGGACGCGCTCGAACCAGGCGGCCTTCACATCTCTTGCAGTACGATTAGCGTCGCGCTCAGTGAAAAGCTGACGGCCGAGCACGCCCGACGCGGTCACCTCTTCGTAGCAGCGCCTGTCTTTGGGCGTCCCAATGTTGCGGAAGAGGGACGCTTATGGATCGTTGCCGCAGGCGCAGACGATGCAGTCGCTGCAGCACGGCCGATTCTTACGGCCTTCTCGCGGGGCATCTCGGTTGTAGGCAAAGAACCACGCAAGGCTCACGCTGTCAAACTGGGCGGCAATTTCCTGATCAGCGCGATGATCCATTCGCTGAGCGAATCTTTTGTGTACGCAGCTTCGCAGGATATTGAGCCCCAGGCTTTTCTTGAAGCCGTGAACAGCGCCCTGTTTCAGTCGCCGTTTTATTCTTCCTATGGCAACGTGATGCTGAATCCTCCGGAGCGTCCCGGTGCGACGATCGATTTAGGCGCCAAGGATCTTAGGCTGCTGCGGGAGGCTGCGGTAAGCCGTCATGCGCGTCTGAGCCTCGCTGACAATCTGGCGGAAGTGTTCGCCGAAGCTCAACGATCCGGCCTTGGCGGCGAAGATTGGGCGGTGGGCCAGTACCGCATGGCTCAACGACGCGGCGACTTGCAGAAATAGTGGAAGTCGCGATGGCGATTGTGTCACCAAGAGACGTAGTTGCCATCACGAAGATTCCTCTTTACGGTTGGTTAGGATGTTGTCATGAGTCTTAATGGAAAGATCGTCTTTGTGACCGGGGCCAGCGCCGGGATCGGCGCAGCCACTGCGCTCGCTTTTGCAGCCGAGGGAGCACGTCTTCTGCTTGCGGCCCGCCGGGCAGGCAAACTCGCGGAGGTAGCTTCGCGCGCCATGGAACGCGGAGCGCCTGCCGTCCACTCGATCGATCTCGACGTGCGCGATCATCGTGCCGTGCAGAATGCGATCGACTCTCTCCCCGCAGAGTGGGCCGAAATCGACATCCTGGTCAACAACGCCGGACTCAGCCGTGGTCTCGACAAACTCTACATGGGAAGAATCGACGACTGGGAAGAGATGATCGACACGAATGTGAAGGGGCTGCTTTACGTCACTCGCGCTGTTGTTCCGGGGATGGTGGTGCGCGGACGAGGCCACGTGATCAATCTCGGATCAACCGCCGGAGAACTCAGCTACCCAAATGGCGCTGTCTATTGCGGCACGAAAGCGGCGGAGCGCGCGATCAACGACGGGCTGCGCCAGGATGTGCTGGGGACGCCGATCCGGGTGACGAGCGTAGACCCCGGCATGGTGGAGACTGACTTTAGCCTGGTGCGCTTTCGCGGAGACTTCGAGCGCGCCGCAAAGGTTTATAAAGGCGTCAAGCCTCTGACCCCGGAGGATGTTGCCGAGGTAATTGTCTGGGCAGCGGCGCGTCCGGCGCACGTGAACATCGCACGCGTGCTCATGACCCCGGTGCAGCAGGCAAATTCCATACTGTTCCATCGAAACGAGTAGTCCGACGCGAGCTCGATGGCCGCGACGCCGGATCTCATGCGAGACGCGGCCTACTCGAGCGCTTTGATCTGCGCCTCGACTTGTGAGAGAGCGGCCTCAAGCGCGGAGCGCCGGGAGGGGTTCGATGTCCGCTGCGACAGGATATTTTCCCGCTGCAGGTGCAAAGACTGCTTCTGGCGTTCGCTGACCGCCCTCTTCTGCTCTGCGAGGCGCCGAGCCTCTTCATTTACGATGCCGTCTCCGGCGTGCACAACCGGACGTTCCCCGGCATTCGCCATCTGTTCCTCCACTGATTTACTTTCCCAACCTCGAGCCATATCTTCATTCTACGGGGAATTCAAGCGCGGTGTGTTTTGTGGGTTGAATCGCCGGACCGCAAGGCAACTGGAGGCTACTGAATGCGCTTTTGGCAGATCTCAACCTTCGGCATTGATTCTTTAGAGTTTGCAGAACGTCCCACGCCTCGACCCGGCCCCGGCGAAGTGCTCGTGAAGGTCCGTGCAATTTCTTTCAATTATCGCGACTTGCTGATGGTGAAAGGTCTCTACAACCCCAAAATGCGACTTCCGAGGGTGCCGTGCTCGGACGGCGCAGGCGAAGTTGCGGAAGTGGGCGAGGCTGTAACGAGCTGGAAGCCGGGCGACCGCGTGGCCGGGATCTTCATGCAGAACTGGCTCGGTGGGCCGCCCACGCCCGCCAAGGTAAAGGGAGCGCTCGGCGGCGACGTCGACGGTATGCTCGCCGAGTACGTCATTCTCAAAGAAACGGGCCTTGTTGCTTTGCCCGAACATCTGAGCTTCGAAGAGGGCGCGACGCTGCCTTGCGCGGCCGTCACTGCGTGGAACGCCCTTGGCGCCGGAAATCTCGATCCGAGATCGACGGTGCTGATTCAAGGGACCGGGGGAGTCTCGATCTTCGCGCTTCAGTTTGCGAAGTTGAGAGGGCTGCGTGTGCTGGGCATTTCCAGCAGCGACGCCAAGCTGGCGCGCGCTCGCGATCTCGGTCTCGACACCGGCCTCAACTACAGTGGGAACCCGGAGTGGGACAAATGGGTGCTGGATGAGACGTCAGGCGAGGGCGCAGATCTCGTGATCGAAGTGGGAGGCGTGGGAACGCTGCCCCGCTCTCTTCGCGCACTCAAGATGGGCGGCGTGGTTGCGCAGATTGGCGTGCTCACGGGGCCGGCCGAGCCGCTTCCTCTGCCCGTCATCCTGCACAAGCAGGCGCGCATCCAGGGAATCTACGTTGGCTCGCGACACCACTTCGAGGAGATGAACGACGCTATCGCATTGACCAAACTACGGCCTGTCTTTGAGAGCCATCCCTGGACTGAGGCACGCGATGTGCTTCGCGAGATGGAAAGCGCCTCTCACTTTGGAAAATTGGTGCTCAAGGTTGGGTAGCGCACGTCCGACCGAGCTTCAATTAAATCCGAGTATCGGATGCGGTGTGTAGGGCTCCTCGAGGGCGGAGGTCTCTTCGCGGGTCAGGTGAATCGAAAGCGCGGCCACGGCGTCTTCAAGATGGTGTGGCTTCGTGGCGCCGACGATGGGCGCGGTAATGACCGGCTTGCTCAATAGCCACGCAAGAGCAATTTGAGCGCGCGGGATGCCGCGTCGTTCTGCAACTTCAGCCAAGCGGTCTGCGACGCGACGATCATCCTGCTCGGTTCTCGAATACATCGACTTTCCAAACTGATCGGTCTCAAAGCGCTTTGTACTTTCGGCCTGCCATGGACGTGCGAGACGTCCGCGGGCCAGGGGGCTCCATGGAATGACGCCGATTTTCTCTTCGGCGCAGAGCGCGAGCATCTCGCGCTCCTCTTCGCGGTAAAGCAGGTTGTAGTGATTCTGCATGGAGACGAAGCGGGTCCAACCGTTCAACTCGGCCAAATAAAGAGCCTTGGCGAACTGCCACGCGTACATAGAAGATGCGCCGATGTAGCGCACCTTTCCCGCCTTCACGACATCGTGCAGCGCCTCGAGCGTCTCTTCGATTGGCGTCTCGTAGTCCCAGCGATGAATCTGATAGAGATCGACGTAGTCGGTGCCGAGGCGCCTCAAGCTCTCATCGAGCTCGTGCAGAATGGCTTTGCGCGAGAGGCCGTGTCCGTTTGGCTCGTCGCGCATTACGCCGTGCACCTTGGTCGCGATAACGACGGCCTCGCGGCGGGCGTTGGACCGCAAGAATCGCCCCAGAACACTCTCGCTGTCGCCGCTCGAGTAAACATTCGCTGTATCGAAGAAATTGATGCCGGCATCGAGTGCCTGACGCAAAAATGGCTGGCTCTCTTCCTCGTTCAATGCCCAGGCATGCCTGCCGCCCTTGAGCTCACCGGTGGCCGGTGATCCATAGGTCATGCAGCCGAGACAGATACGGGATACTTTGAGACCGGTCTTGCCGAGGTTGACGTAGTCCATTCTTTCTCCTGCATTGTTTGAATCCTGGGAGCCGCGGAAGATGCAAATTGCTGAGAGCAACGATTGGAATTGCGATTGTGGTCAGGCCGGATTATCACGAGGAGGTTCGGAGAGGAACTCCTCGTAGATGGCCAGCGTCTCTGGGCTGAAACAGACGAACCGTACGACGTCTACGCCGCTGGTGCCGACGTGCTCCCTCACGGTGTCGATAGCAATGTGCGCCGCGCGCTTTGGAGGAAATTGATACACGCCGGTGCTGATAGCGGGAAATGCAATTGTTCGCACCTGATGACGGTTCGCGAGTTCGAGGCAACGGCGGTAGCAGGAAGCAAGAAGGTCGTCTTCATTGTGACCGCCCCCTTGCCAGACAGGGCCGACGGCATGAAAGACCCACTTGGCGGGAAGGTGAAATCCGGGAGTCGACTTGGCGTCACCCGTAGGGCAACCGCCGAGCTTTCTGCACTCTGCCAACAGCTCGGGGCCTGCGGCCCTGTGAATTGCGCCGTCTACGCCGCCGCCACCGAGCAACGAATTGTTGGCCGCGTTTACGATCGCGTCGACACGAAGCGTCGTAATGTCCGCCTGGACTGCAATCAACTCCGCCATGTGTTGCGCACCCTGCGAACCGCGCCCATTTGCACCGCTCTTTTTTCAGCGGCTTTGAAGACCAGCGCCCGTCCGCCTTCGAGCATACAACTGATGAGATGCGCGCCGGGGAGCTCGGAATCGCTTCGAGGATTGGATCATCCAACAAATATGGAGAATGGACTGGCCTTTTCAGTACTGGATCTGGTTGCGATGCGAACCGGGGAGTCGGCGGGTTCGGCGATCGCCCGGAGTGTGGACCTTGCACAGCATGCCGAGCAGTGGGGATATCGCCGCTATTGGCTCGCGGAACATCACGCCATCGAAGGGCTCGCGTGTTCGGCAACACCGATCCTTATTACGCACGTTGCGGCGGCCACCAAGTCGATTCGCGTGGGAAGCGGCGGCGTCATGCTTCCGAACCACGCCCCACTCGTCGTAGCGGAGCAGTTCGGTACGCTGGAGGCTCTGCACCCGGGACGTATCGATCTTGGTCTGGGGCGCGCACCAGGCGGCGATTTTCAAACAATGCGTGCGTTACGCCGAAGCCTCGAGCAAAGCGGTGACGACTTTCCGGAGTTGCTGGAGGAACTTCAATCCTATCTGGGTCCGACGAGACCCGGGCAAGTGGTCAAGGCGCTTCCGGGGCAGAACAGCAATGTACCGATTACGCTTTTGGGATCGAGCGGCTTCAGCGCGCAACTGGCAGCCCGGCTTGGATTGCCTTTCGCTTTTGCCGCGCACTTCGCCCCTGACTTTCTGTATGCAGCGTCGCGGATGTACCGCGAGCAATTTCAGTCCAGTAAAGTACACAAGAAGCCGCACCTGATGGTTGCAGTCCAGGTGATTGCCGCGGGGACAGATGCGGAGGCGAAGCGTCTATTCACGACTTCGCAGCAGAGATTTTTGCGGTTGATCAGGAATCAGTCCGTCGAACTTCTTCCTCCGGTAGATTCGATGGAAGAAATCTGGACCCCAGGGGAAAGAGCAGCCGTCGAAAGCAAGCTGGGCGCAGCCATCGTGGGATCGGAATACACGGTGAGGGTCGGATTGGATCGGTTGGTGAGAGAGACAGGAGCCAACGAGCTAATCATCGTGGCTGACACCTACGAGCATGTTGACAGACTTGAATCTTTTCGGCGCGTGGCGGCCATTGCCGCGACGATGGACACCAGAGTTTCAGTCCCGTAAGGCAGCGGTTCAGCACTGAACGGTAAGAGCTTTCTGGTTCTTATCCATTGAGTCAGCAGTCTCGTCAATTATATCGTGATACGATATAAATATGGATCTTGTTTCTTCTCAGTCCGACCGGCTCCTCAGCACACTGGCGGACTTTCGTTATGAGCTGAGGCGATTTCTCCTGTTCAGCGAAAGTGCGGCACTGGAGGCTGGATTGCATCCGCAGCAGCATCAACTCCTGCTGCAAGTTGCCGGCGCGCCGGCATCTACAGCGGTCACCATCGCGTATGCGGCATCGCGGCTTGGATTGAGGCACAACAGCGCGGTCGAGCTCGTTGACCGGTCAGAGCGCGAGGGGCTGCTGGCGCGAACGACGGACGATGACGACAAGCGCCGTGCAATTCTGCGCGTAACGCGCAAAGGGAAACATGTTCTCGGCAGGCTGGCGGAGGATCATGCTCGCGAGTTGAATGAAATGACGCCGCGTCTCATAGAGGCCCTGGGACATGTGAGGCTTCATGCAGATGGGTCCATCGCGGGGGGCAAATGAGGTCTCGACCTTCTGCTCTGCGCGACTTTACGGTAGATCGCAGGACGTGGCTGTTGACTGCCGTGGCTATTGTGATCGGCACAGGCGCGGCCGGCCTCGCCGTGCTTCTGCTGAAAGCGATTGCGATGGCGACGAACATTTTCTATTACCACCGCATCAGCCTGGCGACGGTTGCTCCCGCAGGCTCGACACAGCCGCACTGGGTGATGCTCCTGGTTCCCGTGCTCGGCGGGCTGATCGTAGGGTTCATGGCCCACTACGGTTCTGACAAGATTCGCGGGCACGGAATTCCGGAGGCGATCGAGGCAATCCTGCTGCGCGGCGCTCGCGTGGATCCCAAAGTGGCGCTCCTCAAGCCAATATCCGCAGCGGTGGCGATTGGCTCCGGCGGCCCATTCGGCGCAGAGGGCCCAATCATCATGACCGGCGGAGCGTTTGGCTCCCTGGTTGCGCAATGGCTCAACCTCACGGATGCAGAAAGAACAACGTTGCTGGTGGCTGGAGCGGCCGCAGGAATGTCGGCGACATTTGCGGCTCCGATCGCCGCTATCCTGCTCGCAGTAGAGCTGTTGCTTTTCGAATGGAGACCTCGGTCCCTGGTTCCGGTGGCGGTAGCGAGCGTGATTGCCGGTTCCCTGCGAATCTGGTGGCTTGGCGCAGGCCCACTTTTTCCGGTCGAGTTGGGGTCGGGTATTCCGCTTAAGCAAGCCCTCTTCGTGGCAGCCCCACTCGGAGTTTTCGTGGGCTTTGCCTCGGCAGGGCTGAGCCGCCTGATGTACAGCTTTGAAGACGCGTTTGAACATTTTTGCGGACGACTGCGGATTCACTGGATGTGGTGGCCGGCGATCGGCGGCATCGGCATCGGCATTGGTGGCTTTTTGTTTCCCCGGGGGCTCGGCGTCGGATACGACAACATCGCAGAGTTGCTGCGCGGCAATGCTCCCTTGTCACTGCTCATCGGATTGATTCTGGCCAAGTCGTTGATGTGGGCCTTCTCTCTCGGTTCCGGAACATCGGGCGGCGTGCTCGCGCCGCTGCTGATGATCGGCGCCGCCCTCGGGGAGTTCGCGGCACGCGTCGCCCACCTGCCTGGAGAGACACAGGCGCTTTGGGCGTTGATGGCGATGGGCGCAATGCTCGCGGGGGCGCTGGGCGTGCCTCTCACTGCGGTTCTTTTCTCGCTGGAACTGACTCACGCGCTTCCGGCTCTGCTGCCGCTGGTGCTCGCGTGCACCGCATCGTACCTGGTGACTTCGCTGATTATGCCGCGCTCGATTCTGACGGAAAAGCTCAGCCGCCGCGGGTATCATCTGTCGCGCGAGTATGGCGTGGACCCCCTGGAGATCGTCACGGTGGCCGAAGTGATGACGGAGTTGCCGCACGACAGCAGTGAGGTCCACGTCGAACCCGAGCAGTTGCCGGATGTGTTTGTGTATGGGGACGAAACCTGCCGCGCGGTGGCGGAAGAAATGGCGACTACCGGATTGATGAGCATGCTCGTTGTATGCCGGGAATCGGGGAAAATCTGCGGAAGCATCGGCGCCGCCGAGTTGCTGGCGGGCAGACGGCGAGCAGTCAGGCGCGAATCGGAACGCAGCATCGCTTTTCAGCTTGAGTCGCAATGATCCTGGGGCGACATCGAAAGGGCTTTCGCTTGGTAGATGCTCTAAGGCGATTGACGAAAGCTCTAGTGCTTCTTTTTTGCTTTCAATTTTTCGCTTAAGAATTCCTTGAGTGCGACCGCATTGTTGTGTTCCAGGTGTTTGGAGCTGTAGAGGAGGGTTACTGTGCCCTTGCGCGCGGCCTCGAGCAACGGCGTCCACGACGCCGAATTCTTTTCCAACTCGCTGAAGTAGCGCCGGCGAAACTCGTCCCACTGGGTTGAATCGTGGTGGTACCAATGGCGAAGCTCGTTGCTCGGCGCGGCGTCCTTTGTCCACGCTTCGATCGCAAGAGATTCTTTCTTGAGTCCCCTTGGCCAAAGCCGGTCTACAAGGAATCGAGCGCCGTCAGCGTTGCTGGCCTCGTCGTAAACACGCCTGATCTGAATCATCGCGTCCTCGCGCCATCCAGATTAATCGCTCTGGGGACTGAACACCGCGCGCAACGCGAGATCTGCCTTTTCATCCAGTTTGCACAGGCTTCAGCTCGCGAATGTCGGGAAGCCACTTTAGTTACATAGACATGCCGCGCGGGGCTGGGCCAGCAGCGCCGAATGCGCTAACCTTGATGGACCGGCGCTCGTCCAAGACCGCTGAAACGCGCCCATTCGGGGGAAACCAGACAGATTTGCAGCTCGACCAGCAAAGCTATACGGAAGAACTACTTCCGGGCGCCGAGCCTGTCGGCAAACGTGTGCCCAGACAAGCCATGAGGCTTTGTCTCGCCCTGATCGCGTCGTTTGCCACTCTCCTTGCCGGATGCGGAGGCGGAACGGTAACCGCCAATCCAGTAAACGCGACCTTCGCGATTTCTCCAGGTTCGGCAAGCATTGACACGAATTGCACCGGCTGCAACGCGACCAATTCGCATGGCAGTCCCGTGCAGAGATTTTCAGCCATGCTCAACGGCGGCGGCTCGGCCGAGGTGGCATGGTCGGTCAGCGGGGGTGACGCGACTGCGGGTGCTGGCACGATCAGTGCTGCCGGCCAATATACGCCACCCAGCTACTTGACCGCTGACCGTGTCGAGGTGCTGGTGACGGCAACTCTCAAAGCCAACCCCAGTATTCGTGCAACCTCTGTATTGCAATTGACGCCGGGATTCCTGCAGCCGCTCACGCCCGAGAATCTGGCTCTTGGACCTAATGGGACTGTGACCCTGACCGGCACTCTCGCACAGGCCGGCGGAAGCACCAGTGTCCGATTTGCGCTGTCAGATACGGCAACCGGAACGACGGGGGGCGAAGGCACTTTGAGCCCTACCACCTGCCAGCGAACAAGCGAGACATTCACGACGTGTTCGGTAACTTACACTGCGCCGTCGTTCATCGGTTACACGGGCGTCACCCACGTGGTGGCGACGGTTGGCGATTCGACTGCAAAGACCGATGCAATGGTGCTGCTGAATGCGGCCGGAGTGGCGAGCAACCCTGCGAGCCACCAGCAACAGCTCGCGACGCCAATGCACCTGGGCAGTTCGGGCGGCAACAACAATGACTTTGACGCCAACGGCAATACGATTGCCGACTGCTGCAGTGGCACGCTGGGCTCGCTGATTCAAGATGGAAACGGGCGCCAATACCTGCTGAGCAACAATCACGTGCTGGCGCGCAGTGATCATGCGGCGGTTGGCGATGCCATTGTGCAGCCTGGTCTGATTGACAATAACTGCACGCCAAACGGAAATGGCCCCGGCACCCTGCCTGTCGGCGCGCTCACGACGTGGACGCCACTCAAATCTGCAGCGACGAATACGGACGCGGCAATTGCACAGGTTGCTTCGCACACCGTCGACCCGACGGGGAGCATTTTGGAGTTCGGCGTTCGCCAGGCTGACGGCTCGCTCGCTGCCGCGCCTCCAGGCACTTCATCCACAGACGGAAAGGGAGAGCCGGCATCGCTGCAACTGCGCATCGCGAAGAGCGGGCGCACGACCGGCCTGACTTGTGGAGGCATCGCGGCGCTCGACGTGGATGTTCTGGTCGACTACTTCAGAGACTGCGCAGAGACCAAGCCATATCTTACCAAGGCATTCACGAATCAGATTGCTGTCATGGGCGATCGCTTCAGCGATGCAGGAGACTCGGGCGCCCTGATCGTGGACACCGCCAATGCCGAGCCGGTGGGTCTGTTTTTTGCCGGCGGAAAGGACGTTTCCGGCGTCAGCCACGGCATGGCCAACCCTGTGGCTGAGGTGCTGAGCGAGTTGAACACGCAGGCGAGCGGGACGAACTTTACCTTTGTCGGCACCGCAGACCATGCAATCAGTTGCCTCAACTATGGCGATAGCACGGTTCCAGCTGCGCAGGCACGCGCTTTGTCAAACACGGAAATCGCTCGCGGCAGGCAGGCAGTTACATCCGGCCGCGCCTTGGTGAACAATTCGGCTGGAATTCTTGGCGTGGCGATGGGAAAGAGCAGCGATCATCCCGGCGAAGCCGCCGTAATTGTTTACGTGGAAGAAAGTGCGCAGCCAATCGTGCCGCTGACGATTGCGGGCGTTCGCACGCTCGTAATTCCAACCAACGCGCGTGCTCTGGCGCTGGGGGCGACGGCTCTCGCCAATGCGTCTCCCACTTCACAGTCGCTATCACCCGGGGCTTTCTCTCAGGCGCTGACTATCAAACGGCAGGTTGCCCGCTCTCTGATGCAGCAATACCCCGCGTTTTTTGGAATCGGCGTCGGGCAGAGCCTGGACAATCCGCGCGAAGCTGCGCTCGTAATCTATGTAGATCGCAAGCGCATCCCTGTGCAGCTTCCTTCAACGGTGAGCGGGCTTCGTGTTCGCTACGTGGTGATGGATAGGCTTCATGTAACCCGGTCTTACTCCGCCCCATTTGAATCACGACGCCACTGCATGCCGCATGACGCGACACCCGAATCGCAGACTTTCGATCCGCAACACATGGCGGGGCGACGGAGTCTGGAACAGTTGATTCCTCAGGACTGAGCGGCGCGCTCCAATTCAGCCAAATGTACCAACTCGATCTCTACTTAAGCGCCTCGTCGATCGCTGCTGACAGGGTCTTGAGTCCTTTGGCAGTGTCAGGACCCAGGTGAATCCGAACAGCGCGCCGCCCGCGCGATTCCAATACGGCCAGGTCTCCGGCCGCCTGCGCGGCGATGACCACACCGAAGCTGTACTTCTGCCCTGGGATCTCCACGTCAACGGCGTGGTCTCCGGTGATCTGGAGGAAGACGCCCGTGTTGGGACCGCCCTTGTAATCCTGCCCGGTCGAGTGAAGGAAGCGCGGTCCGAAGCCAAGGCACGTGGCGACATGTTTCGCGTCACGCACTTTGTGGCGGAAGCCCTGGATCACTTCTTCATGCTCGGAAAACATGGGTAGAAATGCGAGCGTTGCAAAATAATCGCCTGTGTGAATCTGGTTGAGATGGGCTTTGAGATAGCCAGCCAACGTTGATGCAGGAGCACCAGCGTTGAGTTTGGCCGCGTAGGCGTCGGTTGCGTAGATCTCGACCCCGCTATCGGTCAACACCGGCGAGCGCTCTGGGAGCTTTCCGGTCTTCTCGTAGGCCGATGTCAAGGTGCGCGTCTCGATTTTGGCGGACTCGACGTCGGGTTGGTTGAAGGGGTTGATACCCATCACCGATCCAGCCACTGCGGTTGCGATTTCCCACGTGAAGAATTGGCCGAAGATCTCGTACAGGTCGGAAATTTCAAAATGCACAACCGGGTGACCGGCAGCTTCGAGCGCTGCGACCTTTGCATCCTGGCTCGAATCTGCTGTTCCGGCAAGGCGCACGTAAGCAAAGATCCGATCGTCGCCATAAACAGCCGGTGCGCCAATGGCCTCGCGATCTACGGGTGTAATTCCTTTGCCCTGCTTGCCCGTGGATTCCGCAATCAACTGCTCCATCCACGCGCCGAGATCGTAAATCTCCGGCGAGGTAAAGACGGTGATCTTGTCGCGACCTGCGTTGGCCGCCGAACCGAGAGTGAGACCCAACTGCACCGCAGGATTGTTTGCCACCGCGAGTTTCGATGAGGCAACTGCCTTCGCGGCCTCGCTCAGCAATTTGTCGCTATTGAGTCCAGCTACTGTTGCGGCTACTACACCGAAATTCGAGAGCGCCGAATAGCGGCCGCCTATCTCGGGGTCGCCATAAAAGATGTGCCGAAAACCGTCGCCCTTCGCGACCTGCTCCATCTTCGAACCTGGATCGGTAATCGCCAGAAAGTGGCTGCCTGCCTTGTCTGCACCCACTGCTTTTTCCATCTCGGCGAAGAAGTACTGCTTCAACACGTTGGGCTCAAGCGTGGAACCAGACTTGCTGGCAACAACAACGAGTGTCTGTGCCAGGTCGATCTTGTCGCGTGCCGCCTTCACTTGCGCGGGATCGGTCGAGTCGACGATGTGGAGGGCAGGAAAGCCAGGCTGCTGGCCAAAGGTCACGGCCAGAACTTCAGGACAGAGGCTGGAGCCACCCATGCCAAGCAGCAAGACCGATTTGAATCCAGCAGCTTTTACGTCAGCAGCAAGCGTCTTGAACGCTAGCGCGTCCTTCTGCTGGCGCTCGACAATGTCGATCCATCCCAGCCATTTTTCTTCGCCGTCTTTGGTCCAGAGGCTCGGATCTTTTTGCCACAGGCGGTCGACCTTGCCGTTGGCTTGCCAGTCGGCTGCAGCCGCATCGACGGTGGCGCGAAGATTTGCAGGTAGTGCGAATCGGAAATTCATATCGTTATTGATTCTGCACCAGAAGGCCGGGTTTCTGAAAATGACGCAGCAACGCAATTTGAAGTGCTTCTGCTTTTATGCCAGCAAAAAGCGATCCTGATCGGCAGGATCGCTTTTGAAGAAAACAAGAATTCTTCCAACTTTAATCTGCCGCGGAACTTAATTTGCCGCTAACCAGGCTACTATCGGCGCCCAAAGTCATAAACGCCGCCAATCGTGAACCCGTTGGGATTCAGGTCGTGAGGACCGAAGAGTTGGCGCCACCACTGATACTCGTAGTCTGCGCGGACCGAGACCTTGTTCCACACATGAAGATCAGCGCCACCGCCCAGCGCGAAAATGGTCCTCGTGTCATGCGTGTAAAGTGGATCTTTTGTGTTTTCAAAACTGATGCCGCCGAAGCCTCCCATCCCCTTTACATAGGGCTGGACATGATCGTAGTGCCGATACTGATAGGTCACACCTCCGAGGCCTGAATCCTGCTTCATCTTGCCGATATCCGAGGGAACTTTGTAGGCGATATGGTGGCCTTCTATTTCGACGCCGAGACCGTGCAGGTACCAGGGCATATGCTTGAATCGCCAGTCGGCCCAACCGGTGATCCCGATCATGGTGCGCGAATGACCCCAGTCGATGAAGTAGTCAGAAACGCCTCCGCCCAGGGTCAGTGGCAGTTTTCCCTCAGTGGCTGCCTCAGTTACCTGGGAACTTGCGGGAATAGCTGCGGATAAAAGAAGCAGGGCAATAACCGGGACAAAAATCGACTTCCAGTGCATATCGCATCTCCTTCAGGAACTTGCACTTATCGACCCCCCGATACCTGGGAGAGCGTTAAATTTCACTTCAGCGATGGCAAAGCAAATCCGGACAAACTATTCATTCCGTAGACGTCCAACCGGTGTTGGTGCCGAGACGGTGGGAAAGTTAATAGAGTAAGTCGCCTGCCTCTTCTTCGATGGCTGCAAGGAACGAGCGTAGCATTTCGACTCTCTGTTCAGCCAAGCTCTTTGAGGTTATTAGACGCAGCCTGCCGGGCAATTGGTTCGTTGCGTAGTAGATAACAGGAAGCACCGAGGAGAAACTGGGGAAACGTGTGTCTCTTCCCACCTTTGCGAGCGCACGCATGATACCGATTGCACCCAACTGTTCGAGGATGTCTGCGTCCCGAAGAAGAATCCCCTCCATCGTCGACGGCTCGTCCTTTGCCTGATGGAATCGGATCGCTTCAGCTACGCCATCCAGCTTGTCGGCGGGGAATCCCCATCCCATCAAGAGTTCTCTACTGCGCTCAATGGTGTATGGCACGTGATCCCAATGAGCAAGCTCGCCAGAGTCTTTCGGGCGGTGGCCTAAGAAGACGCCAAGGTCGTGCATCCACGCGGCAGCGAAAACTACGTCGTCATCGTATTCGAGGCCATGTCCAATTCTGGTGGCGAGGGCGTAGAGCCGTGGCTGATGCCCGAACTTGTCTGCGGGCTGCGCCTCGGCCCTGATATACGCAATCACCAATTCCCGCCATGCTGCCTGGGTCATCGCGCGGTCTCAGGCCAACGCGGTGAGATGCGTATTAGCTCCAAGCCGCCCAGATCCTGAATTGCAAAGACAGGAGAGGCAGCGGGAACAGCTACGATACCCCGCTCGGGCAAGTCGACGGATCCGAAGCTGGGGCTCGACAGCCGACCGATGCCGGCAGCCGCGAACAGATAGGACAAACCCGGGGTCATCTCGCCGCTTCCGACCAAAGTGGTGCTTGGCCGGCTTACTTCAATCGGAATCTGCTCAACGCAGAAATAATCCGCGTCCACAAGGATTGTCCGATCTTTCATCACCTTTGGAGGAACCTTGCCGGCGCGGGTAACCAGGCGCGCCGCTTCAAGGGATTTTTCTATGTGCAACTCCCGCCCGCGCCCGTAGTCGTACATCCGGTAGGTGATGTCGGAGTTTTGCTGGGTCTCAAGCAGGATTGATCCGGGCCAGATTGCGTGGACGGTTCCAGCGTCGACGTAGATCATTTCTCCGCGGGCCAGAGGAAGAATGTTCAAGCTGTTTTCGAGCGTTCCGTTCTCAATTTCTTCAGCGACTTGTTTCATGGTCACGCCAGGTTTGATGCCCGCAGCGACCTGTGCTCCCGGTTCAGCTTCGAGGGCGTACCAGCACTCCGTCTTGCCGCGGGGCTGGCCATATTTCTGCGCAAGACGGTCGTCGGGGTGCACCTGCACGCTGAGCTTTTCGCGCGCAAAGATGACCTTCATGAGGAGGGGCGATTCCACGGACGATTGCGCTCCCTGGCCCAGCATCGCCTCCGGGAACTCATGGAAAACATCCCCTAATGTTCTTCCGGCGTAGGGACCAGTCGCTATCTCGCACTCATCGCCGGTAAGCCAGACTTCTCCAATTGGCTCCCCGTTTGAGACCCGGTCATACCATGGATGAAGGTCAGTGAAGCCCCACACCCGGCCCACGAATCTCGGCTCAATTCGGAAAGGAGTCAACGCGGTGAAGACGGACCGTGCGCGAGGGGTCACCTGAGAAATCCCTGCCTTTCGAAACAACATTCCTGCTCTCCTCCATCACGGTTTAAACGTCGGAAAACATGGAGCATCGCCTTTGCGGATTCTATCCCACTCGGCGTTGGCACAAAGCCATAGAGGAAGCCCTAAGGCGAGAAGGCGATGGATGCCCCTTCGAAACGGGGAACGGCTGATCGCTCGCGGTTCGGCGGTGTACAGTTTCAAGTAAAGATTCTGAGCTAATTCCCCAGGCCTGAGACGCGCAGAATCGATTTTCCGCGAAGTCCGTCGCCTTTCGACGCGAGTTCCGTCTTTTCGGTAAGGGCAAGCGATTGTGGAGTAAGGTGGCTGTCAGATGCGTAGATTGATGCTGGTCATGCTTTTCTTTGCTGCTGCGCTTCCTGTCGCGGCAGCGCGCCACATCACAGTGGCGCAACTAGAGCAAGCTATGGCCGCTGACCAGATCGCACATCGCGCCGATGCTGAGATCGCACGTCAACTCGGCGGCTTCGAACTGTCAGAGCGATTGACTGAAGCCTCTTTGAACCAAATGGCTGCGAAGCTGCCTTTGGGACCAAGAACCGCTCTCGCACTGCAGCTTCTCTCCGACGAGTCTGCTTTTCTTGACCCGCCTGCCGCCGAGATTCCCGCAACGGCGCAGCCCGATGCCGCCACCCAACAACGCATGATGGATGCGGCGCGAGGATATGCCGTTGAAAAGTCGGCGCGGCTACCCAACTTCTTCGTCACCAGGGTTACGAACCGCTTCGACGACACGCCGCAGGTTCTTGAAAAAGGCAGCTGGCCCGTCCGCGCCGGACTCCATCCAGTCGGAAAAACAAGCCGGCAAATCACATTTCGCGAGGGTCAGGAAGTGCAGGATCCCTCTGCCGAGACGGCGGCTGTCGACACAAAGAGCTCGCCGGAGATCGGGTTGCGGACCTGGGGTGAGTTCGGCCCGGCGCTGATGATCATCCTCACAGACGCGGCCAAGGGTACGGTCAACTTCAACCACTGGGAACAGACCAGCGCGGGGTTAGCCGCTGTCTATCGCTATTCGGTTCCGCGCGCGGCTTCGCACTATGCCGTAAGCTATTGCTGCCTATTTAATGAACACATCGTCGGGCGAACGCAGTTTGGTTATGGCGGGCGAAATCGCTCGCCGCAGCAAGTGGCGAACATTCCTCGAGCCGAAATTTCTCAACCCTATGTAGAAACCCCTGCATACAAAGGCGAGATCTCTATCGACCCGGTGTCGGGCTCTGTTCTTCGAATCACCCTCGAAGCGGAATTGAAGTCGGGCGGGCCTCTCATGCGCGCCGCCACCGTGGTGCAATACGGAGAAGTGCTCATTGGCGACCGCAGTTTCATCTGTCCGGTCCGCAGCTTGGCACTGTCGGTTCAGGACGCGAGTAAGGCAGGCACGGTGACAGCGGACGGCCCCGGCGTTGGCGGTGCCTCCAGCGATACGGAGTGGCAGGGTTCCGTAAGCGGCGTCTCTCGCGGCCCCGTTCTGATGTTGAACGAGACACGCTTCACAAGCTATCACCGCCTTGGAACCTCAATGCGAGTCGTCAACGACGCTGCTGACGCACAGGTTCCCGACGCGAGTTCGCAAAGTTCGAATGCAAAAGCTGCATCTCAGCCGGATGCCACACCTCCATCGAGCTCTCCGCAAACATCGGCACAGGACAGCGCACAGGTAGCTTCGAATGCAGCGCCGGAGCCCGCTCCGCCACCGCCGGCACCTGTTGAGCCCGTGATTCCTGAAATCAGCTTGAATGCTGCCACCGATTTGCCGGACAAACCCTCGAGCGAGCCTCCGGCTCAGGATGCAGGCTACTCCCTCAAAGTGATTTCGCGACTCGTGGATATCGGTCTCGTTGCTTCTGACAAAAAGGGCCATCCCATCAAGGACCTCAAACCCACGGATATCGAAATCTTCGACAACGGCCAGAAACAGGAGATTCGCTTCTTCGGCGAATTTGTCGGCACTTCTCCGGCAGGTGTTGCTTCGCAGGCCAACTCCGCCGAGACTTCTGCGACACCAGCATCGGAGCACACCTTTGCCAACAGTGCGAGCACTGCTTCCTCGATCTCCGCGACAACAACTGACTCAGGAAGCACCGTTCTGCTACTGGACGAGAGCCACATGGCATGGGGTGATCTGACCCATGCCCGGCAGGAGATGCTCAAGTTCCTCAGTGCACTCGCGACTGGAGAACGAGTAGGACTCTACAGCATGACCCGCACTGGTCTGCATATCCTCGAAGAGATTACGAATGACCACGCCGCCCTCTCCGCCAGTCTCAAGAAGTGGATGCCAACGGCACAATCCGTCTCGCAAGCTCAAGACGAGGAGATGCGCAATCGACAGCAGTTTGACGAGGTTCATAGCGAGGCCGATCTGAACTCGGTAAATGGCAACCAGACCGACGTGCCGGACAGCGCGAGCACCACGGATCCGTTGCTGCGGTCGATGGGCAGCAATCCAGCGAGGGCTTCTCTGATTCAACTCCTCAGCGTTGCGCGACATTTGTCTGCAATTTCAGGGCACAAGAACCTCGTGTGGGTGTCGACGGATAATGTGTTCGCAGACTGGGAGAACCAGGCGGTGGGCATCGACAAGAGCCCGAAGATGATCGACAGCTACGCGCTGCACGTGCAGGAAGCCATGAATGATGCCCATGTCGCTGTCTATCCTTTCGATGTTTCGCAGCTTGAGAGCGGCGCTATCAACGCCGACGTCCGCACCCGGAATGTGGAGCTAACCCAGGCCGCTGCGGACAACGCGGCCACTGAGGCGTCGGCCGGTGGCCCGAGTCAGACGGGAGGAGGCCGCAACATGGCACCAGGCCGCATCACCGCCCAAATGCAACAGGACACGCATTCGATTCAAGGGCCGGTTCGACAGGTGGCTTCGGGGACGGGAGGACGCGTGGTGCGTCGCTCCGGCGACCTCGCTGGAGAACTTGCCGGGGTGGTCGACGAAGGTCACGCAACTTACATGTTGAGCTTTTCTCCCGTGGGACCGGCCGACGGCCAATATCACAACATCACGGTGAAGTTGACGGGGCGTCGCGGCGTTTCGTTGCGCTACCGCACCGGCTATGTCTTCGAGAAGGAACCTGCAAGTCTCAAAGAGCGGTTTCAACAAGCGGTGTGGCGTCCGATGGATGTCAACGAAATCTCGGTAGCAGCCGATGTGACGCCAACCTCATCTGGAACAAACGTGAAGATCAATATCGCGGCTATCGATCTCGCTCTACAACAACGAGCAGGCCGCTGGATGGATAAATTAGATATCTTCTTCATCCAACGCGACGACGATGGTCACCATGCGCGGGTCGAAGGCCAGACGATCGGGCTTCGCCTCAAGCCAGCGACTTACCAGAACCTGATGCCTCACGGTGTCCCATTTGAACAATTTGTTCAAATGCAGCAGAATATGGCCTCCCTACGGGTGCTCGTTGTAGACGAGAACTCCGGTCGCATGGGTTCGGTGACGATTCCCCGTTCAGCAATGAAAACGGCCCGTTGATACCCGGTTTGCCGTTTTGCAAGGCAGTTTGTGTCCGCTCCGAACAGTTACAATCGGAGCGCCAAATAATTCCGGAGGAAAAGGGTATGAAACGGTTCGGATGGGTCTTGCTCGTCTTGTTGGCGGCGACGCCGGCATGGTGCGCAAAGAAAATTACGGTTGAGCAGTTGAAGGAAACGTTGACTTCGCTGCAGCAGGCGAAGAAGAGTGACGCTGAAGTCGCGGCCGCGCTAAAACAGGTGGAACTGAGCGAGCAACTCTCGCGGTCCGTGATGAACAACCTCGCCGCAGCAGTGCCCGGTCCGCTTTCAACCGAACAGATTTATGTGCTTGAGGCGCGCAGCGCGATGCTACCTCCTCCCGCTGCTGATCTGCCCACGACACCGGCCCCCGATGCGGCTGCTCAAAAGGCGGTGCTCGATAAAGCAGCGGAATATGTGACCAAGACTTACTCACAACTGCCGCCCCTGACCGCGACAAAGACAACCATTCGCTTCCAGGACAACGTTGAGGCGGCCGCACCCAGTTCCGGCATGACCGGCGGCGCAAAAGACGTCACCACGGGATCAAGCTTCGTGAACGCATTCCAGTTCATTCATTACATCAACTCAACGGAATCGCCCGTCGCGAGTCAGCACGGCGCCGAGCAGTTGCCTTCAGAGAAAGACAAGACTCCGTGGGGAGCCAACAAGATGATCGCACTGCAGGAGCCGGACCCGAGTCTCGGCGTTGTTTTCCAGGAAGCGCAGGACGCCGGCACGATCAAGTGGGTTCGCTGGGAAACGGTGAACGCCAAGCCTGCCGCGGTGTTCTCTTTTGACGTGCCCAAGAAGAAATCACACTTTGCGGTTAACGTCTGCTGCTTTCCAAACGTTGATCAAGCGGGAAAAGTTCAATTCTCATCGGCAGCCACGGGTGGGCTAACCGGAGGCGCCGGCGGGGCGTCTGGCAATTTGCAGACCAATACAAGCTGGCATAATTTCAAAGCCAATGTGCCATATCACGGGGAACTGTTCATTGACCCGGATACTGGAATCGTAGTCCGGATGATTACGATAGCGGACTTGAAGCCGACGGAAGTTGTCCACCAAAGCGACACCCGCGTTGACTACGGGCCGATGTCCGTTGATGGCAAGCCGCTGGTGTTACCGATGAAGACATTCACCAACACGGAAGTGGTTCCAAACGGCGACTCGGGTTCGGCGGGAAGATATTCAACGCGCCGTACGCTCTTCACCGCCGAGTACAAGAATTACTCGTTAGCTGGCAAGTAGCGACCTCGAAAGCAAAGCGGCGCGACGTTGCAAAGTGACGACGCGCCCTGGGTGAGCGAAATGAAACGGTTGTTATGGGCTCTTCTGTTTGTGGCGACAGCCACCCCAACGTGGGCTGCAAAGAAGACCACGGTAGCTCAATTGCAGGAAATGTTGCAGACGATGCAACACGACAGGAAGAGCGACCCCGATGTAGCCACGGCTCTCAAACAGATCGAGTTGAGCGAACAACTCACGCGATCGGCGATGAATACCCTGATGCACTTCGTTCCCGGTCCGCGCTCCACGGAGCAGATCTACGTACTCGAGGCGCGCAGCGCCAATCTGATTCCCCCCGCATCTGATCTGCCCGCTACTCCTGTACCCGACGCAGCGGCACAGCAGGCAATTCTCGACAAAGCGGCGAAGTACGCGGCAGACTCGTTTGAGCGACTGCCCACCTTGAGTGCGACTCGCACCACGCTTCGTTTTCAAGACAACGTGGAGGCGGTTGCGTCCAGTTCTGGAATCGCCGGTGGCGCAAAAGATGTCGTCACCAGTTCCGGCTTCTCGAATCCAGCCGAGTTCGTCCATTACATCAATTCCACCCAGGTGCAGGTGACTCTGGAGCATGGGGTCGCGCAAATACCTGCGGAAATTACAAAGGCCCAATGGGGCGCCAACAAGATGATCGCGCTCGAGGAACCGGACCCCAACCTCAGCGCGGTTCTCAAAGAAGCGCAAGAGAGCGGAACAATCCGGTGGCTGCGCTGGGAAATGGTCAATGGGATGGAGGCGGCTGTTTACTCCTTCGCCGTTCCCAGAAAGGACTCGCGGCTCGCTCTCAACGTTTGTTGCTTTCCCAATGTGAAACAGACCGGAATTGCAACGTTCTATACCTCTACAACGGCCGCTTCCCTTGGCGATGGATCGGGGGGCGGGGGTGGCGGCGTAACGGGCAACTTCCAAACCAATACGGATTGGCACAACTACAAAGCGACTGCTCCTTATCACGGGCAATTCTTCATTGATCCCAAGTCTGGTACCGTTCTGCGGATGATTACAGAGTCGGAGCTGGATCCGTCTGAAGTTGTCCACCAGTTGGACACGCGAATTGATTACGCGCCGATAAGCATTGGGGGCACGACACACGTTGTACCCGTAAAAACGATCGTCAACACGGAGGTGGTGCCCAATGGCGACTCGGGCGCCGGCGGGTACAAGACGCGCTGCACGCTCTTCACCACGCAATACAAGGATTTTCAGCCAATCCAAGTAAAGTAGGTTCTGGCCGGCGATTGTGCAGCGTGGAACTTTTTTCAGTTTGCTTTCGCCGTTTGCTAATCTTGGTAATCATGTCCCGACATCTTGTTCTGGCTTTGATTGCTGTCGCCCTGTTGTGCGCCACGCCGCCCGCCACGGGCCAGAAGTTCTTACCCAAGACGATTCAGTTCAAAGGCGATACTGAGTATTCTGACGAAGAGCTTTTGAAGGCCGCAGGGCTGAAGAGCGGTGAAGTTCTCAGCTCAGCTGAAATGAATGACCATTCCAAGCTCCTCATGGATAGTGGCGTCTTTCAAGGGATGTCCTTCAAATTTGATGGACAGGATCTCATCTTTCAGCTGACACCTGTTGACGGCGGCGAGCTTTTCCCGATTCGACTCGAGAACCTGCCCATCTCCGCCGGCCCCGACCTCGATGCCAGGCTTCACCAGCAGTTTCCGCTCTATCACGGAAAAGTTCCTGCAGAGGGAGGACTGACGGATGAGGTGCGCAGAGCGCTGGAAGACACGATGGCGTCGCAAGGCGTGAAGGCCACGGTCGTCGCTACACCGGGGACCGCGCAAGGCTCCCGAAAGATCAGCTTCGTAAGCTTCTCTATCTCCGCACCGCCGGTGCAGGTGGGGATTGCAGGAATTGAGGGTGTTTCGCCGAATTTTCAAAACGAGATCAGTGCAGTAGCAGTAGCAGCCGCAAAAACCCCCTTCGATACTGAGAACTCGGGCAGCAACCTTGAGCGCGCACTGGAGGAATATTATCGCGACCGCGGATATGCCGCAGTAAAGGTGCGAGCCGCCCGGTCCGGCACCCCGATTGTCTCTCCTTCATCCATCCTTGTTCCCTTTTCGTTAACCGTCCAGGAGGGGCACATCTACAAGATCGGTACGATTCATCTTCCGGATGGCGCTCCACTCACACAGGAAGAGATATCAAAGATTCTCAATCCAAAAATCGCTGGCCCAATCGAAGGGGTAAGGCTGCGGACAATCTGGACCACTCTCTCATGGCGCTACAAGTCCAAGGGCAATCTGGACTGCAAAATTACGCCAAGTCCGCATTTCGATGACGCAACCGGCACCGCGAATTACGACGTCAGCATCGAGCCGGGCCCGGTCTATCACCTGGGTTTTGTCAAATTCGACAATGTCAGTGATGAAATGCGCAGCCTCCTGATCAAAAACTGGCAAATGCTGCCGGGCGACGTTTTCGACGAAGGCTACGTCAGCGACTTCATCGCCAAGGTGCAAGATCACGACCCGGTCTTGAAGCGTTCACTCACAGGAGTGCTAGTTTCCTATAACGCCATGGCTGACCCACAAACGCATGACGTGAATGTCGTAATTCGGCTGGAAAAGCGATAGCCTCCAAGCTATGCTCGGTTGCATGACACTGACACCGATGCTCGACAGCATGTTTCACTTGCCGCTTCCTATCCTTGAGAAGCTCCTGCGCCCAATCATTGTTTACGTTGTTCTGGTGCTGCTGCTTCGTCTTTTCGGAAAGCGCGAACTGGCGCAGCTGAACCCCTTTGACTTGGTCGTCCTGCTCTCGCTTTCAAACGTCGTGCAGAACGCGTTCATCGGCGAGGACAATTCCATTACCGGCGGGGTAATCGGCGCCGTCAGTTTGCTCGGGATCAACTGGCTCGTCGCGCGCGTCCTCTTTCGCTCCCCTGCGCTCACCCGTGTATTTGAAGGGCGCGCTACAATCCTTATCCGAGACGGCCGGCTCGACAAGCGGGCAATGGAACGCGAGGCTCTCACCCGCGAGGAACTATTGGAAGTGATCCATCGTCAGGGCTTTGAAAATTTTGAGGAGATTCACGTTTGCGAACTCGAGCCTAGTGGCTCGTTCTATGTTGAGGGGCGCGATCCTTCCTCGAGTGCGCAACAGCACAAGGATCTGGTGCAACGCCTGGAAGCTCTGACTCGCGAAATTGCCGCGCTGCGCCCTCGAGCCGCCGGCCAGTGATGGCTCTCCATTCGCCTGTTGAATCGTCTGAGCTATAGAATTTGCGAGGCAGGAGTCATGCTTGATGACATTTTCCCCACGCTTCAGGATTGCGCTGGTTCTTGCCCCCACAGTGCTCTCCTTTGCAGCTCTTAGCGCATCCCAGACGCTTGAACACCGTCCTGCCCCCAAGCCCAATGAGCCCACCGAGGCACAATCTCCTGTTTTGCCGGTGCTGCCGAAAGGGACAAGCCTCCAGGTAGAGACAAGCCGCCATTACCCGATGAAAGCCGGCGAGGCAATCGAAGCCCGTCTGCTGCATCCGATCTTTTGCCACGGGGAGCTGGCGGTACCTGCAAACACGTCTCTGCGTGGCCGCGTCGTCTCCCTTGGACCCGATACGAAGACCCGCTGGCATGGTCGCCTGCGTGGGGATTTCACACCGTTTCATACAGTTCACGTCCAATTCGACGAGATGGTGCTGCCTTCCGGCCCGCATTGGGATCTCTGCCACCGTGGCGGATAATGGCGCTCCGGTCCTGCGCCTTTCTGCACCGGGAGCCTCGCCGAAGCAGTCGCTCCTTTCGCGCCAATGGACGCGCGCCAAGAGCAATCTTCATGACCGGGTGGAGTACATCACGGCTCCAGGCAAGGCCGACAGGGCTTTGCAGCTGCTCTACCACCAACTGCCCTATCATCCGGAGCGTATTGATGCCCAAACTGCCTGGTCGTTTGAGTTGACGGCCCCTCTCGACCTGCCAAGTATGCCCGCTGCCGCAGCAACCCCAACGCCCCCGCCGCCGGTTTCGAGCAAGTCGGCGATATGGTCTGTTCACGCCACGCTTTCGCGCGATTTGACGTCTGCGACGGCCAAGCAGGGTGATCCCGTTGAGGCGTTGGTGGTTGAGCCGGTCTTCGATCGGGACAAAAATCTCGTAGTCCCACAAGGTTCAAAGCTTATCGGCAGGGTCTCCGCAGCCAAAGCCGCCAAGTCATTGGGCCGAAACGGCAAGCTGCGCTTCAATTTTCAACAGGTGCAATTTCCAGAGGGATTCAACCAACCAGTTCAGGGATCTCTCGCAGGAGCGGCCACCGAAAAAACCCAGAATCTCTCCCTCGATGCCGAAGGCACGATCACCCCGCGCAACAAGGCGAGTGCCATTGGCCCTATCCTCCTCACTCTGCTTGCCGGCCGGGCGCTCGATGAGGACGGGAATCTGACCCTCCAGACGGGTGTCGCGTCCAACAGCTTCGGCCTGATCGGCCGCATTGTGGGTATGGCCGCAGGCAATCGGAATTTCGCGGCCGGTCTTGGGTATTACGCCGCCGGACTGTCCATCTACGACAATTTCCTGCAACCGGGACGGGATGTCGTCTTTCCCCACGACACGCGGATCGAGATTGAGACGACGCCGCTGCGGGCCCCGGTGCTGACGCCGGGAGCGCAATGATTGTCATTGGGAGACGGCCTTCGGTGTTTCCACTAGACCGGGGAAGCGTGATTCGTGATTGTTGACCAGAGGAATGTCACTCCCACTCGATGGTGCCGGGGGGCTTTGAGGTTATGTCGTAAACGACGCGGTTGATGCCGCGGACCTCGTTGACGATGCGGCTTGAGATGCGCTTCAGCACCTCGTGAGGGAGCGGCGTCCAATCCGCGGTCATGCCGTCTTCAGAATGCACGGCGCGCACCGCGGCGGTGTAGGCGTAGGTCCTCTGGTCGCCCATGACACCCACGCTCATCACCGGCAACAGAACGGCGAAGCTCTGCCATATTTTGGAGTAGAGCCCGGCAGCCTTGATCTCCGATACGACGATGTCGTCTGCCTCCTGAAGCAGCGCCACGCGCTCCGGCGTGACCTCGCCGAGAATGCGCACCGCAAGTCCCGGCCCCGGGAAGGGCTGGCGGCCGAGCACGTCCTCTGGCATGCCCATGTCGCGACCGATGCGCCGGACTTCGTCCTTGAACAGATCGCGCAGGGGCTCGATGAGTTTGAGCTTCATTCCCAACGGTAGACCGCCAACGTTGTGGTGGCTCTTGATGGTCTGGCTGGGTCCCTTCACGCTGCTGGATTCAATCACGTCGGGGTAGAGCGTACCCTGGACGAGCCAGTCGACGCCTCCTGCTTTCTCAGCGATGCGCGTGGCTTCATCGTCGAATACCGCGATGAATTCCGCGCCAATCCTCTTTCGCTTTGTCTCTGGGTCGGTGACTACCGGCCAACTGCTTCAGAAATCTCTCGCTCGCATCAACGGCGACTATGTTCAATCCCAGCTTGTCGCGCAGATTTTTCTGCACGCTGATGAACTCGTTTTTCCGCAGCACGCCGTTATTCACAAAGATGCAAGTAAGCTGGCTGCCAATCGCCATGTGCACGAGCATTGCCGCGACCGAGGAATCTACCCCGCCCGAGAGCCCGCAGATCACGTGCCCTGTCCCGACCTTTTCGCGGATCCCGGCGACTGTGGTCTCAATGAAATGCTTTGGAGTCCAGTCCCCCTTCGCGCCGCAGATATTGAAGACGAAATTACGGAGCAACTGAGCGCCGAGGGGCGTGTGGTGCACTTCGGGGTGAAACTGTACCGCCCAGATGCGACGCTCTTCGTTTGCGATACCAGCCAGCGCATTTGACGTCACCGCGGTGCGGCGAAATCCAGCCGGCAGCTCGAGCGCTTCGTCGCCGTGGCTCATCCAGACCTGGATTGCGGGGGGCAGCCCTGCAAAGAGCGCGGTTGAAGTATCCTCGATCGCAACTTCCGCATGCCCATATTCGCGCTTTGGCGCCGTGCGCACTTTGCCGCCCATGTGATGGACGATGAAGTGCAGCCCGTAGCAGATACCGAGCATCGGCAGACCCATATCAAGCAGCCGCGGATCGGCCTCGGGCGCGTCCGCGTCGTATACCGAGGACGGGCCGCCCGACAAAATAATCCCAATCGGCTTGTGGGCCTGGATCTCGGTCAGGGGAGCCGTACAGGGCAGTACGACGGAGAAGACATTCTGTTCGCGAATGCGCCGCGCAATCAGCTGCGTATACTGCGAGCCGAAATCAAGGATAACGATTGTCTGGGTGTCCACGTTCCAGTGTGGCAGGACGACAGGTCGCCTGTAAAGAACCGGCTATCCGGACGATTCGCAAAACCTTCATATACGTGTAACCTGTCGCTCTCCGTGGCTTCATTCCCACGTAACCTTTCCCACCTATATTTCTCCCCGGACGAAGAATCCTCTGCCTGTCTCGGGTGGAAGCGACGCACTCTGCGCCAGGAAACGAATCCGCACAGGTCGTCAATCGGGCCCCACCACCCAGTTCAGCTGTTCCCCAGTGTGTCTCAACACAACTTCAACTTCTCAAGAATGAAGAGGTCAGCCAAAATGAAATCCAAGTACGCAGCGCTCGCACTGAGCATCAGCGCCCTATCGGCCAGTTCCATCCTGGCCCAGCACAAAGACCGCAGTGTTCCACGCATCGATCATGCCTTCGTGATCCTGATGGAAAACCACCACTACAGCCAGATCATCGGCAACACGAACGCACCGTTCATCAATAGCTACGCGAACTCTGCGAACCTCGCCACGAACTACTACGCGGTTGGCCACCCCAGCCTTACCAACTATCTTGAAATCGTGGGCGGCTCCAATTTTGGCGTGCTCAACGACGATCCTCCTGATTGGCACAACAGGAATTGCACCCCCAACATCGAGTCGGGCACAACCGCTGACGAAACTGCCACGACCGATACCTGCCCCATTGCCGGAACTGGCACGGACGCAGCCACACCCGCCCTCGACACAACCAATGAAGGCACTCCAGAGGAGCCGATTCACAACGATCCGTTTCCGCCGGCACCGACGCGTGGAATCAGCATCGCGGATCAACTCGTCGAAGCCGGCAAGACCTGGAAGTCCTATCAGGAAAACCTGCCCCCCTACGGCGGCGATGGAGTCAACGCCAGTGATGGTCTCGTCTCCAACACGACGCAGTCGGAGCCAGGAATGCCGCAGCTTTATGCCGTGAAGCACAACCCGTTCGCGTACTTTGCGAGTGTTCAGGAAGGCGAGAGTCACAAGCTCAGCTTGAAGCAGATTGTCGGGTTCGATGCTCTCTATGCCGATCTGGCGTCAGGCAAGGTTCCCGACCTCGCATTTATCTCCCCCAACCAGTGCCACGACCAGCACGCACGCGGCTCAAGTGAGATGGGCACCGGATGCTCCGTCGACGAGAATGCGATCGCCCAGGGTGATGCGGGGCTTCATGTTCTGATCAACGCGATCAAATCATCGAAGACCTGGAAGGAAGGTCGCAACGTGATCGTTGTGGTGTGGGACGAGAACGATTACAGCAGCCTGCCCAACCAAGTAGTCACGATCGTTGACACCAACTTCGCCCCGACCGGCATCAAGAGCAACGTTAGATACAACCACTTCTCGCTTCTCAAGACGCTCGAAGCTGGCTTTGGGCTT
This sequence comes from uncultured Acidobacteriaceae bacterium, assembly GCA_963737915.1. Lineage (GTDB taxonomy): Bacteria > Acidobacteriota > Terriglobia > Terriglobales > Acidobacteriaceae > Telmatobacter. Next base: position 118,197 of record CAVTUP010000014.1, on the reverse strand, counting down.
GATTATCTCAATCACGCGGCCGATCAAAACGTGAAGGCGATGTCTGATCTTTTCGGTGGTTCCAAGTAAAAATCTGCGCAGGAAAGAAGATGCCGGTCACGCCCACACAGCGCGACCGGCATTTTTTGCTTTCGACGAAATTTGCCATGAAATTAAAGCGCAGCGACGAATTACTGCAACATTAGTAACTCTTTCACGAATTACCTTAGCCCTTTAAAACCAACACCACAGAGCCGGCGAGTTTGCACCAAAGCCATATTGTGGCAAATCAACAATGCCCGTACAGTTTGAGAATCACACCCGGCTTCTATCGGATTTGAACGGATCTGGTATCAGCGAGCGGTGAACATTTGTTTAAAGGAGAACCGCCGAATGGATACTCTCAGTTTCAGTGTCAACGCATCCGTCGTGCGGTCCCATATAGAGCTATTCGCTTTTCTGCTGCTGGCGCTACCCGCGATCAGTTTCCTGACGATGAAGTTCTGGCTCGCAACACGGGCTACGTCCAAGGTGCAGCGAACGACTGAGTGGGTTGTGTCCCAGGAATTGGAGCCGGAGCGCGCACGCCCTCTTCGAGGAAGGCCTGCGACGACATCGCTTACCGTTCACCAGATCGAGTGTCAACGGCGCCACGCCGCAGCGACGAAGATTTCTTCTCTTAAGCGCAGCGCATAAAGCCTTCACTTTTCTTAGGTAGAGACTTCGGTCCACGGATTCAATTCTTCGCTGCACCTGCGCCTTTGTAGACCACTCCAGCTTTCATAACGAACTTCACGTCCTGCAACACGCGCACGTCATCCATATGGATTCTTTTCCACCGCGATAATATCGGCCCATTTACCGGGCTCGAGTGTTCCCGTCTTCGCGGTCCATCCCATGAGATCGGCCGCGTTGATGGTCGCGGATTGCAGTGCTGCCAGCGGCGCCATTCCAAGCTGGTTCACGTAGACATCGAGTTCGTGCGCGTTCAGGCCGTGCGGGTAGACCGCGGCGTCGGTGCCCATGGCAATTTTTACCCCAGCCTGCATTGCCCGCTTGATGTTGCCCTTGGCTACGCCACTGACGTCGAGCATCTTCTGGTGGTAGAAGGGAGGCAGGTGGCCATTCGCCAGCATCCAGTCTTCGAGATAAAGGGTGGGCACCAGGTATGTGCCCTGTTTCTTCATCTCCGCAATTGCATCGTCGTTGATGTAGCTGCCGTGCTCGATCGAGTCCACTCCGGCTCTGCTCGCCCAGAGAATGCCCTGAGCGCCGTGGGCATGTGCCGCGACCTTGCGGCCGAGGCGGTGGGCATCAGCCACGATGGCCTGCATTTCCTCAAGGGTGTACTGCGAAGCCTGCGGGTCATCCCCTTTCGACAGCACTCCGCCGGTAGCGCATATCTTGATCAGGTCGGCGCCGTATTTGATGTTCTGCCGAACCTTGTGCTGCACCGCGGCGATGCCATCGGCCACGCCTTCGCCAACAGAGTGATATTCGAGAGGAAGCAGATTGTTGTCGCAATGACCTCCGGTGATCCCGAGCGCCGGACCGCTTACCTGCATGTGGGGCCCGGGTACCTGTCCAGCGTTGATCGCGTCCCGCAAATCCACGTCGGCGTAGCTGTCGGTGCCCACATTGCGGACCGTTGTGATGCCGGCCATGAGCGTCGTGCGCGCATTCGCCACGCCGTTGATTGCCTGCTTCGCCTCGGTCTTGATCAGTTCGTGATAGGGATCGAAATCGGTGTCGTAGTTGAGATGTGTATGCACGTCTATCAACCCAGGCATCACCGTCAGAGCAGCGAGATCGACCACGACGTCGCCGGGCTGTGCAGTGACAGAAGCTGTCGGCGCGATGGACTGAATTAATGCGCCGACCACGACGATCGTCTGGGCATCCGCAAGTTTGCCCGTCTTGACGTCAAGCAGATGGCCGACGCGCACCAGCGTTCGACTGGTTGCTGGGGCGGGAGCGAGTTTCGAATCCTGTTGAGCGCAGAGAGACACAGCGCCGACCGCGAGACATAAGGCAACCGCCAGCTTAAGCCGTGAATACATGGGAGTTTTCTCCGGGGACTGCAAGCGGAGTGTATCAAATTCAAGACGGCTCGCATCAGGCCACGCGCACTGCGTTGGACCTGCAGACGCCCCTATAATTGCGCCGTGACGATACTCATCCATCCTTCGCGTCGTGATTTTGTAAGAACGGGCATGACCGCCGCCCTTGCCGCCGCAGCCACCGCCGCACATGCCGGCACTGAAGATCGCGCAAGTGGCCCGAATGTCGCCGGCGCGGACCTCGACCGTCCCCTGCCTCGAATTGTTGTGCATCCGGATGGCCACTACCTCGCGGGAGACGACGGATCGCCGTTCTTCTGGCTTGGAGATACAGCCTGGCAGCTCATCCAATCCACAACTCGGCCCGAGTGCTCTTACTATTTGCACACGAGGGCGCGACAGGGCTTCACCGTGATCCAAACTGTTGTGCTCGCAGAGTTCGGAGGCGTGAAGCAGCCGACAGAACTAGGTCTGGTGCCGTTTAAGGACAACGATCCGAAGCGTCCTAACGACGACTTCTTCGATCGCGTTGTGCAGATCGTCGACGAGGCAGCACAGTGTGGGCTTTACGTTGCTTTGCTCCCGGCATGGGGAGACAAGGTAACCGCGCCATGGGGTGAGGGTCCTCGTCTTTTCCGCAACGACAATCTCGACGACGCCCAGCAATACGGGCGCTACCTTGCAGGCAAGCTAAAAGATCGCACCAATGTGTTGTGGATACTCGGAGGTGATCGCCCGCCTCGCGTCAAGGGTAGCGACAGCGAATGGGTTGCCAAGACTGCGAAAGCGGCCGGATTCGGCCCCGATCAGGATTGGACGCCGATCTGGCGCGCGATTGCATACGGGATCAAGGAGGGAGGCGGAAGAACGCCGACCGTCGTCTATCACCCGCAAGGTGGCGTGGAGTCCACGTCCATCACATTGCACGATGAATCCTGGCTTTCAATCAACGGGATGCAAAGCGGACACGGCGGCGGACACGACGTTCCCGTTTGGGAGATGATTGCGCGTGATTTCGCGATGACGCCTCCCAAGCCGACTTTGGATCTGGAGCCAAACTACGAGGATCATCCCTACAATCCGTGGCCTCAATGGGATCCTGCGACGGGATATTTTCGCGATCACGACGTGCGCAAGCAGGTTTATCGCTCGGTCTTTGCCGGTGGATGCGGCGTTACCTATGGCCATCATTCCGTCTGGCAGTTTGCCGGCAAGCGCCGTGAGGTCATCAACCACGCAGACCGCGATTGGATCAATGCCATGTATAGGCCGGCCGCGAGTCAGATGGCGTTCCTGAGAATGTTGATGGAATCGCGACCCTACTTCCATCGCATCCCCGATCAAGCACTGGTCAGGGAAACCGGCGAGGGCGGATTGCATATCCAGGCAACGCGAGATGTACAAGGGACGTATGCCTTTCTTTATTTCCCGATGAACGACCAGAAAGCCTCTGTGGACCTCGGACGCCTCAAGGCAAAGGAACTTCGCGCTTGGTGGTTCGACCCGAGAACCGGAATTGGCACGCTTATTGATTCAAAGCTATCCACCAGCGCCCAGGAGTTTCGCTCGCCTTCTTACGGTCCAGACTGGGTACTCGTGGTGGAAGATGCGAACGCGGGTTACGCACCTCCGGGTCTGACGCCGATAACAGCGTAACCGTGCGTGATAGCCTTTTATCGGTTGCTGCTTTTTGTAAAAACCAGGGCATTCACGGCCTTCTTCCACGCGCGCATGCGAAGTGTGAACCTGGCCGACCGACCCTCTGATCAAAGGACAATTCATGAATTGTTTCCGCCTTGTTCCTATCCTGCTGCTGGCGGCCGGAACTGCCATGGCGCAGGTGCCTACTGCCAACTCCCTTCCCACACCACCGCCTGAAACGAAGAGCTTTGATCTTTCCGCAATCGACAAGTCTGCCGATCCTTGCACGGATTTCTACCAATATGCATGCGGCAACTGGATCAAGAACAATCCAATTCCCGCGGATCAGACGCGGTGGGCCAGGTCGTTTTCTCTGCTGCAGGAGCGCAATCGTTATTTGCTCTGGCAGCAGCTCGACGCCGCCGCGAAGAGCCCAAAGAATCCCCTAGAAAAGAAGTATGGAGACTACTACGCGGCCTGCATGAATACGTCCCTCGTTGAAGAAAAGGGCATCAAGCCTCTCGAGCCGGCTCTGAAGCAGATTGGCGATCTGAAGAACAGCCGGAGCCTCGCGCCCCTTATCGGCGCACTGGCTGCTGAGGGCAACGCGGCGCCGCTCTTCCGCTTCGCAATCGGGCCAGACGACAAAGACTCTTCGAAGGAGATTGCAGAGGTTGCGCAATCAGGCCTTTCGTTGCCGGACCGCGACTACTACCTCTCAGACAGCAAACGGTTCCAGGACATCCGCAAGCAATATGTAGAGCACGTGGCGAAGATGTTCACACTGGCTGGAGACGCGCCCGATCAGGCTCAAAAAGAAGCGGAAGCGGTGATGAACATCGAAACCGCGCTCGCGAAGGCTTCAATCTCGCGCACGGAGATGCGCGTGCCTGAGAACGTGTACCACATCCACACTGTCGCGGACTTTCAGAAGATGGTTCCGGACTTCGAATTCGCGGCCTACTTCAAAGACATCAAGGTCGGCAATTTCGAGACCCTCAACGTTGCCACTCCCAACTTCTTCAAGGCGCTGAACGACCTGATTGCCTCCGAGCCTGTCGCGGGATGGAAGTCGTATCTGCGATGGCACACGATCCACGGGGCAGCGAGCAATTTGCCCAAAGCTTTCTTTGATGAGAACTTTGCATTCTTCGGCAAGACTCTGGCAGGACAGAAGGAGCCGACGCCGCGCTGGAAGCAATGCACCGCGATGACCGACGGCGCTCTCGGTGAGGCTGTAGGCCAGGACTGGGTGAAGAACAATTTTCCGCCGGCAGCCAAGGCGAGCATGGACAAGCTTGTGGCCGCACTAGAGAAGGCGCTTGCGGATGACATCAAAGACCTGCCGTGGATGAGTGATGAAACCAAGAAGGCGGCCGCTGAGAAGCTCGCGATGATCCGCAACAAGATCGGTTACCCGGAAAAATGGCGCGACTACTCCACGTTGAAGGTGGAACGCGACGATCTTCTCGGCAATCAGCGTCGCACTGTTATCTTTGCTCGCAACTGGAATCTCGGCAAACTCGGCAAACCAGTGGACGAGAAAGAGTGGACGATGACTCCGCCAACCGTCAACGCTTACTACAACTCATCCATGAACGACATCAATTTTCCTGCTGGAATTCTGCAGCCGCCCTTCTTCGATTTCAAAATTGATCCTGCGGTGAACTTCGGCGGTATCGGGGTAGTGATTGGCCACGAGATAACGCACGGATTCGACGATCACGGCTCAAAGTACGACGGAAAAGGCAACCTGCGCGAGTGGCAAACGGCTGAAGACCGCAAGGCGTTCACAGAGCGCACCGGGTGTGAAGCCGACGAATACAGCGGATTTGAGGCGGCGCCGGCACACGACGGAATCGCGGCGCAGAATCTCAATGGAAAACTGACGCTGGGCGAAAACACCGCGGATAACGGCGGTCTTCGCATCGCCTATGTCGCCCTGCTCGACACGCTGGCCGCCGAGGGCAAGACCATCAACGACCAGATTGACGGCTACACCGAGGCACAGCGCTACTTCATTGGATTCGCCCAGGTGTGGTGCCAAAACCAAACTGAGGAAGCAGCTCGCCAGCTTGCGCTCACCGATTCCCACTCGCCCGGCCGCTGGAGAACAAACGGTTCGGTTCAGAACTTCGATGAATTCGGCAAGGCCTTCCACTGCACCAAGGGTCAGCCAATGTACCCGGTGAAGTCCTGCCGAGTTTGGTAAGCGCGTCGATCGTCCAGTTCCGGGGCCATACTCGAAGGCTATGGCTCCGGAATTCTCAGTTGTTTCGGGAATCCTTTCGATTTCCTAACCGTGTCTTACGTCCCTCATATCCGCGTTGACATTTCTGGGATTCAATGAGTCAAAAATACATCCGCATCTCGCAATGAAGAGCACGGGGGCAACATGGCTGGCCTATTTCCGCGCGCACGGTGCAACTTAAGCTAAAACCCGAGCTTTCCGCCCGTATCGTGCGGAAACTAGGCATAACACGCCCTCGCCTTTTACAATGCATCAGGGACCCATCCCAACCCAGCTCTGCTGTGGAACTAGCTAAACTTGGCGGCGGACGCCGAACCAGGATGAAGGAATCGCATGAAGTTCACGAAATTCGGCAAGGCTCTTCTGATGAGCGCCCTCTCTGCTGGCGTCGTCCTCAGTATCACGTCTTGCGTCCAGAGTTATTCCGTCGGGTTTTTGTATGTGACAGGAACAACGACTGCTGAAACCACCGGCCAAGGTATTATTAGCGGTTTCAAGATTGACCACAATACAGGTAAATTGACCTCCATAAACGGACTTCCCGTTTCCTCCGGCGGGTCGAATCCCGGACGCGCTGTGCTTATCACGGGAGGGCGATTCCTTTATGTCTTAAACCGGGGCTCCCACAGCGACGGCTCCCCCTGCACGGCTGTCAACCCATGCGGCAACGCCAACATCACGCAATTTGCAATCGGCGGAAATGGCATTCTCACCCCGCAACAGTCATTCGGCACCCAGGGCAACAATCCCTTTAAGATGTTCTCAGACGCCGCGGGCGCCTACCTCTACGTGCTCGATCACGACGCGCCGTCGAACGCATCGTGCTCGCTGGCACTTGGCGCCGGTGTAACGAGTTGCGGCGATATCACAGCCTTCAAGATCGACTCTGTTACCGGAAGATTGAGCCTGGTGGTGAATGCACAGGTAACGTCGGCCAGCGGTTCGCCTCTTCCTTTCTTTCCGGTGCCCGCCAACCCCATCGACTTCGTGCTCTCTAATAATTATGTTGTGACGGTGAGCGGAACGCAGGCGACCGGCGACACGGCATTCCCCTACACCTACAACTCCAACAACGGACAGCTGACGATCAATCAGAACACTTCTCAGCCGCTTGGAATCAACAATGCGACTGCGATCGCGCTCGCTGGCGGAACTACATACGTGCTCGATAACGGCATCAATGTCAACGGCACGCAAGGGCAGATACTCGCCTTTACGCTGGGGAGTAACGGCGCATTGCAGGCGCAGACGAATGGCATAGAGCCGGACGATCCATCGCAGTCGAATCCGATCTGGGTGATTTCGGAATCAAAGGGCAAGTGGCTGTATGTCGCCAACCACGGAAGCAATACTGATCCGAATCAGGCGCAGAGCGGGATTGCTGCTTATACCGTCAACACACCTTTTGACCTTCAGCCAATTGCCAATGGTGGCTCAACTATCGGCACCGGCGCAGGCCCGCTGTGCATGATCGAGGATCCGTCGAATCAGTTTGTTTACACCGCCAATTTCAACGACTCGTCGGTAACCGGTCTGGTGATCGACCAGAACTCGGGAAACCTGAAACCACTCAGCACGCAGACGAAGGCGAAGGATAGCTACGCGCTCCAAGGTCCAGCCGCGTGGTGCGTTGTCACTGGACGCACCAGCTAGGTGCCCGTTGCAGATTCGCCGAGGGCAGGGATAGCTTTGCCCTCGGCAGGTTCCGATAGTGTTGGATGAGTGCAGAACGTAGCCGAATCGTGGACACGGTCGTAGATGCCAATGACGCCCGTGATTCGATTCCACAACCCGGTGTTTTGGGGTCGCAGTTTTGGCCCGACGATGAAAGATGCGCATGAAGTTGAACAAATCGAGCCAGCTGCTGCTGGTCTCCGCGGTCAGTCTGCTGGTGGCCTCTGTGCTAACCGCCTGCGGCACCCTTACTGTGGATTTTGTGTACGTGACCAGCGCTAAAGCCGCGGGCCCAAACAGCTACGGCGAGGTCGACGTCTTTGAGGTGAATTCAGAATCGGGCTTCATGCGCCCAATCAAGACTTCGCCGTTTCCATCGGGTGGACGCAATCCCGTAGCCGAAGCCGTCTCTCCCGACGACACCAACCTCTATGTCGTCAACGAAGACGACAACACGATCGTCCAGTTCATTATTGGAAACGACGGCAAGCTTTATCCGCAAAACACGGTGAACACGCCGGGAATCTTCCCTCTCGGTGTCGCCGTTGGCGGAGCGCATCTGTTTGTCATCGACACCTTCCAGCCGCTGCCGACATGCTCGCCCGCTGCGCCGTGCTCGGGTTCGATCGCGGTCTTTCCAATCCTCACGGCCGATGAGGCCAAAGCACTTACACCATCGCAACCCGCAAATACACTGGGACCTCCTGCAACCAACACAAGCATCAGCGCAAGTTACTGGCCGCTGACTCTGCCTGGAAACCCGACCCACGTCCTCACACCGACTGCGGTCAGTTCAGCAGCATCGGGTGGCTTTGTGTACGTGGCGGCCTATGACGCCACGGGGGGTGGGGGGTACGTGTTTGGATTCAGCGTGAATTCCGACGGCACGCTCGCTGCATTGAATAGTGGAATACCCTTTGGGGCAGGAACCCATCCCTCGGCAATCGTGAGTGACGCGGGCGGTCAATACCTCTACGTGGCCGATGCGGTCGATGACGTTGTCAGGGGGTATCAGATCAACGCAGGCCTGTTGACCCCGCTCAGCAGCAGCCCCTTCAAAACCGGGAGTCAGCCCTCCGCAATCGCAATCGACGCGACCGGCAAGTTTGCCTACGTTACAAACGCGCGGGATTCTAATCTGTCGGCTTACTCCATCAGCAACGGAGCATTCACGTCACTGGGCACTTACACAACGGGATCGCAGCCTGTCGCCATCGGCATCGACCCGTCGAAGAATCAGTATGTTTACACCGCAAATTTCCTTGGCAGCACGGTTACGGGGTTCCAATTGAACCCCAATGACGGAACGCTTCTCAATTCGCAGCATTCGCCGTACACGGCGAACGCGCTGCCTACAGCAGTCGCCGCAATTCCGCATGAGAGCACGAAGAAGTAACCGCATGAATTTCGTGCAGGCAAGTTCAGACGGATAGGTTTCAAGACTTGGCAGCAAAAGCAGGATGACGGGCCGGCCCGATGCCGCGCAAGGTAGCAACACCCCGTTCAGGGCTTTTACAATCATCACGGGGCATTTCAACCAGTGTTCTTGGGGCTTAACATTGACGGCCCTCGACGAAGGAAGCGCATGAAGTTCAGCAAATTGAGCCAGCTCTTTCTGGTCTCTACGATCGGCCTTGTTGTGGCCACCCTTTTCACTGCCTGTAATCTCGTGACCATCGACTATGTCTTTTTGGCCACTTCAGCCGCTACAGACAAATGCTCGGGCGGCCAGATCGAAACCTACGCAGTCGATTCCCAATCAGGCGCGGTACGCCCGGCCAAAGATCCAGTTTGTTCCGGCGGCGTCACTCCCGTCGCCCTTGCTATTTCGCCCGGATACCAAAACCTTTATGTAGCCAACCAGGCTGACAAGACTGTGGTCCACTTTTCCGTTGCCGATAATGGCGTGATCACGGCAAAGGACACCGTCACGCTGAGCACGGCGCCTGTCTCCCTGGCCGTCGATCCCTCGGGCAATGCGCTCTATGTTGTCTCCGGCACTACATCGGCTACGCTCACGGTCTTTGCCATGTCTTCCGGCACCATCGGGGCGCCGACCTCGCAGCAGGCGCTGACCATACCTGGCCATGAGACAGACCTGATCGTTCCCACCGGTGTTACGGTTCTTGCCAACGGCAGCGCGGTCTACGCAACGGCCTACGATATGTCCGCATACAACCCAGGGGGGACGACCACCAGTACCGCGAATCCTGGGTGGATATTTGGATTTTCCACTGGAACGGGCGGAGCATTGATTGGGTCGGCAGGGAGTCCGTTCAAGGCTGGCGTCAAACCCAGCGCGTTGGCTGCTGATCCGACCAGCCGATTTGTCTACGTCACCGACTTCGCCTCGAATCAGTTGGTCGCGTATGGCGTCTATTCGGGCGGCGTTTTGAACTTCCTGCTGAACGGCCCGTTCAGAACTGGAAGTGAACCTACCTCGGTAGCCATCGACCCGCGCGGCAAGTTCATGTATGTCTCGAACGCGCTCGACTCGTCGGTGACTGCGTATGTCATCGACCTGCCCACCGGCACGCCGTCGACTGCTGTCAACCCCACAGGGTCTGCCACCAACAGTACCGACACGCAGCCCAATGCGATTACAGTTGACCCTGCTCTCGGTCGCTTCGTCTACACCGCGAATATCCTCGGGAACTCCATCTCGGGATTCCGGCTCGACCCCACCGCGGGCACGCTCGCGCAAACGCAATCGACGCCCTACCCCTCCGGCTCAAAACCGACGGCGCTGGTTGCAGTGCCTCATGGCAACCACTCAATTCAAACCGTCACACCGTAGATTCAGCAATCAGGTTCGATTGAAAAGCCCAGCTATCCGGCTGGGCTTTTTGTTACTTGATTGAAGCATTGGCAGCGATTCGGCGCGGCCGTGCCAACTCATGATTCCTGTCAGTCTCGCCAGACGTGCATCCATCCTCGCAATAGTCTCTGCGCGGGCTTCTCAACCAGGTAGAGAGCCAGCAACGCGAGCCCAATCAGCAGCACGTAGCTGATCCAGGGATCAAAGCGCGCCAGGCCGAGCTTGTCGAGCACATGGGAATCGTGAATCAGATTCCAAAAGTTGAAGTGGAGCAGGTAGAGGCAATAACTCGCCTCTCCAACAAACACCAGGGGCCGCACACCCAGTGCTTTCGAGAGTGGATTCTCTCCCGCCAATCCGAGAATGATGCATCCAAAGAGTGGCATCAATAATCCGTCGTGCAAAATGGCATATGGGAGGCTCGGCGCCAGCACCAGAATTCCAAAAGTTCCCGCGAAGCCGACGACGCAAACTAACAGCCGCAGCGTGCCCTGTCGAGGCACAATCTCATCCAGTTCGGCCAGCAGAACTCCAAACACGAAGCTCGCCATGTGCGGAAGCGGCGTGTACTTAAGCGCCTGGAGCCATTTGCCATAGCTGAAACGATCTAGATGTGGAATGCCGTCGGGGTTAAAGATCATGTACAGCGCGCCCGGAACCATTCCGAGCAGCCAAACGCCGGCCATCTTGGCCAGGTGCGGGGACAGACGCTCCGGCCTTTTCCAGCGAGCCATCCATGGGAAAAGCAGGTAGAAGAAGGCCTCAGCCGACATTGTCCATGCTGGCGTATTTAGAAACGTTGCAATTTCCGGAATCCACCCCTGCAGCAGAAGAGGTGCGAGAACAATCCCGGTCCAGAACATAACGGGCGTGTGAGCGCCCCACTCCAGAGGCAGCACACGCCACGCCAGGATAAGGCTCAGAAGATATATCGGGTAGAGTCGCGTAAACCGCGCCTCGTAGAATCGCAATTTGTCCAATTGGCCGGCCCGTGCCCGCGCGTTGTAGTTATACCCCAGCACAAACCCCGAGAGCAGGATGAAAAAGCTCACAGAAGCATAGCCGGCGTTCACCACCGGAGCGAGCCACCCAAACCAAAGTGGATTTGAAAAGTGAAAGAGGACGATGTTGATGGCCGCGAAGGTGCGAAGCCCCGTAAGTGCATTCAGTCGCGCTGGTTTGTGCGATTCCACTAGCTTCTTGACGTCCCCGTGCAACTCGGCGACGCAATCAAAGAAACCAGAGCCGCCGCGCAATTCGCCAGAAAACGAGGACCGGCAAGTTCAGCCAAATCCGCCCGTTCGCTCAGGTGTTTGGACCTGGTCCGTGATCCTAAGCCGTGACCAGCGATCCAACCTTCTCGCCGAGCACTACCCGGCGAATATTTCCCGACTGATTCATATTGAAAATAATCATTGGCAAATTATTGTCCTTGCAAAGGCTCACCGCGGTCAGGTCCATCACCTTCAGCCCTTGGCGCAGGATTTCCATGTACGTGATCTCGTCGTACTTGACCGCATCTTTTACGAGAACAGGATCGGCGCTGTAAACACCTTCGACCTTGGTGCCCTTGAGCAGGACGTCGGCCTTGATCTCCATCGCGCGCAGGCTCGCGGCCGTGTCGGTCGAAAAGAATGGGTTGCCGATGCCTGCGGCAAATATGACAACGCGGCCTTTTTCAAGATGCCGGACGGCGCGACGCCGGATGTACGGCTCGGCGACCTGGTTCATAAACACAGCGGTCATTACGCGACATTGAACGCCGCGCTGCTCGAGAGAGTCCTGCAGGGCGATCGCGTTGATAACTGTGGAAAGCATGCCCATATTGTCCGCGGCCACCCGGTCCATCTCTTTGGCTTGCGCCGCCACACCGCGGAAAAAATTGCCGCCGCCGACCACGATCCCGATTTCGACACCCAAGGCGTGGACATCAGCGATTTCAGTGGTAATGTCAGCCACTTTATCGGCGTCCAAACCGAATGACTTCGGCCCCGCCAATGCCTCACCTGAAAGCTTGAGAACGATCCTTTTATACATGCCTTTTCGAGTATCGCATACGAAGCCGCAAGATCATCCCAGGGTCCACCATCCCCGTTTGCACCTGGCGGAGCAGCGTTTTCCAGTGAAATGGAGGGGGTACTCCTCTCCTCGTCAGCACAGTCGGTTTGCGTCTTTTCGCACGGCCCTTTAGACTTCTTTGCGGGTGAATAATGGCGTTCTCATCGCCGGGCAAAAGAACCCTCCACCCGGACCATGTGCATTGAACCAGCCCGCCACTTTGCTCGTGGCGGATACATCCCCTCGCAAACTGCAACACAACTTAGGCATTTCGGAGTTAGAGAAAAAGGAGATTCCTTGCGCTTTGGACGGACCACGCCGATCTTTGTATGCGTATTGATGACCTCACTGGCCGTTCTTCAAGGGACCCGGGTGCGCGCCCAGGCCGCGGGGAGTGAAACCCTGCCTCCGCCGCCCCACACAAAGCAAATCCACTTGAAACACGTACTTGTGATCGGCGAGACCAAAGGCTTTGAGCACGATTCCATCTCCGCGGCGATGGACGCCATCTACACGATGGGAAAGTCGAGCGGCCTGTGGGACACGACTCTCCGCACCGATACCGAACTCCTGACCAAAAAGGACCTGGGCAGAAACGCAAAGAACCTCAGCTACTTCGACCTCATTGTTTTCACCAGCACGACCGGCGAACTTGACATGGATGCGAGCCAGAAACAGGACATGCTTTCCTTCATCAAGGACGACGGCAAAGGTTTCGTGGGAATTCACGCCGCGCTCGATACGAATTACACCTGGCCGGAATATGGCGAGATGATTGGCGGCTGGTTTGACGAACACCCGTGGACGACCTTCAACGCACCAATTATCACCGAGGACCCGGATTTCCCGGCAACGCACCATTTTCCGAAAACCTTCGTAAAATATGACGAAATCTACCAGCCGAAATCCTGGTCCCGCGACAAGGTCAACGTCCTGCTCAGTCTGGATCCCGGCAGGCTGAACTATTCCAATAATCCCCGTATCCACCGGACCGACCATGACTTCGCCGTCGCCTGGAGCAAGATGTATGGAAAGGGACGCGTCTTCTATTCAACGCTCGGTCATACTGAAGAGGCGTGGAACGATCCCGACATTCTCAAGATGTACTTCGAGGCGATACGCTGGGCATTATGGATGACCGATGGAGCCACTGGATCGCATGCGCGTCCGACGGCGTCGGGTCAAGCGCACTGAGAATGGCGTCAGAGCCTGTTTAACGAACACGTCGAGATTCCGGCGCCACGAGATCGCAACCGGCCCACAACGACTGGAGACATGAAGCAATTGGTAAATGACCTGCTTTCACCGATGGATCGTAGACGATTTCTTTCTTCCGCGGGAATGCTCGTGGCCGCTCAGTCACTGGAAGGTCTTTTGCCGGCGCAGACGAACAGCCGCCCCGCGTCGAAAGCTGACCACACGCTTCGCATCGAACCCTGCACGTTGGAGATCGGCCCGGGCGTGAGCATCAAGACGCTTGGCTACAACGGCCAGGTTCCTGGGCCGCTTCTTCGTTTGCGCGAAGGCGTTCCGGTGAGCATCGACGTGACCAACGGTGCCCCCGATCCTGACATCGTCCATTGGCACGGACTCGCCATCGACTCTCTGAACGACGGAGCGATGGAAGAGGGTTCCCCGATGATTGCCGCGGGCAAGACCCAGCGCTATTCGTTTGCGCCGAAGCCCTCGGGCACGCGCTGGTATCACACGCATGCGAGTGCCTATGGCAATCTCTCCGCCGGCACTTATAGCGGCCAGTTTGGTTTTCTGCTGATCGAAGGCAAGGAGCAACCCGCGCACTACGATCAGGAAGTTAATCTCGCCATCCATCATTGGGAGCCTTCGTTCGTTCCAATGGTCGAAAACATGCGCGAGCAGTCTGCCAATATGCCGCTTACCACTGGCTCTGACGTGGGGTACAAATACGCGACAATCAACGACAAGATGCTCGGCCAGGGGGAACCAATCCGCGTGAAGCAGGGCCAGCGCGTCTTGCTGCGCCTTCTGAACGCCAGCGCAACCGAGAATGTAGTGCTCGCTTTGCCTGGGCATCGCTTCACCGTCATTGCGATGGACGGCAATCCTGTCCCGAATCCAACCAGCGTTGAAGTGCTCTCGCTGGCAGTCGCAGAACGCGTCGATGCGGTCGTTGAGATGAATGCCCCCGGCGTCTGGATCCTGGGCTCGACGCTCGAAAAAGCCCGCAAAATGGGCCTCGGAATCGTCGTTGAATACGCGGGACAAAAAGGCGCACCGGCGTGGAAAGATCCCGCCGCGCAGGAGTGGGACTACACGCAGTTTGCTCATGCAACTCCGGCGCCCACTCCAGATGAGACGTTCACCCTTACGTTTCGCGACATCGGCCCACAGCACAACTCCAAATTCGATACGTGGACGATCAACAACAAATCCTGGCCTGACATCGAGCCTCTGATGGTGCATTCGGGCAAACGATATCGCCTCATTTTCCGCAACGGCAGTGGAGATCAACACCCGCTCCATCTGCACCGCCATACTTTCGAGGTCACGAAGATTAGCGAAAAGAATCTGAGCGGGCTTATGAAAGACGTCATCAACGTTATGCCATTGCAGACCGTGGAAGTATCCTTCGTTGCTGACAATCCGGGAGACACACTGTGGCACTGTCACCAGCAGTTGCACATGGATTACGGCTTTATGCAGCTAATCAAGTACTCCGGCTGAAGCATCTTCCGTGTGAAGGAAAATTGATTTCGTTCTTCTAAAATGAATCGAGGGGTTTTGGATTTGAAGAAGTTGAAAGGGATTCGGGTCGTACTGATCGCGGCAACTTTTGCTTTAGGACTTCTGACGGTGCAGCTCATTCAGGGGCCCATTCAAGCAGCTCAGCAAAGTACCGCAGACAATGCAGAAAAATCTGCGCAAGCCAAAGCACAGGCGCCTGCCGATTCCGGGTCGCAATCCTATGTCAAGAATTGTGCTGTCTGCCACGGCGACCAGCGCGAAGGAATTCTGCCCGGCTTCCCCCCGCTGATTGGAGTGAATCACCGTTTCACTGATGACAAACTTGCTGAGCTCATCCACACGGGCAAGGGGCGAATGCCAGGCTTCCCCACGTTGCAGGACGGCGAGTTATCGGCGTTGGTTCACTATCTCACCACCGCAGAGCCCGCTGCGAGTGCAACGGAGTCCGCCGGCAAGTCTTCTGAACCATCGGGCATCGCCGAGGCTGGCGGGGAACTGTTCCAGCAGAACTGCGGCTTCTGCCACGGGCGCGACGCAATGGGAGGCGAATCGGGCCCCGATCTGACTCAATCAAAGCTTGTGCTCGCTGACAAAACCGGTGAAAAAATCACCACCGTGATACGCGAAGGCCGCCCTGAAAAGAAGATGCCCGGCTTTAATTTCTCGAGCCGTGAAATTCAGAGTCTCATCGCCTTCATTCACGCACGGGAAGCAGCAGCCGCTGCTCATCCGGGCGGGCGTCGCGGAGTCGCCGTTGAAGACCTGCAGACCGGAAACGTGGAGGCGGGCAAGCAGTATTTCAACGGCGCGGGTGGCTGCGTGAAGTGCCACTCGCCGAACGGAGATCTTGCCGGGATCGCAAATCGATTTGAGGGATTGCATCTGGAGGAGCGGATGCTCTATCCTCGCGACGCGAAAAGCAAAGTCACCGTCACGCTCGCCTCAGGCAAGAAGCTTTCGGGCACATTGGCTTATCTTGACGAATTCACCGTCGCCATGCGCGACAGCAATGGCATATATATCTCGTGGCCAACGAGCCGTGTCCGTTACACAGTGGATGAGCCGGTCAATGCGCACGTGGAGCTCTTCCCCAAGTACACCGACGATGACATCCACAACCTGATGGCATATCTTCAAACGCTGCGCTGATTCGACTTTGTCGCGCCCAGATCTTCAGAGGTTTGATTTGAAAATGAAGTTGCTGAAAGATGCTTTGATCTCCGCTGCTGCCGTTCTCGTTCTGTCGCTTCCCTGCGCGTCATCTCTCCATGCGCAAAATCTCGAGGACGCACAGCTCCTGAATCCTTCGCCCGATTCATGGCCGCTTTATCACGGCGACTACTCAGGCCGGCGACACAGCAATCTCACGCAAATCACTCCTCAGAACGTGACCAACCTCTCCCTTGCCTGGGCTTTCCAAACCAACCAGACCGCGGAGATTAAATCTTCTCCTTTGCTCGTTGACGGAATTCTCTACTTTACGGTTCCGGATAATATCTGGGCTGTGGACGCGCGATCGGGCCATCAGATCTGGCACTATCACAGGCCTTCGCAGGGCGAACACATCGGTCATCGTGGCGTTGCGATGTATAAAGGCTGGCTCTACTTCACCACGCCGGATTGCCACCTGATTTCGCTCGATGCGAAGGATGGCAAGGTGCGCTGGGACAAACTCATTGCGGACGTCAACAAGGGGTACTGGACTACGATGGCGCCGCTTGTCGTCAAAGGGCATGTCATCGTCGGTGTATCTGGCGATCTCGATAATCTGCAGGGCTATCTGCGTTCGTTCGATCCGGAGTCTGGCTCCATTCAATGGCAGTGGGACGCCACGCCTCCCGCTGGCGCGCCTAACGCGACAACCGGCGGCATGACGTGGATGACCGGAACGTACGACCCGTCGCTGAATCTCGTTTACTGGGGAACGGGAAATCCGACGCCTGTTCTCAACGGATCGACGCGGCCTGGCGACAACGAGCATACCTGCAGCATCGTCGCCATCAATCCTGACGATGGAAAGCTTGTCTGGGGGTTTTCAGTTTCGCCGCACGACACCCACGATTGGGACGCGGTCGAGACTCCCGTCCTTGTCGACGGAAACTTTCGCGGCCAACCGCGAAAGATGCTGATGCAAACGTCGCGAAACGGCTACTTCTTCGTTCTTGATCGCACCAACGGCAAAAACCTGCTGACCGTTCCATACGGCCCGGTCAATTGGGCGTTGGGCATCGACAAACTCGGCCGCCCGATTCCGAACCCTGCCAAGGAGCCCGCTCCTGATGGACGCCTGATTGCACCCGATGAGGGAGGCCTGACGAACTATCGCTCTCCGAGTTTTGACAAGAAGACCGGCCTGTTCATTGTCGATGCGCACCCGAGCTACAGCATCTACTTTGCCAAGCCCGCAGATGGCACTTATGGATGGGCAGGCGCGGACTATGACTTGTGGGGCAAGGGCGTCATTGAGGCCATTGATTATCAGACAGGCAAAATTCGCTGGAGCCATGAAGTAGGCGCGGGCGGTTCCGGTGCCGGCGTCATGACAACCGATTCCGGCCTGACCATAACGGGCGATGGCTACGGCAATGTATTGGCACTGCTTACTGCCAATGGCAAGACGCTTTGGCATTCCGGCACGGGTCCGCAATGCAGAGCTCTCCGATCAGCTACCTGCTGGACGGGCGCCAATACATCATGACCAGCAGCGGAAGTGTATTGTTCGCATGGGCTTTGCCGGAAGGAGCCACAGCCGGCCCCCGCATCGCAGCAAAATCACGTTGAGTTAACCCGGCCTCGCACACTAGTGAAGGTGCATCCAGGCGCCCCCTGCCCTTTCCTGCGTCTACAGTTTGGACTATAGTATAGTTCGTGGACGCCAGTATAAATAAACTTCGACACCGCCGCCGCCAGCAAACGCGATCGGAGATTGTGCGTGCAGCCTTCGATCTCTTTGGCAGGCTGGGTTACGAGCGGGTGTCCATGGACAGTGTTGCTTCAGCCGCCGGTGTTTCTCGCGCCACCCTGTTTAATTATTTTCCGCAAAAGGAGCTCATCCTTCACGAGATTGCCGCGGCGCGCGCCGAGAAGCTATCGAACATGCTCTCCGAGTTCGGACATGGTGGGGAAACACCCAGCCTCGAGAGCATCATCGAACTGATCATCAACATTTCGGCCCAAAACGCGAAGATGACCGCAGGCGCAAAGAAGCTGTTCCTCGAGACTTTTTTCCGACAACTATCCCAGGGACCTTTGATGGTTGCGCGCCAGCATGCCATCGATGCCCTGGCCAAGTCGATCGCGCGCATTCCAGGCTACAAAAAAAGAGCGCGCCTCGTTGCGGAAACCCTGTTCGCCGTGTTCCTCGCCACCATGATGGAGTGGTTGATGCGCGAAGATGTTCCGCAGCGGTGGCTCGTGAACACGATGCGTCAGCGCATGCAACTACTGCGCGAAGGAGTCGCATGAAGCGGAAGCTCCTCATCGCCGGAATTATCTCGGTTCTCGTAATCGCTGCGACTTGGCTCGTTTTCACGCTGCTGGAGCGGCGCAGCCGTTACGAGTATTCGGGCACAGTGGAGACACGCGAGATTCAGATTGGCTCCAAGGTGGGTGGTCGTGTGATCGCCGTCCCTGTCGAAGAGGGGCAGGTGGTAAAGGCAGGAACGCCTCTTGTACGCTTTGAGTGCGATGAATTGAAGGCGCAGCGGGTGCAGGCGCAGGCTTCGCTCGATCAGGCCCAGGCCGACCTGGACAAGATGCAACGGGGAAATCGTCCCGAGGAGATCGATCAAGCGGAAGCAACGGCGAAAGCTCAGCGCGAGGCTTACGAAGCTGCACAACACGGTCCTCGCCGACAGGAGATCGATCAGGCTCAAGCCGAGTTTTCCGCGGCAACTTCCGACGCCAACAATGCCGAGGTGTTCTATCAGCGCATGGAGAAGCTAGTCGCGACCGATACCATCTCGAGGCAACAATTCGACGACGCTAAGAACAAGAGGGACGCAGCCGCCCAGAGAGCAGAGTCGGCGCGCCAACGTCTCGCCTTACTTCAGGCAGGCACGCGCGTCGAAGACCTGAATGCCGCGAAGGCGCGATACCAGCAGGCAGAAGCAGCCGCCTCTTTGTCTCGCAAGGGCTTTCGCAAAGAGGACATCGATGCCGCGCGAGGCCGCGTGGCGGCAGCACACGGACGCGTCGCAGAGCTTGATGCCAGGCTCCGCGAGGCCGAACTGACAGCGCCTGCGGACGCGGTCGTCGAGGTTGTCAGCGTACGTCCCGGCGATCTTGTCCCTCCCGGTCGCATCGTGATCACGATGCTTGAGGCATCGCAGCTTTGGGTCAAAGTCTATGTTCCCGAGACTGAGCTTGCGCATCTTCGCCTCGGCCAAACTGCGGCCGTGCGCGTGGATAGCTTCTCCGGCCGGGCCTTTGTGGGGCATGTAGGTCAGATCGCTTCGCAGGCGGAGTTCCTGCCGCGCAACGTTCAGACCAAGAGCGATCGTGAGCACGAAGTCTTCGGCGTAAAAGTCTATGTGGACAATGCCCAGCAAGTCTTGAAGTCAGGAATGTCCGCCACGGTGCGCTTCGAATGACGGCAATCATCGAAGCCGATCATCTCACGATCCGCTTTGGCTCGTTTACCGCGGTGCGTGACGTCAGCTTTCAAATCGATAAAGGCGAGCTCTTCGGTTTCCTTGGACCAAACGGCTCCGGCAAAACCACGATCATCAAGGCGCTTTGCGGTCTGCTTCCACCAACCGAAGGCACCGGCAGAATCCTCGGAATGGATATCCGCAAAGAAGCGGCCGAGATCCGACGCCACGTTGGATACATGTCGCAGAAGTTCGGCCTCTATGAGGACCTGACCGTCGCCGAAAACATTGCGTTTTACGCCGGTGTCTACGGCCTCGAAGGCAGCCGTGCAAAAGAGCGAACACGTGAAGTGCAGGATCTCACCGGGATTGAGCCTTACATGGACCGGCGCGCCGCGCAGTTGTCAGGCGGATGGAAGCAACGCCTCGCGCTGGCGTGCGCAATTATCCATTCTCCCGAGGTTGTATTCCTTGACGAACCAACGGCCGGCATCGATCCCGTCGCGCGCCGTGCGCTGTGGGATTTGCTCTTTCAACTCTCCGGACAGGGAGTCACCTTCTTCGTGACCACTCACTACATGGATGAGGCGGAGCGGTGCGGCCGTGTTGCCTACATTTATTTGTCGAAGCTCATCGCGATAGGTACAGTCAGCGACTTGCAACGTCTGCCCGATGCAAATCCGCCCGGCACTTCGCGCATCCAGATCAGCACATCCAATCCATCTTCGATGCTTGAAGGCGTGCGCAAAATGCCGGGCGTGCTCGAAGCGACGATCTTCGGCCGCTCCATCCACGCACTCGCCCAAACGGAACAGTTGGAGACTCTGCAATCGCGCTTTCCCCAGGCAAAGGTCGAAATCATCGAGCCCTCACTTGAAGACGTCTTTGTGACTCTGACCTACGGAATCATGGAGGCGTCAAAATGAGTCGCCTCTTCCACGGACTCGTCCCGGTGTGCCGGAAGGAGTTCCTGCACATTGTGCGCGACCCGGGGACACTCTTCTTCGCGCTCCTGATCCCTATGCTTCAGCTGTTTTTATTTGGGTTTGCTATCGATACAAATGTTCGCCAGATTCCCACCGTTGTGCTCGATGAGTCTCGCACGCAAGAGAGCCGCCGCCTTCTCGAACGTTTCTCCAGCTCCGACGTCTTCGCACTCAAGATCTACGCACGATCGCCGGAAGAAATGTACGCAGCGATCCGCTCCGCCAAGGCTCGCGCAGGCATTCGGATTCCTTTCGATTATGCCCGACGCGTTCAGGATGGAACCACCGCGAGCGTCCTCGTTCTCGTTGACGGGTCAGACTCCACGGTTGCTGGTCAGGCAGTCAGCACGTCCACTGGCATCGCGTTGAAAGAGTCGGTCGTGCGTGTTTTGCCTTCAGGCGAGATGCCGATCGAGGTGCGTCCGTCTGTGCTCTACAACCCAGCCACGCGTTCGGCAAACTTCTTTGTGCCTGGCCTTGTAGCAATTCTTCTTCAGGTGATGACCATTCTCCTGATCGCATTGAGCCTGGTGCGCGAGCGCGAACGCGGCACGCTCGAGCAACTCACGATGAGCCCCGTCGCTCCTCTTGGGCTTATGGTCGGCAAAATGATTCCCTACGGCATGCTTGCGTTTGGGGAACTCTGCGCAATTTTGTTCGTCATGCGAGTCATCTTTCTCGTCCCAATCCATGGCAGTGTATTTCTGCTGCTGGCAATGTCGCTGCCGTTTCTTCTGACCGTGCTGGCCCTCGGCCTGGTCATCTCGACCCGTGCCCACACTCAGGCTGAAGCCTTTCAGTTGTCCATGGGAACGATCCTGCCGTCGATCTTCCTCTCCGGCTACATCTTTCTCATTGACAATATGCCGACGTTCTTCAAGGGAATCAGCCAACTGATCCCGGCGACGTACTACATTCAAATTCTGCGCGGAATCATCCTCCGCGGCGCGGGGTTGCAAGAGCTATGGATCAATGCGGTTGTCCTCACCGTGATGGGCTGCGCGATGATCCTGATTGCCGCGAGGCAATTTGTCAAACAAAGCTCTCGCTAAGATCCGGCGAATTCGATGTCGTTGATCTTTAGTGAGTGCCGGTTGCCTGCACCAGCAATTTCACCGAAGGCACGACCATATCGAGCAAGACGGCTTCGGGCTTTTCCGCGTCTTTGAGCACCCGCATCTGATCTTGCAGCGCTGCCTCGTTGACTGCATGGTGGTTCTGCAGATCATCAAGGGCCTGCAGACCCATCGTCGCTACTTGAGAGAGCGTATGCGACACCGGAACCAGCTCTGCCGTTAGCTCCGAATTGTTCAGAATCGGTTGCAGCCTCGCGTCGTTGTCGCGCCAGAGTTTGAGCCAATCGCGGGCTTGTTGCCATTGGCCGGCGGATGCCTTGCCTGCAATGATGACCTTCACAAGTTCGCTGAATTGCCGCGCAGTCTCACTCTCAGGCGAAACGGCATCTACGAGGCGATTCAGGGGTGTGGAACTTTCGTACGCTTTCAGCCCTCCACGCGTGTATCCCTCGGGGGGCTGCACAACGGCGGCAAGAACTTGCAATGACTTTGGATCCGATTTCCCCGTCATTCTCTGCAGCATCATGTCTGTCGAAGAACGATGCTTCAAGCCGTAGTACTCCAGCTTTTGCGAGACGACCGCGAGGCGTTCGTACATCGATGGCACATCGCGCAGTTCCTGCGGCGACCACAGGCGTTCGGCAATCGCGGCAGTGCGAGGCCAGATACGGTTGTCCATGTTTTCTGATGTAACGAACTCGCTCCACATGGCGGATTCGCCGCCCAGGACGCGCTCTCTTTGTTCAGGAGTCAGTGAGGCGCCCTCGCCTGCCAGCGGATCAGCCAGGTAGTGTTGTGCAGCGGATTGGTTCAAATCAACGTAATAGCCGGTCGAGAGTATGCCGCGGTTCCCCTGCCGGGCCGCCGCGGCCAACGCTGTTGGTCCGCGCCAGGACTGAATCAAGACGTTCTTCGGTGTGTCAGGCTGCAGCACCTCGTCCCACCCTTCCATGACTTTGTGGCGAGCGGCGACAAGCTTCTGTACACGTGCGGTGAAATAGGACTGTAGCGCAGCATCATCCTTGAGTCCATGGGCCTTCATGTAGGCCTGAATTCGCGGGTTCGCATCCCATTCTTTTCCGTTGCACTCATCGCCGCCGATGTGGAAGTAAGCATCGGGAAAGAGCGACGTCATTTCACCTATGAACTGACTCAGGAATTGGTAGGTGCTTTCGCGAGTAGGATCCATCGCGGGATCAAAAACACCCCAACGCGTTTCGATCTTGTACGGCCCGGCTCCGCTCGCGAGTTGAGGATACCCGACGAACCAGGAAGTCGTATGGCAAGGCATGTCGAACTCCGGAATCACGCGGATTCCTCGATCGTGCGCGTACTGGATGACTTCGCGAACCTGCTGCTGCGTATAGAAGAGGCCGTCAGAACCCTTTTGTTGAAGGAGCGGGAATACTTTGCTTTCGACGCGAAAGCCCTGGTTATCAGAAAGGTGCCAATGAAAGACGTTTAGTTTCACGGCTTCCATTCCATCCAGATTGCGCTCTATGACAGGAACGGGCATGAAATGCCGGCCAGAATCAATCATCAGGCCGCGCCATGGGAATCGCGGCTTGTCGTCGATTGTCACGACGGGAACGCCGAAGCCCTGGGGCGTGATCCGAACCAGTTGCAGAAAGGTTTGCAATCCATGCATTGCACCCAACGCATTCGGCGCGGTCAGTTCCACGTGATTGGTCGATATCTCGAGATGATACGACTCGTCCTCACCGAGACTTTGCACCGCATCACTGGTCCCAGCAGTCTTGATAATAAAATTTACCTGGTCACTCTTCGCATCGCCGTAGAAGGGAATGCCTGTTTCCCGGGAGAGCACATCCAGAAAGCGTGATCTCGCCGACGCGATGCGGGAATCTTTGTAGCCTTGAAGTCCTATCGAAAGACGTCCATTAATGAGGAACTGCCCATCTCCTTGCGTTACGTGCGCAGGCATGGGCATAAGGGCAAGCGAGCTCGCTCCCTGCGAGATTATTTCTGGAGGGTTCGCCAACCCGGCGATCATGAGAATGAGGACAGCTAACCACGGCGTTTCGAGAACTTTCAAGAGTGCACCTCGCACAAACTTAGATGAAGCAGTATTTCCGGAACACAAACAATCACAGATCGGTTCTCCGTCGACGTCTCAAGCTTTTCCGAAGCAACTCCCCTCTGAGACGAAGCAATTCGCGAGAACTAACAGTTCTCGATAATGCTCTCATGCGAAGGCGGATATTTACGGACGCGCCTCGATACCTGTGCCACGCATCACAACCCCTTGTGCTCAGCTCCAGGAAATTGCATCGCCCTGGCCTAGCAAAACCTCACATAACGACGATGGCCCGGAGCATCTGCTCCGGGCCATCGTTTGTCCTGCTGCGAACACGCCGTACTACTCCGCTGCGGCTTCCAATGCCTTGGTCTGAGCCACGGTCCAATCAGGCGCGCCTACCTTGAAGCGTGCAAAGCGGCGGACGGTGATGTTCTCACCCAGCTTGCCAACCTTTTGCGCGATGAGTTCCTTGATGCTGACAGCCTGGTCCTTGATAAAAGGCTGCTCGAGCAAGCAGACTTCCTCGTAGAACTTGGCCATCTTGCCCTCGAGCATTCGCTCCACGATGTTCGCAGGCTTGCCGGTCGCGGCTGCCTGGGCACGATAGATCTCCTTCTCGCGCTCCATGTCCTCGGCGCTGACGTCTTCCGGCTTTACGTAGCGAGGATCGCTGGCGGCGATGTGCATCGCAATGTCCTTCAGCAATTCCTGAAAATCCTCGGTCCGGGCCACGAAGTCGCTTTCGCAGTTCACTTCGAGCAAAACGCCAATCTTGCCGCCCGCATGAATATACGTACCAACCGCGCCTTCGTTTGTGCTGCGGGCAGCTTTCTTCTGGGCCGAAGCCATGCCGCGTTTGCGCAGCACTACAAACCCTTCCTCGATATTCCCGTTTGTCTCTTGCAGTGCCTTCAGGCAGTCACCCATCGGCGCGCCGGACTTGTCCCGAAGTTCCTTTACCAATTTGGCATCAATCTTTGCGCTCACAGTAGTCATCTCGCTTCCTTCTCGTTTCCCTGATTCCCTTGTTGAATCGATTCATCGTTGTGTCGGCTATTCATCTCGCGGCAAGCCCACGAAACTGGCCCAGCCGGCTGCGCCACAGGGGCCAAAAGAAAAGCGTGGCAACCAAGCTTCGCGGCCACGCTTGTCTCGGTTTGCGCGCCTTGGCGCGCTTTGAATCTTAGAGGGCGCCCTCTGCCACTTCCGCTTCGTCCAGAGCCGCAACCGCCGCCGGGGCCTTGCGAATGCCACCGCCTAAAGCCGCTTCAAGATCCACTTCCTCGGCAGGCGCAGTCTCCGCAGAAACCGCCTCTTCCGAAGAGGGCTCCGGTTGCTCGTCTGGTGCAAATGCCTTGTCGCCCACCAGGTTCACACCCTCGGCAGCCGACTCGGCGATCTTCGAGGTAAACAGGCGAATCGCGCGCAACGCATCGTCGTTGCCGGGAATCACGTAGTCCACGACCGTCGGGTCGCAGTTCGTGTCCACAACGGCAACTACCGGGATGCCCAGTTTGCGGGCTTCTTTCACGGCAATCGCTTCATTGTTTGAGTCAACGATGAAGAGGGCGTCGGGCAGGCGCTTCATGTTCTTAATGCCGGCCAGGTTTGCCTGCAGGTGCTTCCGCTCCCGCTCCAGCTTGATGACTTCCTTCTTGGTCAGCAACTCGTAACGGCCGTCCGTGGCCATATCATCTAGTTCTTGAAGGCGCTTCACCGACTTCTGCACAGTAACCCAGTTGGTGAGCAGTCCGCCCAGCCAGCGCTGGTTGATGTACGGCATTCCCGCGCGGTTGGCCTCTTCGGCCACGGCATCCTGCGCCTGGCGCTTGGTGCCGACGAAGAGAATCGTCTTGCCGCTGGCGCACAGCTCCGTCACAAACTTCGACGCGTCCTTGAACAGCTTGAGCGTCTTCTGCAAGTCGATGATGTAAATCCCATTGCGCTCGCCGAAGATATATTCCTTCATCTTGGGATTCCAGCGCTTGGTCTGATGCCCGAAGTGAACACCCGCTTCGAGCAGCTCCTTCATTGTGATCGTGGCCATTGGCCTCCTTCGTGGATTGCATCCGGGCGTGTGCTGCTGTGGCCCGGATTGAACCCGCTTATGCGGGAGATGGTGGTACCTGTCCATTCTCAGCCCGAAATTGTCAAAGACAACCAGAAACTGAGAACTTCGAACTGAAATCTAGCGCTTGGAGAACTGGAACCGCTTACGGGCGCCCTTCTGACCGTACTTCTTGCGTTCCTTCTGGCGCGCATCGCGAGTCATCAATCCTTCGGCCTTGAGCAGCTTACGCAGTTCAGGGTTGAAGAGGACCAACGCACGGGCAATGCCCATCTTTACGGCGTCGGCCTGCGAGGCCACTCCGCCGCTGCTCACGGTGGTCAGTACGTCGAAGCTCGAGGCCAGTTCGGCAACAACCAAAGTACGCTTGGCGGATGCACGCTGCTGCTCGGTCACAAAGTACTCTTCAAACTTCTTGCCGTTGACCTTCCACTCGCCAGTTCCTGGACGCAGAAAGACGCGGGCAATCGCCGACTTGCGGCGGCCCGTTCCGTAGTATTGAACCAGATCTGCCATTCTCTCTTGACTCTCTCCGCCGGCTCACATGCAACCGGCCAAATCCATTTTCAAAATCCGCTACATCTCGCCGATTTCCAGCTAGTCCCTAGAAACTGCGCGAGGCGACGTCCAATGCCACCGGACCCTGCGCCTGGTGGGGATGCTTGTCACCGCGATAAACTTTCAGCTTGGTAGCCATCTGGCGCCCCATCTTGCTCTTGGGCAGCATTCCCTTGATGGCTTCTTCGAGAATCTTCTCCGGCTTACGTGCCAGCAGCCGCGTAAACGACTCTTCGCGCAGTCCGCCGGGAAAGCCTGTGTACCGGCGATATTGCTTGCTCTGCGCTTTCAGGCCGGTGAGACGAACCTTCTCAGCGTTGATCACGATCAGGTGATCGCCCATGTCGATGTACGGCACATACTGGGGGTTCAGCTTGCCGCTCAATACATCGGCAGCCTTGGTCGCCAGTCGGCCCAGCGTTTGACCGCTGGCATCTACCACATACCACTTGCGGTCAATATCCTTGCCGCTCGGAACAAAGGTACCCATCTCTCTCCTGCCCTCTAGACATCTATGCTGCTACGAAAACTGCGGCGCAAAGCGCCTTTGCCCACGCAATGCGCACGGGCCCTGAATTCCACCCACTTCCAAACAAATCTGTTCGGGTGAGAACTGCTGCGGGGGCTGACCCTCGAAGGGCTCTGACTGATCTGGACTTGCGACCAAAAGCTCGCATCCAGCAGCCGGTGGCCTGTTCCGGTAAATCCTCTTTCCAGGGGCTCTACCAGCCGGGTCCAGGTCAACACACACAGACCCCAGGCGCAACACCGCGCAAGGACCTTAGAATACCGGAATCTGGACGCAGAGTCAACGGAAAGCAGGGTCATTGGACACCCGTCACTTCCATTGATCAGCGGCCCTCGCCGACTTCGGCTGCCGGTGGGTAAGGAAACCCAAGTTCGTCTCCTTGCTCGATGATCTCGCACAAGAATCCTGCGTCGTTCAATTGCCAACATCCGCGCGATAAAGCACCCTCACTAACGCGGCGCTTCCTCTCCTTCAATGCAAATGGGGCCCGGTCAAGTGACCAGGCCCCATCAGGTTGGCTAAAAGCTAGAGGCTAAAAGCTAGAGGCTGTATTTCAGGCCGCGTTCTCGCTCAACGCGGTTACCCGAAACCGCTTCATCTGGATCGAAAGCGTGCGCTCGATCTTGCGCAGTTCGCCACGCTCTGCCGGTCCCGCGAAGGTCGAGGCAACACCGCGCGCAGAGGCCCGCCCGGTCCGGCCCACTCTGTGAACAAAATCCTCCGCCACCTTGGGCATGTCGAAATTGATCACGTGAGCCACGTTCGCGACATCAATGCCGCGTGCAGCCACATCTGTTGCCACCAATACGCGGTGACGTCCCTCAGAGAAGCTTCTCAATGCGGAATTGCGCTGCGCCTGTGACCGATCGCCATGAATCTGGGTCGCCGACCATCCGGACCGGGTCAGCCGCCGAGCCACGCGATCCGCGCCGTGCTTGGTGCGAACAAAGACCAGAAAGCTTCCTTCTTCAGACCCTAGCAGGTGCTCAAGCAGGTCTTGTTTCTTGTCCGGAGCCACTTCAAAAGTGCGCAGTTCAACGTTCTCTGCCGGCTTCAGGATCGAGCCGATCTCGACACGAACAGGATTGTTGAGATACTTCCGCGCCACATCCTTCACGGCGCCTTCGAGTGTTGCGGAGTAGCAAAGCGTTTGGCGAGCCTCAGGCAGTGTCGCAGCAATGCGTGCGATCGCCGGCTGAAAGCCCATATCGAGCATCCGATCCACTTCATCGAGGACGAGAATCTTCACTCCATCGAGCCGCACCAGCTTCCGCTTGAGGAAATCCTCGAGACGCCCCGGCGTAGCCACAATGAGTCGCGCTCCGCGGCGAATTGCCTGTAGCTGCGACTGTTCCGCAAGGCCTCCAACCACAAGAGCCACGGTCTGCTTGTTGCTCGAGCGAATGGCGAGAAAAGCGCGCTCCACCTGCATGGCAAGCTCGCGAGTGGGCAGCAGAATGAGGGCTTGTGCAACATTTACATCGTTCTTCTGCATCATTTCGACGATCGGGATGAGGAAGCCGAGCGTCTTGCCCGTGCCTGTTTGTGCCGTGGCAAGGATGTCGCGGCCTTCGAGAGCGGGCGGAATGCAGCCGGCCTGAACCGGGGTCGGGGTTACAAAATTGTTAGCGTCAAGCCGAGCCATAAGCGCGGCCGAAAGAGTGAACTGCGAAAACTGTGTCGTCAAAATAGAATCTTTTCCTGGTCCAAGAGCCTCTTTTCCTCGAGGCCTGCAATCGGAACCGGACTTGCAGCCGCGCACACAATTCCTTATCGGGCGCGCGCCCGCTTTTCAAAATATGCGTAAGGGTGAACCAAAAACGTCCCTTGGACTGGCCGGCAAGCATTCATTAGGGGAAATGCCCGCAACCCGGATCTGCCACACGCTACTTGTACCGCCAAACGACTCACTGCCGTCCGGCACCAACCCTAAAAATGCTGAAGCAAACAACTCCAGCTGGAGGTGGTCACGCTGTAGGGGCTTGGGGAAATCTGTGCCAGGCTGAATTGCCTTAAAAGAAGGGCAAATCGCCGCTCACGACCAAATCACTGAGCGCAAAGCCAGTATAGCACGGTTTCGCCTTTTTCTCGCCTCCAAAGGCGGCGGGCAGATCCTACCGCTCTTCAAGACGCGCGACGACACGCTTGACCAACTGTTCTAGCTCAGCGCTCTGAGTCGGCGCTTCAGAATCCAGCTCAGGCAGTAGTTCCATGCGTGCATCGGGGAAGCCGAGGCGGCGCTTGAGCGCGAGAATCTCTTTGATCTTGTCCTCAGGAATGAATTTCAAAGGCTTACCCACCTGTTGCGCAATGAGATAAGTCTTGCAATATCCGTCGAGAACCTCAACCAGCCATTCCGCATGAGTTACCGAATCAGACCAGCAAACTACACCATGGTTCGCAAGCAGGATGGTGTTGTGATCTTGAACGAAGGGCAGGACGGTT
Organism: uncultured Acidobacteriaceae bacterium; assembly: GCA_963737915.1. Lineage (GTDB taxonomy): Bacteria > Acidobacteriota > Terriglobia > Terriglobales > Acidobacteriaceae > Telmatobacter. Next base: position 88,697 of record CAVTUP010000014.1, on the reverse strand, counting down.
TCGGCAAATGCCTGGGTTCCGGGAGTTTCATAGGGCGCTACCGCAGCCGGACCAATAAAGACCTCGTATTCGGTAATCAGACCGACAGGGGGAGGGGTTCCGGCCAGCGCAAACGCTGTCGCGTAGGGCGGGTGGCAATGAACTACCGCACGGGCGCGTGGATTGGCCTTGTAAATCTCAAGGTGCAGCAACAGTTCACTGGTGCGCAGCCGGTCACCCGCCAGAATATTTCCTTCGAGATCGGAGAGACAGATGTCCGCTGGCTCAAGGTCGCCTTTGCTCATCATCGTGGGGGTGCAAAGCACGTACTGCGAGCCCAGACGAACACTGATATTTCCGCCATTGCCGTCGACGTACGCTCGCTGCCAAAGCTTCCGCCCTACCTTAATGATTTCGGAGCGCAATGCCTCTGCTTCAAAGGAGTTAGCTGCGACCGATGGCGGAACCTCTTCGGACTTCGGAATTCGCAGGGCCTCCATGACGGCCTGCACCACTTCCTTCACCTGCTCTGAAATCGGATAGACAAGTTGATCCATTTCTTGACCTCGTGTGCGCGGTTCGACCGGAGCGGGAAGGATTTCGACGCCACTACACCGCACCCTACACTTTACGTATAGGACAAGAACGAGTTTTAGCCGGTGATAGAGGTCACGCAGGGATAGAGACGCAATGAGTCGCCGCAAGGCAGAAATGCCCTGTAAATTTCCCCGATCCAGCGATCAGTCTGCGGGGACCAGCCGTCGCTGCAACGCTTCAAGTGTCTGCCCTTTCGTCTCCGGATAGGTGAAAAGGACAACGAGAAACTGAACGACTGTCATCACCGAAAAGAAAACGAAGGGAGCACCCCGCCCCATCGACGTAGCCAGCACGGGAAACGCCAGGGCGATGATGGTGTTCATCGTCCAGTGGCTCGCGTTACCCACACCCTGCCCCTTGGAGCGAACTGCGTTGGGAAAAACCTCTCCGATGTAAACCCAGATCACCGCGCCCTGCGATAACGCAAAAAATGCGATGTACGTAATAAGCAACCAGACAAGCGCACCCTGGTGCGAATGGGAGTTGAAAATCCACGCTACTCCCGCGAGACAGCTTGCTGTTCCGGCGGCGCCGATCAGCAGCAGGGTCTTCCGTCCAAGTTTGTCAATCGCCGCCATGCCGATCATCGTGAAAATCAAATTCGTAAAACCGATTGCGATCGCCTGCTGATCGCCCGAGAGTTGACTGAATCCGGCCGCGCTAAAGATGTCGTTCAGGTAATAGAGAATTGCGTTGATTCCGGCCAACTGGTTGAATGCGCCGATAGTGATCGCGAGAAACAGCGGATAGCGGTATTTCCAGCGAAAGACGGGCTCATGAGCCGTGGCGTGTTCCTCAGCCAGCGCGGCACGAATGTCGGCCAGTTCGGCTTCTGGATCCGGTTCGCCCATCAGCTTCAACACAGCAAGGGCCTCGTCAATACGATTGCGCGAGGCGGACCACCTGGGGCTGCGCGGAATTCCGAACAACAATGCCAAAAATCCGAGCGCGGGTATTGCAGCGACGCCAACCTGCCAACGCCACTCTGCTGCACCCAGATGGAGAAGCCGGATCAAGTAGTTGGAGGTGTAGGCCACGAGAATGCCGAATACCACGTTGAACTGGAAGGCACCTACCAGCCGCCCTCGCCATTTTGCCGGTGCGAGTTCGGCGATGTAAACGGGCCCCAGAACCGACGAAGCTCCAATTCCCAATCCTCCGATGAATCGAAACACCATGAGCGACGGCCAGTTCCATGCCAGGGCGCTTCCAACTGCCGACACCACATAGAGCACCGCCGTAAGCCGCAGAGTCTCACGGCCACCCAACTTGTGTCCTACAACGCCTGCGCCAAAGGATCCGACCACGGTGCCGATGAGCGCGATGGCGACCGTCCAGCCCTTGCCGTAGTCGCTCAACCCGTAGAGGCGGACAACGGAATCAATAATTCCGGAGATGACGACCGTGTCAAAACCGAACAACAGGCCTCCGAGCGCTCCTGTAAGGGTCGCCTTCATCAGGTTCAAATTGGGTCGCATGATCTCTTATCCCTTGATAGACCAAATCATCGTACAGACCAACACCAGACCCGGCAAACCCTGGCAGCTTTCGAGCAATGATTCCTGCCTCGTCTGGTGTCGACACTGCACTCGAATGCAACATCTTGGCCGTCGCTATGAAAAACCAGCATCGATCCCCTTTTCCGTTGACGCGCTCCGAGGCAGCCTATCGCGCCGAAACATCGCGAGGGCTTGCTGGAGCCACCATCAAGACGCGGCACCTGCTCTTCCCGGCGGCGCTCCATGCCATCGCCATCTGGCTCTCCATGTAGATGCAGTCACCCGCATCGAGTTCCTCCTGTGTACCCCCCACGTCAAGCCTCAAGCGGCCCTCGAGCACATATGCAAGGCTCGTCACCAGACGGCCAACTTCGGCGATGCTGGCTGCGCCCCCCGTGGGAAACTCGATCATTTCCACGACCAGTTGCGAATTGGGCGACGCGTTCAGCGGTGTACGCCTGACGGACTCCTGACTTCGCCCATTGCCGATCAAGTGGGCCTTGCGTGTGATGGAGATCGTGTGTTCGATGGCGTCGTTAAAGAAGTAACCCAGCCCGATGCCATACACACGGCTGATGTTGGCGAGTGTTGGAAGCGTAGGGACCATCCGGTCCGTTTCCAGTTTGGAAAGCAATGCAGTCGAAAGGCCGGTTTCCGCTGCGAGCCGCGACAGTGTCAAGCGCTTCTGGGTCCGCAGTGCTCTCAGCTTCATGCCAATACCGTAGGGTTCAAGAGACCATCGGGAATAATCAGGCGAATTTGACATTACAATTACCTCGCCAGTTAGTCTGCCCGCGGAATGCCTTCCAACTTCTGAAGGATTTCTGAATGTTGCAGGTGGCGCAGTCAAGCATCGCGATTTAGCATCTCAAAAGAGACAGAGCGCTCTGCTCGTGCGTGGCCCTTCAATCCCACTGAAAAGGATCATCCCCCATGACCCTGTGTTTCGGCTTAGCCGCAGTTTCAGTTCTCAATCGCCTTACACCGACACCTACAAGATTCCGCCTCGTCACCCTCATAGCCTTGATCGGCATTAGCCTCACCAGTGTTCAACGAATCGAGGCGCAAGCCAAACCGGCTCCCGACGAGTTGGTACTCAGCAATGGAGACACGCTTCACGGCACACTCGTAAGTTCCGCGGATGGGAAGATCACGTTTCACTCCGACCCGTTGGGCGATGTAACTCTGGGTTGGGACAAGGTCAAAGAACTCCACACCAATGGAAAATTCGCTGTGCTCGGCAAGAATGAGAATGTTCTTAAGAAGAAAGAAGCGGCGCAGATCCCTATCGGAACTTTGGAAATGTCAAACCAATCCGTTGCAGTGCACCCAGCTAACGCACCTGCGATCGCACCAATTCCAGTGGGCAATGCGCAATTCATCGTGGATGAAGCGGCATTGGATCAGCAGTTGCATCACAGGCCGGGCTTTTTTGCCGGGTGGAATGGCGCCGCAACGGCGGGAGGCAGCCTGGTGGCGGCAACACAAAATCAGTACACGTTCTCAGGAGGTTTAGGCATTGTTCGAATCGTCCCCACGGTGACCTGGCTGAGACCGCAAAATCGCACGTCTGCTGCTTTCACAGGATCGTTTGGGAAGATCACGGAGCCTGCGTATACGATCCCAGCCACGCCGGTAAGCCCACCAGTCTTCGTACCCGAAGTGACCACAAAATCTGCGCTCTATCACGCGGAGGCGGAACGGGATGAATACTTCTCGCCTCGTGTCTACGGGCTTGGCCAGATAGCCTACGACCACAATTACGCACAGAACCTGGACCTGCAGCAAATCTATGGTGGAGGACTTGGCTGGACCTTTCTCAAGACGCCAAAGCAGGAAGCTGACGTGAAGGGAACAATCCAGTATGAAAGAAGGGCGTTCATCTCCGGAGGCCCAGAAGACAACCTGATCGGATCGACATTCGGCCTGGACTACGTGCTTCACGAAAAGTTCATGACCTTTACCCAGGGCATTGCTTTCATCCCGGCTTACAACGACCCGAGCAAGTATTCGGCCAACGAGATAAACACGTTTGCATTTAATGCGTATAAGAACTTTGGCTTTTCAGTGGGAACGCTCGACAGTTACCTGAACAACCCTCCCGATTCTCTTCCGCCAACGAAGCGAAACTCATTTCAATTCACGATGGGCCTGACCTACGCATTCAAGTCAAAGTACTAGACTCTTTCCCGCCTGCCGACGCAGTTGTCTCTGCCATGGACGCCGACTGTCTTGAAATTGGACAGTCAGCGTCCAGTTAACAGGAAAATGGGCGAGCACTTACTGACGGTAACCTTACGTTGATTACTACTTAGTGCATAAAAACCCTGTGTTATCACGCGCGTTCAGCAGGTTCGAGGTAGATAATGAGGGCGCAAAATGGAACTTTCTGAGACAACTTCTTTTTGTTGGAACCGTGCTTTCATTCTTCCCTGGGCCCAGAAGTTTCCATTGCCGGTGGTGAACATCACCACCGGAGTTTGACCGGAACTGCAAAGCCGGTGAACAGGAACTTTGAGGAATGAAATGGTTCGGCTGAGAAAGTCCGATTTCTCTTCGCCCGATACAACTGAGCGCGAAATACTCTTTGGCAAGTTCAGGCTTCTATTTGATGGCACCCTTTTGCGCGGAGACGCTGCAATCCATCTACCCATGAGGGAACTGACCGCGCTTCGTCTCTTGCTGCACAACGCTGGCCGAATCGTGACGCATCAGCAGTTGAGACAGGAACTCTGGGGTGATGTTCACGTCACAGAAGACAGCGTCACAAAATGCATGTCGTCACTGCGCGAACGGTTGGAACCCGAACAGTGCATCGAGACCGTCTATAAGCGTGGATACCGCGTTTCCGTTGAGATACACAGACGCCAGGCGCTTCCGCCGGAAGAGATGCCGAGATTGGCGGTGATGCCATTCGCAACGGGATTTAACATACCGCCACATCTTGGCCCGGCCATCGCTGAGGAAACCATCACACTGCTCACCTCAGGCCGCTTTCCCCCGGCCCTCGTAATGGCGAGAGATTCCGTCTTTACACTGGCTGGCCGCGGACTAACTGCGCAACAGGTTGGTCAGGCCATTGACGCAGACCTCGTGCTTGCCGGAACCCTGCGTGCGTTGCCGGAGCACTTCAGATTGCGCATCGAAATGATTCGCGTGCCCGATGGTACCCAGATCTGGGTTGAAGATATGCTGGTGGCAAAATCGCGCGTCGCAGCATTGGAATCTGAACTGTCGCAGCGGATTTTGGTGCGCCTCAATTCGGCGAGCTTGTCCTTCTCTGCCGCAGAAGACGGCGAAGACTCTGATAAGAATGATCTGTTTCGTCGCGAGGCTCATGAGTTGTTTCTTCGCGGCCACCATGAATGCCAATCACTCCAGCGCCACCGCATGGAGGATGGCGTGCGGCACCTAATTCGTGCCGTCGAACTCGATCCCCACTCTATCTCTGCGCGTGTTGATCTCGCGAATGCCTGCATCGCACAGGAGTTTTACGGCTTTACTGCGCCGAGCGACGCAGCGGACAAAATATCCTGGGCAGCGGAGAACACACCCCTATCCCAGAATGGATCCGACGCCCTGCTGCCCGCGCTCGGGTGGGTCAAATTCCACGTGGATTGGAATCTCTCCGGGGCCCTTGAGAATTTCGCAGCCAGCGCATATTTGCCTCATGATGGCTCCATCACGCGGGTGCGCTCCATGTTTGCTCTGAGTCGCCACCGGTTTTCTGAGGCGATCGACAAGATGCTCGCGCTGCTGCCCGCCGACCCATATTCCCCATGGCTGAATGCGCGGTTGGCGTGGGCATACCACTTGGCGGGCGACTCTGCCAGGAGCCTGGAGCAGATCGAGCGAGCGCTTGAGATCTTCCCGGAACACGAAGCCACTGACCTCTACGCAAGCATCATTCTCGCGTTCAATGGCGCAACAGAAAGGGCATTATCGCTGGCAGAGAACCTTGCGCAACGATCACCCTACTTTGACCTTGCTTCGTCGGCGCATGCCTATGCACTGGCCTGCGCAGGCAAACACGAGGAAGCGAAGGCCATTCTGGAAAGGCTGCAATGGCTGAGCCGTGAACGCTTCGTTCCTACATCATTCAACTCGGCAATTTGCGTGGCGCTCGGAGACCTGGATGGCGCGATCGAAGCATTGCAGACTGCTGCTGATGCCCGCTGCCCCTGGTTCTTCCAAATGCTGGCCGATCCTCGCCTGAAGCCGCTTCACGCCCGCTCCGAATTCCAGAAAATGAAGACGCTTCTTGATCGAATGGAGAATTCGGCGAACTAGGGCGACACTTAAGGAACAAAAGAGCTGGTGTTGCAATTTTCCATTAGTAAACCGATAAACCTAGCCAACAACCCCCTCAGCCTAGTAAAGTTCTTGCCGACTGACCTTTCTCTTCACAGACACACGCGAATGAGAAATTCGCACCGGCTCGTTGCGACTCCCGCAGAGACGACAGAGGAGTGAGATTCAGCCCACCGGCCGCGCTTCAATTCGAGTGCTGCCCCATGGAGGAATGGAATGACGTCCGCTTGCCGCCGGTTTTTACTGTTGCCGCTTATTTTCGCCGTGTTTGCCTCTCTAGCTCCGGCCCAACAGCCCGCTTACCTTAATACAAAGCTCTCCGCCGGCGAGCGCGCCCATGACCTTGTGGGTCGCATGACACTCGATGAAAAGGCTGCGCAGCTAGAGGACTGGGCCACGGCGATTCCGCGGCTTGGCATTCCCGATTACCAGACATGGAACGAGTCTCTCCACGGGGTCGCTCGCGCCGGATATGCGACAGTCTTTCCACAAGCCATCGGCATGGCGGCCACATGGGACACGACCGTCGTGAACAAGATGGGCAATGTCATCTCAGCCGAAGCGCGCGCGAAATACAACCAGGCGCAACGCGAGGGCAATCACCGCATCTTTTATGGGCTGACCTTCTGGTCGCCCAACATCAACATCTTCCGCGATCCTCGCTGGGGACGCGGTCAGGAGACATACGGCGAAGATCCGTTCCTGACTGGTCGTCTCGGCATCGCCTTCATTGGCGGCGTGCAGGGCGGCGACCTCGATCATCTGCGTGCAGTAGCCACCAGCAAACACTTTGCCGTGCATAGCGGCCCCGAGCAGTTACGCCATGGCTTTAATGTCAATCCCAGCGAACGCGATCTTGAAGAGACTTACCTGCCCGCATTCCGTGCCACTGTCACTGAGGGCAAAGTGCAATCCGTGATGTGCGCCTATAACTCCATTGATGAATGGCCGGCCTGCACAAACAAGATGCTGCTCAAAGATCATCTTCGCGACGCCTGGGGGTTCAAGGGCTTTGTGGTCTCCGATTGCGGTGCGATTGTCGATGTGAATCAGGGACATAAGAAGACGCCCGACATCACGCACTCTGCGGCGCTCTCATTGCAGGCAGGAACTGACCTGTCGTGCAGTATCTGGACGCCGGGCTTTAACAAGCTTGCAGACGCCGCTCGCCAGGGACTCGTCTCCGAAGATCTGGTGACGCAAGCGGCCGAGCGCCTCTATAAGGCGCGATTCCAACTCGGGCTCTTCGATCCGCAGGGAGCAAATTCGCTCGATAAGATCCCGTTCACCGACGCAGCCTCCGCTGCAAATCGTATTGCTGCACGCAAAGCCGCCGAAGAATCCATCGTGTTGCTTAAGAACAACGGCGCCTTGCCGCTGAAGAGCGCACCCGGACACATCGCAGTCATAGGCCCGACCGCGGATCAGTTGACCTCGATCCTCGGCAACTACGTCGGCACCCCGCTCCACCCGGTCACGCCGCTCGAAGGCATCATGAATCAGTTCAAGAGCACGCCCATCCTCTACGCGCAGGGTTCCACTCTCGCGGAGGGCGTCGGCGTCCCGGTCCCGCGTACTGCCTTCGGATTGAATAAAGGTTTGAAGACGGAATTTTTCGCCACATCGGATTGGACTGGTCGCCCCGTCGCGGTGGAGACAGCGCCCGCTGTCCAGTCTGACTGGGAAAACGCGTTCCCCGTTCCCGAGGTCGACACGCACGACTACTCCGTTCGCTGGAGCGGCACCATCGCAGCGCCTGCGCCCGGCCACTACGTTTTTACAGTCGAAGCGGCCGACAGTTTCCCGTACTCGCCGACTGAAAGCTATCGCTTCGTACTCGACGGCAAGGTCATCGGTGAAGGATCCCTGCGAATCGCCGGCGATATCTCCGAGATGGGCAACTTCAAGGCTGCCCCCGGTGCCTCGCCAACCGCGCCACCGATCATGAAGTTCCCCAAGCCAGCCTCAGTCACGGTTGACTTCGCAGACACCAAGGAGCACGACTTCCGGTTCGAGTATTCCCACTCCAGCGACAGGGCAGGCGGCGGTGTGACACTCAAATGGCAAGCGCCCGCCCAGGCACAACTCGACGAAGCCGTAGCACGCGCAAAAGAAGCAAGCGTCGTGGTCGCCTTTGTAGGCCTCTCACCCCAGCTCGAAGGCGAGGAGATGCCCATCAAGATCCCCGGCTTCGTTGGCGGAGATCGCACCAGTCTCGATCTCCCCGCACCCCAACAGAAGCTGCTTGAAGCCCTCTCCGCTACCGGCAAGCCTCTCATCGTCGTGTTGCAAAGCGGTAGCGCGGTCGCGCTGAACTGGGCAAACGAGCATGCCGCTGCCGTTCTCGAAGCCTGGTATCCAGGCGTCGAAGGCGGAACCGCAATTGCGCGGACCCTCGCCGGTCTCAACAACCCTGCAGGACGCCTGCCCGTCACCTTCTACGCCGGACTCGACGGGTTGCCCGAATTCACTGACTACGGCATCAAGGGCCGCACCTACCGCTACTTCCAGGGCAAGCCGCTTTGGGGTTTCGGTTACGGGCTTAGCTACTCCACCTTCAAGTACGGACCGGTGAAGCTTTCCGCCCAGACGATCAAGGCTGGCGATCCTCTCACCGCCACGGTCACCGTCACCAACTCCGGAACCATGGCCGGCGACGAGGTTGTTGAGGCTTACGTAAAGACTCCGCAGGAAGACGGCCCGATTCACTCCCTCGTCGGCTTTGAGCGCGTCAGCATAGCTCCGGGAGCCACCAAAGAAGTCACGCTAAAGATCGATCCTCGCTCGATTTCCAGCGTCGACGATAAGGGCAACCGCTCCATCCTGGCCGGTAAATACACACTGACCCTGGGCGGCGCTCAACCTCAGGAAACAAAAGCAAAATCTGAAGCCGGATTCACCGTGACCGGCTCCGCACCGTTACCGAAATAGCTCTACAAACCACGCGGGCAGGGCTCGATGAGAGTCTGCCCGCAATCCCATCCTCCCAGGTGACCGACATCACACGGCCCTCCTCCCTCGTTGCTGAATAATTTTTAGGGATGACCATGGACGCGCTTGCGCGTACGGTGGTATTTGTCCTTGCATCTATCCCGCCCCATTGTTTGCGGAGGCAAATTGCTTTTAGGCATTCTTAAAGAAACCGCTACTGGCGAAACACGTGTCGCCTTACTACCCGAGAGTCTCAAGGCACTCCTGGCACAAGGGATCGAAGTTGCGGTAGAGGCTGGCGCAGGCGTTTCGGCCGGTACCTACGACGCGGCTTACCAGGAAGTCGGAGCCACGGTAACCGCCGATCGATCATCGATTCTGGCCAATGCCGATTTGTTGCCGGTAGTGAACGCGCCCAGCGCCGCCGACCAGGCCCTGCTCAAATCGGGAGCCGTCCTCATCGGCTTCTTGCGGCCCCTCGACGCGCCTTCCGCCCTCGCAACTGCGATCGCGCTGCACGTAACGCTGTTCAGCATGGAACTGGTTCCGCGCATCAGTCGAGCGCAGTCGATGGATGCACTCTCTTCGATGGCAACTATCGCCGGCTATAAGGCGATCATCGACGCCGCCGGAATCTTGCCGCGCCTCTTTCCCATGCTCATGACTGCGGCGGGCACCATTCCGCCCGCGCGCGTCTTTGTGATTGGAGCCGGCGTCGCAGGTCTACAGGCTATCGCCACCGCCCGCCGTCTCGGCGCAGTTGTTGAGGCCTACGATGTTCGCGCCGCTGCCGGCGAACAGGTTCGTTCTCTCGGCGCTAAGTTTCTTGATGTGGATCTCGGCGGGATAGCCACCGAAGGCGGCGGAGGCTACGCTGCTGAATTGACCGAAGAGGCGCTCGACCGCGGTCGCGATCTCATCACGCGTACCGCATCCCATTCCGATGTCATTGTCACCACCGCGCAAGTTCCAGGCAGGCCCGCACCCCGGCTCATTCGTCGCGCTGCAATCGAAGCCATGCGTCCCGGTTCCGTTCTGGTCGATCTCGCTGCACCAGCCGGGGGCAATTGCGAATTGACCCGCCCCGGCGTCACACAGACTCTAGGTGGAGTAACGCTGATGGCCCCGATGAATCTGCCCGCAGAGGTGCCCGTACACGCGAGCCAACTCTATGCGCGCAACATTCTCAACTTCATCGCACTGATCGTGAAGAAGGACCAGCTCGCTGTCGATCTTGGCGACGAAGTTTTGGCTGGCGCGTGCGTCGCACACAAAGGAAGCCCCGTTAACCCACGCGTTGCCAAGCTGCTTGAATCGGCCGAGGCTTTCGGCTAGTGGACTCTGTTTAGCGCAAGGCTTCTCAAGTTGGAATTTGGCTTGGGAGAAATCCTCTTCATGCGCTGAGTTATGAACTCGCATCACCCGGATAAGGAACTATGAATCCAGCCGTCCTGATCGCTTCGATTTACGTCTTTGCCCTGGCTGCCTTTTTGGGCTATCAGGTCATCAGCCGCGTGCCGCCTCTGCTGCACACGCCGCTGATGTCCGCCACCAATGCCATCTCCGGCATCTCGCTTATCGGATCTCTTGTTCTGGCGGGTTCGGCGCACTATCCACTCTTCGCGCACATCCTGGGATTCATCGCGGTCACCACCGCCACCATCAACGTAGTTGGCGGCTTCGGCATTACCGATCGCATGTTGAAGATGTTCAGCAAGCGCAAGACCGAACAGGCGAGGGGGACGAAATGACCCTCTCCACTTATTTCATGGAAGCTACTTATCTCACCGCTTCCATCCTCTTCATCTTCGCGCTCAAGGGGATGTCGCACCCTGAGACCGCCCGCCGTGGAATGTTCCTTGCCGAAGCCGGAATGTTCGCGGCGATCGTCGGCACACTCATCGGCACCCACATCATCACCTGGGTCTGGATCATCGCCGGGCTCTCTGTCGGCTCCATTATCGGAGCCTGGATGGCGATCTCGGTTCCGATGACCGCCATGCCGCAACGAACTGCGCTCTCGCACGCCTTTGGTGCATTGGCCGCTGCCCTCGTCGGCGTTGGCGAATTTCTCGTTCATGCCGGAGACATGCCCGGAATCACGCGCGGCGCGCTTGGATTTGAAGTCATACTCGGCGCGCTCACTACCACCGGATCGCTGATCGCAGCAGGCAAGCTGCAAGGTGTCATTCACGGCAAGCCCATTCAGTTCAAAGGCCAAAACGCCGTCAATTTGGTGGTCTTTTTGACGATGGCGACTTGCTTCGTCATCTTCTGCATGCACCCCGAAGCCGCCGGCGTCTTTTACACCATGCTCGGTGTGGCATTTCTCTTCGGTGTCATGCTCGTCATCCCCATCGGCTCGGCCGACATGCCTGTCGTGATGTCGCTGCTCAATTCGTATGCAGGCCTCGCTGCTGCCGCCACAGGCTTTGTGCTGGGCAACAACGTGCTCATCATCGCAGGAACGCTCGACGGCTTCTCCGGCTTCATCCTTTCCGTGTTGATGTGCAAGGCGATGAACCGATCCATCACCAATGTTCTCTTCGGCGGCTTCGGCGCGGTCATTGCCGAAGCGACAACCGAGACCGGCGGTGTCATGCGCGAGATCAGCATCGACGATGCCGCGATGCAGCTTGCCTTTGCGAATCGCGTCGTTTTTGTACCCGGCTATGGATTGGCAACGGCGCAGGCACAGCACGCTGTCCGCGAACTCGCTGAACTGCTCGAAGACCGCGGCGTCACCGTAAAGTACGCGATTCACCCAGTGGCAGGGCGCATGCCCGGACACATGAACGTATTGCTGGCCGAAGCCAATGTTCCCTACTCCTCGCTTTACGAGATGGAGCAGATCAACCCCGAGTTTCCATCCACCGACGTCGCAGTCGTCATCGGAGCCAACGACGTGGTCAATCCCGACGCGCGTGACAATCCAAAATCCCTCATTGCCGGAATGCCGATCCTCGAGGTAGACCGCGCCAAGAGCGTCATCGTGCTTAAGCGCGGACAAGGCCGCGGGTTCTCGGGCCTTGAAAATCCGCTCTTCTTCAAGTCCTGCACATCGATGCTGTACGGTGACGCAAAATCGAGCCTCAGCCACCTGGCCCAGGCCGTCATGCACGTCTAGCAATCACGCCTGAAAAAAATCGGCGGCAAGAGGATTACCCCTTGCCGCCATCGGTGTGAATTGCAACCGCATTGCTCTCTGCTGTACACCCAGAAAAAATCCTTACTGCTGAACAGGCGCCGGAGCGTCCAGGTGAGCAGGCCCATCCATATCAGGACCGTCGTCCAACATCCCCTGGGGACCTGGTGCCGCAGGGGCCGGCGGAGGCGGAGGAGGCGTCCCGCGCCGGGGACCGTCACCGTGGCGCGGACTCTGGCGATCCCAGTTGCGCCGCATGCCTTCATGGGTCGCGCGGAACTCCTGCACCTGCTTCCACTGCTCCGGAGTAAGCTTGGCGCGCAAGGCAAACAGGAAACGCGCATTCGCTTTTTCCAGTTCCGCACGCGCCTGCGCCACCTTATCGATCTGCGACATCACCGCCGCCTCATTCGGCTGGTCCTGGCTCATCATTGGCTCCATCCCGAGTTCGGCCTTGTCGACATTCGCGCGCAAATCAATCAGCTTCTCGCGATGCTGCTGCAGAATCCCGTCCATGGCTTTGCGCTGATCGTCGGTGAGCTTCAACTTCTCCACAATCGTGGGATTGTTCCACCAGCGCCCACGTTCCCCGCGCGGGCCCATCGCCCTCTCCATCGGCGGCCTGTGATCGGCAAATCCGGGGCCCGCCCCGGGTTCTACTGGCGCTGGTGCTCCCGGACCCTGAGCACCTGCCACGCCCGCCGCAAAAAGAGCGGCAATTGTTAATCCCAGCCGTACTGACATCAAACCTTTCATCGCGTTCTCCTTCGCCTTTTTGCTTTCAAAGCCACTGCTCTGTTGGATCTCTTATGTTGAATTATTGAGTCTCATCCTCTGTCATCAATGAAGCCAGAGGCTCCATCGCCCTGGGAACTTGACGCGAAATATCGCTGTCCACCCGCGCCAGCAGTTCCTCCTCTTCGAGAGCACGCTCTGCAGCAATTTGACGCTGATGTTCAGCCTCGCGTGCTGCCGCGATTCTGGCCAACTCCTGCTGGTGATGCCGCTCGAACACGCCGCCAGAAACAGCTCCGGCAACCAGTACCCCGCCAAGCGCCCAGCCCGCAGCCAACTTCCAAACTTTTCTCACCACAACTTCGTGCGCACTCCGCGGGCGGCTCACCATGGCCTCGCTCCACGTATGAACACTGCTCTTGAAGTTGCTCAGAGCCTCTTCCATCCTGGGATCAAGCTTCTCCAACTCGCCGTGCTGATCTGTCAATCCTGCAACCTCATCGTTGCGTTTCATCTCTTCTCCCCCAGCTCTGTCCGCACTCTGCCCAGCGCTCGCGAAAGATGCGCCTTCACTGTCCCCTCGCTCAGGCCTGTCGTCTCCGCAATCTCTTTCAGTTCGAGATCCTCAACGAAGCGCAACAGAAATACCGTTCTCTGCCGCTCGCTCAATGTTTCAACCGCGCGCCAGACATGCCCCACCTTTTCCCGAGCCAGCATCTGCTGCTCTGCCGTGCGCTCTCCGCTGGGCAGCCAGTCGCTGGCCTCATCCACATCCACCGAATTGGTTCGCGTATGCCGCCAGAACTGAAGTCGACGGTTACGCCACTGATCTTTCTGCAGGTTGATCGCAATCCGCATCAACCAGGTCATGGCAGTGGAGTCTCCCCGAAAATTCGCCCAGTTCCTATGCGCCTTGAGGAAACAATCCTGAGTCAGCGTCTCGGCCAGGTCCACGTCGCGCGTAGATGCCAGCAGAAACCGGAATATCTGCGCACGGTGCCGTTCAACGACAGTCGCAAAATCCTGCGCGGCAATCTCATCCGCCGGGGCCTTCGTCATCGGTTCCAACGTGGTGCAGGCTGCCATCACTCAGGTAGACGCCTGCCTGAGACCCGAGTTTACAGCCACCCCGCAATTTATCGCGGAAAGGGCAAGAACGAGGCGCAAAGGTGGCCTGCGACGCGGTCACTCACTGGAATCGCGTCTGTCAGGCGGAACGTGTCATCCGTGCTCTTCCGACAGAAAGCGCAATTCCCAACTGGTCGTTGGCTGCCCGGTCTGTTCGGCAATCGCCCGCAGTGTGACCGTCCCCGGTTGATCTGGAAACTCAGCGGGAATGCACCGGAACTCCCTCGCGGCTATTGGCACCGCAAACGGTTCAGCGACCTTCTCCCCGCCCGGTTTCCCTTCCCGCACAACTTGTCCCAGTTTGTTGTCTGCCGTCATTTCGTTAAAGTAGGCCGGATTGTCCGCGGCGCACGCGCCCAGCAGCCACGGGCCGAACCAATAGGAAACGCGGCGCTCCGCACCCTCAATGGCCTTGAGCTTCATTCCGTACTTCACCTGCACCACGTCCCCTGCAGTCCAGATCCGTTCAAGTCCGAGATACCCGCTTTCCATTGGCGTCATTGCCGCGCCGCCGGGCGGTTGAATATCCACCACGTCTGCCCACTCCGGCTTGCGCACCAGCAGCGCCGACTTGCCGCCATTCGAAGCCGTAATCGTGATCCGCACCAATCCATTCGTGGCGAGCGATGACTGCGCGGTTGCCGACAATGCCGCCGTTTTCATTCGGCCGTCAACCGGAATGTCGTAGTACAACCGATCTCGTCCGCTGCGAAACGCACTCGCGCTCACGTCTGGAAAACACCGCAGCCCATGCAGCGTGCAGCACCACCACGCTCGCACGGCTCCTGCCGCCGGCAGTCCGGTGTCGGTATATACACGATGCCCAAAATCGCCGCTGGCATACTGGTTGAAAGCCAGCTCATTGAAGGTCGCGCGTTCCGCCATCGCGATATACTTCGCATTCCCTGTCGCTTTCCAAAGCGAAAGATTGAAGCGCACCCAGTCGGCCTCCGCGCATCCTTCCGTGCGATGCCCGTTGGGACTCCAGCCCTCGGGTACCCCTCCCGTAATGAGCAGGTCCTTTGACTCGGCAACTTCCTGCCAGGCGCTCTCGCATTGCCGAAGAAACTGCGCGTCCCCGGTCGCGCTGTACAGATCCATTACCCCGCGCAAACTGGTCAGGTACCCATGCACATGATCGCTGGGCCGTCTCTCGATCACCGCCGCAATCTGTTCCGCCAGCTTCAGGTATCGCTCATCTTTTGTAATCACGTAAAGGCCGGCCAGCCCTTCGGTCTGCTGCATCCAGCAGATATAGCTTGAAGCAAAATGCTGCGCGCCAAATGCGTCCCTGATCTCCTTTGACAACATCAGCGGACCGATTCGTACCAGCCAGTCTCCGAGCTTCCTGCACGCTGTGAGCACCTGTGGCGAAGGCTTCACCCGGTAATACTCAACCAGTCCAACCAGCAGTCTCCCATTCCCCCAGAGAAGCGCCAGGTCATCGTCCGTCGGCTTTTCATAATGGAAGGAACGCCCGAAATATCCGTCCGGCTTTTGGCAGGCAATCACCTTTTGCACCAGTCCGTCGAGACTCGGAAACTTCGCGCCATACACTTGGCTGGCTATTGCCAGGGCCCCAATGTAACGGCCGGAAAGATCGCCGCTAAACTCCGTGAATCGGCGCCCGGCAGTTGGGCGCACATCGGCCAGCAAAAACTCCTCAGTGTATGCGGGTGAATCCCCCTTCAACACCCGGCGTAGCGTGAGCTCGTACCGATCGTGCATGGACGCCGCACTCGCGCGGTGCGCCGGTGCAGGTTCCGGTTCCGACCCAACCTGTGATCCCAATGAAAGCGGTGCGCATCCAGCGGCGAGCGGCACCAAAGCGGCGGTTTTTACAAAGCTGCGACGATCCATCCCGGCCTTTCCGTTCGAGGGCGGCGGCTGCATCTAGAATTGAGCACAAATTCTGCTCGCCATCGAACCGCGCCCATCATAATGGATGTGCTGCGTATGCTGTCATTCTGCTGATAAACTTGAGCGGTAAACGCTTTCTGAAGCGGCGTATCAAGGAAGTCCAACATGCTACTCGAATCCCTTCGCAATGAGGTCCTCGAAGCCAACCGGGAAATCTCCCGCCGCGGCCTCGCTCCGCACACGTTTGGCAATGCCAGCGGCATCGACCGCTCAGGCGCTGAGCCCCTCGTCGTCATCAAACCGAGCGGGATGGACTACGAGAGCCTGACTCCCGCCGATCTCGTTGTCACCGATCTCAATGGCAAGATCGTCGATGGAACTCGCCGCCCCTCTAGTGACCTGGACACGCACACCTATCTCTATCGCGAATTTCCTCAGATCGGTGGTGTCGTTCACACCCACTCGGAATTCGCTACCTCCTGGGCGCAGGCCTGCCGTCCGATTCCCTGCTTCGGCACCACGCACGCCGACTACTTTCACGGTCAGATCCCTGTCACCGAACCGCTCTCAGCACAAGAGGTTGCCGATGGCTACGTGCGCAACACCGGCGCGGTCATTGTCCGTCGATTTCGAGCCGAGAGTCTTGACCCGATCGCAGTCCCCGGGGTGCTGGTCGCCGGACATGCCCCGTTCGCATGGGGCAAAACCGCCGCCGAAGCCGTCGAACACGCCGACGTGATGGAATACATCGCTCGCCTCGCATTCCGCACCGTTATGCTGAATTCGGCCGCCGAAGGGCTGCCGGCCCACGTTGGGGAGCATCACTATCTGCGAAAACATGGTCCGAAAGCGACCTACGGCCAACCTTGATTGGGAGACTTGACTCAAATCAGTAAACAGTCATTTTGAGCGCTAACAACAGCCCCAAGAGACAGATAGAGGATCCAAATCGCTTTCTACTGAATTCCGTAGTCGATTCCTTTCGTTGTATGCCACCTATGGTTTTCTGCATATTCCAGAGAAATCGGGCTATCTCGTTGTTGACGTTTTGAAAACCTGGGCGTCCTATCTCATGTCTTGTCAATAAATTGTCACGAGATAAGTTACCGACCCAAGAACCGATCCACATGGCACCCGACGTGCTATGTAAGGAGTGAAATAAAGGTCCCCCGCGCATGGAGACAGGTCTCTTCAACCGCTTGCAGGCGACACTGCTGGCCGTTGTTACGGTCGGGCTAGTGCTCCTTGCCGTGTGGAATTTCCGGCAGGAGAGCCAGTTCCAGCAGCCAGATGATGGCGTCTGGTGGGCCGAATCTCACGACGGCCGCGGGCTGATAGCCGACAAAGTATTGCCGAACAGCCCCGGCGAGCGCGCCGGCATTCATGTAAACGACCTGCTTACGGGGGTCAATGATTCCCCCACAATCCGTGTTCCTGAAAAGGAGCGCGAGCTATTCCGCACCGGTGTCTACGGAAAGGCCAATTACGCCATTGCCCGTGGCGGTGTACCGCTCGATACTCCTGTCGTGGTCATCCCGGAGCCTCCCGATCGCAGTCTCCAGCAGGCATTGCGTTTCATCGGGCTCATTTACTTGGCCATCGGCCTTTATGTCCTGTTCCGCCGTTGGACCGCACCTCGCGCGACACACTTTTACCTCTTTTGCCTCGTCTCGTTCGCGTGGCATGCCATCAAGGTCACGGGCAAGCTTGATCTGGTTGATTGGTCCGCTTTCTGGATAAATACGCTTGCAGAATCCTTGCAGCCGGCGCTTTTTTTGCATTTTGCGTTGAGCTTCCCAGTCGAACGCCTCAAGGGTCTGCGGCGGCGCTGGCTTGTTCCATTTATCTACGCGCCTGGAATAGCTCTTTTCTGCATCTGGCTCGTCGCCATCAACCGGTGGCAAGCAACCGGCGTGCTGAGGCACCGGATTGATCAGGTTGGCACGGCATATGTCGCAACGTTTTACGTTCTCGCGGCAATCCTGTTCCTCCACAGCTACAGCCGGGCAAACACACCTTTGCTTCGTCAGCAGTTGAAGTGGCTCACCCGCGGCGCGCTTCTTGCTGTTCTGCCCTTCACGCTGCTCTATGCCATCCCTTTCCTGTTCGACGTGCACATGCCCGCTCTGCTCACGAAGCTCGCGGGACTGTCGCTTGTCTTCCTGCCTCTGACCTTCTGCTGGTCCATCGTCCGTTACCGCCTGATGGACACCGATCTCATCTTTAAGCGCGGTGTGGCCTATACCCTCGCAACCGGAATGCTCCTGGGGGGCTACTTTGGCGTAATTGCTCTCGCGGCCGAAATCGTGCATCAGAGGTTCCCCGAAGCCATCCGCGAATGGGCTCTCCTGCTGGCCATCCTCGGAACGGCTGCGATCTTTGACCCCCTCAAGCGCCGTATTCAGGGCTGGGTTGACAAGGCCTTTGATCGCCAGCGTTACGACTACCGCAAGGCTTTGGTGGAGTTTGGACGCGGCCTGAGTTCCGAAACCGATCTCAATGCCCTGCTCGCTTCGATCGTCGAGCGGCTCCCGCGAACCATGCTCGTCGCTCGCGTAGCGATCTTTCTCACCCAGGAGCGCGGAGGACTTCGCCTCGCCGCATCGCACGGCTTGCCGCCTGCAGCCATGCAGAGACCCCTCGCACTCGATTTCCTCGACTTCGATCGCGCATCAGATCATAGCCACATCTTCCTCGAGAACGCGCAGCAGGTCCTGCATCTTCCGCCGGACCAACAGAAGACTGCAGCTCTGCTCGACCTCAACTACTATCTGCCTTGCCGCGTGCAGGACGGATCAGCGACTCGCACAATTGCCGTAATCGGATTGGGCCGCACCATCGGCGGCGACTTCCTCTCCAGCGAAGATGTCGAGCTTCTCGAATCGCTTGCCAGCTACATCGGAATCGCACTGCAGAATGCCAGCCTCTATGCGCGCCTCGAAGAAAAGATCAGCGAGTTTGAGCGGCTAAAGGAATTCAACGAAAATATCGTCGAATCCATTAACGTCGGAATCCTCGCCCTTGATCTCGACGACAGCATTGAGAGCTGGAATGCGCAGATGGAAGCGATGTACGCCGTGAGCCGCAGCGAGGCGCTCGGCCAACCTGTCAGGAGCGTCTTTCCTCCCGAGTTCATCGATGCGCTTGAAGGGTTCCGCAATGAGCCGGGCGTGCATCACCTCTACAAATTCCCGCTCACCACTCGCGCCGGAGAACAGCGCACCGCCAACATTGCCATTGCGCCGCTGTTTTCACGCGATTTCGTTGTCGTGGGCCGCATCATTCTTGTGGACGACATTACCGAGCGCGTATCACTCGAAACGCAGTTGGCACAAGCCGACAAACTCAGTTCCATCGGATTGCTCGCTGCCGGTGTTGCTCACGAAATCAATACGCCCCTGGCGGTCATCTCTTCCTACGCACAGATGCTTTCAAAGCAGATGCGCGGTGATACGCGTCTCGGTCCCGTGCTCGAGAAGATTACTCAGCAGAGCTTCCGTGCCTCTGAAATTGCAAATGGCTTGTTGAACTTCTCACGAACTTCGACAACCGAGTTCCGCGAAACAAATTTGAATCAGGTGATCCGCGATACTCTCTCGCTTCTCGAACATCAGTTCAAAACCGCGCAGGTCGTTGTCGATGCGGATCTGGCAGACGATCTGCCCGCCATCCACGGCAACCCCGGAAAGCTTCAGCAGGTCTTCCTTAATCTTCTGCTGAACGCCAAAGAGTCCATGCCCAACGGCGGAAGATTGCGCGTGACGACATTAGCCAACGGGCACGTTGAAGCCGTGGTTGCAGATTCCGGCTCTGGCATTGCGCCGGAGCATTTGAAGCGCATTTACGATCCGTTCTTCACCACCAAAACATCCCCTCGGCCTGGTGAGAGACGCGGAACGGGACTTGGTTTGTCCGTCTCCTACGGAATCATTCAGGAACATGCGGGCAAGATTCATGTCGAGAGCGCAGTCGGCGCCGGCACAACATTCCACCTTGAATTTCCGCTGTTAAGGAAGTCGGTACATGTCTGAGGTTGAACAGGCTTTGAATCTGTCTGGATCCGGACCTGCTTTTTCGTCCAGTCCCAATGGTGCAAGCATCCTTGTGATTGACGACGAAGCGGGCATTCGCGAGTCGCTCGAACTGTTGCTGACGCTCGAAGGCTATTCCGTCAAGATGGCAAGCGACGGCGATCAGGGGCTGCGAATTCTTGAGTTGGAGACTTTCGACCTGGTGCTGCTTGATTTGGCTCTTCCGGGTCAGAGCGGTCTCGAACTGCTGCCCCAAATCAAGGAGCGGCAGCCTGAAACGCCGGTCATCATGATCACCGCCTACGGCACCGTCGACAACGTGGTCGAAGCGGTTCGCGCCGGCGCTGAGAATTTCGTCCAGAAGCCGTGGGACAACGAAAAACTGCTAGCGGATATTCGTTCTGCCGTTGCCCGCTACCGCGCTGAAGAAGAGAACCTGCAGCTCAAGCGCACGCTTAAGCAGCGCTACAACTTCGCCAACATCGTCGGCAAAAGCGATACGATGCTGCGGGTCTTTGACTTGATTGCGCAGGTGGCGCCGAGCCGCTCGACAGTTCTCATCCAGGGAGAGAGTGGAACCGGCAAGGAACTTATCGCCAAGGCCATTCACGCCAATTCCCCGCGCCGCGACAAGCCGTTCGTCCCCATCAATACCGGCGCCATGCCCTCTGAACTTCTCGAATCCACGCTCTTCGGACATGTAAAAGGTGCGTTCACCTCGGCCGTAGCTTCGAAGAAAGGGCTGTTCGAAGTCGCCAACGGCGGCACCCTGTTCCTCGACGAGATCGCCACCATGGGCATGGATACCCAGGCAAAGATCCTGCGTGTCCTGCAGGATCGCCGGTTCATGCATCTGGGCGGCATTCAGGAAGTCCAGGTGGACGTACGCATCATCGCCGCTACCAATATCGACCTGCGTCAGGCCGTGCGGGATGGCCGCTTCCGTGAAGACCTTTTCTATCGACTCAACGTCATTACAGTCGATCTGCCCCCGTTGCGCGCCCGACGCGAGGATATTCCACTCCTCGTGAGCCACTTCCTCGAGTTCTATGCCAAGGAGAACGGCCTCTCAACTCGAAGGCTATCGTCAGACGCCATGCGTGCGCTCGTCGACTATGAATGGCCCGGCAATGTGCGCGAGTTGGAGAACTCCATCGAACGCGGCGTCGTGCTCTCATCAGGCGCCGTGATCGGCTCAGACCTGCTGCCCGGACACATCACCGGTCGCAATTTTCAAGATGCTCTGCTCGAACACAATCCGAATGCATCTCTGTTCGACATCCTCGAAGATATCGAACGCCGCATCATCATAGAAAAGCTCGAGCGATGCAATTGGAATCAAACCGACGCCGCAGAGCAGTTCCGCATCCCGCTCTCCACACTCAACCAGAAAATCAAGCGGTTGAACATCGAAATCCGCAAACGCAGCCGCGAATAAGCCTCGGCAAGCTGCCGGTAACTTCCGTCACGACTCGAAAGAAAATGCGCACCAGGCAGTGCCGCTCTTTTCAAAAGATGTCGATCGAACAGACTCGCCTGTCAATCCGGCAATTGCCCGTTTCCAAAACTCGCAACCTGCTCGGTTAGACTCCATCACGCGAATCTCCCAGCGACCGGGCACTCGCTTCCACACTTGATGCGCCACATCTAAGCCAACTCCCTGCCTCCTGTATCCGCGAAGAATGAAGAATTCCGCCATGTCCCAAATTGCCGGATCGCCTGACAACTCAGAGCCTCTCCTTACCAGAACGAACCCCGCAAGTTTCCCTTTCACTCTGACCAGGAACGGAAGCCGGCCAGCGTCACTCCAATAGAGTGCGAGTTGCGGATAGCCGAACCTGCCGTCCTCGCCCACCTCTACACCGTGAAACTCGCTGAAATCGTGCGCATACAACTCAAAAAGATTCCCAAGGACAGACTCCTGGTCGGGCGTCGCGGCAATCACTTCGACGTTTGATTGTGGTGATTCGGCGTGTCTCGTCGTCATTTCGAACGCTTCCCTCGCTGTGCTGAAACCCAACGTTGCAGGAACTCTCGTAGCTCTTCTGGGGGTCTCAGCCATACATCTGCCGCGGTCTCTCGCCATTCGCGCCGCATCAGCACGCTCAGGTGGGGCGCCTCTGCGGCGTTTACCGAACGAAATGCGCTTTCGTCCGTCAGGTCATCACCCAGGTAGGTCACCGGCTGCCCCGGCTCGGCCTCGGCGATAATCGCGTTCACGGCTCCTCCCTTGTCGCGGCCCACACGCAGTTCTACTCCTGCCTCAAAATCCAGCAGCGAAAGACCATCCATCTCTGCAACTGGTTCAAACAGCGCACGCGCCTTGCGTTCGATAAGCGTGGCCTGGCGTGGTGTATGTCCACGCCAATGCATCACCACTGCATTGGGCTTGTCTTCAAACAATCCCCCAAGGCTGTCGCGCTTGAGACGTTCGCGCAACTCTTCGAGTCCATGACGCGCCGCAGGAGAAGCCTCTTCCAACTCACGCCTTCCGTCGGAATAGAGACGTTCCGCCCCATGCAATCCCCAAACTTCAACTGGAGAATCGAGTTCCAGCATCGAAGTAACTTCGGCCGCAGGTCGGCCCGTAATTACGGCCATCCGCGTACTCCCGTCGCGCTGGATCTCCGTAAGCAATTCGCGCACTCCAGCCCACGGCCGCGCGGTGAACCGGTCAATGCGGAAGCCCGCCAGTGTTCCGTCGTAATCCAGCAGCAGCAGTGGAGACGCTCCTCCAGAGAAGGAGCGAAAAAATTCTTCCAGCTTTTCTTCCGCTTGGGGAGTCAACGATTGCTCGCTTTCTAAGCCATTTTGCGGTGCGCATCTGCCGGGGCAGGCTCAGCCGAAGGTCCGGCAGAGTACGTCCCGATGCCCTCGTCATTTTCAAGACGAACTTCGCGCAGATCGCCGAGCACCATGGCGGCCCATCGGTAAATATTGTGTTCCATCACTACGCGCCGCATCTGGTGCATGCGCTCCCTGCGTTCGGCGCGAGGCATATCGAGACCACGATGAATCGCTTCCGCGACCTCCGCTATGTCATAGGGATTCACAATCAGCGCGTCGCGCAACTCCACCGCCGCGCCGGTGAACTTGCTCAGCACCAGCACGCCATCTTCATCGTCGCGCGCTGCCGCAAATTCT
This sequence comes from uncultured Acidobacteriaceae bacterium, assembly GCA_963737915.1. GTDB lineage: Bacteria > Acidobacteriota > Terriglobia > Terriglobales > Acidobacteriaceae > Telmatobacter. The sequence continues at coordinate 65,337 of CAVTUP010000014.1, read as the reverse complement.
TTGGCAACGAGATTCATGCCATCATGCAATGAGGTAACCAGGCAAATATCCGCGGCGCGATACCAGCGGGTGACTTCCTCGTGGTTGCATTGACGATCGATCAACACGATTGGCTTCCACCGTGAGGTCTGAAAGCGTTGGTTGATGCGATGCACTTCCTCATCGACACGCTTTCGCAGATCCGCATAGCTGGGAATACGTGTCCTGCTTGGCGCTGCAATCTGCACCATGGTCAGCCGTTCCCAGTGCCACGGATGTTCGTCAATCAGCTGTTCAATTGCCAATAGACGTTCAAGAATACCCTTGGTGTAGTCAAGTCGATCCACACCGATGGCCAGACTCTCTGCGCGCACGCCAAAGTCCGATAAGAGATGCTTGCGCTCGGCCGCACGATCCTCTTCATCCTGCGAGACAAACGCACGCAGCGATCGCGGTACACCTCCACTGAACGCAACACTCACGGGATAGGGTCGCACCATGGTTGTATGTCCATGGCGGCGAGCGGTCATATGTTCGCGGTCTGTTCGCGACTCAAGAACGCGGTCAACCGTTGAAAGAAAGTTATTGCAGTGCAGAGGAATGTGAAATCCAATCAGGTCGGCGCCCAGCAACCCATCGAGCAACTGTGCCTGCCACGGGCAGATCCCGAAAGCCTCTGGGTTGGGCCACGGGATATGCCAGAATATTGCGACGCGCGCGTCCGGCCGTGCAGCCTTGATCAGCCTCGGCAACAAAGCAAAATGGTAGTCCTGCACGAACACGAGCGGGTCAATGCTGCCCTTCATCTCATCCAGAACCGCATTGGCGAACTTTTCGTTTACTCTTTGATAGCATTCCCAATCCGCGGCTCGAAACGTTGGGCGCGTGTGAGCGATGTGACACAGCGGCCACAGTCCCTCATTCGAAAATCCATCGTAGTAGTTCGATTCCTCTTCGGTCGAAAGCCAGACCCGCCGCAACGTATAGCGTGGATCGTCGGGCGGTACACGGAGCCTGTCAAATTCATCGACGTTCGCAGCGTCCGCATTGCCATTGCCGCTGGCGACCCATACTCCATCGCACGCACGAAGCACAGGCTCGATCGCGGTAACCAATCCACTGGGAGGAACAATGCAGACCGTTTCTCGCCCTTGGCGCACGTGCACATACGGTTCGCGATTCGAGACCACAAAGATTCGGCCATTGCCGGTCTTGTTCCGCATGTGTACCGCTAACCGCTCCGGGGTCCAGAAGTGCTCACCCGCTTCGCGCAGTCGAGCCTCGGCAGCGGCAGCGGCACGGGCCGCAATGAGACTCTCCGCCATGGTTTCCACTTCGCGAGCCAGTGGACTGAATAGACTAAGATCGGTCGATTCGCCGCCAATTCCCTTCTCGAAGTGCCCCATGCGCACGCGTCGCAACCGTTCTGCGACCCGCGTCAGAGGAGTCATCAGGAACCAGCGCACCATGACAAACGTGACTGCCACGATCAATACCACCGTCAGTCCCATTCGGAAGAAGCTGCGCCACCATGAGTCGTAGCTCTGGTCGCGGATGTAACCGGAATCGACAAGGATAACCAGTGCGCCCTTCAGCTCATTTCCGTCGTGGAGCGGAAATACCTCTTCAAGCCACTGAATGTCACCGGTATGTCCGAAAACATTGATCGGTGTGCCTTTTTGCAGTGACTTCTCAACCTGGGTTCTGGCAAGCGACTGCACCGGCGTCTTCGCAAGGGACTTGAAGGGGGTTTGAGAGATCGCCTTGAAAACCTCGGGGACACCGCTTGAAGCCACCAACTGGCCATTCGGATCATAAACACCCACTCCGAGTGCGCCAACCTGAGATTGCGCATGTGCCACCAGCGCGGGTAGCGTCGCCATTTCGCCCTCGGACAAAGTGCGCTCAACCGCAGGCTGAATGCTGGGTCCCATCCATGCCGAGCGCTGCTCCAACTCCTGTCGCAGCACGTGTTTGTGGGCCAGCACCTCGAAGTATGTCGAAGCGACAGAGACCAACGTCACGCCTGCAATAAGAGCGAGGATCAGCCGCAAGCGAAACGAATGCATGAGAAATCCCCCTGTAATCTTTACCTATACTCCATATTTAGATGCAAAACCTCCATTACGGGTCAAGCAAGCGTCATACCAAAGCAACTTTGAATAATTTGATAGACATAGAGCCCCAGAAAGTTCCGCAGTGGAGCGTTGTTGGATCTGCACGATGCAAATCTTCCCAAAGCGAAGAGAAAGAGAATGGCCGCCCATTCCATGAGCTGCCATGCGCTATTCTGTGCAAGGACAGTGCACCTGCACCCGCAACTCACAGGCTGGCAATCAGATGGCTTTATCAGTCGAAACGACCGCCAAGAATCTCGTCCTCACCATTCAGGATTACTCCCTGTTTGCGTACCGAGGCGCGACCAATCTGTTTCGTCCGCCCGTCTATTGGCCTGATTTCCTGATTCAAGCCGACATCATCGGCGTGGGTTCGGCATCAATTGTATTGCTTTCCGGCTTCTTTACCGGAGGCGTCCTTGCGCTTCAGTCCGCTGCGACTCTCTCGCAATTCGGGGCCACCTCTGTCACCGGCCGGTTTGTGGCGATGTCCATGATTCGCGAGTTGGGGCCCGTCCTCACCGGCATTATGGTCTCCGGCCGCAACGCATCTTCCATGGCCAGTGAACTCGGATCGATGGTGGTAACCGAACAGATCGATGCGATGCGCGCACTCGGCGTCGATCCAATGCGTAAGCTGGTCACCCCACGTATCTTCGCCTGCGTGACCATGCTCTTCTTTCTCACCATCGTTGCCAATTTTTTTGGGATCCTCGGCGGCGCCGCCGTCACGGTATTCATGAATCACCAGAACGGCACGCAGTATTTTTCGATGGCTTATGAGTATCTGCACCTGGCCGACATCCTGCAAGGCCTCATAAAGCCCCTGTTCTCCGGATTCATCATTGCGTCCATTGGTTGCTTCTACGGCCTCAGAACTACAGGAGGAACTCAAGGCGTTGGCCGCTCGACAATTCAAGCGGTCGTCACTTCTTCCGTACTCATCATCTTCGTCGACTTCCTGCTGACACAGATCATGCTTACCCTCTTTGGCTGATGACTGATTTCCCTACTCCCGTCGCCATCCAGCACGCCGCAGGCCCTCCTGTGCAAGAAGGGCCCGTGCTCTCCTTCCGCAATGTTTCCATCGCGTTTACTGGTCCACAGGTTTTAGAAGACGTCACTTGCTCTGTTGCGCCCGGAGAGACCCGCATTCTCCTGGGACCCGCCGGCGTAGGAAAAAGTGTCCTTCTCAAACTCGCCAACGGCCTGCTTCGCCCGGATGAAGGCAGCATCCATTTGTTCGGGGAAGAGATTTCCGATATGCGCGAACAGGAACTCTTCCATCTCCGCACCCGCACCGGCATGGTCTTTCAAGAGGGTGCCCTCTTTGATTCCCTCACCGTTCGCGACAACGTCGCATACCAGCTTATTCAAGAGCGGGTAAATGACGACGAGATCGATGCGCGCGTCCACGAGGCCCTGAGATTTGTCGGTCTGGAAGAGACTTTCAGCCTTTTTCCAGGTAGCCTTTCGGGTGGCATGAGGCGCCGCGTCGCGATCGCCCGCGCGCTCATTCACAATCCCGATCTGCTTCTCTACGATTCGCCCACTGGCGGACTCGACCCAATCACCTCGACCACTATCATCGAGCTGATTATGAAACAGCGCGATGTCTATCGCACACCCTCGCTTTTGGTCACCCATCGCCTGCAGGATGCGTTCACCATGTGCACTCATCAGTTCGACAGCAACGAAGGTCGCATGGTTCCCTTGCCCAAGGGCCAGACGCATTCAACGACTACTTTCCTGATGCTCGCAGAAGGCCGCCTCATCTTCGATGGATCGCTTCACGACCTCGTGGCCAGCCAGGACCCCTTTGTGCGTGAATTCCTCGAATAGACCATTCGCCGCCCGGCAACGCCTCCTGCACCGAAGCCTGAGGAACGGAGCCAGAAAAGCTCAAGGCGTCCCTGCGCAGGCGCACCGGCTACGGGCTAGCGGCTCCCCCAATCTGCTACCCTTGCTGTTTCGAGTTCCACCCAGGACGGCAGGTACATATGGCTTTCAAATTTCAGGGGTTCGACTTCCTCCATCTCGATGCCAGCTTCAGCGAAGATGAACTCCTCGTGCGTCGCACCGCGCGCGACTTCGTCGAAGACAATCTCACCCCCATCATCGAGGAGTGCTTCCGTACCGAGCGCTTCCCGCGCGAACTCATACCCGTGATGGGAGAACTCGGCTTCTTCGGCGCCAACCTCGAGGGCTACGGCTGTGCCGGCATGTCCAACGTCGAGTACGGCCTCGTAATGCAGGAACTCGAACGCGGGGACTCCGGTTTTCGCAGCTTTGTCAGCGTGCAGTCCGCGCTCGTCATGTACCCCATCTACACCTTCGGCTCCGACGACCAGAAAAGTACCTGGCTCCCCGCTCTGGCCTCCGGCAAAAAGCTCGGCTGCTTCGGTCTCACCGAGCCGGGCTTCGGATCAAACCCCGGCGGCATGACCACAACCGCCCGCAAGGTAGGCGACGAATACATCCTCAACGGCGAAAAGATGTGGATTACCTCCGGTAACATCGCCGACGTCGCCGTGATCTGGGCCAAAGTCGAAGATGAAGACAATCGTGTCCGCGGCTTCCTCGTTGAAACCGATCGCCCCGGCTTTACCGCCTATGAGGTCCACGGCAAGTGGAGCCTTCGCGCCTCCATCACCAGCGGGCTCTCCATGCAGGATGTCCACATCCCCGCCTCCAATCTGTTGCCCGGCACCGGCGGTCTCAAGAGTCCCGCTCATGTGCCTCAACCAGGCGCGCTACGGCATCAGTTGGGGTGCGATCGGCGCCGCAATGGATTGCTACAACACCGCTCTGACTTATTCCAAGACAAGAAAGCAGTTCAACAATCAGCCCATCGCGAGCCACCAGCTCATTCAGGAAAAACTGGTCTGGATGCTCTCCGAAATCTCTAAAGCTCAATTGCTCTCTCTCCACGTGGGCCGTCTCAAGGACGCAGGCACTGTGGGACATCAACACATCTCCATGGCCAAGCGAAACAACGTGTGGATGGCTCTCGAAACCGCGCGGATGGCTCGCGACATTCTCGGCGCCAACGGCATCACCGAGGACTACCCCATCATGCGCCACATGATGAATCTGGAATCTGTGAAGACCTATGAAGGCACCCACGACATTCACGCCCTCATCCTCGGCCAGCACATCACCGGGATCGCGGCTTATTAGACCCAATGTCGATAACTCAATTCGAATAAATGGCTTTCGCCCCAACTGCTTTCCGCCGATACCTTGACGCAGCTTTGCGTCCCGGTTAACTTAAGAGCATTCATTTCAGCTCCTGCCCCCGCAGCCACCCGGGCGCTGAAAGTTGCATCAACCGACCGCATTGCCTGGTCCAGGCGCTAAAGCCTGAGCCGATCCGCCGTGTGGAAGGAATGCAAGATCGCTGGGCGCGCTTTTCGGAGCAGAGGTTCAAATGCAGACGCTTTACAAACGATCCAGCGTAATTGGCTGCTTTGCGCTGTTGCTCGCCATTGTGATTGGCGCTGCTTTTGTCACCAAGCGCCAGCTCGATGTTCAGGTTCGCACGGAGATCTGGGTCATTCACACGCGCCAGGTCCTGTTCCAATTGAGCCAGACAGAATCGCTTCTCAAAGACGCCGAGACAGGCCAGCGCGGATATCTCTACACCGGAAAAAAGGAATACCTCGCCCCCTATAACGTCGCAGTCGCCAACGTCGATTCTAATATTGACGCCCTTGCCCGTCTCACCGCCGACAATCCTGAACAACAAGCGAGGATCGTTTCCTTGCGCGATCAAACGCGCGCCAAGTTAGCTGAGTTGGGCGAGACTATCAGACTCTACGAATCGGGCGATAAGGATCGCGCGAAAGACATGGTCATCGCCGACAGCGGCCTCGTTTACATGAACAACATCCGTGCGATCGTTTCCCGGATGCAGGACACGGAGATCGCGCTTGAGGCTGCCAGGCAAGCTCAATATCGAAAGAGCATCCGCCTCACGACGACCTGCATCTTTCTCACCAGCATCCTTGCTGCACTGGGCCTCGTGCTCCTGGCGTACTACATCATCCGGGAGATCAACCTTCGCGAAGCACATTCAAGAGACATACGCACTCGCGAGGAGTGGTTTCGAGTTACCCTCACCAGCCTCGGCGACGCGGTAATCGCCACCGACCAGAATGGCAACGTAACCTTTCTCAATCCGACAGCGGAAGAACTCACCGGAATCACGACAGCCGCCGCCATTGGCAGAAACATCGTCGAAGTCTTTCCAATCTTCAACGAAACCACCTTCGAGCCCGTTGAGAATCCTGTTGCCAAAGTCATCCAGCAAGGCCGCGCCATGGGCTTGGCGAACCATACAGTTCTCCGCAAGCCCGACGGTTCCCTCACCCCGATTGATGACAGCGCCGCGCCCATTCGAGACGACAGCGGCAAACTGATCGGCGTCGTCCTCGTCTTCCGCGACATCACAAACAACCGCAAGACAGACGACATCCTTCGCAAGACCGAGAAGCTCGCCGCTGCCGCTCGCCTTGCCGCGACTGTCGCACACGAAATCAATAACCCCCTCGAAGCTATCGTCAACCTGATCTACATCTCGAAGGCCGAGCCAGGTCTGCCACCGCAGGTTCGAAACCAACTGATCCAGGCCGAGCAAGAACTGGAGCGCGTAGCTCATATCACTCGCCAGACCCTCGGCTTTTATCGCGACTCAAATGCGCCGGAGTCATTGCAGTTGGAATCCCTGATTGAATCCGTATTCCGCCTCTACGAAAACAAGCTGAAGAGCAAGAAAATTACCTTGGAGCGGCACTTTGGCAAATGCCCGCATATTCACGCCGTACAAGGTGAAATCAAGCAGGTCGTCTCAAATCTTGTCTCCAACGCGGCGGACGCCGTGGCATATAGCGGCACCATCACCATATCGCTGGAATGCATCGAGCAATCAGGCGGCACGATTGTTCAATTGAAGATTGAAGATAACGGACCCGGAATCCCAAAAGAGATTGAGGATCGAATCTTCGAACCCTTCTTCACCACCAAGCAGGACGTCGGCACCGGTCTCGGCTTATGGGTCACGAAGGAAATTATCGAAAGACACAACGGCAGCATTCACGCCGGCGCGCGCCTGGATGGATCGACGGGTGCCGCTTTCACGATCGTTCTTCCTGCCGAATCTCCTGCCCACCTTGACGGAAGAAACATCCAAAGGCAAAACGCCGCGCAAATCACGAATCGATAGTCCCTCGGCGTGCCCTGGATTGCTCGTGCGAGATGCGCTATTGTTCGGATGCAAGTTTTCATGTTTTAATGTGACTGCTCTGAATCCCCGCCCGTATCTTGATTGAGGTTTCGATGCTGCAGGCTACAAACCCACCGCCCGCGGGAACCGTTGCGCACGCACCGACGCCCGGCACGCACTTCCTCTCGACCTTCGAAGGCGAACTGGCGTTGGTGATCGTCGGATTGGGAGTCATAGTCCTGCTTACCCTCACAGTTCTCCTTTGGAGGAAGGAGGCGTCTGCTGAAGATTCGATACGAGCTTATGCGCTTGTCCTCATCATTATTGGAACGATCGTCCTCATTTGCGCGGGATACAGCAATGATCAAATCGCACCTGCGGTGGGTCTATTTGGAACGGTCGCCGGATACCTGCTTGGGCGGAAAGGAAGCCAGTAGTGAAACCGAACCGCGTCAGAAACGCGATTGCCGCCGCCTGCCTTTTCGCATGCGCTACGTTCTCCAGTGAACAGCCACCGCAGGCGCCGAAAACACTCGCCATCATTCGCAATGTCTCGACTTCACAAGTAACCTTCGAGTACCGTAGCGGAGACACATGGCAGAAGGTCACGCTCGACAGTCTGAAAGATACCAACATCGGCGGAGATCGCGTCCGCATCGGAACAGACCGTCAAGACAACGCAACCATCACCGTTGAACTGCCTATCGAACGCGGAAAGAAATATCTGGTCTTCTGGAATGATCCGCCCGGAATGTGGGACTTCAAAGGAACAGTTTAGCGATATCCTTCGATGCGCGAAGCGGCAGCTTGGACGGAAAGGGAGCAAATCATGAATCGGACCTTGATCAGAATCGCGATTGCCGTTGCCTTCCTCGCCATAACCTGCACCACTCTCCCCGGCAGGCCGCAGCAGGCCCCGAAAGTGCTCTCCATCATCCGTAACGACTCGACCTCGCAAGTCACGTTCGAGTACCGCAGCGGAAACGAATGGAAGAAGGTCACGATCGATGGTCAGAAAGATACCAGCATTGCCGGCGATCGCGTCCGCATCGGGACAGACCGTCAGGATAAGGCGACCATCACAGTTGAGTTGCCCATCGAAGGCGGAAAGAAATATCTCCTCTTCTGGAATGATCCGCCTGGGATGTGGGACTTCAAGGGAGCGGTCTAACTGGATACCGCTCGTCCCCGACTCTCCTTCACGCGACACAAGCTCCGCGGGACACACTTTCATGAGCGCCGGATACTGCCATGTGCTGCGCCAATTGCTATATTCATACCCATGCTTGGAATTTCTGATCGTCTTCGTCGCATTCTGCTTTGTTCATTTCTCGGGTTCGCAGTGACTGTCGTCTACGCGCAACAACCGGCTTCCACAGCGATCGTGCTTCACGCCGCGCGACTCCTCCAGGTTGACTCAGGTTCTCTGCTCCAGCCCGGCGAGGTACTCGTCGACGGCGAGCGCATTCGCGCCGTTGGAAAATCCGTCGAGCATCCTCAGGGTGTAAAAGTGATCGACCTCGGCGACACCACGCTTCTCCCCGGTCTCATCGACGCGCATATCCATCTCTTTCTGCACCCCGGCGCCGAAGACCTGCAGACGGTAGTGGAGTCCGTTCCATGGCGCACCCTTCTCGCCGAGCAGGCTGCTAAAGCCGATGTCATGGCCGGCTTCACCGCAGAACGCGATATGGGAACGGAAGGCGCAGGTTCGGCCGATACGGCGATTCGCAACGCCATCAATCAAGGCCTCATCCCCGGGCCGCGCTTGCGCATCAGCGGCAACGCCATCGATATCCTTGGCGGCCACGAAGACGCCAATCGCTACAATCCCGCGCAGCACGTTCTCTCCAACGCCGACTATGCCAACTCCGCCGAACAACTCGTAGACGTCATGCGCGAACAGCATAAGCAAGGTTCCGACTTCGCCAAAATCTACGAAACCGGCCCCGACAGCCTGATCGACGGCGCCCTGCACTACGCCTTACCAATACACCACCGCCCAGCTCACCGCGGCAGTCGAAGAGGGGCGACGCCTCGGCGCATCTGTCGCCGTTCACGCAATGGGAGAACCCGGCACGCTCTACGCCGCACAGGCTGGAGTGGCATCCATCGATCACGCAACGCAGCTCAGCGAAGAAACCATCCGCCTCATGCGCGACAAAGGAATCTTCGCCGTCCCCACGTTCACCATCTTTGAATATTTCTCGAAACACCGCGCCACTGCCGCCGAAGCCAGCCGCGAAGCTGCGCTGTTCGACTACAAGGTCAACGAATTCAAAAAGCAGGTGGCCGCCGGCGTTCCATTTGCCGTCGGTTCTGACGTAGGCCCGTTCCCCCACGGAACACAGGCCCGCGAATTCGAGTTGATGGTCCAGTACGGCATGAAGCCGCTAGCCGTTCTCCAGGCAGATCTCATCAACGGAGCAAAGCTGCTCGGATGGCAGGGCCAAATCGGCGAGCTCAAGCCCGGCTACTACGCGGATATCATCGCCGTCCCCGGCAATCCGCTCGAAGACATCACAACATTGGGAAAAGTAAGTTTCGTGATGAAAGGCGGCGTTGTATTGCGGCAATAGTGCAGCAGCTCATTTCGAGGAGCGCGACAGGCTCGCCGCGTGTTTAGACTGAATCTTTCTCATCGTCTCGGTGAATCGTTTCGGCTGCGCAGGCAGAAGCGATTCCTCCACTGCCTTGCGATAACCGCCAAGGTAGATGGAGTACATCACCGCCAGCGAACAACCGATACCAAACATAAATCCGAAGCATAGCCCAAGCACCACAGCGGGACCAAAATCAACCATCGCGCTCGTCCTCTTTCTCTCTGCGCTCAAACAACGACCGTGAAACTGTCCTCGCTCCGCGTCACTGCGTGATAGAGCGTGTCCCGCTCCACAGGCACTCGGCCAGCTTCCGTAATCAGCCTGCATAGCTCTTTGCGCGTCATTCCCTGCGGCGTGGTCGCGCCCGCATCGTGATAAATCTTTTCCTCAATAACCGTGCCATCCAGATCGTCCGCTCCAAAACGCAACGCGATCTGCGCAATCTTAGGCGTCATCATCTGCCAGTACGCCTTGATGTGCGGAAAATTGTCGAGCATCAATCGGCTTACCGCAATCTGACGAATGTCCGTCAATCCCGTAGTCACAGGCAGGTGATCGAGCGGCGTATTTTCCGGATGAAAAGCAAGCGGAATAAAAGTCTGAAACCCACCTGTCTCATCCTGCAATGCGCGCAGCTTCAACAAATGATCCACGCGATCTTCGTCATTCTCAATGTGCCCGTACAGCATCGTCGCGTTGGACTTGAAGCCAAGCTTGTGTGCCAGTCGAGCCGTCTCCAGCCATTCGCTTCCATCAATCTTGTGATCGCAAATAATGCTGCGCACGCGTGCTGCAAAAATCTCGGCTCCGCCCCCGGGCATCGAATCCACGCCAGCATCGCGCAGCTTTACCAGAGTCTGCTCAATCGTCAGCTTGGCTCGCCGCGCCAGGTACGCAATCTCCACCATGGTGAAGGCCTTGATATGTACTTTGGGGAAGCGCTGCTTGAGCCCGCTCACCAAATCCAGAAAATACTCAAATGGAAGATCCGGATGCAATCCGCCAACAATATGAAACTCCGTGACCGCCTCTGAATATCCCGATGCCGCCGTCTCCCACGCTTCTTCGAGCGCCATCGTGTAGCCCGCAGGATCGCCCTTCTTGCGCCCGAAGGCACACAGCTTGCACGCTGCCACGCAGACGTTCGTCGGGTTTATGTGCCGGTTCACATTGAAGTAGGTAACATCGCCGTGCATCCGCTCGCGCACAGAATTCGCCAGCCACCCCACCGCCAGCACATCGGGCGATCCATAGAGCGCCAGGCCATCGCTGAAGTCGAGGCGCTCCCCTGCCATCACCCTGGCCGCGATTGGCTCAAGGCGCGGATCATAGGTGCGAAATGCCTGAGTCGGACGAGATTCTGGAGTAGCTGCCTGCATAAATAGATGATACAGAAATCAGGAAAGTCGGCCACTCTCCGCCCCTCTCAATTTCCACTATGTGCTTGGACGCTAATCAATTCGGTTTGCCCGCAAATACCGGAAGTCAAGGAAAATACCCCAAAAAAGAGAAGAGGTTAACCGGCGAGCCGGTCAACCTCTCAATCATTCTGGAACCGGCCCGTGAGGGCCAGTTCCATCCATCAAGGAGTTACTTCTGTTTTGGCGCCGCCGGCTGCTTCTTCGCGTGTGCCTGCGGTTTCGTGCTGAGAAGGGTTCCTGAATCATGCGCGTTGAAGGGATAGAGCTGCACCGACTGCTGACCAGTGTTCAGAGTGATGTCAACGCGGCGGTTTTGCGCCAGGTAAATGACGTTGCTTTGGCGCAGCATCTTCTTTCTCTCGTCATCAGTCAGCTCAGGATTCTTTTGGATCAGATCCTTTACTTCATCCTTCGAGAGTGGCTGCGAATCGCCAACAGCTTTTGTATCGATCGAAGATTCTGGAACTCCCTGTCCCACCAGGAAGTTCTTAACGGAGCCGACGCGGCGTTCAGAGAGCGCCTGGTTGTATTTGTCCCCTCCGCGTGGATCTGCGTGGCCGGTGAGGGTCAGGCGTGCATCCGGCCGAACCTGCAGGTAGGCCTTGAAGTCCGTTGCCAAGGTAGTGAGAATCTGCTCCTGGCTTTCTGCCAAGCCGCGATCAGGACGCTTCTCGTTCGGCAGAGCGGTCGGGAAGAAGACGCTGTGTAGCGTGAGAGACGGTGGCGGTGGCGGTGGCGGCGGTGGCGGTGCCTCGATCGTTACGGTCGTGTTGCACGTAGCCGTGTGCCCCTTGTCATCGGACACTGTACCCGTGATCTGCACCGGTCCGGGCGATGCACCCGTCGATGCGAACGTCGCCGTGGTGCCGCTGCCGCTGACCGTTCCACCTGCGGCCGTATAGGCGTAGGTGAGCGGACGATTCTGCGGGCTCACGCCCTGCGATGTGATGGTCGATGATTCGCCCGGCTTGATCGTGCTCGGATTCGCCGAGCAACTGATCGTCGGCGGTTCGAATTCCTTCACGGTGACAGTCGAGGTGCACGAAGCGAGCTGCCAGGGCTTCAAGCCTTCCTTGCCCCTCTTGCCTGACTTTACGCTGCCATTCACGGTGTAGGAACCGGGCGCCAGCGCGGAGGTGTCAAGCTTGGCCGTTGTGTCCGTACCCGTTACACCCTGTCCCGACCAGCTATAGATGACGTTGTCCTTCGGATTCAGCATTCCTGCTGTTCCCGTCACCGTGACCGGCTCGCCGGGGAACACCGAAGTCGGGTTTGCCGAGCAGGCCAATGTTATCGGAGGAGGTGGCGCAATCGTGCCCACCTTGAAAACAAGGCCGGCGCTCAGGCGGGCCATGTTGAAGTTTCCGCGGCCCACCGGATAGAAGTTTTCGTGGGTGTACTGATAGTCCGCCTGGAAAACACGAATCGCAAGATGGTGATTGAACAATGGCGTGTTGTAGTCGACACCGCCGCCAGCCGTCAGCACTACGCCCCACTGATTGGCATAGTAATAGCTGCCTGCTGTCTCCCCGCCCACCAATGCATGTATGAATGGCGTAATGTCTTCACTCGGAAAGCGGAAGATGATGCCCCCCGACCCACCGGAGAAGTCGTTGTTGGGCACGCTCTCGTTATGCATGTCGTGATAGTCGCCTTCGAGTTGAAAGCCGACATAGTTGTTGAAGTAGCGCGTAACGCTTCCAATCGCCCCAGCATTAATCGATCGTGGGTAATCACCCGCGATCTGTTCACTACTCTTCGGGGCCAGGTAGCTATAGCCCGCAAAGATATCCCACTTCGACGGAGAATCCGTCACTGGTGCTTTGGCCGGTTTGGCCGCATCCTGGGCCGTCACGGCGATCGGCATGAGTACTACACAAGCCAAGGTCAAAGCCATGAAGGTCAATTTTGAAAATCGCGAGTCCATGCGTTTATCTCCTCCGCAAATTAAAGCTGTCAATCAATCAGAAAAGGGTTGTTGACGTCTTACCGCTTTCCGGTTCGGGCGACTAAGCTGCTCCGAAGTTGTTGTCCTATCGCCATCCCGGGCCAATTCCGAGTCTAGGTTCTTCTTGAGAATTGTCACCTGCCAGTTCTGACAGTTGCTCTCGGATGGCTTATTTGGCCGAAAGTCTGATCCTTTACGACCATCTGCTAACTGCAAGTGTGCCCGAATTGGTACGAAAGATGTGTTCCACGGGCGATCCAAAACACCTGCATTTCAAACACTCTTAAAACTAACACAGGTTAAATCCTGTAGAACGCAGTTCTTCAGGAAGTTTCCCAACTGGTATACCCCACTTGGTGCGCCCGATCACATCGAGGTTTTGATCTGAAATTAGCTGCAAATGAATGACAGGAATCTGTCCCGGACCCACTCACTCCGCGTTCAGCGTCTTCATCAGGCTTCTTGGTTCGCGCTGAATCTTTTCCTGAAGAAGCGTGATCGCGTAAAGAAGTTGCTCGGGCCGAGGCGGGCATCCGGGCACGTACACATCTACCGGAATGATCTGGTTGACCCCTTGCACGATGGCGTAATTATTGAAAACACCACCCGAAGTTGCGCAAGCCCCCATCGAGATAACCCACTTAGGCTCTGGCATTTGGTCGTAGAGGCGGCGAATCACAGGAGCCATCTTCTGCGCAACCCGACCAGCCACAATCATCAAGTCAGACTGTCGCGGAGAAGGCCGGAATACCTCGGCTCCAAAACGCGCGATATCAAATCGTGATGCGCCCATCGACATCATTTCGATGGCGCAGCATGCCAGGCCGAACGTCACCGGCCATACCGAACTCTTACGCACCCAATTCACCGCAAAGTCGAGCGACGTCAGGAACACGCCCTCTGGCTGCTCGAATCCGTAATTGACTTCCTGCAGCTTGGCGCGGTTCTTTGCGCTGCTCTCGAGAGTTCCGAAGACGTAATGGTCGCGTTCTTCAATAGAGCCCATAAGCCAATCTTACCTCTTTGGTCCTTATATGGATGGTGCATTCTCGACTTGGGTGGCTCAAAAAATCCCGGCATCGCCGCCCTCTTTCGCGAGATTCAATGCGCCGACTAGATATGCCAGCGATTTTCACAGATGAATCATTATCTTTTTTCCCGATTCGTCTTCGATACGCTATGCTTCTCGCATCACCGTCATGTGAAAGTGCCATCTCCACCTCCACGAGGCGAAATGCACACTTGCATGAAGCGGGCAGCGGGCCAGAATCGCCCCATGGTGATTGCAACTGACGACATTCCCTTTGGAGCATATCTGTGAAATTCAGAAGTCGCCTGAAGCAAATTTTCGCCGTCGCAATTCTCAGCCTGCCGGCCCTGGCCCTCGCACAGCCATCCGCCCCGGCACCATCTGGCCCCGCAACCCAGGAGCAGATCGCCTCCCTGCAAGCAGCTGTGCAGAACGCGCAATCCAACGCTGACAACGCATGGATGCTGGTTTCCGCAGCGCTCGTCCTCTTGATGACCGGCCCCGGCCTCGCGCTCTTTTATGGCGGCCTGGTTCGAAAAAAGAACATCCTTGGCACCATGATGCAAAGCTTCGCCATGATGGGTCTCGTCACCATCCTCTGGGCGGTTCTCGGCTATTCGCTCGCCTTTGGACACGGCAACAGCTTCATTGGCGGGTTTGAGCATCTCTTCCTGCGCGGCGTCGGATTGGCTCCCAATACCGATTACGCCGCCACCATTCCCGAACAGACCTTTATGGTCTACCAACTCATGTTCGCCATCATCACACCAGCCCTCATCACCGGCGCATTTGCCGAGCGCATGAAGTTCAGCGCCATGGCGGTCTTTCTTTCCCTCTGGTCCCTGTTCGTCTACAGTCCCATGGCACACATGGTCTGGGGCGCCGGCGGATTCCTCAACGCTGTCGGCGGACACTTTCCGAGTCTCGACTTCGCCGGGGGAACCGTAGTTCACGTCACCTCCGGCGTCTCTGCTCTCGTCACCGCCATCTATCTGGGCAAGCGTCTGGGATACCCCCACACCGCCATGCCCCCTCACTCCATGGTGCTGAGCTTTATCGGCGCCTGCCTGTTGTGGGTTGGATGGTTTGGATTCAACGCCGGCAGCGCTCTTAACTCCGGCGGACTGGCCACCAGCGCCTTCGTGAATACGCACTTCGCCGCCGCGGCAGCCGCTCTTGGCTGGACCATCGCAGAGTGGATTCACAACGGAAAGCCCACCGCCCTCGGCGCCATCTCAGGTGCGGTGGCCGGTCTGGTCGCCATTACCCCCGCTTCGGGATTCGTTCAGCCTTTTCCCGCGCTCCTCATCGGCCTCATCGCCGGCGCCTTCTGTTCCCTTATGGTCTTTGAAGTCAAGAGCCGCCTTGGCTATGACGACTCGCTCGATGCCTTCGGAGTCCACGGCGCTGGTGGAACGCTGGGCGCGCTGCTCACCGGCCTCTTCGCCACAAAAGCAATCAACGCTATCTTCGGCAAAGACGTCCCCACCGGCGTGATCGATGGCCATTGGGGACAACTGGTCAATCAGTCTGCCGGTATCGCTATCGCCTGGATCCTCTCTGCCGTGGGTACGCTTGTGCTGCTATTTATCGTCGACAAGGTCATCGGGTTGCGTCTCTCGCCGGAAGATGAATCAACCGGCCTCGATCTGTCGCAGCACGGAGAAGAAGGTTACGACCTTAATTCCTGATCAAAACTCCAGGCCGGCTGTCGCACTTGAGCGCGGTCCGGCCTGATACGCTGTCAAACGAGGCATTTGCTTATGTTCAAGATAGAAGCGATTCTGCAGCCTTCGAAGCTCGATGCAGTCAAAGATGCCTTGCTTGAAGCAGGCATCGAAGGCATGACGATTCTGGAGGCCCGCGGCCACGGCCGTCAAAAAGGCCACACCGAGTTTTATCGAGGCCGCGAATACACCGTTGACCTTCTTCCCAAGGTCAAAATCGAACTCGTGGTCACCGATGAAATGAAAGAGAAAGCGCTCCAGGCCATCATTGGCGCGGCACGCACCGGTCGCATCGGCGACGGCAAGATCTTCGTCAGCCGCATCGAAGATGCCATTCGTATTCGCAACGACGAACACGGCGAAACCGCGCTCTAAGCCACAATTTCCCAACGCTTAGCCGCCGCGCACCGTAACCAGGCTGCGGCTTGAGCGCCATTGCCCAAGCCAGACCTTCGGTCGCAATTCATTGTTTCCCCAGCTCGGCCAATTCAACGTTCTGACGGGATTCCTTCTTCACCTTGGGATTCAGAACCACAAAGCCGCCGGAGTGGCTGATGTAGATTCTGTGAAACAGTGCCGCAGGCAGCAATCCAGCCGCATCCGACACAACCTCCCTCCGCGATTGCGCCACATTCAAACCGTGCAACTCGGTTCCGCCAATCTTCATTGCCGTATGTTCATATACCGGCATCGCGCCCGGGCCACCCGATGCCGCCAGCCGTCCTCCCCCTTGGGATCCATACGACAGGTGCAGAAGCGAAACGTGGCTGGCTGGAAACAACTCCGTCATCCACGCCGCAGTGTCGATCTGCAGAGCCACCGGTCCTGACTGCGTTCCCGGAAACTCCACCTTCACCAGAAGCCGGTTCATCGTTCTGTTTTCTTTGTAAGTGCTTCTGGCCTGAAACGGTACCCGCTCTCCATCAGGAGCAGGAGCGTCAAAATAAAGCCACCGCTTGTCGTAGTCGATCAGCACATTAAACTGGCTCAGAAAATCTTCCCCGAGAATCCCGTTCAATCCCGGCACCAGGTTCCTGACGTTATCCACCTTGTCAACCAGCACCTCGAGCCCCGCGAAAATCGTGTTGCCCACTCGCACATCATTCAGCAGCGCGCGCTGGTCATGCCTCATCTCCGTCAGCAGCGCGACATCGGAACGTCCCACACCCGGCGCGTTTAGCTGCCGCTGCAAATCGACACTGATCATGCTCGATGTACATCCGGTATCCAGCAGAAAATTCCAGGGCCCTGTACCGTTGACCATCACAGGCACGACAATCAGATAGTCATGAACCAACTGGAACCGCACAGCATCTCTTGCGCCTTCCATATCTGGATTCGAGGACTTGGCCACCACGGCACTCGGCCATAGAAGCGCCGAGCCAGCCAGTACAACGCCGAAGAAGCGAACACGATCCCACACCATAGACGACCTCTCTCCGGCCCCTCGACACGGGACCGTCCCCTCGCACAGCTTTTCTGTGCGATAAGTACTGCATCAGTTGTGAGAAAACGACCTCGGTCTGAGTGCCTGCTCTGCCCTGTTCTCAAACCATCTTGGGAAAAGATGTATTACTAGAGAGCACGGTTCTTGCGGGATTGGCAAGCGATTTGTAATGATCCGATCCGAAAATTGCAGCTTCCCCTCGGCCCTGGTGTGAGAATTTTCCAACGCGCAATGGAATTCATCCCATGCACCGTGGTCTGAAAATTATCGAAACACGTCAGAGCGGATTGCCATGAATTCATTTGAGGAAAATCGTCGATCGCTTCTCTTCGGCCTCGGCGGTCTCGGCATCACCCCCGCGTTGTCGCAAAGCCTCATCGAAGCAGCGGCCGCAGCGCGCCAGGGATACGTGCTTGGCGCCAACGAAGGGGAACATCTCGTTCATTTTCGGGATCAGGGCAATATCTTCATCAAAGCCGGCTCCGCCACAGGCTCCGACAAGGTCGCGGTCGGAACCCAGCAGGTAATGCTCGGGTCGGGAATCCCTACTCACCGGCATTTCCAGATGGACGAAATCTTCTACGTCTTGGATGGCAGCGGAACCTTCCACCTGAACGACGCCCCTCACTCATTTGAAAAGGGCGGAACGATATTTATCCCCAGAATGTCGTGGCATGGATTTGCCAATCCCGATCACGAGCTGCTCTTGCTCTGGATTGTCTCGCCCCCGGGGCTGGATGGCTTCTTCCGTGACACATGCAATCCGCCCGGCATACCACCGAGGAAGTTCACGCGAGAGCAAATCAAAACAATCGCCCTGAAATACCAAACGGAATTCAGGTAGCGGAGCAACATCGGATTAGATCCCGCAGCACGGCTTCCCGCCAAACCGCGTCGATCAGAATGCCGGCCTGCAAACTATATTTTTTGCGGCCGGCTGCAACCGCGCGCCCAGACACCCTGTCGTAAAGATGAGGAGACAGAAACCATGAACGCATCAATCGGAGATGGAATGCAGGCACTGGCATTGGCGGGTGGCATAGTCGGTTATGTTTTCGTCAAGTACCGCAGCCGGCAGCAGAAGCTCCAAATCATCCATCAGGAGCGGATGGCCGCAATGGAAAAGCAGCTCCCATTGCCAGAGTTTTCGCTGGAACCCGCGCCACAGCCCCTGCAGCCCAATCTGACTGTTGTGCCAATTCTGGGAACGGTCCTTTTGACTCTTTCGTTGGGAGCCATGTTCGTGCTCTATCTGACTCTTCCCGCCCCATCACGCGGTTTTTCGGTTCCTTCTCTGCCGTTTTATCTGGTCGTTCCGGCTCAGTCGCATGGTTTTTGGGCCTCTCCCCTGCCGTTCGCGCTCTTGGGTGTCGGCCTCATTGCCTTGCATTTCTCGACAATCAAGGCTGCTCGCGAACGCTGATGCAAAGCGATTCCCCGGCTCGGCTGCGGAATCCGCCGGAGCCCCTCGAATTACACAGCTGACGGGCCCGATAAAAGCAAGTAGAATTCCGCTCAACTCGAACTGGGATAAGGAGTGATTGGATGAACGTTGAGCGTGGAGTTCGCCTCATCGCTGGCGTAATGGTCTTGCTTTCCCTTGGCCTGGCATACTACGTCTCACTGAACTGGCTATGGCTGACAGTATTCGTGGGACTCAATCTTCTGCAGTCTGCATTCACCAACTGGTGCCCAGGGATGAAATTCCTGCGGCTCATGGGATTGAAGGACGCAAGCTGAGCGCAAAGGGACTGAGTGATAACTGAGGAGTTGCGCACAATCCAGACATGCATCGCGTTACATGCGCCATTCGTCAGGAAAACGAAACATGTCGAGGAATCAACCGGTTTTCGTACGCCTGCCGTTCCAGATCATCGCGGAAATCGGGATGCGCGAGGGCGATCAGTCCCTTGGCGCGTTCCGCAACGGATCTCCCCTTCAGATTGACCATCCCGAACTCGGTAACAACATACATCACGTCCGACCGCGGCGTTGTCACGATGTTGCCGGGCGTAAGGCTGAACACGATCCGGCTGCGGCGTTCCCCTCGCTTCTCGTAGGTTGAGGAAAGGCAAATGAACGACTTTCCTCCCTTGGAGGCGTAGGCGCCCCTCACGAATTGCAGTTGGCCTCCGGTGCCGCTGATGTGGCGTTGACCATCGGATTCCGATGCAACCTGCCCCTGCAAATCCACTTGCGTCGTGTTGTTGATGGACACGGCTTTCTCGTTCTGCATGATGATGTACGGCGAGTTCGTGTAGTCCACCTGGTGGCAATACATGTCTGGGTTGCGGTTCGTTGTCGCGTAAAGGGAGTGCGAACCCAGCGCAAACGTATAAGTCACTTTGCCTGGATCGAGCGCCTTTCGCGATCCCGTCACCCGCCCGGAGCGGTATAGCAGGCCGAGGCCGTCCGTCATCATCTCGGTGTGGATGCCCAGATCTTTGACCCCGGTTTCGAGCAACAAGCTGCATACGGCGTTTGGCATTCCGCCGATCCCGATCTGCAGACACGAACCATCCTCGATTTCTTCAGCAATTCGACGTGCTACCGTGCGGTCGATTTCGTTCGCGTCCGGGTTGGGCAGTTCCGCGCACGGTTGATCGTCTCCCTCAAGAATGAAATCAACCTCGCTCGCATGCACGCCATTTTCTTTGCCGAAAACGTAGGGCATCTCACGATTGATCTCAACAATCACCACCTTCGCCCGTTCTACCACCGCCCGTTGCCACAGGTTTGTGGGTCCAAAGTTGAAGTACCCGCCCTCATCCATCGGACAGGTCTTCAGGATGGCGAGGTCCACCGGATCCAGAAAGCGACGGTAATAATCCGGCACCTCACCCAGGTTCAACGGCACGTAGTTGCAACGGCCGGCATCATGCTTGCTGCGGTCGTAACCTGAAAAATGCCAGCTGAACATATGAAAACGCTTGCCTTCCGGATCTTCCTCAATCACAGCGCGAGGACGCAACGACAGGCACGAGCGGATCTTCACATTCGACAGTTCGTCTTTTCGTGCAGCCAGCGCTTTATCGAAAACATCCGGCTGGCAAAGCGATGCGCCGTAGTCCAGCCACATGCCGGATTTGACGAGGCTGGCCGCGTGCTCCGACGAGATCGTTTCTCCATGCATGTAAGCTCCTTGCCAATGGGTATTTCGAGTTAGGGAAAGAGTCTACAACGAAAACTCTGTTTAATTCACTCCGCCACATTTTTCTACCCCACCCACCAATTCCGCCAAACTCCCGGGAAAATCGCTTATCCTGTTAAAACATCATTAAGGCTTCGGCGAACCACCCAAAAACTACTCACATGAATCCAGTCGCTCTCGCGGTTGACGATCTTCGGGACCAGTATCTTCGAGAGATGGCGCTTGTCCGTCAGACCTGTGAGCGAACCGGAGACGGCACAGCGGCCATCCGTCGCCGCTCCGCCGTTGTCGACCGCATCCTCATTGAAATGTGGCGCAGAGCCTTCGCCGGCCAGGCCGCTCAGAATGTCACTCTCCTCGCCCTTGGTGGATACGGACGCAAGGATCTCTTCCCCTACTCCGACATCGATGTGCTCTTTGCCTTTGCCGACGACAAGACCGAGGAACAGACCAAAGACGCTGTCCGCGCCATCATCCAGGGCATGTGGGACATCGGCCTTCGCGCCAGCCCCAGCTCGCGCACAGTCAAAGAAGCCGGCCGCTTCGATCCCGACAACCTTGAATTCACCCTGGCCACGCTCGACCGCCGCTTCCTCGCCGGCCAGTTCCCCCTCTATCAGCAGCTCCATCAGACGGTCTTCCCTGGCCTCGTCCTGAGCGAGTGGAACACGATTACACAAAAGCTCGGTGAGATCGCCCGCTCCCGCCACAGCAAGTTCGGCAACACTATCTTCCATCTCGAACCCAACCTGAAAGACTCACCCGGCGGCCTGCGCGACTACCACCTGGCCGTCTGGTTCGCCCTCCTCTTTCACCTCAAAGAGACCAAGGAGTGGCCCCGCCAGCGCGGTGGAGTTTTCCAGAGCGCCCGTGGAGATGCCGAAGCCGCCTTCGATTTCCTCGCTGCCGCCCGATGTTTCCTTCACTTCCGCCACGGTCGCGATGACAACACGCTCGACTGGCAGTCACAAGACGAAGCAGCCGCAAACTCCATTGGCCTTGAAACCCGCGGTACCGCCGATCCCGCCTACTGGATGCGGACCTATTACCGTCACGCCCGCATCGTCTATCGCCGCGCCGCTTTGTTGATGGAGCACCTTCCCGCTCCCGTCAGCTTCTACCGCCAGTTCCGCCGCCGCCGCACTCCCATCGCCGGAACTGATTTCGTCCTTGACCAGGGTCGCATCGACATCCTCCCCGGTGCCCAGTTCAGCGACACCGCCGCCATCCTCCGCATCTTCTCGTTGATGGCTACCCACGGATACGCGCTTTCCCAGGCCGCAGAAGATCGCATCACCGACGCCCTCCCCGCCCTTGCCATTCACATTCCCGAGGGCCCCTATCTCTGGAATGCCCTCCGCGAAGTCCTGCTCGGCCCCCACGCCGCCCACGCCCTTCGCACCATGCACGCACTCGGGGTTCTTGAGATGCTCATCCCTGAATTCCATGGGATCGACGCCCTCGTCATCCGCGACAGCTATCACCGCTACACCGTCGACGAGCACACCTTTCTCACCATCGACAATGTTCACAGCCTGCGCCAGCCCGCGCACGATTATGAACAACGTCTCGCGCAGCTATTGCCAGAGATCGATCGCCTCGACCTGTTTCTGCTGGCCCTGTTGCTTCACGACACCGGCAAAGGCCGCCGCAGTGGAGAACACGCCGTGCAAAGCGTGGAACTCGCCGACAGCTTCCTCGCGCATCTTGACTTCGACACCGAAGAACGCGACGCCGTGCTCAAGCTCATCCGCATGCATCTCGAAATGTCCAATGCGCTTCGCCGCGACATCTTCGATCAGGAAAACGTGCGCGCCTTCTCCGAAAAAATCGGAAGCCCGGCCCTGCTGAAGATGCTTACCCTGATGACCTACGCAGACATCAAGGCCGTCAATCCCGAAGCACTCACACCGTGGAAAGCCGAAAATCTCTGGCAACTCTACATGGCCACGGCTAACTTCATGGACCGCAGCGTCGACGAGGTCCGATACCATTCCGCCATCGACCCCACGCTGCTCAATCGCATCCGCTCCATGGTTCCCCCCGCCCAGTACGACGAGCTCAAACAATTTCTTGAAGGCCTGCCGCAGCGCTACCTGCAAACTCGGCTCCCCGAGCACATCCGCAATCACTTCCAACTCGCCGCAAACCTTGACAAGGACCCCGTCCAGCTTGACCTCAGACCCCATCGCCAACTCTTCGATCTCACCGTTATCGTTCGCGACCGCAGCCGCCTCTTCGCCGACGTCGCCGGCGCACTCGCGGCGTGGGGCATGAACATCGTGAAGGCCGGCGCTTTCTCCAACGATGCCGGAGTGGTGGTCGACAGCTTCCAGTTCACTGACGTCTTCCGCACCATCGAGCTCAACCCCAGCGAAAAAGATCGCTTTCTCGCCTATGTCTACGACGTGGTCGCGCAGAAGGTCCCGGTCGAGCAGATGCTTGGCGCCCGCCGCCACGCGAACAACCTCGGCAATGTCAGAGTGGAAGTGGCAACGCGCCTGCAATTCGATTCCGAATCTTCAACCCACTCGACGCTGCTTCAAGTCGTCGCTCAAGACGTCCCCGGCCTCCTCCGCAAAATCGCTCTCACTCTCAGCATCCACCAGTGCAATATCGAGGTCGCTCTCATCGACACCGAAGGCGAGACCGCCATCGACGTCTTCTATCTCACCCGCCAGGGCAACAAGCTGACTCCCGACACGCAGCACGCACTTGCCGCCGATCTCACCGCCGCCCTTATTGAACTGCGCACCCCCGCCAGCGCCTAGACAATCGCCATGCTCAGGCGCTGATCGCGCTTCATCGTTGTCATCCTTAGCCAATCCTTCTCTTTATCGTTTGTCATCCTGAGGGAGCGCAGCGAGCCGAAGGACCGCAGTTGCCTTTCCCTCCGACTCGCTCCCATTCAACGGCTCCCCGCAGCAATCCCCGGCATCTTCGACGGAGAATCCCCATTGAAAATCAGGTAAGCAATCATCCACTCCCCGCTGGTCCGCTTCAGAATCACTGTGTACTTTCCTGACACATCCACGGTGCCAGACGGCCCCAGCGCCAGAGTCTGTTTGTATGTCCCGACATCAAAGGCCGTATCGCCAAAAACCGGCGACTCAAGATGATGGAAAGTAAACGCAGTCACCTTGACCGACCCTTTGAACCACTCGCGATAGTATTCCTCGATAGCGGAGCGTCCCCGCACCAACGGGCATTCCGCCGGCATCAACGTTCCATCTTCGCGAAACATCGCCGCGACGGAACTGGCGTCGCCGGCCAGCACCGCCTTGAGATATTTGTCGGCTCCTGCCGCAAGCGATGGATCCACCTGCGTCGCGTCGTCAGCGTCCGCCCCCGCTCCATGCAGCCAGCGCGGAGCGACAAGGAAAGTACTTAACAGAAAAAATGTGGTAACGATTCTGCTCATCTCAACCTCCTCATTTGGCCTGCAACACAACCCCACAATTGCTGTTGAGAGCAGCCCATATGCATGTCACAATGCAGCAGAAGGAGACCCCTTCACAATGGCAGCGCCCGCCAAAGAATTGACAAAAAGCGCCAATCTTTCCAGTGGCGGGCCGCGCACCACATTCACCGATCCTGTTCAAACTGCGCGCGCCTTCCTCAACGCGCTTTGCCGGCTCGGCTATGACAAAAACGCTCTTCTATCCGCGGCGGGCCTGGATTTTTCAAAGTCCAGCGATCCCGATTTCCGCGTTCCCTGCCAGGTTCTTGGAGCGATGTTCGGCTACGCCATGCGGACCCGGCCTTTGAAAAACTTCGGCATGAAGCTCGCCGTCGAGACCCCGATCGGCGCGTTTCCGCTACTCGATTACCTGATAGTCACCTGCGAAACCGTTGCCCACGGCATCCACCAGCTTTCTCGCTATTACCGCCTCAACGATGCACCCTACGCGCTCGAAATTCAGGACAAAGAAGATCCCGTCCGCGTCATCTATCACGGCCCTCGCGAATCCCTCGCTTTTGAATACGGAATCTCCCTGGTCGTTCTCCATTTGCGCGAGGAGACAAACAACCGCCTCAAACCCGCCTATGTAACCTTCATCCATCAGCCCGATGATCTTCTGGAAATGCAGCAGGTCCTTGGCTGCCCCGTCCGCGGTGGCGAAACCTGCAACAGCTTTGCAATCTCTCACGAAGCCTGGCACACTCCGATGCGACGCCGCGATCCCGTCCTTCGCGGAGTGCTCGAACTCCACGCCGAAGAGATCATCGCCCGCGCACCCGCACTCGATAACGTGACGGGAGAGATCCGCCGCGTGATCATGGCGCGCATCTTGCAGGGGGAAACGGAGATTCAGAGTGTGGCGCGCGCCCTCGGCACCTCTGCTCGCTCACTTCAGCGCCGCCTCTCCGCCGCCGGCACCAGTTTTCAAAACCTGATCGACTCCACCCGACGCGAGGCCGCCACTCGCTATCTGCAAGACCGCAAAATCTCCATCGGCGAAGTCGCTTATCTGTTGGGATACTCCGAGCCCCCTGCATTCCACCGCGCGTTCAAACGCTGGAACGGCATCACCCCGCAGGAATTTCGCGCCAAGGCCACAGAAGAATCCGCCCGCTGACGTACCCTCCCTCGCCCGGCCCGTCAACGGGCGGTGTGATTTGAATCGACGAAGATCTTATACGGGAAGGGATTGAAGTCGTATGATGGGCCTCCTGCACCGCGAACCTTCACGGAGGTTTGAAACACGCGTGCAGCCTTCTCGTCCGTAGAGGGATCGAAATTGAGAATCCGGCCACGCTTCATGATGAGCAAAAGCCCGCACTCGTCACCCAATGCGGTAAAGTGGTCGTCGCCGCCTCGGTACTGCTCAACGCCCACCGCGGGTTTCAATGACGATGCGGTTGCGATCACATCGTCCACGATCAGTCCAATCTCGCTGATATACAAAAGATCCTGAGTGCCGAACTCTCCCGCGGATCCATTCTTCAGATCATGCCTGGCGATGTATTCGACGACATTTCCCGCCGGATCCAGGAAGAAGATCGAGTGCGCATTCCAGTGACTGTAGTCAACAACCTCTTTTGAGTGATTGGCGTCGCGAAGCCTCTCGGGAATCGGCAACATCGCCGTCCTTTTTTTCTGCCACTCCAGGGCGCTCTCAATCTTGTTTTCGGGAATATTAAAAGCAAAATGGTAGAAGGCCTTTGTGTCTGGCGCATGACTGAACGCAAGGTTTGTCTCGCCGCCCGCGATCACCAACCGGTTGTCTCGATGCTGCAAGACCCTTAAACCAATGACGTCCTGGTAAAAAGTATGCAGTTCCTGCAACGGAACAGAAGACTGAAGTTCCAGGCCCAGGATTCTTGGGCCTCTTCCGCCAATGCCCGCTGATTTCTGGCTCTGCTCGAGCGCCACTGCTGAATGGGCCGAGACCAGGGCACATGCGGATGCCGTGGCCATCCTCACAAAATTCCGTCGATTGATCTGGCTCATACAAGCCTCCAGAGCCGAGCCGTCTGCTTGGAGTCTACCTAAACAGAGAGCGAAAAAAGTCCAGTTGTGACCGATTGCACCAGCGAGTGACAAGCCGATCCGACGAGATCTCTTGTGGTTCCGTGCGCCACGTGCTACAAAGAACCCAAACGATGGCCCGCCGCGCACAATCCGCTCCCCTGCTCATGGCATGCAGTCCCTCTGGCTGTTGTCGCTAGCAATTCTCCTTGCGAGTCCCCCCTATTTCCGTCCTTCCCCAAATCCAAATCAATAATCGCGCTACAGGAGGTTCGAAATGAGTGATGTGTTGAAACAGGTGCTCGCTGCAAACAACACCTACAGCCAGAATTTCGGCGATAAAAGTAAACTCGCCTTGCCGCCTGCAAGGCGCTTTGCCGTCCTCACCTGCATGGACGCGCGCCTGGACCCGGCAAAATATGCGGGGCTCTCCGAAGGAGACGCTCACGTCATTCGGAACGCGGGTGGTCGCGCCAGCGATGACGCCATTCGCTCCCTTGTAATCAGCTACAAGCTGCTGGGAACCCGCGAGTTCTTCGTCATCCACCACACCGATTGCGGAATGCAATTCTTTACGAACCAGGTGATGCGCGGTCTCCTGGCCAACAGCCTTGAAACAGCCGAACTTGGCGCTGACGGATTCCGCGATGTTGGAAAAGGACCCGGCTCCCGCGCAGGAGAATACATTGAATGGCTGGCGGTATCGAATCCACAGCAGGCCGTGACAGACGACGTAGCAAGGATTCGCGCCCATCCTCTTGTGCCGAAGTCGATTCCAATCTACGGCTACATCTACGATGTGAAAACCGGCAAGCTGAATGAGGTCACAGCGGCGACTGAGGCCGGAAGAACCTGAACTGCAAAATCCATCCCCTTCGTAACTATTTTCCCGGCCGCCACATCAAACGACGACTTAACCCAAGCAAGACAGAAGGGTGCCCCGGGTCTCGCTCCTGAGACCCGGGATAGCTCGATGCACCTGTCAAGCCGATTCCATCTCGCAGAACGCTAATCCCTTCATGCAAAGCGAAATAAACTCCTCCCGACTTTGCATAGGATTTCGCTCCCAACGCGCACAATAGAGATAGAGAAGTAGGACTCGATCTGCATTCAGCCGAAACGGAAAATTGGTTCTTCGAGCCGCCGGTCCGTGCTTTCGATTGCGTTCTGTGCCTCGGCGATTGCGACTCGCCCCGAGTGACCGTTAACTCCTTAGCTGAGAGGATTCTGCGGCGAAGTCCATTCGCGAGAGGAATTTGCAGCAGCTGGCATGCCGCAACTCAATGAAAACAGACAATTTATTTACAGAATATGGGAGGGAGGGTGCTGCTTGGCTGGCGGTTTATCCTGTGCAGTCTGGCCCCCGTCAGCGAAGGGAAACCAGGAAGACCCACTTTCTCTATCAACCACCGATACAGACCCACGTCGCGGAGGCGTCCCGATCCTCTCTGCCTTGCCCCGGTCAACCGGCCCATTAGAATGAGAGAAGTCTAATCTGCCAAGGAAATCTTCATGCCCGCACTCCTCGATGCCATAGAAATCAAACGCAAGATGTACTTCGAATTTGAAAACGCTCCCTACTACTGCCTCGACGTGGAAGTCTCCACTCCCACCGCGCGCGGCGGCCAGACCCTCGTTCGCCTCAAGATGCGCAACCTGCTCACCCGCGCCGTCTTCGACAAGACCTTCAAGGCAAGCGACAAGTTCAAGGAGCCCGACCTCGAAACTGTTGAGGCCTCCTACCTCTACTCCGATAGCGAAGGTTCCTACTTCATGGATCAGGAGACCTTCGACACCATCCGCCTCACTCCCGACAAGCTCGGCGACGCGCTCCAGTTTCTGCTCGAAGGCGTCATCATCAAGCTCGACAAGTTCAACGGCAATCCCATCGGCCTCCAACTCCCCGAGAAAGTTGAACTCTCCGTCGCCTACACCGAGCCCGGCGTTCGCGGCAACACCGCCAGCGGAGCAGTCACAAAGCACGCCCGCCTTGAGACCGGCCTTGAGATCCGCGTCCCCTTCTTTATCGAAGAGGGTGAAAAGATCAACGTCTACACCGAAACCCGCGAGTTCGCCGGACGAGCTTAGCTCGCTCTCTTGAACCAAGCCATAGCGCCGCAACATCACTTCTAGCGGCGCTTCCGCGCTCGCGAACTAGCCAAACTTAACATTCAATTCACATGCCGAGTCTGACAGCCGGAACGCCTCACCGTGCAAGGCACCTAAAATAGCCTAGGCCCGATCCCCCATCTTCCTCAAAGGTCCCATGCAAATGTTCCTTTCTGCCAACCGATGCTCAAATCTCGCTCGCATCCTGGCAGGCGTCGTGTTTGTCATGGCATCCATCGCACTCCCACAGGCACCAGATGCCCCAACACCTCCGCCCGACGATCCTGTCCTCACCATGGCTCCCCACCCTGAAAACAGCCGCTACTGGATCTCCGGCCAGGCCAACATCATCTTCCAGGGCCGCCTCCCCTTCCACTCGCTCTACGAAGGACCGAACAGCTTCCGCAATTCCGCCGAGTACAAGACATCCATGGTCGGGACTTTCTACACAGCTCTTCGCCTAAACCCCTCGATCCGCTACAACACAGATTTCGTTCTCGACATCGAAAGCGCCGCCGGACGTGGACTGAGCCAGGCGCTCGGCCTCGCAGGATTCACAAACCTCGATGTCGTTCGTAACCCGAACCTCGGCTCCGCGCCATATCTCGCCCGTTACGAGATCCATCAGGTCATCGGCCTTACCGACGAGACAACAAGCCAGACGCCCGGCCCTTTCTCCCCGGCCTCCCGCGTGCCCGTTCGCCGCATCGAGTTTCGTGGAGGCAAAATGACCTTGCCCGATTTCTTCGACATCAATTCCGTTGGCTCCGACAGCCATCTTCAATTCATGAATTGGACCGTCGACAACAACGGCGCATGGGATTACGCCGCCGACACCCGCGGTTACACCGTCGGTGGCATGATCGAATATGACGATCCCAAATGGAGCCTTCGCTACGGCATATTCGCCATGCCGGTAGTAGCCAACGGAATCGACCTCGACTGGGCATTCAGCCGTGCCCACGGACAGAACGGCGAGCTCGAACTCCATCACAGCTTCGTCCGGGACCGCAGCGGAAGAACCCGCCTCCTGTTCTTTGCCAATCGCGCTCACATGGGCACGTATCGCGAAGCAGTCAATGCGTTTCTCGATGGCACCGATCCCACACCGACAATCACGCTTCACGAACACTTTGGCGCGCTCAAGTACGGCTTCGGCTTCAACACTGAACAGGAGTTGACCGCCAACCTGAGCGTCTTTGGCCGCTTCGGTTGGAACGAAGGCCAGCACGAATCCTACGCTTACACCGAAGTCGACCAGACTGTAGAGGCCGGTGCCGACTTCGTCCCTGCGCGCTGGCATCGCCCCGCAGACAAAATTGGTCTCGCGCTAGTCTCCAACGCCATCAAGCGCGATCATCAAAACTATCTACACTTCGGCGGCCTCGGCTTCCTTCTGGGCGACGGCAATCTCAACTACGGTCGCGAGAATATCGTCGAAGCCTACTACACCCTGCATGCATGGCGAGGCCTCTTTTACTCGATAGACGTGCATCACATCTCCGATCCCGGCTACAACCGCGATCGAGGCCCCGCATGGGTCGGATCCGTTCGCGCCCATATCGATTTCTGAACGTTCTTCCGACTATGCCTCACAGTCTTGAAGTGCCTGCTCCGCTTACAATGGTTGCGTTACCAGAGAAGAGGTGAACGTGGAGTCCGAAGCAAGTCCTTGTGTTCTGGTGTACGACGTTGGAGGAAGCCACATCTCTTCGGCGATTTGTTACGCCGAAAGCTATCGGCTCTCTCCTGTTGTGAAAACGAACCTTCCTGACAGCCAGACAAGTGACGCCTTCGTCGACGTCCTGTATTCCATCGGCCGGCAGGCATCCGCCGGCAAAGACAGCCCTGCCGGAGCAGAGTTGGCCATGCCCGGCCCATTCGACTACTCCGAAGGCATCAGCAGGATGCGCCACAAGCTGCCCTACCTCTACGGAGTGAACCTGAGCCAGGCACTTTCTGCGCGGTTCGGATGGACATCCGACTGCGTGCGTTTCCTCAACGACGCAGCGGCCTATCTTCTCGGGGAAGTCGGAGCCGGCGCTGCCCGCGGCGTCAATCGCGCCGTCGGCATCACGCTTGGAACGGGAGTTGGTTCAGCCTTCTCCGTCGATGGCCACGTAGTGACTCAGGGAGCAGGAGTTCCTCCCGGCGGCGAGATTTGGAACGTCCCATATCAAGTCGGGATCGTCGAAGATCAAATCTCCACCCGGGCAATTCAGAGCGCCTATCTCGAACGCTCAGGGAAAGAACGGGAGGTTGCCTCAATCGCTCATTACGCGGTGGGCGGCGAACCTGTCGCAATCGAGGTGTTTGCGGACTTCGGCCGCAACCTCGGCCTTGTCCTCAAAAGTCTCGTGTCCGAGTTCGCGCCTGACGTAGTGGTGCTCGGCGGCGGAATTTCACGGTCGGCGTTCCTGTTCCTGCCGATGGCTCTTCAGGAGTTGAGCGGCCTCAACGTCCAGCTTCGCGTCTCGGCGCTTGGCGATGATGCACCGCTTGTCGGCGCTGGTGTCGAGTGGTTCTCACACCCCGGCACATCCACCGCCAACGCGTCGCACGAAGGCACCCCAGCCTCTGCGAAATAAAGAAAAAGGGCGCGCCGATGTTTCTGGCGCGCCGTCCCACCCCTTGGAGAATTTGCTCCGCTATTTGCCGCCCTCAGCGGACTGCGTCTGCACTTTCGGCTCCACGGGAAGCGTGTAGATCACTTCGCCGGGCTTCGCATAATGAAGCTTTTCGCGCGCTTCATGCTCAATCGCGCTCGGATCGGACTTGAGCCTCTTAACGTGCTCCCGCAGGTGAGCGTTTTCCTGCTCCAGTTCCTGAATCTCCATGCGCAGTTGCTTATCCTGCGTTCGCTGCTGATGCCACACTGAGAGCCCGTGTCTGCCGTTCACCACACTCCAGCCAAAAGCCAGGGTGAGCGCAATGGCCACCATTGTGCCCGCCGGACGCCACCCATTCTGCGCCCATGCAAGCGCTCTCTCGCGCATAGGCAGCGGCTCTTCGGCCGCTTCGTCCTTCTTGTTAAATAGATTCTGCTCTGCCATTCGGCCTCGAGTTCTCCAATTTAATCCAACACAAACTTTTCAGCCGCTGTTCTCAGTGCGACCATATCTTTTTCGTTGCGCGCCTCGGTGTAAGCGCGAACCACCGGTTCCGTTCCCGACAGCCGATAGCAGACCCACGAACCGTCTTCGAGAATCAGCTTGAGCCCATCAGTGCGCACAACACTCGCAACCTTGCGCCCACTCAGTTCGGTGGGATCTGCCTTCAACTTCTCAGTGAACGCGGCCTTCCGCTCCGGGGTCAAGTGGAAGTTCTCACGAACGGGATAGAAGGAACCAACCTTGGCAAACATCGCCTTCAATTGCGCACCCAGGCTCTTGCCGCGGCTCGCCACCATCTCCGCTACCAGAAGCCCAGCAATGATTCCGTCCTTCTCGGGAACATGACCGCGAATTGTCAACCCTGCCGACTCTTCGCCGCCAATCGCGATCTTGTCCGCGATGATCAACTCGCCAATGTACTTGAATCCCACCGGATGTCTCATACAGAGGTACTTTGTGGTGCTCCGCAATCGCGTTGACCAGATTCGTTGTCGCCACGCTCTTGGCCACGCCGTTCTTCCATCCCGCGCGTCTCCACCAGGTAGTCGAACAACAGCGCAATGATGTAGTTGGGCTGAATGAACGTTCCGTCTTCATCCAAAATTCCAAAGCGATCCGCGTCGCCGTCGGTAGCGATGCCGATCTTCGCCCCAATCTCCTTCATCTTCGCCTTCGCATCGCCCAGAAGGTGATCGTCAGGCTCGGGAGCATGCCCGCCAAACAACACGTCGCGGTAGTCATGAACTGTCGCCACTTCAACGCCGGCTTCCCGCAAAATGTGGCAACTGTATCCACGGCCCGCTCCCCAGAAAGGATCGAAGACCACCTTGATGTGAGACTTGGCAATCGCCTTGAGATCCACCAGTTCCGACAGCCGGTGCAGAAACGCCGGCTTCACATCCGCCGTCTCGAACCCACCTTCCGGCGGATTCCCATTAGGTATCTCGCTGCTCCCATTGGCCGCAATCGCAGCCTCGATCTGCTTCGTCACCTCAGGCAAAGCCGGCGCGCCATCGTGGGTTGAGAACTTGATGCCGTTGTACTCTGGCGGATTGTGCGATGCGGTGAAATTAATCGCCCCCGACGTTTTCAACGTACGCACAGCGTGCGCAATCGCCGGCGTGGGAGCAGCATCAGGAATCACGATCGGCGTGATCCCCGCCCCTGCCAGGACCTTGCATGCCTCGGCTACAAAACTCTCGCCCAGAAACCGCGGGTCGCGGCCCACCAACACCCGGTGCGGCTGCGGCTGTGTCTTCACGTATGCCGCAATACCTGCCACCGCCAGCCGGATATTCGCCACTGTAAATTCATCGGCAACAATTGCCCTCCATCCGGAGGTGCCAAACTTGATCGCTGAACTCATCATCTTTCTCCACGCGCCGGGTCCACGGCCGCAAGCACCATACTCCAACACCAGGCCAAACTCGGCAAGTTGCTATCGGTGAAAACTCACTGAGAACTCCGCTGCCTCGCGCCTGCGCCTTTCCAATAGGCCAAGCAGGAAAGGTTTGCGAACAGCTTGACAAGAGGGCACTACAATGAACTGCTAGCCTTGGGAATCAACTCGCACACCTTCGCATTCACACACTGACCCAGGAAGCCACCTAATGCCCGAATCCATTCCTCCAGCACGCGTCGTTCTCACCACCACATCCACCCCCGAAGAGGCAGAGCACCTCGGCCGAACCCTCGTCGAAGAACGTCTCGCCGCGTGCGCCACACTCATCCCCTCCGTCCAGTCCATCTACCGCTGGCAGGGTGAAATCGAATCCGCGACCGAAACGCTGCTTCTCCTCAAGACCGGCCCGGCTCAACTCGCCGCACTCGAGGCTCGCCTTCGCTCACTCCACAGTTATGAGACTCCGGAATTCCTGGTTCTCCCCGTCGAGTCGGGCAGTTCCTCCTACCTGACATGGTTGCATTCGTGCCTGGCTACGCCCGCGATCCATTCCGGAGATTCATAAGCGCGCATGTGCCCATCTGGTATTCTTGGGTTTTGCTGCGATGCGCTGGTTGATCATTGCTCTTCTCGTCTCTTTAGGGGGGCTGCTGCTGGCAGCCGCAGGCATGGCGCGTCATATCTTGCTGCAACGCGCAAAACTTCGGGGCGAATCTCTCGTGAGTGCAAGTAAACACACCGGGACGCCCGAAGAAAACGACTTGGAATCAGAAGTTTAAGGATAAAAAAAGATGAAGGTACTCTCGACCCCTCTGGATTCATTGACCACCTCATCTGATGCCTCCCCATGGCTGCGTTCCACGTTGATCGTTCTGTCGGGAAGCGCCCTCGTCGCCGTTTGCTCCCACGTTGCTCTGCCGCTCTGGTTTACCCCGGTTCCGCTGACCCTTCAACCCTTCGCTGTCCTGCTCCTGGGATTGGTTCTGGCTCCCCGTCTCGCAGCCACGACCCTGCTCGCTTACCTCGCAGAAGGCGCTGTTGGTTTGCCTGTCTTCGCGCCTGGCTTCGCCTTTTCCAGCGGATTAGCCCACCTATTCGGCCCTACAGGGGGATATCTCCTGGCGTACCCCGTGGCCGCCATGCTGATCTCCTCTCTTTTCCGCCGCAGCAACCGCAACTTCCCGGCGGCCCTTATCAGCGCGGGCATCGGCAATCTCGTCATTCTTCTTTGCGGAGCTCTTTGGCTTTCAGTCTTGACCCATGCCTCGGCAACGGCGGCAGTCAAGCTCGCAATCCTCCCCTTCCTGCCCGGCGATGCGCTCAAGGTTGCCGCCGCGGCCGCACTCGCAGCAGGCTTCCAGCGCGTCCGCCGCCAGAACGCATAATCGCATCTAACCGCCGGAGAGCCGTTTCACTTCCCTTTGCTGTCTTTCCTTTGAAAGGACCTTGGTATCCGTGAGCACCCGAAGTACTGACGCAGCCGTTATGAATCCGACAATTGACATATCCATCGCGCACAGTCCCGACTCCGACGATGCCTTCATGTTCTACGGACTTGCCACAAACAAGATCCGCGTGCCCGGATACAAGTTCTCCCACACCCTGTGCGACATTGAGGCGCTCAATCGTCGCGCACAGAGCGAAGCCTTTTACGATGTCACCGCCATCAGCTTTCATGCCTACCCCTACGTGCAGGACAACTACACCCTGATGGGCTGTGGCGGCAGTGTCGGAGAGGGCTACGGCCCCATGATCGTCTCCCTGCGGCCGATCGCGCACAGCGATCTGCGCCGCATCAAAGTAGCCGTTCCCGGCACTCTCACAACCGCGTACCTTGCTTTGAAAATCTTCAACCCGGAGATCGAAACCGAGGTCGTTCCCTTTGACCAGATCATCCCTGAAATTCTGGCCGGTCGTTTCGACGCGGGGCTCATCATCCACGAAGGCCAGCTCACCTACACTCACAGCGGCCTCTACAAGGTCATTGACCTGGGCATCTGGTGGCGCGAAACCACGGGCCTGGTGTTGCCGCTTGGCGGAAACGCCATTCGCCGCTCCCTCGGCGCCGAATCCCACAAAATCATCTCCAAGGCGTTGCGCGACAGCATTCAGCACGCTCTCGATCACCGTGAGCAGGCACTGGAATACGCGATGCAGTTTGCCCGCGATCTCGACAACACCACAGCCAGCCGCTTTGTCAGCATGTACGTCAACGAACGCACGCTCGACTACGGCGCCGACGGACGCCAGGCCATTCGCAAACTACTCGACCTTGGACACGAGCGCGGCGTGATTCCAATTGCCCCCCGCGTTGATTTCGTCGACTAGTTTCTCGACAGCAGACAGCCTTCGACACCCAAGAGAAAACGGCGCAATACCAGCGCCGTCCTTCTTCTGCGGCCGTGATCCTCACTCGGGTCATTAGAAGCCGCAAATAATGCTCCTGGATTCCTAAACATTCTCTAAGCAGCGCCGATGCATCTCCTAAGGGGTCACAGGATGCACCGTAGCAATGGACCGCAATTTACTTCTTCCCCGTCCGAAGACCGGCTCCAGCCGCCAGGATCGAACGCTCCACGGATTGCTATTCCCGGCGTGTACGATCGGCCAGCCTTGCTGTCGATCCTCTTTCGCGAAACCGATCGTGTGCAGCGCATGAAGACCGCGCTTTGCCTCATTCTGTTCGGCTTCGATACATGCGAAGGCGGCGATTCGCACATCGAGGTCTGGCGTTGCGACGAGGTGTTGAGCCAGGTTGCTCAGCGAACAACTCGTCTCCTTAGAAGCTACGACCTTCTTGGCCAGCTTGAGAACAACGAGCTTCTGCTCGTTCTGCCAGGCTGCGATAACTTCAATGCGACGATGCTCGCTGAGCGGCTGAAGCAAGACGTGTTTTCGCAGCCATTTCGATTGCCGGAAAAACAGATTCAGCTGTCCGCCTGCTTCGGAATTGCTTCCAGTAATGGCCGCTCTCCGGTAGTCGTACTTCGCGAAGCAGAAAAGGCCCTGTCCGCAGCAAAAGACCGAGGTGCCGGCTCAATCCACTGCTTCGGTGAATGCCATGCGGCCGTCGCTGATTCCATAGCCTTCATCAACGCCAACGACAAATCTCACGCCCGGTGACACATCCGCGCGCGGCGCCATCGTCATTTTGTCAACGCGCCGGAATCTCCACAGCAACGGCATTTTTGTCGGAAACTGTTGTCAGAAACCGTTGAAACACATCATTCGACAACAGCCGACCCTGCGCCGTCAGCCGCACCGTCTCACCGTCAGACGTGAGCAATCCTCTGTCAACAAGCTCAGCGACCGCCTCGGTTATCGTCGCAACCCGCTCCGCCCCAAACTCATCGCGCAATTCCGCAAGGTTTACTCCCTCATTCAAGCGAAGCCCGAGAAACCACGCCTCTTCGTGCTGTCGATCAGGCGAAAGCCAACTCGTCTCCGCCTCTTCCGGTCCTGCCAGAAACTCCTGCAGGTCATCCGTTGTCGTCGAACGCAAGATGTAGCCGTCCCGTTCCGATTCATTGGACGACTCCCGCAACATCGACGACGCATCAAGTCCCACACCCAGATAAGGTCGACGTTTCCAATAACGAAGATTGTGCCGTGACGAAAGTCCAGGTTGGCTGAAGTTGGAAATCTCATATTGCTTCAGCCCTGCGCTTTCCAGCCTCTCGATCGCCCTCTCATACATCTGTGCAATCGCATCATCCGTCGGCACAAGTTCTGCGTAATACCGCGCACCGCCGCCAAGCATCTCGCGACCCAGTCGGGAATCCTCGTCCACCTCCAGCATGTACACGCTCGCGTGGGTCACGCCCGAGTCCACCAATACAGAAAGCGATTCCTCCCACGATGCAGCGGTCTGCCCCGCCAGTCCCGCAATCAAATCCACATTCAAATTGGTAATCCCCGCAGCGCGCAGCCGGCCGAGATCGCTGAGCACCACCGCCCTGCTATGCAACCTTCCGCTGACCTGCGCCTCCCGGTCAACGAACGACTGCACGCCCATGCTCACCCGGTTCACACCCGCTTCGACCAGCGCATCGAGCGTCTCATCCGCAATCTGTCCCGGCGCGCACTCGACAGTGATCTCCGCATTCTGGTCAATTGCGAACTTCTCCCGCATCGCCCCAAAAAGCGCCGCAATCAGGTCCGGCTCCAGCACGCTGGGAGTTCCACCGCCTAGGTAGATCGAGTCCACATTCCGAGGCAGCGCCACGCCCATCTTCGCCGCCCACTCGCCTGAACCCTTCAGATCCTCGACCAGCCGTGCAACATAGCGTCCGTGCTCGCTCGCCGGGTACACTCCGGATGCAAAGTTGCAGTAGGTGCACTTGGAGCGGCAAAACGGAATCGAAATGTAAAGGCCAAGCCACTCTGTCCCCGTTGCCGTCATATAACAATTCTTTCATGTCCCCGGTACCCCACAGACATCTCACTCTTCTGTTCATGCCATCATTGAACGTGGAGACCCTGTTTGAAGGCCTTGCCTCTTCTTGCCATCACTGTTGTACAGACCGTCTTTTGCCTCGCACATTGGTTCATGTATGCCACGTGGATCGCCTTCTGGCGGCCGCTCAGCCCAACGGCCCAATCCACGCTGGCAATTGCATTTGCCCTCCTCTCCTTGATCTTCATGGCTGCGACTCTCCTCGGCTTTCGATTCTCAAATCCATTTGTGAAATCCTTCTATTGGATCGCGGCGATCTGGATCGGCTTTGCCAACTTCCTCTTGCTCGCTGCAATCTTCGCGCGGTTGATCGACCTCGTACTGTTCGTTCTCCCCACTACTGAACGCCTCACGGCCCGCCCCTGGATCGCCCTCCTCCTGCTCATCGCCGCGATTGCGACCGGTATCTACGGTTTCGTCAATGCACGCGTAATTCGTGAACGCCGCATCTCCATCAGGCTGCCAAACCTGCCATCATCCTGGCGTGGCCGCACCGCCCTTTTAATCAGCGACCTGCATCTTGGCCACATCAATGGCACCCGGTTCGCGCGTCGGATCGCTGCCATGGCTCGACGTCTTGATCCCGCCATTATCTTCATCGCCGGCGACCTCTATGACGGCACCAAAATCGACCCGAATATTGCTTCCTCCCCATTGTTTGAGTTATCGCCATTGTTCGGCACCTACTTCGTCGACGGCAATCACGAGGGATTCGGAGGCGCCACCAGCTACGAAGCGGCCCTCATTCGAGCCGGCATTCGCGTTCTGAATAACGAACGGGTTTCAGTCGATGGCCTTCAAATCGTCGGTGTGCCGTACGGGCCTTCCACTCATCCCCTGGCCTTGCGTGCCTATCTCGAAAGCCTGAGCCTCAAAACCGGCCCCGCCAGCATTCTGTTGAACCACACTCCAACTCAGCTTCCTGTCGCAGAACATGCCGGGGTAAGCCTACAGCTTTCAGGACACACTCACGGCGGCGGCCAGTTCTTCCCTTTTGGCTTAATTACCCGGCGGGCGTTCGGAAAATTCACCTATGGGCTTCAGAGGTTTGGAGGCATGCAGGTCTATACCTCCAGCGGAGCTGGAACCTGGGGTCCGCCCATGCGTGTGGGAACTCATTCCGAGATCGTCTTGCTCACCTTTGACTAGAAGTGTTCTTATGGTCTTTCCGTTTTTGCAACATCGTTTTTCATCGCGAAAGGATAGGCCATGCACCTTTCTTGCAAACGCTTTCTTGCGTCCCTCTTGTCAGCCGCTCTAGTGGCGGTCGTCGCCTCCGCGCAACAATCAAATTCCAGTACGCCGTCGAAAGCGACGCAACCCGATCTCGACTTTCCCACCGTGCTCTATGGTGTCGCCTACTACAACGAGTACATGCCTGGAGATCAGGTTGCGCGTCTCGACAAAGACGTCGCTCTCATGAAGGACGCCGGTCTAAACGTCGTTCGCATGGGCGAATCGACGTGGAGCCTTTGGGAGCCGCAGGACGGCCAATTCGAATACGCGTGGATGGACCGCGTCGTTGACGCGATGGGCAAGGCCGGCATCAAGGTCATCATGGGCACTCCCACATACTCTGTCCCTGCGTGGATGGCGCACCAGCATCCTGAGATCCTCGCCGATCGCATTCCCGGCGGTATGTTCGGTGGGAAGGCCGTGCCCAGCGTCTACGGTCTGCGCCAGAACATGGACACCGACTCGCCCGCTTACCGCTTCTACGCAGAGCGCCTCATCCGCCACATCGTGGCACACTACAAAGACAACCCTAACGTCATTGGCTGGCAACTCGACAACGAGACAGGCAGCTACGACGCCGCAAATCGCGACGTCTTCATCGGATTCCAGCACTACCTCGAAAAGAAATTCGTGACCCCCGAAGCCCTGAGCAAAGCATGGTTCCTCAATTACTGGGGCCAAAACATCCACACGTGGGAAGACCTTCCCACTCGCGAAGGCACAATCTCCACCGGCTACAAGTTGGAGTGGTCTCGCTGGAGTCAAATGCGCGTCACTGACTTCCTTCACTGGCAGGCCGCACTGGTCCGCGAATGCGCCGGATCACGCCAGTTCGTCACCACCGACTACGGCGGCATGATGAAACGCGACGTTAACGAAGAGGCCGTTGCCGAGGCCCTCGACATTCCCGCCGACAACATCTACCACGGCACGCAGGATCATTACGATGGATCCTTCCAGGCCATCCAAACCGATTTCACTCGCTCGCTCAAGCACTCCAACTTCCTCATTACCGAGACGAACGCGCAGACCATCGGCTGGACCTCTGGCAGTCAGTTTCCGCCCTACGATGGCCAGCTTCGTGAAGATGTCTACACCTATCTCGCCGGTGGCGCCAACATGGTCGAGTACTGGCATTGGGCGTCGATCGCCGGCAACCAGGAGACCTACTGGAAAGGCATTCTGTCGCACGATCTCGAACCAAACCGCGTGTACGCCGAAATGGCCAAAACCGCCCATGAGTTGCAGAAGATCGGCCCGCGCCTCGTTGGTCTCAAGATCCACAACGATGTAGCAATCCTCTGGAGCCGCGATTCCGCCAACGCCATCAGCTTCATGCCCTACGGCGGTGGAGTGCCCGAAAGAAGCTGGACCAACGAGGCCGATGGTTATGTGTCGGTCGTTCAGCAGCTACACAAGTCCCTCTACAATCTCAACATCGGTACGGACTTTGTCTTCCCCGAAACGA
This sequence comes from uncultured Acidobacteriaceae bacterium, assembly GCA_963737915.1. GTDB lineage: Bacteria > Acidobacteriota > Terriglobia > Terriglobales > Acidobacteriaceae > Telmatobacter. The sequence continues at coordinate 25,433 of CAVTUP010000014.1, read as the reverse complement.
AAGATTTTTCCGCCTACAAACTTCTCATCGTGCCTGCGCTCTACATCTCCGACGATGCCCTGCTGCAGCGCATTTCGGATTATGTAAAAAATGGCGGTCACGTTGTCATGACCTTCAAGAGCGGATTCGCCAACGAATATTCTGCCGTCCGTTGGGTGCGCGCACCCGGTCCATTACGCGAAGCCGCAGGCTTCAGCTATCAGGAATTTTCAAACCTCGAGAACCCACTTTCTCTCAAAGGCGATCCCTTCCACGTGAGTGACGCCAACGCAAGCGCAAATCAAGTCCGCTACTGGGCAGAATTCCTGATGCCTGAACACGCAAAAGCAATTGCCTACTACGATCATCCGTTCTTTGGAAAATGGCCCGCTATCACAGAGAACGAATTCGGCTCCGGTTCGCTGCTCTATGAAGGCACCTTCCTCTCCGATGCGCTCCAAACAGCGGTACTCAAGGGCGCGTTGCAAAAAGCGGGAATCGCACAAACAGATCTGCCCGCCGCAATCCACGCGCAGCACGGCGTCAATCGACTTGGCAAACATATCCATTACTACTTCAACTACTCCGCGGCAGAAGTCAAAGCAGATTACAGCTATGGCGCAGGAACAAACCTGCTCGATGGAAAAGCTGTTGCGAAATCAACGCAGCTGACGCTCGCGCCCTGGGACCTCGCAATTATCGAAGAGAACTGAGCGCGATCTCGCAAATCAGCACTCACGCCCGAATGTCGCTGAATGATTCGCTGCAGGTGGCGTGCACAATTCGAGGCAATAATTCACCATCGCCGAGCCGCGATTCACATCACTCTATCTCATCGCGGCTCGCTGTCGTCCTTAGCCAAATCGACGGATTGTAGCACCACTTCCTCGTCGTTTGCCAACTCCAAACCAGTGAAAATTTCCATCGAAAAATCGCCCGTTTGGAGACATAAAGCATTCACAAAAACGTGCAACCTTGCCACAAAACGAAGGCATCCCAGTGTAGGCCAGCGTTACGTTCGCGTAAGAGGTGCAGCGCGGCTCACAGGAGCAGTACATGGCAAACCAACCAGGATCAGGATCTTCCGGCTCTCAGAAGGATCAGGAAACTCAAAAGGGCGGCAGCGGCCAGACCTCACAACAGGGCAATCCCGGCAACCAGGGCAATCGGCCCAATGATATGTCGAAGGAAGACCCGCGCCAGGGTAACCGCGGCCAGTCAGGAAGCGGTGGCAATCAACCATCGCACTCCGGCAGTGGCGGAGGCTCCGGTGGAAGCACCAATAGATAGATAGCCGTCCCTTTTTCTTTCAGTGCTCTCTCCCCAGGAGCCTGAGGCGTTGTTCGATTCCCCATAACCTGCAAGGGCCCACGCTCTCTGAAGGAAGCGTGGGCCTCAGAATTTATTCCTGCAAAATCCGTTTTCCAAATCCCCCAATTGTTCGAGACTACCTGCTCATTCATTCTCAGAAACTGAGAATCTCGCAGAACACCTGTGTCGTCCTTCACCGCAAGTGAGGTCAGATTTGGTTATCATCAACTGGCCAAATGAATTCTGACTGCATGCACGCGGCGAAAATCTCCCCAAATGGTGCGGAAAGAATCTCTAAGGAGGGAAACTCCGATGAGTGAAAAGTCTTCCGCAAATGCGGATGCAAGTGACAATTCAAAACAGCCCACAATCAAGACCCGTCTCCACGGCGTCGAGCTGCTCTCCAATTCTCGCCTGAATAAGGGCACGGCCTTTAGCGAAGAGGAGCGCGACACCTTCTGTCTTCATGGGCTCCTCCCACCTCACATTGGGACACTCGAAGATCAGCGGGCTCGCCGCAAGAGAGTGCTAGATAGCCGCCCAACTCCTTTTGGCAAATACAGCAACATGCGCGATCTTCAGGACAACGATGAGACGCTGTTCTATTCCATGATCGAGCACTATACCGAGGAACTCCTCCCCATCGTCTACACCCCCACCGTGGGCGAGGGATGTCAGCGCTTCTCTGAAATCTGGCGCCGCCCACGCGGGCTGTTCATCAGCTATCCCAACCGGGATCGCATCGATCAGATTCTCTCCGACTCGCGCTTTGACGATGTGCGCTGCATCGTGGTCAGCGATGGAGAACGCATTCTCGGCCTGGGTGATCAGGGAGCCGGAGGCATGGGCATCCCCATCGGAAAAATGGCGCTCTATACCGCGCTCGCCGGAATTCCTCCCGAGCATTGTCTTCCGATTCTTCTCGACGCCGGAACTGACAACGAAACTTTGCTCAGCGATCCTATCTACATCGGGTGGCAACACCATCGAATCCGCGGCGAAGAATACGACAGCTTCGTTGAGGCATTTGTCTCGGCCGTTCAGCGACGCTGGCCGCACATTCTGTTGCAGTGGGAAGATTTCGCCGGTACGAATGCGGCTCGTCTGCTCGAGCGTTATCGCGATCGCCTCTGCACATTCAACGACGACATCCAGGGAACCGCCGCTGTCACAACCGCCACACTGCTCGCCGCCGTCAACGCCACCGGCATTCCTCTCTCTCAACAGAGAATCGTCATGTTCGGCTCTGGCTCCGCAGGAATCGGCATCATCGAACTCCTCATTGCAGCGATGAAGCTTGAGGGCCTTACCGACGAGCAAGCCCGCGATCGCATCTACGCATTTAACCGCTACGGTCTGCTCATTGAAGGCGCCCGAGGCATTCGCCCCACTCAACTACCGCTCGTGCGGAAACGGTCTTCGGTAGACGGCTGGCAGCTTTCAGGCTCAGAAGACATCTCCATTCTCGACGTCGTTCGCAATGCCAGGATCACTGTTCTTGCCGGTGTCTCTGCACAGCCCGGCGCATTCACTGAGGAGATCGTGCGCGAGATGGCCCGCCATGCGCAACGCCCCGTGATCTTCCCTCTCTCGAATCCGACCTCACAGTCTGAGGCAACACCGGCCGACCTCTTGCGCTGGACCGAAGGCCGCGCACTTGTCGGCACCGGTAGCCCCTTTGCCCCCGTCGAGGTCGACGGCCGCATGGTGCGCATCTCGCAGATCAACAACTCCTACATTTTTCCTGGTCTTGCCCTCGGCATCCTCGTTTCTCGAGCGACGCGAGTTACAGACGACATGATCATGTCAGCCGCAAAGACCCTTGCCAGCCTCTCTCCCACCTGTCAGGACAAGAACGCTCCGCTTTTGCCTCCCGTCAGGGACTCGCGCAAAATTGCTCTCGTCGTTGCGGAAGCCGTCGCACGCCAAGCGATCGCTGAAGGAGTCGCTGCAATCGAAAGTCCCACGACGCTCAGCCAGCAACTCCGCGCCTACGTCTGGGAGCCCGTCTATGTTCCCTATCAGCGCATAATGCGAGGACGCGCAACCGACTGATTCCCCTTAGTGCTCCCCATCACTGGTCCAGCCTGGCCCTCCGGTTTATTGATAGGATGGTGTGTCCTGCAAAAACGGTTTATCGAGGGGGAGTTATGAGTCATTCTCTGCGCCGCGCCGGTCTGTTCACTTCGGCGTTGGTGTTCCTGTTCTTTGTTTCGCTTGCGGTTCCCGGCTTGGCTCAGCAGCGCCAGGCTGCATCCACCGGCCCGTGGATGAACACGAGTCTTTCGCCCGACCAGCGTGCCGATCTGGTTCTCAAAGAGATGAACCTCGATGAGAAGGTCGCGCTCCTGCACGGCGTAGGCATGCCCACAGACGACGCCGTCACGCCTGAAAATGCACCTTCAAACCGCGGCGTCGGTTATGCCGTCGGCGTTCCGCGCCTCCGCATTCCAGGAATCGACATGAGCGACGCTGCCTACGGCGTGCGCTCTAGCGGAGTCAATGGCCGCTACTCTACCGCTCTCCCGGCCAATGTCGCGGCTGCTGCAAGCTGGGACATCGAAGCAGCATACGAATACGGCGCGCTCATCGGTCGCGAGCTCCGCGCTCAGGGATTCAACATGTCGCTCGGCGGCGGCGCAAACATCACGCGTGAACCGCGTAACGGCCGCACCTTCGAGTACCTCGGTGAAGACCCGATTCTCGCCGGCACCCTGGTAGCCCGTCTCATCGAGGGCACGCAGTCCGCTAACGTCATCGGCGACCTCAAGCATTACGCGCTCAACGACCAGGAGAGCGGACGCAACTCCGTTGACATCACCATCAGCAAACGCGCCGCGCGTGAAACAGATTTGCTCGCATTTGAAATCGGCGTTACGAAGGGACATCCCGCCGCGGTCATGTGCTCCTATAACCGCGTCAACGGCGACTTCGCCTGCGAAAACAAATACCTCCTCACCGATTTGCTCAAGAAGGACTGGAAGTTCCCCGGTTTCGTTCTCTCCGATTGGGGCGGTACACACAGCACAGAAAAAGCGTCCGCCGCCGGACTCGATAACGAAGAACCCGGCAGCTTCTTCTTCAGTGACAAATACAAAGCCGCAGTCGAAGCCGGCAAAATTCCCGTTGCCGAACTGGACGAGCATGTTCACCGCATACTGCGTGCCATGTTCGAAGCAGGCGTCATCGATCATCCCCGCCAGCGCAGCGTCATCGACCCTATCGCCGGGTTTGAAACCGCTCGCAAAATCGAAGAAGGCGGCATCGTTCTGCTAAAGAATGAGAAAGCCATTCTGCCGCTGAACGCAGCTCGCCTACACACTATCGCGGTCATCGGCTCACACTCCGACGTGGGAATGATCTCCGGCGGGGGCTCTGCCCAGGTCGATCCGATCGGTGGCAACGCCATCAAGCCCGCTGGACAAGGCCCCACCCACTGGATGGAAGAGATCTGGTTCCCCACCTCGCCGCTCAAGGCAATCCAGGCACGCGCCCCCAAGGCAACCGTGAAATATGATCCCGGCACCGATCCCGCTGCCGCTGCCGCCGCTGCCAAAGGCGCTGACGTCGCGATCGTCTTCGCATATATGTGGGCCAGCGAGGGTATGGACCTCAAAAGCCTCACCCTTCCCCACAATCAGGACGCAGTCATCGCCGCCGTTGCAGCCGCGAACCCACACACGATCGTTGTGCTCGAGACCGGCAACCCCGTCACCATGCCCTGGGTCGATGCGCCCGCCGCGATTCTCGAGGCGTGGTTCGCAGGGAGCGACGGCGCAAATGCTGTCGGCAATATTCTCTTCGGCTCCGTAAATCCCAGCGGCAAATTGCCCAACACCTTCCCAAAGAGCGAAGCCGACCTGCCGCATCCCACCGTCACTCAGCCACCGCCTGCGTCGGATCATTTCTCCGGCCCCGTCTCCCGCGAGCAATGGGCTGCTGGACTGCCGCCTTTCCCGGTCGCCTACGACGAAGGCGTGAAGGTCGGCTACAAATGGTACGACGCTGAAAAGAAGCCCGTGCTCTTCCCATTCGGCTTCGGTCTGTCTTACACCACTTATCGCTACTCCGCTCTACAGGCGACTCCCGGCGAGTCCGTCAAAGTCACATTCACCCTCGCCAACACCGGCTCTCGCGAAGGCTCAGAGATTGCACAAGTCTATGCATCGCTGCCCGCCGCTGCACAGGAGCCGCCCAAGCGCCTTGTAGGATTCAGCAAAGTGAAATTGAATCCCGGAGAAAAGCGCACCGTCACCGTAGAAATCGACCCCAAGTATCTGTCGATCTTCGACGAAGCCAAGGATGCATGGACCCTGCTTCCGGGCGACTACACCATCATGGTCGGAGGTTCGTCTCAGGACCTCCCGCTCAAAACAACCATCAGCCTCAAGTAACTCTCCTTCCGAAGGCGATGCCCCACCCCTGCGAGGTTTTTCAACGCGCAGGGTGGGGTGCTCGCTCACTTCCCTTGTAGACATTCCCAGCCACTTCGCGTTCACTTGGAGTGGAGTTACACGTGGCCTCCATCCTTCAATCAAAATGGAAACGTCTGTTGTGCGTGGCTTGGTGCGGGTCGTCTCTGCCCATCTCCGGCTGCGGCGGTGGCGGCAACTCCATGGTCACGCAGTTGCCGATCACTGTTTCACTCGCGACTCCCACCGTCGTGGTCACGCAAGGTGGACCGCCGGTGAGCGTTCAGATCATCATCAAGTCAACCAGCGAAACAGCACTCGTCGCGATAATCGGTCTGCCCGCGGGGCTTCAGGAGAAATACGCAGCATCGGATACGAATCCCTCCGGAATTCTCACCTTCACAGCTTCGAAGACCTCACCGCCGGGCACGTATATGCCCATAGTCAATGTGAACTCCGCTGGCCAGATGGCCTCCACGACCTTCACGCTCATTGTCAAAGCCGCGACCGGGCCTTGAAGAATCGCCTCGAATGCTCAGGCCCCTTCACGAAAAGACTTATTCGCTATCCGGCGGCACCTGCTCCAGCAGCCTCTTCCACGTCTTCTGGTTCTTGCGAAAGCTCTTCTTTAAATCCTCGAGAATGCGCTCAAAATCCGCGTTCGCCCGCAGGTTGTTCCATGCCGGATTCTTCTGGAACCACGGATAATTCTCGTTTCCCAGATAAATTGCGCGACGCAGCCAGTGCAGCGCTTCGCTCGAGTCGCCTTCCACCGCAAAGTATGTAGCCAGCCGGTAAGCCATCTCGCTGTCGGCCTCTGCCGCCGCGAGCGTGTCGTCTTTTAATAGCGATGCTGCGCGTGCGCGATCCCCTGCCTGCACATAACAGAGAGCCAGCGTTGGCACGGCGATACGCAAGGATTCATCGTCGCGCACCACTCCCTCAAGAATTTCGATAGCCTCTGACAAATTCCCCAGGCGCATCTGCTGATAACCGGCCGACGTCCGTAGCAGTGGATGCCGTGGTTCCAGCGCCAGTCCCTTTTCCAGTTCGTCTCCCGCCAGCTCAATCTGATTCTGATAGTGGAAGACCCGCGCGCGGTGATTGTAAAGAATGGCCGCATTTGCAGGGTTCAGCTTGAGCGCGCGATTGAACTGAAACAGCGCCTCTTCGTACATTCCGTCGCCACGCAGCGCGATGCCGGCCACCATGTGCACATTCCAGTCATTCGAAGCGCCCGTCAGCAGGTTCGCGATGCCGTGCCGTGCAGACTCCTTTTCTCCGCGCGACAACAGCATATAAATGCGATACAGGTTCGCCTCGGTCGAAGCCGGATCGAGCCTCAACGCCTCATCAAAAGCCCGCCTTGCGTGCATGACATGAATCTGCCCGCCAAATCCGTGCCGAACGTACTGCAACTCTGCGATTCCGAGGCCAGTCCACCCGGCGGCAAATTCAGCATCCTTCTTAGTCACGCTGGCAAACAGCGCATGCGCACGATCGAGGTCGGCGCGCGAACCAGTGCGCACCATAAACGAACTCAGCAGCGCGCGAGCCTGCAAATACTCTTCGCTCACCGGTCCGGGCAGCGATCCGTCTCGAGCTGAAGTACGCGGTGCGTCCATCTGGTCACCCGCGCTCAAACCATGCAGCGCGGCGAAAACTTCGTTTGAAATCTCAGTCTGCACTGCGATCAGATCTAGTGAGGCAACGCGTATCGCTCCGCCCGACCGCACGCTCAACGATCCAACATCCAGCAATTGCCAGTTCAGGTCGAAGCCATTCTCTGATCGAAAAAAGCTGCCCGCCAGCACAAACGAAACCAGGAGTCGCTGACCAACCGATAGCGGATCCATCTGCGAAATCGGCAGCGACATGAGCGTGCTTGATGGCCTCACCACCAGCCCCGGAATCCGCGCGAGCCTCGCCGCAATCGCATCAGCCAACGCATATCCATAAAGCGGTGCCACCTCCGTTGCTCCCAAATTCGCGAAGGGTAGCACCACAAGCGAATTCTGCTTTGCGCGATCTCCTGCGGACTCACGGAAGCGCTCCGCCAGCATTGATAGAAAGCCCGTGTTCCGCTTTTCAGCCTCTGCCTCGGTCGTTGGCAAATTGGCCGCCGCTTCTCCCGGAATAGCTCCCGTCTCTATTTGCAGCGCTTTCATGATGGTCTTCAATGCTTCGCGAACTTCAGCGGCCGAAGCGTACCGCGTACCTGGATTTTTTTCGAGACAAGTAGCGATCACGCTCTTCAACTCTACTGAAATATCAGGAACAATCTCGCTCAAATCCACGGGATCAGAAAACTGAATCGCGCGAATGGTCTGAAAGTCCTCCGCATCTGGCCGCGAAAAGGGATGACGCCCGCTCACCAGTTCGTACAGCAGCACGCCCAATGCCCACACATCCGACTGCACACTCGACTGGCCCGTAACAAACTGCTCCGGCGCCATGTAGCGAATCGTTCCCCCGCGTGCCGTGTAAGTGGCCGCAACCGATGCGTCCTTCGCCAGTGCCGGTTTTGAAGGATCGAAATTGGCCTCCTCGGGGCGAAGCCTGCGCGCCAGGCCAAAATCCAGAATCTTTACCAGGCCGCCATCGGTCAACATCACGTTTTGCGGTTTCAGATCACGATGAAAGATGCCCAGCGAATGCGCAGCCTGCAATCCATCCGCAATCTGAATACCTACCGAAAGCACAAGTTGCGGAGTAGCCGGCCCGCGAGCGATCAGTTGATCCAGCGACTGCCCGGGCACATACTGCATCACGATGTAGCCTTCATCGCCCGCTTCGCCAACTTCATAGATGGCGCAGACATTGGGGTGCTCAATTGCCGAAGCTAGCCGCGCCTCGCGTAACACCGTCGTCCGCAACTGTTGCGCCGACAACAGACCCGTGCGCAAAATCTTCAGCACCACAGGCCGCTGCAAAAGCGTGTCATTGGCGAGATACACAACGCCGCTGCCCCCCGCGCCCAGGCGGCGGATAATCTCGTAATGTTCGATGGTTTTTCGCTTCATCGCTGCTTCAAGTGTAGTTCGCGGGCGATGAGGACCGTATCAATTTCCGGCATATTGCCGAATCGACTGTGTCGCAGAAACAGCGTGTTGATGTCGCCAATCTCTTGCTCTAGTGTCCTCGCCGGACTTCGCCTTCGACCGATGGCGCTGGTGGTTCCTTCGCAGCGAGTTTCTGGCCCCTGCGTCCCATCAGGAACATCGTCAGACCAAATGCAAGCAGCACGAGCCCCCACCAGAGATTCGCGTTGATGCCCAGGCTCTGGGCATAGAGCGCTTCATTGCCGTTGGTCTTGAGACCGAAGACGGTTAGGATCAGCCCCGTCAGCGAGAACATCAATCCCAGAGGGATGCGCAGATCAAGATTCATGATTCTTCCTTCAACTCAGGCAAAGAAAATATTCAGGCCCACGGCCACCAGCAGAATCGCGACAGCCAGGGCCTCCGGACTTTTCCACCATTGCAGGTGTGCACGCGGCGGCTTCGGCGTCAGTGAATGCACAAGTCCAACCAACTCCGACTCCGCGCGCGGCTTGGTAAGCAAGCTGACAACAACCGTCACAATAAAATTGGTTCCGAACGCAAAGATCGCTCCCCAGAAATTTTGCGCCATGTCACTGGGATAGTGATGCAGCACAGCAATCCACCCACCGTGAACGCCTGTGCGCGCATCGATGGGCAGCGTCAGTCCGTGATGCAGCATCGCCGCCGCAGTGCCCGAAATCAATCCCGCAAACGCTCCGTGCCCGGTCGCCCGCTTCCAGAACATGCCCAGCAAAAACGTCGCGAACAACGGCGCATTTACAAACGAGAACACGAGCTGCAGTGTATCCATGATGTTGTTGAAATTGATTGCGGCGTAAGCTGTCGCAATCGACAGCAGAATCCCGCCCACCGTCGCCCATCGGCCCACAGCCATGTAGTGTCTGTCGCTGCCACCCTTGTGAATGTACGACTGGTAGAGGTCATACGTGAACACGGTGTTAAACGCGGTCACGTTCCCCGCCATTCCACTCATGAAGCTCGCCAGCAGCGCGGTGAGCCCAAGCCCTAGAATGCCCGTCGGGAAAAAATGCAGCAGCATGTTAGGCGTGGCCATGTCGTAATCCAGCAGTGGCTGGCCGCTCGCCGTCAACATGGGTTGCCCTGTCACCGGGTTGATTTTTGCCGGAACCAATCCCCTGCCCTGTTCTACTTGTTTTGAAACAACCGTCGTATCGTGATAGATCACGCCGTTCTCGGTTCGCACCGTCGTGGTCGTGCGCGGCGTCGGCAGCCCGATCGCCAGCAGTCCCGGAAGAATCACCAGAAACGGGAAAAACATCTTCGGAATAGCGGCGATCAGCGGAACCCGCCGCGCAGATTCCATATCCTTCGAAGCCATTGCCGTCTGGATCACCAGAAAGTCCGTGCACCAGTAACCCGACCCCAGCACGAATCCCAGCCCCATCCCGATGCCGATGATCTCGATCCCCATCGGGTTGGTATTCGAGTGCATCACGCCCTTCCACTCGTGCATGTAAGCAACTGGTAGCGACGCCCTCAGCCCAGACCAGCCTCCAATATTCTTCAGTCCCAGCAGGACCAGCGGCAAAAATCCCGCGATGATCAAAAAGAACTGCAACACCTCGTTGTAAATGGCGCTCGTAAGCCCGCCCAGAAAGATATACAGCAGCACGATCACGGCCGACAGCACAATCGAGAAAGTGAAAATGCCCTCAGGCGCCCAGCCAAGCGCATGAAACAGTCCATCGAATACATGAAGAGCCTGAATCAGCCGCGCCATCGCGTACATCGAGATGCCGGAACTGAACACAGTCATCACGGCAAACGAACAGGCATTCAGCGCGCGCGTCTTTTCATCAAACCGCATGCGCAGAAATTCCGGCACTGAGCGCGCCTTTGATCCGTAGTAAAACGGCATCATGAAAATGCCGACAAAGAGCATTGCGGGAATCGCGCCGATTCCATAGAAGTGCGCAGTTTCTAGCCCGTATTTCGCCCCGGACGCTCCCATGCCGATCACTTCTTGCGCACCCAGATTGGCGCTGATAAAGGCCAGCCCGCAAATCCACGCCGGTAAGGCGCGGCCGGCCTGGAAAAAGTCCTTGCTCGTCTTCATGTAGCGCTTAAGGGCAAACCCGATGCCCAGCACAAACACGAAGTACAGCAGCATGATCAGCCAATCGACGACGGTGAGTTTCAAGACTGCTCCTTGAGTCTCAAGCGATCTCTATCCGCGACCGGCGATATTCGTCGCCAGTTTGCTGCTGTATTGAGAATCGTTGTGACGTACGCAAACCACTCTACCCAGTAGGGCTTTGAGGCGTCTAGTGCAAATTGAAAATGTTTTCATTGCGGGCTGAAGCTAGCCTGCAACTCCAAGCAGTTTACACTGGAGGAGCATGATTCCTACTCTGACTTGGACCCCCGACGGCGTTCGCTTTATCGACCAGACCAAGCTCCCTCTCGAAGAGAGCTATGTGCTTGCCACCACATACGAACAGGTGGCCGACGTCATCGTCACCATGGTTGTCCGCGGAGCTCCAGCCATCGGCGTTTCGGCAGCTTACGGAGTAGCGCTCGGCGCTCTGCGTAGCAGCGCTGGGAACGCGAAGGGGTTTGCGCCCGAGTTCGAAGATATTTGCGCGCGGCTCGCCGGAACACGGCCCACCGCAGTCAATCTTTTCTGGGCGATCGACCGCATGAAGCGTGTGTTTGCTCAACTCGTTGATTCTGACGCAACAATGCAGCAGGTAACGGATAGATTCCTCTCCGAAGCTCATGCAATGTACGAAGAAGACATCGCCGCCTGCAAAACAATGGGAGCTTTTGGCGGCGCCTTGCTTCCCGACGAAGGTGGAGTCCTCACCCACTGCAACGCCGGCGCACTTGCCACCTGCGGTTATGGAACCGCGCTCGGCGTCATCCGTGCCGCCGTAGAACAGGGCAAGCGCATCCACGTTTTTGCTGACGAGACACGTCCCTTTCTGCAAGGCGCACGACTCACTGCATGGGAACTCATGGCCGACGGCATTCCCACGACCGTGATCTGCGACAACATGGCCGCCAGCCTCATGCGCACAGGACGCATCAAGGCCGTTGTCGTCGGCGCGGACCGCATCGCAGCCAACGGAGATTTCGCAAACAAGATCGGCACCTACAACGTCGCAATCCTCGCCAAGGAGCACAGCATACCCTTCTACTGCGCCGCGCCCTGGTCCACCATCGACACCGCCACACCCACCGGCGAGGCCATTCCCATCGAGGAGCGCTCTGCAATCGAAGTAACCCATCACGGCGGCAAACAGCTCACCCCGCATGGTGTCGGCATCTGCAATCCCGCTTTCGACGTGACTCCAGCCAAATACGTCACCGCAATCATTACCGAGCGCGGCGTTCTGCGCGCGCCCTATTCGGAGTCTCTGAAAGAGATGGAGCTGGTGGCCGGATAAGTCCAGCCAGCTACAGTTAGGAATTGTGCTTCCCCGCCTCACCATCTTCCGGTTGCGGCAAAGATCACTCCCTCGCGGCATCGTGCTCTCTCTGGGCTCGTTCGTCGCGAGCCTGCTGCTGGCGGGCTTTCCTCACATCGAAAATCTGCATGGCTCACATTGGCAGCTTCTCGCCCTCTTCGCTGCGAGTTGGGGAATGGCCGAAACAGGACGATGTATCCGAGGCAAATGGAATCTCTACAACGCCGGCGTTTTGATCCTGCTCTATTCCGACCTCATGATCCTTACGCTCATTGTCTTCCTCGTCGCCTACTCATGAATCGGCCCGCACCGCCCGTTTCTCCGAGACGCAAAAATCTAAAATCCGTAAACTAGTCGGCCCGTAAGTCTGTGCAATCGAGTACTATTGGCCGAAGATGTTTGGAGGGAAAGACATGCTCAAAGGATTTCGGGATTTTATTCTCCGCGGTAACGTCCTCGATCTGGCCGTAGGCGTAATCATGGGAGCAGCGTTCGGCACCGTCGTCACATCGCTTGTCAAGGATGTCATTACTCCGATCATCGGCAACGTCGTCGGCAAGCCTGACTTCAGCGCAATCTCCGTTAACCACATCATGATCGGAAATTTCCTGAACGCACTCATCGCGTTCCTGCTGGTCGCTGCCTCTGTTTACTTCTTCATTGTGCTGCCGGCTAACTCCCTCATGGCTCGCCTCAAAGGACCGGTCCCGGAAGCTCCACCCGCTACCAAGGCTTGCCCCGAGTGCCTGAGTGATATCCCTGTAGCCGCCAAGCGCTGCGCCCACTGTGCACAACCAGTAGTCTAGGTCTGCTCGTCCCAGATCCTCCGAGGGCAGTCTCAACACAATCGGCATCCATCAGTCTGTAGCTGCGAAGAGTCCAATCTGCACAGGCCCAAGCCTCTTCGCAGAAGAGGCTCGAGTGCCCGTCACTTGCACGAATTCCTTCATCGCTACAGGCTCGTCTTCATTTTCCATGAGATACCTTACGCCGCTCTCACCGGAGAACTCGACGATCTCCCCCGTCACACCGATTATGACCTTCCGGCCGCCCTTGTTCGAAACCACATTCACTTTCTTGCCGGGCCAGGGATTGCGCACTTTCAGCGTTTGAGCCGCTCCTGCTTCAATCACGACGGTCGACACCGCGCCACCTTTCGTCTGAACATCAACCTTGGTCCTGCCGCGCGCATACACACTTCCGTCGAAATCCCAACCCGGCGGAATGGCCGGAGCAATCCGGATCACGCCGTCATAGTCCTGCACCAGGGCCTCCTGCAGAGCGTCCGCCACTACTCCGGTCTGCTCAACGTAAAACTCCTTGGCCTCAACTTCCCACTTCGCCATCCCGTTCACAAATCCCTGAAACTTCTTCGTCGTCTCAATCAGCGTCGACCCCACTTCGGTGCCAAGGCCCAGCCGCGCAGCCTGAATTGGATCGAAGCTCCAGTCGACCGCCGACACATTAGGCCGGTGCGCATAAGTTCGCCGCGCCAGCGACAGCAGCGGCGAGTCGTCCCCGATCAGGTCATATGGCCAGACCGGCTCAAGCCCGATGTTCTCGACGTTGTGGTCCTCAGCGCCGGGCTGCCACGACTCGGCAATCACGTCATTTCCATCCGCATCAGCCGACGCCGGCAGCAGCGTGCGCGGCCCCGTCTGCGGCGTCCGCGGCAATTGCGGAACCTTTGCCAATGCCGCCTTCAACTGCTGGACCAGTACCGGATCTCTGCCCAACATTTCCGCAGCCTGAATCGCCACAGGGAAGAACGCCGTAATGGCCGCCACGTCAGTCGTCGGATCGGTTACATCCCACTGCGTCTCATGCGCGTTTGAAGGGCTCGTGTGCAGCCGTCCATCCGCACCCGGCTTCTGATACGCAAGAAGAAAACGCGCTGCAGAAGCCATCACCGGATAATTCTCCTCGAGAAATTTGCGATTGCTCGTAGCAAGATACTGATGCCATATCCAGAGCGACACCTCCGCGCCGGTCGAGATTGTCCGCGCATTGTAGTAAGGTTTGAAATTCGCATCGCAGTTTAGTCCCATCGCAACGGGCTTCCAACTTCCTTCATACTCAATCCCTCGCCCGTTGAACCGCATAGTCTCGGGCACGCAACTGCCCGGGAGCCCCTTCATGTGCCCCTTCGTCCATTTCTCGATGTTCGCCAGGTTGCCCCGATAAAGATTGAAATAGGGTTCATTCAACTCCGTCAGCCCCGCGCCAATATTGGCCGCAGCCTGCATGCGTAGGTTCCAATGCCAGAAGGCCGACGGATCCCACTTATGCGTGTCCTCCGCCGCCGAAATCATGTCCGCAATGCCCGCTTGTGATCCCGGATACTCCTCGCCCTTGTCAATCGCCGCAACATACAAATAGATGTTGCGCAGGCTCTCCATGTACTCCCCGGCACCATCCTTCGAAGTGATCTTGATCGTTGCGGCGCGTTCCCAGAATTCCCGCCACCACTCCTTGTGCGACGCCTCCGGAGCCACGACGAGCGATTTCGCTGCGATCGACTGCGGGTCACCCTTGCCTTCGAAATGTGGCGACCCAACCACAACCCGAAAATGCCCGTCCTCAAACGGCTTGAACGAAACAGTAATCGTCAATGAATCCGTGACGACAACAGCAACCTCGCGCCCCTCCGCAGTGATCGTCGACAGCGAGCCGAACGCGCGCCCCGACGATTCCGGATTCTTGTTATCGACCCAGCTCTCACTTAGCTGGCCGGCTCGCCCGATCGCAACCGCTTGCGGCGACCGCGGAGCCCAGAGTCTCAACATCGCGGTCTGTTTCTCGTTCGCATTCGCACCCGTCACGTCCACAACCAACCTATCGGTCTTCGGATCAACGAACGCCGTCGCCGTCATGCCGCCGCCTGACTCTCGAAATTCACCGTTATATAGATCCAGCCGCCCGGCATAATCCTTCGCGCCCGTTAGACCGATAAGCCCCGGAATCACGACCTGCCCCGGCGACAACCGATCCGGCAGCGTGTCCGCGCGATTCAACTGCGCAGTAAATCCATCAGCCGACCACACCGCAACACCCAGCCTGCCATTCCCCAGCGGCATCGCCTCACCGGCAACGAGATTAGGCCTGCCCAATACGATGTCAGATCGCCCGATGACACCCGCAACATCCACGTGAAATCTGCCATCGTGCCACGCCGTCGAAGGCCCCGCGTTACGAGATTGAGCCGAAACATTCCCGGCAATCGCCCCGGTAACTAAAACAAGACAAATGAATCTGAACCATAGATTTCGCAATGCAGATCACCAATAAATTCGTCGTCAATTTGCGGAAATTCTAGCAGCCGCGCTTCAGTCAAATTCGCGCAGCGCCCGTGAAAACGAAAAGAACCCCACAAAAGCCAGCAATGCCATCCCCGCCATCATCGCGAGCGCATGCCCCGTCGGAATATGCCGCGACAGTTCGCCCGCCATCAATGCTCCCAGCGGTGGCAATCCCAGAAAGCTCGTCGCGTAAATGCTCATGATCCGTCCCCGCATCTCATCCGACGACAAGTGCTGAATCGACACGTTGAAGCACGAGATCATCATGATCCCGCAATATCCCTCAAAAAACGCAAGGCACTCCGAGAGCGCGAAGACGCGAGAATAGCTGAATCCGATGATCGCGAGAAAGAACACCACCCCAGCGCCAGTCAATACCGCACCACGATGCCGAAGCGTCCCCACGAACGCTACCGTCATCGCGCCGAGCACAGCCCCCAGCCCCGATCCTGCCAGCAGCCACCCCAGTCCGCTTTCCCCCGCATTCAACTGCACTTTTGCGAAATATGGAATGAAAGTCAGAAATGGAAATCCGAGCAGGCTCGCAGCCACCGTCATCCACACCAGAACGAACATCTGTGGTTGCTGCCGCAGATAGGCAAATCCCCCGCGCAAACTCGCCCACATGCTCTCTTGCCGTGCCTTCTTCTCATCGGGATAGCGGATTCGCGTCAGCGCCCACAGCACGGCAACAAAGCTCGCGCCGTTCAGAAAGAAATTCCCTGCAACCCCAAGCAGCACCATCGCATAGCCACCCAGCGTCGGCCCCAGGATGCGTGACATGTTGAACTGCGCGGAATTCAGCGCAATGGCATTCGTCAGGTCTTCACGCTTCACGAGTCGCGGCACCAGCGCCTGGTAGCTCGGCGCGTTCATCGCCATCGCGGTCCCGTTCAAGAACGCGATAGCTGCAATCTCCCAAACCGTGATGATCTTGAGCCAAGCAAGCCCCGCCAGCAGAAACGCCAAAATCATCATCACTGTCTGCGTAACCATCAGCAGACGCCTCTTGTTTACCCGGTCCGCGATCACCCCGCCAAACAGCGTGAAGAAGAGAAACGGAATTGACCCCGCAAATCCCACTACGCCCAGCCAGAACGCCGAATCCGTCAGCGTCAGCACCAGCCACCCCTGCGCCACGTTCTGCATCCAGGTGCCGATGTTCGAAAGAAAATTCCCGCTCCAGAACAGACGAAAATTTGGGTTGCGCAGGGCACGAAACACCTGCGGCACCCGCTCGGGTCCCGTCTCGTCCAACTCCTGGGCCACCGAGGCAGCTTCGTCTGTAGCTGCAGCCAGGTACTCCTCATTCAACTCTGGTCGAGTGCGCAGAAAGGCTCTCCCGAATTCATAGTGTAAGCTGTGGTCAATCGCATCTCGCTTCCGTTCGCCGGTGCTTTACCTTCTTCATCTGACTTGCTCTTCAAAGGTCTCCCCTCATGCTCACTCGCACGCCTTCGTTTTCATTTTTGTTAATGGCCATCATCACGACTTCGCTCGCCAATCCAGGTATTGCCCAGGTAAGTAAGTCTGTCAGCAAGGCCCCCGTCTTCGGTTACACCGATTTTTCCAGCGAAGCCAAAACTGAAGACAAATTCCTTGCCGTCCCAAATGCAAAGCTCGCTGGCGAACACTTGAAGACACTCACCGCCGAGCCGCACATGGCTTCCACACCCGAGGACCGCAAGACCGCGGAATACGTTGCGCAAAAATTCCGCGCCGCCGGTCTCGAAACCGAGATCGTTCCCTATCGCGTTCTTCTCAATCAACCAAAAGTAGTCCGCGTTGAGGCATTCGATGCCGCGGGCAAATCCCTCATGAACGGCCCCACTCCCGAGCATGTCCAGGGCGACTCATTGGCAGACAATCCCGGCATCGTGATGCCCTTTAACGGATCATCCGGCTCCGGCGACGTCACCGGCGATCTCGTCTACGCCAACTACGGCCGGCTCGAAGACTTCGATCAACTCGCCGCCCAGCATGTCGACCTTCACGGCAAGATCGTGATCACTCGCTACGGCGCAAACTTCCGCGGCGTCAAGGTCTACATCGCCGAACAGCGCGGAGCCATCGGTGTCCTCATCTACTCCGATCCGCAAGACGACGGCTACTACAAAGGCGATGCGTGGCCCATCGGCCCGTGGCGACCCGAGACTGGAGTGCAACGCGGCTCCGTTCAGTTTCTCTTCAAATATCCCGGCGACCCGCAGACACCCGGCGTCGCTTCTACACCCGATCTCCCCGACAGCGCGCGAGTCTCCGGCAGCGACAACCAACCGCACATCATCTCCATCCCGCTGAGCTATCACGATGCCTCACCACTCCTCCAGGCCCTCAAAGGCCCCAGTGTCCCGCAGGGCTGGCAGGGAGCTCTCCCCTTTCGCTACCACATCGGCGCCAGCGGAGTACGCGTCCATCTCGTGTCTCAGCAGGACTACCAGGTGCGGACCATCTGGGACGTCATCGGCAAAATCAAAGGTTCTGAGTACCCCGATGAATGGGTCGTCGTTGGCAATCACCGCGATGCGTGGGTCTACGGAGCTGTAGACCCCAACAGTGGCACTGCCAGCATGCTTGAATCGGTCCACGGCATCGGCGCCCTCATCCACGACGGATGGCGTCCAAAACGCACCATCATTTTCGGCAGTTGGGATGCTGAAGAAGAAGGCCTCATCGGCTCAACCGAATGGGTCGAGCAGCACGCCCAGGCGCTCGACCATGCCGTGGCATACTTCAACGTTGATGTAGCTGTCTCCGGACCCGACTTCACCGCTTCCGCCGTTCCCTCCCTCAAGCAGTTCATGCGCGAAATCGCAAAGTCAGTCCCCAGCCCTATGGGCGATACCGTCTACCAGGAATGGCACGCCAATCGACACAGTGAAAACGAACACCGCGCTTCCAATGCCCCAGCCGTTCCCGGCGAAGAAGTGCGCGTTAGCGATCTCGGCTCCGGTTCGGACTTCACCCCCTTCCTCCAGCACGCGGGTGTGCCATCCACCGACATCGGCTCCGGGGGTCCCTATGGCGTCTACCACTCCGCCTTCGACAACTACGCATGGTACGTTCAGAACGCCGATCCGCACTTCACCTACCTGCAGCAAATGGCGCGCGTACTCGGACTCGAAGCGCTCCGAATGGCCGACACTGACATTCTTCCCTACGACTATGTGGCCTATGCACGAGAGATTCGCGCATATCTCGAATCCGCCAAACGCAAAGCCTCCGACGCTGGCTTGTCGTCCGCAAATTTTGACGCTGCTCAGGCGGCAGCCGCGCGCTTCGCCACCGCCGCTGATCGCGTCCGCCACCTCCAGGTTGCACCCAACAGCAATCCAGCCCAGCTTAATGTTGTCCTGCGCCAGGTTGAATCGGCCTTTCTGTCCCCCGATGGCCTGCCTAACCGTCCCTGGTACAAGCACACCATCTATGCCCCAGGGGAGTTCACCGGATACGCCGCCGTCGTCATCCCCGGCGTAAACGAAGCCATCGAATCCAAGCAAGCCGCCGTGACGGCCCAGCAGTTGGCAGTTCTCACAAAAGCGCTTGACCGCGCCGCGCAAACCCTTGATGGCGCACGCTAGAGGCCGACCTCAACCTGAGTCCCACCGGAGCAACATCCATGTGATTTGAATCACACATGTTGCTTCCAACCATTGACCCGCCCCATCTACGCTCGTATCGTTAGAGTTGCGTATGAAGAAGTCCTCCAATTCGATCCGCATCGGTTTCGCTGTAGCCGTCATCGTAGGCACCATCGCTTGGTTGGCCTTCACCGGATATGGGGCAAACAAGAGCTATTACGTCACCATCGCTGAACTTCACGGCCTCGGTGACAAGGCTTACAAGAGCAATCTACGTGTCGAAGGATTCGTTCAGCCCGGCTCCATCCAGCAGAGCGGCCCAAACGTGATCTTCCTGCTCAACGAATTCGAAAGCCACAACCCCAAAGCCGCAAAAGGCCGCGTTCTCAGGGTGGAGTACAAGGGTTCTGAGCCCCCGCCGGATACCTTCAAAGACGATTCGCAAGCCCTCGCACAAGGCACAATCGGCCGCGACGGCGTCTTTCACGCAAGCGCGCTTCAGGCCAAATGCGCCAGCAAGTACGCCCCCGCCCAGCCCGGCGCAGCCCCTGCTCAACCCGCCGCGCCAGCAACCGCCAATCCACGCGCAACCGCTGCGCCAGCTCCCCGGCCCGGCAACTCGGCCGTTGTTCCCGCGACCAACTGATCTCGATGACCGCGCAAGCCCCTGAGGCCGCTACCTCCACCCTCTGCGCCCATCTCGAAAACGTATCTAAACTCTTTGGTTCCTTCGCTGCGCTCCGCCAGGTCTCCGTAGACCTCGAGCCCGGCCGGTGCTATGTCCTCATCGGCGAAAACGGCGCCGGCAAATCGACCCTCCTTCGAATTCTTGCCGGATTGTTGCGTCCAAGCGGCGGCACCATCAAGGTTTTCGGTGATCAGGACCCCCACGATGCTCGCGCCCGCATCGGCTATATGAGCCATTCCCCCATGCTCTACGACGAGCTCACCGGCCACGAAAACCTGCGCTACTTCGCCGCTCTCTACCCCGATCGAGCTTGCCTTGAACCCGCCGAAGCCCTGCGTCAGGTCGGCCTCGATCCTGATCTCGACCGACCTTTAGGCCAGTACTCGCAAGGAATGCGCCAGCGCACCTCGCTGGCCCGCGTCCTGATGCCCGTCCCTGAACTGCTGCTCCTCGACGAGCCCTTCTCCAACATGGACGTAGAATCTGCCCACCAGATGGTCGAGTTGCTGGCCGGATTCCGCCAGAGCAATCGCACCATCGTCATCACCACCCACCAGCGCGAGCAAGCCGCCCCGATTGCCGACTGGATCCTGCGTCTCAAAGGTGGACGGGTCGCCGACTTCGTCCCGGGGAGCCCCTCGCTATGAAGACCAATGGCGCCCGCTTCCTCGAAACTCTTGGCATCCCCTTCGAACTCCGCGAATACGAAGTCGATCCCGAAGATCTTACCGCCATCACCGTTGCCAAAAAAATCGGCATGCCACCCGAGCAGGTGTTTAAAACTCTGCTCACCACCGGCGGTCCGGATTCCTATGTCTTCGCCGTTATCCCCGGGGACGCCGAACTCGACTTCAAAAAACTCGCTCGCGTCGCCAGCCTCCGTAAAGCCGAAATGGTTTCACTCAAAGACGTTCAGCCCCTCACCGGCTACATCCGCGGCGGCGTCACAGTTTTTGGCGCGAAAAAAGCCTACCCCGTCTTCGTCGACGAAACCGCGATTCTCTTCGACACGATCAGCGTTTCAGCAGGCACGCGCGGAACCCAACTCATCCTCAGCCCCGCCGACTACCTGCGCGCCGCCGAGGCGCAGACCGCCGACCTGACCAAAGACACCCCGCGACTCACGACAAACCCGGGTGCCCCAGGTCTCGCTTCTGAGACCTGGGAAACCTCCAAGACTGACTTCGAGGACGAACTCCAATGAACATCGCCCTCTGGACTCACCTCGTCAAAGACCTCCGCATTGAGTGGCGTTCCAAAGACGCCATCAACTCCATGCTCTTTTTTGCCCTGCTTGTGGTCGTGCTCTTTTCCATGTCCTTTGATCCGCAGGGAGCCTTCTCCCGCACCATCGCCGGTGGTGTTCTTTGCGTAGCGACAATGTTTGCCTCCGTCAGTGCGCTCAACCAGGCGTGGGCTCGCGAAATTCGCCATCAGGTCTTGGACGCCCAGCGCATGGCTCCCACCTCCGGCTCGCAGCTCTTTCTCGCCAAGGTGCTCGCCAATTTCTTCTTCGTCACCATCGTCCAGATCGCGTTGGCACCCGTCTTCCTCGTCTTCTACAACCTGCGCATCGAAGGACAGGCATGGCAGTTGGCGCTCGTGCTGCCCCTCGGCACCTGGGCCCTCGTTGCCAATGGAACTTTCTTCGCAGCACTCGCCATTCGCAGCCGCAATCGCGAATTGCTCCTGCCGCTGATTCTCTTTCCCATCTTCCTCCCGGCCCTGCTGGCTATGGTCATCGCCACAACCTCGATCCTCACAGGCGACAGCGATCCCGGCCTCTGGATCAAGCTCCTCACCGGCTACGACATCATCTTCACTACCGTCAGCCTTCTGCTGTTCGACGTGGTATTCCATGCGGAATGACAATGTGGAGGTAGGAGAACCCATGGAAAACATCCCCTATGCGTTTTCAATTCATCCCGGCGAGATCCTCCGCAGCGAGTTTATGGACCCGCTCGGTTTGACCGCCTACCGTCTCGCCAAGGAACTCCACATCTCTGCTCCTCGAGTCAATGACCTCGTCCGCGGAAAGCGTGGCATCACCGCCGACACAGCCTTGCGGCTAAGCCGCTACTTCGGCAACTCCGCCCAGTTCTGGATCGGTCTTCAAAGCGGCCACGATCTCTGGGTCGCCTCCAGAAATAAGGCCGTCAACAAAGTAAAGCCAAGACAGAAGGCGGCCTAGATGGACTTGCAATGGGCAAGCATGGAAGACCAAGAAATGGCTTCGCAAAAACGAAACATTTCGCAAGTTTGTCCTTTGGGCTCGTCGACCCTTCGATTGAGACAAAGGATTCATTCCAGCCGTAAACTGAAATCGTTCGCCCAGGATTCAAGATGAAGAAAACAGCACTCGCACTTTTCCCTGCGATCACCGTGGCGCTCATGGTTTGGGGTTATTACCAGGCCATCTACGTTGCCCCCGAAGAGCAGACCATGCACGAGGCGCAGCGCATCTTCTACTACCACGTGCCCTCGGCGATGGTCGCTTTCCTCTTCTTCGCCGTCAGCCTCTGCGGCTCCATCGGATTTCTAACCTGGCGTCGCAGTCGCCCAGACTGGGCGCAGGCCTCCGACGCATGGGCGCTCGCCGGTGCTGAAGTCGGCGTTGTCTTTTGCACCGTTGTCCTCATCACCGGCCCGCTCTGGGGACGCCGCGCGTGGGGCATCTGGTGGACATGGGATGCACGTCTCACCACCACCCTGGTTCTTTGGCTCATTTACGTCAGCTATCTGCTCCTGCGCCGCTTCGCCGCCGGACCGCAAATGCAGACACTCGCCGCCGTCCTAGGCATCTTCGGAGCCCTCGACGTCCCTATCGTCTACATGTCCAACCGCTGGTGGCGCACGCAGCATCCCGCGCCCGTATTCGGTGGCGGACCAGACTCGGGTATCAAGGACCCCGCGATGCTCGAAGCCTTTGGCTGGAACGTCCTTGCCTGGCTTTGCTGGGGCCTTCTTATCTTGTTCATTCGTTACTACGTTGAGCGCAAACACCAGTCTTACGCCGCGCAAGAAGCCGAAGAAGCGCTGACGCGGGCCTGATTAAAGCCGAACACGAGGAAGATATGGATCAACGAGCCGTTCTCGATCACCAATTTCTAGTTGCTGCTTATGCCATCACCTGGGCCCTGCAGTTGGGCTATCTGGCCTGGCTTGGATTCAAGTGGAAGTCTGAAAAACGCAATGCCGAGCATAGAACCCGCCGGGCTCGCTAGAGTCCGCTCGGCGCAACCGTGTTGCAACCCCCAAAAACCAGGGGCACAGAATCCCTGGAATTGCCGTAAACTTGAAAGATTGAGGATCCAGTGATGTTAGTCGTGATGAAGGCGCAGGCCACCGTCCGAAGAAATTCAGGCCGTCTGTGACCATATTGAATTCATGGGTTACCGCCCGCACCCGATGCCCGGCGCCCAGCGCACCGCCATCGGAATCACAGGCAACCAGGGCGAAGTCGACCGCGGCAACCTCGAAGAGATGTCCGGCGTCGCCGAAGTCATTCGTGTCTCCAAGGCCTACAAGCTCGCCAGCCGCGACGTAAAAGAAGAAGACACCGTCATCCGCTTCCCTGGAACCGACGCCACCATCGGCGGCCGCAATCTCGCCATTGTCGCAGGCCCATGCTCCATCGAGAGCCGCGAGCAGGCCTTTGCCATCGCCGAACAAGTCGCCGCAGCCGGTGCGCAGTTCTTCCGTGGCGGTGCCTACAAGCCCCGCACCTCGCCCTACGCATTCCAGGGCCTCGGCGTCGAAGCCCTTAAAATCATGGCCGAAATTCGCGACCGTTTCGGACTCCGCATCATCACCGAAGCCATCGATAACGAAACTCTGGAACTCGTTGCCGAATGGGCCGACGTGGTCCAGATCGGCGCTCGCAACATGCAGAACTTTTCGCTGCTCAAACATGCGGGCCGCCTGCGAATGCCCGTGTTGCTGAAACGCGGCATGAGCGCCACACTCGACGAGTTCCTGATGGCCGCCGAATACATCATGAGCGAGGGCAACTACGAAGTCATTCTCTGCGAACGCGGCGTGCGAACCTTCGCCGATCACACCCGCAACACCCTCGACCTCAGCATTGTTCCCGCCGTTCAGAAGGTCAGCCACCTGCCCATCCTTGTCGACCCCAGCCACGGCACCGGCAAGCGAGACAAGGTTCTGCCCATGGCCCGCGCTGCAATTGCTGTTGGCGCAGATGGCGTCCTCGTTGAGGTGCATCACCAGCCTGAAAAAGCGCTCTCCGACGGCCCGCAGTCCATATACCCCGATCAGTTCGCGCGCATGATGGACGAGATCGAGCAGATTGCCCCCGTCGTCCATCGCGATCTGCCCCGCGGCATCCAAATCGATTCTCCCGCCACGGGATCACATGTCGCCAAATCCAAGTAGCCCCCGCAAAGGCGCATCATCTTGAGCGAAATAAGCTGGGTGCCCCGGGTCTCGACCTTGAGACATGGGAAAGCAACACCACCGCAATCCTGGGTGCCCCGGGTCTCGATCTTGAGACCTGGGAAAACTATGCTCCCACTCGCTCTCCTGACCCTGGCCCTCACCGCCTGTCGCCCTCACAAGTTTCCCCAGTTCGCCCCAAACTATCGCGAATACGCCTACGTCACCAACGGCGGCAGCGGAACGGTATCCGTCTACGACGTGGTCAATGTCCGGGTCGATCGAGAACTGCCCGTCGGGCAGAATCCCACCGCGGTTACCGCTAGCGCCACGCGCAATGAAGTCTACGTCGTCAACTCCGGCACCCGTTCAGGACAGGGCTCCGTCTCCGTCATCAATGCTGAAAACAACTCCGTCGTGGGCAATATTCCCGTTCACAAGTTGCCCGTCGCCATCGACCTCGCCCCTGCGGGCGATTTGGCCTATGTCGCCAACTCCGCTTCAAACACGATCTCCGTCATCGACCTCAAGTCGCGCCGCGAAGTCGATCTGGTCGGCGTCGGCGAGGAACCGGTCGCCCTCCGCGTCGCTCCCAACGGAAAATCCGTCGTAGTCGCAAACCGTGCCGGCAACTCCATCAGCGTCATCGATCCCGCCACACGCAAGGTGCGGACGGTTATCGAAGCCTGCCCCGCCGCCAGCGATATCGTCATTCTGCCCGACTCCTCAAAGGCTTTCGCGGCCTGCAGTGGCGGTCACCAGGTCATGTCGATCCTGCTCGCCCGCGCCGCAGGTCCTGAAGCGGCCACCACAACCCAAGATCGCCTCGAGTCCCTTCTCGATGTGGGCCGCGGCCCTGTTCACCTCGCCCTCAAGCCCGACGGCGGCGAAGTCTTCGTCTCTAACTCCCTCTCCAATTCGATCTCCGAGGTCTATGCCAGCACCGACGAAGTCGCAGGTGCCTACATCATGGGTGCCGATCCAGTCCGCAGCCTCGTCACACCCGACAATGCTCTACTCTACGTCGCCAACCTCCACTCCCAGGAGGTGACCGTCTATTCCGTCGAAGACGGCAAGCGAATCGACTCCATCCACGTCGGCGACGGTCCATCCGCCCTCGCCTTCTCAGCCACTGGTCATCTTCTCTTCGTCGTGGATGCTCGCTCCGGCGACGTCGCCGTAGTGCGCACCGATTCACGCTCCCTTTTCACCATGCTCCCCGCCGGCCGCGCGCCCAACTCCATCGCAGTAAAGGCATTCAAGGCTCCGTAA
>CAVTUP010000013.1:0-388445 GCA_963737915.1 uncultured Acidobacteriaceae bacterium | reverse complement strand
CGGCGAGATACGCAACCCAAACATTGCGCGAACAATCCGGCGCTCGATCTTTCTGTCAGGCCCTCTGATTGCGCTCATCTACATCGCCGGCACGGCTTCCGCTCTCGCGTTCACTCAGCCCGCCGACCTCGATCTCATCTCAACTCCCATGCAGGCGCTGATGCGCGGAGCGCATGGAATGTCCTTCGCATTCATCGTGGCTCCCGTTGCAGCCGCCTTCCTGATCGTCAACATCGTGGGCGGCATCAGCATCTACTTCAACGCTGTGAACCGTCTCCCCATGGTTGCCGGATGGGATCACCTTCTCCCCGCCTGGCTAAGCCGTCTCCATCCTCGATTTAAGACTCCGGTGGGTTCCATCCTCTGCGTGGCCGTCGCCACATTTTGCCTTACGCTCTTCGGAAACTTCGGAGTCGGCGCACAGGAAGCCTTTCAGTTCCTCAATAACACCGGCATCATCTGCTGGGCGCTCACCTATGCCGTCATGTTCAGCATCCCGCTATTCGCCCGGGGCGAAAAGCCGCCCATCGGCGTAAGCATTGCGGCTGCGTCGGGCTTCGTCATGACGGCGCTCTACGTGATCATGTCCATCTTTCCCATCGTCGACGTCAGAAACCCGGCATCCTTCACGGCTAAAGTCATTTGCTATCCTCGGAGTCAACGCCGCCGGAGCGTGGCATTTCCGCCGGGTAACCAGGCGCAAACAGGACCGCGCCGCAGTGGCGATCGCGGACTAGCCGGGCGGCGATGGATAGAATCTGAAACTGAGGGCAAGGCGGCAATGACAATGGGACAGCCCGAGCGCGCGGCGAGAGCAATGCAGGCCCTTGCAGATGCGAAGGTCTTGCTGGGCAACAGGGCCACCGCAGCCGAATCGGTGCGCGAACACCATAGCCACGGCGAAGACAAGCTTGGCTCAGCGCCGCCGGATCTCGTCTGCTTTCCTCAGTCCACCGAGGAAGTCAGCCGGATCGTTTGCATTGCGGCTGCGCACGGCTTGCCGATCATTCCTTTCGGTGCTGGCACCTCTCTCGAAGGCCATGTGCAGGCTGTGCATGGCGGCATCTGCCTCGACATGATGCAGATGAACCGCGTTCTTCGTGTCAGTGTGTCCGACATGGACGCGACCGTTGAAGCCGGCGTCACCCACAAGCAGTTACGGAAGACTCTCGAAAACACTGGCCTCACCTTTTTCATGGACCCGGGCGCCGACGCCTCGTTGGGTGGCATGGCCTCTACCCGTGCAAGCGGCACTACGGCCGTTCGCTATGGCACCATGCGCGAAAATGTCCTTGGCCTCACTGTCGTTCTGGCCGACGGCCGCATCATTCATACCGGCACCCGCGCGCGCAAATCTTCGGCTGGCTACGACCTTACTCGGCTCTTTGTCGGTGCTGAAGGCACGCTTGGAGTCATCACGGAAATCACACTGCGCCTGCACGCTCAACCCGAAGCAGTCTCCGTGGCCATCGCCGGCTTTCCGAGTGCCCAGGATGCGATAGAGACCGTGATTGAGGCCATCCAACTCGGCGTGAACCCCGCGCGCATCGAGTTCCTCGACGAGCATCAAGTCCAGGCAGTCAACCGCTACTCCGGAATCGGTCTTGCCGAGTGTCCCACGCTTCTGTTCGAGTTTCACGGCGTCAGCGAGAGCGGCGTTGCAGAATCTGCCAGCATGGCCGAGGAATTCTGCCGTGCGCATGGCTGCCTCCACTTCGAGCAGCAGTCCAGCCTTGCCGAGCGTGAGCGGCTCTGGAAGACTCGCCACGATGCGTACTACGCCGCCCGAGCCCTGCGCCCTGGCTCCGGCGTGCTCACCACCGATGTCTGCGTACCGATCTCCAACCTTGCCGAATGCATCGTCGCTACCCGTGCGGAGCTCGATCGCGAACGGTTCCCAGGCGTAATCGTGGGCCACGTCGGAGACGGCAACTTCCACGTTCTGTGCCTGCCCAGCGACGAAGAAATGCCGGAGGCCGAAGCCTTTGCTCACCGCCTCGTCGAGCGGGCTCTCGCCATGGGGGGCACGTGCAGCGGCGAACACGGCGTGGGTCTTGGCAAGAAGAAGTATCTCCAGGCCGAGCACGGCGAAGGTCTGGCCGTCATGCGCACGATCAAACAGGCGCTCGACCCGGAAAACCGCATGAATCCCGGCAAGATCGTGGACCTTGAGTTCTAGCTGCCGATTTTTTCGTGGCTTTGTGGCATAATTCCCGCACATGGAAATCCTGTGTCCTTCCTGCCGGTCACGGATCCCGGCAGACGACCTCAACGTGTCGACTGACATCGCGCTGTGCCGCGCCTGCGACAAGCCTTTTCGCATCTCTGAAGCCGTCGGTTCCGCTCCCGCCGATCCACAACTGCTTGCCTCTCCGCCATCGGGCGCATGGTTTGATCCGCTCCCCGATGGTTTCCGTGCGGGCGCCAGCACCCGTTCCTGGATGGCGCTCTTCATCGTCCCGTTCACCTGCGTATGGTCCGGTGGATCGCTTTTCGGAATCTACGGCACGCAGATCGTGCATGGCCGCTTCAACGTGGGCATGTCGCTCTTCGGTCTGCCGTTCCTCTTTGGCTCCATGTTTCTCATCTCCTGGTGCCTGATGTCCGTTGCCGGCAGCGTCAGGATTACGCGCCACGGCGACCAGCTTTCCATCTTCACCGGGGTTGGTCCCATCGGCTGGACACGCCAATTCACCTGGTCCGATTTCAAATCGGTGCGCGAACTTTCGCAGTGGAATACAAACAACTGGAACCGCCAGGGGCAGTTCATTGTTCTCGAAGGCAAGCGCCGGGTCACGTTCGGATCGATGTTGTCTACCGGCCAGCGCTACTTCCTTGTCAACGCGCTTCGTTCCGCGCTCAGCGGCACGACCCCGTCTCCCATCTACGCAGGCTCAAGTCCTCGCTTCCGTTAGATCCGGGCGTAAGGACTGCTTGTGTAGATTTGATTCCCACAACCGCGCTTGGAGTTTCGGAAGGCTGGGCTGCGGAGATCCAGAAGAAGCGGGTACCTCACGCGCCACATTAGGGTGTGTTCACGAATCGAGTGGGTGACGGAACCTTTTGCGAGTAATGTCCGAGTTGCCCATCATCTGCCCGGAATGTCCGCGGCGATGGCCTAATACCAATGTTTGACGTCTTGAAACCCATGAGAGCCGCTCGTCGGAGAAAAGGCGCGATCATTGTCAGGCTTCGCAGCCTTCTGCATGAGTGTTACGGCATCGCTTTGAAACCACCGAATCGTTGACTCATCCATCGCAAGTTGCACTTGGAATTTTGGCTCAAGATTGCGGACGCGGGCTCCGACAACCGTCCAGACTCCACCCTCGCCGGAAATTTTCACCAGATCACCGACAGCTATACTCTGTTGCATGTTCTTCTCCGGGGCATCTGAAAAGACCCGCTGAGACTTCCGGTTCTCGGTCGCTGTGAACAGCGTGCCAGAAGTCAGACTCATCTAGAAATGCCTCGAAAGCGGCTCAAGGCTGACCCGAAGGAGTCAGAGTAAGTTCCTTGCAACTGCCAGCAGACGCTTTGGAATCGCGTTTTGGATTGAAGGAGAGCCCCAACCGGACAGAACTCGAAAATTGGGGTTATGTCCGGATTGGCCACAATACGACCAGAGCTGAATCATCGCAGTTCCGAATGGTCTCTCTCGGTCCCCGAACGCGAATCGATAATTCTACTCTGTCCTTATTTACTTGACAGGAATCATCGAAAGGAACAGACTCCCTGCACGCTATGGGGTAGGAGTCTCTGCTGGTGTAACCAGCTTCAACCCAACCTACCGGATACGTGGCTCCCTGGCTATCGACAATGTTCAGCAAGGTCTGAACAAATCAGAAACACCAAAGGAAAAGCGACTATGAAGACCACCATCTATCGGCCCATCGCGGCGATGTTGTTGACAGCGGCCCTCGCCGTCTCGGCGGCGGCACAAAAGCAAGTACCCTTCAAGGGGTCCTTACAAGGACAAGAAATCGACACACCCCAAGGCGGCCCTCCCCCCACCACACTATCCGTTAATGGGAGTGCTACCGGAATTGCTACCCATGTTGGTCAATTCTCCTTCACCTATCAACTCACGGTGACCCTCGCAAACGGGACCGCAACAGGGTCTGCTAACTTGATCGCGGCCAATGGAGACAATGTCTATACGACAATTGTCGGATCGAGTGAACTGACGGCGACACCCGGTGTCTCTAGCATTACGGAAATTAACACCATTACGGGTGGTACGGGTCGATTCGCCGGAGCCCAAGGGAGTTTCACTGTCGAGCGCTTAGTAAACCTGGCAACGGGCTTCACCTCCGGTTCGTTCCACGGAACCATTACTTCCCCGGGTGCAGCGCACTGAGAACACTTGTTTGGTGGTGCCGGGGCAATCGTCCCCGGCTTTCTTCTGCCCGTTTACCGCGCACCGCTCTTGATCAAGCCATTGGTGATCGCCTTGTCCGACACGAGAGCCAGCATGAACAAAGCTGAGTTCTGGGTTCCTGTCGAATTGCCCTGCCGGGTCTTCGTTCCTAAAAGCCGCTTCCCGCCAGCGACGCATCTGACGCTCGCTGATGCCGATCAACTCCGCTGCCTGCCACCACTTGATCTTCCCTGATGTGGCTCGTAACAACACTTCCTGTAACTTCTTCTCCCGCTCCACCGCGGTCCTCGGATAGATTCCATGATCTCGCGCATGGCTCCATCCTCCCCGGCCCGAAATGCAGACAGCTTGCGCTCACGATTCCTTTAGCAGTTCCTTGTGCACGAGTTCGCAAAGCTTCAGCGTCAGGGGATTGCTCATTCCGTAGTAGACAAACTGACCGCCTTTCTGGCGCGTAATGACCCCCGAGGATGTAAGAAGCGAAAGATGCTTCGAGATATTCGACTGTGTCGCGCCGGTCGCGGCCACAATCTCGCCAACCGTCAGCGGTTTTAGACAAAGCGCCTGCAAAATCTTCAAGCGCATGGGCTCGCCCAACATACGGAATTGTCCCGCTATCTTCTCCAGTTCGGCGTCGGTGAGATCTCGAGTTGTCTTAGAACTTGACATATATCACCAATTGCTCATATATTCACATATAGATATGATTGAAGTCAAGTCAAGAAGCATCTCTCCTGCCGCGCTATCGGCGATTCTCGACGCCGGCAATATCTATGAGTTGCTGGATGTTCGCACGCCTCCAGAATATGCCAGTGCGCATGTGCCGGGCGCAAAATTAATCCCACTCAGCGAACTAAAAATCGACGCCTTTCTCGCGCAGCACGAGGAGGGCACGCCCATCTACGTTCTCTGCCAAGCGGGCGCACGAGCGACAAAAGCCATCGAGCAGTTCGAGAGTGCCAGATGTGACGACTGCGTCCTGGTCGAGGGAGGCACGCAGGCCTGGATCGACGCCGGACTCACGGTCCACCGCGGCACCGGCAGCGTGCTCCCGCTCATGCGGCAGGTTCAGATTGTTGTCGGTTCACTTTCGATCATCGGCGCAATTCTGGCACTCACCGTAAATCTCTGGTTCGCGGCCCTGCCGCTCTTCCTCGGTTGCGGACTTCTCTTCGCCGGTGTTACCGGCACCTGCGGAATGGCGTTGTTTCTCGCCAAAATGCCATGGAACGCTGGTCAGGACAGTTGCTCTCACTGCTGTAACCCGGAGTAAGACATGAAAGCTGTACGCAGGATTGTCATTGTCGGCGGCGTGGCAGGCGGTGCTTCTGCCGCTGCCCGCGCCCGGCGCGTCGATGAATCGTCTGAGATTCACATCTTCGAGCGCGGCCCGTATATTTCCTTTGCCAATTGCGGCCTCCCCTATCACATTGCCGGAGAAATCCAGGACCGATCCAAGCTCCTGATCATGACACCGGAAAAGATTTGGACTCGCTCGCGCGTCCACGCTCATGTGAACAACGAGGTGCTCTCCATTGATCGGTGCCGGAAGGTTGTTCGGGTGCGTCGCGACGACGGAGTTGAAGAAGATATTTCCTACGACAAACTCATCCTGAGCCAAGGGGCCAAGCCCCTGGTACCCCCAATCCCCGGCGCAGACCTGCCCAACGTCTTTACCCTGCGCGACGTCCCCGATATGGATCGCATCATCGCATTCCTTGACCAGCGTCAGCCGAAGACAGCCGCCATCATCGGTGGTGGATTTATCGGCCTCGAGATGGCCGAGGCGTTTGGTCGTCGCGGCATACACGTTACCGTGATCGAGAAGCTCCCCCAAATTCTCCCGCTTCTCGACCACGATGTGGCTCTCCATCTGCAGAACTGTGTTCGGAGCGATGATTTCGGTATCATTACCGGCGCGGAAGCGAAATCCTTCAGCTCTCAGGGCGTAGAACTGGCCGATGGCGCATTCATCCCAGCGGAGCTCATCCTGCTCAGCGTCGGAGTTCGTGCGGAGGTGGATTTGGCCAAACGCGCCGGGCTCGAAATCGGCGTTACCGGGGGTGTCAGGGTCAATGCCCGCATGGAGTCATCCGATTCCGACATCTATGCCGTTGGCGATGCCGCCGAAACCACCCACATGCTCACCGGCGCGCGCACTCGCATTCCCCTTGCCGGTCCTGCCAACCGCCAGGGCCGCATCGCAGGAGCCAATGCGGCGGGCGGGCGATTCCTCTATCCAGGCGCCCTAGGGACCTCAATCGTTCGTGTGCTGCACATGACCGCTGGATTTACCGGCCTCAACAGTGCACAAGCTGCAAAGGCCGGATTCAGCTTCTTCTCGAGCGTCACGACGGACCCAAACCACGCCAGCTACTATCCTGGCTCCAGACCGATGATGATCAAAATCATTGCCGAAGACGGAACGGGCCGCCTGCTCGGCGCGCAGATCGTGGGCGAAGAGGGTGTCGACAAACGCACCGACGTCTTTGCCACGGCGATTGCAGGCAAAATGTCTGTCTTCGATCTCGAGAGCCTGGACCTGGCCTACTCGCCGCCGTTTGGCTCGGCCAACGACCCGGTCAATACTGCTGGATTTGTTGCCGATCACATCGTGCGCGCCGATGTGACAACCATCTCACCTGAGGATTGGAAGCCGAATGGGGAATTCGTTCTCGATGTGCGCGAGACAAACGAAGTGGCCCAATCTGGATGGCTCCAGAATGCCGTGCATATTCCACTGGGTGAACTTCGCGACCGGCTCTCCGAACTGCCACGCGATCGCAGAATTCTCGTCTACTGCCAGAAAGGTCAACGTGGCTACCTCGCCGCCTGCGCGCTGAAGGGCAGCGGCTTCGAAGATGTCGCGAATCTCCGCGGCGGCTTCGCGCAGGCGAGGCTCAACGGCTTCTGACTCTTGTTGCGCGACACAGTCGTTAGACCGGGCCTCACCTCAGCAAAATGGTGCAGGCCCTTTTCTCCGAAAAAGATGAGTCGTCGAGGCCGCTCATCGACGAATCACGCCGCAGGGGTTTTCGAGCTTCCGGCAGAGCAACCGCTAATCCGTCAGTTACTTTCAATAAACATCCAGGCACGCGATGCACCTTTTCAAAAATTCTTTTCCCTTCTTTAGGCTGGAGCGGTGAATTTTCCCCTGCCTATAGCTATCCCCCACAACTTGTCGATTGTTGCTCCGATTGCTGCTACACTCTCTACGCTTTACGAATCGAGAGATCGCCTGAACCGGAGGCACGATGGCACTCATCATCGCTGGCCGCATTGTTCCCATGAGCGTCAATGATCCCTCGGCCGTGGTCGAAGGCCGGATCTATCTCGGAGACGACGGCTTCGTTGAGGCGGTCACCGCGGGAGATGCGGGCGCTCCCGCCGGATTCGAGGGAGCCCCGGTCGTGGAAACAGGGGACGCGCTTGTCATTCCGGGATTGATCGATCTGCACAATCATCTCGGCTACAACGCACTGCCGTTGTGGGCGGAGCCAACGCAGAAGAAGCCCTTTCTTCACCATAACGACTGGCCGAACAAGCCTAGTTATAAGCCCGATGTCAGTTGGCCGGCGTGGGTACTGGCCAAGGGCGATCCCGAAGCCATGCTGGCTTATGTGCAGACGCGGGCTCTCGTCGGCGGCACCACCGCGATCCAGGGATGGCCGGCCTTCAACCGTCCGCCGCAAATGGTGCTGCGCAATATCGACTCTGAAGAAGCGGGCACGACCAACCGGAATCTTGTCTACACCGCCGTGATTACGGAGACACCTCTTCAACTTGCGCACACGGCGCAATTGATGAGCCGCGGCGCGGGATTTATCTACCACTGCTCGGAAGGACAGCCCGGTTCCGTCGTGGCTCGCGAGTTCACCGACGCAGCGAATGCCGGATGTCTCGAAAAGAAAATGGTCGCCATCCACTGCAATGCGGTTGCCGATTCGGATTGGGAACGATGGCAGCCGTCTGACGCGGGAGCGGTGGTGTGGTCGCCCTTCTCGAATTATTGGCTCTATGGAAAAACGACAAACATTCCCCTGGCCCAGGGGAGGGGAATCTCCATTTGTCTCGGATCGGATTGGGGTCCATCGGGAACCAAGCACGTCTTGGGAGAGATCAAGGTCGCGAAGCTCGCAAGCGTGAAAGAGAAGTTCAATCTGAGCGACCAGGACCTGGTGGCGATGGTCACCAGCAATCCCGGAGACGTGTTGGCGCGATGCTGGTCACGCCAGATTGGACGGCTGACTCAGGGCAGCTTTGCCGACGTGACAGTGTTGCGGCCCAACGGAGACGGAGACGTGTGGTCGCAGGTGGTGAACGCCACGGAGCGAGAAGTGATGCTGGTGGTGGTCGGAGGAAAGCCGCGCTACGGCGATGCCAATTTGATGACGAAGGCTGGCGCCTCTCCAGTGACAACGCTGAGTGTTGCCGGGCGGCAGCGCAAACTTGCGATTCCGGATCCGCAAGACCCCACAAAAGCATTCGAATGGAAAGACGTTGTGTCGCGTCTTGACTCCGTGCGCAAGGATCCCGCAGGCGCAGTGAAAAAAGCGGAAGGACGCGCACGCAGCTTCGCCGGTCCGACCTCAGAGCCCGACGCGCCGCTGGAGTTGGCGCTGGATATGCCCTCAGGCGATGCGATGGCGTTTGCAGGGCCGCCGCCGAATCCAGCCAAGGTGGAAGTGCCGGCTTTGCCGACGCTTGTTCACGACAAGGCTTTCTTTGCCGATATTCGAGGACGCGGTTTTCACGGCGGTGTTCTGGATGGTCTCGCCGCCTTCTACAAATGACGATGCGGAGTAAGAGTATGGCAAACACTAGCCCAAAGAAGGTCTATGCGATTGCGCATCAGCGGGGCACAAGCCTCCCCGAGGCACTTGGAGAATTGCCGGCTGGTGTGGCGGTTCTCAATTGGGGAGAGCGGCTCGACATCCTCGATGCCTGGGTGCAGGTGCTGGATGGTGTGTATGCCCATCTGCCGCTCAAGCGCGCTCTCTACGGCTTCGATCCGGTTCGCGCGCTGGAGCATCTTCGCCAGCAAGTGACCGGACTCACGGATCTACAGTTTCATCGCGAGCTCACGAGCCTTATCAATCGCCTGCGCGATGCGCACACGCAGTATTCCGGTCCTCACAGCATTGCGGGCGCCGTGGCCACGCTGCCCTTTCTCGTGGAAGAGTGGGGCCCTGCCGATGATCGCCACTATGTCGTCTCGAAGGTCAGCAACTCAAGACTCATCAACGATCCTCATTTCAAACCGGGCGTTACATTGAAGTTTTGGAATGGGGTGCCGTTTGACCGCGCAGTCGATTTGCACGCGGATAACGAAACCGGCGGCAGGCCCGATGCGCGCCAGGCCCGTGCGCTGGAGTCCCTGACGTTTCGTTCGCTCGAATATGGACCGCCTCCCGATGAACACTGGGTCGACATCACCTATCTCGATCTCAACAAGAAGACCCGTGAGACGCGCATGCCCTGGCGCGTGGTTTGCCCTAATCGCGTTCCCAGCGCCGGAAGCCCGGGCGGGTCGGCGCGGATGCATCGCGGCATCGATCCCGCAGCTGAAGCTGTGCGCCGGGCGAAGAAGCTGATGTTCAACGCTGCGCTTTGGACCGAGGAGCGGGCTGCGGCGGTGAGGCGCACTGGCGGCAAATCATTGACGGCGAAATACGCGGACTTTCTTTCGGCGCGAACCGTCCAGACGCAAAGCGGCAGGTTTGGATATCTGCGCATTTGGAGTTTCGACGTAGACGATGATCAGGAGTTCCTCGAAGCTGCAACCAAACTGCTTCAGAAACTTCCCAGTCGCGGAGTCATTCTCGATTTGCGCGATAACCCGGGCGGGTTGATCTGGGCTGCGGAACGCATGCTGCAGTTCTTTACACCGAACCCTATTACGCCGACAAGATTTGGCCTTCGTGCTACGCCGCTGACAAACGCCATGGCATCTGCGCGTTTCAATCGGGGAGAGTTGGGTCCCTGGGCAGATTCGATTGCCAGCGCACCGGCAAGCGGCGAACCCTATTCCACTCACCTGCCCATCACTTCAATTGAGCAATGCAACGATATCGGCCAACGATACGGAGGCCCGGTTGTCGTCGTGGTGGATGCCAATACTTATTCTTCGGGAGATTTGTTCACCGCCGGAGTGGTGGACAATCGCATCGGCCCAGTGGTTTGTGTTGGAGAAGCCACTGGCGCGGGTGGCGCGAATGTGTGGACCTCCGATGACCTGAGTGCGGCGATGAAAGCTGCGGGGTTTCCTCTGCCGGCGCTTGCCAAGGGCGCGAACTTTACGATTGCCGTCCGACGAGCTGTGCGCACCGGCGATGCAGAAGGCATGCTGATCGAGGATACCGGCATCTCAGGGCAACCTTACTCCATGACGAAACGGGATATCTTCGAACGCAACGGAGACTTGATCGATCATTGCGGCAAGATGCTCGCCGATCAACCCTCGACGCGGTTGGACGTCGTGAGACGCGGGAGAAGATTGAGCATTACGACCGCAGGTCTGGATCGCATCGATGTCTACGCGGATGGTCATCCCGCTGGGTCCAGCATTCCTTTGAAAGGCAAAGGGACTGTCAGCGTACAGATTCCACCTGACACAAATGCGTTCGAAGTCGTCGGCTTCAGTCAGGATGTCGTTCGGCAGCGCCGCCGTCATCTGGCCAGATAAGACGGGACGCAACACGAATCAAGAGACGACGCCTGTTGGAACGGTGACTGTGATATTGCGGCGCTTGGCAATCAAGTCGGCACCGAGACGCGCAGCCCATCCATCGTTTTCGTGCATCCAGGGAGGAAGACCGGCGGGAATGTCGGCTTCAGGAATCGGCGATCGATCTCCATCCGCCCAGGTTTCTCCGTACAGCTTGAGCGGAGTGGCTACATCAGGATGTTTTATGTTGGGAGAAAGCGACTGCAACCCAGCGTTCCAGTTTGCGAGCATTTTTTTGGTTGCTTCCGCCAACTTGGTCTTGTCGTGACTTGAAGAGCTTTCGGGCTCGGTGGGGTGGATGATCGGGGCGTAGGTCACCGTGAATGTTTTTCCGGCGGGTGACTCCTTCCATGCATGCCACGCTGCGTTTGCCGCAG
Source organism: uncultured Acidobacteriaceae bacterium (assembly GCA_963737915.1). Taxonomy (GTDB): domain Bacteria; phylum Acidobacteriota; class Terriglobia; order Terriglobales; family Acidobacteriaceae; genus Telmatobacter. Next base: position 376,963 of record CAVTUP010000013.1, on the reverse strand, counting down.
TACCGAGCGCGATGACAGCTTCTACCTTTTGATCTATCAGGAGCGCATCGAGCCAGCTGTTGCGATACGCAATCAACTTCGGATCATTGGCTGTTGCGGCCTTGACGCTTCCGTACACGCTGTAGAGAAACGTGTTGATGATGACGTAACTCGAGGTGATTCCAAGTTTGGCGAGAAATCCCTGAAGACGCCTCCCGGCTTCCCCTACCAGTACACGGCGAACGATCGTCTCGTGCTGGGCGGGATCTTGCCCGATCACGAGAACGCGAGCGGAACCATCGAGGCGGCCACGATGAAAAATCGGCCCCCACTCTGCGCGAAATTGCTCTGGAGGGTAGACATCCGTTTGCGGATAATTCACGCACAAACTGCGGAATGGCTCTGAAAAATAGCCAGGATCAAACTGATGAGGCATGGGGGAGGCTCCTTTTGATCTAGGTGAAGAAGAGATGCAAATCAAAACCGACGGAGATTCTATAGGCACTGCGCCGTTTTCACATCTGTCAGAAAGAACAGAGAATTAAGAGGCCGCAGGAACTGGTGGTGGGCGGTGGGAGTAGCGCTAGTTAAAGGTATTGATAATAAGAAAGTTAAAGGGCTAAATCTTCCGGGCAGTTGTGCAGATCATTGCTGAATCAGTTGGCGAATGGACGGGACGCCAAAGCCAGTTCGTGAAGCTGACTCGCAAGTGCTTCCAAACCCGCGCACAGGGAAGCACCTCGGCGACAGCAGTTTGAGTGGCCGCTCCTTGAGGTGCTTTCCGTCTCAAGGAACTGCAGGGACTTTAGTGTCTCCGCAGTTGCGAAAGAGTTTTTAGTGTACGGATGCGGCTGAATTCAGAGTTCGCCAAAGCTCGCGACGTGCAATCGCAAGACCCAGGACGCAATGTTCGAAGACACCAGAGAGACTTGTAAACAGCGGAGCTTCCCGCTCGAATTCGAAGACGTTGAACTGGCTCACGATGTAGTAGCTTTCTTTACCAATCCGAATCAACTCGGCGAGCGTGGGCCGGCTAGACTTTGCACTGGAATCCGGTTCGATTGCCTCCGGGCACATGCCGGCGAGAAAGAGGGCATAGTCGCCGATATATTTACGGATGGTTCGTTCAGCGATGAAGGAGCGTGCCGTGCCATTGATTGGATCGGAGGCGCGCACCATGTCTTGCAGCTTTTGAATGGGCTGGCCCTTCGCGTCGTGCAGCCTGTATAGGTTGTCTTCCTCAGAGAAATCGCAGAGCATGCGAGAGACATAACTGCTGATGTCGGGACCGAGCCCTAGTCGACCTTCATAGCTGCTGCGAATAGCGTTAAGAAAGAAGGGCTCGAGAGGATGAGTCTGTACCTGCATACGTTTCCCCGTAGGCGCACAGCTCGGATATGTTCGAAGCCCCGGTGCAACGTGCGCAGCCCGGAACACGTACCCGGCCATCGCTGGATTGTCTTGCTTTGAGTGAAAGCTTAGACGAATTGTAGCATTTTGAAAGTGAGCTAAATCACTCTGTGCGGTGGCGGGGACTCATTGGTAACTTGGATTGAAACGAAAAGGGCAGCCACGCGTGGGCTGCCCTTTCTGACTGGTTGCGACTTCGAGATTAGACAGATGCTGGCGCGCGCGACTCCAGTTCCGCAAGCCGTTTGGCCAGCAGCTTTTCCAGATTCACGAGCGCAGCGGAGAAGCCCTCGATGCCTTCTCTCAGCTTGTCGGTTGCCATGCGATCTTCAGCATGCATCCGCTTGAATGCCGCCTTGTCCACGACAATCCTTTCGATCGGAAGCGTTTTTGCAACGGCGGGATCGAGTTTCCGCGGCAGATCTGCCTGAGTCTTTTCAAGTTCCGCGAGGAGTTGCGGAGAGATCGTCAGCAGATCGCATCCCGCGAGCTCGATGATCTCGCCGATGTTGCGGAAGCTTGCTCCCATGACCTGTGTCTTGTAGCCAAACTTCTTGTAGTAGTTGTAAATCTTTGTCACAGACTGGACGCCGGGATCGTCCGCGCCGGCGTAGTCCTTACCGGTGTCTTTTTTGTACCAGTCAAGAATGCGCCCGACGAAGGGGGAGACGAGAGTGACGCCTGCCTCTGCGGCAGCTATTGCCTGATGAAGCCCGAAGAGCAGAGTGAGGTTGCAGTGGATGCCTTCTTTTTCAAGCACCTCTGCAGCGCGGATGCCTTCCCAGGTTGATGCGATCTTGATCAGCACGTGATCGCGGCCAATATTGGCTTTGTCATATTGGGCGATGATGCTGCGCGCCTGCGCGATGGTGGCCTCGGTGTCAAAGGAAAGGCGAGCATCCACCTCGGTGGAGACGCGGCCGGGCACGATGGCGAGGATTTTTTTGCCGAATGCGACAGCAAGTCCCTGGAATGCTAGGTTTGCGACATCTCTATCCTTGGCGTTCTCGCCCAATTCCTTGCGAGCGTCCATGATGACGCTGTCGAGGATTGGCTGATACTGCGGCATCTGGGCGGCCGTTGTAATGAGCGAAGGATTGGTAGTGGCGTCTGTGGGGCGGAATTTCTCCATCGCCTCGATATCGCCGGTGTCGGCAACGACCACCGTGTACTTACGCAATTGTTCGAGCAGATTCTGCGACATTTTTCCTCCTGGGGAAGGGGCCCGCGCACGGCTGTGCGCTCGCTCCAGTGTACCGCTCTTTTGGATTCCCCTGCGAGGCAGGGTTGCATTCGAACGCAACTACTTTGCTTCCAACGTAAAGGTGTTCGATAGCACGCCAAGACCGTCAATTGAGACATCGACTCTGTCTCCGGCGGCGAGAGGGCCAACGCCGCCGGGTGCCGGTAGCAAAAGATCGCCGGGTTCAAGCGTAATGCTGCGTTATATAGCTGAGAAGGGGAATCGCGAAGAAGTCAGGTATCTCGCTGCAAGTCCCTACGCTCTCACCTCAGCGTTCATCACTTCTCGCTACTCACCACGAGAACGCGAGCGGAACCATCGAGCGGCCACGATGAAAATCGCCCCCACTCTGCGCGAAATTGCTCTGGAGGTAGACATCCGTTTGCGGATAATTCACGCACAAACTGCGGAATGGCTCTGAAAAATAGCCAGGATCAAACTGATGAGGCATGGGGGAGGCTCCTTTTGATCTAGGTGAAGAAGAGATGCAAATCAAAACCGACGGAGATTCTATAGGCACTGCGCCGTTTTCACATCTGTCAGAAAGAACAGAGAATTAAGAGGCCGCAGGAACTGGTGGTGGGCGGTGGGAGTAGCGCTAGTTAAAGGTATTGATAATAAGAAAGTTAAAGGGCTAAATCTTCCGGGCAGTTGTGCAGATCATTGCTGAATCAGTTGGCGAATGGACGGGACGCCAAAGCCAGTTCGTGAAGCTGACTCGCAAGTGCTTCCAAATCCGCGCACAGGGAAGCACCTCGGCGACAGCAGTTTGAGTGGCCGCTCCTTGAGGTGCTTTCCGTCTCAAGGAACTGCAGGGACTTTAGTGTCTCCGCAGTTGCGAAAGAGTTTTTAGTGTACGGATGCGGCTGAATTCAGAGTTCGCCAAAGCTCGCGACGTGCAATCGCAAGACCCAGGACGCAATGTTCGAAGACACCAGAGAGACTTGTAAACAGCGGAGCTTCCCGCTCGAATTCGAAGACGTTGAACTGGCTCACGATGTAGTAGCTTTCTTTACCAATCCGAATCAACTCGGCGAGCGTGGGCCGGCTAGACTTTGCACTGGAATCCGGTTCGATTGCCTCCGGGCACATGCCGGCGAGAAAGAGGGCATAGTCGCCGATATATTTACGGATGGTTCGTTCAGCGATGAAGGAGCGTGCCGTGCCATTGATTGGATCGGAGGCGCGCACCATGTCTTGCAGCTTTTGAATGGGCTGGCCCTTCGCGTCGTGCAGCCTGTATAGGTTGTCTTCCTCAGAGAAATCGCAGAGCATGCGAGAGACATAACTGCTGATGTCGGGACCGAGCCCTAGTCGACCTTCATAGCTGCTGCGAATAGCGTTAAGAAAGAAGGGCTCGAGAGGATGAGTCTGTACCTGCATACGTTTCCCCGTAGGCGCACAGCTCGGATATGTTCGAAGCCCCGGTGCAACGTGCGCAGCCCGGAACACGTACCCGGCCATCGCTGGATTGTCTTGCTTTGAGTGAAAGCTTAGACGAATTGTAGCATTTTGAAAGTGAGCTAAATCACTCTGTGCGGTGGCGGGGACTCATTGGTAACTTGGATTGAAACGAAAAGGGCAGCCACGCGTGGGCTGCCCTTTCTGACTGGTTGCGACTTCGAGATTAGACAGATGCCGGCGCGCGCGACTCCAGTTCCGCAAGCCGTTTGGCCAGCAGCTTTTCCAGATTCACGAGCGCAGCGGAGAAGCCCTCGATGCCTTCTCTCAGCTTGTCGGTTGCCATGCGATCTTCAGCATGCATCCGCTTGAACGCAGCCTTGTCCACGACAATCCTTTCGATCGGAAGGGTTTTTGCAACGGCGGGATCGAGTTTCCGCGGCAGATCTGCCTGAGTCTTTTCAAGTTCCGCAAGCAGTTGGGGAGAGATCGTCAGCAGATCGCATCCTGCGAGCTCGATGATCTCGCCGATGTTGCGGAAGCTTGCTCCCATGACCTGTGTCTTGTAGCCGAACTTCTTGTAGTAGTTGTAAATCTTTGTCACAGACTGGACGCCGGGATCGTCCGCGCCGGTGTAGTCCTTCCCGGTGTCTTTTTTGTACCAGTCAAGAATGCGGCCGACGAAGGGTGAGACTAGAGTGACGCCTGCCTCTGCGGCAGCGATTGCCTGATGAAGCCCGAAGAGCAGAGTGAGGTTGCAGTGGATGCCTTCTTTCTCAAGGACCTCTGCGGCGCGGATGCCTTCCCAGGTTGATGCGATCTTGATCAGCACGTGATCGCGGCCAATATTGGCTTTGTCATATTGGGCGATGATGCTGCGCGCCTGCGCGATGGTGGCCTCGGTGTCAAAGGAAAGGCGAGCATCCACCTCGGTGGAGACGCGACCGGGCACGATGGCGAGGATTTTTTTGCCGAATGCGACAGCAAGTCCCTGGAATGCCAGGTTTGCGACATCTCTATCCTTGGCGTTCTCACCCAATTCCTTGCGAGCGTCCATGATGACGCTGTCGAGGATTGGCTGATACTGCGGCATCTGGGCGGCCGTTGTAATGAGCGAAGGATTGGTAGTGGCGTCTGTGGGGCGGAATTTCTCCATCGCCTCGATATCGCCGGTGTCGGCAACGACCACCGTGTACTTACGCAATTGTTCGAGCAGATTCTGCGACATTTTTCCTCCTGGGGAAGGGGCCCGCGCACGGCTGTGCGCTCGGCTCCAGTGTACCGCTCTTTTGGATTCCCCTGCGAGGCGGGGGTTGCATTCGAGCGCAACTACTTTGCTTCCAACGTAAAGGTGTTCGATAGCACGCCAAGACCGTCAATTGAGACATCGACTCTGTCTCCGGCGGCGAGAGGGCCAACGCCTGCCGGCGTGCCGGTGAGCAGAAGATCGCCGGGTTCAAGCGTAATGGCTGCTGTTATATAGCTGAGAAGGGTGGGAATCGCGAAGAGGAAGTCGAGTGTGGATCCCTGCTGGCGAAGCTCGCCGTTGACGCGAGTCTCGACCGTCAGGCCTGTTTCGGGATTCACTTCGTCGCTAACCAATGGGCCGACAGGGCAGAAGGTGTCAAAACCCTTGGCGCGGGTCCATTGGCCGTCTTTCTTTTGCAGATCGCGTGCAGTGACGTCGTTGGCGATGGTGTAGCCGCGGACAAATTGTCGCCAGTCTTGTCGGCGGGAAGCTTGTGCGCGCGGCGTCCGATCACGAGCGCCAGTTCGCCTTCAAAGTCGACTCGTTCGGAGACGCGGGGCATGATCACTTTTCCACCCGGCGCCAATAGCGACGATGGAGGCTTGAAGAAAAGCAGCGGCTCGGTGGGGACTTCGTTGCCTAATTCCTTTGCGTGGTCGCGATAGTTGCGACCAACGCAGATAATTTTTGACGGAGTTACAGGCGGCAAGAGTTCGGCTGTGTTGAGGGGCATTGGCTCGAAGTCGAACGTGCCTGCAGTCGCGTGCTGGTGAGCGAGATGCCAGGCAAGATCTTCTTCCGGTGCGGCGATGAGATCGACAATCCACAACTCACCGCGGCGCTCTTCAACGGAACCATAAACGATGTGTTCTTCGAATCGAAAGCGGCAGTATTTCATGGGATTTCTCCTTGCGTCGTGCGGAGCGTCAGGGGTTGGGTACGGTTTCCTCAGCTTCGGCTGACCGCTGGCTCTCGTGGCCGCTTTGGCTTATGGCGCTCACAGCGTATCGATAGGTGCGGCCGGGCTGTACATGCGAATCATGAAAGGCGGGGGCTACTCCCTGTTGCGTGGGCGAGATTCGCTGCCAATCTGCATCGCCCTCGCGGCGGTAAACGATGTAGCCCGCCAGATCAGGCTCGGTGTCTGGTTGCCAACTCAGATCGATGGCAGCTTCCGTTCCGCTTTCGGCTATGGATGCCACGGCCGACAAGCCGGTGGGAACCGTTGGAGGAAAAATGTCGGTAGTCTCTACACGAATGGGCTGAGAGAGCTCACCGGCCAATTCTACGGTCTTGTCATCTGAATTGATGCGGCTGACGCGCTGTGCGCGATACTCATAGGTTTGCCCAAGGCGGATATTGTTGTCGATGGCGCGACCATCCTCAGCGGCGGGGGGCACGAGGAGGTTTTCTTCGAGCGGTTCCGGTGCGGGAGCCAGCAAGCCGCCATTGGATTTCGCGGGGGGTGGCGCCGACAGAAGCTTACGCTGCAGGCGAACGGCGGTGGCTTGCGGTTTGGGCTCCCAGCGCAAGATGACCCCGTCTTTGCGGACCTCGGCCTTCAGTCCTGCGATGGGCGAGGGCGCCTCGCCTGCCAAGACTACCGCAGCGTTCGATGGACCAGCGGATTTGCCCTTTCGATTCTTCAGCTCCACAAAATAGCTAAGGGCACGCGGTGCGCCGGATGCCAAGGCGGACGGTAGGGCTTCGTTCAACTTGCCGGCGTTGCCCGGTGCAACCATCAACGCTCTACCCACGGTGTTGCATGGACCGGTCTCTTCACGGCGGCACACCGACACTTCGATGTCGGCCTTTAGCAGGAGCTTGTCGGTGCTTTTCCTGGGCATGGTCCAGGTGAGTGAAACCTCGTTGCCAGCTGCGTACCGCGGAAAGATCTGCAACGCGGTCAGGCAGATCGAGCGAAGGCGGCTGGGGAGCTCCCGGCGTTCCGCACCCTGTTATCCATGCGGACACCACAATTCCCAAGACGGCCCAGCCAGCTCGTTTGAACGTACTCATCGCCCTCTCAGTCTAACGGAGCGGACGGGCAAAGACTGTCCCTGAGCGGGGCGGATGGGATCGGTCAGGCTCGGTGCTGTGCTTTGAAACGACGTGCCTTCATTCGATTTCCGCAGATCTTCATGTCGCACCACCGGCGAGTGTGGTTCTTGCTGGTATCGAGGAAGAGCCATCGGCATTCCGGGTTGTCGCAGGCCCGGACCTTTTCGATTTCATTGGATGTCAGGAGGCTCGAGGCGGTGAGTGAAAGTATCCACAGAGGCAGTTCAGGTGACATCGTGGCTCGGGGCCAGTCCCAAATCAAGCTTGAATCAGACCAACTAAGATTTTGATGCTTTGCGGCGTCTTTAAAGCAAGCCTCTAGAGTCTTGATGGACGCAGCAGTGGGTTTACGGCGATCGAGCATTGCATATAAGACTTCGGCTACGGCTTCGCGGAGTTCTCTCACAGCTTCGACGATGCGGGCCGCTTCTTGTTCTCTGACTCCACGAGCCATGCGACTCGTCTGGGTGGGGGTCAACACTTTTGACTGTTCGAGGAATCGGAGGAGATTTCGGTAGCTGTCGAGAAGCTCTTCAGAATTTCCATCGCGAAAGCGCCAATCGAGCGTGTTGACCAAGTCGAGCACAGGATGCGCTGCGATCAACTCATATTCGCGATCTTGGCGGGCAGAACTGGCCGAGGTGAGGGTAATGCCGTTCACTTCAGATAACCTCTAAAAACATATTGACAGGTTACCGGGATCGTGTAAAGATGGTAACTCTTTATGGCTGGTATAGCGGTTACTCATATTGACGCCCCTTCCGAATCGTTCAGAGTTCGCATGGTTCTTGCGTTCTTTGCGATCTACGTGCTGTGGGGAACGACGTTTCTGGCGATCCGGGTTGCCGTGGAAGAGATGCCGCCGCTATTTGCCGCCGGGGCGCGATTCTTTGCGGCTGGCGTCGTGCTCTATGGCTTCATGCGTCTCCGAGGGAACGAAAAACCAACGGCGATTCAGTGGCGCAACCTTGCGGTGATGGGCCTGCTGATGTTCGTGGCCGAGTATGGGCCCTTGTTCTGGGCGGAGAAATATGTTCCGTCAGGTGTGGTGTCGGTGCTGGCGGCTACTTTGCCCATCATCACCCTGGTGCTGGAAATGATTGTTTTGCGACAACAACAGATTCGGCCGATGGTTGTGGCGGCTACGCTGGTCGGATTCGCTGGTGTGGCGGTGTTGCTGCTTCCGAACGGAAGACAGCACTTCGGACTTCTTCCGTGTCTAGCCATTCTCGCCGGGGCGACAACCTGGTCGCTGGGGAGCGTGCTGACCCGATCGATGGACTTGCCGAAGTCCCGTCCGTTGACGGCCGGAGCGGCGATGATGCTGGGGGGTGCGGCGCTGCTGGCGATCTCCGCGGGCTTTGGAGAAATGCATCCGCTCCCGCACATTTCGTTGCGCGGCGGGCTTGCGTTGTTATACCTGATCGTTTTTGGGTCTCTGGTGGCATTTACGGCGTTCGTCTGGCTCCTGGCGCACATGCCGGCCACACGGGTGGCCAGTCATGCTTACGTCAATCCAATCGTGGCGGTTGCGTTGGGCTACTTTGCCGCCGGCGAAGTTGTCACGATGCGCATGCTTGCCGGAACAGTGTTGGTGTTGACGAGCGTGTTTCTCATTCTGCGCAGGGATAAGCTTCCGGCTTAGGTGATGCGTGCATAAGAGTTGAGACCCAGCGCATTTGCGCGACTCCTTTGCGCCTCTGCCTCACTCCACGCGCAAAGCTTTCATCGGGTCCAGCTTTGAGGCGCGTGAGGCCGGCAGCCACACCGCCAGTAAGGCGACCGCGGAAAGAATCAACGGAACCGTGATGAATACCGCGGGGTCCCAGCTCTTGACGCCGAAAAGGAAGCTGGCGATCAGGCGTGTGAGTCCAAAGGATGCGGCGATTCCGAGGACAACACCTACAACTGCCAGTCGCATGCCATGCCACACGACAAGCTTGCGGATGGTGGCACGGTCTGCGCCGAGAGCCATGCGAATGCCCATCTCCTGCGTGCGCTGCTGGACCGAGTAGGCCATAAGGCCATAGATACCGATGGCAGCGAGCACGAGCGCGACGCCGCCGAAGATGGTGAGCAGCATCATATTGAAGCTTTCGCGCGCGGTGGAACGCACCACGATTTCATCCATCGGGCGGATATGGGCTACGGGAAAACCTCCGCTGGCCTGGCGTAGTTGCTCGGTAACCGCAGTGATGGCCTGATGCGGATCGCCGTGTGTCCTGACCAGCCATCCGACCGGACCAATGCGGGCGTTGAGTGCGGTGATTCCATCCGTCACCTGCGCCTGGGGAACGGTCATTACCGGACGTGGATCACGGTTGAGGCCGCCGTCGTGAATGTCGCCCACTACTCCAACGATCTGACGCGCGGGCTCATCAAACTCAGGCCCAACTCCCTTGCCAATCGTGATCTGCTGACCAATGGGATTTTCATTGGGAAAGAATTGCTTTGCAAATGCTTGATTGATGATGGCTACACCCGGAGCGCCGGTAGTGTCTTTGTCGGTGAAGTCTCGGCCGCGCAAGATGGGAATTTTGAAGACGCTGTAATAGCCGGGGGAAACATTCATCCATCCTGCTCCCGGAGGTCCATCTTTTCCGAGCGGACGGCCTGCAATGGTAAACGGCAGTCCGAAGCCGCCCTCGAGCGGCAGGCAGCAGGTGGACGCCGAAGCCTCAACCCCGGGAAGAGCATTCAGACGTTCGCGACCATCGCGCGAGAGTTGCCCTACGGCGGCCGTTTTCTGGAAGCGATCGCCGGTCAACGACATTTCCATTGTGAGCACGTTGTGTGGGTTGAACCCCGGATTGACACCGCGAAGCGCGATGAATGTCCGGATCAGCAATGCCGAGCCAACAAGCAGCACGAGGGCAAGGGCAACTTCGGTGACGACGAGCAGGGATCTCGCCTTGCTCTGACGAAAGCCAGTGCCAGAGCGGTTGCTGCTTTCCTTGAGCGAGGAATTTAGATCTGTGCGCGACGCGCTGAGCGCGGGGAAGAGCCCGAAGAGGACGCCAGTGAGGAACGAGATTGCCAGGGTAAATCCAAGCACACGCCAATCAATCCCGACCGCTGAGCCGTCCTCGCCAATGCGAGGAAGTCCTGCGGGGCTGACGGCCAGCAGAGCGCGCACTCCGACGTAACCAAGGATGAGTCCGAGGATGCCACCAAAGATCGAAAGCAGTACGCTCTCGGTCAGAAGCTGACGGACGATGCGTGCCCGGCTTGCTCCCAACGCGGCGCGAATGGCGAATTCACGTTTGCGGCCGGTGGCGCGAACGAGCAACAGATTTGCTACGTTTGCGCAAGCAATCAACAGAACCATGCCGACAGCACCCAGCAGGACAAGGAGGGAAGAACGCACATCGCTCACAATGGAGTCGCGGAGCGGCTGAACCGCGAACCCGCCTTGAGGGTTCTCTTTCGGGTCTGCGCGATGGTATTCCGCTGAGGCAAGCTTCATCTGGGCGTTTGCCTGTTCCAAAGAGACTCCCGGTTTAAGCATTCCAGCTGCAATGAAGAAGTGTGCCCGGTTGGTGCTGTTGGGCTCGAATTGGAATGGGAACCAGATGTCTGCTTCTGGATCTGTTGCGAAGTTCTGACCGAGAACGCCCACGATGGTATAGGGCTCATTGCCCACGGAGAGAGCCGTGCCGACGATCTTTGGGTTGCCACCAAATTTGCGTTGCCAGAGACCGTAGCTCAGCACCACCACTTTGCCGCCATTGGGGGAATCCTCCTGCGGCGTGAAGGTTCGGCCGAGAGCAACGGGCGCACCGAAGAGCCGGAAATAGCCTTCGGACACGTGCAAGCCGTGTACCTGTTCGGGCCGATCGCCAGTAAGGTTGAAGCCCGGACCACCGAAGTCGTAGGCCGCGACCTCCTTGAACACGCTTGTCTGGCGCTGCCAATTTTGAAACTTCGGGATAGACGCGCCGGCGCCGCTGCCATCGGGCGAAGTGAGCAAGAACTGCACAATACGATCCGCGTCGGGGTACGTGAGCGGCTTGAGTAGCACTGCATTCACGACCGTAAAGATGGCGGTGTTGGCTCCGATGCCCAATGCCAGCGCAGCGACGGCTGCAATGGTGAAGCCGGGACTTTTGACGAAGAGATGCAATGCGTGTTTGATGTCATTCCAGAGTTCGCCCATGGATGGCTCCGTTTCGACCTGATTGGCTTGACGACTGAAGGAAGTCTTGCTGGTTCTTGTTTCGTGTAGACGCGATGGTATACGACCAGTTAGCAGGCGGGGCACGTCATTTTTCGCGGCTGTGCGGGGTTTCATGCCGTATTCTGCCTACGGTGTTGAAAGGGATTTTGTTCCGTGCTGATCTTTGCCGCGATTCTCGCAATCTTTGTTTACGGAATGATCGCCGCGATGTTGGGTACAATACTGCCCGACCTTTCTGATCGATTCCACCTCACGCCGACCCAGAATGGAACGATCGCGTTTGTGCAGGCCTTGGGATTGATCATCGCTTCGTTGGGCGTCGGGCCGTTGCTCGACACTCAAGGAGACAAAGCCGGACTGATCCTTGGCTTGGCCTCTATAGCGGTCGCGCTTTTTCTGCTTCCGAAGTCGTCGGGGTTTCGCGGAATTCTGCTACTGATGTTTTTGCTGGGGATGGGTGGCGGCATTGTCGTGACCGGGGCAAATGCCCTGGCCAACAGCGTGAGCGGCGAGCATAGTGCCACCGCGCTGAACCTGGTAAATCTGTTCTTCGGCCTGGGTGGGTTTACTACGCCCTTTATCGCTGCCAATCTGTTCAAGAAGAATTGGGTCAATCTCTGTTACACCATTGCGTCACTTACCGTTGTCGCGCTGCTGGTTCAGGCTTTTGCCCATATGCCGGCACCGACCGGGAACGCACAATTTCTGCTTGCGGACGTCGGGCCGATCCTTGGGCGGCCGTTGCTGTTCATGCTTGGGCTTTTCCTGTTTCTTTACATTACGTGTGAAGTGGGTGTGTGGAACTGGCTTCCGCGCCACCTGATCGCCCAGGGCATTCCTGAATCGCGAGCGCTCAACATCTTGTCGCTTGGATTCGCGCTTGGCCTGCTGATAGGACGCGTTGGCGTATCGCCCATTCTTATTCATGTGCCGGCAATTGAGGTGACGCTTGCCGCGTCGATTGCGATGGCAGTGACGACGTTCCTTATGTTGCGAACGAACAAGCCTACCGCCGCTTTTGTGCTCGTATTCATCGCTGGAGTTTCGATGGCCCCGGTGTTTCCGACGACGCTGGCGATCGTCGGTACTGCATTTCCGCGAATGACCGGCACGGCGTTGGGCTTCGTCATTACATGCGGATGGGTTGGCCTTGCAGTTAGTTCACGAGTCATTGGCGCGATCGCAGGTGGCGACCCATTGCGGCTGAAGAAAGCGCTGTTGCTGATACCCGGTTCTGCCGTGCTTATGGTCGGACTCAATCTGGCCATATGGTCGGCGCTGCGCTAAGCGACTTTTCAACTATCGAGGCAAGTGTATGACGGCCAGCATTTCTTCTGATCCGCTTTCTCCATCGAGCGAAGGCACACGCCGCAGATATAACTCGTTCCTGCTTCTTGTAGCCGGACTTGGCGGCCTGCTGTATGGAATCGATGTCGGCATCATTGGTGGAGCGCTGCCCTATCTTGAGGCCACATCGGGGCTAGGTCCGTCCCAGTTGTCGATCATTGTTGCTGCGGTTCTACTCGGCAGCGTTTTCTCGACACTCTTTGCCGGGTTGCTCGCTGACTGGCTAGGGCGAAAGCCCTTGATGATTCTCAGCGGACTGGCGTTCATCGTCAGCATCCCGGTGATTGCTCTATCACAGGGATTCGCGCCATTATTCTTCGGACGTCTTTTGCAGGGCATGAGCGGGGGATTCATTGGCATCGTCGTGCCGTTGTATCTCGCCGAATGCCTTTCGTCTTCAACGCGCGGAAAGGGCACAGGCGTCTTCCAGTGGATGCTTACGCTGGGAATTGTTGCTGCGGCGCTGGTGGGAATCTACTTCAGCTATCGTGTCGACACCGTCGCGCATACCGCCGATCCTGCAGCCCTCTTCGCATTCAAGAATTTCGCATGGCGCAGCATTTTCTGGGTTTCGTTGCCCCCAGGTGTGCTGTTTGTGATTGGCAGCATGATGGTGACAGAGTCACCGCGCTGGCTCTACCGACGCCATATGCCGGAGAAAGCCAAGGCCGCCCTTCTGCGTTCTCGCACATCCGAACAGGCAGCTATTGAGTTGCGGGAGATGGAGAACGCATCGCGGCCAGCGAACGCTTCGGGCGAAAGAGTTAGTGATTCATTACTCCGACGCAAGTATGTGATCCCGTTTCTGCTGGCTTGCGTGATCCTGGCCTGCAATACCGCGACTGGCATCAATTCCATCATCGGCTACAACACAGGCATCCTGCTGCAAAGCGGACTCGCTGATCTTCAGGCACACTGGGGTTATGTACTCTTTACAGTGGTAAATTTTGGCTTCACGGCTGTCGGTATGACGCTGGTCGATCGCAAGGGGCGAAAGTTTCTGTTTGTCCTCGGCACCAGCGGAATCATTGTTTCGCTGGTCACGGTTGGTGTCATGTTCCTGCGCACGGAAAGCCATAGCGTGAACATGCGCGATTTGATTCAGGCCAAAGTAGGACCAGACCAGGAACTTAAATTGCGATTTGGCCCGGGGGACGCCGCGGCAATGCTGGCTGCGCAGAGTGATCGCGGAGGCGGGATCGATGCAAATCGCGCTTCGTTTGCGGTCATCTATTCGTACGGAGACTTCACCGCGTCGACGAGTTATGTGCGATCCGATGATCCTGCGGCGCCGCCACTCAACATTACGCGTGCAAGCTGCGTGCCGGCGAACAAGGTGGAATCGTTCTTCAAGAATCCTTTTGCAAATTTGGAAGCTGCTCGAACTGCTCCACTGAAGATCGACAAGGCTGTCCTCGGATCGGTACCCGATGCGGGGCATGGATGGCGCGTCGCGCTGGGCCTCTACTTTTTCATGGCGTTTTATGCGTTAGGCCCCGGCGTATGCGTGTGGCTGGCGCTTTCGGAATTGATGCCGACTCGCATTCGCTCGAATGGAATGAGCATCGCGCTTGTGATCAACCAGTTGGTGTCGACCACGCTTGCCGGAATCTTTTTGCCGTTTGTCAGCAAGTATGGCTACTCGTCGATGTTCTTCCTGTTCGCAAGCTTCACGGTCATTTACTTTCTGACCGCAGCATTCCTGTTGCCTGAAACGAAGGGCAAAACGCTGGAAGAGATTGAAGCGCACTTTGAAGCGAGCGGAGCACGCTGACGTCTACGCCTCGATCACCGCTTTGGACAGGTTTCGCGGCCTGTCCACGTCCACGCCGTGTTCGAGGGCCATCGCATAGCTGAAGAGTTGCAGCGGAATGACTTCGGGAATGGGCAACAAATGCTCGCTCACCGGCTCCACAAAAATGCAGTCAGTGACTAGCTCGGCGACCTCGCGATCGCCGGTATTTGCGAGCGCAATGACACGCGCGCCCTGGCGCTTCATGTCCTCGAGCAGTTGCAGCGTCTTCTCGTAGCGGAGGACTGAATCCTCGAGAGTGCGGTCAACGGTTGCGAGGACCATCAGCGGCACGTGTTCGCCGACCAGCGCATTAGGGCCATGCTTCAACTCACCTGTGGGGTAGCCCTCGGCCTGCACATAGGACGATTCCTTCATTTTGAGCGCACCCTCGCGGGCTACAGCGTAGTGCACTCCGCGACCGAGGTAGAGAAAGCTGGCGGCATCTTTGTATTTCCGGGCGAGTGCGGCGGTCTGTTCGCGCCAACCGTCGAGTTGCTGTTCGATCAGGCCAGGAAGAGCGCGGAGTTCGGCGATTCGCTTAGACAGTTCCGCGGTATCAAGCGCGCCAAGACGACTGCCCTCATACAGTGCGAGCAGATAGAGCGCGGCCAACTGGCAGGTGAAACTCTTGGTGGCAGGAATTGCCAGTTCTGGTCCGGCGGCGAGCGGCATGTCAACCGCTGCCTCGCGCAGCATTGTGCTGCCGATAACGTTGGCAATGGCCAGAGTTGGCTGGCCGACATCGCGGGCGAATCGGAGAGCCGCCAGCGTATCCGACGTCTCGCCAGACTGCGAGATAACAAGTACGGACGGCTGACGCGGATTGGCGGCGGTGCGACAACCGTACTCGCTCGAATATTCGACATCGACTGCCAAACCGCAGAGGTCTTCGAGGATGATCTCCGCAGCCAGGCCCGCATGCCGGCTTGAGCCGCTGGCGGCGATCAGCACCTCGCCTCGCGTGTTGAGCCAGCCCGCGAACGGTGCGAAGGCGTCGGTTCGCAGTCCCTCGCCTTGAAGGTAGAGATCGAGCGTCCGACTGATGGCGGCGGGCTGCTCGTAGATTTCGCGAAGCATGGCATGAGGGAATTCGGTCAACGTAAGCGGGCCTTTCCTGCGGGATTGCTCAGCGGCAAATCCCATGCGTTGATTTTAAGCCCTTCGGGTTTTCAGTTTTGGATTGGGCCGTGCTTCAAAGTTTCCGCAGGCGGGCGCAGGCATCGTCGAGATCGTGATCTTTTTTCGCAAAGCAGAAGCGCAAAAGATCCTCACCTCGTCCCGGACGGAAGAACGCTGAGCCAGCCACGGAGGCCACACCCGTTGCGGCGAGCAGATGGCGTGCTTTTTGCGCAGCGGTTTCGCCCGGCAGGCGGCTCGCGCGCGCAAGAACGTAATAGGCTCCGGCTGGAACGGTCGGATCCATTCCTGCATCGCGCAGGGCGGACAGCATTCTTTCCCGCTTTGACTGGTGGTCTGCGGCAAGCTGTTTATAAAACTCAGGAGGTAATTGCTCAAGGCCTGCTGCGGCACCGTGTTGCAATGCCGACGGTGCGCAGACGTAGGTGAGGTCGTGGAAATACCCCATCGCGCCCATCCACTTTGCATCCGCGGTTACATAGCCGAGGCGCCAGCCGGTCACGCTGAATGTCTTGCTGAATCCCGACATTACAATTGTTCGTTCGCGCATGCCGTCGAGCGTTGCAGGCGAAATGTGTTTCGCTCCGTCGTATACGAAGTACTCGTAGATTTCGTCGGTGAGAACAAAGAGGTCGTGTTCTCGCGCCGCGTCTGCTACAGCTTCCAACTCTGGCCCGCTAAAGATTTTTCCGCTGGGATTCGCGGGCGTGTTCACGAGGATTGCGCGAGTGCGTGGCGTGATGGCGGCCTTTAGCGCGTCGACATCGAGCACCCAGTCAGGCTCTGCCAGCGGCACAAGCACGGGCTTCACGCGCATGGATTTCAGGGTGCTGACGTGATAGCCGTAAAAAGGCTCAAAGAGCAGCACCTCGTCGCCGGGATTGAGGAGCGCCATGGCGGCGGCGTGCAGGCCTGCCGTTGCGCCGCAGGCCACAAGCACTTCCGTCTCGGGATCATAGCGGAGGCCGTAGTCCCGCAACTGCTTTTGCGCAATGGCGTTGCGCAGGCGCGCTATGCCATCAAGTCGGGTGTAGATATTGTGGCCGGCAAGGATCGCGGCGATGGCTGCGGTCTCTACAGGTGCGGGGACAGGCGTATCGCAGACGCCTTGCGCTAAATTGATGCCGCCGATGCGATCGCATTCGGTTGTCATCGCGCGGATTTCGGATTGCATCGCACCGGGAGCGAGCTCGCTCAGGGCCAGGCGCGACTGGGTATGCGGATGAGGCGTAAGGGTTTTGCTCATGGGGAAGCTCTCCACCTATTCTGCCATGTTACATCCGTAGGAACAGCGGAATGGAGTGCGGTCCGGCACATGCTCGTGTGAGGGTTGGGCGTAAAATCGTGATTCCAAGCTTGAGGTGAAATGCACGAGCTCTCAATCATCTCCGGGGTCGTAGATTCGGTCACCGAGACCCTGGTTGCCTACCCTGGAGCGACTGTGAAGGAAGTGCGGCTGCGCATTGGTGCGCTGGCTTCGGTGGTGGAGGACTCGCTCCAGTTCTGCTATGGCCTGGCAATCGAGGGTACGCCACTGGAAGGTTCGGTGTTGGTGGTCAAGACGGTGCCGGTAATCGCTCATTGCGTGGCGTGCGGGCAGGATGTGGAGATAGCGAGCCTGCAGAGTTTCAGGTGTTCCCGGTGCGACGAGCCGGTTTCAGATCTGCGGCAGGGTAGGGAACTTGAGATTGAATCCATTGAGATTGACGAAGTTGAGGAAAAAGTATGACCACCCGGATCGTGGAACTGCGACGTGGAATTCTAAAGAAGAATGATGAGCTTGCCGCGGGGCTGCGGGAGCGATTCACCGCAGCCGGCGTTCTGGTGCTGAACCTGGTTTCGAGCCCTGGAACCGGCAAGACTGCATTTCTCGAGCGGACGCTTCGTGAACTGCGTACAGGCGGGGCGAGAGCGGCGGCATTGGTGGGCGACCTGGAAACGGACAATGACGCACGGCGGCTCGCTGCTAGCGGTGTGCCGGTACGGCAAATCAATACTCATGGGATCTGCCACCTCGAAGCTGAGATGGTGAGCAAGCATCTGGATGGGTGGGAGTTGTCTGACCTGGACTTTCTATTTATCGAAAACGTTGGAAACCTAGTTTGTCCCTCGAGCTACGACCTGGGAGAAAAGATTCGCGTGGCGCTGCTGTCTGTCACAGAAGGCGAAGACAAGCCGCTGAAGTATCCGACGCTTTTCAACTCCGCTGACGCGGCTGTCATCACGAAGATGGATATTGCCGAGGCGTGCGGTTTCGAGCACGATACGGCGCTCAAGAACATTCATGAGATTCGTCCGGGCATTCGGATATTTGAGACGTCGGCCAAAACGGGCGCCGGTATGGCAGGGTGGCTTGGTTATCTGGCTGAGGAACGTGCTGCGCGTAAGGGCTGAGAGCTCTGAGGAATGGCGGCCGATGGGATTATGGAGGATGAAACGTCCAGATTGATTGTTTGCTTTTTCTGCGGTGAGCGAAGCTATAACGGAGATGTCTGGGAGCATCCTAATGAGAAGTGCAAAAGCCGCGAAAGGCACATCCGGTAACAAGGGCGATGGCGCCGCGAAGGATGTTGAAACATATCTCGCTGCAGTACCCGAACCGGCGAGGACCACGTTGGAAAAAGTCCGCGCGACGATCCGTTCGGTGGTGCCGGCCGAGGCGACCGAAGGATTGAGTTATGGCATGCCGGCCTTTCGCTACAAGGGGGCGCTCGTGGGCTACGCCGCATTCAAAGACCACTGCAGCTTCTTCCCAATGAACGCCTCTCTGATCGACACGATGAAGGAAGAGCTCAAGGGCTACCGCACGTCAAAGGGGACACTGCAATTCCCAAGTGACAAGCCACTGCCTGCGACGTTGTTGAAGAAGATGGTGAAGGCACGGATCGCAGAGAATGACCGCAAGAAAGCGCTGTGAGTGATTTGAATCACATTTGACGGCTTCGCTTGCACGGTATAAGAAGGATGCCATGTGTCTAGCTATTCCCGGAAAAGTGGAAGAGATTATCACCGAAGGCGATCTTCGGATGGGTCGGGTGAACTTTGGCGGCGTCGTGAAACGCGTCTGCCTCGACTACGTACCCGAACTCGTCGTGGGCGACTATACCATTGTTCACGTTGGGTTTGCGCTCTCGAAGATCGATGAGGAGAGTGCGGAAAAGACGCTTGCCGTCTTCCGCGAGATGGGGATGCTGGAAGAGGAACTTGCCAGCGAGGAAGAGGCTTTTGCAAGGGCGGCGAACGCGCCGCAATCGGCCTGTCCTGATGGAAGTTGCCTTCCCAAGGACGAGGGGCTGTCAGCGAGGGCCCCGACCCGGAGCTGCGAAAACAAATGAAATACCTCAACGAGTTCCGCAACGGTGATATAGCCCAGCGCATAGCGCGCGAAATCCGCCAAGTTGCTACCCGGCCGTGGAAGATCATGGAGGTGTGCGGCGGACAGACCCACTCCATTATTCGTAACGGCATCGACCAGATGCTGCCGGCGGGCATTGAGATGATTCACGGGCCGGGCTGCCCGGTCTGCGTAACTCCTTTGTCGCTCATTGACAAGGCGCTTGCGATTGCGGCTCAGCCCGGGGTGATTTTCTGCTCCTTTGGAGACATGCTTCGTGTGCCGGGCACCGAAGGCGACTTGTTTCAGGTTAAAGGGGCAGGCGGAGACGTGCGGGTTGTCTATTCGCCATTGGATGCGGTGGAATTGGCCGCCAAGAATCCGGACCGTCAGGTGGTCTTCTTTGGAGTGGGGTTTGAGACGACTGCTCCGGCAAACGCGATGAGCGTACATCTCGCAAAACGGCGGGGATTGAAGAATTTTTCTCTGCTGGTTTCACATGTGCTGGTGCCACCGGCGATCGAGGCGATCATGTCATCCCCGGGCAACCAGGTGCAGGGATTTCTGCTGGCTGGACACGTGTGCAGCGTGATGGGGTATTGGGAGTATCCGCCGATCGCGGCGAAGTACGGGATTCCGCTCGTGGTCACAGGGTTTGAACCTTTGGATCTGCTTGATGGCATTCGGCGGTGCGTTATTCAGCTTGAGTCTGGACGGCATGAGGCGGAGAACGGGTACGAACGCATCGTCACGTTTGAAGGCAACCAGGCCGCGCAAAAGCTGCTGGCCGAGGTTTTCGAAGTGACGGACCGGGCCTGGCGGGGCATTGGCGTGATTCCGAATAGTGGTTGGAAACTCAGCGACGACTACCAGGGTTTCGACGCCGAGGAGCGTTTCCACATCACGGGTATCCACACCGAGGAGTCTCCATTGTGCCGCTCAGGCGATGTGCTTCGCGGTGCCATCAAGCCAGCGCAGTGCGAGGCCTTCGGCAAGGAGTGCACACCTCGGCATCCATTGGGCGCCACCATGGTCTCCAGCGAAGGGGCATGCGCAGCG
Source organism: uncultured Acidobacteriaceae bacterium (assembly GCA_963737915.1). Lineage (GTDB taxonomy): Bacteria > Acidobacteriota > Terriglobia > Terriglobales > Acidobacteriaceae > Telmatobacter. Next base: position 356,771 of record CAVTUP010000013.1, on the reverse strand, counting down.
TACTTTAACTATGGACGGTTTCTATCGGCAGAGGACCTGGCAACGGCCGGGGCCGGGCTGACAGGAAACGCGCAGTCGAGCCTGGCACATGGCTGACAAGGCCGGCACGCCAGATTTTTCGAATTGGAGCTGTCCCCTTCCGCTGGTTGGGTATCCGACCATCGTGATGGGCCACGGGGGCGGGGGCAAGCTGGGCAACGAGCTTGTCGAATATCTATTTCTGCCAGCATTTCGCAATCCAGCGCTTGAAAATCTTGGAGACGCAGCGGTGCTCGATCTCGGCTCTGGCCGAGTGGCAATGAGTACCGATTCGTTTGTGGTGCAGCCGCTATTTTTCCCTGGGGGGTCTATTGGAGAATTGGCGGTAAACGGGACCGTGAATGATCTCGCCGTCTCCGGTGCAGAGCCAAGGTTTCTGAGCGCCAGTTTCATTCTGGAAGAAGGATTTCCTTTGGCGCAACTGGCTGCAATTGTCGAGGCTATGGCTGCGGCGGCTGCAACTGCGGGCGTCAAAATCGTAACGGGAGACACGAAAGTCGTTGAGCGCGGGCACGGCGACGGCTGCTACATCAATACTGCTGGCGTAGGTGTGTTGAGGCCGGACATCAACGTTGGTCCACATCGCGCCCAGGCTGGCGATGCCGTGCTGGTTTCGGGAACTATCGGCGATCACGGCATGGCCATCATGAGTGTGCGTGAGGGGCTGGAGTTCGAAAGCCAAATCCGCTCTGATTGCGCGGCTCTGAACGGGCTGATTGCCGACGTCCTCAATTCGGTTGGATCGGATGTCCATGCAATGCGTGACCCAACGCGCGGCGGCCTGGCTTCTACGCTCAATGAGATCGCGCATTCCTCAGGCGTAGGCGTGGAGATTGATGAGCCCAGCCTTCCCATACGGACTGAAGTGCAGTCGGCTTGCGAGTTGCTCGGGCTCGATCCGGTTTACGTCGCCAACGAAGGCAAGGTCGTATTTTTTGTCGCGCCGTCTGCCACAGAGCGAGTGCTGGAGGTTTTGCGTGCCCATCCCCTGGGCCGCGATGCCGCTCGAATCGGACAGGTGACCGCGCAGCATCCGGGCATGCTCGTAGCACGAACCGGCATGGGTGCGAATCGCGTGATCGCCACGCAAATTGGTGAGCAGCTTCCGCGCATCTGTTAGGTTGTTGCGGGGCAAAGTCAACGGCTGACTGGCGTGATCTCGAAAACTTCTACAGTCGCAGAATTGGAAAGGCTGATTGGAACTCCGCGAACCCAGTCAGCTTTTGTAAACGTGCCAACCTCCTTGCCTGTGAATACGGATTGAAGTTTGAAGCTACCTGTGGGCAGCAGGGGTAGCTTCAGGTTGAGGTCAGGCTCCGAAGACTTGTTGGGGAATAGAGCGAGCACGCCTTTGCCGTTGCGATCAACGCGCGCGAAGCCGTCCCAGGCTGCTGGAGTGGGTTGCAGCCAACTGCCGAGAGGGAAGAAGCTCTCGCTGATTTTGGTGCTTCGCCTTAGCTCTTTGAACCAGGAAATCTTCTCGTGGTACCACTTGCGATCGGCGGCGCTCAGCTTGCGCAAGTCGCCGAGCAGCAGAGGGGCTGAGCCAATGGCCGTTGCGAAACGTTCCTGTATCGTAGCCTGCTCGCCGTGCAGGTTCCCGATGAGCATGCTTTCGACCGGCATGGATGCTGCGCGCTGGTAGAGGAGCTGGCGAGCCTGCAATGGCCCTGCCGATTGCGGGTGCTTATCGTCCACGTTGCTTAGCCAGTCCAAATCGCCTGCCGCTAAAAGTCCGGCATCAATAATGTGCTTCTGCCCCCAGAGTTCGAAAGTCAGATCGAGAAGAACATCCGGATGCTTTGCATAAACCTTTGCGGTCACGTACGCGATGCCTTCGTAGATCAGGTTTAGCGATTCAGCCCAGTTGCCGTGATAGTGGCCTTTGGCCCAGCAGCCGGGTGCTTCGCCATATGCGTTGAACACTGTGGTCAAGTCGAGTTTGACGTAGGCGAGATGGAAGCGCTCGATGGCGTCATTGATGCGGTCTGCAGCGCTGTCGCGGAATGCCGACGCCATGCACATCACAGCCTTTTCCCCGGCTGCTGTTCCTGTAATTTTTGGTTTGCCTTGCTGATCGAGCGCGGCCCACTCAGGATGTTCGCGATGCACTGCCGTTGATTGCCCGATGGCCGCCATGGGAATCCACAGACCAAGCCGCATGCCCTTCGCTTTCACGACGTCGATGATGGGCTGCAACCCGCCGGGAAATGCGGTGAGGTTTACGACGTTCTCGCCGTAGTCCTGCTGCCATCCATCGTCGATTGTGAAAATATCCATTCCCATTGCGCTAGCGGCATCAACCAACTCAATCACCGTGTCGTGGTTGATGGTGCGCTCGAATGGCTCCCACGTGTTGTAGATCCACGGTGGTCCTTGCGCGTCAACGCGCCGCATGAGTACCTGGGCGGTGTAGGAGGGAAGAAGCCAGTGGGGATCGTTGAAGCCATCTCCATTTCGAAAGGCGATGAGCGATACAGAGGCCGTTTTGAATTCTTCGCCCGGCGCGATGGAGCGCTCAAAGGGCATGATGTCGGTGTCGTAGAGGACGCCGATGCGCACATCGCCGGGATCGTCCCAGCCGACGATTTCGGTGCGCTTCATGTAACCGGGAACCTCGCTGATAACGGCGATTCCATTGCCCGTTCTGCCGTTGGCTACGAGCAGTGCGGCATCTTCGGAACGGCCGGTATAGAAGATTTCGCGAGGGATCGTGCCGTACTGGGTCAGAAGCGTGGTCTCGTTCTCCGGACCAAGCGTAATGTTGATCGCTTCGATGTTGAGATGCGAGATGTGAAGGGTCTTGGTCCCCGTATTCCGGAGCAACAGATGTTTGCGGATGTGCCGGGTGGCCGTCGTAGGCGGCGTAGACCACCGAAACGTCAAGTGCGAGTTTTTTGTGGCGCAGGTGAAGGGTCAGAGATTTTCCGTGGGCAAGGGAAGTTTCGTCCGCGCTCAGAAAATCGAAGGCCGCATTGGTTCCGGCGCAAACTGTTTCGTCGCATCGGAAAGAGAACTCCTGCGAAACGGGCATGGCGGGCGCGATGAAGTCCGTCCTGGTCGAAAGGGATGAAAGCTGCGTGGTAAACAGCCCCTTCCCACTCTGGAACGTAATCACCCGCTTGACGTGGTCGTTGCCAATGGTCCAGGATTTGCTGTCATCCCCCTGGGCGGAAGAGGTAAGGCGCGCACACGCACAACCCGACGCAACCAGCATTCCACTGCGAAGGAGTTGTCTTCTACTGATCCAAAACTGTTCCGGACTTGTCATATCGGGCAGTCAATCACAACATTCGTCGATGCGCGGGAATGCTATCACAGCGCGGGAAGGCCGCGTCTGGGTTTGATTAGCTGGATCGATGAGTGTGAACGTCTTCAGGCCAAGCGTTCGAATGCCTGTTGTATTCGTCCGGCGAGGGTTGCGGTGGCATCCTCGAGGTTATAGCCAATCTCGAGCACGGTTGGGGGAGGCTCTGGAAGCGCTTTCAGGGACTCCACTGCTGCGGGCCAGTCAATGGTTCCGTCGCCGGGCCACAGATGCTCGTCGTTGACGCCGCGGTTGTCATGCACATGAACCTCGCCGATACGCTTGCCGAGCGTGGCTATGGCTTCCGCCACTCCGACAGTGATGTGTGCGTGACCCAAGTCCAGACAGACACCGATATTGTCCAGATGCCCCATCTCAAGAATGCTGACCAGGTGCTCCGGTGTGGTGGCCTCGCTGGTCAGGTTCTCAACCAGAACTTTGACACCAAGGGGCCGGGCAAACGCTCCCAGGTGCTCAAGAGCCGTGGTCGCGTACTCGATTGTTCGCGGCGACCAGCCGTCTCCTCGCTCGCCCAGATGCATTACCAGATTCTTGAATGGAATGTGCTCGGCGGCCTCAAGAGCACGCTTGATCTCATCCATCGAGTCGATACGCCGCGATTTCTCTGGGTGCAGCACGTTCACTGCGGGTGCTCCGGCCCGTCCCATTTCGCGATCGGGAAAGAGAGGAGCGTGCATCGAGAATGCTTCGATTGGGTTGGAGGCGAACCAGCCTGCCAATTCAGCAATATGTTCCCGGCTGGTGTAGTCAAAATGCTGGCGTGCGGCAAAAATTTCCATTGCCTGCGCTCCGGAGCGCGCGGCTAACTCCAGCAATCCCGGATGAAGTCGCTGCTTCAGCAGCAGGTGAGTCGAAAGAACTCTCAGCATTTCCAGTGGGCTCCCTGCGCCGGGCTGCATTCGCAGCCGAGCTGATTCTTAGCCTATTGTCTCATTGTTGCAATAACTTACCCGCGGCATATTGCGAGGTTCATATTGAGAGACAAGGTTCCGGCTAGTTCTGGGGCGTCGAGAGGGCTCGCACGACTAGACATGCAACTCGATTTTGCCTATGCTACCCACACTGTAATCTCTGGGCCCCTCTGCCAAGTTGCCTAAGTTGCTGGGTGCCAACCCGTCTTACGAACGGGAGTGACAGCGCCACAAGCCTCTGCTCGGTACGCCGGGTGACGTTTTGGAAGCTGCATAGTCGGAGACTGTCTCAGTGGCAATCAAGATTCCGAATATCGAGGCCATCGAGCGGCTACCGTGGTTATTTCGATTCCTGCTTGGCGCCTTGATGGCAGTCGCAGCAGTTAGTTTGACCTCCGCGATCACTCCGCTCCGAGCCTTCCCGTTATTGCTTTCATTTCCAACGGTGGTCCTCGCTGCGTGGTTCCTGGGGATGTCGGGAGCGGCGGGCTGTGCGCTCGTTGATGTGACGTTAATCGACACGTTTCTCACCAGAACACAAGTGCGATTTACGACTGGGAACACAACCGAACAAGTCCGGTTAGGGATATTTCTGTCAGTTTCTCTCCTTCTGGGCTGGTCGATGCGGCGGCTTTCGCAGCAGCGTGCGGAACTAGTCAATCAGGAACTGCAGCAGAAATTGATTCTGGCAGAAACCGAGCGCAGATTGGCGGAGGAGTGGGCTCGTGCGAGCGAGGCCCTGCGGGATCGCGATGATGTACTGCAGATTGCGCTGCGGGCGAGCGGGGTGGGCCTTTGGGTTTGGGACCTCGCAAGAGAACCACGTCCACCGATCAGATGAGATCTTCCGGATGGTGGGGCGCGAGCCCGGATCCTTTGATTCAGATCCGGACTTGTGGTTGAGCTTCATTCATCCGGACGACGTTGAGGGGTTGAAGGAAGCCATGGAAATCGCGCACTCCGGCGCACGGGACTACCATCGACAATACCGCGTGATATGGCCCGACGGATCGGTCCACTGGCTGGAATCAGATGGCAAGTGCCAGCGTGATGCGCAGGGACGGGTTACACGGATCGTCGGAGTGATGACCGACATTACGCACCGCAAGCGAACCGAAGAGGCGATATTGCGGGCGGAAAAACTCGCCGTTGCCGGGCGACTCGCCGCCTCGGTGGCCCATGAAATCAACAATCCACTTGAGGCGATTGCGAACATGCTCTACCTGATCACGATGACAGAGAGCACCGAGGAGACACGAAGATTAGCCACCGATGCGCTGAGTGAACTGATGCGAATCTCACTGATCGCGCAGTCCACATTGAAATTTCATCGCCAGACCGGAACGCCGAAGATCACGATACTTTCGGAAATCCTGGAATCGGTGTTGGCGTTGTTTCGGGGCAGGCTGCAAGCGCAGGAAATCACGGTGGACGTGCAGTCGGGTCGAGAAGTCCCCATCGCGTGTATGCCGAGCGAAACACAGCAGATTTTTGCAAACCTTGTTGCGAATGCCATCGAGGCAATGCAGGGGAAGGGGCGTCTGCTGATTCGGTTGCGGCCTTCTCGGGACTGGCGAAAGCCGACAGTTGAAGGGATGCGCGTGAGCGTCTGCGATTCTGGCGCGGGAATTGAGCGGGAGGCGATTTGCCGCATCTTCGAGCCGTTCTTCACAACCAAAATTGAGACAGGCACGGGATTGGGATTGTGGGTGGTGGCGCAATTGGTTGAGCGTCACAATGGGCGGGTGAGGGTTCGAAGTTCTCAGCGGCCCGGTGCGAGCGGCACTGTATTCTCTGTGTTTCTTCCGATTGGAGATGCTGCGGGAACAGCTAGTTTCCCAAATGATTCCGAGGCCCTCGGAGCAAAAGCACCGCAAAGCCAGGACTCGGAAGGATTGCAGAGGCTCTTTCCTCTTGGTCGAGAGGCGTAGCTCATGCTCACAGAAATCTCACAACAATAGTCGCAGTTCGTAACGAAAAGGGCACGCCAATCCAGTTGGCGTGCCCTTCGGTGTGTGCTGCTGCGAAACAGTTACAGGTACTTAACGATTGTGCGAATTGAATCATTGCGCTCAACGGGCAGAAGAGCTTTGATCCGCTCCAATCCGGTGGCACGCTGCATAGGCAACAACCCCAGATCCTGAAGCAACGCGATGCTGGCTTCATCCCTGGAACTTAACGCACGCAGATCGCGACGATCGTACGATTGCCAATTGTTGGTAAGATTTGAAGCGAAGGTTTCAATCGAGGAGTCGTCGCTGGCGATCACCACCATCTTGAGCAGGTCGATCTCCCGATCCGTAAGCCGCACCGAGGGGATTCCCTTCTTCAATTCCTGGGCAACGATCGGCAGCCGCTCTTCGAAGCGCAACTTAATCTCCATCCACGGCGCGTGGCCGATCCATCTCGGCGGTTCTTCCGGGACGGGGATGATTAAGCGATGCAACTCGCCCACCAGAATTGGAATTCCCGAACTGAGCGTGTAGATGTCGCGGAACTGCTGGTCGGCAAGTTCGATCTTGAAGATCTCGCCAAACCAGGCTTTGAGTTGATCGAACCGCAGCCGGCGCACAGAAGCGACGCCGTTGAATTGATTTTCAAAGGGTTGCAGCAGGCCCCACCGCAGCAGGTCAGCTCCACCGATGAAAAGGTCCAGGCGGTGATCCGTTGCTACGGCGCTCATTGCATCTTCAGGAGACACGATCTCCAGGTCCGAAGTGCCCGCGTAACCAGTCAGAGCGCGAATGCCGCAACTGGGATGAAATGCCGGGTTTTGATGAATGGGCAGAAGCCAGTGCGAAGTAGCAACCAATGCGCGAATCTTCCGGTCTTCTTTTGGCTGCGTCTTCGAGAGTTCAATGTGTCGCGAGAAATGGTCTACGTCAGTCCAGGAAAAGAATGAGACCTTTCCGCTCAGAATGGTATCCGTCAGGGATGATACCGAATCCTTTGAAGTGTCTGAAGTGTCTTCAAACTGAGCCGACGCGGTGGGCAGTACATCCGGCAGCTTTGTAGCCTCTTCAATAACTTCTTCTTCAATCTCCGGCGTCTCAATCTCCACGGGGTCTGGTTCGATCACGCCGACTGCTGAAGAATGGGTGACTTTTTCGAATTCCTCTGACAATCCACTTGTGGACGCCCCGCCCGTTTCGGGTGTCGGCGCTTCGGATGTGGGAAGGACGATGGGATGGGATTCATTGTGGTGAACAGGAGCCGCGTTTGGGCCGTCGTGCCACCATTCAATCTCCAACTGGCGAACAAAATCATCAAGGCGTGGGAAATTGCTTTTGAGGTTCAGTAGGTCAGCATCATCCGTGCCGTCCTCAAGGCCGCAGGCCCAATCGAGCCACTCTTCGACGGCGGGGCCGGGCAGAGCGGGGGGCGCGGAACGTTCGGAGATTTCCATCAACTCGGCAACTGCGGCGTCGCGTAATGCCAATCGCTCTTGACGCGTCCGTTCCCGTCGATGCGAAACCGTGCCGTTGGCAAGAAACTGGGCGAGATCCAAATACTGGCGCCGTTTTGCAGCAGCATCATCCAGTCGATTCACGAGCGCGTGAAGCTCTTGCTTCGTGCTCCAGGTCGCCCCTCTGTCTTCTGACAGGATGGCGTCTCTGAGATCCTGGCAAGCGTCAAGCAGCTTGCCGAGATCGGCCACAACTTCGCCTCTGTTGAGCTTCTGTCCAGCTTCGAGCTGGTCGATTCTCTCGCGGCACAGTTTTGCTTGGTTAACCAGGTTCTGCAACGTGTCCGTGACTACGCTTCGTCCTAGTTTTGTGTCTTCGTATGCATCCACGGGTTCGCTCCATCTCGTTGAAGGGAGTGATTCTTCGGCGATTGAACCATCGTATCGTGATCGTTTATATGCTTTTCCCGCTCTTCGGGAAATGGTAACTCCCAGGTCACGTTACTTTGGGTTTGCCGGCAAATGACAAGACCATTGCACTCGGCGTTCGATCGAAATGCACCGAGTTGTGAGATGGGTCACCTACCCAGTTGCCAACCTCCGGGCCTCAAGTTCTCTCTGTCGGAATCGGATAAGATTGACAGGTAAATTCAAGTCCAAAAATTGATCTGGGGAATAATGAAAACGTACACATTTATAGTTCGCTCCATCCTTTTGCAGAGCGCTCGCTTCGCCTTCGTCGCCCTTATTTCGGTTTTTTGCACGAGCCTGGCCTTCGCCGGTGCGATTCATGACGCGGCACGCAAAGGAGATCTCAATAAGCTAAAGACGTTACTTCAAGCCGATCCAAAGCTGGTTGCGGACCGAGACAAGTTAGGTGACACGCCGCTGCACTCTGCCTCATTTCATGGGCAGTTCGCGGCAGCTCAGTTGCTGATTGATGCGGGCGCAGATGTGAATGCCAGGAACAACTATGGTGCGTTTACGCCAGATGATCTGGGAGCGATCTTGTACTCAAGCAACCACCGGGAACCAGTGAGTCTTCTCACGGTACATGGCGTGGATGCGAGTGACATGAAGAATGGTTACACGCCGCTCTCCCTCTCGCTGTTTGCGAGCAGGCACAAGGAACTGGCTGAGTTATTGGTGACAAAGGGCGCCGACGTGAACTCGATGGCCGCCAGTGGCGCGACGCCATTGTTTTTTGCCGTTTTGCGCGATCAGAAGGATGAGGTGCAGTTTCTGTTGGACCACGGCGCGAATGTAAATCTGGCTGACGCGTACGGCGACACAATTCTGGACTGCGCCTTGCATCTGCAATATGGAAGCCTGGTTCAGATGCTGGTCGAAAAGGGCGCCGATGTAAATGCCCTCGACCAGAGCCAACACAGACCCTTGACCTACGCTCTGCAAATGGATGATCACAAGTGGGCTGACTTCCTGAAAAAGCACGGTGCTCACGAGTAGGCTCAGAGACCCCCTTTCGCATCGGAATTGGCATGATCATTCGCATCATCAATTTACGAAAATGAAGCCGCCCGGGTTGATGCCATCGGGTCCGGATGGCACCGATTCCATGTCCCTCACTGTGTTACCGTTGCATTACGGCGTCCCTGTGCTGATGATTCGGATTCGGCAGGAATTCGGGGGCAGCGTTTAAGGCCCTATCGAATGTCCCAGCAGCCGGAGTTGACATCGCCTCAGTTACCCGCGAGCCCAGCTCCCGTCCCGGGAGCCGTTTTGGCCGAGGAAGCTCCGCCCACGCAGGTGCCCTCTCCGGCAGGAGCGACTCCGCAGCGAATTCCCAGATGGCTCGTTCGCACCGAGCTTTATTTGCGCGTGCTTCTGAGGATGTACATTGGGCTGGCGGTCTGCTATGCGCCGTGGTCGCACCTCTTTTGGGATCAGAACCCACTTTTTGTGCACTTTCCGACGCTTTCGATATATGCGGCCAACGGCGCAGTGCGCGGAATCATCTCAGGGCTGGGACTACTGAATCTTTGGATTGCGTTTCAGGACGCCGTCCGCCATCGAGATAGCTAGGCATGAGCGACAAAGAGAGCGAAACGAGCAGTAAGAATCTGGAATCACGGAAGACGGACTTGGCCGCGTCAACGGCTGTGACCAATCCAGACGAGGCAGACGCGACAGAAATCCCAGCTGCAGTGCTTCCAGGGGATGGAGCTCCACCCCCACTTGAAATGGCACCGCTGGCGTATGAAAATCCAACATTTTTGAATAGCTCGGACGGGCGGCTCATCCGCATTGTCGCCGAGTACATGGAGCCGCTCGCGCGCTTTCGCCACGAGCACATCCAGGACACGGTCGTCTTTTTTGGCTCGGCCCGTTTTCGGGGCCGGGAAGAGGCTGACCACGCTCTCGAACTGCTCGACAACACTGGTTCTTGCCAGCCGGCTCCAACCGAGGAACAGCCGGCCACCGTGCCCGAAATTGTTGCCGGTAAGGCCACCGACCTGCAGCGGAAGAGGGCTGTGGCCGCGGTCGAAATGGCTCGCTACTACGAAGACGCGCGACGATTGTCGCACATGCTTACGGTGTGGGCAGGGAAGATTCCTTCGCGCCGCCATCGCTTCGTCGTTACGTCAGGTGGCGGTCCCGGAATCATGGAGGCGGCCAATCGGGGCGCATATGAGGCAGGCGGCAAAACCATCGGCATGAATATCAAACTGCCATTTGAACAGGCGCCGAATCCGTACATCACTCCTTCGCTGAACTTCGAATTTCACTATTTCTTTATGCGCAAGCTTTGGTTTGCCTATCTGGCCAAGGCGCTCGTGGTGTTCCCCGGCGGCTTTGGAACGCTCGATGAGATGTTTGAGATTCTCACACTCGCGCAGACTCACAAACTGGCGAAGAAGATTACGGTCGTAGTGTATGGGTCCGACTATTGGAAGAAAGTCTTCAATATCGATGCACTGGTGGACACTGGAGCGATTTCTCCCAAAGATATCGAGCTTTTCCAGTACGCCGACACCCCGGAGCAGGCTTTCGAGTTGCTGCGTAAAGGGCTGACGGACAACTACCTCATTCCCGAAGCCGCGGCCGCAGCGCAGCACGCATCTCAAGAACTGCTGCCGAACTCGAGCTTTGAGGACTTCCTAGGGCCGGAACTGACCAAGACCAGTACTTAGAATCTTCATTCCGCTTAGTTTGCGGCTATCGCCTGACCTCGCCTTCTCAAACTCCTTGCGCGGTTTACTGAGATGATTCCAAGCACCAATTGAAGTGCAATTCTCGTACCGTTCATCCCCTGTTGACGGGAAGCACCGATACTTGTGCATAGAAATCGAGCAGATCGCGATATTAGGAGGAGAAATGGCCACATCGACCGTTTCGTACCTGTGGCGCGACCGAAATGCAACCAAAGGGTTTCGCACCGGCGTTTCTTTGCACAGTCACACGAATCAATCCAAAGAGACGTTGGATTTCCTGGCCAATCTCGGCAATCAATATCCGTCAATTCGTCCTTTGCTAACTGGCCTTGAACGTCGATCAGAGGCACTCCACGGATTGCGCGTTGATTATGCATCAAGCTACTGGACGCCGCCGCTGACTCCCAAGCTGGCTTTCGATCTGGAGAGCCGCCAGATTGAGAAGCTCGATCTCGCTTCCATGGTCTCCATTACCGATCACGACAACATCAATGCGCCCATGCTTCTGCGGACAATTCCGAGCGCTCGCGGTATTCCAGTTTCGGTGGAGTGGAGCGTTCCCTATGGCGGCGTGCAGGATTTTCACCTGGGCGTGCACAATCTTCCCAGCGCACGAGCAAAGCAGTGGATGAGGACACTGCAAGATTTCACCGCCAATCCCAGCGACAAGCGGCTGCTCGAAATTCTGGTTGCTCTCAATGATGAGCCAAATGTGCTGGTGGTCTTCAACCACCCGATGTGGGACCTGTTTCTGATCGGGCAGAAGAAGCACGAATTTCTAACGGGTGAATTTCTGCAGAAGTATGGCGCGTGGCTGCACGCACTGGAATTGAACGGGCTACGCAACTGGGAAGAAAATCGCGCCGTGCGGCGCCTGGCTCGCAAGTGGAACATGCTGCTGATCAGTGGTGGAGATCGGCATGGCGTAGAGCCGAACGCCAACATCAATCTGACAAATGCGGCGAACTTCACGGCGTTCGTGCACGATATTCGCAGGGAAAAGAAGAGTGATGTGCTCTTCATGCCTCAGTACGCGGAACCGTGGAAGCATCGCATCCTGCGCTCCACTCTCGATGCGATTCGCGACTATCCCGATTTCCCGATCGGGTCGCGCACCTGGGACGAACGCGCCTATCATCCGGACGCGAACGGCGTGATTCGCCCCCTGAAAGACCTGTGGCCTAAGGGGCGCCCGCCACTTGTCTTCGGCTGGTTGATCACGCTGGTGCAAGTCTTGGGCAAAGCGCCGGTTTCCGGCGGTCTGCGGATCGCATGGAGCAATTCAAACCAGTTGCGGCTTGCCCTCGGCGAGCACGACGGCTAAGGCTTGCGAGTTGGATCGCGCTGGCCTCAATCGCGCGATCGAAAGCGCACTGCGCACGAATTTTATTAGGCTTACCGTCAAAGCCAAATCACTGTCATGTCAATGCCAGTTGTCCACTTGGCTACGGCAAAGCCATTTGGCATCCAAGCAACCAGAGGGATGCTGAGTCTTCATGCCAACCAGGAAAATTACACGTAGAGAAATGTTGAAAATTGCGGCTGCAACTGGCGCCGCAGGGTTAACCGGATCGATGTTCTCAGGATGTGGCGGACGCATGGGCGGCGGAGTTCCGTCCCCTCCGGGATCGAACACCTGTGCAAAGCTTACGGACATCGAGCACGTCGTCATTCTGATCCAGGAAAATCGGTCGTTCGATCATTATTTTGGAAGTTATCGAGGAGTGCGCGGATTCGCAGATCAGAGCGCGGCGTTTCAGCAGCCCTATTCGGGCAACACCTCGAACGCACCGGCCGGTACGTTGCTTCCATTTCACCTCGATACGACGAAAACGAATGCGGCGTGCACTCACGACATCACCCATGATTGGGTTCCGCAACATCAGAGTTGGAATAATGGAGCGATGGATGGCTTTGTGACTTCGCGGTTGGCCATCAACCCCAACGACGCGGTGCTCGCGATGGGCTATTACACACGCGCCGATCTGCCGTACTATTACGCGGCTGCTGACGCCTTTACACTATGCGACAACTATTTTTGCTCCGTGATGGGCCCGACCGATTCGAATCGTTTGTATACGATGGCGGCTTCGATCGATCCGGATGGGAAGAATGGCGGACCGTTGCTTCAAACGCTGGTGACGAATCGCGCCTCTTTCTACGGCAAGCTGACCTATACAACGATGCCGGAGCAGCTGCAGGCGCGCGGCATTTCATGGAAGATCTATTCCTCGCCCGACCAGAGTTCTATCAGCGGTCTTGATACCGACAATGTCCTTCCTTACTTCAAAAACTTCCAGGACCCCACTTCCCAGCTCAACAAGAACGCATTCGGTCCGAAGTTTCCAGTCGATTTTGTGTCGGATGCATTGGCGGGTAATTTGCCCCAGGTCTGCTGGATCACCGGTTCGGTAATCAGCTCCGATCATCCCCCTTCGCCGTCTTTGTTCGGTGAAAACACACTCTCCGCGATCATTACCGCTCTGACCGCAAATCCAGCGGCGTGGGCGAAGACGGTGTTGTTTGTGACATACGATGAAAACGGTGGATTCTTCGATCATGTTCCGCCGGTCACAGCGCCTCCTGGAACACCCGGGGAATATGTGACAGTGCCTGCCGTCCCTGATCCAACGGCTGAAGGCAATCCCGCGATTACCGGGCCGATTGGCTTGGGATTTCGCGTGCCAACATTTGTGATTTCACCTTTCAGTCGAGGGGGATTTGTTTCGTCGGAGTTGTTCGATCACACCTCAATCCTCCGCTTTCTCGAGACGCGGTTTGGAACTGAGGTACCGAATTTGTCTATGTGGCGCCGCGCTACCGTGGGCGATATGACAAAGGCGCTCAATTTTACGAAGCCCGATTATTCGGTCCCGGCGCTGCCGTCAACCGTTGCAGCACTTTCAGGTGTCATCACGCAATGCGAGGCGAACCTTGCGGGATTTACGACATATCAACTCCCCTCGCCGCAAACCATGCCAGTGCAGGAACCGGGGACCCCGGTGCGACCGAGTGGCACTTGCTGAACGAGGCGGGCGACGTTCCCGCGGTGCGGTGAGGTTGGGTCAGATGTTGCTCATGCCGCCATCGATCAGAAGTTCGCTGCCGACCGTGAACGCAGCTTCGTCCGATGCGAAGAAGACAACCGCCGCAGCGATCTCCGATGGGCTGCCAAACCGCTTTGCCGGAACCTGCCCCTCGATCGAAGCGGCAACATTTTTCAGTTCAGCTTCAGAGAAGCCAAGCTTGCTGTAGAGCGGGGTCGATATTGGCCCGGCGCTTACTGCATTCACTCGAATGCCGCGCCCGATCAATTCGCCTGACAACGTGCGGATCAGCGATATGAGCCCAGCCTTGCTTGCCGCGTAGATGGTGGTGTTGGGCATGCCGATATGCGCGTTGACTGAGCCGTTCAAGACAATCGAAGCCGGATTTGCAAAGAGCGGAAGAAGCGCCTGGATGAGGAAGTACGGACCTTTGAGGTTGATTGCGAACGAACGGTCGAATGCGGCCTCATCTATCTGGTCAATTGGCCGCATATCCACCATGCCGGCGTTCACAAACAAAATATCGAGCGCGCCGAACGTCTTGCGTACCGTTTCAGCAACATCCTTCTGAGCAGCCGCGTTTGCAGCATCTGAGGAAATCACCAACACATCGCTGCCAAGTTCCTTGCGCGCGCTTTCCAGATTCGCTGGATTCGTTCCCGTGATGATGACACGGGCTCCTTCACGGAGAAAGTGGCGGGCGGTCTCGAAACCGATGCCCGTCGTGCCTCCTGTAATCAGTGCGCGCTTGCCGGCGAGTCGATTCATGATTTTCTCCTGGGCTCAATGACATTAAGTGACGGGCATGACGATCACAGTTTTGCCATAACCATGGGAACGCTTTGTCTCTCGCGTGTAAGCTGCGGCCGCGTTTGAAAATGGAACTTCCTCATCAACAAAAACGCGAAGTTGACCGGATTCCAGCATTTCTCCAATCTCGATCAACTGCTTCTGATTTGGTTCGACGATAAAGAACGCCTGCTTTTCTCTTGGGTCGTTTGTATTTTCGCTGTCGGAGGCAACCGTTACCATGCGGCCGCCCGGTTTGAGCACCTGCCAGGACCGGCGTAGTGTTTCCCCACCCACCGTGTCAAAAACAACATCGACTCCTCTGACGATCCGATCGAACGCGTCCGTTGTATAGTCGATCACCTGGTCTGCTCCGAGGCGTGAAACAAATCCCACATTTCGCGTCGATGCCGTTGCAATCACTTTCGCACCGCGATGCCTTGCAAGCTGAATGCAGAAAGTTCCTACCGCGCCTGCTCCTCCGTGCACGAGGACTCGTTCCCACGCCTGTAACTTCGCGTGATCGTTGAGGCCTTGCCATGCCGTGAGTGCGCCAATGGGCACGGCTGCTGCCTCAGCGTGGGTGAGACACTTCGGCTTACGGGCGATGCTGGAGGCCGGCGCGACGCAGTACTCTGCCGTTGCGCCATCGCTGAACCAGTCATTCATCCCGAAGACTTCGTCGCCGATCGAATATTCTCTGACGCCTTCGCCAAGCGCGGCCACAACACCAGAGAATTCATGACCAGGAATCGCGCGACTTCGCGGGCTCCCATCTTTGTTTTGTGAAGTTGGATACCAGAGCAGTTCTGTGGGTGTAACACCGGCTGCATGAATCCTGATCAGGACTTCGCCGTTGAGGGGCGCCGGCATTGGCACGTCCTCTTCAATAAGCATTGGATCTGGTACGGCACCGATGAATTGAACAGCTCTCATTGAGTTGTCCTGCTCTCTTAGCTTCAGAAGGGAGGCGGGGTCGCACGCGATCTCGCCGTTAACACGGTATTTGGAATATATCTTATTGCGGACCGGGCCGCGCGGCCAAAGCGTCGCAATGGTGTCGTTCATTGCAGAGAAGCTATTTGATGAATCTGTGTCGGCTCAGGAATGAGTCGCGTTTCTTGGTGATCCTGTCTTCGTGTCCAGCATGAATGGTGTTTCTTTGTCCGTCATCAAGTTCCAGCCCATGCCCAGCAGTACTCCGTCTTGCACGCCCGTTATCGTTAGGCCTTCGTCGGAGAGCTTGCTGGATCGCCACGCTTCGCCGCGCGCGCCCCAGGCCAGAATTGCATGGTGGCCGACGAACAGAAGCAGTTCCTCGCCAGGCAGCGGGCGAACCTCGAGCACCGGGCGGTAAGGAATCATCGTGAATCGGTCGGGAGCGGTAGTGTCGATGATGTAGGCATAGCCACCCGCAATTGCACAGATCTCTGCTGGATTTGGAGTAGACCAGATACCCGTAGGAACCGCCGGGTCTCGGAACCCGAGAGCGCATGTCGCAAGAAATGGCGGAGCGTCGGCCGTATCGGGTCGAACCAACACCTCCAATGCGCCACGCTCCACTTCTTCAGCGTCGCGTGGATAGACAAAGTGGCGTGGTGGCAAAATCATTGGGCGTGCCGGAAGCACCTCCGCTTGCCAGCGATGGGGAAAGCTCGAGTCGATGAGGCAAAGGCCTTGGCTTGAGTTCACAGTCACCTAAACCCCGACGAATTGCTCAAGCCGTTGGCGAACACTGGGAATACCGAGTTGCAGTGCCGCGCCTTGCTCAATGAGAGGAATCAGTTTGTCGAATTCCGGTCCAGAGTGATAGCCGGTGAGAGCGATGCGGATGGGATGAAACAGTTCCTTTCCTTTGACGCCCGTGGCTTGTTTCACTTCCGTCATCCATGCCGAGAAGTCCGCCGCAGTGACCTGGCCCGAATGAGCGCGTATGCGATCTGCCATTTCTGTCAGAACGGTTCGCGCGGAATCCATTGTCAGAATTGCGGCATTTTCCTTGTCGGCGCGAGCCAGGTCTGGATCGACGTGAAAGACAAACGCAGCTTTGGCTGGAAGTTTATCGAGATGATTCACCTTGGGGGCAAACACTTCTATCAGATGCGAGAACCAGACTAAAACTGCATTCGAGGCATGGTCTTTCTCGGGTAGCAGTTCGCCGAAGTAATGCCAGCAAAGTGCGGCCAGCCGCGCGGGGTCGGCCTGTTTCATGTAATGCCGGTTGAGCCAGTTCAGCTTTTCGAAGTCGAAGATAGCGGGGCTGGGTGTGACGCGCTCAAGTGTGAAAGCACGAATGAGTTGTTCCGGCGTGAAAGTCTCGGTCTTGCCATCTTCCGCGCCCCAGCCGAGAAGCGCGAGGTAGTTTACCATCGCCTCCGGCAGGTAGCCCATCTCGCGAAAGCTTGAAATCGAAGTTGCACCATGTCGCTTGGAGAGTCGTTCACGGTCAGGACCAAGAATTGTCGACAGGTGCGCAAACTGTGGCACGGGCCAATCGAAGGCTTCGTAGATGGCCACTTGCTTTGGCGTATTTGAGATGTGGTCGTCACCGCGAATCACGTGAGTGATGCCCATCAACGCATCGTCGACGGTGACGACGTAGTTGTAAACCGGTACGCCCGGCGACGCTCCGGTTGATCCACCCTTTGCCGAACGGACAAGAATTGGATCGCTGACGGTGGCGGGGTCAAACTCGAGATCTCCGCGCACAATGTCGTGGAAGCGAATAGGGCGGCTGGGAATCTTCAGACGAATCGCGAAGGGCATTCCCTTGCTGACGTTTTGAGCAGCGTCAGTTTTGCTGAGCCGCCGGCACTTGCCCGAGTACACCTGCGATCCCTTTTCGGCCACTGCTTGTTTACGCTCCTCCTCAAGTTCCTCGGGGGTGCAAAAGCAATGGTAGGCCTTGTCCTCGGCTAGCAGACGAGCGGTGTGTTCCGCATAGATTTTCAACCGCTCTGATTGGCGGTACGGCCCGAATGCACCTTTTTCACCTTCGTCATTTTCGTTTGGTCCCTCGTCCCACGTGAGACCCAGCCATGAAAGGTCCTCGATGAGTTGCTTCTCGAAGCGAGTTTCGGAACGCTCCATATCGGTGTCTTCGATGCGCAGGATATAACTGCCGCCAGTGCGGCGTGCGAACAGCCAATTGACCAGAGCAGTTCGAGCATTGCCCACGTGGAGCAGGCCAGTTGGAGAAGGTGCGAAACGCACCCGGATCGTTCCGCTGTCCATAGCCCATGATCATAATCTGTTGTGGAACCAGAAGGTTAGTTAACAGCACCAGTTAGCGCCAGAGCCGTCGAATTTCAGGAGAAATGCTCCCAACCCCGAGGCGTGAGTGGTTCTTTGCCGTCGGCGGTAACCAGCATTACCGGCGGGCGACCTTTTCGGATCGGAAGGATGCGGCCAATTCGAGTGATCGCCACTCCGGAAATGCTTCTCGGAATTCTGGCAGTTGGCGAGGCGGTAAAAAGCAATTCGTAATCCTCACCTCCGTTGAGAGCATCGGTCAGGGTTGCCGCCGGATGGGATGGCAGGGCCGCTGCATTCACTTCAGCGGAGACGCGAGACTCCGAGCACAGGTGGGCAAGGTCGGTGGAAAGTCCGTCACTCAAATCAATGGCTGCGGTCGCCAGCTTTCGACGCTGCAGCCAGAGACCCTGGGCGAGTCGAGGTTCTGGATACAAATGCGGGGCCAGCAAATCTGCATTGCGAATGGAAATCGAAGATGTCGCGCCCTTCTTTCCAGAGGACATCTGGCGCAGCAGGCGAAGACCTGCAGCTGCACCTCCGAGAGCTCCGGTTACATAAAGCAGGTCGCCGGAGCGTGCGCCGGAACGCAACAGGGCGCGGCCGCGAGGGACCGCACCGATAAGCACGATGTCTGCCATTGCCACTGGCGACTCAGCTAAATCTCCGCCGGCGAGAGGGGTCTTGGTGCGGTCGGCCAAAGCGAAAAAGCCATCGAGGAAGCGATCTATCCAGGTGCGCCCGCGTTTCGCGATCGCCAATTCGCGCGGTAAACCTAACGAAAGAAAGGCAGCTACGGGACGCGCGCCCATTGCGGCCAGGTCGCTCAGGCCCCGGGCCAGAGTGCGGTGGCCGACGGCTTCTGGCGGGTGCATGCCCAGGAGGAAATGCCTCCCAGCGATTGATAAATCAGTAGTTACGGCCAGCTCCTCGCCGGCGGCGGGGCGCAGCAGCGCACAATCGTCACCGATTCCGAGGCGTAAATCGCGACTACTTTGCGGAGCGCGATTACGAATGCGCTCCAGCAGTGCCAGTTCGCCTACGCTTTTCCGTTTCATAGACTTGCTTCGATTTGAAGGCATCCAACAAGAGGATAGGCCAATCTGCCGACCGCCGGGAATTTACTCGGAGGTACCGGCCCAAGCTGGTCGATAAATTGAACTTTGGGGCGAGTTTTCCTAGGTATCTGCATTGACACCCCCCCGGTACACACTGCTAGCCTGTATTGACGTTCCACAGCAAGCGCTCCCCCAGGTGCGTGTGGTCATTCGAGAGAGCCCCAAAAGCAGGGCCTCCGGGTACCTTGTTTTTTTCATGGAAAGCTCAGCGAGTTGCAGCCTTTCAGGTTGTACGAAATGAAAGTAGGATTCATGCTGCGGAAGCGCTATTACATTCTTTTTGTTGCCAGAGATGAAGACGGTCGAGTCCGTAAGATCCCGCTTCCTCTGCACTACGTATACGGATTTGTCGCGGCCGCGCTGGTGGGTGCGTTCACCATCGTGGGTCTGGCCGGCTCCTATACGCGCATGCTGCTCAAGACTGAAAGTTTCAACCAGGTTCGTCAGGACAACCAGAACCTGCGCAAGGACTACCGACAGCTAGCTCAGGTTGCGCATGATCGCGACGTGCAGGTTGCTTCGCTCGGCGCCCTGGCCAGTGAAGTCACCGCGCTTTACGGCTTGCGGCAAAACAGATTGATTGCGGCGAAGCATTCCGCGGCTGCGAGCGCCGCTGCTGCGGCACCGACTCCGCCGAGCCTGGCACTCACCGATGAAGTGAATCAGCAAAACGTCAAACAATCGATGGACGAGTTTTATCAACTTCGGGCGCAGGCCATGTCGGGCCAACTGACGCGCGCACTCGAGGGTGGTCTTTCCCCTGTCTTTGCGGGTGACTGGACGCAATTTGCGAACGCACCTTCTATCTGGCCGGTCGAAGGGCGGGTTGGCTCGAGCTTCGGTCAGCGCGAAGACCCCATCAATGGCGAGGGTGCTTTCCATCCGGGCATGGACATCGAAGCGCCCTACGGAACGCCTGTGCGGGCTGCTGGCGACGGCGACGTAACCGGGACTACGCTGGGCGCCGGATATGGCCGCCAAGTCGTTCTCGATCACGGCCACGATGTTTTGACGCTCTACGGGCATCTCTCCGCAATCGCGGTTGTGCCCGGCCAGCATGTAAGCCGCGGACAGGTCATCGGCTATGTGGGCCAGTCGGGACGCGCCACGGGGCCGCACCTGCACTACGAAGTAAGAATCCACAAGGTAGCCGTCAATCCGCACAAATATCTGCGGACAACCTATGAGCAGGCTGCCGCGGCCACCGACGCGTTCGAGCATATTTCGAGCAAGTAAGCGAATCAAACTTTCCACACAAGCGCGGCTCCCATCGGGAGCCGCTTCTGTTTTGCGCGCCGTCACACCGATCTAATTGCCCGACGTAGTATAGTTGCCTCGAGATTCCTACTTATCCTCGTTGGGAGATTTACTGTGCCTTTTTACTTTCGTTGTGTAGTTGCCTTCCTTGTTCTCGTCATTCCGGCCGCCGCGCAGGATCGTGCCGCGGAAGTCCGAACTGCCTTTGCCCGGGCCCAGCATCTGCGCCATGGCATCAACGCTTCAGAATGGTTTGCACAATCGGCGGAGGATTATTCTGCCGCGCGCACTGATCGCTATACAAACGACGACGACATCGCGTTGATGGCGCAGCTCGGTTTTGACAGCGTGCGCCTGAGCATCGATGCGGTTCCGCTGGAGCAATCGCCCTGGAACAAGGAAGGCTTCAATGCAGATTTCATGGGACGCCTCGACCACGCCGTTGACGCCATGCTGGCGAAGGGAATGGCGGTGCAGATCGATATTCATCCCGAAAGCAGTTACAAGACGAAAGTACGCACAACGAGCGAGGGCGTGGATCGCTTCGTAATGCTGTGGCGCAAACTTGCCACGCATTATGCAACGCGCGATCCGGAAAAAGTTTTCTTCGAGATCATGAACGAGCCCGAAGTGAATGACCCTTATCGCTGGGCTGGGATTCAGGCGCGGGCAGCCGCTGCCATCCGCGCTGCCGCGCCGCGCAATACCATCATCGCCACCGGTCCCAATTACTCCGGCATCGCCGATCTGCTTACGCAGCAACCTCTGCCCGATGGCAATGTGATTTACACCTTCCACTTTTATGAGCCGCACGAGTTCACGCATCAGGGCGCGGGTTGGGGCGCGACCTGGTGGATCTACACGCATGGCGTTCCCTATCCGGCGACGGAGAACTCGATGAGCGAGGTCTTGAAACAGATTCCGGATGCGTCAAATCGCTATGCAATGGAGCACTACTGGCTCGATCACTGGGATGCGCACCGCATCCGCCTGCAGATCGACGCGGCCGCCGTGTGGGGCAAAGATCATAACGTGCCGCTTCTCTGCAACGAATTCGGCGTTTATCGCAGAGTGACGGAACCGGCGTCGCGCATGGCTTGGATTCGCGATGTGCGCACCGCTCTCGAAGCCGACGGAATTGGGTGGACGATGTGGGATTATCGCGGCGGCTTCGGCGTCGTGTGGAAAGAAGATGGCAAGCCTGCCAAGGTCGATCCGGCGGTTGTTGAGGCACTGGGGTTGAAGAAGTGAGAGTAGCTGATTTGCGGTTCGTGCTTTCCCAGGTCTCAGAAGCGAGACCTGGGGCACCCGGCCGCAGGAATGCTTGACTAAGGGGAGATGGGCAATAGTAAGGCCTGGCGCATATCCGCTATATCAGCAGATTCTGTACGACATCTTCCTTCCTCCAATAGGGACGGGGATTTGTTGGCTGATGAGCAGAGGCTTAAGCGACGCACTTGGCACTACGGACTCGCCAAGAATTAGACGATTCACAAAAGGGCTTATGTGGTTTGTTCTAGTTGCGTCGTACGTAATCATGTTCTCTATCACCTTGTACGGCTATTTCTTTTGAAGAAGGACGGGTGGCCCAAATCTCAGCCCACCAATTCCAGAATTTGGGTGCCCCAGGTCTCGCTTCTGAGACCGGGGAAAGCACGAATCCGAAACGGGCATTGTTTCACAAGAATGCATAATTATCTGCAAATCTTTATACATATATTTTTTTGGAGGGGGTACCCCTTTTTCTCTCCCTCTCCTTCGCTGGAGCACCGTGCGATCTCGCCCAGCGGTTCCGTATTTCCATAATGCGCCGGTTGGACCTAATTATCTGCAAAAACGGTGAAAGAAAAATTGCATATCCGAATGTTTACTTTGCGATCCATCTTTCAATTTGCTTTACGTGATTGATATCGTGGCCTGCCATGTGGCGGGCAAGTTCGCGGACCGTTAACCTTCCACGCTCGACATGATTCCCGCTGCGTTCCCATTGCTCGGTGGAGAGTGCGGTCAGCATGCGCAGGTTAGCCTCGCGCAGCAGTCGAAACATCGCAAGCGCATCCCGCGCGTTCCAGTCTCCATAGCTTCCAAGCATTGCCCACAAATTCTGATCGAAGCCCTGAAGAGTCGCACCGTCCTGTTCGATCATCTGCCGGTAGCGCCAGCTGCTGGCAAGCTCGTCCTCTGCCATGTGAGCGAGAATCTCAACGATCGACCACTTGCCTGGGGCCGGGCGAAGCGTGACTTGTTCCGCCGAAAGTCCATCGATCAGGTGAGCAAGCCTGGCTGGTGTTTCGCGCTGAATTTCGAGGGGATCTTTTTCTCGGGTGTACTCCGCCAACCTCTGCTGGTATTGCTCATCGGTCTCTGGACATCGTGGGCTCCAATGAAATTTCTGCTGGAAGCCTGGTGTTGGATTCTCGCTTTCCCACTTCTCAGAATCGAGAAGTGGAAAAGCAAGTTTCAAATCGTGCAACATGTTTTCAGCAGAGACTATTTGCCGGTATAGCTCACGCGCCAGATCGACCTAGACCCATCGTCAGAAACGAAGAGGGAACCGTCCTTCGCTTCCGCCACTCCCACGGGCCGTCCCCAGACGGTGCCGTTGGGTAGAACGAAGCCGGTGAGAAAGTCCTCGTATTCGCCGGTCGCATGGCCGTCCTTCATGGGCAGACGAATGACTTCATATCCGGATCGCGCAGCACGATTCCACGAACCGTGCTCCGCTGCGAATCCATCGCCCTTGTACTCAGCAGGGAATTGCGAGCCCTCGTAGAAAAACATCTCGAGCGAAGCATAGTGCGGATTGACCAGGATGTCGGGCGTGATGACTTTAGCCTGCAACTCGGGGTGTTTGCCGGGGTGCCGCGGGTCCTGCTTTCCGCCACTCGGCCCGCCCATGTAGTACCACGGCCAACCGTAGAAACCGTCTTCCTGCACATGGGTCACGTAGTCGGGTACAAGATTGTTGCCGAGGCCGTCGCGCTCGTTGGTGGAGCACCAGAGTTCGCCGGTGATGGGGTTGATGGCTTCGCCGACGCAGTTGCGAATTCCCCAGGCATAGACCTTTACAAACTTGCCCTCGGGGGTGAATTGCAAAACGTCCGCGCGGTGAAATTCCTCGGGGTGCGTGTCCGAGTCGTCCACATTGGAGTGCGAACCGACCGAGGCAAAGAGCTTCGTTCCGTCCTTGGAGAAGATAAGATCGCGCGTCCAGTGGCCACCGCCGCGCAGGCGTCCGCCGCCGGGCAACTCAGCCACATTTGTCTGCCGGCCGCGTGCCTTCAAATCGCCAGTTTTATAGGGGAAGCGGACGATGCCATCGGTGTTGCCGATGTAGAGCCACTTGGGATCGCTTCCGGAAGGGTAGAACGCAATGCCAAAAGGCTGTTGCAGCCCGGTGGCAAATACCGATGTCTGCTGAGGTTTGCCGTCTGCTCCGATTCCGCGAAATACCTTGATGGTGCCCGTCGCGCTCTCGGCAAGAAAGAGGTCGCCGTTGGGCGCGAACCTCAGCAGGCGCGGGTTGTCGAGACCAGTGGCATATAGCTCAACTTTGAAGCCCTTTGGCGCAACCGGCCACGCATCTTCGGGGCGGGGAACAACGGATGGTCCGTTATCAACAGACTGGTCCTCGGCGGGAGCGGGCAGATCGGCTGCGGTCAAGTGCCGGCGGGTCCCGGGCGACTGGTGGAGTGCGTCCGTAAAGGCGGCCTGACCGGTCAGGGTCTTGTTTTCTTCCGCGGTATTTGCAGGGTTCTGAGCGGAGCAGGAAGCGAGCGCGCAGCAGGCAATGGGGAAAAGCAGAGCCGATGTAGCGAGGAAGCGGTTCATGGGACCTCTCGGGAAGTATTTTAAGGGAAACGACTAACGGGTCATCAGGAAGGACAGGAATTTAAAATCTCCCAGAAACTGCGAGGCCGCCAAAGCTTTGAGTTCCGACCCCCAACCCAGGAAGTGGAAGAAAGCTATGGCGGCCAATCTTGCAGCAGGAGTTGCAATGGCGGGAAAGCTCGCGCTAATGACTACTTCGATGCGTCGTTTTCAGGCTGGGTTGGTGGAGGTGGAAAATTATTTTCGCTGGCCGCGAGCCGGCTGAAGAATGACGGGGAAAGCGCAGCCGTGGCGACCACGCGATTGCGTTTCTGAGTTACCTGGGCGGTCTTCAACAGTTCCTTCAGGGCGCTATTCGCCTTGTTATCAGACAAGAGGGCGGTAAACCCGCGCGCCATCGTGACCAGTGTGGCCAGCGCAGCGGCCTGGCTGGCAGCGGCCTCGTCGCTCGGGGCGATCTCCTCTACCCGCAGTCGAGCGGAGTTGGACAATGGCAAGCCGGGAGTCACGCTGGCAATGATCGTTGAATCGGACTCAAGAGGCAGCGAAAGACCGAATACCTTGATTGCGCCGCTCTCTGAAAATGGCAGCCCGATCTGTCCCACTCCCCATGCGAGCGCGAGCAGAGGCACGTCATGATAGTGCCGCGAAAGCAGTGTGGACCCGGAGAATGGCAGCGCCGCGGTTCGATGGCGGTCGACGACGGAATGGATCTGTTCTGCGGTGGGGGTGTTGGAAACCGCGATCATGTCGTAGCCAACCTGCACGACGCGCACGGTTCGGCCATCAGAGGGGATGCTGTAAATGGTGTGTCCGGCGTAGGCTTCGCGTTCGGTCGCGTGGGCCTCCACCCAGTCGTTGAGCCGTTTGCCGGTGAGTTTCCCCTCCAGAACCATGGAGTAGGCAACGGGTCCGTTGGGTCCGTTGGGATCCGGCATGCGGTGCAGGGCAATCGCCGCCGCATCGAGGTCGCGCTCCCAGTCGATACCGGTCGCGTCGACGAACTGCTGATACTCGGGAACACGCTGGGGCGGCTTGAGGCCTTTGCGAAGAAACGCCCGCACCGGCTTGAGATTGACGAAGATGATGCCGTCGGACTCGGGCAGCAACCGTGCGGCTTCGGGTGGGGCCTTGGAGCGCAGAAAGATGGCCACGGCCAACAACACCAGGACCGCGGCCACCACGAGAAGCGTTCTGCGCGTGCGCTTGTTCATTCCTCCGGTCAGGGATGACCGTCAGAGATAACCCTAACATTCCGGGCCTTCACCTAAGCGACGTCCTCATTCGCCAATGCTGACCGAATAAATCTTTCCACCGCTCGCCATGTTTGAACTACTCGTTGCCCCCGGTGGGAGCAGCCCGTATTCCCCTTTCAGGATTTCGGGTTCGAGCGTGATTTTGTAGACGCGCGCGGCAATCTTTTCAGGCTTGAATTCAACGGAATCGCGCTTTGCGCCGCCGGATTCATGAATGACGCCGCCGGTAATTGAGCGGAACTCCCGCGAATCGCTGTTTACGCGAAGGCGGAGCAGTTGGTATTCCGTGATCGCGGTTCCCTCAGGAACATAAACAGCCAATGTAACGGGAAACGTCATGCCTGCTTTCGCATGTTGGCCCTGAATATGGCCGTTGATGTCGCCCTTCACGATCCCATTGGTCACGAACTTCTTCATTGCGCCACCGCTCTTGAAGTTCACAACCTCAGGCATGAGCGCGAACCATGCACCTGACTTGTCTTTGTAGTAGACGCCGACCTCGTCGATTCCTGGAGGAAGCGCTGAAGCTGCTCCGGCGGCAGGGGCCGGCGAGACAGTCACTCCCGAGGCCTTCACGATAACTGCGGAGACGACCTTGTCGCCTGCGCCCGCAGACTTGAGGGCAACCAGTCCCTCCGCTGTAGTGTCGTACAGTCCGGGAGAGGCGTTGATAGCTGTAATGATGATGTCCTCAGATAAACCTGCTTTGACCATCTTCATGACGTCTTCGTTGTTCATGACACGCTGGGCAGAGAGCAGAGAGCAAAATACAACAAATAGAGTTGCGACGAACCACTTCCGCATAGAGAAAAACCCTTACCTTTCAAGGCCGATTCAAGTTGTCTTGGGGTAGCGGCTTCATGATCTATCCTGCGGCAATTTGAAGCAAGAGTCCTTTGGAGTTTTTGGCTGACTCAAAAGTTGCAAGGCAACAGTGCAGAGTCAATTTGGGCCAAAGAAAAAGGCTCCGGCCGGGCGTTCGCGTTGCCACGGTGGGAGCCTTCTTTTTCTGCGGGTGGAAATTCTATTGCGTGGTTGTCTTCACCATGTCACCGGTCTTGAAGCCTGCTCCTGAAACGGGAGAGCAGACTGCGGAGACGTCATCCACGTCCGTGGCCTTGATCATGCCGACGGATGTTGAGAGGCGGCGAATGACCTGGCCGGTTGCCGGATCCTTGATCTCCTTGGTGACGCGAAGAACTTCGAGCTGGTCGCCCACTTTTACTCCGGCTTTTCCGCCCACGTTCAGGACAATCTGATTGCCATCGACGGCAGCAACGAGGCCCTCCACAACAACGGTGCGCACGCCCACCTTGGGCGCATCGGCCACGAGGTTGGTGGTCAACTGATCAACGGCTGCCTTGGTGGCTTCGCCGATGATGGTCTGTTGAAAATTGCTGGAGCCGAAGTCGGCAGCGCCGCCACCCCAGCCGTTCCAGTTGCCGCCGCCGCCGAGCATCGAGGTGCTTGCGCGGCTTGACTGGCCGGTGCCGTCGGCCACAGCCATGATCTCGCCGGTATCGATGTTGATGATGCGCGCGGTGATTGCGACGTTGGCCTTGGAATTGGAGTGACCGAAGCCGCCCACGCCGATGCCATGCCAGTTGCCACCGCCGCCACCGATGTTCGTCTTCTTGGTTTCGTTGCCGAACTCGGTAATGCTGCCCTCGATGATCGCATCGACCCCGAGCAGTTTGCCGATCTTGGCGGCGCTGCTGGGATCGGCGCGATTGGAGTTGGAGAAATTCTGCTCGGCGAGAATTTTGTCGAGAGCCTTGCGCTCGATCACCGAGTAGGATCCATCTTTTACGAGGCCCGTAACGAGCAGGTCAACAATTCCCCGACCCACATCCACGTTGGTGCCAAACATCGCGGCCGTTGCGGTTTGAACTGTGCCGTAATCGAAGTCGAGAACGGCAATACGGGGCCTGCGCTTTGCCGCAGTCGGGTTGTCCGCGGCAAAGGCCAGAAGTCCAGACAGAAGGACAAGCCCGGTCAATGATGCCGGGAGCATCCGATGCAGTTTCATAGGGCTTCCTTGTGGAGAATTGACAGCGTAAGCAGATTCCCGCGGGCGGAGAGAGAAGTCAAGCCAAATCGTTGCATAAGCTTCGTTCAGAGCACTTTTGCACGTTTGCTCACCATGCGTCGGTGTGCTAACCTTTGAATCTGTGCCGTGGTATGCGGGGAGCGGGAGTGTGTCCGCGCGTACAGCGGGTTTTCCGTTGTGTTTCAGGGGTGGAAAGGGCTGGCGTAGCTCAGCTGGTAGAGCATCTGATTTGTAATCAGAGGGTCGGGGGTTCAAATCCCTTCGCCAGCTCCACTTAAGACGACAAACCGGAAAAGAAATAGCAGCAAGTTTAAGACCGGCGACAGGAGTTTCGGGCGCCGGGCCTGTCCTCCGCGGTGATCCCACTGAGGTGCATGCTCCGACATTCCGGAGATTCTCCGGGTAGGTCGTGATGCGTTGAAGGGGATTTGAGCGCGGCGTCAGGCGGAGTTGCACAGGTGGCCGAGCGGTTAATGGCAGCAGACTGTAAATCTGCCGCTCCTTGGAGCTACGGAGGTTCGAATCCTCCCCTGTGCACCATGTTTTTTGAGGGGCTGTGATGCGCGAAGAACCAGAAGCGGCAGTGGGCGCGGGTTCGGGTCGCGAGGATGCAAAGCGGTCAGGTTCGGAACTTGCCCGGCGATATCCAGTGGCTCTTCTGTTGTACGGCGTTTTGGCGGTGCTTTGTTGGTTTACCCTTGATGGAAAGGTTCCAGTCATGGGCAGACCGGTGGAATTGAGGCTGATTCCACTGCTTATCATCGGCGGGTTAGCGTTGCGCACGGTGTTGGCGATGCAGGCAGAAAAGATTCGCCGCGAAGGTGATTGAGGACGGATGTTCGTCCTGCGGTTTGTTACAGGGCTGATGTAGCTCAGTTGGTAGAGCACTCCCTTGGTAAGGGAGAGGTCACCAGTTCAATCCTGGTCATCAGCTCCAGAAGTTCAGCTATTAGCTGCTAGCTCCTAGCTTCCAGCTTGTTCGGTGGCAGATTGAGCCAATGTGGCTCGCGCCGGCAAGACGAAGCTAAAAGCTGAGGGCTAGAAGCTAGAGGCTGTTTTGCGGGAGTAACTCAGTGGTAGAGTCACAGCCTTCCAAGCTGTTGGTCGCGGGTTCGATCCCCGTCTCCCGCTCCAGGATTGGAATTTAGATTTAGTCGTCGGATTGGAATCAAGGCAGGGAAGAATGTTTGAGCAGGCCGGCATCGCGGTTCGAGACGAAAAGGGATACGCGCAGCTTCACACGCTGATCGACGCGGCCTTTGACTCGCGAGACGTGGAAGTACTTCTGAATCGAGCGCTTCGTTATAAGTTGCGGATTCGCAATTTCGAAGGCGTCCTCGAGCGCGGGCTGTTGGGCAAGGAAGCCATTGCGCTGTACAAGACGCTTCCGGTTTCAGATCAGGGCCTGACTCGCGAGCGTTACCTGCGGCTGGTTGAAGCAGTGCCGCTGGAATTGCGGCAGAGGTATTTCAGGGCATACGCCTACTATTGAGGTGGCCGTTCATGTACGTGGTCACCACAAATACAAGCGGCTGGATTGAAGGTTCGAACACGGAAGTCCGCGTTGAGTTTGAAGATGAAGCGAAGGCAGAGACTGATAAGTGGTGTGGACTCGGCGAGAATTTACTCGAGAAATGTGTATGGCGTTTCTTGTATGAGCGTCGGGATGAAGTACAAGGATCTTCGGTCGTTTTTAAGTTGAACAAACGCGATGTGCTGGGGTTGATCGAGAGGCTCCGGACCGCGAATGCTGAAGCAATGAATTGATGAACGAAGGGAATCGAAGATGGCGAAGGAAAAGTTTGATCGTTCAAAGCCGCACGTGAACGTGGGCACGATCGGGCACATCGATCACGGCAAGACGACGTTGACGGCGGCAATCACCAAGGTATTGCAGAAGCACAACCCGAAGAATACGTTCCGTTCGTTTGATTCGATCGACAACGCGCCGGAAGAGCGGGAGCGTGGCATTACGATCGCGACCGCGCACGTGGAGTACGAGACCAAGAATCGGCACTATGCGCACGTGGACTGCCCGGGTCACGCCGATTACATCAAGAACATGATCACCGGCGCGGCGCAGATGGATGGCGCCATTCTGGTGGTGGCGGCGACCGACGGCCCGATGCCGCAGACCAAGGAACACGTATTGCTGGCCCGCCAGGTGGGCGTGCCTTCGATGGTGGTGTTCCTGAACAAGTGCGACGCGGTCGAAGACACGGAACTGATCGACCTGGTGGAGATGGAAGTTCGCGAACTGTTGTCGAAGTACCAGTTCCCGGGCGACGATGCGCCGGTGATCCGGGGCTCGGCACTGGGCGCACTGAACGGGGAAGCGCAGTGGGAAGCGAAGATCGACGAGCTGATGGACGCGGTCGATAGCTATGTTCCGCAGCCTGACCGGGCGGTAGATCTTCCGTTCCTGATGCCGATCGAAGACATCTTCTCGATCTCGGGCCGTGGCACGGTGGTGACGGGCCGCATCGAGCGGGGCAAGGTGAAGGTGGGCGAGGAGTCCGAGATTGTGGGCTTCCGCGAAACCAGAAAGACCGTGGTTACGGGCGTGGAAATGTTCAAGAAGCAGCTGGACGAGGGCATGGCGGGAGATAACGCCGGGCTGCTGCTGCGCGGCATTCCCAAGGAAGACGTGGAGCGGGGGATGGTTCTGGCCAAGCCGGGATCGATTACGCCGCACACCAACTTCAAGGGCTCGGTGTACGTGTTGTCGAAGGAAGAGGGCGGCCGTCATACGCCGTTCTTCAAGGGCTATCGTCCGCAGTTCTACTTCCGCACGACGGACGTGACGGGAGTGGCGGAGCTGCCCGAGGGCACGGAGATGGTGATGCCGGGCGACAACGTGGAGTTGGCGGTAGAGCTGATCACGCCGGTGGCTCTGGAAAAGGGCTTGCGGTTCGCGATTCGCGAAGGCGGACGCACCGTGGGCGCGGGTACGGTTTCAGAAATTACGAAGTAGTTTTACCGCGTCAGGCGAAGTACTCCGACGCAGTGTAGAAGGGAATTGGAAATGCGGGAAATTGTGACGTTGCAGTGCACTGAGTGCAAGGAGCGCAACTACTCTACGACGAAGAACAAGAAGACGACCACGGGCCGTCTCGAGTTCAAGAAGTTCTGTAATCGCTGCCGCAAGCACCAGGCGCACAAGGAAACGAAGTAAAGCAGCTTCTAGCTCCTAGCTTCTAGCTTCTAGCTTTTGTATCGGGACAGCCAACAGTATTGGCGGTTGCGATGAACAAGCTAGTAGCTAGAGGCTAGAAGCTGACAGCTGCTCTTAGGGGCGTAAGCTCAACGGCTAAACTGTCGGTCTCCAAAACCGAACTTGGGGGTTCGAATCCCTCCGCCCCTGCCAGATTTGTCAGGATGTGCGCGGCAGACGCCGGGCACGAAGGAATGGAAGTATGGCAACTAAATCAGCAATCGAGAAGAGCGACGATAATTCCGCCAGACGGCAGGAGCCGGGCGCGTTGTCGAATTTCTCTGGCAGCGCGATGGGCGTATGGGGCGGATTTACAAGCTTTCTGTCCGATGTTCGGGCGGAGATGCGCAAGGTAGTCGCTCCGTCGCGTAAAGAGGTACAGGCCACAACCTCAGTCGTTATTGTTACAGTGTTTCTCTTTGGATTTTTCTTCTGGGTCGTGGACTTGATCTTCAACCGCTCCCTGCAGGCGGTACTTCACAAACTGGGCGGCGCTCAGTAATAGAGATGCAGTCGCGAATCGAGACAAGAATGGCAGAAGAAGTAGAAAAACCCGCCGAGCAGCCAGCGCCAGAGCATAACGAGCGCTTCAAGTGGTACATCCTGCATGCCTACTCGGGCTTTGAGCGCAAGGTGCGCGAGTCGATCGAGAGCCGTGTGCAGGCCTTTGGACTGCGCGACAAGGTCGGGCGAGTGATGATCCCAACCGAGCCGGTGACAGAGATCGTGAACGGCAAGAAGCGCACCGTCGAGCGGGTCTTTCTGCCTGGGTACGTGCTCGTCGAGATGGATCTGGACAATAACCTCTGGCACGTCTTGAAAGACACGCCGAAGGTGACTGGCTTTCTGGGTACGGGCGACAAGCCGGTGGCTCTCTCTGAGGAAGAAGTGAGTTCGATCATCTTCCGTTCAGAAACCGCCAAGGACAAGCCGCGGCTCAAAATCAAGTTTGAAAAGAACGAGCAGGTCCGCATTACGGACGGGCCTTTTGCCAACTTCAATGGCGTGGTGGATGAGATTAACGAAGATCGTGAGACGCTCAAGGTCATGGTGACCATCTTCGGACGCTCGACCCCGGTTGAACTGGAGTTTGGCAAAGTCGAAAAGATTGAGTAGTTGCAGCTTTTAGCTACTAGCTTCTGCTTCTAGCCGATGCGGCACCTAGCGACCGTCGGTTTGAAAGCGAACGCTTGAGCGGCAGCACCAAAATTTGTATGAGAACGGACCAGCTAGAGGCTAGAAGCTAGGAGCTCGTAGCTGGTTTCCAAAGGAAACCAAAATGGCGCCTCCGAAGAAAATTACGACGTACGTCAAACTGCAGATCGAGGCCGCGAAGGCCACGCCGGCACCTCCGGTTGGTCCCGCATTGGGCCAGGCGCAGGTCAACATCATGGAGTTCTGCAAGCAGTTCAACGCTCGCACGCAGAACAAGGAAATGGCCGGTCTTACCATTCCGGTCGTCATCACGGTTTACGCGGATCGCAGCTTCACCTTTATTACCAAGACCCCTCCTGCGGCTGTTCTGCTCAAGAAGGCAGCCGGCCTGGCCAAGGGTTCCGGCACGCCGAACAAGGACAAGGTGGGCAAGGTGACCGAGAAGCAGGTGCGCGAGATTGCCACGCAGAAGATGCCCGACTTGAACGCCGCCTCAGTCGACGCGGCAGTCAAGAGCATCAAGGGCACAGCGCGTTCCATGGGCATCGAAGTCGTCGGATAAGTCCGGACTGGCTTATCGCACAATGGAAAGGCCCTCCCCGGCGGGGAGGGCCTTTCTGCGTTGCAACAAGATCGGCGAAGCTGCGAAGTCGCTGGCGGACGCCCTATTTCGGCGGAGCCGGAGTGAATATTTCGCGCTTTTGGCCGGGTTCTGGTTTCGGCTTGGGTTTTGGCGCTTTCTTGACTTCTTTTCTGCCTTTGTCTTTGCTTCCCATGAATGAAAGCATGACACAAAACAGGTTGCGCGAAAAGCCCCAATCGCCAATGTCCCTTTAGGCTTCTGAGTCCTTTTTGCAGATGTGCAGGAGCGACATGCTATTGCCCCGGCTGACTCGGTTTCACCTCGACTACCGGCGCGTGCTCGAGGTGATCGTGATTCAGAATTGCGTTGAAGACGAGACCATAACTGCCAAGAGTCTCGCCACGATAGATCGGGTTATTCCCGAAGAGGAGCACAGAACCCTTGCCGAGGTGCGCATTCACAACAACTGCGCGTTCCGCAATGGAGCTGCCCTTGTCGAGAAGGCCGTCGAGCAGCAAGGTTTTGGCATCCGTGAATCGCAGAATCACCTCGGGCCGTAATTCCGCGGGAATCACCATAGGGTTATTGCGTATCTGATCTTCATTGAGCTTCTTTGCTTCCCATGGCTGCTGCTTTACCAGCGGTTCCATCTCGCTCGCTCTTCTGCCTAGCGGAGCATCACTGTCCTCGACGGTGCCTCGCCCGGTGGGCCGTTCCGCATAAGGATCGAAGAGTTTGCGGGTGCCCTCACGATCGAGCGTGTTGCTGATGTTGAACACCATGCCATTGGCGCTCATGACGGGAAGGTTCTGCTCGTAACCGAATGCAACGGGATTGTCCCGCGCCACGAAAACCGTGTTGAGTACCGAGCCAACCACGCGCGCATCGCCGCGCGGCGCGACACTCACGCCCGGCGCGAGGCCGGTTTCGATAGCGAATTGCGCGGTGTCTTCGCAAGTGATCAAGAGGCCGCCCTGCTCGACAAACTTCTTCAAATGCGCGAGCCCTTCATAGCCCAGCCCGGGGCGCATGTCCTCGGTACTGTCAATGGCGCCCAGATTCGGCGTAAGGTCCGATTTCTGCCACGGCATCGCGTTGTTCCACGAGGGAATGCCGTCCAGAATGTTTGTCGTCGAAGCACGTTCCAGGGGAGCGAAGATGATGACGTCGTACTTCGAGCGCAGGTCATCTTCTTTCGCGACGTTTTGCGTGCTCATGTAATGGAAGGGCACCCCCGCAGTGTCGAAGGCATAGCGCCACCATCCTTCTGTTTGCGTTGCCAACCAGGTATGCATGAAGGCAATGCGCGGCGCAGTGACCGCGTGGGTCGGCACTAACGGAGATGCGGCAAGCCGGGTGCCATCGAGAGCGAGGTCGTGGAGTGCGCTTGCGACGCGATCCTCCGGCGCTCCGGTAATCAACAGCGAACCAGGCGCAAAGTGCTTTCCGTTGGCATCGAAAGGTTTCTCTGCTGCCTCAATCTTGACGCCCTTGAGTTTGTAAACGAGTGCAAGAAGCGAAACCTGCCCGGTGTTATTTACGGCTACGAGAGAGCCGTTCCCTTCGAGTTTTCCTGCAAGGGCGCTCGGGTCTTCCACGGGCGTCATGCCGGCCTTCAAGATGGCCACATCGGGAACGCGTACCACCTTCACGTTGAAAAGATGCGAGAACGACCAGCCCGTATCGTCGTACGGATGTTTCTGTGGATCGTCCGGCGCCCAGAACTGGCGATCGAGCAATGCATCGGCGATACGCGAGTAAGGCTGATCCATGCGCACCACAAGGCTGCCTGCTGCAAACGTCTCCTGTTTCGCTTTGTCAGTGCGCTTCTCGCCGGGCAACGCGCAGGTGACGGCTGCGGTGAGTTGTTGCACCTCGACGTGTTGGCGCTTTAGAACCTTCAGCAACTCAACCTGGCGGTTTGCAGATGCAGCATCCGGCGGAATCACATAGGCTGCCGGACCTTCAAGCGTCGGCTTTTGGACCGAGCGCTTGCTCTTGGCATAGTAGTTCTCAAGGAAATGATGCGTGTTGCGTGAGAAGTAGGAAATGGTCGACAGCAGCGCCGTCTGCTCGTAGTTATTGTTGTTTCGCTGCGACCATTTCACCGTCGGCAGGGGCGGATTCTGCCGATACCATGTGCGCGAATATTCTTCCGGATCGAGAATGCGCTTCTCGGTATCCGCACTGCCGTTGCCGAATGTCTCATAAAGCCGGCTGATGCCGTTGTGCATGGCCGCGAGGAACATCAGATAGCCCGGGCTCCATGTGTCGAAATCGCCATGCGTAAATACACCGGGCATTCCGAAGCTCTGCATCTGCGCAACGTTGTTCCATCCCAGTTCGGCCCATTCGTCTGCGAGTTGCGGATCGACCCACGCGTTGTAAGGACCGTCACCCACCGTGTTGTCGTAGAGAAATGGTACGGACTCATGCAGATCGTGCAGCACCTGCGCGTGCCAATCCAGATAGGTATCGAGCACATTGCGTGTCAGGTTGAGGGTCATGCCCATGGCGTCGCGATTGTTGTCGTGCGCAACGTAGTGGCCCCAATAGATCAGGTGCGGCCACTTCTGATCGGGATGAGCCTTGTGCCATTTGTAGACGTCCACCATGCGATCGCGGCCGTCCACTTCCACCACCGGCGTGATCAGCACGATCATGTGCGAGCGAATGTATTTGATATACGGCGCATCGTCGACGGCCAGTCGATAAGCAAGCTCCATCAACGCCGTGGGCGCACCGGTCTCCGGCGAATGAATCGTGCCCGTGATGTAGTAGACGGGATAAGACTGATCGATCAGTGCGCGCGCCTTGGCGTCGTCGAAACCGATGGTGCGCGGATCTCCAAGCTGCGCGAGCCGTGCGCTGTTTTCTTTAGCAGACTTGAGCAACTCAGGGTCGGCGATCGCCGCGGCGATCATCTCGCGTCCCTCTTCCGATTTGCCGATGGTAAAGACCTTTACGCGCGGACTGTTTGCTGCGAGCAGGCGGAAATATTTGTATACGTCCTCGGCGTACGGCAGAATGTCGGGCGCGCCGGAGACGTCTCCCAGCACCTTGGCGGGCGTGGGAACAGTCTTCGATGCCGGCAGATAATCCACCAGCGGCGATGTGAAGGAAGGGTCCGTTGTGTATTTGTGGATCTGGTCTGTGTACTGCTGATCGACAGGCTGTTGCGGGTCACGAGCAAAGTTGGCGTTGAGGGCCTGTGAATGCAGCGTGGATGTCGCACAAAACAGAATCAGAAAAGATAAAAACAGTTTCAAACTAGCTCGCGTCATATACCTCGCCACCTGAATACTCGCAACCAGAACGTTCTACTGCAGCCAGCGCGCACCAACCGAATTAGCCAGCCGCACTGGTTGACGGCCGAGGGTTCCAGCGTGCTGTTCAATGGGGCTTTACAACAGAAAACTACAGTGCAGATCATAGCCCGTCCGGCGATAGCCGGTTCCAACAGACTAAATGCCCGGTGCTCAATTTCAAAAGATGGAACTTACATCTGGATTTTTCCACCGGATGAATTCGATTTCATCGAATCGCGACGCGCGGTTGGGAGAAGTCCAACAGTCTGTTCGCTTTCGGAGATCGGGCCGAGAATGTCCTGGCGCAATACCGCTCTTCTCGAGCCTGCTCGCATCTCACGAAAGGCGATCAGAAGTATCGCCGAGGAGACTTATTTTATGAGCGATTATCGTGTGAATAAAGGTGAAGTCGAGGAAGATCAGCTCACCGCCTCCATTGAAAAATCTACATCGAAGATTCCTTCCAGCGCTTATCTCGCGCTCGCCCTGGGGGCCATGGCCGTGTCTGCCGGTCTGCAGGCGTGGAACAGGAAACATGCCGCGATGTTCGTAGGCCAGTGGGCCGCGCCGTTCCTGATTCTTGGAATCTATAACAAGCTCGTGAAGCAGCATGGATCCGATGGACGCAGCGAGCCCGGCCCGAGACGGGGAACTGAATACGTAGTAAGTGGGGCAAGCAGATACTGACGGGAATGAAAATGCGCGAATCGCAGTGCAGGTCGTCGTTCTACGACCTGCCTGCGGCACCTTCTTGTATTGATGGGGTCTGCAATCTCTCAAGGAGTGCACCGCTCAATTCACGAAAACCCACTCCGGGGCATCAACTTTTGCAGACGGCACGTGCAGTTCCAGCTTCAAATCTTTCACTTCCGGTTTACCGCGAAGTTGTGTCGTAATTCCGGCGGCGTACTGGTGATTGAGCCGGCGTCTCAGGTCGGAGAAGTATGGCTGAAACGAAACCGGGTTTCCCGATCCTTGCCAGTAGCTATTGCCACCGGTTGCATGGGTCAGTTGCGAAAGCAGACTCTGGCCTGCGTCGGTTGCGTTTGGAGTGCTATTGACTCGTCCCATGCTTTGCCAGTAGATCGAGTAGACGACAAGTCCCGCTCGAACCGAGTCGTTGATGGCGGCGTGAACATAAGGATCGTTCAGATCCAACTGCCGCTCGTAGTTATCGACTCCATCGGTAATCATCACCACCACGCGACGTGCGGCGCGATCGTCCGAGGGCCAATGCTGCGCGAGATCGGACAAGCAGAAATAGGGGCTGCCGTTTGATCCCGGAGATCCCGGAGAAACCCCGAGGCCCTTCAACACCTCTGCGCTATCCGACGATAGCGGACCAGCCATGGCGGCTCGCCCGTTTGTCATGTAGCCGATTGCCAATTTGCCGCTCGAGGGCATTTCCTTCACAAACTCTGTGATCTCGCCGAACTGCGTGCCCAGACTGGTTCGGGCGGAGCCGTCAATCAGCAGAATGAGTTCCAGGCGGCTGTCGGGCCCTTTGAGAGGCGTCCAACTCGTGACCGTGGATTGCTTGCCGCTGATCTTTACCTTCACGTCCTGCGGAGAGACCTCGGCCATCTGTTCCCCTGAGTGGCCAGGCAGGATAGTTACGACGGCCCGGGCGTGCCCCTGCTGATCGTCCTTTTGCGCGAAACACGGTACAGCGGCCGATAGGCCAGCGATGCGGTCAAAACAAGAATGCCCGGCATCTTCATACGATTGCTCCCTTTGAAGTGCCGCATCGACCACGATTCGGACCGAAGCATTTGCATCTTCAATTACTTAGATGTTTCGACTTGGGATTAGGTTCGACACGCATCGCGCCTGGCCCGGGGACACGATTCGGCGCCCTGAGGATGCGCGGTTGCAGTTGCATTTTGCGTACCATTTGAGTAATATTCATAGATGTGCCTAGGGGAAATCCCTGGGCTGTCATAAGCACCACGGCATTTGAACCTGTTCGAGTGTTCGCCCGGCACGGAAGAACGTGGCCTCGGCGGCGAGCCTCAGGTTCCCTGCAAAGCGGGGCTGGCAAATGCGGTGGGAGACGAGGGAAGAATGGCAAAGATCAGCAAAAATATTGCAAAAGCACGCGCGGCTGTCACAAAGCCCGCATACCCACTGCCTGAAGCGGTCACCCTGCTCAAGCAGGTCAAGTACGCCAAATTTGACGAAACCGTCGATCTGACCATGCGCCTGGGTGTTGACACCCGCCATGCCGATCAGATGGTTCGCGGAACCGTAGTTTTGCCGCATGGATTGGGAAAGACCAAGTCAGTAGCCGTGATCGCCTCGGGCGACCGCCAGAAGGAAGCGACCGAAGCCGGTGCGGACTTCGTGGGCGGGGAAGAGATGGTCGAGAAGATCCAGAAGGAAAACTGGACCGACTTCGACGCACTGATTGCAACTCCCGACATGATGAAGGTCGTCGGCCGGTTGGGTAAGGTGCTCGGACCCAAGGGCCTGATGCCGAATCCCAAAACCGGAACCGTGACCCTGGATGTGGCTGCGGCGGTTAAGGAAATCAAGGCCGGTAAGGTTGAGTTTCGCGCCGACAAGACCAGCCTGGTGCACGTGCCGGTGGGCAAGCTGAGTTTTGACCCGCAAAAACTGGTGGATAATGCCACCACCGTGATTTCGTCGATCGTGCGTGCGAAGCCTTCGGCTGCCAAGGGCAAATACATCAAGAGCCTTACGTTGAGCTCGACGATGGGCCCGGGCGTACCGCTGGATTCTGCTGTCGCCGATGCGGCCGGCAAGCACTAGAAGCAATTTGTCAGCGAAGTGGTGAGTCGGATGTTTGTTTTGTGACGACCCAACAAGGCTGACTAATCAAGATTTGAAGTTTTAGCGCGCCCAATGAGGCGCGACCCGCTGAGGGGAGCAGGAAGATGGCAATTTCTAAAGCGAAAAAGGCAGAGAAGGTTCAGTTGCTTGCTAAAGAACTGGAGACTTCCACAACCGCAATCATCGGTACATTCAGCAAGCTGACAGTGGCCAAGGACTTCGAGCTGCGCAAGGTCATTCGCGAAGCCGGCGGCAAGTATCGAGTGGTGAAGAACAAGCTCGCTGCCGTTTCCAGCGAGGGCACCAAGGTTGGCGACGCGCTCAAGGGCTTGAAGGGCGTGAATTCAGTCGCTTTTACCTCTGGTGATCCGGTTGCCCTGGCGAAGGTTTTCGCCAAGTGGGCCGGCGAGAACGCGGAGTTTCAGTTCAAGCTGGGCATTGTTGATGGCAAGCTGCTGAACGTGGAAGAGGTCAAGTCGCTGGCTACCATGCCTGGCAAGGAAGAGATTTTTGCCAAGCTGCTGTTCCTGATCAATGCTCCCGCGCAGCGGTTGGTGACGGTCATGAATGCCACGGGACGCGATCTGGCGGTGGTTATCAACCAGGGCGTCGAAAAAGAAAAGTTTGCCGCGGCCTAAATGGCCGCGAGCTACTAGCTCCTGGCCTCTAGCTTCTAGCTAGGTTTCAGGCGGGGCTAGTGGCTAAAAGCTAGCAGCTAGTAGCTGTTTTAGGGTTTTGGCAGTAGGGCAGGCAGGAAGTGCGCGGGTCTGGCGCATCGGAAACTTTCCGTCTGGTTTGGCGGCCGGTTACATCATTTCAAACGGTTCTGATTGGAGAAAAAACATGGCGGATCTCGCACAGTTGGAAGAACAGATTGTTAGCCTGAGCCTGCTCGAAGCGGCAGCCCTGGTAAAGAAGCTCGAAGAGCGTCTCGGCGTCTCTGCTGCGGCAGCGGCTCCGGTTGCGGTTGCGGCCGGCGGCGGAGCAGCGGCACCTGTCGTCGAAGAGAAGACTGAATTCCAGGTTATTCTTAAGGACTTCGGCGCAAACAAGATCAACACCATCAAGGCTGTTCGCGAGGTTACCTCGCTCGGCCTGAAGGAAGCCAAGGACCTGGTCGACGGCGCCCCCAAGGCGTTGAAGGAGAGCGCGTCCAAGGACGAGGCGGAGGCCATCAAGAAGAAGTTTGAGGGCATCGCCACCATCGAAATCAAGTAGCAGGAACTTGCAAGTCGAGCCGGGACGCGCTACGATAGTGGTTGCGCGTCTTTTCGGCCCATTCCGATTCTTTCAAGGGATTGAGGCTGAACTCTCAGGGCGCGTCTTGAGACGAGTAAAAAGGCACAAGAACGTTTTATCTCAGAGCTGAGCCAAGCACTCTGGGGGCGAATATAAGTGCCTTAGGGTCAATGGGATAGTGGGTTTCCTGTTGATGGATGTCGAGTGGCAGGCGGCGGGCGGCAGAAGCGAGCTTTGGGATCGGCGACAGCAATTGCAAGAGAAATCGGATGGGGGCACAGGCGATAGGCCGCGCTCGTGAGGCATTGTGTCCTCGCGGGCTTTTCGTGCCTCTAGCTACGGCAGATCAGGCTTTTTAGCAGAATCTACCTTGTGCGCGCAGGCATGTTTTTTGTCGAGTTTGCCGGCGCGTCCGCTTTCGATTGTGCGCAGTCTAGCGCAACACCATGATCTGCGGCAATGCCTGTTATGCGCTATTAGCGCAATCTTCAAGTGAACACCCTTGGCATGGGAAATCCGGCGCAATGGCGGTTGGCTCGAGGCCTGCCGCAACGTACGGATGGGATTGGTTTCTAAGTGCGCCAATCCGGATATTCGATTTACTTACCGTAATTTGTCAGCGCCCCGAGACTCAGGCGCTGGCCCGGTTCGGCCTCTGCTTGGGAGTCCAGATACCGGAGTGAAGAGCCTCAGGAGTGAAGCATGCCCAACGAGAAGCGCGCGATTCGCAGCCGGCTCGATTTTTCCAAAATTCCAACCGCAACGCAGATTCCCAACCTGATCGAAGTGCAGCGCCGCTCCTACGAGCGTTTTCTGCAGATGGACAAACTGCCCAACGAACGTGACGATTCGGGCTTGCAGTCTGTTTTTGTCTCCGTCTTCCCGATCACAGACTTCCGCGGTATCTCGCAGTTGGACTTCGTTGACTACTCCATCGGCAATTGGGAGTGCAAGTGCGGCCACCTGAAAGGGCTGCATCACCTCCGTACCGCCTGCGTGCATTGCGGCGCGATGGTCATCACAGACCCGTTTCTTCCGGGCGACGTTCTCTGCCACAAGTGCGGCACATACAACAAGAACATGCCCGACTTCTGCAACAAGTGCGGCGATCCCGTCGGCTTGCAGTTGAAGTATGACCAGCAGGAGTGCGAAGAGCGGGGCATGACCTTCTCCGCGCCACTCAAGGTTACGGTGCGCCTCACCATCTATGAGAAGGATGCGGAGACGGGCAACAAAACGATCCGCGACATCAAGGAGCAGGAGGTCTTTTTCGGCGACATTCCGCTGATGACTCCGAACGGCACCTTTATTGTGAACGGCACGGAGCGCGTGATCGTTTCGCAGTTGCACCGTTCGCCCGGCGTCTTCTTTGAGACCGCGAACAATCGCACCTACTTCCTCGGCAAGATCATCCCCTATCGCGGCTCCTGGGTGGAGTTCGAATACGACCAGAAGAACACGCTCTATGTCCGTATCGATCGCAAGCGCAAGTTTCTCGGTACGATCTTCCTTCGTGCCCTTGGCCTGCGTTCCGACGAAGAGATTCTGAAGACCTTCTATACCGTGGATCGCATTCATGTCGCCGACGGCAAGCTGCAGTGGGCTGTCGCACCCGATCCGAAGACGGCCACGCATCTGTTGGGCGCGAAGCCGGCGCACGCTGTCTTGCACAAGGGTGAAGAAATTGCCCACTCCGGCCGCAAGGTTACCGGCAACATTCTGAAGGCAATTCGAGCTGCCGGCATCGACAAGATCGAGATCGAGACCGCTGAATTGGATGGCGCTCTTACCGCTGCCGACGTGGTCGATCTGGCTACTGGCGAAGTAGTGGTCGAGGCCAACGTGGAACTCACCGCGGACCGCCTGCACAAGGTGATGTCGAGCGGCGCGACCAGCTTCGAGGTCTTCTTCCCCGAGCGCGACGACGTAGGCAACATCATCACCAATACGCTCAAGCGTGACTCCGTGCACAAGCCGGAAGAAGCGCTGATCGAAATCTATCGCAAGCTGCGCCCGGGCGATCCGCCGACGCTCGACACGGCAACGGCACTCTTCGAGGGCATGTTCTTCGATGCGCGCAAGTACGACTTCTCGCGCGTGGGCCGTCTCAAGTTCAACATCAAGCTCTACGAGAACCAGGACGCCACACAGCTCGACCACCGCACGTTGACGCCCGAGGACTTCTACGCAACCATTCGCTACCTGCTCAAGCTGCGCAAGAACATCGGCATGGTGGACGACATCGATCACCTTGGCAACCGCCGTGTTCGCGCGGTTGGCGAGTTGATGGAAAACCAGTTCCGCATCGGCCTCGTACGCATGGAGCGCGCCATCAAGGAAAAGATGAGCGTGTACCAGGAGTTGTCGACGGCGATGCCGCACGACCTCATCAACGCCAAGCCCGTGATGGCAGCGATCCGCGAGTTCTTCGGATCGTCGCAGCTTTCGCAGTTCATGGACCAGACCAATCCGCTGTCGGAGATCACGCACAAGCGTCGTCTCTCAGCGCTTGGGCCGGGCGGTCTTTCGCGTGAGCGCGCAGGCTTCGAAGTTCGCGACGTGCACCCGACGCACTACGGCCGTATCTGCCCGATTGAGACGCCGGAAGGTCCGAACATCGGCCTGATCAGTTCGCTGAGCTGTTTTGCGCGAATCAACGAGTACGGCTTCATCGAGTCGCCCTATCGCAAGGTGAAAGAGTCGCGGATTCTGGATTACGTTGAGATCGTCAATGCAGGCGAAAGCGGCCTGCGTGTTGGCGACCACATCGAGAAGGAAGAAGCGGCCAAGCTGAATGCCTCGCTCAAGAAGGCGGGCAAGCGGCAGATCGATCATGTGCCGTTCAGCTTCTATCTCTCGGCATGGGAAGAAGACAAGCACACGATCGCCCAGGCCAACATCGAGTTCAACGAAGAAGGCCAGATCACCGAAGATCTCGTCAACGCGCGCCGGCAAGGCAACTTTGTGCTGGTGAATCGCGGCGACGTGGATTACATCGACGTCAGCCCGAAGCAGCTTGTTTCGGTTGCCGCATCGCTTGTGCCGTTCCTTGAGCACGACGACGCAAACCGCGCGCTGATGGGCGCCAACATGCAACGGCAGTCCGTTCCTCTGCTCGTTGCCGAGGCTCCGCTGGTCGGCACGGGTATGGAAGGTGTCACAGCGCGCGATTCCGGCGCCGTGATTCTCGCCAAGCGCAACGGCATTGTGGATTCGGTCGACTCCGAGCGCATCATTGTGCGCGTCGAAGGCGAGCACCATCCCACGCAGTTGTCGCGTGAGGTCGGTTCCGACATCTACACGCTGATCAAGTTCAAGCGCTCGAACCAGAACACGTGCATCAACCAGAAGCCGGTTGTCCGCGAGGGTGAGCGCGTCGTCAAGGGTCAGGTCATCGCTGACGGTCCTTGCACGGAGCAGGGCGAGTTGGCACTCGGCCGTAACGTGCTTGTGGCCTTCATGCCCTGGCGCGGCTATAACTTCGAAGACGCTATCCTCATCAGCGAAAAGCTGGTACGCGAGGACTACTACACCTCAGTCCACATCGAGGAGTTCGAAATCGAGGCCCGCGACACCAAGCTGGGTCCGGAAGAAATTACGCGCGACATTCCCAACGTCAGCGAACACGCGCTGCGCGACCTGGACGAGAGCGGAGTTATCCGCATCGGCGCCCAGATCGGGCACGGCGACATTCTTGTCGGCAAGGTAACGCCCAAGGGCGAAACCCAACTCACGCCGGAAGAGAAGTTGCTGCGCGCCATCTTCGGTGAAAAGGCCGGCGATGTTCGTGACGCGTCGCTCACCTGCCCTCCCGGAATCGAGGGAACGGTTGTGGATGTTCGCATCTTCAGCCGCAAGGGCCAGGAGAAGGACGAGCGCGCCAAGCTGATCGAAGCTGATTACGTGGCCAAGCTCGAAAAGAACCTCGGCGACGAAATCCGCATTTTGACCGACGAGCGTCTCAAGCGCCTTGAAGGCATCCTTGGCGCCAAGGAAGTGCTCGCCGATCTGCACGACGAACGGACCAATAAGCGCCTGCTGGTAAAGGGCGCGCTTCTTGACCGCGAGACGATCGAGCGCATCTCCACCAAGAACCTCAAGCGCATCCGCTACGCTGACAAGGATCCTCGCGTCAACGAGCAGATCGATGAGATCGAGGAGATGACCTCGCGCCAGATCGAAGTGCTGCGCAAGATCACCAACGAGAAGATCTCGAAGCTGCAGAAGGGCGACGAACTGCCTCCCGGCGTCATCAAGCTGGTCAAGGTTTACGTTGCCATGAAGCGCAAACTGTCCGTCGGCGACAAGATGGCCGGCCGTCACGGCAACAAGGGTGTGATCGCGCGCATATTGCCTGAAGAGGATATGCCGTATCTGCCCGATGGCACCCCGGTAGAGATCGTCCTGAATCCGCTCGGCGTTCCGTCTCGTATGAACGTCGGACAGATTCTCGAGACGCACCTTGGCTGGGCCGCACATGCGCTGGGCGCCAAGATCGCAGCACTGATCAAGGCCAACAGCGACGTGGAAGCCACTCGCGAACTCAT
This sequence comes from uncultured Acidobacteriaceae bacterium, assembly GCA_963737915.1. Lineage (GTDB taxonomy): Bacteria > Acidobacteriota > Terriglobia > Terriglobales > Acidobacteriaceae > Telmatobacter. Next base: position 312,475 of record CAVTUP010000013.1, on the reverse strand, counting down.
GAAGAAGGAGTTTGCCGGGACCGCAACGCTTCGCCAGTTACTTGAACTCGACGACGAAATGTTGCTTCGCGTCGGAGCAGGCATGAAGCGCGGCATCTGGTTCGGCACGGCGGTGTTCGACGGCGCCAAGGAAGACGAGATCAAGGCTCTGCTGGCGTCAGCCGGACTGCCTTCCTCGGGCAAGACGGCGCTCTACGACGGCATGACCGGCGAGCAATTTGAGCAGCCCGTTACCGTGGGCTACATCTACATGCTCAAACTCTCGCACCTGGTGGACGACAAGATTCACGCTCGCTCGATTGGACCGTACTCGCTTATCACTCAGCAGCCGCTGGGCGGCAAGGCGCAGTTCGGCGGACAGCGGTTCGGCGAAATGGAAGTGTGGGCGCTCGAAGCATACGGCGCTGCTTACATCCTGCAGGAACTGCTCACTGCCAAGTCCGACGACGTATACGGCCGTACGAAGATCTACGAGGCCATCGTCAAGGGCGAGGCGGCAATCGAACCAGGCGTGCCTGAGTCGTTCAACGTGCTGATTCGCGAATTGCAGTCGCTGTGCCTCGATGTGGAGTTGATCAAGCGCGCCGATTTGTTGCGCAAGGCTCCGGCGCCGGAAGTTGCAGCAGTAGCAGATTAGCTCTTAGCTACTAGCTCCTAGCTTCTAGCTCAATGTTGCAGCCGGAAACGGCAACAACCAAGCTAGAGGCTAGAGGCTAGAAGCTGGAAGCTCAGAAGAGTTTTTCGGGTCCTTCTTGAAAGCGGTAACCGCCGCTTCCCGGGAAGGAAGGATCCGCTAAAGAATCCCGGGAGATACCGCGGCGAGTGCCGGAAGGCCCGCCAAGGAGGGTCGCCTTGTTCCGTTCGAACCCATTTGAACTCACCAGCCCGATTACCGACTTTGACGCAATCCGCATCATGCTGGCCTCACCGGAAAAAATCCGGAGCTGGTCGCATGGGGAAGTCACCAAGCCGGAGACCATCAACTACCGCACCTTCAAGCCGGAGCGTGACGGACTTTTCTGCGCCCGCATCTTTGGACCGGTGACCGACTGGGAGTGCCTCTGCGGCAAATACAAGCGCATGAAGCATCGCGGCGTCATCTGCGACAAGTGCGGCGTCGAAGTAACTGTCAGCAAGGTTCGCCGTGAGCGCATGGGCCACATCGAACTCGCGTCTCCGTGCTCGCACGTATGGTTCTTCAAGGGCCTGCCTTCGCGCATTGGCCACTTGCTCGACATCTCGCTTCGCGACCTTGAGAGCATTCTCTACTTCGAGTCGTATGTCGTGGTCGATCCCGGCGACGCGCCTGTAAAAGAGCGCGAGATCATCAAGGACGAAGCCCGCTACCGCGAGCTCGACCAGCAGTATCGCCCCTCCGGCTTCAAGGCCATGATGGGCGCCGAGGCCATCAAGGAACTGCTCAAGCGCGTGCAAATTGACGAGCTCGGTATCGAACTGCGCGAGCGCATGAAGACTGAGACCTCCGCGCAGAAGAAGATCAAGTACGCCAAGCGTCTCAAAGTGGTCGAGGCTTTCCGCAAGAGCTCAAACAAGCCGCAGTGGATGATTCTCGATGTGCTGCCCGTGATTCCTCCGGAGCTGCGCCCCCTGGTGCCGCTGGATGGCGGCCGCTTCGCCACTTCGGATTTGAATGATCTCTATCGCCGCGTCATTAACCGTAACAACCGGTTGAAGAAGCTGATGGACCTCCACGCTCCTGAAGTCATCGTGCGCAACGAAAAGCGCATGTTGCAGGAAGCGGTTGATGCCCTGTTCGACAACGGTCGTCGCGGCCGTGTACTTCGCGGCGCCAACAACCGCCCGCTCAAGTCCTTGTCCGACACACTCAAGGGCAAGCAGGGCCGTTTCCGTCAGAACCTGCTCGGCAAGCGCGTCGACTACTCCGGCCGTTCGGTCATTGTGGTTGGTCCGGAACTGAAGCTGCACCAGTGCGGTCTGCCCAAGAAGATGGCGCTCGAGTTGTTCAAGCCCTTCATCTATCACCGCCTCGAGCAGACGGGTCATTGCACCACCATCAAGCAGGCCAAAGAAATGGTGGAGATGCAGGAGCCGGTGGTTTGGGACATCCTTGAAGAAGTCATCAAGGACCACCCGGTGCTTTTGAACCGCGCCCCAACCCTTCACCGTCTGGGCATTCAGGCATTTGAGCCGGTGCTCGTCGAAGGCAAGGCCATCAAGATTCACCCGCTGGTCTGCACCGCCTTCAACGCCGACTTCGATGGCGACCAGATGGCTGTACACATTCCGCTGTCGCCGGAAGCGCAGATTGAAGCCAGCGTGCTGATGCTTGCTTCGCACAACATTCTTTCGCCCGCTTCAGGACAGCCCATCACCGTGCCTACACAGGACATGGTGCTCGGCCTCTACTACCTGACCAAGGCCAAGAAGGGCGGCATCGGAGAAGGTCGTGTCTTCTCGAACACTGAAGAAATCCTGATGGCGCTCGAAGCACGCCAGGTGGAAACCCTGACGCCGATTCGTCTGCGCTACACAGGCAAAGTGCTCGACATGACCACCGCCTACGACGATCAGGATCTGACGCACACCGAAGCGGTGGACTTCAACAATGAGTACATCTCCACCACCGTCGGTCGCGTGATTCTCAACGACGCTCTTCCTTCCGGCATGCCGTACATCAACGGCCTGCTCAAGAAGAAGGGTATCGGCCAGCTGGTCAACTACTGCAACCAGAACCTCGGACTCGAGGTGACGGTTGGCATGCTTGATCGCATCAAGTCGCTGGGCTTCAATTACGCCACCAAGTCCGGTCTGTCGGTTGGCCTGGACGACATGGTGATCCCGGCCAGCAAGTACACAACGGTAGACGAAGCCGACAAGAAGGTCATCGAAGTCCAGAAGCAGTACATGGACGGTGCGATCACCAACGGCGAGCGCTCCAACAAGGTCATTCAGATGTGGTCTGCAGTAACCGATCAGGTTGCTGACGAGATGTTCGGCAACATGAAGAAGGCGGACGACGAAGGAGCCATGAACCCGATTTACATCATGGCCGACTCCGGCGCCCGTGGTTCGAAGCAGCAGATTCGCCAGCTTTCAGGCATGCGCGGACTGATGGCCAAGCCTTCGGGCGAAGTCATCGAGACGCCCATCACGGCGAACTTCCGCGAAGGCCTCACGGTGCTCGAGTACTTCATCTCGACGCACGGCGCACGTAAGGGCCTGGCCGATACCGCGCTTAAGACCGCGGACTCGGGCTACCTTACCCGTCGTCTGGTCGACGTGGCGCAGGACGTCATCGTCACCGAGTACGACTGCGGTACGAGCGAAGGCATCTATGTCGGATCGATCGTTGAATCCGGCGAGATCATCGAACCCATGCGCGATCGCATCATCGGCCGCGTATCGCTCGAGCGCATCAAGGATTACGACGGCAACGTGGTGATCGATGTGAACCAGCAGATCGATGAAGACATCGCATCGGCCATTCAGGGCGCAGGCGTTGAGAAGGTGAAGATTCGCTCGGTGCTCACCTGCGAATCCCGCCGCGGCGTTTGCGGTCTCTGCTACGGGCGTAACCTTGGCTCCGGCCGCATGGTCGAGCTGGGCGAAACCTGCGGCGTCATTGCCGCGCAGTCCATCGGCGAGCCTGGCACGCAGCTAACTATGCGTACCTTCCACGTCGGCGGCACTGCCAGCCGTGTGCAAGACAAGTCGCGCCTCGACGCCAAGAACAACGGCTACGTTCGCTTCATCAATTTGAACTACGTCGAGAGCAAGGACGGAACGCTGGTCGCGATGAACCGCTCGGGTTCGCTGGCAATTCTCGACGACCGCGGTCGTGAAAAGGAGCGCTACCAGGTTGTTTACGGCGCGCGCCTTCGCGTCAAGGACGGCGAGCAGGTCAAGCTTGGTCAGTTGCTGGCCGAGTGGGATCCTTACACCTACGCCATTCTCACCGAGATCGGCGGCACGGTGCAGTTCAAGGATCTGCAGGAAGGCATCACGCTCAACGAAGAAGTCGACGAAGTTACCGGCCTCTCGCGTTGGGTGGTTGCGGATGCGCCTGATGAAAAGCGTCAGCCGGCATTCGTCGTCAAGAACTCCAAGGGGCACAAGCGGTATTTGCTGCCACGCGGCGCTCACTTGATGATTCAGGACGGAGACGAAGTTGGTCCCGGCGATGTGTTGGCCAAGATCCCCAAGGAAAGCACCCGCACCAAGGACATCACCGGTGGTCTGCCGCGCGTGGTCGAGCTGTTCGAAGCCCGCAAACCTCGCGAGACGGCCATCATCAGCGAGATCGATGGTGTTGTCCGGTTCGGCGAAGTTGCCAAGGGTCAGCGCAAGATCTACGTCACAGCGGACAGCGGTGAGGAGAAGGAATACTCCGTACCTCGCGGCATCCACGTGAACGTGCAGGAAGGCGAGCGCCTTAGCGCAGGCGATCCGCTGATGGATGGTCCTTTGAATCCACACGACATTCTTGCCGTGCTGGGTGAGAAGGCTCTGCAGGCTTACCTGGTGAACGAAATCCAGGAAGTCTATCGTCTGCAGGGCGTGGCCATCAGCGACAAGCACATCGAAGTGATCGTGCGTCAGATGTTGCGCTGGGTCAGGATCGATGAAGTGGGCGATACCAACTTCCTGCTCGAGCAGCAGGTTGATCGCTTCCGCTTCAACGAAGAGAACGAGCGTGTGCAGTCGCAGGGAGGCCGTCCGGCACTTGGTCGTCCGCTCCTGCTCGGCATCACGAAGGCCTCGCTCTCGACCGACAGCTTCATCTCCGCGGCGAGCTTCCAGGAGACTACGCGCGTTCTTACCGAAGCCAGCATCAACGGTGCGATCGACAACCTCCGCGGACTCAAGGAGAACGTGATCGTCGGACGCCTCATTCCTGCCGGCACGGGGCTCGAGTACTACCGCAACGTCCAGCTCTCTCCGGAACTGGAAGAAGCGGCGGCTCGTGTGCAGCAGGAGGTTTCGGCAGAGATCGAAGCCGCCGAGCGCGAACTAGAGCTTATGCGCCAGGAAGGCGAAGCCGAAGAGATGGCAGCCGAATAGGCTTTACGTCAAAAACCAAATTTGCATCAACCACAAGGACCTCGCGAATGCGAGGTCCTTTCTTTTGGCACCCACGCAGTTGTCAGCCCTTGCGGGTCCGCGGATTCAGAGTCGCAGATCTTCTGCTTACGAAAGTTTGCAGTCGCCTGCTTTGCATTCAAGTTGCAAGTCTTTGCTGAGAGAGAGCTTCGGCGCGGCGCGCTTTTGGCCGAGCAAAGAGCCCATTGAGCTGTGCGTCAAATCACAACCTTCCTTATTTCGGCCTTATGAACATCATGCTACGATGAAAATCAATCAAGACAATTCAATTTTGAGCGGTACCCAGAATTGCCTAATCAATCTGTATCTGTAGCTGCATCCGTATCCGAATTTCCAGTGCTTCGCCCCACAGCAGCCAAGCCACCCATGCTGATGGAGCGGACCCAACCGGTTCTCGATAAGCTTTCCCGCGCGCTTGGCGAACCGGTCATCACCTACTGGAACTCCACCAAAGGCTCCATCTGCCAGAGCGACGTCGCCGGCCTGTACGCCCTGCTGCGCAACGTCGGGAAGATCGACCGTCTGTCGCTGTTCGTCAAGTCCGACGGCGGTTCGGGCCAGGCGTCGTTACGCATGGTTAATTTGCTGCGCCGGTATGTAAAGCACTTGACGGTACTTACGCCGCTTGAATGCCAGTCTGCGGCAACCATGCTCGCGCTTGGCGCAGATCGCATTCTCATGGGACCACTGGCGCATCTTTCTGCCGTCGATACGTCGCTTACTCACGACCTGTCGCCCATCGACCGCGACAATGATCGCGTAAGCGTCAGCAACGACGAGCTGTTGCGCGTGATCCGCCTCTGGACTGAACAGGCAAAGGATTCCACGACCAACCCGTACGAGTCGTTGTTCCCCTACGTTCATCCCCTCGTGATTGGCGCAGTGGACCGGTCCAGCGCTCTCTCGACGCGCATCTGCGAAGAGATCCTTTCCTACCACATGGATGACAAAGATCGCGCTCGTGAGATCAGCAACAATCTCAACTCGGGCTATCCCTCGCACAACTATCCCATCACGTTGCGCGAAGCCAAGCGGATCGGTCTCAACGTTGAGCCGATGGACGACGATGTCAACGCACTGCTCTTTGAATTGAACGAGATTTATTCCGAGATGGGCCAGAGCGCGACGACTGACTTCGACGAAAAGAACTCGCATGACAACAGCATCATCAAGCTGATGGAGGCGAGTGGAACGTTGATTTACTACCAGCTCGATAAGGATTGGCACTATCGCAGCGAGGAGCGGCGGTGGGTTGCTCTCAATGAAAAGAGCATCTGGCGCAAGGCTGAGCTGGTGAAGGGCAAGGTCGCTATTTCGCAGTTGCACGTTCGCTGAGTGCGTCTCCAACGACCGTGGGCCCGAAGGCCTACCTCACATCAATCCACAGGCCTGAAGATAGCCTTTTGCAGGCGTCCCGCCTTTTCTGCGCGATTGCGTTTGGTGTGTTTGGAAACGTACATCGCAGCATCTGCGGCGCCGAGCAAGCCGTCGACGGAAGTGCCGTCTTCAGGGTAAAGGGCCAGTCCCACGCTCGCCGCGCCCCGCAATATGTAGCCTTCCACGGCAAACGGAGCGTCAAAACAGCGCTCCAACCGCTGCGCAATCTCGTCTAAAGCGCCGCGGTCGCGAACTATCGGAACAAGCGCCGCAAATTCGTCCCCACCGAGCCGGGCGAGCATGTCCCCGGAGCGAAGCTGACGTTTCATGCGAAGAGAGACTTCCCGCAGGTAGAGGTCGCCGACGTGGTGGCCATACACATCGTTGACATGCTTGAAGTCGTCAAGGTTGATGTAAATAAGTCCAAAGATCGAGTCCTGCTCCCGCCCCTTTTGGATCTGCTCTCCAAGATAGCGATGAAGCGAGAGACGATTGTGGATGTCTGTGAGCAAATCAAACTCAGAGCAATACAGCAAATCCTTGTGGAGCTTGCGCGTCTCGATGGCAAGCGTTGCCAGCCGTACGCCGGATTCCAGTGCCGCATTTTCTTCTTCTTTGGAATTCCGCGACGATTCTACAGCGGCAAACAAGGTTCCGAGCGATCCTCCGGCGCGGGCGGGAATCTCCCGGCGAATCGTGGATGTGCCATCGCTACGCGGCGCAACCTTCCCCAGGCGCGCGCCATCCGCGGCCTCGAACCAGCAAGGGGCGCCGTTCAGGCTGAAAGATACCGACTCCGCAATCGTTTCAATGAGCTCAGACAGTGGTCGCGAACTGTTAATGTCCTCCAGAATGTGGCTGCGCTGATCGTCTACCTGCGCGTTGTGCCGCACTCTTGCGGCTTCTGCTTCCGCACGGGCGGTCAGTGCCTCAGCCTGCTCCTGTACTCTCTTGCCGAGGGTCCAGACCCAGAACGACACCGCCAACAACACCAGAAATAGCGCCACAACAGCAGCAACAAGGCCGCCGACAGTTAGCCACCCATGTTCGATGTTGGGCTCGGCGTAGATTGCCAGATGGGTGGCATGGGGATTCGAAAACGCCTGAATTGCGCGAAGCGAGGGGAATGCACCAGGATCGGCCGCCCTCGCGGGCTGAACGCAAACCGCCAATGCCCACACGCAAGCCCAGCATCCGACACGGATGAGGCTCCTCGTGAGTGCATTGTTTTGCGTGATTCGCCCGGCGTTGCCCATCGTCCTCCGTCCGTCCCCTTTTCCAAATAACTACTTTTGCAGCAGTAGCTTAGTGTCGCAATTTCCCATCCGAATATTGGATCGTTTGCCCTCAATATTACGCCGATCGCGATCTGCCTTAATAACGCTTTTGGGCCATCTCGAAGCACTAGAGTCACAAGGAGCGTCGGCAACGGGCTATCCCATTCCGACCTGCTGTTCGATCGGCAAGCTATTATGGCTTGGGCCAAAGTCTGCCGGTCCGGAGATCGTTCTGTATGTCCAACAACGCTGAAGCACCTTCCCCCGTGCCTGCCCTTCCCAGCGGTACACAAGCCCAGCCAACTCGCCGCATTCGTGTCATCGGAGTTCCGCTCGACATGGGAGCCAGCCGACGCGGGGTCGATATGGGACCCTCTGCGATGCGTGTTGCAGGCCTCGAAGCGCGGCTCGAAGGGCTTGGCCACCAGGTAACTGACGGCGGCAACATCCAGGTAGACGTAGCCGAGACGCTCGCATTTGGTAACCCTAATGCCCGCTATCTAAAGCAGATCGCAGAGACCTGCACGCGAACCGGCGATGCCGTCATCAAGACACTCGAAGACAAGATGACACCCCTCGTCCTGGGTGGCGATCACTCTCTTGCAGTCGGTTCGGTTTCTGGAGTGGCAGAGTTCTATCGCCGCCAGAATCAGCGCATCGGCGTCATCTGGATCGATGCTCACTCCGACATCAATACCCCGGACACATCGCCTAGCGGCAACGTGCACGGCATGCCGCTCGCCGCGCTGCTGGGGCTTGGGCCGGAGCAGCTAAGCAACATCTATGGCTATTCGCCCAAAATCGCGCCGGAGAACACCGTCCTGATCGGCGTGAGAGATGTCGACGCAGCCGAGCGGGCCAACATCCGCCGCGCCGGCGTGGGAGAGGTCTACACCATGCGCGACATCGACGAGCGCGGTATGAGAACCGTGATGGAAGAGGCACTGCGAGCCGCGGGCCGTGGAACCGCCGGATACCACGTCTCACTCGACATGGACTGGATCGATCCCGAAGATGCGCCCGGTGTCGGAACTCCCGTACGCGGCGGCGCGACCTATCGTGAAGCTCACCTGGCGATGGAGATTCTCGCCGACCACGGCCGCATGGTCAGCTTCGAAATCGTAGAGGTCAATCCCGTCATCGACGAGCACAATCGCACCGCAGACCTTGCGGTGGAACTGGCCTGCTCAGCTTTTGGGAAAAAGATTCTGTAGTCTGTGTTGGCTGAAATGACCTTTTGGGTTCTATGCGCCTCGTTGATTGCCGGCGGCATCGCGGCAATCAGCGGCTTTGGTATCGGCAGCATCCTCACACCGATTCTCGCCGTTCGCTATGGAACAAAACTGGCGATCGCCATTGTGTCTGTCCCGCACCTGGTTGCAACGGCTGCCCGTTTTTATGGCTTGCGCAAGCAGGTCGACAGAAGAGTCTTTCTCAATTTCGGAATTTTGAGCGCTGCCGGCGGGCTGGCGGGGGCAATGTTGAATGCTCATGCCAATAGTCCGGCACTGACAATCGTGTTCGGCTGCCTGCTGGTATTTGCGGGCATCTCCGGTCTCACTGGGTTTGTGGACAGGATGCATTTTGGCCGACGAACGGCGTGGGTGGCGGGCGCCCTCTCTGGCTTTTTCGGCGGACTCGTCGGCAATCAGGGCGGCATCCGCTCCGCTGCGCTGCTGGGCTTCGATATTCGCAAAGAGGAACTGATCGCAACAGCCACTGCTATTGCCCTGATTGTGGATGGCGCTCGTATGCCGGTTTATTTCGCCGTGGAGACCAGGGGGATTCTGAGTGCGTGGCGTTTGCTCGCAATCGCGATCATCGGTGTGTTGGTCGGAACGTTTTGGGGTGTTCGGGTGCTGAAGCGAATTCAAGAACGGACATTTCGCAAGTTTGTGTTTTCTCTGGTTCTCTCTCTGGGAATCTACATGCTCATCCATACGGCGAGAACGGATTACTCAGCTGCCCAAACAGTTCTACACTGATTCAGGACTTAATTTCTTCTTCCATCGGTGATGAACAAAGCAATGGCGAAAAAGCTTCGTGTTGGTGTGTTGTTTGGCGGACGCAGTGGTGAACATGAGGTGTCCCTGCTTTCTGCTGCCTCGATTCTGAAAGCAATCGATAGCAAAAAGTTCGACGTAGTTCCTATCGGAATCACCAAGGAGGGGCGCTGGCTGGCCTCCTCTGATGCGCACAAACTGCTCGCGGGAGAGGGGGCTGCGCTCGCACGGCCTTTACGCGCCGGTGACCCTAAGGCCACGCCGGGAGCGAAATTGCTCCATGAGGGAATCCCGACGCTCATGGCTCCCGAACCCGCCGATCTTGCGCACACGGGAACTTCATCGGGAAAATCCGACCTTCAGTCCCGCCTCGATGGTAAGTCGCTCGACGTCGTTTTTCCTGTTCTGCACGGTACCTTCGGCGAAGACGGCACGATTCAAGGTCTCTTTGAACTTGCAGGCATCGCTTATGTCGGATCCGGCGTGCTGGGTTCCTCCGCGGGCATGGACAAAGACGTCATGAAACGCCTCTTCGCCCAGGCGAGACTCCCGATCGTCAAACACGTTACGATTCTGCGAAGCGAGTGGGAAGCCTCCCCCCGCAAGGCGATCTCACAGATCGAAACCTCGCTCCAATATCCTCTTTTCGTGAAGCCTGCGAACTTGGGCTCCTCTGTCGGAATCAGCAAAGCACACGATCGCAAAGAACTCGGCCCCGCGCTCGATCTTGCCGCCAAGTACGATCGCAAACTCGTTGTCGAGCAAGGCGTAGGCGGCAAAAAGTCGCGCGCCCGCGAACTCGAGGTTGCCGTCCTGGGTAACGACACGCCGCGCGCGAGCGTAGTCGGCGAAATCATCCCCGGCAAGGAGTTCTACGACTACGAAGCCAAATATCTCTCCGAAGGCTCGGTGCCGGTGATTCCCGCAAAGATTACCCGCGCCGAATCCAAACAACTCCGCGAGATGGCGGTGGAGGCCTTTCGGGCATGTGATCTTGCCGGCATGGCCCGCGTCGATTTCCTGATGGAGCCGGAGGGAAAGCGCCGTATCTACCTGAACGAAGTGAACACCCTTCCCGGCTTCACCCAGATCAGCATGTATCCCAAGCTTTGGGAGGCAACCGGACTGAAGTATCGCGATCTGATTACGCGCCTGATTGAGCTGGCTGTCGAGCGCCAGCACGAAAAGAACAGAAACACCTACACCCGCGAGGAGTAGGACGCGGAAACGGGATTGGGGAACACCGAAATGCCGTGCGGTGTCTAACCTGGTATGGGACTTCCGTCATCGGGAGAACCGGTCCGTACCCCTGCTTGATGGCATATTCTAACGACGAGGAACATGTTCGATGACCCTGCTCGATGCTCCAGTTTTTGACGAAGCCCGCGATCGCCGCCGCCAGCTGATTCTTTATAGTGGCGCCGGCCTGGTGTTCCTGCTGATTGTGGTCTTCTGGCTGATCTCTGGCAGGCCCGTGGATTGGCCATGGAACTGGTACACCCATCTGGCGGGCAGATCGGCTGCGAACCATTTCTTGAAGGCCGTGGAAGCGAACGATCTGCAAAAGGCATACGGCATCTGGCTCCACGATCCGGACTGGCAGAAGCATCCCGTTCCGAACAGCGCCTACCCCTTCTCGCGGTTTCAACAGGATTGGAGCAACACGAGCCCCGACAACGAGTACGGCTCAATTCAGTCCCACAAAATTGTGGCGGCACGCGTATACAAGAACGTGCTGTTGATGGGAATTTTTATTAACGAGCGCAAGAGCAAAGCCCTGTTCCTCACCTACTTCCCGAAGGATCGTACGCTGAGCTTCGCTCCGCCTGATGAGGAACTGTACCTTGGGCCCTAGGCGAGGAGACAAAGAAAGCTAGCCCGCGAGCTCCGCCAGAGTCTTTTCCATGCTGGCAACATCCTCAACGTTCAAGGCCTTTTGTGCCGGATCGATCTGCTTGAGCAAGCCGCAGAGGACCTTTCCCGGTCCCACTTCGACAAAGATTTCTCCCCCCGCTCCGATCAGCGCCTGCATGCAGTCCACCCACCGCACTGCACCTGTCACCTGGCGAACCAGCGCGTCCCGTGCGGCGTCGGCTGTCGTCACCAGTCCGCCCGTAACGTTCGCGGCAACGGGAAACCTCGGTTCCGCCATCGAAAGACCCGCGAGTACACGTGCCACTTCCTCCTGTGCGGGCTGCATCAGCGCGCAGTGAAAAGGCGCACTTACGGGAAGCATCACTGCGCGCCGTGCGCCTTTTGCCTTCACCAGTTCCGCGGCTTTCTCCACTGCCGCTTTCGCTCCTGAAATCACCGTCTGCGCAGGCGAGTTGAGGTTTGCCGCGGCGACCGGCAATCCGGTTTCTTTCGCGGCTTCGGCGCAGGCCTCTGCCACCTGGGCTGCGTCGAGCGACAGCACGGCCGCCATTGCTCCTTGCCCCGCGGGAACAGCCAACTGCATGGCGCGTCCGCGAGCTTTTACCGCGCGCACCGCATCGGCAAATTTGAGCGTTCCCGCAGCCACATGGGCCGACCATTCCCCCAGCGAATGCCCTGCCGCGAGTGTTGGTTCGATGCCTTGGGAAGCCAGGACCCTGAGTGCCGCCACGCTCACCGTCAGAATCGCCGGCTGCGTGTTTTCCGTCAGCTTCAGATCTTCTTCAGGTCCTTCAAAGCAGAGCTTCGACAGCGCAAACCCGCAAGCATCGTCGGCCTCGGCAAAGGTGTCTGCGGCGACAGGAAAGCGCTCGGCGAGGTCGCGCCCCATCCCCACAGCCTGCGATCCTTGCCCCGGAAAAAGAAACGCAATTTTCTTGTTCATTTCACTGAGGATTGTACCCCAGTGAACTTCGAATCCGCGGTGAGCGGCTTAACAGGAAACCGCAGTTATCCCAACGCCTGTTTCACGGTTGTGTGGGCGCGGCCTTCCTTCTAGTTCGCGGAAAAGATGGAGCGCGTACTCATCTGCAACGCGATCGTAGCTCTCGCAAATGATCTGGATTTTGTCCTGCGTCATGAAACTGGGATCGCGGCTTTGTGGCCTAGTTCCAGCGCTTTTTGTCGTCCTGGTCCTCATCGATTTGCCGGCCATTGCCATCGAACTTTACGGTGCGTCCTTGCGACCGCATGTAGACCTCAAACTTCCGCGCTGCGCGTCGGCGCTTCCACCGGTAGTAGCGATTCCGCATCCCATACCATTTCTCACTGAGCGCAAATGTAACCCCGCGTCGAGGCGCCATTCTGACGTAGAGGAACCCAGCCAGCGCCCCTCCCAGTTGTGCGAACGCATAGAGCTTCTGTTCTCCAAACGACATTGCAATCGCGACCAGGGCATAGATGATTGCGAGGTAGCGAGCCTTGATTCCGATGGGGAGGGGAAAAAGCATGAACTGGGTATCGCCGTAGAGGATTCCGATTGCCGCCAGGAGCCCGAAGGCTCCGCCAAAGGATCCGTAGAGCGGAATCTGTTGCAGAGAGAACCCAAATGTCCAACTGCAGCCGTAGATTACAAGTGCCGCCGCCGCCGTTCCCAGCACGGAAACAATATAAAGCGCCATCACCCAACTGCTGCTGTGAAAGTTTTCAAGAAACCCAGCCAGAAACCACAAGGAAAGCAAGGAAAGCAGGGTGGACAAGATGCCGACCTGGACCAGGCTGTATGTCAGAGGCTGCCAGAGCCAACCACGAAGAAATCCCTGAGGCCAAAATGTTGCATGATCATAAAGCGATTGAAAGGCGTTGCCATTTGTCGCCTTTAACAGCGCCAGCGCAAAAAACGCAGCGAGGTTAGCGAGCACCAGGCGCTGGGTAGCGCCTCGGAAGCTGGGGAACGAAAGTTGGGTGGCGCCAATCCTTGGCATCGTAGTCAACAGGGTAAATCGAAGTGCTCCGCTGTGTCATGGAAACCCGTCTGTTTGGTGGAACCAACTCAAATAAACCGCGTTGCAACTACTGAAACCAACCGGGGTTTCAACCGTCAGTCTATGTACCCAGGCGGCGCGGAGGCGTCCGCCGGCCGGTTGGGCAGGATGATGGACCCTCGTAGGATATTCTCCCCATGGGAGTTCGTAACCTCAGGACATTTTTGACCCCTTGACCTTTGGCACAGTTTGCCTAAAACTAGCGGAGTCGTTACCTGAGGGATCGTCATCCTACATCACGAAATGCCTTGAGAGAGGAGGCTGCCATGACCAGCTGCCCGGAATGCGAGAATGAATTAGACATCGAACTCGACGAAGTTGAGGAAGGCGACGTGGTCGCCTGCGATGAGTGTGGAACCGAATACGAAATTGTCGGCGTCGAGCCGTTGGAGCTTTCCAAAGTTGAAGACGGCATTGATGAAGACGAAGACGCATTCGTACAAGAGACAGAGGAGGAAGAGTGAAAGTGAACCGAGCAAGTTTTGCGGCATGGGCGATGTTTGCCGCCCTGGCAGCAGGAATGGTTCCTTCGGCACACCAGTTTGGCGCGATTGGCGCGCCCTTGGCCCAGGCACAGAACATGGGTCAACGCAATGTGACAGGCAGCGTGGTTGACGACGCGTCTGCGCCCGTTGGCGGCGCTACCGTCTTTCTCAAGAACAACAAGACCAAGGCGATCCGCAGTTACACTTCTGCTGCAAATGGCAGGTTTCGTTTTGCCCAGGTGAACATGGCCGACGACTACGATCTTTGGGCTGAGAAGGAAGGCAAGAAGACTGCCACCAAGACCGTAAGTTCCTGGGATGCGCGCAAGGAGTTTGAAACCGAGCTCAAGATAAAGTAGATATACGCACGCCCGATTCGTTCGTGGCGTGCGCTTACATCATTCGCCTGTTTTTTTTGAGATCGACAGAAGAGCGTTTGCCCGGCCTGCTCATTACTACGACTTTGTAGCCTCGCAGTAGATTGAAGTGTTTTTATACGAAGTCCCATCCGGGTTTGAATCCAGGCCGTCCTGACTGAATCCCGGAATAGCGGAATCATTGAAGGCTGGAAAGCGCACATCTCCAAACCCACGATCTCTCATAAGCAACGTGAGGCCGTATCTGTCATACATCCAACGGTGCTTCTCTCCGATCGACGTGCCACTCCAAACCATCGGTCTGAGGTTCTTCGGCACAAGACGCTTGACCAATCCAAGATACAGATAAGTCAATTTGGTCATGACCTTCCCCGGAGTGATTCTCGCGAGTCGACTCGTTCCGTCTTCGGGAAGGGAAGCGGGCATAAGGTGGCTCTCGACTCTGGCTTGCACATACTCGAGCATCGCCCGGTCGGGGCTTGTCGCCACGTAACGCATCAGAGGTCCCATGTCGCCGCCGCTCGAAGTGCGCACGAGCTGGTCGAGCAGTTCGATCTTGATCCACGAATATAGCTTTCTCTTTGCCGCGTCGGAGTCGTTCATAGCCAGGATCCGCAAATATTCCTTACAGGAATCCTCCAGATCCGGCACCACGGTCCGAAGGATTCCCCCCACTTTCAGAACACGGCACGACTCCCCAATCAGAAAGGCACCCTGTT
Organism: uncultured Acidobacteriaceae bacterium; assembly: GCA_963737915.1. Classification (GTDB taxonomy): domain Bacteria; phylum Acidobacteriota; class Terriglobia; order Terriglobales; family Acidobacteriaceae; genus Telmatobacter. Next base: position 297,238 of record CAVTUP010000013.1, on the reverse strand, counting down.
CCGGCGTGAAGTGTTCCAGGACGTGACTGCTGTACACAACGTCAAAGCTGTTGTCTGGAAACGGAAAACCTGCGAGCAGATTGACGCGCTTTACATGATTTCCATCGCCGTGAAAATCGATGTTCGTCCAGCCCGGCGCGTACCGCGTCCCACACCCGAAGTTCAGCTTCTCCATCCAAAGTCTCCCGTGTCAGCCTTAGATGCATCGGGCGCCGCATGCTGTCTCGTTGACGCGCCTCGAGCAATCCAGCCAGATTTCGCTGCAGTTCTGCAGGCCATATTGAATACCATTTGCGAAACAGGTTTGTGAAGCAGGCTCAAGCGCCAGAGAAATATCTGAATGCGTTCGGCGTCATCCATCCAGTCTCTTTGCGACGAGATCATTCAGCAGAGCCGGGTTTGCCTGCCCCTTCGATGCCTTCATCACCTGGCCCACAAAGAATCCCGCCACTGTCTTCTTTCCTGCGCGATACTGCTCAACCTGCTTCGGATTGGCCGCAATCACGTCGTCAATCATGGTTTCAATCGCCGAGACATCTGTGAGTTGCTGCGGCTTCTCGCGCTCGTAGACAGCAGGGAAGTCCTCGCCCTTTTCAAAGCAGACGTCGAAGAGCTGCTTGAGTTGTTTCGAACTGATCTTGCCCTCTTCCAGCAAATCGGCAGCCAACACCACACCCGCCATGGAAACCGGCGATTGCTCCTGCTCCAGTCCCAGGGCCTTGAGGCGGCCGCCCAACTCGCTCAACAGCACGTTGGCCACACGCCGCGGGCTCTTCGCCGTCTTCGCTGCAGCTTCGAATCGATCGGCAAATTCCCGTGAAGCAGTCAGCGTGTGGGCGTCCTGCGTTGCCAGTTCGTACTCGGCAATCATGCGCTTCCGGCGCGCCTCAGGCAGTTCGGGTAGCTTTGCCTTCGCATTCGCAAGAAACCTCGATGAAACAACCAGAGGGGGCAGGTCCGGTTCAGGAAAGTACCGGTAATCGTGAGCCTGCTCTTTCGAACGCATTGAGTACGTGCGGCCTTCGTTCGCATTCCACAGGCGTGTCTCCTGCATGACGCGACCACCCTCTTCGAGGATCTCGATCTGACGTTCGATCTCGTACTCCAGTGCCGCGCGAATAAAGCGGAAGCTGTTCACGTTCTTGACTTCTGCCTTGGTTCCGAACTTGGGCGCGCCTTTGAGCCGCACACTCACGTTTGCATCACAACGAAGCGAACCCTCCTCCATGTTGCAGTCGGAGACGCCCGTGTAGAGCAGAATTTCCTTAAGCCGCGTCAGGTATTCAAAGGCCTCGTCAGGCGTGCGAATGTCGGGCTCAGAGACAATCTCAATCAGCGGAGTTCCGCAGCGGTTCAAATCGAGATACGTGCGCGTTGCGGAGTCTGAAAATCCATCATGCAGGCTCTTGCCCGCATCTTCTTCCATGTGCAGACGCGTGATTCCGATGCGCTTGATTGATTTGTCAGCCGTAGGAACATCGATCCAGCCATGCTCCGCGATCGGCTTGTCGAACTGCGAAATCTGATAGCCCTTGGGCAGGTCGGGATAGAAATAGTTCTTGCGCGCAAAGATGGATCGTTCGCGGATCTCGCAGTTAATCGCCAGGGCCGCCAGCGTGGCAAACTCCACTGCCTTTGCATTCAGCACCGGAAGTGCCCCGGGTAGCCCCAGGCAGACCGGGCAGACATTTGTATTGGGCTCCGAGCCAAACCTGTTCGCGCAACCGCAAAATGCCTTGGTTTCCGTAAGCAGTTGCACATGAACTTCGAGTCCGATTACGGGCTCGTATTTAGTCATCACTTCAGGCGAGAGCGCTGGAGCTGGCATACCTGAATTTTAGCGCGGATGCGGCGTGAGCCTGTGAAGAGGCCTTATTGCAGCGTTTTCAGCATCGACTCATATGCCGGCTTCTTCGCGTAAGTTTCGTCAAACGGGAGGGCCCATCCCAAGCCTGGATAAAACGCCGGAATCCACGAGTGCTTGTCTGTAAATCCCCAGGTCTGAAAAGCCGTGCATGCGGTCTGGGCAAGGCACACCTTGAGCAAATCCTGGTAGGTCTTGGCCTGCGCTTTCAGGCTGGCTGCGCTCCCGTCCGGCAGACGCACATCCACTTCGGTGAAATGCACTTCCAGCCCCAGTGCGCCGAGCCGCTGGATGTTCTGGCTCAGCGAGTCCAGCGAGTAAGTGGAATCGAAGCCGGTATCGATGTGCAACTGAAGGCCGATGCCGGAAAGCGGAACTCCACGTTTCACAAAATCCTGGGCCATTGCATACACCGCATCGGATTTCGGATTGATCGTTTCCGCGCCATATTCATTGACAAATAATTTGGCAGCCGGATCGGCGGCATGCGCCCAGAGCAACGCTTGTTCGATGGTTTTTGTGCCCTCACCGGCAAAGCCGATCCCCGGCGAGTCAGACCAGATCGTGCTGCGTATCGTGCCGTCAAAGTTGAAGGGCTCGTTCACGACGTCCCAGGCATAGACCTTGCCTTTATAGTGCCCGACAACGTTCGCGATATGCGCTGACAGAACTGCGTTGAGGCTCGCGGCAGTCCATGGGGTGAGCGGAGAGATGACCCAGTCCGGCACTTGTTCATGCCACACCAGGGCGTGCCCGCGCACCTTCATCGAATTCGTCTGCGCGAATGCCACCAGGGCATCCGGACCGCTGTAGTTGTAATTAGCCGGACTCGGATGGATCGGCTCAAACTTCATTTCGTTTTCCGCCTCAAGCTCGGAATACTCCCTCGCGAGCGTTGTTCTATAGAGCGACTCGGAAAGAGAATCCGAAGAAGCCGCGGCCCCGATAATCAAGTTTCGAACCTGTGCTTTCGCCCGTAATGTCTCCGACCCCACTGGGACCGGCGTCGGCGGAGGAGTCATCCTGCTGCTGACCCCTCCACACCCGGCAATCGTTCCCAGAATGAACAGGGCGCAAGATCCTGCTGCGAGTGTTCTGAAAGTTTTCGGAGATTTCCTGCCTGGCCCCTGTTCTCCCATGGTTGGTCCCCTTGCACCCCACTGGAACTGAATTCCCGGTTTCTCTACTCCGCCGGATCTTCGGCGGTGAACTCGGAGCAGCAGGGCTTCTCCGTCGCGTGGAAGTTCATCAACTCCGTGCGAATCCCATCGGGGTCGTACATGTTGAACTGGTACTTCCCGTCCTTGCCGATCTTGGGCTTCTCGTCATGAACGCCGCCGAGACGGTTTTCGGCTTGCAGCATCTTGTACGTCTCTGGAACTGACGCCACACCAATGGAAAAGTGATCGAGAACGCCAAGATCATGCTGCGACATCTTCGCCGGAATGCCTGAACCTGACGGACCGCTCGTCAGCATGTACTCCAGCCAATCGTGCCCGTCCGGCACCTGTTGGCTCACCCAGTCGATCTTGTCATCGTGCATTCCGCCGAACCAATACGGTTTGAAACCAAGCAGATCGCGGTAAAACTTGTCTTCCGCGTCCCGGCTGTGCACCAGGATGCCGACGTGAATGACATGTTTCCCAACGACATTTGGCGCATCGGGCGCCTTGGCATTCGCCGGAGGCTGCACAAACTGCACCTTGTTGCCTTCGGGATCGAGCACCACAAACCATAGGCTGCCATCGGAACCCTTTTCCACCTTTGCCGGGGTCTTCCACCCCTTCGCGGCTAGATACTTCCGCATCCCATCGGCGCTTTCCGTGTTGAATGCAGCGTGATCCATCCGATTTATGCCCGAGTTGGGTGGCAGCGGCGACACCTCGACAAATTGCGTCGCGCTAAAGCCATATCGCACGCCCTTTGGATTCTCGGGGTCAGCCATCTTTGCGGCCCCGATTATCTCGCGGTAGTAGTGATCCGTCGCCGCGGGGTCAGATGTGTAAACGGAAAGATGCGAAATGCCCGTGATTTTGGGGCGAGCAGGAGTGGTTTCGGCAGTAACGGCAAGGGCAAAGCCAGCTAGAACAGCAATAGCAAAAAGTTTGGACCGCATCATGCACCTCGAAGTAGTGGCCGCATCACGATAAATCGATTTGGCGCCTCCTGTAAACCGCTCACGTCGCCGAGCGCTACCGTACAATTCGCTCATGCGCCTAACTTCTTCCCCAGCCGTTCTGGCTGTCGTCGTTTTCTCCGCATTCCTTTGCCCTTTGACCCGCGCCGAAAATTCAGCTTCCCGCCGCGTCGCCGGCCGACCGCGCCGAAGCCCGCGAAATCTTCAAGCAACTCATCGAGATCAACACCACCGACACGCCCAAAGGCAGCGTGACCGCGGCTTCCGTGGCCATGCAGAAGCGCTTTCTCGACGCAGGTTTTCCGGCAGAAGATGTTCACCTGCTCGGCCCTGACCCTAACAAGCAGAATCTCGTCGTCCGCATGCGCGCCTCCGGTTCACCCACCCAGAAGCCGGTCCTCTTTCTCTGCCACATCGATGTGGTCGAGGCTCTGCCCTCGGACTGGAGCACCAATCCATTCGAGTTCGTCGAGAAGGACGGCTTCTACTACGGCCGCGGCACGCAGGACATGAAGGAGTCCGACGCCGCGCTGGTCGCCACCTTCCTGCGTTTGCACCGGGAAGGCTACAAACCTCGCCGCGACCTGATCCTCGCACTCACAGCCGACGAAGAAGGCGGCAAATTCAACGGCGCCGCATGGCTGGTCAAGCAGCACCGTGATCTCGTTGATGCTGCCTTCGTGATCAATCCCGATTCCGGCGGCGTGGAACTCAACCACGGTCGCGCGGTCGTGGCAGATGTCGAAGCGACCGAAAAGGTTTATGCCGACTATCAAATTACGGCTACAAATCCTGGTGGACACAGCTCCCGTCCCCGGCCCGATAACGCCATCTATGAACTCACGGCCGCGCTCACCAAACTCGCCGCTTACTCATTTCCTTTCGAGTTGAACGAAGTGACGCGCACCTACTTCAAGAACCTCGCCGCACAGGAAACAAGCCAGACCGCACAGGACATCAACGCCATCCTCGCCACTCCGCCTGACATGGCCGCTGCCGCACGTCTTGGCGCAGAACCCAGCTTCAACTCAAACTTCCGCACCACCTGCGTCGCTACACGTCTTTCCGGAGGACACGCCAACAACGCTCTGCCGCAGACCGCGCAGGCCAACGTGAACTGCCGAATCTTTCCCGGCCACTCTCCTGAAGAGATCCGCCAGCAGCTTATCGCCCTCTTCGCCGACAACAAGCTCTCGGTGAAATATGTCTCCGACGCGGGCAAAGTCTCCGACACCGCCCCCGAGCGCAAGGCCATTGTGCCGCCCGCGCCGCTTAAAGAAGTTTTCGACCCGCTCACCCGGCTCACGCAAGCCGTCTGGCCCGGCGTGCCCGTCACACCGGTCATGGAAAATGGCGCCAGCGATTCCATCTACTTTGCGCAGGCCGGTATCCCTTGCTACGGCTACTCGGCGATTGCCCTCGAGCGAGACGATGTTCGCGCTCACGGACAGGACGAACGCCTCCCTGTCGATTCCTACTGGAAGTCGCTGGACTTCTTCTATTCCTTCTCGAAAGCACTCGGTGGAGAATAGCGCGAATTGCATTCTCGACACTCCGCAGGTCCCTCGCTCGTCAAAGTATGATGGATTGCCGGGACGCGATACCTCAGTTCCCGTGCAGGAGATTCTGAAGTGGCTGGCAAGATTGAATTAATGCTGGGGCCGATGAGAAGCAACAAAACCGCCGAGCTCTTGCGGCGCGCGGAAATGCGCCGTCAATATGCGAAGCAATATGTACTCGTTCTCAAGCCCAGCGACGACACAAAAGGCGGCCCCGGCATTCTTGAGAGCCGGAATCCGAACGGATACGCCACGATGGAAGCCCTCGAATTCAAATCGAACGATCCATGGACGGTCCTCGGTGCTATCGCTGACCTCGAGCAGGAAATCGGAAAGAGAATTGAGTGCATCGCGATTGATGAGGGCCAATTTGTCGACGGTCTTTTCATCTTCACCAGGCACCTGCTCGATGCGAATCACGACGTTCTCGTCGCCGGCCTCGACCTCGATTTTCGCGCCATCCCCTTTGGAGAAATGCTGAACCTCTCCTGGCTTGTGAACGCCTATGGCGGCAGCATCACCGAGTGCATGGCTTATTGCAGTTGTGGTGCCCGGGCCCTCTATTCCCAGCGCCTCATTGAGGGCCAGCCAGCCTCCTATGACACCCCCATCAAAATTCCCGGCGACTCCTACGAGCCACGTTGTGCCGAGCATTTCATCTTGCCAGGCAGGCCACATTAGTTCTCAGAGCGACTTACTTAAGGAGTCAGGTCCACAGTGATCGCAACCCCGATGAGCCCGCTCTATCGCAAGATCGCCTGGCGGCTGGTCCCATTTCTCGTGCTGCTCTACATGGTCGCCTTCCTTGATCGCGTGAATATCAGCTTCGCCGCGCTCACCATGAATCGCGACATGGGCATCTCTGAAAGCCTCTATGGATTCGCCGCGGGCATCTTCTTCCTTGGATACTGTCTCTTCGAAGTCCCGGCAAACATGATGCTGGCGCGCATGGGCGCTCGCCGCTGGATCGCAATTCTGCTGGTGGCATGGGGCATCGTGTCCGTAGGCACGGCGTTTGTAGGGAACCGGCCTCAATACGTGGCGGCTCGATTCCTCCTTGGAGTGGCCGAGTCGGGCTTTTTTCCTGGAGTCATCTTTTATCTGACTATCTGGCTTCCGCGACCGATGCGCGCGCGGGTCTTGGCGCTCTTTATCGTGGCGGTGCCATTGTGTACCTTCATCGGATCGCCGATCTCTTCGCACATCCTCCTCATGAACAATGTGGGCGGACTGAAGGGTTGGCAATGGCTGTTTGTTCTCGAAGGGGCCCCCGCATTGATTCTGGGAATCGCCACCTGGTTCGTGCTGGCCGATAACCCTCTGTCTGCTAACTGGCTGACGGGAAGCGAAAAAGAACAACTGGCCCAGGAGCTTCGCCACGACGAGCAGTCCCTTGTTCACGCAGCTCAATCCGGGGCGTGGCTCCATGTCACGCGAGCCTCTGTGACGTACTTCCTGTGCAGTGTCGGGCTCTATGGCCTGAGCTTCTGGCTTCCCAAGATTCTCGTTGCCACCGGTTCATCCGCCACCTCCACAGGCTGGTGGGCCGCTTTGCCCTTCGGCGCCGGCGGTGTGGCGATGGTGTTCGTGAGCCGCCTCCACAAGCGCGGATTACTTCCAGCCATGTATTTGCTGAGCGCCTCGGGATTCATCTGCGCGGCGCTGATCCACGGCTTACCCGCGGTAGTCACAGGCTTTTCGATTTGCGGAATCGGAATATTCGCCGCACTGCCGCTGTTTTGGGGCACCATCACCGCGCGCATGACCGGTAAAGCCGCCGGAACCGCCATCGCCATTGTCAACTCCGTCGGCGCCATCGGCGGATTCACAGGTCCATTTATCATGGGCTGGCTTCGCGACAAAACACATGGCTACACCGTCGGCCTCTTGACCATAGCCGCAAGCATGATTGGCGCGGCATTGTTCGCTCCGAGCAGCACTTCGAAACAGGCATCCGAGGTAGTTCAGGCCGCGGACTGATGCCATTCGCACGATGCCACAACACCTGGGCATCGCTGCTAAACTGGTACCTGCATGATCCTCCCGTTTGTCCGCGAGATTTTCGCGGAGCTGGAGCACTCCTCCTCCTTCGATCGCGTACGCAGGCACCTCAGTCTCGGTACGGGGCGCAGGCGTGTGTCTGGACTCACCGTTACTGCGCGTTCCCTTTACCTGCCCCTGCTGGCGCGTGCTGCAAAGAATCCCGTCATCGTTGTCGTCGCTGATAACAAGGCGGCCGAAGCTCTCGAGCCCACCCTCCGAGCCGGATGCGAACTCACCGGCGCCATCGATCCCGCGCGCGTAGTCCGCATGCCCGCACACGATGTCCTGCCGTTTGAAGATCTCTCTCCACACCCCGACGTTCAGGAGCAGCGCGCAGCGGCGTTGTGGAAGCTTGCCACCGGCGCCGTCTCGATTCTTATTGCGCCTGCCGAAGCCGCGGCCCTCCGTCTCTTCGACCGAAGCTACTACTCGAGCCTCACCGTTTCTGTTCGCCGTGGCGAAGAAGTCGACGTTGAAGTCCTCACCACACATCTCGCCAGTGTCGGCTACACGCAGATGGATCTCGTCGAGATGCCCGGCCAGTTCACGCGTCGCGGCGGAATCCTCGACGTCTATTCTCCCGAGTCTGACCGGCCCGTGCGCATTGAGTTCTTCGGCGATGAGATCGAGACCATCCGCAAATTCGATCCGGAAACGCAGCGTTCGCAGTCAGGCCTCGACGAGGCGCAATTGTTGCCGCTCACTGAAACTCCGGTTACGGAACACCTGCTCGCCGCTGTCCATGCCCGACTGAGCCGCCAGCGCATCGAGCGCGAAGAGGTCGATGCGGACGAAGAGGAGATGGCCGTCGAAGCTGCCGCTGCCGGAGGTGTCAGCGTCTTTCCCGGTTGGGAGTTCTTCTCCGCCGTTGCGGGAGCCGAGAGCCACCTGCTCAAGCTTTTGCCTCGTTGCGTTCTCTTCGTCGACGAACCTGCAATGGTGCGCAACCAGATCGACCGCTGGTGGAACAAAGTTGAACAGCGTCACGAGCGCTCCGGCATCGGTTCGCTCATTCGCCCTGAAGACATCTATCTTCGTCCCGAAATACTTCAGGGTCTTCTTGAATCCCATCCCGGCCTCGACCTCGATCAACTCGGCGCCATGGACGTGCTCGACGAAGACAATACGCTCGATGAAATCGCCGTAAACTCTCGCCCTACGCTCCGCTTCCATGGCTCTATTCCCGCTCTCGTCGAACAACTGCGCAACCTGATGGCATCGGAACAGCGCATCGTGCTCGCTACCCCCACGCAGGGCGATGTGGAGCGGATGGCCTCACTGTTGCGTGAGTATCAGGTGCCCTATCGTCTCGGAAGCCGCACCGCGCATCCCGGTGGCGAAACTACCATCTTCGATGAAGCCAGCTATATGGCCGGAGATCTGCGCGTGCCGGTCATCGTTCGCACGCAAGTGGCTACCGGCGTGAGCTTTCCCGATGCGAACCTCATCGTCTTCGGCGCCAACGATCTCTCCGACGACGCCGATATCACTGCGCGGCCCGAACCCAAGCGATCCAAGACCGCCGCTTTCGTCTCTGACTTCCGCGATCTCACCATTGGCGATTATGTTGTCCATGTCGAGCACGGCATTGCGCAATATCAGGGATTGAAAGAGATTGTGCAGGACGGCCTCGCCGTCGAATTCATGATTCTCGAATTCGCCGAACAGGCCAAGCTCTACGTCCCGCTCACCCGCCTCGACCTCATTCAGAAATACCGCTCCACCGATGCAGGTCCTGCGCCCATACTCAACAAGCTTGGCTCTCAGCAGTGGACCAAGACCAAGGCGCGCGTCAAGAAGGCCATGCAGGACATGGCGGGCGAGTTGCTCAAGCTCTATGCCACGCGCCACACCGCGCAGGGAAATGCCTTCTCGCCCGACAACGATTTTCAGCGCGAGTTCGAGGGCTCATTCGACTACCGCGAGACAGACGACCAGCTCACCGCCATCGCCGCGGTCAAGCAGGACATGGAAGCCACCACCCCCATGGACCGCCTGCTCTGCGGCGATGTTGGCTACGGCAAGACCGAAGTGGCCATGCGCGCCGCTTTCAAAGCCGTGCAGGATGGCAAACAAGTCGCAGTGCTTACGCCGACCACGGTTCTCGCCTTTCAGCACTACGAAACCTTCAAGCGCCGATTCTCGCAATTTCCCATCACCGTCGAAATGATCTCGCGCTTCCGCTCACCTAAGGAACAGAAGATCATTGTCGAAAAAATCGAGAACGGCAAAGTCGATATCCTGATCGGCACCCACCGCATTCTCTCCAAAGACATCAAGTTCCAGGACCTGGGCCTTCTGGTCGTCGATGAAGAACAGCGGTTTGGTGTACGCCACAAAGAGCGCCTTAAACAGCTGCGCAAAGAAATCGACGTGCTTGCCATGTCCGCCACGCCGATTCCGCGCACTCTGCACATGTCCCTGGTTGGCTTGCGCGACATGTCTGTAATCGAGACGCCTCCCAAAGACCGCATGGCGATTCAAACCGTAGTCGCCAAATTCGACGAGAAGATTGTGCGTTCGGCAATTGAAGTGGAACTCGAACGCGGCGGGCAGGTCTACTTCGTTCACAACCGCGTCGAATCGATCTACGAGATCGCATCGCGTATTCAGGAACTTGTTCCCGCCGCGCGCGTTGCCGTGGGCCACGGCCAGATGGGCGAGAAGGACCTCGAGAGTGTGATGCTGGCCTTCATGCGCCACGAATTTGACGTGCTTGTCGCGACTACGATCATTGAGAACGGCCTCGACATTCCGCTTGCCAACACCATGCTCATTAACCGCGCCGACCGCCATGGCCTCAGCGAACTCTACCAGCTACGCGGTCGCGTGGGCCGCTCCAATCGCCGCGCCTATGCGTATCTCCTGATCCCGCCCGAACGTGAACTCACAGACATCGCCCGTCGTCGGCTCGCCGCGCTCAAGGAATTCAGCGACCTCGGAGCCGGCTTCAAAATCGCCGCACTCGACCTGGAGCTGCGCGGCGCCGGCAACATGCTCGGCGGCGAACAGAGCGGGCATATCGAGGCTGTCGGATTCGAACTCTACACCTCGATGCTCGAGGCTGCGGTCAAGGAACTCAAAGGCGAAGGTGGCGAAGAACGCCCCGCAACCCAACTCAATCTCGGCATCGCCCTCCGCATCGACGAAAGCTACGTTGCCGAAGAAAATCAGCGCCTGCGCCTCTACAAGAAGATCGCGGGGGCCGAAAGCGAAAAGGCCATCACAGACCTCCGCTCCGAGATGGAGGACCGTTATGGTTCGCTCCCCGACTCGACTGTTTACCTGCTCGAAGCCGCGTCGTTGCGCCTTGAATGCGAGCGCATGGGGATTGCGCAGATCGATCGAAAGCGTTCCGAAGTGCAGGTACGCTTCACTGAGAACGCCGCCATCGATCCGCAGCAACTCATGCAACTGGTGGCGCGCAATGCAAAGCGCGGCGCACAATTCACGCCGCAAGGGTTGCTCAAATTTCCAATGACGGCCACGAGGCCCGACGATGTTCTGCTTGAAATCCGCGATCTGCTTGTAAAGCTAGCGCCTGCCCCTGTGAATGCATGATTAAGGGCCCCGCCCAACGTGAGGAAATGTGAAAAGAATTGCCGTACTGTTTTTGATTGGAGCCTGCATGTCGACCGCATCCACCGCCGTTGCTCGAAAAGCAAAATGCGAAGCAGCAGTTCCTCAAGATTTCCGACGAATACTTTGATCAGGTGTACTATCCGCATCAGCCTACCGCGGGAACCACTGCGGGCTTTCACCAGTACGACACAAAGCTCGAAGACTTCTCACGTAAGAGCATCGACGCAGAGATCGCGGCCCTCCAGGAATTCGAGAAACGCATCGCGGCTGTACCCTCGGCCCCGCTTGATCAGATCACGCGCGCCGACCGGGAGATTGTGCTTGGGCAGATTCACTCCCGCCTTCTTACGTTGCAGACAATTCGCCCATGGGCGAAAAATGCAGATACGTACTCCAGCACCTGCGCCAACGGCGCCTTCACGTTGATTGAACGCAAATTCGCATCTCCCGATGATCGTCTTCGCTCCGTCATCGCCCGTGAAAAGCAGATGCCATCCTTGCTGGCCGAGGCGCGTGTCAATCTTCAAAATCCTCCGCGCATCTTCACCCAGATTGCGATCGAACAACTGCCCGGCATCACTCGCTTCTTTGAGCACGATGTGCCGCTCGCTTTCGCAGACGCTCACGATGCAGTGCTCAAGCAAGAGTTCGCGCAGTCCAACGCCGCCGTGATTGCAGCTCTCAATGAATACCTCGGCTGGCTTAAGACCGATCTTCTTCCGCAATCGAACGGCGACTTCCGCATTGGCGCGGAGACTTTCTCAAAGAAGTTGCTCTACGATGAGATGGTCGACGTGCCTCTCGACAAGCTTCTCGAGATCGGCTGGGCCGATATGCGCCGAAATCAGCAGCAGTTCATTCAGATTTCCAAAGAACTCGAACCCGCAAAAGACAACCGGGCAGTTCTCGAACAACTTGGCCACAATCACCCGGCGCCCGACACACTGCTCAACGCATTCCGCGCAACCTTCGACAGCCTCCTCGGATTTATCCGGACGCATCACATCGTTACGATCACATCCGATGTGCGGCCCATCGTTGAGGAAACGCCACCCTTCATGCGCGCCACCACCTTTGCCAGCATGGATTCGCCAGGCCCCTTCGAAACGCATGCAACCGATTCTTTTTTCAACGTAACGCTTCCGGGCCCTTCCATGACTCCCGCGCAGGTCGAGAGTTTCATGCACTCGTTCAACGTGGGCACGGTCATTTCAACATCGGTACATGAGGCCTACCCCGGCCACTACACCCAGTATCTTTGGTCGTCGCGCGCTCCGAGTCGAGTACGCAAGATCCTAAGTTCCACCACCAACGTCGAGGGATGGGCGCACTACACCGAACAGATGATGCTCGACGAAGGGTACGGACAGCCCGGCGCCGGCGCGAAAGACGAGCGCGAGTCCAAATTCCTGCGTCTCGGCCAGTTGCAGGACGCTTTGCTGCGCAACGCGCGCTTTATTGTCGGCATCCAAATGCATACAGGCAACATGAACTTTGATCAGGCCGTCGAGTTTTTTCAGAAAGAAGGCTATCAGTCGAAAGAGACGGCGATCGTCGAATCGAAACGTGGCGCCGGTGACCCCACCTATCTCTACTACACACTTGGAAAAATCGAAATCATGAAACTGCGAGCGGATTTGATGAAGAAGCAAGGCTCTGCCTTTTCACTCGAGCAATTCCACGACACATTTCTCGAGCAGGGTGCCCCGCCGATCAAGATCGTGCGCGAAACAATGCTGCAGGATGATTCACCTGTCCTTTAATTTGCATGGTATGCCGCGCTGGTATACCAATAAGAAGCCGGAGCCTGACTTGCTCGAGATTTGCCGGTAAGAAACGAACGGCGCGAGGAAATATTCTTTCGTAGCTGGCGAACAAAACAGGGAGTTGCAATGAGCGAACGTGTACGGAAGGTAGTTTTCCCCGCAGGTGGTCTGGGCACGCGATTTCTGCCGGCCACCAAGGTAATCCCAAAGGAAATGTTGGCGCTCGTCGATAAGCCCATTATTCAATACGGGGTTGAAGAGGCTATTGCCTCCGACATCGAGCACATCATCATCGTCACTGGCCGCGGCAAGGGCACCATGGAAGACCACTTCGATCACAGCTTCGAACTGGATGCGACCCTCGAACGCCGCGGAAAAAAGGAACTTCTCGCCGTGTCGCGCGGCGTCTCAACTCTGGCCCGCATCAGCTACGTTCGCCAGCGCGAGCCGCTCGGCCTCGGCCACGCGGTCCTCTGCGCCAAGGAACTCGTAGGCGACGAGCCTTTCGCCGTCATTCTCCCTGACGACGTCATCGATGCCGAAACTCCCTGCCTCAAGCAAATGATCGAAGTTTTCAACGAGCGCGGCGGCTCAGTGCTCGCCACGCAAACGGTTGAAGGCCCCGGAATCTCCGCCTACGGCGTGCTTGCCGGTTCGCAGGATCCCGATGACCCGCGCATCTACAACTGCACCGGGATGGTCGAAAAGCCCAAATTTGAAGATGCCCCCTCGAAACAGGCCATCATCGGCCGCTACGTGCTTACGCCGCGCATCTTCGCCCTGCTCGAACAAACCACCCCCGGCGCAGGCGGCGAGATCCAGCTCACCGACGGTATCAAGGCTCTGCTCAAAGAAGAGAAAGTATTCGGCTACACCTTCGAAGGCAAGCGCTTCGATGCAGGCGACAAGTTTGGAATGCTTCAGGCCACGGTCGAATTCGCACTCAAGCGCGACGACCTCGGCCCTAAGTTTCGCGAATATCTGAAGGGACTCTCGCTCTAGGCGATCACGCCTTCCACTTGATGTTGCATCCGATCGAAGGCTTCTGATCCTTCGTGACGGGCTTGCCTTCAAGCACCGCATCGATCGCTGCTCGCAGATCCTCGCCCGTCACCGGAACCCCGTTTCCCGGGGCGGCTGCCATCGAACTGTCCGCGATAAACAAGCTTGAAATCGCCATCGAAAAGGTAAAGATCCGGCGTGCACGCCGCCTTGTAAGCCCGCGCGACTGCCTGCGTCTCGTCATACAAATACGGAAATAGAAACCGCTGCGTCTCAGCCTGCTGCTTCAACCCCGCGGGGCTGTCATCGGGATAGTTCACCGCGTCGTTGCTGCTGATCGCCACGATCTTCATCGGCTTACCGGCATAATCCGTTCCCAGCGCCGCCAGCCCCTTCTCAACGTGCTTCACATAGGGGCAATGCGTGCAGATAAACATCACGAGCAGCGCCTTCTGCCCGCGAAAATCATCTCGCCGCACTGTCTTTCCTGTCACTACATCCGTCAGCGCAAAATCCGGCGCTGTCGTTCCCAACTCAAGCATCGTGGATTCCGTGAGTGCCATGGCTCGCTCCTGATGTATGTTTCGAAGCTTCTAAAACAGTCCACCCTGCCGCCCAGGCAGTGCCAGTCCGAAATGCTCATAAGCAAGCCGAGTGGCCACGCGTCCTCGCGGAGTCCGGTCAAGAAACCCAATCTGAATCAGAAATGGCTCGTAAACTTCTTCCAGCGCATCTTCTTCTTCAGCCAGCGTCGCCGCCAGCGTGCCTAATCCCACCGGCCCGCCGTCATACTTCTGCATGATGGTCAGCATCAACCGCCGGTCAATCTCATCGAAGCCGTGCGCATCCACCTCGAGCAGCGTCAGCGCCGCATTGGCCGTCGGCCGGTCAATCGCGCCCGAACCGCGCACCTGCGCAAAATCCCGTACCCTCCGCAGCAATCGATTCGCAATACGCGGCGTCCCGCGCGACCGCAGCGCAATCTCTGCTGCGCCGTCGGCGTCGATCGGCACCTGCATCACTTCAGCCGAACGCTCCACAATCACCCGCAGTTCCTCCTCGGTATAAAACTCCAACCGAAGCAGGATGCCAAACCGTGACCGCAGCGGCGAACTTAGCAGTCCCGGCCGCGTCGTTGCACCAATAAAGGTGAACGGCCTGATCTCCATCACATGGGTGCGCGCCGCCGGTCCCTGGCCGATGATGATGTCCAGCTTGTAGTCCTCGAGCGCGGTGTAGAGTTTTTCCTCCAGCACGGGCTGCATCCGGTGAATTTCATCCAGGAATAAAACCTGCCGCTCGCGCAAGTTTGTAAGAATCGCCGTCAGGTCGCCCTGGATCTGCAGGGCCGGCCCCGAAGTCTGCTGAAAACCCACATCCAGCTCATTCGCGATGATCGTGGCCAGCGTTGTCTTGCCCAGGCCCGGGGGGCCGAAGAGCAGCACGTGATCCAGCGCCTCGCCGCGCGACTTCGCCGCCTCCAGCGCAATTGCCAACTGCTCCTTCGCTTTGGACTGCCCGATAAACTCCCGCAGCCACCTTGGCCGCAGTTTCAGTTCGAAGCCCTGCTCTTCTTCAGCGCGCGAAGCGCTGACCAGCCGTTCAGGCGGGGTCCCCAGGAACTGGTCTTTGTTCCTGGGGTGGTCAGGAGTGTTGTCATGCGCGATCGCCATCTGCCAGAAGTGTAGCGTTTGTAGGCACCTCGGGTAAAACGAATCGCGCCTCTGGCATCAACTACGATCAGCATGTTTGGGCCCGAGTTGATTCCACGTAGCATTCAGAACCTCGGAAATGTCCGAACCCCGTCGCGCTTTTCGCAAGTTACGCGCCTAAAAATGCGGGCTCTTTGAGTAAAGATTGCTATTGATTCGCCGGTTGGACCTGCCGTATGCTTGGGGGCACCTCTCAAGAGGCATGCTGTCGCGATTAGTCGGATCTTCAACGATGTGAGGAGCCAGGCGGTAAAGATTCGCGTCATGGTTGCAAAGCCGGGTAGCATCTTTGCCCAAGATGGCAGCTTACGAACTCACACGAGAAACGAACTATATCAGGTGGGAAAACGTCCAGGGGGTGGTGGGATCCATAGGAATTGCAGGTAGCGCCAGGGCTAAGCTGACCTAGCTCGGCGGAGACGCAAGGAGATTCGAATGCGTAATTCTTCGTTAGGTGCCTTGTTGTTCACTGGAGTATTGATTCCAATCACCAGCTGCATCAGTTCTCCATCGCTGACCTCGATTGTGGTCTCCCCGAGCGTGATGAACTTTGGCGGGCCGGGACTTACGACACAACTGACGGCCGTCGGATACTACACCCGTCCGGACCACGCGCCGATCACCAAGAACATTACGAATGAAGTTGACTGGAAAAGTGCAACGAATGATTGCGTCACAGTAAGCGGCACCGGAGTGATTACTTCGGGGCTGAATATTTGCTCCGGCATCCAGATCACAGCCAGTGCGCAGGGATTCCACGGCTACATTTCAGGCGTGATGGTTGTCAATGTGTCGCAGTCGGGCAACGCGAGCACCGATGTGGCGCAGGTGGTTGTGACTCCCGCCAACCCGGCTCCTGTGACGGTCGGCACATTGGCACAATTTTCGGCGAGCGGATTCACGGCTGCCGGCAAGCTGGTTACCTTAACGAATCCAGTGTCGTGGAATTCCAGCAATACCGGCGTCGCAACGATCGACCAAACGGGTCGAGCTACGGCTGTTGCAGCGGGCTCAACCACCATCACAGGCGCCTACAAAAATCCCGACGGGGCTTCAGCGATCCCAGGGACGGCGATACTTACGGTGCAGTAACCGACGTAGCTATTCCTGAGCTACTGATCCCGAAAACGCTTTTCCGAAAGCCGCCCATCGAAAGGGCGGCTTTCGCTGTTTTCGTCCAAACGGCTTGGGTGCGGCGAGAGACAGGCGCGCCCAATCTGGATCGAGTTGGGGACACTGAAATGCGCGGCGTCGGGTTGGATACGGCTCAGACCATTCGGGTTCTGGCATTTAGACTGAAATTGTCTATTCGCCGCTTTCTTGATGACTCACCGATTTGCTCGTCTTCGCCGCTTCCACTTCAATCTGCCGCAGCGCATCGCCGCGGGGATGCTGCTTCTTTTCCTGGCGCAGGGGTTATGGCTTACCAGCCGGCAGACACTTTCAGATCGCGACTATCAGTACGCCCGGTGTGGCCGTGAAATGTGGGAGCGTCCTGCAGCCCTGTCCGGCTACTTCACCAGTTGCGGCAACATCAGAGACGGCGTGCTGGCCTACCGCGTCGCGGGGCTTCCACTCACGCTGAATCTCCTCGTGCAGCGCGGCCTCGATCATTTTCGCAAGCCGGAAGATCGCGTGGTGCAGTCCAATGGCCAACTCAGCACATGGGAGCTGCGCCACCAGATGACGCACGTTCTTCTGCTTCTGCGCTTGCCGTTCCTTGCTTGCGGATGCGTTCTTGGCGGCGGCCTTTGGTGGGTTACGCGAAGACTCTACGGCAATCTGGGCGGTTACATCGCCCTCTCCCTCTACTGTTTTTCGCCCGCCGTTCTCAAAATGTGCGTGACACCTAATCCCGAGATCTTCGCAGCCCTCGGCGTCTATGGCGGTGTATACACATGCATTGGCGTTGCGCATGCAATGCAGGGGCCGCGGCGGAAATGGCGGCCACGGCTGGTACTGCTCACACTTGTCTTTGGAGTTGCTGCCGCATCCCACATTGCCGCGCTTCCCGTCACAGCCGCGTTTGGCCTAGCGTTTATGCTCTGGGTCGCGGAAGGGCGTCGGAGCCAGGTTCTCCCCTTCGTGATGCTCACCTCCATTGGAGCGCTGTTGCTGGTTTTTGCCTGCTACGGATTCTCGCCCGATGCCTTCAGCTACCTCTTCCGCTCCGCAGCGGGATTCCTCTGGTTTTCACTCGACCCTGCGCGACGCTTCTTCTCCACTCTCGGCAACGCCGGCATCACGTTGGCCACGGGCTCCTCGCTGCTTCTGTATCTCTTCTTGCGGCGGTCGCGCTACTTCGGCAACACGACCCCACTCTTGTGCGCTCTGATCCTCATGATCCTCATCACCACGGGCGTCTCCAGCAGCCCCTGGCTCTGGGCGCTTCCATTCCTTTTGACGTTTATCGGCGGAGTATTTGCCGATGCCTTCGAAAGCCCGCGCGGCAAATGGGCGATTACAGCGGCTGGTTCGATCGTGGCGGTTCAAGTAATCTTCTGTGTACTTAGCCTGCCGGGCCTGTTGTAGAGTCGAACCGCACGCAGACGCTTTGAGCCTTCGCCATTGAGAGACAGAGACGAACAATGCATCCTTCCAAGACCACGAATCGTCCCGGCATAGCCTCCGACTGCGCTGGCGGGTTCCACCTCCGCCCCGCAATTCTCGTCGCATGCCTTGTCACGACCGTCTTCACCTTTCTGGCGATGGCCCCGCCGCTGCACGCCTCACAGGCCTCGTCCGTCAGCAATCCGCAAGGCGAGAAGGCTCACTATGTCGGATCAGATAGCTGCAAGGGCTGCCATCTGCAGGCCTACAACGGATGGAAAAAGTCTCGGATGGCCAACGTGCTTCGCGATCCCAAGGAGCATCCCGAGGCTGTCATTGGCGACTTTAAAAGCCAGGACCCTGTCCGCACCTTCACCCTCGACGACGTAGCCTTTGTCTACGGCAGCCGCTTCAAACAGCGCTATTTCACAAAACGCGGAGACGATTACTTCCCACTACCCGCGCAGTGGGATGTCCAAAAGAAACGATGGCTGCCCTACCACGTCGAATCGGGAACCGATTGGTGGGTTCCTTTCTACGGCCCGACCAATTTCGATCGTCCCACCGGGCCCACCTGCGACGGTTGCCATTCGGTCAACTACGACATTCACACCCGGCAGGTCACCGAGTGGAACGTAGGATGTGAGAAATGTCATGGCCCTGGCAGTCTCCATGTCGCTCATCCAACCCGCAAGAACATCGTCAATCCTGCAACTCTCGATGCTGTGCGTGGCAACGATGTTTGCATCCAGTGCCACAGCCAGGGCCGCCCTCTCTCAAATCCGATCCAGGGACGCTACTACGACTGGCCCGTAGGCTTCACCGCCGGCGAGCGCCTGTCTGACTATTGGAGCCTCGAAGAACTGAAACCCGGGACCACCGATTTCTTTCAATTTGCCGATCTCACTGCGCACAAGAACCGCATGCAAGGCAATGATTTTGTGCAGAGTCTCATGTATCACCGCCAGATGCGCTGCTTCGATTGCCACCAGGTCCACAGCGACGCTGTCTCCAATCTTCCCCTCAGTGGAAACCAACTCTGCCTCTCCTGCCACAACAAGCAAAATCCCGCAGGTTTGCGCGGCACGGTCAGCGAACATACGCATCACGCCGCAGGCAGTCCCGGCAGTCAATGCGTCGCCTGCCACATGCCCCGCATAGAGCAGACGATCAAAGACAACTACGTCGGCGCACATACATTCCGATTTATTACGCCGCAACAGACCGAGCAGTCCGGCATCCCGAATCCCTGCACGTCGTGCCATACAGGAAAATCAAATCAATGGGCTAAAGAGGAACTCAGGAACTGGAATACAACTTCTCCGTGGCGGGTCGCGCAGTAAATCGGGGCTGTGCGAGGGATCTCGTTTCTGAATCGACAACCAACACCGAAAAAGGACAAAAATCAAACTCTCGTCAAGGCCAAAATGCGCTCGAAATCGTGCCGCGTTGACGGCCATTTCACAGCCCTTGATAACACTGGACTTAGTTGCGCTTAAATTCAACGAAAATAAAGAGTTAAATCGCCTAATCCGCCTTGCGGAATCGCGCTTTTGAAGAGTAAAATAAATCTGTAGCCCGCGAAACCCGGCCCCGCTTTAACCGGTTCCTTTTTGCCGCCTTTTCGGCGGGCTTCGAAAACCTATGCCAGACGATCAGAACCCCCAGCTCCCTCTCGACGGCGGTACTCCTCCCCCCGACGGCACGCGCCTCATTTCGATCAACATTGAAGAAGAGATGCGCCGGTCGTATCTCGACTATTCCATGTCGGTCATCATCGGCCGGGCGCTCCCCGACGCGCGCGACGGTCTCAAGCCGGTCCATCGCCGCGTGCTCTACGCCATGAGCGAGATGGGCCTTGAGCACAACAAGAAGTACACCAAGTGCGCAAAGGTTGTCGGACAGGCAATGGGTGTCTATCACCCCCACGGCGACTCCGCCATCTATGACACGCTGGTGCGCATGGCGCAGCCCTTCTCTCTTCGCTACCCGTTGGTGGATGGGCAGGGAAACTTCGGCTCCGTCGATGGCGATCCGCCCGCGGCAATGCGTTACACAGAGTGCCGCTTGATGCGAATCTCGGGCGAGCTGCTCGCCGATATCGAGATGGAAACCGTCGACTTCACGCCAAACTACGACGAATCGACGCTCGAGCCAACCGTGCTGCCCACGCGAATCCCCAATCTCATCGTCAACGGATCGAGCGGAATCGCTGTCGGCATGGCTACCAACATTCCGCCGCACAATCTCACCGAAGTGGTCAACGCCACCATCGAGCTGGTCAAGAATCCCAAAGGCGGCCTGATCGAAGTACTGAAGCACGTTCAGGGTCCCGACTTCCCCACGGGCGGCTTCCTCTACGGAAAATCCGGCATCGCCCAGGCATACAAAACAGGTCGCGGCCGCTTCATGATGCGCGCCAAGGTTGCCACAGAAAATCTGACCAAGGAAAAACAGGCGATCATCGTCACAGAGATTCCTTATCAGGTCAACAAATCCAGGCTCATCGAGCGCATTGCCGAACTGGTCAATGAAAAGATTGTCGACGACATCAGCGACGTGCGTGATGAGAGCGATCGTGACGGCATGCGCATCGTGATCGAGTTGAAACGCGGCGCGCAGCCTGAGATTGTCCTCAACCAGCTCTACAAGCACACCCAGATGCAGGAGAGCTTCTCCATGATCTTTCTGGCCGTCCTTAATGGACAGCCGAAAGAATTTGCTCTCGACGAAGCAATCCGCGCATTCGTCAATCACCGCATCGAAGTCGTGCAGCGTCGCACCGCCTTCCTGTTGCGCAAGGCCCGCGAGCGTGAACACATCCTCGAAGGCTACAAGATTGCGCTCGACAATCTCGATACCGTCATTCGCATCATCCGCGCCTCTGGCTCCCGCGTCGAAGCCCGCGAAAATTTGTACGCCTGGGGCAAGGGAACTGAGATTGTTCTCAACCTCGATCGCGAGCGCCTGCCAAGCGAGGAACGCGGCCTCACACTCCGCCAGGTCGACGCCATCCTCGAGTTGCAGCTCTATCGCCTCACGCAGCTTTCCGTCGACGAAATTCTCAAAGAGCTTCAAGAGATTCGCGAAAAGATTGCCGAATACGAGTCGATCCTCGCCAGCGACAAGAAGCTGCGTGCCGTCATCGTCAAGGAACTCGAAGACGTTCGTGACCGCTACGGCGATGCCCGGCGCACCCAGATCATCGACGAATCTGCCGAACTTCAGCTCGAAGACCTCATCGCCGACGAGCAGGTGGCCGTTACCGTCAGCCACCAGGGTTATCTCAAGCGCACGCCCATATCGATCTATCGCCAGCAACGCCGGGGCGGCACGGGACGTACCGGCATGAAGACGCGCGAAGAAGACTTCGTCTCGCAGCTCATCGTCGACTCCACGCACGCCTTCCTGCTCTGCTTCACCAACACGGGCCGTGTCTACTGGCTCAAGGTTTATGAAATTCCCGACGTAGGCGCGGCAGGCAAGGGCAAGAGCATGCAGAGCCTGCTCAATCTGCAGCCCGGCGAAAATGTTCGCACCATCCTGCCGGTGCGCGACCTCGAAGAAGAAGGCCGCTTCATCTTTTTTGCCACACGCAACGGTGTCGTCAAGAAGACGCCGCTTAAAGACTTCAGCAATGTGATGGCCCGCGGTATCATCGCCATCGCTATCGATGAAGACGACGATCTTATCGACGCCCGCATCACTGACGGCAAACAGACCATCTTCCTCGCCACGCGCGAAGGCATGGCCATCCGATTCGATGAAGAATACGATCCGGAGCGCAACCGCAACGGCCTGCGCCCCATGGGTCGCAACGCCGCTGGCAACAAGGGCATCTCGCTCAAAAAGGGCGATCAGGTTATCGGCGTTGCCATCACCGATTCCGATGAAACCCGCGACAAGAATCGCGATGAGTGCGCAGCGAATCTCAAACTGACTCCCAAGCTCACCGCACTTCGCACTGCCTATATCACTGCGAAGGAGAATCTCCAGAAGGCCCGCGAGGCCCGAAGGGGCGGCTCCGAGGGCGACGAGAAGTTGAAGGCCGCAGAGAAAGCCGCGGAGAAGGCTCTAGACGACTCCTACGAAGCTTTGAAAGACCTTGACGAGCGACTTGGAGTCAGCAAATTCCTGATCCTTACCATCACGGAGAACGGCTTCGGAAAGCGCACGGACATTGACGAATACCGTCTCACGGCGCGTGCCGCTCAGGGCGTCAATAACCTGAAGGCAAGCTCAAAGGTTGGAAGATCCGCCTCGATCCTTCTGGTTGACGAGACTTCGGAATTGATGGTCATCAGCCAATTCGGCAAGATCATCCGCATCGACACGAAAACGATCCGTGCAGCCGGCCGCGCAACACAAGGCGTACGCCTGCTCAACCTGGACGCTGATGACAAAGTTGCCGCTGCCGTCATCATCCCCCCCGAAGAACTCAAGGAAGACGAACCCACTCTGCTGCAGTAAATGGCTGTCCCAGGTTTCATCTCTGAAACCTGGGACACGCCGCCGAGGTCATCGAGCAACATGACGATGGACAAGACAATCCGCCGAGTGACGGACCTCGAAGAACAAGAGGCAGAGACCTACCGCTATTGGCAAAGCCGCACTGTCGGCGAGCGTCTGATTGCAGTCTGCGAGTTGAGCCACGAGGCGTACAGTTTTGCCGCCGACTTCAAAGCATCGCCTGCGCATGCTGACCAAGGATCTGATGCTGCGCGGAATCGTGACGAGACCAATTAGTTCACGATCTTAGACCCTGTCGAAATTCGATTCGCGCGTTACCGTGCGTTCCCTCGTCACTTGCCGGTTCCCCACGTCTCAAGTCCTCCAGCAACATCCCACTCAAATAACTACCAAGCCGGAACAAATCAAAAGCAGTGTCCCACCCACCCTGAAGCAGTAAAGTGGAAGCGATTCAAACACCGGGCGAAATGAGATTCGCGTGTGATCTGGATTACACGACAGAAGCCACCGCTAGCCACGTCTCAAATGCAAGTCGCTCGTTGAAGGGGTTCCATGGATCGCAAGACATTCTTGAAGAGCCTGGTGGCAGCCGGTGCTGCCCTCCCTTGCTTTGCCTCCGCCGCCACTCCGGAAACAGGAAAATGTGACAACGCAGCCTGTACATCGGATGCCACAGCAGTGCGCCAATTTTTATCCGACTTCATTCAGAAAGAGGAATCCACGCTCGATCGCAATGCCCTCGTTAAACTGATGCAGCAGCGCGGACGCGCCTGTTGCCGGGCGTTGAAATTTCGCCAGGAACTGATCGAGAAAAGCGCAGGCAGCACGGACAAGCTGGTTGAGCTGATGGGAAACATCGTCGGCGCTGAAAACTGTCGTCGCATGGGCAACCAGGTGACACTCATTTACCCGCAGGGAAGATGTGTCTGCGGATGGAGTCCGCAACGGCCGCCAACGCCCGACGACCCTTACTGCGATTGCTCCGCGGCCAACAATCAAACCCTGTTCGAGACCGTCACTGGGCGAGCTGTCAGCGTCAAAGTCGCAGAGTCGCCGCGTCGCGGCGGCAAGGTCTGTAAATTTCTTATCCAGCTCACCTAAACATCGATAGAGGGCACCCCAGGTCTCGATCTTGAGACCTGGGACTTATCTCCCTTAAAGCTTTCGCAGCTTTCCCTCCAGATCGGGCACATAACTCATCTGCGCGTCTGGCTCCAGCTTCTTTGCCTCAACCAGCGCTGCCTGCCAGGCCTTTCGCGCTTCGTCCTTTTGTCCCAGCGCCGCCGCGCTATCTCCCAGCGCTGTCTGGCTCATGATCTCTGTTGGATCGATGGCGACAGCCTCGCGAGCCAGCGGCAGCGCGCCTTTCGCATCGCCTTTCCATAGAAGTTGGTACGCATTGGTCGCGCGACTGAGTGCGGCGGCATGCTTCATGTCAAAGGTTCCGTGATACACCATCACGCTGTAATCAATTACCTCCGCGGGCTTCATCGACTGGAAGGCGCCATACGGGCTCATCCGTCCGCTCGGCCACTCGCATCCGCTCAAGTCTCCCGCGCTGATCAACACGTTGCCCGTTACAACCGGGGGAATGATATCCGCGCCGCCAAGCCAGAACGTATCAATCGTCGGCAGATGATGGCATCGAATCCCATACACCTCAGGGTTCACTTCAGGATGCGCGAAATAAGCAAACCAGCACTCCTCGCCCGGATGCCTGTCCTGCCACTCCTTCACCTGGATCAACTGCTGCGCCCAGTCCACGCTCGCGTCGCTCAGCAGGTTGTGCAAATTCTTCGGCCCACCCCACGCCTCATTCGCATATGCGATGTAATTCGGAAACACCGTGAGCGCGGAAACCACGTGCGCCGCCACAAGCGCACCGCACACCCAGGCCCATTTGCGGCTGTATTTAGACATAGCGACCAGACCCGCACCCGCAAGAATCATCGCCAGGGTGTACACGGGCAACATGTGCCGCGCGCCGATGTTCATTCCCGATGTCATCGCGATTCCGAGATAGACGAGCATCGGAATCAAAAGGAACGCCAGTTCGCGCGCCCCGCGCAACTTCCGCATCGCAATTGCGGCCAGCGCGATCACGACCGATGTCAGCAGGCCCAGTGTCGTCTTGATCGTCAACAAAACAGGGAAGTACCACCACACTCCATGCGCAAGTTGCTTGCCTAAAATGAACACAGGGTAAAACCCCGCCATGCGCTTCACATCCACAAGGCCAACCAGGTACGACTCAGGCAGCAGGTGCATGTGCGCGATGGCCATTACTGCGGAAGCACTGAAGTGACTAAGCGGCTCGACATAAGACTGCAGCGTGGGATTGATCGCAAGTCCCGCCGGCCGCGAGGAGTAACGAAACCCATAAAACGCCCACAGCACCGCAACGCCGATTACCACGATCGCTGCAACGGCTCCGCTCAATCGCAAGGCCACCCGCCCACGTTCCCCTTTCGGTGCAAATGCAACCTCCCACAAGACCAGGCAAAAGAGCATTGGCGCAAACAAGACGCCGGAGTGCTTTGTCGCCAGCAGCAGACCCGCCGTCAACCCCGCCACCAGCAGTCGTGCCACCGACGGCTGCTTCACATACCGGTAAAACGTAAAAATGCTTGCAAGAAAAAATAGCGAAACGCCAACATCCGTCGTCACCAAGGCCGAATTTCCAACCACCGTGGGATCAAACGTCACCAATACCAGTGCAATCAAACCGGTCGCTGTGCCAAACCAGGCCCGCGCGGCAAAAAAGACCATAAGGGATAGTCCTACTGCCAACAGTCCGGCCATCAGCCGCATCTCAAAGACCATGTGCTGGGTCGAGCCGTCGTTGCGCGCCAGCCAGTCCCGGCCATCCATATAGGCCTCGGTTTTGAAGTTACGATCCTCAAGCTTTGGAACCCACAGATCGCGCCTGGTCTGTGGCAGAGTGGCCAGCAGTTTTACCAGCGGCGGATGCTCCGGATTTAATCCGTAATCGCCCGTGTGCCACATCATGTAGCCGGCAAACATATGGTTGCCTTCGTCGAAAGTAAGCGACTCGCGATGAACTACATACACCGTCTGTGCGATCTGAACCACAACCAGGCAAAGCACTGCCCACCAAACCCACCGCTTTTCAGCCACTGGAACTCCTTATTGTTCTGGAACCCGCCAATTCTACAACGTCAATCGATCCAACCTGGTCCGGCTGAACCCGGTCCTGCAGCCTGTCTCCTGACCGCCGCTACTTATCAGACAAAACCGAACCTCGACAGGCACTCGAATTCAATTCCCCTGCGTCTTACACTGGTGAAGCTCACGATTCTCCGCACGCTCCTGATGGTGCGCACAGTTCCTGCCGCATTCCTGCTCGTCGCGCTTATGGTTCCGATGGCCTATGCCGTACGGCCCACGCCCGTGCAGACGCGCGCCCACGCCACCATCACCAAAGCGCCTCTCCACAAGGCACATCGCCCTTCTGCGCGCACTCCCAAGACTGCCAAGCGAAATGCCGGCCGCACCACTTCGCACCGCTCCGGCGCTGCAACTCATTCTCCGCGTTCAAATCGCACAAGCTACCGCCGATACCGCACTCGTGCCCATTTTCAACCCATCAGCACAACGACTACGGCTCGCCGCCTCCGAATTCCCAGTCCGCGCGTCAGCCCCCCACCGGTCCCCACAGTGAATTCCACTTCCACCAGACCTGAGAATCCGGACACCGACATCCCCGAATCGGCAAACTCCGAGTCGCCCAACTCCGAGTCGCCAAACATGGATACCCCGCCGACTCAGGCCCCTCCGACCTCTCAGCCGGCTGCAACCAATCCCGTGGATGCCTCCATCGGATCCACCGTCGAGATCGAGCACCCGATCGCTCCCTCTTCCGGCACGGTGGCCTCCCTGCACAAGCCAAAAATGATGTTTGCCTCGCCTTTGCGCGGCTCGCGCGATTCGCTGATACGCCAAAACGAGCGGTCCGAAGCGGACTATCTCGAACGCATCGAAGACGATGCCGATCTCTCTGACCGCATCTCTCGCGGCCTGCTCGTCCCCGTCCCCGAATCAGCCGCCCTCGCTGTGAACGGAAACCTGCCGCAGGATCGCCGCTATTGCCGTCCTTGGACAGCAGTATTTCTCAAGGACCTGGCGCGCGCCCATGACGCCCAGTTCCACACGCCCATCATGGTCAGTTCCGCCGTGCGCACCGTTCAGTACCAGAAGCAGTTGAGACGGATCAACGGAAACGCCGCCGACGCCGAGGGCGATGTCGTCAGTCCGCATCTCACCGGCGCCACCATCGACATCGCCAAGTCCGGCCTTACCCGTCGCGAACTCGCCTGGATGCGCGTGCACCTGCTCACCATTCAGAACGCGGGCAAGATCGATGTCGAAGAGGAATTTCGCCAGGCGTGCTTCCACATCACCGTGTATCGAAGCTACGTTCACACTTCTCGAGCTACTAACCCTCGCCGGCTCGCAGAATCTCAATCAGTCAACGAATCGGTTTCTCAATCGACAGCCGCCTCCGATACTCCTTAAGTCCCACCCCAACCCAGCGCTTCAAAATGTTCATGCCGCTCTTCGCGCGAAGCGGTACAATCTCCGGGAAACGCGCATCCTGCTCGCGTGGATGCGAAACCGTGTCCTGGGGATATCTGCAATATCTCCAGCCACATAACCATCGCGAGAGACGTTCCCCCAAGACTTGCAGCACGAATGCGAGAAATCCCAGACGGGTACTTGAGAGGCGAAATCATGAACGAGCAGGCAGTTCAACCCGAGGTCGGATCGACCACCGGACTCACCCAATGGCAGCGCGTTGCGAACACGTTCTCGGCGCCCTCCAAGACGTTTGAAGACATCAAGCGTGGCAATCGCAGTTGGTGGATGCCATACCTGATCATGGTTGTGATCGGCTACATCTTCTTCGCTGCGATCACTACCAAAATCGGCTGGGTTCAAGTTGCACAGAACACGATTCACATGGACCAGAAGGCCGAAGAGCGACTCCAGCAAGCTCCGCCGGACCAACGGGAAACCACGATGAAAATCACCCGATATAGCATGCAGGGTGGATTCGCGGCCAGTCCGGTTCTTATTTTGATCTTCGTCGCCCTGGCGTCACTTGTACTTTGGGGAACCATCAATTTTGCCTTCGGCGGAAAAGCACAATTCGGCGGCATCTTCGCAGTATGGATGTACGCGTCCCTGCCCGGAGTTATCAAAACCCTCCTCGGCACCGTGGTCGTCTACGCAGGAATGGCTCCCGAATCCTTCAACATAAATAACTTCGCTCCCACCAACCTCGGAGCGTTCCTGAACCCGTTGGATACAAACGCAGCGCTTTACAAGCTGGCCACCGCTCTCGATTTCACAACCATCTGGAGCATGGCGCTTCTGGCGATCGGTGTTGCAATTGTTGCGGGCGTCAAGCGTAGTTCCGGTTACATTGCCGTCTTCGGATGGTGGGCAGTCATCGTCATCTGTTCTGTGGGATGGTCGGCAATCATGGGCTAGCCCTAAACAATCCAAAACAATACGGCGCGCATCCCTGGATGCGCGCCGTTTGTTTAATCCTTAATCCAAGTCGCTAATCTTCATTCCAGCGCCGGATAATCAGCGTCGCATTAATCCCGCCAAACCCAAATGAGTTCGACAACGCCACGTCGAAAGCATGCTTCACCGGCTTGTTCGGAACATAATCCAGCTTGCATTCAGGATCGACATTGTCCAGGTTGATCGTCGGCGGAAGCTCCTGGTTCAGCAGCGACATCACCGTGATGCCAGCCTCAAGACCGCCAGCTCCGCCAAGTAGGTGTCCCGTCATCGACTTCGTCCCACTGATCTTCAGCTTGCCGCTCAGCGCGTGTTCGCCAAACACCAGTTCGATTGCGCGCGATTCGTTTCCATCGCCGGCCGGTGTCGACGTGGCATGCGCATTCACATGGCCCACATCTTCCGGCTTGAGTCCCGCATCTTTCAGCGCCGCTCGCATGCTCCGCTGTGCTCCCTGGCCTTCGGGAGCAATGCCGGTCATGTGATACGCGTCCGCGCTCATTCCGTAGCCAATCACTTCGCCCAGAATCTTCGCGCCCCTCTTCCGGGCAAACTCCAGCTCTTCGAGAATCAGAATGCCCGCGCCTTCGCCAATCACAAATCCATCGCGGTCCTTGTCGAAGGGCCTGCTGGCTTTTGCCGGCTCATCGTTGCGTGTCGAGAGCGCACGCATTGCTGCAAAGCCACCGACGGAAAGTGCCGTGACCGATGCCTCCGCGCCGCCTGCGATCATCGCGTCCGCATCGCCGTGCAAAATCATGCGTACGGAGTCGCCGATGGAGTTTGCGCTTGTCGCGCACGCTGTCGCAGTGGCCGAAATCGGCCCTTGCGCTCCATAGCGAATGCTGATTTGCCCCGCGGCCATATTCACAATCACCGCGGGAATGAAGAAGGGAGAGATCTTGCGCGGTCCGCCCCCGAGCAGATTGGAGTGTTCGCGTTCGATAATCTCGAATCCGCCAATGCCGGATCCGATAAAAACGCCTATCCGATCCGCATTCTCCGGCGTAATCTTCAGGCCGGATTGCTCCATTGCCTCTTGCGTTGCGGCAAAGGCAAAGTGAATGAAGCGCCCCATCTTGCGCGCTTCTTTCTTTTCGACAAAGTTGAGCGGGTCGAAGTTTTTAACCTCGGCGGCAAAGGTGACCGGGAATCCCGTCGTATCGAAGCCCTGAATTGGCCCCATACCGCTAGCCCCCGCCAACAGCTGACGCCATACCTCCGGAGCGGTGTTGCCCACACCGCACACCAGCCCGAGGCCGGTGATTACGACTCTACGATTCACCAGCTACTTGCCTTTCGCGGTCTTTTCGTTCTTCTCGATGTAATCGATCGCATCCTTAACGGTCTTGATCTTCTCCGCATCCTCGTCGGGAATCTCCAGGTCGAAAGCCTCTTCGAACTGCATCACCAGCTCAACCACATCCAGCGAGTCCGCACCAAGGTCTTCCTGAAAGCTTGCACCAGGGGTTACCTCGGCTTCGTCCACCTGCAACTGCTCGACGATGATCTGCTTTACTTTCTCTTCTACGGCCATGCCTGCTTCTCCTCATTTTCTTAAAGACTGGGATTCACTCCGGGATTCAATCCGATTGCGCTCCGCCTGCCTACAATACCGGCCAACGGCACAAAAATACAACCACCGCGCCAACAATTTGCGCATGGCCCCGAAACTCCAAGTCTACCGGGCGACTCCGGGTGTGTAAAGGTGTGGACAGGTGGAAATAAAATCAATCACCTGCAACCGCATTGCCCGCTCGCAAACTTCCTCATTCGGGAACCAAATTACGCATAGTTTCGCCCGACAAATGCACAATTAAAAGGCGTACATTAGGCGAAGAGGCAATTCATGCAGGCAGTCATCGCTGGAATCACAATCCTCGCCGGTATCGCTCTCGGCTACTGGATTCGCACTATCTCAACCAAAGCCGAGAAAGCCCTGCTCGAACAGCGCACCCGCGAAAACGCCGAAGCACTTGCCCTGCTGCAATCTCAATTGGCGCAAGCGCAGGCCGCGTCCGCAGCTCGCGCCGGTTTTGAATCCCTCGCCCTTGAACGCGAAAAGACCATAGAACGACTCAACTCCGAGCGAGGTGTTCTGCACACTGAGCAGCAAACGAGCCACGACGCCGCCCGCACCTATGCCGCGCGCATCAGCCAACTCGAAGCCGACCTCAAAAACGAACGCCAGAACCTGACCGAAAAGGTCGCGCTCCTCGAAGCTGCCAAAAAATCTCTCTCCGACCAGTTCGCCGCGCTCGCCTCCGACATCCTCGATCAGAAATCCAAAACCTTCTCCGAAGGCAGCCAGAAAGAAATCGGCACCCTGCTCAATCCACTCCGCGATCAGATCAAGGAATTTCGCGAAAAAGTCGAACAGGCACAGAGCGATTCCAAAACAGGAGTCACCAAACTCGAAACCCTCATCGGCACCCTGGGCACTCTCAACGAGGCGCTGACCGAAGAAGCCCGCAACCTCACCACCGCGCTTCGCGGCTCATCCAAAACCCAAGGCGACTGGGGCGAATTCATTCTCCGCGACTTGCTCGACAAGGCAGGGCTGCGCGAAGGAGAGCAGTACACATTTCAGCAGTCCTTTGCAGTCGAAGGGGAAAGCGGAGAGCGCGCGCGTTCTGTCCGCACAGATGTGATCGTCTCCTTGCCCGGTGGCCGCAATCTCGTAATCGACTCAAAGGTTTCGCTCGCCGCCTACACTGACTGCGTTGGCGCCGCCGACGAAGACGCTCGCAAGTCCGCACTGAAATTGCATCTGGCCAGCGTGCGGGGCCACATCTCCACCTTGGCCAAGGCGGGCTACCACACCCTTCCGGGCATCGAGGCTCCTGATTTCGTTGTCATGTTCGTTCCCATCGAACCGGCATTTCTGCTGGCCCTGCAGGGCGATGGCGAACTCTGGGCCGACGCCTACAAGCAGGGAATTCTGCTCGTCGGGCCCACCACTCTGCTCTACGTCATTCGCATCGTCAATGTGCTCTGGCAGCAGGAACGCCAGGCGCGAAACGTGCGCGAAGTCATGAAACGCGGCACGGAACTGTACGAGAAATTTGCTGGATTCGTAACGGATATGGAACTGATCGGTGACAGCCTTCGCAACAGCGACAAGCACTACACCAATGCGATGAAGAAGCTGGCCGATGGCCGTGGCAATCTCATCCGCCAGGTCGAGCTGCTCAAGGACCTTGGCCTGCGGACAAACAAGTCGATTCCCAAAAATCTCCTCGACCGCGCCGACGTCGATCAAGCGGAACTTGCCCTGGCCGCCGAAGCCGAAGAGACCGACAGCGCCGACTAAATAATCTGCAGATCAATAATTGTTGTGCGCCAACCGATCCCCTTGAAGGCCTTCCCAGCCTGTTGATCGAATGGTGAGTTCCGGTTAGCCGGTGATCCGCCCTGAATAAGCGCGGAGTGCCGCCGGTGGGTGCCACATTTGCCGACCCTATCTCCCTGAAAAACTGTCCAGTGTCCGCTGTTCACTGGTACAGTGTCACCCATGCGGCGCGCCCTGCTAACCCTCGCCTTTTCCGCTTCGGCCTTCGAAACCAAGGACACCCACTAGTACAACCCATCAGGGATTCCCGCGCACTTCAACTTCGACGCCACCACCTAGTCAGGTTTGAAAGACCGAAACAAATAGCAATGGTGTCCTCGAGTGGAACCTTAATCACCAGAAGAACCCCGAGGTATGCTCTGCACATGGCTCTTTCATTGCGATTGCCTGCCGTGGCCATCGCGCTTTGGCTCGCTCCTTTGGCCATCGCGCAGCGTTCCGCGATCTCGCGCGAGCCTCCCGCACTCTCCGTCGTCGGATTAGGCAAAGCCACGGTTTCGCTCGATGGTCTCTGGCAGTTTCGCGTTGGCGATGATCCGGAATGGGCCTCTCCTGAGTTCGACGACTCTACGTGGCAACCGATCGAGGTGGGGCGAACATGGGAAGAACAGGGCCATCGCGACTACACGGGATTCGCATGGTACCGGCGCCGCATCGTGCTCGCGAACATCCCAGCCGATGCCCAGTGGCAACTTGCGCTGGCGCTTCCGAGCGTCGAAGATGCCGGGGAAGTCTACTGGAACGGTCGTCTTGTCGGCAGCTACGGCAAGCTTCCTCCCGGTCCAGTTTGGTATCCCGGGCTTGACCCACTAACCCGGGGGCTCGGTCTGCATAACCCTGCGTTTGTTCCGCTGGGACGACCGCAATCGGGCGTCCTCGCCATCCGGGTCTGGACGGCGCCCTATGTCGCCTTCAGCTTCCCGAACCTCGGAGGCTTGACTGTCGCGCCGCTGTTGGGCAGCGAAGAAGCGCTTGCCTCGCTCGATACAGTGCGGTGGTATAGCTGGCTGCGGGCCAGCCTCTGGCAAATGAGTATTGGGCTTCTCTCCGGTGTGGTGGCCCTGCTGGCACTGCTGGTATTGCTGCGCGATCGACGTCAGCGAATCCTGCTCTGGCTCGCCCTGTACACCATACATCCGCTGGCGCAGCTATTGATATTTCGCATTCCCGGAATGTCTAGCTTCCGGTGGAGTTATGCACTTATCTGTCCGTTCCTCGCTATTGAAGACATTTCTCTCTGGTACCTCCTCCTCTATCTGCTCGGCTTGCGCGACAACCCACGCCTGGTCCGCTGGACGTGGTGGATGGCTGCCATCGCATTCGTCTGCTACTTCGGCCTGGGCGCAATCCGGCTATTCAACTGGACCACCTGGCCGGATCACGCTTTCCTGACACTCGATGTGGGTCTTACAGTTCCCCCGCTCCTCGTGGAAGCCTGGGGCGTGGTCCTTGTCCTCTTCGCCTTCTCCCGCCCTCTCGATGCCGCACGCTGGTTCCTGGCAATCGCGGCCATGCTTGCCAACCTGTCCCAGGTGTTCGCGAACTGGTCCAGCTTCGGTGTCCGCTGGACGCACCAGAACTTCTGGGTGCTGTTTGACCTGCCCCTCTTTTCGGTGTTGGGCAATCGGTTCGACGCGATATCAGTTCTGGACTCACTCCTGCTTGTGGCCATCATCTATGCCGTTTGGCGCTATCAGGCCGAGCAGACACAGCAGCAGAATCGATTGAGCGAGGAATTCCGCAACGCGCAGGAAGTGCAGCGGCTGCTGGTTCCCGAGAGCATGCCCGAGCTCCCGGGCTACTCCGTATCCAGCGCCTACAAGCCCGCAATGGAAGTAGGCGGCGACTTCTTCCAGATCATCCCAGAGGAGAACGGGGAGACGGTGATCGTATTGGGCGACGTCAGCGGCAAGGGATTGAAGGCTGCAATGGCAGTTTCGTTGATTGTTGGATTGGTGCGAGCATTGGCGCCGATGATCTCCGACCCGGGCAAGCTGCTTGCTGAAGTCAACGAGCGCCTGTTCGGCAGGCTGCAAGGTGGATTTGCCACGGCCCTAGCGCTGCGGCTCGACGCGCAAGGCAACTGCGATCTGGCCTGTGCGGGTCATCTGCCGCCGTTCGTGAACGGGGAAGAGATAGATTTGCCCGGAGCTTTTCCGCTCGGAATTGCCAATGGCGCCGCGTATGACACGGTCCACTTCCAACTTCGCAGTTCCGACCGGTTGGCGCTTTTCACCGATGGCCTGCTCGAGGCGCGCAGCGGCTCTGGAGAACTCTATGGATTTGAACGCATGCAAACTCTCTTTGCCACGAAACCCACTGCGGCGCAGGCTACCCAAGCGGCTGTTGAATTCGGGCAGGACGACGACATCACAGTCCTCATCCTTACTCGGCTGGGGATAGGAGAAGAGTCGATATCGCAGCCTTCCGCGCCCGTCTTGTCTCCAGGATGGCTGCCCCGACCATCATAGAGCGGCTTTATCAGAGAGGCTTTATCCTGGTTGCCAAGTTGCATGTACCTGACATCATCTCCGCCACCGGTGTCATGAAGTTGGTATCCCCAACCCATCGCGGCACAGCGAGCAAATGCCGATTCCTGGCCAACTTCACATTCCCCTCGCTCTTTGCCCCCCACGCAAAATTCTTCAGTTGACACGCAGAAGAAATGCGCCGACAATTCGTTAAACAAATGATTAATGAAAGGGAGAGAAGCCGCAATGCCATTGAATCCCCCAGCCACCCTGAACAAAGGTCGCGCGATTCTCACCTTCGCGCTCGCTTATATCGCGGTCACCATTCTCGGCATCGCGCTTTCGCTTTCCATCTCTGCGATCGGTCACATCCCGCAGACGGCAGAGCCGATGCAAAACACGGCCTACCTGCTCTCTGAAAGATTTCTGCCCATGATGAATCTGCTGGTCTGGATGCTTTTCAGCTGGATGTACTTTCAAAAGCGCCCCAGGATCGCGACATCGCATCGGCAGGCACTCTTCCTCGGCGTTTTCTGGCTCCTCGTTGCTCTCGTAGTCGACTACGTTGGCTTCGTCCTGATCAAGAATCCAATCTCGCTTAGCCCCCATGACTTCTACATCGGCCAATTCCCCTGGATCTATCTCATCTACGTCGCTGTGCTGATCAGCCCGCTATGTTACGTTGCTCTTTCCGATGCCCGGCAGAAAAAACATTTCGCCTGAACCCCGGCGCAGAAAATCCCAAGTCGTCGCAGAGCCGCGAAATCTGCGCCAGCAGCAGAGTGACGACACGCGGCGTCGCCTGCTCGACGCCAGTCTCCAATTGTTTGTGCACAAAGGATTCGCCGGCACCACGGTGCGGGACATCGCCAAGGCTGCGCGTGTAAGCCCCGGCTTGATGTTTCACTACTTCCCGTCGAAACAAGCGATCCTTCAGGAACACGTGCGGGTGATACGTTCCGGGATTGATCAGATGGCGCAGCGATTGAGCGCGGCAAGCGATCCTCTCGAGACCTTCACAGAAATCGCGCGAACCATCCTCGATTCGTTCCGCGAAAACTACTCGAAGAATCTCTTCCTGCTTGCCAACCAGGTGCTGTCGTTCGATTCCATTCCCCCGGCGGCAAAAAAAGCCGTGAGCGCCACCAGTTCCATCGAGGCGAGCGTGCCGCTCGTCATTCGCGGGCAGCGCAAGCAACAATTCAAGCGCGGCGATCCGCTCGCACTGGTGGTTGCATTCTGGGGAGCTTTGCAGGGCATCGCTGAAGTTCTGATCTGGAACCCGGAAGCGCCGATTCCCGACCCGGACGTTGTCGTTTCGATTCTCAGGGCCTAGAGTCGTCCGAGGACTCGTGCGAAGCTACTTCCTCAACTCCCGCAAACGCCTCTCGCAACCTTCGCCACGTGGTGCTCAGATCCTCCGGCAACACCCGCGTCTCAGAGACGGTGGTGATAAAGCTCGTATCGCCGGTCCAGCGCGGCAGCGCATGCAGGTGCAGGTGCCCGGCCACACCCGCTCCGGCAGCCTGCCCCAGGTTCATTCCAAAATTCAACCCGTGCGGACGATAGAGCTGCATCAGGGCTTGCTCCGTAAGTTGTGCGAGATCCATCAGCTCGTGGGCCGCCTCCGCGGGCATTCCCGCCAGGCGATCGAGATGCGCAAACGGCAACACCATCACGTGCCCAGAGGTGTAGGGAAACGCGTTCAGGCAGATAAAACAATGCTTTCCGCGCAGCACCAGTCCACCCGCTTCCTCCGCCTGATCCCGGCTCATGCCGTTGGCAATCGCATAGTCCACCGACGAAATCAGATTGCAGAAAACGCAGCTATGGTCGCCCGGCCACGCGCTCAAACTCGCAGGAATACCGGGGCGCGGCGCGCCGTCCGCCGTCGTTACGTACGCAAACCGCCAAGGCGTCCAGAGTTGATCCATATCAGCAATTCCGCCGCCCTAAGTATAGAGGCGCCTGTCCCGGTCTCTCGCAAACGCTCCTCAAATCTCTCCGCCCGAGGAAATGTGACCAAATCGCAACATAAGTCGGACGCGCTTTCCGCCGATTCACTTCATCCGAGTCCTGTGGTGGCCGTCACAACGCGACTCTAAGTGCAATCAATGTCGCGTGTCCTACGCCAATCTTGCGCCACTACGTCAACTTCAAGCCCAAATTGGCCAAAGTGTTGCATTGACGATGGAAACCGGAGGTTGCTACACTTGAAAGCGTAGCTTCCTGCGCGGATTCCAGCAGTTAGCTGCGGCCGCCCTCCAGCCAGCCGTTTGCCTGCTTGGTGTTTCCCACGGAGACGTGTCGCTTTCAAGCCAGCCTTGCTGGATCGAAGCCCCGTCTCTGCGAAAACTCCATCGATACAGGTACGCAGTGACAGCCAGAGGATCGGTCTTGAACATCTTCCGTTCGCTGCAATCACGGCACAGATGTAATTCCAGCTAAAGATACCTCGTTGCTGGAGCAAGGAATCGCGGAGCCGCTGTCATGCCAAACGTCCTCAATCCCGAACCCGAGAGCATAACCCTGAACACCGAATTGGAAACCCCCACACTTGAACCTGCGACGGAGTTTGAGCAGCCGTCGTCCGAATCCACGTCCAACCCAGAGACCGCCCAAGAAGTGGCCGCAATCGAAACATCCGCGCTGGACGCCGATGCCCCAACCGAGCCTGTAGCTGAGGCCGTACCCGTTGCGCAAGCAGCGACAGAGGCAACGCACCCCACCGCCGTTGCTCCCGAAGAGCCCGAGCAAAGTGAACCGGTTGCCCAGGCTTCCACGCCAGCCGCCAAGACAGGTGCGCATGGCGACCATAGCGGGGAACCCGCTGATGATTTTTCTGCTGCCCTCGCCGCCTTCGAGCGCGAACAGGCCGCAGAGGCTGCTGCTGTCGAAGCCTACGGCGACAAGGTCGTCTCCGGCACGGTGATCAAGCAGTCTGAAAAGTTTTTGATCGTCGATGTGGGTCTAAAGTCCGAGGGCATGGTGCCCCTCGAACAGGTTGTCGACCACACCGGCGCCGTCAAGTTCAACGCAGGCGACGTGATCGAAGTCGTGATCGAGCGCGAGGAGCCCGAGGGTGGATACCTCGTCAGCTACGAGAAGGCCCAGCGCCTCCGCGTTTGGGACGTCATCGAAAAGGCAGCCAACGACAAGACGCCCGTCATGGGCACCGTCGTCAGCCGCGTCAAGGGTGGCCTTACCGTCGATATCGGCATGAAGGCATTCCTGCCCGGATCGCAGCTTGAGATTCGCCCCGTGCGCAATCTCGACGGCTATCTCGGCCAGCAGATTGAAGTTCGCGTCATCAAGCTCAACAAGAAGCGCGGCAACGTCGTCGTAAGCCGCAAAGAGATCCTCGAGGAAGAGCAGAACGCCAAGCGTTCGCTGACCCTCGATCACCTCGGCGAAGGCGCGATCCTCACCGGCGTCGTCAAGAATCTCACCGACTACGGTGCGTTTGTTGACCTCGGCGGCATCGACGGCCTCCTCCACATCACCGACATGAGCTGGGGACGCCTCACCCATCCCCGCGATCTGGTCAACGTCGGCGACGAGATCCAGGTCAAGGTTCTCAAGTTCGATAAGGATAAGCAGCGCGTCTCTCTCGGCTTCAAGCAGCTCACGCCCGATCCGTGGCTCGATGCCACCGAGCGTTATCCCGTCGGCGCACACGTTCATGGCCGCGTTCTTTCGGTTACCGACTACGGTGCGTTCGTCGAGCTCGAGCAGGGAATCGAAGGCCTCGTTCATCTCTCTGAGATGACCTGGTCCAAGCGGCTCAAGCATCCCTCCAAGCTGGTCAAGCCCGGCGATGAAGTCGACACGGTTGTCCTCAGCGTCAATCCTGCCGACCGCCGCATTTCGCTCGGCATGAAGCAGCTTCTCGAGAATCCGTGGGAAAACCTCACCGAGCGTTACCCCGCCGGAACAGTGGTCGAGGGCCGCGTTCGCAACCTCACCGACTTCGGCGCCTTCATCGAAATCGAAGATGGCATCGACGGCCTCGTCCACGTCTCAAACCTGAGCTGGACCAAGCGCGTCAAGCATCCTTCTGAAATCGTAAAGAAGGGCGAAAAAGTGAAGGCAGTCGTTCTCGGCGTCGAGCCGCAGAATCGCCGCCTCTCCCTCGGTATCAAGCAGCTTCAGCCCGACGTCTGGGAGAGCTTCTTCGCCGCGCATCGCGTGGGCGACGTGGTTCATGGCAAGGTGCTCCGCACCGCTCAATTCGGCGCTTTCGTTGAAATCGCCGAGGGCGTTGAGGGCCTCTGCCACATCTCAGAAGCAGGGGATGATGCCAGCGGTGCTTCCAAGCTTGAAACAGGCATGGAGCACGAGTTCAAGATCATCAAGATCAATGTGGAAGAGAAGAAAGTGGGTCTCAGCCTCCGCGCCGTCGGTCACGAAGCCAGCCGCGCCCAGGTCGAGCACTACAAGGAGAGCGCGCACAAACAGCCCGTCTCCAGCTCAACCACGACTCTCGGCGATCTCATCAACTGGCGCAAGAACGAGCGCTAACCTTCACGCTCCGGCAGCTCCAATCTCAACGGCCACCCTCAAGGGTGGCCGTTTTGTTTATCCCATAACATCAATACTTCTTCCCACACCATCAGCGCGTAGCTTCACGATGGCTTAAGGGTGATTCATTTAGCCTCTTAGTTATGCATCCGCGCATTCTTGCCTTCTTTCTGTTGATCCCGACGTGTGCCATGCTGGCCCAGACTTTGCCGAACGCGCCTGCCGCCGGCTCAAAGGAATGCGGAATCAAAGCGATTCAGATTTGCGCACTCCACGTAGCGCAGGATGAAATTGGGATCGTCACAGCGCCCCTTCGCATGAAACAGTCCGACCTGCCGGCTCTGCTAATTTTCAGTGCTGGCACAGGGGCGGCGTTGGCGACAGATGTAGACGCGATGGACGCCGTAGGCATGAATCCATCCCGCGAGCACAATGCCAGCAGATATTCGGACTATGCCGGCCTGTACGCACCTGCGGCCGCCGTGACGGTGGGATTCTTCGTCGGAAGCGCAAAGCACAATCATCATCTGCAGGAGACCTCGATCCTTGCGGAAGAGGCGATGGCGGATTCGTTCTTTCTGAACCTCGGGCTTGGCTACGCACTTGATCGCCAGACACCCAACCAGGGCAACGGTAAAGGAGACTTCTGGCCCCACGGCACGAAGACGTGGCCCGACGGACAATCCATGCCTTCCGATCACTCCATCCTGGCGTGGTCCTTCGCCCACGTGGTTGCATCGGAATACAACGGCTGGGCAACCAAGACCGTGGTCTACTCGCTCGCGACCAGCGTCTCCGCCGCACGCGTCATTGCGCGCAAGCACTTTCCCTCCGACGTCTTTGTCGGAGGAGCGCTCGGCTACTACGTCGGAGGATATGTAATTCGTCGTCGCTCCACCGAAAGCTCCTGGAACAACTTTGCCCTCGCACCGATACGGACTCCCAACGGCAAGGGAATCGAACTCTCCTATAACTTTGCGCACTGAGCGAGAGCGCGCGACTTTAACAGATCTTCGTTCGCGGGTGAATATGCGGAGCCGAAGGACCTGCTTTTCGGAGTTACGTCCTAGTTGCCCACGTCGATGTAAGTCAAAGTCAAGAGAAAAGCACAGGGTTTCTAAGCTCCCTGATTTCCCGGGTCGCCAGCCTGCAACTCCGCGATTTCCTCCTCCTCTGCGTCCGCCAGAACGGGGTCCTTATTCGCCTGTGCGTCTCGTCTTCGAATGGCGGCTCCTTCAGGGTCCGTTATGATATCGACCCACAGCGGGTCAGGCGCGGATTCCGCGTTGTAGGTGTCATGCCAGTTCCACCACTTGTACGGCGCAGTCTGGGGATAACCTTCAGGTGAATCCTCCCAGGTTTCCTGACGGCCGAGCGCCGTCATATCGAGGTAGCTCCACGTGGTTCCCATGGCCTCGTCGCCACGGCCGTTGATGAAGTAGGTGCGGAACACCTTGTCTCCCTCGCGAATGAATGCATTGTGGCCGTGCCACTGATCCACGCCGAAGTCCTTGTCGAAGCTGTCGGTCATGGTGTACCAGGGCATCTCCCAGCCCATGCGCGACTTCACGCGTGCGATGTCCGCCTGGGGCGCGCGGGAGATCCAGGCGAGAGTGGTGTCGCGAGCGTTCAGATGGGCCAGGTGGGCGACCTGATCGGCGCCCAGGGAGCAGCCTCGGCAGGCGTGCTCGGGCCAGCCGAACACCCCAGGCTCGAAGAAGGCGCGATAGACGATTAACTGTCTGCGGCCATCGAACAGGTCGAGCAGGCTAACCTTACCCTTGGGCCCGTCGAACTCGTACCTCTTCTCCACCGCCATCCAAGGCATCCGTCGACGCTCGGCCGCCAGCGCATCACGCGAGTGGGTCAAGGCCTTTTCCTTCACGAGCAGCAGCTGCCGCGCAGCCTCCCACTCCTGCTCCGACGCGATCGGGGGAGTGTTCATCGCGGGATGTCCTTTCCCGTGTTCCTTGTCTCTTTCCTTGCTTGTTGCCATCTGTGCTGTCATCGCCCTTTCTCCCTTCGTCGGACTTTGGCCTTACGTTTCTTCCTGGATATGACCGAGTGTCTGGCGGTCACGTCCCTATACATACTGACGCGAATTTCGAGCTCCGGTCATCGAGACGCTTCTAATCGACCACTCGATCCGCTTTGCGGCGGTCTGAGCTCTCCTCACATATCTTCGCGCAATACTTCTTGAGCTTTGCAGACAATTCCTCCGAGCCGCTCCGTCAAGTGCCCCGTTCCATCTCACGATCACCTGTGATCCAGACCCTATTTCCCTTCTTGTGCATGGGTATATGCTGCACTCCTTCCCCGGGAAAGGTGCCTTCATGACGCTTAAATCGTCTCGCCGCGAATTCCTCTCCGCGGGGTTGATGCTGCCTGTCGCAGCCGCTGCCTCAAATACAGGTTTGCTGCAGTCTTCCGAGAAGGTACTCAAACCGGTAAATGACCCCGTCAAGCTTGAAAAAAGGCCTCTTGGACGCACCGGCCTCAACCTCACCTCTGTCGGCTTCGGCTGCATGATTACCTCCGACCCCAGCGTCATCACCCGCGCCGCCGATCTCGGTATCAACTACTTCGACACCGCGCGGGTCTACCAGCACGGCAACAACGAACGCATGGTTGGCGCCGCTCTTGCCGCCAGGCGCAAAGAGCTTGTGCTCTCCACCAAATCCATCTCCGGCGATAAAGCATCCCTGCTCAAAGACCTCGACACCAGTCTCAGCGAACTCAAGACCGACTACGTCGACATCTGGTATCTCCACTCCAAAGACAAACCGACCGAGATCCGCGATGACATGATAGAGGCGCAACACATCGCCAGGCAGCAAGGCAAAATCCGCTTCTCCGGCATGAGCACTCACGCGCTGCCCGAAATGCTCGAGTGGACCGCACAGAAAAAAGCTTTCGATGTCGTCCTCACCGTTTACAACTTCGCCATGGACCCCGCCATGGAGAAGGCCATTGCCGCCGTCGCCGCAACCGGCACGGGTGTTGTCGCCATGAAGGTCATGGCTGGCGGCTTCCGCAGCCTCAAGCCCACCGACCCGGTCGCCGCAAGGCTGCACCGCGATGGCGCGATGCTGTCGGCGCTCAAGTGGGTGCTAAGCAGGCCCAACATCGGGACCACCATCCCCAGCATGACCGACATGGATCAGCTCGACGAAAACATCAGGGCCATGTCCGAGCCCTTCTCCGCGCGCGA
The DNA here is from genome assembly GCA_963737915.1 of uncultured Acidobacteriaceae bacterium. Lineage (GTDB taxonomy): Bacteria > Acidobacteriota > Terriglobia > Terriglobales > Acidobacteriaceae > Telmatobacter. Next base: position 255,445 of record CAVTUP010000013.1, on the reverse strand, counting down.
CGAAAAGATCCTCTCCGCGCACCTCGAGCAGATCAAGCCGCTCTACTGCCGCATGTGCGGTCAGTGCGACGGAGCATGTCAGAAAGGCCTTCAGGTCGCGGACACACTGCGCATCCTCGCCTATGCCGACGGCTACCGTCAGTTCGCCCTCGCTCGCGAAAGATTCCAGGAGCTTCCGGCCCATCACGCCGCGGTCCGTTGCGGCGACTGCACCGAGTGCTCCGTGAAATGCCCCTTCGGCGTGCAGGTCTCCGCTCGCATGGCGCGCGCACAGGAACTGTTTGCATGACCCTCTGGAAACGCCTTTGCCGGCTCCGCAATTCCGAAGGGCCGGGCTTTGCAACCTGGTGTGAGATCCAGCCGAAGCCGGCTTTGTATCAGGGCATCACTTCAGTCATGCCGAAAAGCCGACCGAAGCCATCCAGGGCTTTAGCCCCTGAGGTAGTGTCCCCACTCCATTTCTTGCTTGTTCTAATTTTCATGACGCTTGCTGTCGCACCAGCTTCCGCGCAAGCCTATCTCGACTGCCATTTTGTTCCGGGCTGGGAACAGTCCGGAGCGAAACGGCAGTACACCGCTGACAATCTCTTCGACTATCGCGACGGCGCCGCCGAAGGTTACCTCATCTTCAGCTTTGTCGGCATGCATGGAATCGACTGCCAGTCCGGCTCAACCACGCTGGCAATCGACGTCTCCGACATGACCGACGCCGATTCCGCTTACGGTATGTTCTCCTCCAACCGCGATCCCAATCAGCCGATCGCCAAAATTGGAATGGGCGGCCAGCTTCTTGCGCAGAGTCTCCTCTTCGCCAAAGGTAAATACTTTGTCGAAATCATCCAGACCGACGGCAGCCCAACCGGCGATCAAACTGCCACGTTGCAGGCATTCGCGGCGAAGATGGCGCAACTCCTCGATGGCCGCGACACCCCGCCCGAAGCGCTCAAATGGTTTCCGCCAGAGAACCAGGAATCCATCCGCATGGTTCCCGAAAGCGTGCTTGGCCTACGCATCCTGAAGCGCGGCTATGTGGCCAAATACAAAGAAGGCCAGGCGTTCGTTGTTCCTTTTGAGTCGCCTGAATCCGCTTCAGACGTGATGAAGAAGTTGCGCGAGCGGTACCCCGATGCTGTGCCTGCGCAACTCGGCGACGACGCATTCCAGGCAAAAGTCCCGTATCTCAATGGCCTATGCATCTTCCGGAAGGGCCGGTATATTGCTGGCTATACGAATCTTTCTGATCCTGCCGTGGCCGCCTCCAAGGCGGGAACACTGCTGGAGCGGATTCCGTAAACACCGTGATTGGTGCTCAAGATTATGGAAGATTTGCTCGGGGCGATTCTGGCCGGGATGGTCGAATTCTTGGCCGAGGTTCTTCTCGAAGCGGCATTCGGCGAAATGGCAGGGCTCCTCTCGCGTGCTCTGCGGCGGTTCCGGGTGACCGTCCGGCGAAGTAATCCGATCGTGGCTGCTGTGGTGTTTTCTCTAGTTGGCGTGGCCTTTGGGTTCTTGAGCGCATGGATGTTTCCTCATCCCTTGGTGCACACGTCAAAGCTGCATGGCATCAGCCTGCTGTTTAGCCCAGTCGCAACGGGGCTTGTGATGGCGTACATTGGCCGGGTATGGAGGCGTCGGGGCCGCACATCAGTTCGAATCGAAAGCTTCAGTTACGGGTTCACATTTGCGCTCGCGATGGCGCTGATTCGCTTCTGGCTGGTCCGATAGAAGAGGAGAAGCCGCGTGGAGATTGGATCTAAAAGCTGAAAGCTAGCAGCTAGAAGCTAGTAGCTAGCGAGCTGCCGTCTCGCCAGCACCACCACAATCCCCAGCGCCGCCAGCACACAAAGCAGCGCGAACCCAAACACGCTCGCATACCCGAACGCGCCAATCACCGCGCCGGCAATCGGCCCCACCATGAAAAATGACACGTCCGCGAACACCGTATACACGCTCAACGCCGTCCCACGATTCTCCACTGGAACCCGTTCCACCGCTTCCACTCCTAAAGCAGGAAACACCAGCGAATGTCCGCATCCAGCGATCGCCGCCCCAAGAAACGCCATCCAGGGCGATACCGCAAGCCACAGCAGCACCACGCCGACAGATTCCACCGCCAGGCAAACCTTCGCGACCGCAAACCCGCCAAAATGGCCGATGGTCCGAATGAACAGCAACCGCGTTGCAATGAACGCAAATCCAAATCCGGTCAGGCAGAGTGCCGCGCCGTTCCAGTTTCTACTCGCATAAAATAGCGTCACAAACGTCGCAAGCACGCTGTAGCCAACGCCGCCCAGCGCCAGTCCCATGCCATGCGGAGTGACCCGCCCCAGCACGCTTTTGAACGGCAGATGCTCTCCCGGCACCACCATCACCGGAGCCTTCGCGCTCGCCATCGCGAAACTCGCGCCGCAAACCGCCATCGTCAACAAGCCGATCGAAACCAGACCCCAGTGCATCTCCATCACCACGCCCAGTGGAGCCCCCAGTGCCAACGCCCCGTATGTGCTCACCCCGTTGTACGAAATCACTTTCGCCGTGAACTCCGGTCCGGCGCTCGTGATGCCCCAAAGCGTCGCCCCGGTAGACCCAAGGCTCTCGCCCACACCCAGCGCCAGCCGGCTCGCGATCAGGCAAGCCACGCTCAGCCATGGAAACCGCAGCAGAAGCGCGGCAGCCACCAGCAACGCACCGCTCAGAGCGCATGCACCCATGCCCCACAGAACCGAAACCTTCGCCCCCGCGCGATCCGATATCCGTCCCGCCCACGGCCTACTCAGAAACGTCGCGATGTACTGGATGCTGATCACCAGCCCCGCCAACGCCGCGCTGTACCCCATCCGCAGGTGCACGTACGCCGGCAAAATAGCCAGCGGCAACCCGATCGACAGGTAAACCACAAATGAGAATGAGGTGAAGCCGATGATGTGCCACGCCCCGCCATTCGAAGACACCGAAGGCTGGGCAGAAATCGTTTCAGTGGCAGGATCGGACATGATTCAAGGGGAAAACCCGAAGAAGAAGGACTCATCTCCAGTATATCGAACAAGTTCTTGTCAAAATCCCAGCTAACTGCACGAGCACCAACCCCGCTAACGCCGCAAGCCCCGCTATCTCCGCGATCACCCCAAGCTCCGCTAAACTGAAACCATGGCGTCTTCGTTTCACATCGAGAATTTCGGTTGCCGCGCCGCGCGCGCCGATGGCGAAGCAGTCGCCAGTCTCCTGCGAGCCGCCGGTCTCGAAGAAGGCCAGCCATCCGACGCCGACGTTGTCGTGGTCAACACCTGCAGCGTTACTGCCGAAGCCGACCGGGAAGCCCGTGCTTTCATTCGCCGCGCCAACCGCATCAATCCCGGCGCCCGCATCGTTGCCACCGGCTGCTACGCCCAGCGCGCTCCTGAAGAACTCGCCGGCCTTCCCGGCGTCGCCGCGGTTATCGGCAACAGCCACAAAGCCTTCACTCCCGAGATTGCCGCGAGCCTCGCGCTAGCATCGTCCATTACTCATCCACTTGCTTCCGATTCCACTGCGACTTCCGATTCCGCCATTCGAGCAACGACTTCCGATTTCTCCGCTTTGAAAGGGCACGACTTTAGTCGTGCCAATCAAGCTTCCGATTTCGCTTTGAAAGGGCTCGACTTCAGTCGTGCCAATCAAGCAGCCCAAGGAAGCGGGGCTTTAGCCCCTGAGGGAAAGCAGGCCATCGTCAGCATCCAATCCTTGCTGGCCTCAAATCACCCGTTGATCCTCGCCGACGACTCCTTTGCTCACTCGTTCCTCGAAGACGCCCCCGTAGTCCCCGGCACCCAGACCCGCCCCAATCTCAAGATCCAGGAGGGCTGCAGCAACCGCTGCTCCTTCTGCGTAATCCCCCAGACCCGCGGCTCCTCGCGAAGCCTTTCCAACTCCGCGATTCTCCGTCACGTCCAAAGCTTCGTCTCCGCTGGTGGCAACGAACTGGTGCTCTCCGGAATCAATCTCGGCCGCTGGGGCCGCGACCTCGCATCAGCCCGGCGAGCCGCGCCGAACTCTGGCTGCGCTCGTGCGCCAGATCTTCGACCAGACCAATCTCCCGCGTCTCCGCCTGAGTTCCATCGAGCCGATGGATTGGGATGCCGATCTCATCGCTCTCATTGCCGAATACGGTGGAACTCGCCTGGCCCGCCATGCGCACCTTCCCCTGCAGTCCGGCTCTGATGCCGTGCTTCGCCGCATGCATCGCCGCTATCGCCCCTGGCACTACGCCGAAAAAGTCTCCGCGCTCCTTCGCGCCGCCGGACCAGATCTCACCCTTGGCGCCGATGTCATGGCAGGCTTCCCCGGCGAAACCGAAAGCGAATTCAACGAAACAGTCGAGTTCCTTCGCGGTCTTCCGTTTGGCTACCTGCACCTGTTTCCGTTTTCTCCGCGCCCCGGCACCCGAGCCTGGACTCTCCACGCCCAATCGCCCGTCCCGCCCCCAGTCGTCGCGGAACGGATGGCAACCCTGCGAGATCTCGCTGCCGAAAAAGTCCAACGCACACCGCCGCCGTTTCATCGGCGCCGAGCTCGACGCGATTACGCTCCACACGCCGCAGGCCATCGCCTCATCCGATCGCACCTCCGCACTCACAGAAAACTTCCTGCCCATCGAACTGGCAGCTTCCCTGCCCGCCAACCGCCTCATTCGAATCGGCGTTACCGGACTCTCAGCCGAAGGAACTCTATTCGCCAGACTCGCCTCTTCCACCAACGCTCACGGATTCTCGCTCGACCTTACAAGGCCATCGCATTCCCCCGCAGAACGAATTCCGCAAACCGTCGTCTAATCCCTCAACTCCACCTCGCGCGCCAGCCCGGCACTACCCGAACGAGTGCTATACTCAGGGTGCGTTCGCGCGTCCGGCAACATTCCGGAACACCCGGAACTTGACGCTCGAACATCAGTGGAGGAGAGTACCATCGCACTCGACAAACGTTCGGCAAAGTCCTTTATCCGCATCAACGATCGCATTCGCGCCCGCGAAATTCGCGTAATCGATGAAAACGGCGAGCAACTCGGCATCCTGGCGCCCTATGAAGCACTCAAAATCGCCCGCGAGCGCGGACTAGACCTGGTGGAGGTATCGCCAAACGCGGTTCCCCCGGTCTGCCGCATCCAGGACTACGGCCGTTTCCTCTACGAGAAAGAAAAGAGCGAACGCGCCGCCAAGAAAAAGCAGAAAATCATCGTCGTCAAGGAAGTCAAGTTCTCCGTCACCGTCGACGAACACGACTACCAGACCAAGAAGAATCAGGCCGTCAAATTCCTCCTCGGTGGCGACAAGGTGAAAGCCAGCCTCCGCTTCCGTGGTCGCCAGATGGCTCACCGCGATCTCGGCTACAACATCATCAACAAGCTCATCCAGGACATCGGAGACGCAGGCGTCGTCGAGTTCATGCCCCGCATGGAAGGCACCATTCTCCACGCCATCATCGCGCCCAACAAGAAGCAGGAAGCGCCCAAGCCCAAGCCGCCCGCGCCTCCGCAGCAACAGTCCGCAGCGCCGCGTCCGCCCGTCCCCCAGGCTCAGTAAGTTCGCGCCAATCGCATCAATGCACGGCCGCCCTCCAACGGGCGGCCTTCGTGTTTTCCCGCACGGCCGCCGTGTATTCTGGCCCCATGCATCGCTTTCGGCAGTCGATCTTCCCCGTTGCCTTCGCCGCTCTTGCGCTCTCCGTTTTCAGCGCCAACGCACAAACAAGCCCTGCACCCGCGCCCCATTTCCCCACCAACGAAGATCTGCGCCACCTCAAGTCCATCTCTGCCCCGCTGCTCTCTCCCGACGGCAAACAGATTCTCTTTACCGTGACTCACACCACCGCTGAAGGAGCGGCCAGCCATCTCTGGATCGTGCCCACTTCGGCCAGTGGAGAAAAGGCCCGCCAACTCACATTCTCTCCACCCGGCGACAAGCGCGGAGAACACAGTGCGCAATGGGCGCCAGACAACTCGGCGATCTTCTTTCTCGCCAAGCGCGGAGAACAAACCCAGCTCTTCCGCCTCGACCTGCGCGGCGGTGAAGCTTCGCCGTACGACCTCAAGATCTTGCCCGCGGTCGACGCATCGAAGGAAAAGGACGCCATCAATCCGCCGCCACCCGCCGCTGCCCCTGCGGGCGAAAAGAAGGACGACAAGAAATCCGCCGACCAGAAAACGGAACTACAACCCATCGACGTCGACGGCTTTTCTGTGAGCGAAGACGGGAAATACCTTGCCATCTGGGCCCACGATCCCGAGACGCCCGGCGAGAAAAAACAAAAGGAAGCCAAGATCGATGCCTCCTGGGTCAACCATGAAACCCACGCCACCCGCCTCTACCTCGCCTCCCTCAAATCCGACGGCTCGCTCGATGGTGCCCTCAAATCCGTAGCTGTTCCTCCCGATGTGCACGGAGCCGTATGGTCTCCCGTCGCCAACAAGCTCTTCGTCGTCACGGAAGCACCCAACGAACTCTCCGATCTCGGTCCCGCAGGAGCCGCTTGGACAATCGAGGCAACCGCGCCCGACAAGCCGACGAAAGTCGCCGCTATCCCCGCCACGATTCAGAGCGGCACATGGAATCCCGACGGGACCTCCATCGTCTTCACCGCCGCGACACCTGAAGACGCGCCCCCAGGCTACGACGAGCTCTACGCGCTTGTCCTTGACCAGCCCAGACGAAAAGCCTCTTCGTCTCACTGCCGGCTTCGCAGGCCAGCTAAGGTCCCCCGCGTTCTTCTTCACTCCTGACAAGTCTGTTGTCACAACAGCCGCTGTGGGCACCACCGGTCCGGTGATTCGAATTCCTCTCAACGCGAAAACCCGCGCCGGCCGCAATCGACCTCGGCAGCGCGGTCATCACGGGCTTGAACACAAATCGCAACCAGTCCGGTTGGGTTTGGCTGGCTGACTCTGGCGGCCATCCCCTGAGGCTCTGCTTCTCCCAGCACCTCGGAGATCCCTGCGTCGCAATCCCCACTCCCGACCTCGCTCCGCCCAACCTGCGATCCGTCGAGCCGCAACTCGTCCGCTGGAAGAGCGGCACCTTTACCATCGAAGGCCTGCTCTACCTGCCTCCCGACACTGGTTCCGCGAAGATCCCGCTCGTCGTCGACGTTCATGGCGGCCCATTCGGTGCATGGGAAAACCGCAACGATCCCTTCGCAGACTTCCTTGTTGGTCAGGGTTGGGCCGTTCTCCATCCCAATCCCCGCGGCTCATCCAACTATGGCGTCAAGTTTGCCGCCGCCAACAAGAACGACCTCGGCGGCGGCGACTACCAGGATGTGATGGCCGGCGTCGATTATGTCCTCGCGAAATACCCCATCGACCCTGCCCGCCTTGCTCTCATCGGCTACAGCTACGGCGGCGAAATGGCCGGCTTTGTCGAGGGCAAGACCGATCGTTTCAAAGCCATTGTCAGCGGAGCTCCTGTAATCGATCAGTTCAGCGAATACGGCACCGAAGGCGGTTCATGGTATGACCGCTGGTACTTCGGCAAGCCGTGGGAGCACATGGATGATGCGTGGCGACAGAGCCCACTCTCCGGCGTCTCCCATGCCAAAACCCCATTCCTCATCCTCCAGGGTCAGAGTGACAAGACCGATCCTCTTGGACAGGCGCAGGAAATGTACCGCGCACTTCGCCAGCAAGGCGTCCCCGTCGAACTCGTCACCTATCCGCGCGAAGACCATGGCCCGCTTGTGATGGGCATGCTCGGCCATCCCTCACCCGAGCCCTGGCACGGCTTTGACGCTCGCCAGCGCATCGTCAAGTTCATCCAGGACGCGTTCGCGTCAACGACGAAATCATCCATCGTCAAACAACAGTGAGGGGCCGCTTTGCGTTCAATCACTCAAACTCAAGGACGTGTCATCCCGAGCGGAGCGCAGCGCAGTCGAGGGATACGCAGTTGCTTTTCGCCCATTCACCTCATGACGTGTCAACCACCCACCCCTCAACTCCGACCCGTATCTCCTTCTCTACCTGGCATTTGGCCAGCCGCGAAATTTGCAGATCATTTACTGCAAATCCCCTATCATTGAATTCGAAGGAGCGAGCACGCGAATCGCCTTGGACGATTGCCAGAATTCGTAAGTCCTTACCCCAGAGTAATCTGCGGCTAGGTCTAATTGTAAGAAGATATTGGCGCCACTGCCTCCCGTAACCCATTGAAAGTAGGAAATTTCTTTACAGAGTATGGGGGTACACCCACAGGCTTCACAGCAGGTACGGACCATAGCCACATCACGCGCAGCGTGCCCACGAGATAGACGGACAGGCATCCCCCTTATCCGCAATTCTTTCCGCCGTTCGCAGCATGGATCACAGTGCATCACAGAGCTGCCGGACACAGCATGCTATCCTCCCTCTCGACATGCGAAAACATCATTCTGCGCTCCCAATTCTGTTGCTCTTTTCCTCTCTCGCGACAGTCGCACTCTCTGCTCAACAAACCGATGCTCCTCACCTCGAGAAGCGCGGCGTAACCACCCAACTCATCGTTGATGGCAAGCCATTCCTGATCCTCGGCGGCGAACTCCACAACTCCTCGTCATCGAGCCTGGAGTACATGAAGCCTCTCTGGCCGCAACTCACCGCCATGGGCCTCAACACCGTCGTCACGCCCCTTAGCTGGGAGTTGGTGGAGCCCACTGAAGGCACCTACGATTTCGCGCTCGTGGACGGCCTGCTGGCCCAGGCACGCGAATCCCATCAGCGCGTCGTTTTTCTCTGGCTTGCCTCGTGGAAGAACGGCATGTCCAGCTATCCTCCGGTCTGGGTCAAACAGGATACCCGCCGCTTTCCCCGCGTTTTCGTGCGTGGCAACGAGATCGAACTGCTTAGCCCCGCCGCCGCGGCCACGCAGCAAGCCGATGCCAAAGCCTTCGCCGCACTCATGCAGCACATCAAGCAGGTCGACGGCCGCGACCACACGGTTCTCATGATGCAGGTAGAGAATGAAGTCGGCGTCCTGGGTGACTCCCGCGATCGTTCCGCCGCTGCAGATCGTGAATTCTCCTCACCGGTTCCCGTTGAACTGACTCGCTATCTGAAAGCACACCACGACACTCTTTATCCCCGCCTGCGGGAACTGTGGGATCAGAATGGCGGCAAGACCACCGGCTCCTGGCCCGAAGTATTCGGCAACACCTCTCGCGCCGACGAAATCTTCATGGCATGGCATTACGCGCGCTTCATCCATGCAGTCACGGCAGCCGGCAAGTCCGCCTACAACATTCCGATGTATGTGAACACCTGGCTTGCCGAAGACGAATCCCAGCCGGGCACTTTTCCCAGCGGCGGCCCGGAGCCCTGGGTTGTCGACATCTGGAAAGCTGCCGGCACCGCCATCGACATCTACGCGCCCGACCTCTACGCTCCCCAGTTTGTTGAGTGGTGCCAGCGCTACCACCGCGAAGGCAACCCGCTCTTCATGCCGGAGACACGTGGCGGATCCGCCGGTGCTGCAAACGTCTTTTATGCGGTCGGTCAGGAAGCCGGCATCGGATTCTCGCCCTTTGCGATTGAAGACGTCATGGACCCCAAGCAGGATCTGTCCCTCAGCTACAACGTCATCAGTGGACTCGCCCCGACCCTGCTCGAGCATCAAGCCGCTGGCGACGTCCACGGATTCATCCTCGACAAGCAGCATCCCTCGGTGGACTTCACCATGGGCGCATACACGGTCCACGTCTCCCTGGACGAAATATTCGGCACCCACTCCGAGGGTGGATACGGCCTCATCATGGCCAGCGGTCCTGAGGAGTTTCTCGGTGCCGGCAAGGGCTTCCGCGTTTCGTTCACCGCCAACTCGGGTCCGCGGGTGGGCATCGCCGCTGTAGACGAAGGCGCCTTTCAGGACGGCAAGTGGGTGCTGGGACGTCGGCTGAACGGCGATGAAAACGATCAAGGCAGCTTCTGGCGCTTCGATCCTCGCAATCTCCACACAGAAAAGGTAAAGCTCTACCGGTTTGAATAAGCTGGCCCGCGCCATGACCGCAACTGAAGCCGCAAATCTCTTGCCGCCGACTTGGCACACGCTTGCTCGTCTCTTGTATTTCACTTCGCTAGCTGTCGTGATGTTCTACATCGTGAATCAGGTCCGAAAGCCCAATGCAGGTATTGGCCGATTCTTTCTTTGGATCATGAATGTCTCCCATTCGAGCCTGACCGACTGGGGACTCGCGCATGTTGACATCGAAACGGACTTCACGATCCTGGACGTGGGTTGCGGCGGGGGCAGAACCATCGAGAAACTCGCTGCGCTTGCCCCAACCGGTAAGGTCTATGGCGTCGATTACGCAAGCGCCAGCGTGGCCGCATCCCGTGGAAAGAATGCGAAATCGATTCGCATGGGACGTGTGGAAGTAACGCATCGCGACGGTTTCTCACCTCCCGTTTCCCAGTGATGCGTTCGATCTGGTCACAGCCGTTGAAACCCAGTACTACTGGCCCGATCTGGTCAACGATATGCGCGAGATTTTGCGCGTCCTTAAGCCAGGCGGTACCCTGGTCGTCATCCTGGAGAGTTATAACCGGAAAGGTTTGATCCCTGATATTCAACTACCGGTGATGAAGCTCCTGCGATCTACCACGTTGAGTGTGGACCAGCAGCGCGATTTGTTTGCGGCGGCCGGCTACACCGGAATTCAAATACATGAGGAGCGTCGAAAAGGCTGGATTTGCGGAATCGGCAGCAAGCCTCTGAACCCAAAGGCCTCGACGCCCCTCGCGTAGCCCCCAAATCCGATGTGCGCTATACTGATAAGAGCCTCTCAGGGGCAGGGAAGCCCCTGTCCAATCAGGCTTTGTGATGGGGCCGCTAAACCCTGTCCAAAACGAGAAAAAGAATGCCCAAGTTAAAGACCCATACGGGCGCGAAGAAGCGCTTCAGCAAGACGGCCACCGGCAAAATCAAGCGTGGCCAGACGAAGACGCGTCACATCCTTTCTTCCAAATCGCCAAAGGTGAAGCGCAAGCTCGGTAAGATCGTGCTCGTTTCCGATGGCGATTACAAGAAGGTAGCGCGCATGATTCCTTACGCCTGATCGTTGCGCCGTCTTTTGGACGGCACTTCGGGCCCCAGTGGAACACGGGCCCCCGGCAAACCCGGACAGCTTTTTGAGTCCGGATAGCCGAGAGATCAAGGCTTGAATGAGCGAGTGAAGAGGTTTACCGCGCTGCCCCAAAAAGCCGCGCCTCCTGCCTCCAGCCGCGTAACCCACGCAACATCAAATGGAGAAAATAAATGCCCCGCGTAAAACGTAGTACCAAGCGGAGTGATCGCCGCAAAAAGATTCTCAAGCGAGCTAGTGGATACTTCCTTACTAAATCCAAGCTCTACCAGGCAGCCCAGGAAGCCGTCGAGCGCGGCCTCAAGTTCGCCTACACCGGCCGCAAGCAGAAGAAGCGCCAGTTCCGCTCCCTGTGGATCGTCCGCATCTCTGCCGCCGCCAAGGCCAACGGCACCAGCTACTCGCAGTTCATCAACGGACTGAAAAAGGCTGGCGTCGAGCTTGATCGCAAGATCCTCGCCGACATCGCCGTCAAGGACGCCGCCGGATTTACCAAACTTGCTGAGCAAGCCAAATCCGCCCTCGCTGCTGCTAAGGCCGCGTAAAAGGGCAAGTTTTTCAAAGAAAAGCCCCGCTTTTAGCGGGGCTTTTTTGTGCTCCTGGGCACTCATTTTTCGGAAGCGAACTGCGTTCGTTTTTTGCGCTACTTTCCGGCCAGAAATTCCTCCACCGCTTTCAGCCAAAGATCTGGCTGGTCGACGAAGGTCATATGACCCGAGTTCGGTAGGATCACCAACTTCGATCCCTTGATTTTTTCGTGCATCTCCCGGCTCATGATCGGGTCGCTCTCGTCATGATCCCCGACCGTGATCAGCGTTGGAACGTGGATCGTCGACAATCGGTCAACGTACTCGACAGATTTCAAGTTCCCGTCAATGACAAACTCACCGTGCTCGCCCCACATAGTGCGGTAGAGTTCCCAGCTTGTGGTCGTATTTTGCCCTGCGGGATCGTAGTTTGGATCGGGCCGCTCCCCATAAAGAAATGGGAAGTAGCCATTACCCCAGGCGAGGACGGCATATTCCGCGGGATAACGCCCGTGCTCCCAGCTCTCCCCCTTTCCAAAGAGCCCGGCAGCCTCCAGTTCGTTCAGCCGTTTCAGCTTCTCTGGCGGCATCTGGGCCTTTTCCCGCGCCAGGGCTTCGTTGATCTCCCGCGTCGAAGCAAACGTGCTGCCGAGAATGAGCCCCGTTAGGTTCTGCTGGTACTTGAGCGCATAAGCCTGCGCCACAACCCCGCCATAGCTGTGTCCAAGCACGGCGACCTTGCCGAGGTTCAAAGCGACGCGGACATCCTCGAGATCCTCGACCATCGCCTCGACGGTGTAACGGCTCGTATCCTGCAGCCGCTGTGAGCGGCCTGAGCCCCGCTCGTCGATGAAGATGAGGCGATGGGTTCGAGCCAGCGGCAACAGATACGGCAGAAAGTAATCATGGCTGGCTCCAGGACCCCCATGAACAATCACCAGCGGGGAGCCCTTTCCCAGTGTCTTGAAATAAATGAGCACTCCGTGCGCATCCACGAAGCCTTCCTGCTGTGGATAAACCGCAGGGGTAGATTGAGCTTGACCATGCGGCATTACCGCCGATGTAGCAAGAGCAAGAAACAGCGAAGCAGTTGCAATGATTCTTGTCATGCGCCTCATGCTACGACAGAATCCTGCCCGGGCGCAGGACCTTTACTGCTCATAGACCTGTCGTGAAGCCTCGCGCCACACGCGGTTGCCCATGCGGTGGTGGTTTATCCTGAACACTACGCATGACGAACGAAGCAATTCCTGATCTGCTGGAGTTCAACGACTCCGCTCTCGATAAGGCTTTTACCGCGTTGGAGAAACGGGCCGGCGACGACGCAGCTGCGCTCCGGGATTCCGACGGCACCGAAGCCTTTCGCTTGAACTGGCTCGGCCGCAAGCAGGGCATTCTTACCGAGGTCTCCGGCCGCTGGCTCAAGGGCGCTCCTCCCGAGTCCAAGAAAGCAGTCGGGGAACGGTTCAAGAAGCTGAAAGATCTGGTCGAGCGTCTTCTTGAGGAAGCCTCCAGCGCCGGGCCCAGCGATGCCGCTCTTGCCGCCGAGGCCATCGACATCACGCTACCTGGCTCCCGCCGGCTCACCGGTGCGGAGCACCCCATCACGCGCACCATGAACGAAATCGCCAGCGTCTTCGCGGCGTTGGGCTACTCCGTTGGCGTTGGACCAGAAGTCGAAACCGACTTCTACAACTTCGAGTGCATGAACTTCCCGCCGGGCCATCCCGCGCGCGACACACAAGACACGCTTGTCGTCGCCAACCAGGAGCGTCGCTCCCTTCGCGATCGCTTGCTTCTCCGCACGCACACTTCGCCGGTGCAGATGCGCACCATGGAGTCGCAGCCGCCGCCGGTCCGCATCGTGATTCCGGGCAAGGTGCACCGGAACGACGCACAGGACGCCACACACTCGCCGATCTTTCACCAGGTTGAAGGTCTCTGTGTGGACACCAACATCACCTTCAGCGATCTCAAGGGCACCCTCGATCACGCAATGAAGGCCCTCTTCGGTTCCTCGGTCAAGACACGCTTCTTTCCATCGTTTTTCCCATTCACCGAACCGAGTGCCGACGTCCAGATCAGCTGCATTTTTTGCGGTGGTAAAGGTTGCCGCAAGTGCAAGCAGTCCGGCTGGATTGAGTTGCTTGGTTGCGGCATGGTCGATCCCGCCGTCTTCGCGTTTGCAGCGGAAAAACAGCCCGCCTACGACCCGAAAAAGATCTCCGGCTTTGCGTTCGGGATGGGTGTCGAACGCATCGCCATGATGAAGTACGGCATCAGCGAAATCGGCCAGTTCTACGCCGGCGATATGCGCTTCCTGGGGCAGTTCGCATGAAGCGGAGTTGGTAGTTAGCAGAGCTAGCGGGGCTAGCGAGAACCGAGTGACGATGGCGAGACCAAAGGATTATAGGGACTTGATTGTGTGGCAGAAATCTATGTCATTGGCACGTCAGGTTTATTTGTTGAGCGCGGCGTTGCCTAAATCGGAGACCTACGGTTTGTTAGCGCAAATTCGACGGGCGGCAGTTTCGGTGCCGAGCAATATTGCTGAAGGGCACGGCCGATTGACCGATTTGCAATTCAGGCATTTTCTAGGGAACGCGCGCGGTTCTCTGTATGAACTCAGAACTCAGATTGAGTTGGCCACGAATTTAGGGTATCTCGATAATCAGAGTGCGATGAAATTGCAGGACCAGAGTTCGGAGGTCGCGCGTTTGATCAACGGCTTGTTGGCTTCACTCAGTCGCCACGAACAGGCCTCCGCAGCGATAGTGAACTCCGCCAGCTCCGCTAACCCCGCTGCGAAAAGGCTCCGTGCATGAATATTCTTACCAAATGGCTTCGCAGTTATCTGCCTGAACTTCCCGTCTCCGATACGCAACTCGCCGAGGATCTGACCCTCCGCGGCATCGCCGTCGAAGGCATCTACGATCTCGGTCCGGGCAACGGTTCTCTCTACGAGATGGACATTACCACCAACCGTGTCGATGCCATGAACCACTACGGCATCGCCCGCGAAGCGGCAACGATCTATGGTCTTCAACTCAAGCCCCTCGAACTGGCGCTTCCCGCCGGTGGTCCTGCAACTCAGCCTTTTTCCGTACGCATTGAAGCCGAAGACGCCTGCGGGCGCTTCACCGCGCGTGTTCTTCGTGGCATCACCATCGGCGACTCCCGCGACTGGTTCGCCGGCGCCGAAGTCTCCACCTACTTCGGCCTCCTTGGGCAGAAACAAATCTCCAACGCCGTCGATGCCACGAACTTCGCATGGCTCGCGATGGGTCAGCCCACCCATGCCTTCGACCTCGACAAGATCGAAGGCGGCATCATCGTCCGCCGCGCGCGCAAAGGCGAACGCCTCAAGACCCTCGACGGAATCGAACGTACCCTCGATCCCGAAGACCTCATCATCGCCGACCACGTCAAGCCTCTTGGGCTCGCCGGTGTGATGGGAGGCTGGGACACGATGATCACCCCCGCCACAACCAACGTCCTCGTCGAGGCCGCCTGGTTCGAGCCCATGGCCGTTCGCCGCACCGCTCGCCGTCACGGCCTGCACACCGATGCAAGCCATCGCTTCGAACGCGGCGCCGACTTCAACGCGGCCCCTGTCGCCTCGGCAATCGTCAGCCGCATCCTGCTCGCCAACGGGGGCAACATTGAGGGTGATTTCGTCGACGTTCGCATTCCCAGATGGGAATCACGCACCATTGATCGCCAGCCCATTACGCTAGCTCTCAGTGAAGTCCACCGCATTCTCGGCGTCACCATCGACAAGGAGGGCATTACAGCCGCAGCCGTCGAAGCACTGCTCACCTCGCTCGGCTGCCAATTGACAAGTCACTCCGCGCAAGCGCCGGCCTGGCAAGTGGCCCTTCCCAGCTGGCGTCTCGATCTTGAACGCGAAATAGACCTCATCGAAGAGGTGGCGCGCGTCTATGGCTATAACCGCTTCGCCAACACGCTGCCGTCCTTCGGCGAAGGCGTAAAGGCGTTACCATGGGCCGAAGCTGAATCTGCCGTTCGGCGCACCCTCCTCGCGGCGGGATTCCACGAAGCCATCACCAGCACGTTCTGCTCCGCCGTTGAAGCCTCCCTTACCGCGCCGATCCCTGGGCAAGTCGTTCCCCTCGGCAATCCGCTCAGCGAAGAAGCGGGTGTACTTCGCCCTTCGCTCGTTCCTGGCATTTTGAACGCAGTCGCCGGCAACCTCCACCGTGACGTCGCCGATGTGCGTCTCTTCGAGTTAGGAACAGTCTTCAGCGGCACCACGGAAAAGGTTGACGAGCGACCAGCTCTTGCATTCGCGGCGGTTGGTTTGCTCTCCGAAGAGAGCCCACTCCACCCGGCGCGTGCAATCGAATTCCACGACCTTAAGGGCGTGGTCGAACAAGTTATCAGCCGGTTCCAGACCCGCACCGTTTACTTCGACCGCTTTCCACCGGAATCTGGTCTCACGCCGGCATGGCTCCATCCTTATCGCGCCGCGCGCGTGGTTGCAGAAGGCACCACGGTCGGCTGGTTCGGTCAGCTTCATCCCACTGAAGCCAGGGCACGCAAGCTCAAGGACATGGTCCTCATCGGCGAACTCTATCCCGATCGTCTTTACAAACTCCCTCTTCGCAAGCCTGCTGCGCGTGAAATCTCCCGCTTCCAACCAGTGCGCCGGGACTTCTCGCTCGTTCTTGATCAAGACGTAGCGTGGCAAACGATAGATAACGCGCTCGCCTCCCTTCAAATCCCCGAACTAGTCGACTGGCGCGCCCGAGAAGTCTTCCGCGACGCCCGCCATAACCCGCGGGAATACTCTTTGCTCATCAGCGCGACCTTCCAGGCGCCCGACCGCACCCTTCGCGAAGAGGAATTGCAAGCCTACCAATCCCTCGTGGTACAAGCAGTTGGGAAAGCCGGCGCACGCCTGCGTACATAGTTCTGAGACCCCCATCCTGCATCAAACCTTCGCGGGAGATATACTTTCACGAATACAGCGCTTTTGCGCGGAGGTTATCATTCATGTCGCAATCATTTTTCGAATCCCAAATCGCGGAACATCCCAGCACCGAGCAATCCGCAACGCACCAGCCCAATGAGTCCGGCACGCTGGCTCTGAGCGCCAACGATTTTTCAGCACTTGAAGAGCGCATAGTTCGCGCCGTGAAACTGGTTAAGAGTGAGCGCCAGGCGCGCACAGTTGCAGAGCAACGCGCAGAAGACCTCGAGGGGCAGCTGTCCGAACAATCGTCTATCGTCAAGAATCTGCAGGAAGAAGTGCGTGCTCTCAACACCGAACGCGAGCAGGTGCGCCAACGCGTTGAGCGTTTACTTGCCCAGCTTGACGCACTTGAAGTGTGAGGTTGCAATGGTGAACAACCCGCTCGATAATGCTCCCGGTTACACCACGGTCAGCATCTACGACCAGACGTATCATCTCCGGGGCCAGAATCCCGACCACATTCGCCATCTTGCCGAATTGGTCGACGCCAGGATGCGTGCAGTCGCGTCGCACGGCCGCACGGTAGACTCCCTGCGTGTTGCCGTGCTGGCCGCGATCAATCTCGCAGACGAGCTTTCCCAATCTTCCGGCGCAGGCAGAGCTGCCGGCTCTGATGCCAACGACGGCCACGCCCGTGCCGCCAATCTGCGCAATTTGCTTGACGAAGTGCTCGAAGCGGACCTTAAGACCGGCTCGTGAATCAGCATTCGAGGGAGTGGCGGCAAAAATTCCGGCGGGAGAGAAATAGTTCGCCGACTTGTGCTCGAAGATTCATTCTTGCGCCAGTGCGACTGGAGTTACCAAGAAACGCCCGTCTTCCTACCACAACCTGCCCAACCCGCACAAGACTTGCATTTCCTCGCTGACATCCATACAGTCAGCAATAGAAACCGGCCTGCAAAGCAGGTAGGTGGTCAACGCTGGTTGAACCAACATTCAATGAACAGGGGCTCTACTCGTACAAACTGGTTCTGTGTGCCGTGTCCGCCAGTCCGGAATGCCTAATGAACCACGGGGAGCTCCGCCGTCTTAGGACGGGTTCACCAGCGCATCACCTACGGCCCCGTGGGCCGGGTTCTACCTACCTCCTGGCCTGACAGGCTATCCTTGCTCAGGTGCACCCAGTTCTCTTTCACATCGGCGCAATCATCATTCCGTCCTACGGCGCTTTTGCCGCGCTCGGCTTGCTGCTTGCGCTCCTGCTGTCGCAACGCACCGCGCGTGCGGTCGGCGTCGACCCCAACAAGATCTGGAACCTCTGCATCGTTTCCCTGTTTACCGCGCTTGTCGGATCGCGCCTCATTCTCATCGTCGCGAACTGGCCAACGCTGCGCCGTCATCCGCTCTGGATATTCAGCCTTGCAATGATTCATCACCCACTCGTCGCCGCATCTGCCTTGGTCTTTGCAATCGCAGCGGCGTGGCTCTATGCGTCGAGGCATCGGCTGCCGGTGCGCTTGACGGCTGATACACTCTCTGCTCCGCTCGCCCTTGGACTGTGCTTCGAGCAATTAGGCGCGCTCCTCGCGGGCTCGAGCTTCGGCTCCGAGAGCACTTTACCTTGGGCCGTTACCCACACAGATCCACTCGCCGCTCGATGGAGCGGTGCCCCGCTCGGCGTTTCTGTCCATCCCGTTCAGGCATACGCCGCTATTGCGTTTCTGACGATTTCGATCTGCCTTTTGCTCTTGCTGGCCAGCCGGCGCCAGCATGGCGATGTCGCAGGCGTCTTCCTCATCTCAAGCGGCGTCGCGGTATACGTAACCGAGTTCTGGCGCAGCCAGGAAGGGCGCGGTGTGTTGCTTGGCGGTGCACTGAACACTCCGCAGGCGGCTGCGGTTGGCTTTGTTCTTGCTGGAGCCCTGCTGCTGCGAGATAGCAAGAAAAACACCAACCTCAATCTCAAGACCACGGCCACCGAACCCACTCCACACGAGGCGACGCATGGATGAGCTACGCACCATCGCTGTTCCCGCTGAAGCCGCAGGCCAACGCCTCGATCACTTCATAGCCACACAACTTGAAGGCGTATCCCGTTCGCGCGTACAACTCCTTCTCGATCAAGGTGACGTGCTCGTCAACGGCGGCCAGGTTAAGGCATCGCTCAAACTCCGCGGTGGTGAACAGATCGCCATCACGGGCAAGCCGCATCCCTCTCCCTTGAAAGCCACGGCCGAAGATATCCCTCTCGATGTTGTATTCGAAGATGCGCACCTCGCCGTTGTAAACAAGCCCGCAGGCATGATGGTCCACGCTGGCGCAGGTCAATCTGATGACGCACGCAGCCGCGGGACCTTGGTCAACGCGCTGCTCCATCGCTTCAAAGCGCTGTCTTCCACGGGCGGCGATCTGCGCCCGGGCATTGTGCACCGGCTCGACAAAGACACGAGTGGCCTGATCGTAGTAGCCAAGAACGACACAGCTCACGCGGCCCTGGGCGAACTCTTCTCGAACCGTCAAATTAGCAAGACATACATTGCGCTGGTGCACGGTGCCATAGAGCGCCAGAAGGGGACCATCACAGCTGCCGTCAGCCGTGACCCTATGCGTCGTACGCGGATGACTGCCCGCCCCGCAGATAACGCACGCTCCGCAGTGTCGCACTACGAAGTCATCCGGCGGATCGATTCCCGGTTCGGCAAATTCACCTTGATTAAAGTGCGCATTGAGACCGGGCGAACCCATCAGATCCGCGTCCATATGGCTTCTATTGGGCATCCTGTTGTGGGGGACACCCTTTATGGTGCCGCAGGCCAACTGACCGATTTGGTAGCCTCGCAAGCAGCGCCCTCAAAAGCTGCTCGTCGCAAGTCGGAACCGGAACGGCTTCGCCTTGGCCGAAACTTCCTCCACGCGGCGCAACTCGCGTTCGTGCACCCGATCACCGACAAGCCTCTGCAGCTTGAAGCGCCACTTCCACCGGAACTGGAATCATTTTTGGCCCGTATGGAGGAGAATCAACCCTCCGCGGGGAAACCGTCGTAACCTGAGTTTCAAGCGCACCCGTCGACAATTGCTAGAATAAGGAAGATATGAAGACCAAATTCTGTGGCTTTGCCCTTGCGGCGGCAGTGTCCCTTGCCGTTTTGCAAGCACAGCAACCCGCGCCTTCTCCAGTGCCGCAGCAGCCTGCGCAACCGGCGGCAACACAGCCGTCAACAACTCAGCAGCCGGCACAGACTTCGCCAGGCCAGCAGCCTGCGGCGCCGGACCAGTCAGACGACATTGGCCAGATCCTTCATCTGGGCGTCAACGAAGTTAATCTCATTTTTACCGTCACTGATAAACACGGTCATTACATCCCCAACCTGAAGCAAAGCGACTTCGCTCTTCTTGACGACCAGAAGACCCCGGAAAAAATTACATCGTTCCGCCAGCAGATCAATCTTCCGTTGCGCGTGGGAATTGTCATCGATGCCAGCACGTCCATTCGCACTCGCTTTCAGTTTGAGCAGCAGGCAGCCAACGAGTTCTTGCTCCAGATTCTCAAATCCAGCAAAGACCGGGCGTTTGTGATGGGGTTTGATGTGACGCCCACCGTCACCCAGAACTGGACCAACAATGTCGACGCATTGGAGACTGGCATCAGTCGCCTTCGCCCCGGAGGGGGAACCGCGATGTTCGATGCCGTCTATACAGCCTGCCGTGACAAACTGCTCGATTCAACACGCGGCCAGGAGCCTGCGCGGCGGGCGATGGTTCTTATTTCGGACGGCGACGACAATCAAAGCCGCGTTCACCTCGACGAAGCCATCAAGATGTGCCAGCGCGCTGAAACAATCGTCTATGCCATCAGCACCAACTGGACTCCAAGCCGAGGCCGCGGCGACCAGGTTCTTACCCAACTGGCGGGCGATACAGGTGGACAGGTCTTTTTCCCTCCATCAGTCGAAGAAATGACCAACAGTTTTCACAATATTGAAGAAGAACTCCGGAGCCAGTACGCCCTTACCTACACCCCCGCTGACTTCAAGTACAACGGAGCATTCCGCACGATCTATCTTTTCTGTAACGATCGTCGCTATATTGCGCGCGCCAAAAAAGGCTACTTCGCTCCGCGCGAATAGCGATATCCAGTCAGCGGGTCCATATCGAACGTAAGCCCCTCCAGGGCCATGTTGAGTGCGTTCTTAGCGAATGGCCTCACAATGCTTCCCGTCCCGGTAGAACAGATCAGAATCGCCGGCAAGGGCCTTCAGTTTGCACGATCAGAGCATTTGACGTTCTTGAGGACCTGTCTCCTAAGGCGGGGAAGATCTCATTGTAGAGATAGTGCCGCATCCTCTCGGCTCCTCCCACCGCTTGACGAATCCTCCGTGTAGTACCGCTGACCAAGTCTTTGACGTTGGGATTTGTTGGCATCCCTGTCCGTGCCTGCTTCTTCTCTGTGACGGAAGACTTCCCGCTCGCCAGCCGACATCTTCCTCGCCTTAGTTGCAAGTCGTGCAGTTCGGCCAGGCGCCGGCTGTACAGGTTCCCAACACCGATGGTGTTTTCCAGCACACGCCAGCGTTCACAGTTGGGGTGCCGCTCTTGGTTGGAACTGCCGCAGCGGAGATTCCCCCGTCTGTCACGTTTCCGTTGGCGTCAAACTTGGGGAGGTTGCCGCTTCTGCCGGTGCCGTCGCTCAACTGGACCTTGGTGGAGTCTCCGTGATCGCCCGTAAGTGATGAAGGCAACACGACGTTTGTCCCTAGATAAATCGAGCCGCCAAAGGATGTTCCTTGATTACCTGGGTCAATCACCACCTGGTTCGAAGCATTTCCCTGAATCAGTGGGAATGTTGCGTCATTCGTCGCTGTCGCAGAGCGTAGAGAGCTTGTCGCGTTTTTGAGGATATGGTCGCCCGCACCGGCACCGGATGTTGTTGCCCCCGGAGAACTGACCGTGTTTGCGCTCACATTACCGTTCGCATCCTGCGAATAATTAGGATTAACTGCGGTAGCTGTTCCGCTAAGGATGTTGTTCCGTGCGGAACCTGAAGGGCCAAAAAACTTATACGCGATCGCCCCACCCGCGTTGGTGTTGAATGTGAGATCCTGAACAACGCTTCCGATTGTCCCTGCGCCGATACTAATGAGTTGGGTATTATATGACTGGAATTGCGCCGGTCCCTCGATTACATCTTGGTTCCCTGTGATATTCACTTCCCACCCTCTCCCGGTTCCATTTGTTTCGTAGTCTGTGAACTGATAGCGATTCCCGCCAGACGCATCACTAATGGTCTTAGTCCGGTCTCATCCAGCACCGGCACTTTCAACTCCTGCGCCTTATCGAGCTTCGATCCCGCCTCTTCCCCTGCAACCACATAACTCGTCTTCTTGCTGACTGACCCGGAGACCTTTCCTCCAGCCGCCTCAATCATTGCCTTCGCCTGATCCCGCGAGATGTTCGGTAACGTTCCAGTCAGCACAAATGTCAGGCCTGCAAGTTGGGTGCTGCGCTGTTTCTTCTCCGCGGTCATCTTGACGCCGGCCGAATGCAGATGTTCAATGAGCTCGCGATTTGCAGGTCTCGCGAAGAACTCTAAAATGGAACGCGAAATTCGCGATCCCACTTCCTCCACTCGCTCGAGTTCTTCCGCGCTCGCATTCATGATCGCGTCGATCGACCCAAATTCCTGTGCTAGTAGTTCGGCAGTACGTTCGCCCACAAATCGAATCCCGAGTCCCATCAGCACACGAGCCAGACCCGCGTGCTTCGACTGCTCGATCTCGCGGAGCAGTGTGTTGGCCGACTTCTCACCGAAGCGCTCCAGCCCCATCACCTGATCTTTGGTCAGCTTGTACAAATCGGCCACGCTGCGCACTAGTTCCCGCTCTCGCAGTTGCGCCACGGCGGCCTCGCCGAGTCCTTCAATATTCATCACCCCCCGGCTGCCCCAGTGCTCCAATGTGCCGCGCAGCAGGGCAGGACAGTCGATGTTGACGCAGCGGTAGTCCGCCTCGCCCTCTTCGCGTACAACTGCATTGCCGCACTCTGGGCAAATTGTGGGATACACGAAGCGATGCGTTCCCCGTGGATGTTCGGCGTCTTCCACGATCTCCGCGACTTTTGGAATCACATCGCCGCCGCGCTCCACCTTTACCCAGTCGCCGATCCTCAACCCCATCCGTTCGATCCAGTCGGCGTTATGCAGCGTGGCGCGACTGATCGTTGCTCCGCCCACGAAGACCGGATTCAGGTAAGCAGTCGGCGTTAGCTTTCCACTTCGTCCCACGCTGATCAGGATGTCTCGCATCTGCGTAATCGCTTGCTCTGCGGAGAACTTGTACGCAATCGCCCACCGCGGCGCGCGCCCCGTGTAGCCGAGTCTCTGGCGTGTTGCCTGCGAGTCTACCTTCAGAACCACGCCATCGATTTCGTACCCGAGCTTCGCCCTCCGTTCTTCAGCAGAACGGATGTACTCAAGCATTTCTTCAACCTTCTTGACCATCCCGCGATGTGGATTCACGCGGAACCCCAATGCGGTCAAGGCATCGAGTGTGGCCTCTTGCCCAATCGCCAGATACTCGCCACCGCTCAACAGGAAATAGGCGTATAGATCGAGCCTGCGCTGTGCCACAATGCTTGGCTCAACCGTTCGCAATGTGCCCGCCGCGGCATTCCGCGGGTTCACTGCTGGAGGCAATCCTTGCTTTTCCCGTTCCTCGTTCATTTTCAGGAACGCTGCTGCCGGCATCACTACCTCACCGCGCACCTCGAAATCCGCAGGCACTCCCGATTTCTTGAGTTGCTCGCCAGAAATCTTCAGGGGCACACTGCGAATGGTTCGGATGTTAGAAGTGACATCCTCGCCGATCTGTCCGTCGCCGCGGGTTAGACCGTATGCCAAGCGGGCGCCGCCATCTTTCTGCGTTTCGTAGTGGAGTGCGATGCTCAATCCATCCAGCTTCAGCTCCGTCGTGTAGGCGACCGGCAGATTTCCCGCCAGCCCACGCACGCGCCGGTCCCAATCGCGAAGCTCCTCTTCGGTATACGCATTGTCCAGGCTCAGCATTGGGCGCGAATGCCGCACCTTCTTGAATCCCTCCGCCGGTTTGCCGCCTACACGCTGTGTCGGGGAGTCTGGCGTTAGCAACTCAGGGTGCTCTGTCTCCAGGCGCTTCAGCTCGTTCATCAGCGCATCGAACTCTCGATCGCTGATTTCCGGAGCGTCCATGACGTAATACAAGTGTTCATGCCGACGCAACTCAGCGTGCAACTCCTCTACGCGCGCCGCCGCTCGGCCTGCTGTGTTCTTCTCATCCATGGGCAGGATTATAGGGCTCGCCCCGGCCTCATCGGGTTGAGCGGTGAGCGACAACCCGGTGCCTGCCTTTGGTATGGTTGCCAGTAAGCATGGAACCCTTCACACATTTCCTTACCGGCGCCTGCATTGGTCGCTCCGGCCTCAACCGCAAATCGGCCTACGCAACGCTCGCCGCCGTCCTCGCCGCTGAGGCCGCCGATATCGACGTCGTTTGGGGTTTTGCAGGTCCCATTGAGGAACTTAAGCACCATCGTGGAATCACCCACACTTTCATCGCCATTCCATTCGTTGCCGCCGCCGCAGTCGGAGCTGTTTGGCTTTATCACCGATGGCGCAAGTCGCGTCTCGACCGCAAAGCGAGAAACATCCCTCCTCCGGAGCCCGGCGCACCAGTCCTGCACGTCCCGCAGCCTGTTCGGTGGCTCTGGGTCTATGTCGCTGCTTTCATCTCTGCCTCCAGCCATATCCTCCTTGACTGGACCAACAACTACGGCGTCCGTCCCTTCTTCCCCTTCAACCCGCGCTGGTACGCCGGCAGTTTTGTCTTCATTGCAGAACCGGTGATATGGGCCCTCCTCATTGCCGCACTCGTCATCCCCGGCCTCTTCGGACTCATGGAACGGGAAATCAGCAGCCGCAGAACCCGGTTCCGTGGCCGCGGCTGGGCGATCTTCGCTCTTACCGGAATTGTCCTTCTCTGGTGCTTGCGTTATGTAGAGCGCGACCAGGCCCACGCGCTCCTAAGCAGCAACCCGATCACTACTGAGCCGACCACCCGAATCGGCATCGAACCCTATCCGCTGGACCCCTTTCATTGGCACGCCATCCTCGAGACCCAAACCTTCTACCAGACGGCCGAGATCAATAGCCGTACCGGCGACATCGATAGCGATCCTCAAACTGACCAATTCTTCAAGCCAGACGACACCCCGGCCATAGAGGCCGCAAAGCAGACTTTGCTCGGTCAGGTTTATCTGGACTGGGGAACCTGGGCGGTCATCCGAGACCTGGGTCCGGTTCCTGTACGCGGAATGGACCCGCCCAAAGTCCCACCCGGTAGACAGTGGACTACCGTAGAGTTTTCTGACCTGCGCTTCACCTACAATTTTCGCGGCACTGGCCGTTCCGCCGGGCCGCCGCCTCTAGGCGGCACTGTATACATCGTCGACGGGCGCGAGGAAGCCGGCCAGGCGATGGGCGGTCGCGAACAGAAATAGTGGTCGCGCCAAATGAAAAGTTTTGTTCATCTGGCTATGTCACCGGTTGACCATCCGACTCTCGACCGTCAGAATGGATATACCGCATCCTTGCCCGGGCGCACATTGCCCGGAATCCCGAAAAAGAGGTTTCTATGCCCGCTTATCTTCTGCTGGTTGTTGCCATTCTGACCCGTGTCGTGCCCCATCCCGATTGGCTCAACTTCACTGCGGTTGGCGGAGCACTGCTCTACTTCGGCGCACGGCGCTCATGGCGCGAGATGCTGGCCCCTCTGGCGGCTTTGATGGTTACCGATTACTGCCTCACTGTCTTCGCCTATCACTACAGCTTCCAGTGGACCGCCTACATTCCCACATGGGCCTGGTATGTGGCAGCGATGGCTCTGGGACATATTTTGCTTCACGCCCGGACGACATTCGTCCGTGTAGCTGCGGGTGTGGTGCTCGGGCCGACTTCATTCTTCCTGGTTTCCAACTACGCGGTCTGGGTCGGCGGAAACATGTATCCCCACACTCTCTCAGGGCTGGCTGCCTGCTACGCCGCCGCGATTCCGTTCTATCGTAACGACATGCTCTCAACCGCGGTTGTCGCAGGTCTGGCTTTCGGCATTCCGGTCATGGTTCGGAAAATTTCTCTGGCGAATGCGGCCCAAAGAGCGGAAGCACGCTGAGGGCCCTCTTTTCGAAGATTAGAAACACCTGCGGACTGTCTGAGCAAGATGAAGCGCC
The DNA here is from genome assembly GCA_963737915.1 of uncultured Acidobacteriaceae bacterium. Taxonomy (GTDB): domain Bacteria; phylum Acidobacteriota; class Terriglobia; order Terriglobales; family Acidobacteriaceae; genus Telmatobacter. The sequence continues at coordinate 229,645 of CAVTUP010000013.1, read as the reverse complement.
ACGGTGCGTCCTGATCGTTTGCAGCGCAGATTCTGTTCAGGGTTCCATCTGGATTTCGCCCGTCCGTCGCTTCTTCATCCACCACCAGGCAAACCCAAGCGCGGCCAGACCAACCACGGCTCCAAACAGTGCTAACGCATGGTGCTCCACCACTCTTACTGCGTCGGGTCCAAGCTTGAGTACTAACAGCGAAAGCACCAGCCATCGAATGAGCCTTCCGGTAAAGACGGCCAGCATGAACGGAATCACCCGCATCTCGAATACCCCGGCGGCAAATACGAATGCCTTCCAAGGGGTGGGCGGAGGAAGCATCGATGGGATCATCATTGCCAGGAACTCCTGCTTCTCAAATCGCAGTCGCATCCGCTCATAGCGTTCCCGGTTGACCCGTTTCAGCACGAACAACTCGCCGCCTGCCCGCCCCAACACATAAGGCAAAAGTCCGCCAATTGCCGATCCAGCGGCAGCCATCACGCAATACATCCAGAAGTGGCTCTTGTCCTCCCATATCCAAACAGCCAATATCGCGTCCATCGGCACGGGGATCGTGGAAGAGTCGAGCACCGCCACCGCCCCGGCTCCCCAGAAGCCCATCTTTATGAGCGCGGGCAGTATTACAAGCTTCCACTTGAGCCAAAGTCCAAGAAAAACGTGCTTCAAAATGCCCCTTTTCTTACGCGAGTTTCGTCCATTCAGAAAGATACATTGTACGGTCCGAATATCCTGGGCGTTTGAGTTGCCTCAAACGCGGGGAATGAGAGAATAGATAGGAAGGACTCGAGACGGAGTTGGCTGGGCGTGTGCCCCGCAGCCGTTGCCCCAAGAATGCCAACAAGCGAAGCAAAAACCACGGCGAACGAGCCCAACGAGCCTACTGGACCCACTCCAGACCACGGATTAGCCAGTGCGCCGGACTCCGGCGACCCAACTCCCGGCGATGAAGCCAAAACGCCTGAACCGTTGCTGCGGGGTGCCGCTCCATCGCGGTGGGTAGACTACGATACCCACGAACTACTCCAGATGATCACCGAACTCGAGGACGAGCGGCGTTGGGCTCGTCTGCGCGAAGGAATCTGGATTGCCCTCTTGATCCACATTTTCTTGATCTCTGCGATTACCTGGATTCCACGCTACGTCTTCAAGGTTCCGGCTGTCATTGACCCCTTTGAAGCTATCAAGAAGCGTAAAGACTTGAGTTACCTTGACTTGCCACCCGATGCGCTTCGTACTCTGCAGCCCAAGGTTGCCGTCAAGCCCACGACCGAGAAGCAGCCACGCGTCGACAAGAAAACCCTTGAGGCAATGAACAAGCCACAGCCGGAGCCGCCCCCAGAGCCAGCGCCCGAAGCCACTGCGCCTGCCCAGCCAACGCCGCCCGTGACTCCGCCGCCTCAGCCCCAGCCATCCGAGGTGCCCAGCCCCGTGCCGGCCCCGGCCCAGCCCAACTTTGCCATGGGTTCCGCGAATCCGGCCGATCAGTTGCGCGATGCAATGAAGGGCGCATCCCGTGGTTCCGGCTCTGGAACAACCACTGCTCCCTCTGGCGGGGGGTTAGCCAAGCATCCCGGGGCCGGCAGCGGGGGCGTCCAGGTCCTGTCTGACACTCAGGGAGTCGACTTCAACTCATGGTTGATGCGGTGGCACCGGGAAACGCAGAAAACCTGGGATCCGCTGATTCCCGACGAAGTCAACCCGCCGATTCTTAAAAAGGGCGCGGTCGTCGTCCGCTTCAAAGTGCTTCCTAACGGACGGCTGATGGAGGGCAGCATGGCTCTCGAAGGCCGTTCCGGCGACACCGGTCTCGATCGGGCTGCCTGGGGGGCTCTCACCGGGTCCAACTACCCACCCTTGCCCAAAGAATTCCACGGACCCTACCTTGAGCTGAGGGCCATCTTTCTCTACAACATGGCACCGCCGAGATAGAGGCCTCTATTCACAGCAAAAGGCCAGGTTCAGGCGTTGCTAGGCAGTGGCATCCATTGTCGGCACATCGGCTGAGATGTGCGCTGCTCCCGGCGGATCCAACGGTCGAGCCCCGTGCCGCAACTCGATGCCATCTTGCGCAAGGAGGGCGTCGTAGATCGGCACTGGGCGCCAGTGGCGAGCCAACGCAAACGCGCTCATGTTGGCGATCATCAGGGGTAGAACCAAACCGTAGCCGCCGGTCATTTCGAAAACGATCAGCACCGATGTCATAGGCGCGCGAACGATACCGGCAAAGACCGCGCCCATACCCACAACCGCAAAGGCTCCAATGGCATCGGGAGAGTGATGGAAGATGGCAACGTCCAGGTAGCCAACTGAGCCCCCAAGCATCGCCCCCATGAAGAGCGAGGGCGCAAAAATTCCTCCTGAGCCGCCGCTCGAATAAGAACAAACTGTCGCTGCCAGCTTCAAAACACAGAATGTCACCATCAAAAGCAATGGCATTGTTCCGGTGAGAGCCTGAGTCAATGTCTTGTAAGGATCGCCGGCGATTCCGTTCAGATGAAAGATCTGGAGTCCCAGAACAGCCAGACACCCCGTAGCCAAGCCACCGATTGCCGGGTGAACCCATTTAGGCACCACATTCAGTCGCTTGAAAATTGCTCTCAAACCAAGCAAGGAGTCGGTAAACGCCACCGAGACCGCGGCAGCGAGCAATCCGAGCAGGGCATACCCCAAAAGTGACGACGCGCTGTCAAGGCTGTAAGCTCGTGGCACGTGAAAGACTGGGTTCGATCCGAGAATGGTGTGTTCGACCACCGCTGCGATTGCCGCCGCGACAATGACCCCCGACAACATGGTTTGATCCAGGTCCCCAATCAGCTCTTCGAGTGTGAAGGTTATTGCGGCGATGGGCGCGTTGAATGCAGCAGCAATTCCCGCCGCCATTCCCACCGAGGCCATCCTGCGGCAATTCTTCGGACTTAATCGTGCTGCCCGCGCCAGAAGACTGCTCACGCCGGCGCAGATCTGTACAGTTGGGCCTTCCAGTCCGAGGGATGCACCGGAGCCAATCTGAACCGCGCAGAGGATGAATTTCCCGATGGTCTCCCTCAGCGACACGAGGCCGGAGCGGAGAGCAAAGGCTACTTTGACCTGCGGAATCCCACTTCCCGCAGCAGCCGGCGCGAAGTAGGTAAGACCGATTCCAACGACGAGACCTCCCAGCCCAGGTGAGAGGATTGACCACCAAATCCAACTGTGTCCCGGCGCGCTGTTGGCGCGATCGATGAACAACGATTCGGCCCAGCCGATGCTGAGGTGAAAGGCGACGGCGGAGAGTCCACACAATCCACCCGCCAGAATTGTCACCGCAAGGAGCCGCTGCCTCTCGTTGGGCATCCTGCGCATCATCCAGGTGAGGGCGCGCGTGAATATCCCCTCGAGTGTCACCCTAATGCTCAAGTTTCGCGACCTCGGAAGCCTCGTTGCCCTTCCAGTATAGAGATGCGTTGATGCACTGGTTGCACAAGGAATCGTGTCCTGGTTATGGTTTGGGCTCGGTCGCCTGCATAAACTCTGCGAGATATCCCTTCCAGACGGCAGCGGCCGTGTGCGTGCCATGACCGCGAGTGGAATCCGAAATAGGAAGCAGAATGAAACGCGCATTTGGCATGCGCTTAACCTCCTTTTCAGCAATCCCCAGTTCAGCTGGGTTGATGTAGTCGTCAGCTGAATTGATCCATAGCATAGGCGTTTTAATGTCTTCCAGATGCGGGCTGGGATTGTAATTACGGCTGGCGTTGAGGTAGTAAATCATGTCATTCGCGTCGTTGCTGGGGCGCGACCAATAGCGGTCAACATATTGCTCGGCTGCTTCGCGCGTTGGAGCTTGTTTCTGCATCTGCAGAGGGCTCGAGCCCATTACCAGAACGAGTGTGTTAGCGAGGCGAAGTCCCTCCACCGGTTCAGTCTTGTACTCCCCGCCCATCCAGGCTGGGTCACGCTTGATGCCCTCGATAGACATGTAGCGCATCATGCGATTGCGGCCGGCAATCTGAACCGGAAGGCAGGCGAAAGGTGCGAGCGCGTCGGCAAAGCCGGGATAAGTCTCTCCCCAGACAAACGTCTGCATGCAGCCCATCGAAGTTCCCAGAATCAGGCGTAGGTGGTCGATTTTCATCTCGTCGAGCATCATGCGCTGGCTGCGCACCATGTCGTCGTAGTCGTAGGCAGGGAAATGCGCGTGCATTCCGTCGGAAGGCTTCGAGCTCTCGCCGTGGCCAATGTCGTCGGGAAGGACAATAAAGTATTTCGTGATATCGAGCACCGATCCCGGGCCGAACAGCACATCAGAAAAAACGGGATTGAGCAAAGAATGTGCGCTTCCGCCGGTGCCGTGAAGCAGAAGAACCGCGTTATCGGTTTGGCCCGCCTTATTGCGATGTGGTGCGCCAAGTGTCAGGTAGTGGAGCTTGAGCTGGGACAAAGTTTCGCCGGTGCCAAAGTGGAAATCTCGCAGGATCACTGTCCCATCCACAGCGGGCCATTTGCTCGGCGGCACAGGGGGAACGGCGCTTGTCTGGCAGATCGCGGCGGCACAGGAAAGAAATGTTGTCGCGAGAACAAATTGAACAACTCGCAAAGACAAAGACATTGATTGCCTCCGGGGTACAGATCGAGCGTAGCTTTTGCATTGCGGTGTGCGCAACCTTAGCGACCAGTTGGAGTTCCTCATCACGTCCGCGTCCAATTCCCTTGCCCACAGGTTCCGCGATAAAATCGTTGCGTAATCTATGGATAGCCGATCACCCATCCCTGCCATGCCATTGCTCAGGCGCTTTCGCCGCGGCCGGCCCGATCGTGGACGCCGCTCTTCCGAGTGAGTAAGCTAATCCCGTTGAATTTCTTTCTTCGACGTCGAGTTGGTTTTTCCGACAGGTCGAAGGAATGATCGCGGGTCACATCCCGCAAGCGTAGAGTTCACACCGCAGCCGCCTGAATGCGGACAGGAAGGTCCAGATGAATAGTTTTGCCAGCCGTGCCAGCCTCACCTCCGGCCAACACTCTTACACCATCTATCGCCTGCCGGCTTTGACCGCGCGGGGATTCAACCTAAGCCGACTGCCGTTCAGCCTGAAGATTCTGCTGGAGAACTTGCTGCGTCGCGAAGATGGCGTAAATGTGACCGCGTCGGACATCGAGTTCCTTGCGAACTGGGACGCCAAGGCCGAGCCGAGTCGCGAGATCGCTTACATGCCGGCCCGAGTCCTGATGCAGGATTTTACGGGCGTCCCCGCCATTGTGGATCTGGGTGCGATGCGCGATGCGATCAAGACACTGGGCGGCGATCCCGAACGCGTGAATCCGCTCGTACCGGCCGAGTTGGTCATCGACCATTCTGTACAGGTGGATGAATTCGGAACGTCAGGAGCGTACGACGCGAACGCGTTGCTCGAGTTCCAACGCAACCGCGAGCGCTATGCGTTTTTGAAATGGGGTCAGACAGCCTTTCGCAACTTTTCGGCGGTGCCACCGGGAATGGGGATTTGCCACCAGGTGAATTTGGAGTATCTTGCCCGAGTTGTATTCACCACCGAGATCAATGGCGAGTTGGTTGCGTATCCCGACACGCTCGTTGGGACAGACTCGCACACCACGATGATCAACGGATTGGGCGTTCTCGGCTGGGGCGTAGGTGGAATCGAGGCCGAAGCGGCAATGCTCGGACAGGCGGTGTCGATGCTCGTGCCGCAGGTCGTAGGCTACAAACTGACGGGCAAACTGCGCGAAGGCGCGACCGCTACCGACTTGGTGCTGACGGTTACCCAGGCACTGCGCAAACTCGGAGTGGTGGGAAAGTTTGTGGAGTTCTACGGGCCCGGCATTGCCGCATTGCCGCTTGCGGATCGCGCAACGATCAGCAACATGGCTCCAGAGTACGGCGCCACTTGCGGCATTTTCCCAGTTGACGCTGAAACTCTGCGGTACCTCAAGCTCACCGGAAGAAGCGAAGAGCAGATCGCGCTCGTGGAGACATATTACAAAGAACAGGGGCTGTTCCACACGGGAGACTCGCCAGAAGCTGAGTACACACAGACATTGGAACTGGATCTGTCGGCGGTCGAGCCCAGCGTGGCCGGGCCTAAGCGTCCGCAGGATCGCGTCCTGCTTAGAGAGACGGCTGCAAGCTTTGCGCAGCAGTTGCCAACGCTGCTTGCGCCAACTGCAAAGCCACTGGGAACGCGCACCGCTGCCGCATGGAAACGAGAATCGATTACAGACACGGCAGTTGCCGAGAAGGCCCCTTTGCATGTGACCACAACTGTAAAAGAGCGCTTCAACGTCGATCCTGACAAGTATCTCGATCATGGATCTGTGGTAATTGCGGCTATCACCAGTTGTACGAATACTTCGAATCCCTCAGTGATGATGGCGGCTGGAATTCTGGCAAAGAAGGCCGTGGAGAAGGGGCTTACCGTGCCGCCATGGGTGAAGACCTCGCTTGCTCCAGGATCACGCGTAGTTACGGAATACTATGCTAAGGCCGGGCTGTTGCCGTACCTTGAAAAGCTTCGCTTCAACGTCGTGGGCTACGGATGCACCACTTGCATTGGCAACTCCGGTCCGCTTCCCACGGATGTTTCGAAGAGCATCGACGAGCATGGACTGGTTGCGGTGAGCGTGCTTTCGGGCAATCGCAATTTCGAGGGACGCGTAAATGTCGATGTGCGCGCGAACTACCTGATGAGCCCGCCGCTGGTCGTGGCGTACGCGCTCGCAGGGAAGATCGGGCACAACTTCGATACTGATCCGTTGGGCACTGACCAAACTGGCGAGCCCGTATTCCTTAAGGACATCTGGCCGACGCAGCAAGAGGTTGCAGACGCGATTGAAAAAGGACTTAGCAGCGAGAGTTTCCGCAAGGAGTACGCCACCGTAAGCCTCGGCGATGCTAATTGGCAGGGACTTAGCTTTCCTACCGGAGATGTCTATAAGTGGGAGCCGGACTCAACCTACATCCGTCAGGCGCCATACTTCGACGGAATGACAAAAACTCCCGCACCGATTAAGGATATCCTCGGTGCGCGCGTGCTGGCAGTGCTCGGCGACTCGGTGACCACGGACCATATTTCGCCTGCGGGATCCATCAAGGCGAATGGGCCGGCGGGTAAGTATCTGGCAGACCATGGAGTCAAGCCCGTAGATTTCAACTCGTATGGATCGCGCCGAGGCAATCACGAGGTGATGGTGCGTGGAACATTCGCAAATGTACGTCTGCGCAACAAACTCGCGCCCGGCACCGAGGGCGGGGTAACGCGTCTCCTGCCCGAGGGTGATCAGATGTCGATCTTCGACGCGAGCGTGAAGTATGCCGAACGAGGTGTGCCTCTCGTAATTTTGGCAGGCAAGGAATATGGCTCGGGTTCGTCGCGCGATTGGGCTGCCAAGGGGCCAAACCTGCTGGGAGTTCGTGCAGTCATCGCTGAGAGCTTCGAGCGCATCCACCGCTCAAATCTGGTCGGGATGGGCATTTTGCCTCTGCAATTTGAAGAAGCGCAAAATGTCGAGTCGGTTGGATTGACTGGAGAAGAGACCTACGATTTTGCGGGGCTCACTGGGCTGCTCAAGGCGAAGCTTGCTAATGGTCGCGTTCTGGCAGTGAAGGCCAGGACGGCGGATGGATCGGAGAAGTCATTCAACGCGGTAGTTCGGATCGACACGCCACAAGAGATCGAGTACTTCGAACACGGCGGGATATTGCAATATGTGTTGCGTCAGCTTGCAGCGAAGTAAAAACGGAGCTCCGCTGCGCAAACAAAACAAAAACGCCACGCTCAATACAGGGTGGCGTTTTGTTGTTTTGAAGTTTGTCGATCGACTATTTACGTCGCGGCACAGCCTTGGTCGGCTTGTTCGTAACCCGCTTTGATCGAGGTGCAGCTGCGGCGTTCTGAGGAGCGGGGACTGTTTCATCTTCGTGGGGGGCAAAGAATCGAACGCCTTCCTGGTTATGTTCGCCGAGAACATGTAAGCGGAGGAAGTTGGTTGATCCCGACTTGGTTCGGGTGCCAGCCACGATCGCAATCACTTCGCGAGTGCGGACATATCCGTGCTGCTCGAGAAGACTCTCAGCAACGTCAACCAATGCTTCAGTCGAGTTGACCTTGGGGCAACGAATCGGCGTAGTGCCCCAAAGAAGATTGAGCCGATTGATTGTGACCTCGATAGGGCTCAGAGCAAAAATGGGCGCTGTTGGGTGGTATTTCGAAAGCTGGCGTGCCGTGGCCCCAGACTCGGTGAAAAGCGCGACGCCGCGCAAATCCAAATCATCTGCAGCGTGTGCGGTTGCCTCGCAGATGGTCTCGGCAATCGAGAGATGGGTCTGCCTGATGCGCGGCTCAGCGAGGTGATCCTCTTTGATGTGACGCTCCGCTTCGCTGACGATTCGCGCCATCATCGAGACAGCTTCGACAGCGTACTTGCCAACCGCAGATTCGCCGGAGAGCATCACGGCATCTGTGCCGTCATAGACGGCGTTGGCGACGTCAGAAACCTCCGCGCGCGTGGGGCGTGGATTTTCGATCATCGATTCCAGCATCTGTGTAGCGGTAATGACTGGCTTGAAATATTCCGAAGCGCGGCGAATGATGTGCTTTTGAATCGCGGGAACTTTCTCCGGTGGCACTTCGACGCCAAGATCGCCGCGTGCAACCATGATTCCGTCAGCGGCCTGAAGAATGCTGTCCAGATGTTCAATGGCCTGGGGCTTCTCGAGCTTTGCGATGATCCACGTTTCCCCGCCGTAAGCGGAAACGCGGTTGCGAACCAGGCGCACATCTTCTGCTGTTCGCACGAAAGAAACGGCGATAGCATCGACGCCATTTTTCAGCGCAAATTCAAGATCTGCGGTGTCCTTTTCCGTTAACGAGGGAACGCGTACCGGAATGCCGGGCAGGTTGATGCCCTTGTTCTCTCCAAGCATGCCTCCGTTGATGATTTCGCAGACTACATCGCTGCCGATTACCTCATGAACGCGAAGCTCGATGAGTCCATCAGAAAGCAGGATGCGCGAACCTTGTTCGACATTCTCCGCTAGTGTCTTGAACGTGGTGCCAACCAGGGTTGCCGTGCCTGGGACATCCCGAGGCGTGATCGTCAATCGCTGACCTGTCTTGAGCAGCACCGCCTGGTGATCTTTGAGCTTCGATGTGCGAATCTTGGGCCCTTGAAGATCGCCCAATATACAGAGTGGCTTATGCTCTTCGCGGCTCACCTTGCGAATCATCTGGATGAGGGCCAGCTTCTCCTCGTGTGTGCCATGGGAGAAGTTGAGGCGAACAACATCCACTCCCGCCCGCACTAGATCTCGAAACACCGGTTCGGTATTTGAAGCGGGACCGAGCGTAGCGACGATCTTGGCACGGCGTTGGATGGGAGATTCGGTATGGCTCGATTCAACGAACGGCATTTGTATTACTCCACAAGTATCGATTTTTGGGGACAGTTGAGAGTATGAGCGGTCCGCTTTATTGTACACGGCGCGGTTGTCACGCAATGCCCCTATCCATCATGCGATGACGGAGGTGAGACTGTCGGTGAGAGTTATCACAGACGAATGAGATTCTCTTCAGAATCGCCGTCTACGCTTGATTTCGACGTTCTCTGAAAAGGACGCCGTTCAGTTCCGCGCCAATGAGTGCACTGAAGGACGTGATGTAAAGCCAAATGAGGGTTGCAACGCCTGCACCAAAGGAACCGTAGAACATCGAGTAGTCGGCGATCCGCGTAACGTACCAACCGAAAGTCAGCGTGGCCGGGAACCATACCACCGTGGCCGCGATGGCCCCGGGCATGACATGCGTCCAATGTTCTCCTCGCTTGGTGCCAAAATGATAGAGTGCACCGAGGACTGAAACGCTGGTGGCAAGAGCAACCGACCAGCGCGCAATTCTCCACAAGACAAGCACGATGCTTCGCAACTGATGGCCGGCGTTCACGATGATCCACAATTCAATTGCGTGGCCAAATACCAATAGCAGCGTCGCCAAAGACAGCGGAACGAGCACGATTGGCACGAGCAGGAGAGCACGTAATCTTCGATGCCAGAACCCCCACTCTTCTCGCGGAAGGCGATAGGCGCGGCGAAAGCCATCCATTAGAGTCAGCATCAGACCGAGTCCAGCAAATACGCTGAGACTGGCAGCGGAAAGAATTAACTGCGATGACGCAATATGGCGCGCCTGAATGGACGATTGCAGCAGCGATATCGTGTCAACGGGCAGCAATTGCTGGAACTCTGAGCGAATCTCTCCCACCAGCGTTGGCCCTTCTGGCACGAACGCAACCACCGTCGTGAGGACCACAAAAGTGGGAAACAACATCAGCATTCCTGAATAGGCGGCGGCTTTCGCCGTGTTGAGCACGTCGTGCTTGAGCGCGAGCCAGAGCGCTCTGCGAAATTGCGATAGAAAGCGGGGCATCACAGTCTCTTGCAAGAGTAGTGCATTTCACTCAGTTAAAGTTGTCTGCAATTGACCCCGCATCTCTGCTGCAAATGCCTGGTCGATACGCGGCGCTCTTTGAACCACCACCATCCTTGGTCCGATCCGCGAAGGGAAGACAAGACAATGGGGCGTAGTTGACTGACGGCTCTGGATCAAACGGTTTATCATGGCCGGGTCATGAAAACTCCCGTAGTCTCAGTGCTTCCGCTGGTGCTTTTGTCTATCGCAGTATTTGCTCCCAACTCTGATTTAGCGGTGTCGCAAACGGGACCGGGTCCCAATCCTCAGCTTGCCTCAAAGGAAGTTAATGCCCGCGTCGAATCGCTTCTGAAGCAGATGACGCTCGATGAGAAGATTGGCCAACTGGTTCAGTACTCGGCTGGATTTGCCACCGGTCCATCCGCCTCCAACCTGACGTATGACGATCTGGCAGCCAAGGGGCAAGTCGGCTCGATGCTGAATGTGGTGGGCGCCGAACGGACCAATCACTATCAGCACATTGCCATCGAGAAGTCGCGCCTGCATATTCCAATCATCTTTGGGCTCGACGTAATTCATGGTCATCGGACCACATTTCCGGTTCCTCTCGCGATCGCGGCAAGCTGGGACGCGAACGCGGCTGAGACTGTGGCGCACATGGGCGCTGTGGAAGCTCGCGCGGATGGTATAGCGTGGGTTTTCTCGCCAATGGTCGATATCGCCCGTGATGCGCGATGGGGCCGCATTATCGAATCGAACGGCGAAGATCCCTATCTCAGTTCTGCGATGGCTCGCGCCTGGGTAAAGGGGTATCAGCAAGGCGATCTGTCAAAACCGGATTCGGTAGCCGTCTCCGTGAAGCATTTTGCAGCTTACGGAGCCGCTATTGCGGGGCGTGACTACAACGCGACCGACATGAGCGAGATTACGCTCAGACAGGTTTACCTTCCTCCGTACCACGCTGCAGTTGAAGCGGGGGCGGCGACACTCATGAGTTCCTTCAATTCGATCAATGGCATTCCAGCAACCGCAAATCCATTCATGCTCACCCACATTCTGCGTAAGGAATGGGGCTTTGACGGATTTGTCGTTTCCGATTGGGGAGCAGTTAGCGAGTTGCAAAATCACTCCATCGGTGATGGTCCCACCGTAGCGCGCAAAGCTCTGGAAGCCGGCGTGGATATGGACATGGAGGGTAACCTCTATGGAACTGTCATCGCCGCCCAGGTGCGTTCCGGGAAGATTCACGAGAGCGTGGTGGATGAAGCCGTCCGTAGAATTCTTCGCGTGAAGTTTGCGCTCGGCCTTTTTGAGCATCCTTACGTAACTCCGGGTCCTCCTTATGAAGCAACATCGGAACGCCGCGCCGCTGCTCGCAAGATCGCGGGCGAAACCTTGGTTCTTTTGAAGAACGAACCCGTTGAGGGCGTGGGAGCGCTGCTGCCATTCACAGGCAGGGCCAAGACGGTTGCTCTGATCGGCCCTTTGGCCGACAACCAGCGCGAGTTGCTGGGCGCCTGGACTGTGACGGGCGATCCGAAGAACGTGATTACGCTGAAAACCGCTCTCTCAGAACGCCTCGGTGATCGATTGCTCTTTGCCGAAGGATGCGGCCTGCTTTCAGGGGAAGACGAGAACGTGCTCAAGCACGTTAGTTTTACGGGCACGGCTGCAGCCGATGAACATCTCGCGATTCCCGATGATCAGAAGACAATCGCAGCTGCGGTAGAGATTGCGAAGAAAGCGGACTTGGCGATTCTGGCTCTTGGCGAGAGCACCAATTGGATGGAGGGCGAGGCTGCAAGCAGGACGACGCTCGGCTTTACCGGTGTGCAGGAGAAGCTTCTCGAGGCCGTGGTAGCGACCGGCAAGCCTGTCGTCCTCGTTGTCCTCGCGGGCAGGCCAATGGAATTGAAGTGGGCTTCCGAGCATGTGCCCGCAATTCTTGAAGCATGGAGTCCGGGCATCGAAGCCGGCCACGCTGTCGCCGACGTGCTCTTCGGGGACGTGAACCCCTCTGGAAAATTGCCGGCCAGCCTCCCTCGCGCAGTCGGGCAGGAACCACTCTATTACGCGCAAATGCCCACTGGTCGGCCGGCGCACGGCGATCTGAACCACCTGCCACGCAATTCGGGCGAGAAGTTTGTTTCGCGCTATATGGATGAAGAGAATTCCGCACTTTTTCCCTTCGGATGGGGGCTAAGCTATACGCGCTTCAGCTATTCAGAGCCGACAATCAGCCGTGCGGAGGTACCATTGCGCGAAGTGCTTGCCGATCACAAGCCAGTGGTCACGCTTGGCGTCAACGTGAGAAATACTGGAAGTGTAGCCGGGACAGAAGTTGTTCAGCTCTATCTCCGCAATACGAACGCCAGCGTCGAACAGCCTGTGCGAGAGCTCAAAGGCTTCACGCGCGTTGCGCTCGCTCCAGGTGAGTCGAAGCGCGTCACGTTTTCACTCGGATTCGACGAACTGAGTTTCTATAACGCTGACGTCAAGCGAACCGTTGAACCGACCACCTACAAGATCTGGCTGGGAGGAAGTTCTCTTGCGACGACGGAGACGAGTCTGAAATTGGTTCAGTAGGGGAGCCTCCGAAAAGAGGAACGAAGGTCAGCGATCCAGCTTCATGTGCTGCAGCAGACTGTCGAAACAGCCCGGGATCTGCGAGTTCCACTCGCCCCAATCGTGGCCGCCGGATTTGACGTGAAATTCATAAGCGAAATGAAGTTCTTTCAGCCTGGCGGCGAAGCGGCGGTCGGGTTCGAGAAGAGGCTCGTTGTCTCCAGCGGTCATATAGATGTACGGCGTCAAGGCCGGATCTGCTGTCTTGACCAATACAAACGGATCTCGTGATCTCCGGGACTCACTCCCTTGCGGCCCAAAGATGGTCCGAAATCTCCACCACATTCCCGGGCTTTTGATATTGAAGTGACGGCTTGCGGCGTCGACAGAGGGGCTGAACGCTCCGACAAATACAAACAGTTCAGGACGAGTTAGAGCCAGCTTGATTGCTGCGAAGCCTCCCATCGAAATTCCAATCATCGCTCGATTCTCGCGGCCTTTCTTAACTGGAAATCGCATCTCGACGTCGGAGATCAGATCGTTCACAAGGTAGTCTTCGTATCTGTCTTGCGCCCTTTCCGCGGAATTCATGTAGTAAGAGAAAGCACCTTCGGGCATGACGAGTATCAGTCCGTAATCGGCATATCGGGAGACGTCGGAAAAATCTGACCAGTCGCGAAAGGTGCCATCTCCGCCATGCAACAGGTACACAACGGGCAGTTTCTTCGCCGTCTCAACTCTTGCTGGAGTAAATACTCGATATGGCATGTCGCGGTTGAGCGCGTCCGAGTGAAACGTCACATCCTGCACCTTCACCCCCGGAGCGACTCGCGGTCGATCCAAGTCGGCTGGTCCGGTACTGTGACAGCCAGCGAATTGGAAGAGAAAACCTGCTAACAGAGGTAGAGAAGAGGGGAAGCTCCCGTGAACTTTCATCGGATGTCCAATTCTAACTCTTGCTTGCTTTCGGGAAGGTACACTTGTCCTGAACAGGAGGGCTTCCATGCAGACGCGGATACAGGGCACCACGATGCCTGTGCTCGATGTGCAACTCGATCCCAACGAAAGCGTTTTTTCAGAGAGTGGAGAGCTCTCATGGATGACGGCTTCGATTCAGCTGACTACCCACACACAGATGGGTGGCGGTGGTGGTCTATTCGGAATCATCAAGCGCGTAGCCGGGGGCGGAAGCCTGTTCATGACCGAGTATCGCGCCATGCAGTATCCCGGCGAAGTTTCGTTTGCCACCAAGGTTCCGGGCCACATCTTGCCGGTCCAACTCGGTCAAGGTCCGGAATACCTGGTTCATCGGCACGGCTTCTTGTGCGCGACACCCCAGGTCACAATTGGCGTAGGTTTTCAGCAGTCGCTAGGCGCGGGAATCTTTGGAGGCAATGGATTTCTGCTTCAGAAGATCGGCGGCATCGGCACCGCATGGCTGGAGTTGTCAGGGGAACTGGTCGTGAAGAACCTCGCGCCAGGCGAGATGTTGCGAGTGCATCCAGGACATGTCGGTGCGTTTGAGTCGTCCGTGTCGTTTCAGATCACGACCGTCCCAGGCATCAAGAATATGATCTTTGGCGGAGATGGGTTATTCCTCGCGATGCTTGTGGGCCCGGGTACAGTTTGGCTGCAGACACTGCCCATTTCCCGGCTGGCGCATCAAATCGGCGAGTATATGCCTCGGGTTGAAGGAGGCAGGGTGGGGACAGCCGCAGGCGGTGCGCTTTTGGGTGGGATCGTTGGATCCATTCTCGGTGGAGGGGACGACCGCTAGGCCTTTGGGAGATTGCACGAGCTGATCTGCATCTGCGTAGGGCAACAGTTCACCCGTAATACTCTTGCTGGTCCGAGGATATTTATTGCATGAGTCAGATGGATGGCAGACGCCGCGATCTTCGAAGTGACATTGCATTTGCGTTCGTGCTCGCGCTGGCCTTTTATGTGGCTTGGCTGGTCCGGAACGTTCTTCTCGTGCTCTATGTAAGCGCGTTGCTTGCCGTTGTGCTCCGGCCCATTGTGAGGGCTGTCTCCACGCTCCAAATCGGACGGTGGAGACCATTCAAGGGCTACGCAATTCTCGTCCTGCTTCTCCTGGTTGCCGGGGCGTTAACGACATTCGGATTTCTCGCTCTCCCGCCTGTCGTCCATGATCTTCAAGAGTTCGGCAAGGAGGCTCCGACTCGTTTACCGAGGATCTTGGAGAAGCTGAAGCACGTTCCATTTGCGGATCGGGTAAATACTGAAGAGGTCAATGCGCACATTCAGGATTTCATCAGCAACGCGGCCACATATCTCCTGCTCTCTATCAAGAATTGGGCCGGCGCAATTTTTACCATAGCGATGGGCTTGATTCTGACCGTGTATTTCATTCTCGAAGGTGACATCGCCTACCGCTGGGCACTTTCGTTTTTTCAGCCTGAAAGCCGAGCTCGGCTCGACAACGCTTTGCAGCGCGCTGAAGTTCGAATGGGCAAGTGGCTTCTCGGACAGGGAGGCCTAATGCTGATTTTGGGATTGGCCAGCACGATCGTCTACGCGGAACTTCACGTGCGCTATGCTTACGCACTCGGCGTGCTTACCGGCTTGCTGAACATAATCCCGGTGATAGGCGCGGCGGTGTGCATCGCGCTTACCTTGATGGTGGCGGCTATAGACTCCTGGGGCCGCGTGGTAGGCGTTGCGATCTTCTACGTGGTCTGGTTACAAGTCGAAAACTCTTTCCTGATTCCACGGATCATGGGAAACAGGGTGGGACTTCCGGGATTGGCAATCCTGGTTGCTCTTTTACTCGGGTCGGAACTCGGTGGCATTCTGGGCGCGATCGTGTCCGTGCCGACCGCGGTGCTTGTTTCAGTACTCATGGACGAGTACCTCGTGCAAAAAGAAGCAGTCTGAGGCTGTAGTCCTCACGGATTCTCGCTTCGAAGTGCCTCTGCAACTCCCCGTCACTGCAAATGCCGTGAAACCGAATCGGACGAATGTCAGGGATTGAGAGTGGCGTCGGCAGCAACCGAAGCGACAAGGGTCATGCCAGGCTCAATCTGAGATTCATTCCCTGGGGGCAGAGGTCCGGAAACGCGCACCAGCGATGGATTCGCAATGTGCCGGGATTGCGCCCCGATGTCGGGCGCCACAAGAGTAAAGACTCCGTTGAGCAGGACCGGGACTCCATGCACGCTGAATGACTGGACTTGAAAGATCAGCACGCCGGATTTGCCGCCAGTTCCTGCGTGTTCCACTGTCAGGATCTTGGCTTCCACCGACATTCCTCTCGGCGCCACAATAACTCCGCCGGAAACAATGTTCTGGTCGAGCAACAGATATAAACGATCTCCGACTGCAGCCGACTTTGAGCTGGTTCGAGAGACCGTTATCAAACGCAGCGGAGTGCCTTTCACGAGCACCGTTCCGACGGCGAGAGCATTTGGCTGCAAAGGCACCGGCGGTGCATCCACCGTGTAGCTCGCCTCAACAATCGGGCTTGGCAGCAACCCCGGTTCCTCTGCGATCGCCTGCAGCCTTGTATTACCAACAATGCTTATCGGTCCGATGTAGCGGTTCGAGGCGTTGGTTGGTGTCCAACCGTCCGTTGTGTAGTAAATCGTGGCGTTCGTGCTGGGGCTGGTGAGCGTGACCTGGGTTCCGAAGGCGATTTGGCCCGGATTCATTGAAAGGACTGGTTGTTTGGCGCAGTTGCAGTTCATTCGGTTCACATTATAAAAAGCCTGAACACTGCCGGGCTTCGTCGGAGCCGCCTGCTGAACTTCGCCGCCGTATATGTGAACACTTTGCTTCTGGCTGGCACTTTTGGTGCTGTCCATCGACTGCTGGGTAAGCTGCACTGTGCTCGTGATGGCCTGCGCAGAGGCATTCCCTTCGAATGCCCAGGCTAGAGCAATGAGCGCTGCGAGAGGACCGGGTTTCATTTCTTGCCCTCCGGGGCACACCGACGAAGACAGTTCAACTACCAGAGCCGCAAGTTGGCAGGAGCCAAAGTGACCTGGCGCTGAATTGGCTGAGTGCCGTCTGCGTAGGTGCGATCAACCTTTAGGGCAGAGTCTACCACGCTCTTCATCACACCGCAGCCTGCCATGAAATGAACAAGGTTACCAGTGAGTGAGTGACTTAACTCCGGGAGCACCCTAAGACCACTCCGGGCGTCAGGATCGTCAGAAGGACCCGACAGCGAGGCTAACTGGAGGGCACCAGTACCCTGGGCATCGAGAATCATGCTGGTTAGCTTTCGAGCTAGTGGCAGATCAAAGCTCTCCGAGACAAAGACCAGCTTGCCGCGCGCGGTAATGACGACCGGACCCTCGTTGGTGGAATAGATCCTTTCGTCCGTGCTGTCAGTGGCATTCGAGGGGGGGGTGCTCTCGGCAGCGCTAGCAAGCTTGAACCCCGAATATTTCCGGCCAAGTTCCTGTGCATACAGACGAGCGAAGGCCTGCGCAGATGCGGGGCTCTTCCAGAGCGATAAATAGAACAGCGAAATGGATTTCGTGCTTGATTGTTCCGCTGGCGTGTTTGCACTAAGTCGCTGGCCGGCCCAATAGAGACCGCCGTCCCAGGCAGGTGTCAGGTCCCGTGCGGCGTTATCACCTCCAAAAAGCCCAGTGAGAATGTGCAGATCTAATTGGCCGACTTGCCCAATATCGTATGGCCGATAAATCGGATCCACCAGGGGGTGAATGTCCGGGAGCAAAGGGACAGTAGGCACATGCCCTTTCTCGTATTCCCGAGGATTGATGATCTCCCAGGTCGATGTCGGCGGTCGATCGAGCGCACCGGCAAACGCGGCGGTCTGACCCCGATCCATCCAGACGTCCTGTTCGAAGCTCAGGCCCTCGCGATAAGGGAACAACAAGGACTCTGAAAGTAATAGGGGTGCGCGCGCAAGAACCGGAGAATTCTCAGACCCTGCCATCTGCTGCTTGATGAAGTCCACAACCTCGGGGTCCTTGATCAAGCTCTTTCCCATCGGTTTCAGGATGTTGTCCATCATCACTGCGGTGGCTTGCCCCTCAGTGACTGCTTCTCGAGCGGTATCGAGCTCGTCCTTTGCAATATGGCTGCTGTCTTCGCTGGAGGTGTGTGAAACATCCGAAGGCGTCTGATCGCTCCACTTCTCCAGGTCGGTGTGTTGATCCTGCAGCGCATGAGTAAGCTCGTGGGCTAGTACTGGCTTCTGTTCGTCCACCCCAATCCAGTCCAGGAGATTCACAGTCTTGGTTTTGGGGTCGTAATAGGCTTCAATTTGTTCTTTAAGCAGAGCCAATAGGAACGGCTTCAGGTCGAAGTCACGGTCGAGCATGCCAAATTTCTTCAGCACGATCTCGCTCCTCTGCATCCGCTTTGCGTCCTCGTCTTCTTGGAATTTCTCGTTCAAGTAGCTCTCGACGGCGGTGCGAGTGGTGAGCTTGCGTTTCACTTCAGCTTTGATGGGCAAACCCGTCTCCTGGGATGAGAACTTGAGGAGTTCATCGACAAGACCGAACAATTCTTTTGCCTGATCGGGAGTGATCACGATCTCCGGCTTCGAAGCGTTATCGGATTCTGGCTTTGCCGGCTTTGGCGCGACGGATTGACGAGGTGAGGAGTAGGAGGGAGGCGCCGGAGACTGCTGAGCTTGAGAAATTGAAGCGGCAATGAGAATGCAGAGGGCCGCGAACGCAATCAAACTTCTGCGGCCAGAGTAGAGGATTCCTTGCTGCTCGTTCATTCCCGCTCCTTGCGGAAGCCGCTTCCTGGACTTCGGTGTCCGCATCTAATACCAAGGCTATAATCAGGATGCAGTCTGGCGCGAAGTTTCCGCAGGAAATGAGCGTCAAACAGTGGAAACACTCCCCTATGACCGATGCGAAAACCGCCGTTTCCGCCCCCCCGACCCCACTTGCCGCACTTCTGGCGTCCGCGACAAAGCCTCCGAGGCTTGCAGAGTATCGCGGCACATTGACTCCACGGGAGTTTGACGCGTCAGCAGCGGAAATAGCGGCACAGGCTCAGGGAGCCGCAGCCCATGATCTTGGTTGGATGCGGCGAATAGCCGTGCACGGCGAAGATCGCTTTCGTTGGCTGAGCGGGATGGTGACGAACAACGTTACGGATCTGATCTCTGGGGCCGGCGCATGGAACATGGTCCTCAACGCGCAAGGCCGGATTCAAGGCGACCTGACGGTTTGGCGCGAAGAAGACAAGCTTGAGCTCGAGATAGCTACCGACCAGCACGATCGTTTGCTGGCCCATCTTGAGCGCTTCATCATCATGGATGATGTCGAGTTGGTGGCGCATGATCCGGCGGCGGAAACTGCTCTCGGCCTGATCGGCCCCGAGGCGGATAACGTCCTGGCCCGGATGGGTCTTCCTGCTCTGCGAAGCCCGATGACGTCAACGCGAGTCGAATGGAACGGGTTGGATCTGCTCGTTTTGAGGAGTTACGGTGTTCTGGCTCCGCATTACGAACTTTGGACGCCTGCAGCCGGACTGACCCGCTTATGGCGTGCGCTCTCGACTGCGGGCGCCACCCCAGTCGGATCCGATGCGCTCGAAGCGTTTCGCATTGCAGAGGGCATTCCGACGTATGGAGTCGAAATTGAAGAGCGGGACTTGCCACAGGAGACCTCGCAAATGCGTGGTCTGCATTTCAGCAAGGGCTGCTACCTGGGGCAGGAGATAGTGGAGCGCATTCGCTCCCGCGGTAACGTACACAAGC
Source organism: uncultured Acidobacteriaceae bacterium (assembly GCA_963737915.1). Classification (GTDB taxonomy): domain Bacteria; phylum Acidobacteriota; class Terriglobia; order Terriglobales; family Acidobacteriaceae; genus Telmatobacter. The sequence continues at coordinate 209,953 of CAVTUP010000013.1, read as the reverse complement.
ACTTGCGCCAGTTGGAACTAGACGGTCCATTGCTCCAGGCGGGAGTGGAATTGATGCGCGACGGAGTTAAGGCCGGGCAGGTCAGAAGCGTGGCAGAACTCCCTCTGAGTACCGGAACCCGCAGGTTTGCACTTGGCATGATCAGCAGCGAAGCTGAGGTGCAAGGTCAGCCTTTGACTTACAGTATTGGGGCGGCCACGGGCGTAGCCCAGCTGATGTCCGCTCCGCCCACTCTATGATTGAAAGTGGAATGAAATTATGAGTGATACTCCAAAATTCGAAGTCATTGATCGCCGCAAATTCAAGGCGGACGAAGAGAGAGACAATAGCCAGGCGGTTGCGGCGGAGCCGGAATCGACGCCCTCTGAGCCGCAAGCCGGACCGCGTCTGGTCACCACGGAGAGTGCGCACGAAGCAGCGGCCCAAGATACAGGCGTGGCCGCGGGTCTGGAAGAAGAGACCGGGCCGGAGTTGCCTCCCCCGCCGACCGCGGAGGAAAGCCTTCAGCAGAAGTCTGCCTATGAAGCTTCGGCACAACGGCTTGAAGACCTGATAAGGGCCCAGAACCCGGCGCTGGGGGCGCAGCCGCCTGTCGGCTTCGAGCACCTCGTTCAGCAGTTGTACCTATCCGCAATGATGCAGATGGGAGCTGCGGCTCCTGAAGGTCAGCGGCCCCGAGTGGACATCCTCGGCGCAAAGCAGAGTATCGATCTGCTCGGCGTGCTCGCCGAAAAGACCAAAGGGAATCTCAGCCAGGTTGAGGACCGGACCTTACAGACGGTGCTGTTCGAGGCGCGGATGTCCTTTAACGAATTGACTAATATGATCTCGATGCAGGGAGTTCAGCCACCTCCTGCCAAGCCCGATAAACGCTAGGTAATGGAAGGCCACCTTACATTTCTCGGAACCGGTACTTCGATGGGGGTGCCAACGCTGGGTTGCGGCTGTGCTGTCTGCACGTCGGCAGACCCACGCGATCGCCGCCTGCGCCCTTCGATACTGTTGCGATGGAACGAAGGTGAGCGGGAACGGGTCGTGGTCATCGATACAGGACCAGACTTTCGCGAGCAGGCTTTGCGCAGTGGTCTGACTCGCGTGGACGCGGTCTTCTATACGCATGGGCACGCCGATCATATCTTCGGTCTTGATGATCTTCGACCATTGAGCTTCGCGGTCTTTCGCGACGGCGGTCACATTCCCTTGTACGCGTCGCAACCCACGGAAGAAGTGCTTCGGCGCATATACGACTACACGTTTTCTCCCGCAGCCACTTATCCCAACCGCGCCCGGGTTCACATCGAGCCACTCGGAGACTGCACCAGCGTACACGGCGTCGATTTCACCCGCGTGCCGGTGCTGCACGGCCAAATGGAGATTGCAGGGTTCCGTTTTGGCCGCACCGCATATCTCACGGATGTAAGCGCCATTCCTGAGTCGAGCTTTGCGTTGCTAGAAGGACTGGACACTGTCATTCTTTCTGCGTTGCGTTACAAACCTCATCCGAGCCATGCCACCGTGGACCAGGCCGTGACGTGGGCACAACGCATAGGAGCCCGGCAGACCTGGCTCACTCACATTGCACACGAATTGGGCCATGCCGAGGCTGATAGTGCGTTACCCGAAGGCGTGTCGATGGCTTACGACGGGCTGAGTTTCCCGGTGGAATTGCAGTGTGCAAAACAGAGGCCTGAGAATCTATGAGCGATCGTTCGCAACTCAAGATTCCCGTCTATCGCTCTGTTGCCGAGATTCCTCCGGACTTTGGTCCGTGTGTGGCTGCGATCGGCAACTTCGACGGCGTGCACGTGGGCCATCGGCAGATTCTGTCGGCAGCGGCCGCCGAGGCGCGCGATCGCGGATTTCGGTCCATCGCCATCACATTCGATCCTCATCCGGCACAGTTCCTCTATCCGGCAGAAGCGCCGAAGTTACTTACATTTCTTCCCGAGCGTCTCAGGCTGCTGGCTACGACCGGCGTTGACACTGTTCTCGTGCTGCCGTTTAACGCGGAGCTTTCCCGTGTTTCGGCGCGGGATTTTGTGTGCGACATTCTGGTGAAGTCGCTGGGCGTTCGCGGAATGCATGAGGGCAGCAGTTTCCGGTTTGGCCATGGCGCCAAGGCTGGGGTTGACGAACTAAAAGTGTTTGGCGCGGAGTTTGGCTTTGCCATCCAGGTGCACAGCGCGGTCCGGGTCCATGGCATGGAGGTGTCGAGCTCGGCGGTGCGAGGGCTGATCGGGGCCGGCGACGTCAGACGTGCGCGATGGATGCTGGGCCGGGTGTTTGGCGTGCATTCAAATCCCGCGAAGGGACGAGGCGTTGGAACAAAACTGCTGGTGCCGACGGTGAATCTCGCGCATTACGAAGGATTGCTGCCGGGATTTGGCGTTTACGTGACGCGGCTGACTATATCCGGCGTCGGCGGCGATCGGTGTTTTCAGGCGGTTACAAACGTAGGCAATCGGCCGACGTTCGAAGGCGCGGGGTTTAGCGTAGAGACGCATATCCTGAACTTCGCGCCGATGGATCTGACCGACGAGACGCCTCTCAAGTTGGAATTTCTGTCGCGGCTGCGCGGCGAGCGGACGTGGCCCTCGACGGAAGCGTTGAAGGCGCAGATCTTCAACGACGTGACGCGGGCGAACCGGTATTTCCGGCTAGGAGCGTAAGCTTGCCTGGCCCCGGGAGTATCAACGAACGCGCAGCATCAGTTCCTACTCTGATTTTTCGCAAGTGCTCCGAAGGCAGCCCGGAATATTTCGTCCGGCACCAGTTCCGGAGTCAGCAGCCTTTGGAACACCAGTCCTTCGATCAAGGCGTGCAGAACGCGGACCAACTGGTCAGCCGGAATGGGAAGCTCTTCCTCTTTAGTAACCGCGCGAAGCCATTGCTCGCCGAAAGCATAGCTTTGGGCCGTGATCTCTCTCACCTTAGCGCGCATCTCTTCGTGAGTAAGCGTATATGCCAGGCCGGTCAGACGGCCCACCGCCGCAGCCCTGCGGTCTGGGATTGCCGCAATCGTCGCATCGGCCATGGCGCGCATGATCTCCGGAAAGCTCGCTCCAGGTTTCACCTGCGGCTTAATGGGCGGCCAGTAGGCGAGTCCTAACGAGATGAAAAGCTCGTCACGATTCTTGAAGTTGCCATAGATGGCCCCTGTCGTCATCCCCGCCCTCTCAGCGATATCTTCCAGCGTTGTATTCTCATGCCCCTTTTCGCGAATCAGCGAGCGGGCCGCTTCGAGGAGTTTGGCGCGCGTACGGTCGCGCTTATCGCCTTTCGGCTTGCCGGCGGCCGGAACCTTCAATAGAATCTGGCATCCATGGCTTTATTTTATAGCATATTTATTTTATAATTAATCTATAATTTGAATGAGAGAAGAATCGCTGGATGAATCAGAGGAAACGAAATCGAAGCGGCATTGCAGAAGGTCGTAGATTCCGGACAACTCGCCGGAGCTGCCACTCTGGTCTGGCGAGATGACAAGGTGCAGACCTCCTGTGTGGGCTGGCGCGACATGGAAGGAAATCTGTCAGTTGAGCGAGACACGATTTTCAGGATCGCATCCATGACCAAGCCGATCACATCCGTTGCTGCTCTTACGTTGATCGACGAAGGCCGAATTGCCATGAACGACTCCATTGCTCGTTATGCTTCGGAGTTTTCACACATGCGCGTACTGCGCTCTCCGAACGGTTCCCTTGACGAAACCGATCCGGCGGAACGCCCAATTACCCTTGAAGATCTGTTGACCCATCGCGCCGGATTCACCTATGCGGATTTCCATCGTGGCCCGATCGCCCAGGCATACCGCGATGCCCTTGGCGGGGATATCGATAGTGATATCGCACCCGATGAGTGGATCGCGAGACTCGCGCAGCTACCATTGATCGGCCAGCCAGGCTCCGCAATGTACTACGGCTGCTCCACAGATCTTCTCGGGTTGCTGATAGCGAGAATCGAAGGCGCCCCGCTCGGAGAAGTGCTCAAGCGGCGTATCTTCGACCCGCTGGGAATGAAGGACACAAGCTTCCTTGTCCCTCCGGAGAAGCGGGACCGCCGTGCGGCTGCGTATGGATTCGACGAAGATGGCCGGTTGACCAAACAACTCACCAGGAGCGGCGTCTTTGTCTCGGAACGGCCGGAGGATATGGCCTACGAATCCGGCGGAGCCGGGCTTTGGTCTACCCTCGACGACTATCTAAATTTCGCGCGTCTCTTCCTGGGTGACGGCAGTGTTGATGGAGTAAGGCTCCTTCGGCCGGAAACGCTCGCCGCGATGATGACCAATCAGTTGACTGACAGCCAGAGCACGAATTCCGCATTGCTTGGACAGAAACCGTTTGCCAATGGTCGAGGATTTGGGCTTAGGCGTCTCGGTAGTGCTGGAGACGGACAAAGCCGATTTCATGCGGCGCGGCAGTGCGGGAACGGTCAGTTGGCCCGGTGCCTTTGGAGGATGGTGGCAGGCCGACCCGAAAGAGGGTTCGGTGCTCATCTTCCTGGCGCATAACATGGTCGATCTTGCGCAGATGTCCAAAGGGATCGGCCTAAGCGTGTGGGGCGCCATCGACACGTTTCAAACGCTGGCGTCGGCTTCGCAACCCTAGTCTCCTGTATCTGACGATTGCCTGGAAGTTGTTATGAAGTTTTACATCTGAGCAGGCACTTTTCGTGGAGTGGTTGTTTGTTGAGCCTTGAGTGTGAGCGGAGTCAGCGGCAGGCGGGGATATACTTTTTCACAACCCATCATGAAGCGCCACGTCCTCATCTTTGGTCTCGTCGGCGGCCTCCTCATTGCCACCCTCCAATTCACCGAATACCGCTTCGTCATCATCGAGCACTCCGTCGCACTCTACGGCGCGCTCATCGCCATCCTCTTCGCGACGTTCGGCATCTGGCTCGGGCTCCGCATCACGCGCAGTCGCGAAACTACCAGTCGCGAAATCATTCGGGAAACAGTCGTGGTGAGGGAAGTGCTTGTACACGCGGAAGCCCCTCCTGAGCGAAGCGGCGCGGAGTCGAAGGACCTGCTTTTCGGGGCAGGGTCCCTGGAAAAGCACGCCCCTTCTCCCCCAATACGGCCCACCAGCAGACCCTCGGCATCACGGCACGCGAGCTCGAAATCCTCTCGCTGGTCGCCCGCGGCCTGAGCAATCGCGAGATCGCCACGCAGCTTTTCGTTTCAGAAAACACCGTCAAGACACACTGTTCCCGCGCCTTCGACAAGCTCGGAGCAGCCCGTCGTACCCAGGCTGTCCAGCGCGGCAAGGAACTAGGTCTGCTGCCGTGACTCCGGGGTCCCCGGCGACAGGTCCTCCTCGCTGGGGTGGGAAGCCGGGGCGGGAGCGCGTCACCCAAAAGCACGATTTCCGTTCCGTTCCTCAAAAAATCATACGAAAGGGTGACGACATCTGGACGCGTTACACCGCATTGTGACTTCATCCTCACTAGCACTGGAGCCTCACATGAAGAAAACTGTTCTCACCTTCGGCCTGATCGCCGGCGTCATGATCTCCGTCCTCATGGGCGGCTCGCTTCTCATCGCCAACAAGATCGGCTCCGGCCACAGCATGGCTCTTGGCTACACCATCATGGTGGCCTCGTTCCTGCTCATCTACTTCGGCATCCGCAGCTACCGCGACAACACTCTCGCCGGCCAAATCTCTTTCGGCCGCGCCTTCACCTGCGGCATCCTGATCACCCTCATCACCACCGTCTGCTATGTCGCCATGTGGGAGGTCCTCTACTTCAACTTCATGCCTCATTTCATGGACAGCTACTTCGCCGCGCAGATTCACAAGATTCAGTCGTCCGGACTTGACCCAGCCACCACCGCCGCGCGGGTCGCTGCCATCGAACGCTCTCAGCAGCTCTATCAGAACCCTTTAGTCAACATGGCCTACACCTTCATGGAGCCCCTGCCCGTCGGCCTTATCATTACTCTCATCTCCGCTGCCATCCTCCGCCGCAAAGCCCCTGTCGAACCCACCACCGCTTCCTCAGTCACGACCACGTAGATCGAAGCAATGCCGGTCTTTCCTCCACACGACGACGAAAGGAAGGAGTGGAACAATCGAGGATTGATCAATTTGCATCGATCGGTGCAGATGGTATTTTGAAAAATGCATTCGGATCCTGGCGTGAACCAAGGTCAGAGTTCGATATCGGCTCGGCGTCGGCAAAGGGAGGGAGTCACGAAAGGGTATAAGTACACGCGCCGCGCGGCGCTCAAGCTCCTCGGGGCTGCGGCAGCAGTCAACCTCGTGAGTCCTGCTCCGGCGGAGACAGGAAAGACGATTCACACTGTGCTGGGGCCGATCGCGCCATCGTCTTTGGGACTGACCCTGCCGCACGAACATGTCATGGTTGATTTCATCGGGGCGCAAAAGACCGGTCGCGATCGATGGAACGTCGACGAGGTTGTTGCCCGCATGCAGCCTTTTCTTCTTGCCGCCAAACAAAGCGGCGTACGCGGGTTTGTTGATTGCACGCCGGCGTATGTTGGGCGTGATCCGCGGATTCTGAAAAAGCTCGCACAGAATACCGGCCTGCATATTCTGACCAACACTGGCTATTACGGCGATCGAGAGGGACGTTATCTGCCGCCCAGCGCGCATGGCGAAACGGCAGCGCAGATCGCCGCGCGCTGGCTGGCTGAATGGCGCGATGGCATCGAGGACACGGGAGTGCGACCGGGATTCATCAAGACTCGCGTGGACGGCTCCGTCGGCAATCGATCGCAAATGACGGAGATGGACGGAAAACTGCTCGCCGCCGCTGCCAAAGTTAGCCGCGAGACTCAAATGGCGGTGACCTGTCACTCGCCGGGTCCGTCCGGTTTGGCGGCCGCTCTGCGTTTTGCCGCCGAGGGTGGCGACCCGGGTAAATTTATCGTTGCTCATTGCGATGACAACGGGATCGAACTGAACACGAAGATCGCTGCTGCTGGCTCGTGGGTGTCGATCGACGGAATCGGACGCAAACCCGAGGCCGATCATGTGGCGATTGTTTTGCCATTGCTGCAGAAATCGCCGGACCGATTGCTGCTGTCGATGGATTCCGGCTGGTACAACGTCGGCGAGGCGGACGGTGGAAAGATTAACGGCTTTACTGCGCTGACGGACCGCTTTCTTCCGGCGCTGCGCAAGGCGGGAGTTTCAGACGCACAGATCAAACACGTCACTATCAGCAAACCCGGCGCATGTCTTCGCGGCGAAGGCGTAGCGGTGCGAGTTATCCGGGCCTGGCGATGGCCTTGGGTAGACTTGTCGCAACTGGCTTGATTGCAGGACTGGGCGCGACCCTGGGCAGGCTGGGGAATCGAGAAAGGCTTCGCTTGATTCGCCGTCCCAGTATTGACTGCCGCAGGTTTGCCGGGTGAGGCCACGGCTTGCAGCATGGGGTTGTCGTCCTGCTCTCCCAGAAACTGTTCGTCGTCTTTACCGACAATCGCAGTTCGCATCACTTCCATCCAGATGGGCAGGGCCGCGCGAGCGCCGGTCTCCTTCTCACCCAGGGATTCGCGGCTGTCGTATCCGACCCAGACGCCGCAGGTGACTGAAGGCGAGAAGCCAAGGAACCACGCGTCGGTAAAGTCGCTGGTAGTGCCGGTCTTGCCACCGACGGGATGATTCAACTGCGCCGCGGCGGCGCCTGTTCCGGAGCGGGTGACGGTGCGCAGGAGCGTCATCATGGTGCGCGCCGTCTGCTGGCTGATAATTTCGTCGACCGCGGGGGCTTCTTCCCAAAGCGTGATTCCGTCGGCGTTTGAAACCTTGCGAATGAGCCGCGGTTTTACGCGGATTCCATCGTTGGGAAAGACCGAGTAGGTAGTCACTTGCTCTTCGAGAGTGATTTCGGCTGCGCCCAGCGCAACGGGCAGGTAGGCGGGGATGTTCGAGGTAACCCCAAAACGATGGGCCATGTCGACCACCTTGCGAATGCCGACTCGCGCAGCCAGTTTGACGGCGGGAATATTGCGCGATTCGGCAAAGGCGTTGGTGAGGGTCATCGCACCCTTGAAGTCATTTTCATAATTGTGCGGCGCATAGGTGCCAAAACTCACCGGAGCATCAACGATGATGTCGTCTGCCTTTGCTCCCTCTTCGATGGCGGTGGTATAGACGTATGGCTTGAAACTCGATCCGGTCTGACGCTCGGCCTGCGTGGAACGATTGAATTGCGAAAGAGCCCAATCGCGGCCGCCTACCATGGCGAGGACGTCGCCTGAAGTGTTGTCCATGGCGAAGACCGCGCCCTGCGCGCCGGAGTCCTGCTCCAGGGTTGCAATGCGCGTTGTGCCCTCAAGCTTGTCGGTGAGATGGACGTAGATCACGTCGCCCGGCTTGACGAGCGCATCGCCAAGGCGCTGGCCGGTCCAGGCCCAGCTATCGGGCAAGAGGACAACACTGTCTGCGCCGACACGCGCGTGAATCTCGAGCGGCAACGCCCGGGTAACGACGGCGTGCACATAGTCTCCAGCGTGAACGGCCATCGCCCAGTCAGGGTGTTTATAGTCCTCGATCGCGGTGACTCTCTCCAGGACGTTGTCGAGTTTGCCCTTCCATCCATGACGCCGCTCATAGGCTGCAAGCCCGTCGCCAACGGCTTTGTTCGCGGCTTTTTGCAGATCAAGATCCAGCGTAGTGTCGACGCGTAGACCAGCCTCATGTACCTGCTCGGTGCCGAAGCGCTTTTCAAGCTCTCGGCGAACCTCTTCCTGAAACCAGGGCGCGACTGACATTTCAGGCTGGCTGATGCGGAGGCCAAGAGGCGCGGCCTTGGCTTGCTCTGCCTGTACGTGATTGATGACCCCGTCAGACTCCATTTCGCTGATCACGAGATTGCGCCGGCGCAGCGCCTTTTCGGGATTAATCACAGGGGAATAGGCGACTGGTCCCTTTGGCATTCCAGCCAGAAGAGCCGCCTCGGTCAGCGTCAACTCTTTGGCGTGCTTGCTGAAGTAGTACTGCGATGCAGCCTCGAAGCCGTACATTCCGCTGCCGAGGTAGATCTGGTTGCCATAAAGCGTGAAGATCTGCTGCTTGGTAAATGCGCGCTCGATCTGGATGGCGAGATAGGCTTCCTGTGCCTTGCGGGCAGCGGTGCGGTCCGCGGAAAGAAAGAGATTGCGGGCAAGCTGCATGGTGAGCGTAGACGCTCCCTGGGCCCGTCCCTTGGAGCGAAGGTCGTGCCACAGCGCTCCGGCGATGCGAAATACATTGATGCCCCAATGGGAGTCGAAGTTTTTGTCTTCGATCGAAATGACAGCCTGGCGCAGAATGGGAGCGAAATCGTTGTAGTTGACAATGACTCTCCGCTCCAGCGCGAATGACCCGATCACTCTGCCCTTGGAATCGTAGAGGTCGGTTGTAGTGGAGGGGCGGTATCGCTCGAGATCGTTGATCTGGGGCAGGTCCACGGAAAAGACGAGCGTCAGCCCCGCGAGTGACCCGGTAATCACCGAAAGGGAGAGAAGCACAACGAGAGCAAACTTGCCTGCCACCTTGCGACGCTTATAGACAGGGACGGGTTCCGGCTTCAGCCGATGTGTCCGGCCAAGACCGACTGGTTCCAAGTGCCGGATTGGGGGGGCGGACACGGCTTTAAGCCTCTTCGGCGATCCTCTTGGCGTTAGAGCCGAACAGGGATGCCTCAGCCTCAGGCTAGCACGGTAGCGGGACCGTTTTCCGGCACGGAGCGGCCACTGGAACCACACCGTGCAAGAGTGGGAATAATGCGGCGATCAGCTGTTTTTGGACTTGAGCAACTGAAGTGCTTTGTTCAGCGGCTCGTCGCTCTTCGAGGGCGGTGTGTCGTCGTCCAAATCGTCGTCGTTGGCCTGTCCAACCGTCACGGTCGGCGCAACCGCTTCGTCCTGAATCTTTTTGCCGTCAGGGCCCTGATACTTGGCCACGGTAAGCAGGAGCGCGGAGCCGTCAGGTAGCTCGATTGTCTTCTGCACCGAGCCTTCGCCAAATGTGCGCTCGCCTACCACGTCTCCACGTTTTGCGCCTTCAATGGCGTCGGCAGCCAACTCAGCCGCGCCGTAGGTGCCGCGATTCACCAAAACCGCCACCGGTGCGCCGGTGATGAACTTCGCAGGATCGGCACTGAAGGTCTGACGAGGATACTTCTGGCCCTCCAGGATGGCCAGGGTTCCCTGATTAATGAACAAGTTAGCCAGCCGAATGCCTTCCTCTGGATCGCCAGCAGAAACATCGCGAAGATCAAGAAGGATCTTACGTTCTTTGCCTGCGCCCTTGATTTTGGCGGCTATCTCATCAACCCGTGCGACAGTGAGAGTTCCTGGCTTGAGATAAAGGATGCTGGCGTTTTCGTACTGCTGCTCGCTCAGCCCCGGCGTGGCAATCATGGTGCGCGTGAGGGTGATCTTGTCGGGATCAGCCTTGCGGGGACGCACGACGGAGAGAGAGACGGTCGATCCCGGTTTGCCCTCAAGCATGAGCCGGATAACTGCCAGAGACAGCTCGCGGGTAGACTGATCGCCGATCGACTCAATCACATCGCCATCGGAGAGATGCTCCTTGTCCGCAGGTGAATTTGGGACAACGCTGACGATCGTCGCGTAACCAAAGCGCTTGGAGACGGTGAGTCCCACCTGCGCTACGCCAGTAGACGGGCGGTCTTTGTAGATCTTGTACTCGGTGGCGGTGAGAAAACTGGAGTCGGCATCAAGCGATTCGAGCAGGCCGTGCAGTGCGCCCGTCGTGACGTCGTTGATGCTGGGGTCGGTGACATAGTCACTCTGAATTCGCTTGAGGACCTCGGCGTAGACATGCATCTGGCGATATGCGCCATCCTGCTCGCCGCCGGCATGAACGCCGAACAGTCCAAACTCACCTAATGCAAAGCCCAGGCCGAGAGCGGCAAAGATTGTTGCGGCCAGGACGAAGATTACTCTCTGAAAGAATCGAGACACACACACCACCGACAGCGGCCCCATGGGGAAGCGAGCCACTCACTCTATAGACGCAATGATAGCTCAAGGGGTGCGCAAGAAGGGTTGGAAATCGGGGAAAATGAGGCGGAAACTGGTGGCGGGAGGCAGGATCGAACTGCCGACCTACGGGTTATGAATCCGTCGCTCTAACCATCTGAGCTACCCCGCCGGGATGGACACACAGCCGGATGGCTGCACCACTTCTGATGATAAGGGTGGTTCGAGCCGGGGTCAAACCATTGCATGGAGCAGACTCGCCTGCGGCGATTGGGTGTTAAACCGATCAGAATGGGTGGTCTGCATCCACAGCGGGACGGGTGAAGAAGGCGGACCCAGTCCTGTAGACTCTCGTGCATGAGCAAGTTAGGCAGCAAGTTGCGCATCGCAGGGGTGATTCCGGCGCGGCTCAACTCGACGAGGCTCAGCCGCAAGGTGCTGCGCGAGATTGCCGGCCTGCCCATGGTGGAGTGGGTTTGGCGCGCGGCCTATGAAAGCGGACTGATGGACCCGGTGGTGGTGGCGACAGATTCCGACGAAGTGGCGGAAGTTTGCCAGCATCGCGGCATCCCCGTAGTGATGACTTCGGCCAGTTGCGCGAGCGGATCGGACCGGGTGAGGGAAGTGGCGCGGCTGGTCGACACGGATATCTACGTGAATATCCAGGGAGATGAGCCGACTTTGACCCCGGAGTTCTTTCCGCCGCTGCTCGAGCTTTTTGAGCGGCCGGAAGTGCAGGTGGCAACGCTCGCTGTTCGGTGCCCCGCAGAGGAGATCGACAATCCCAATGCGGTGAAGGTCGTGACTGCGCTGGATGGGCGAGCGCTCTATTTCTCGCGAGCTACGATTCCGTTCGACCGCGATCGTGAAGGGAACGATGAGGGGTTCGCTGGATACAGGAAGCATCTGGGAATTTATGCATATCGAAAGGCCGCGCTTGTTCGGTTTGCGGAGTTGCCGACCTCGTGGATCGAACGCCTGGAACGGCTGGAGCAATTGCGCCTGCTCGATAATGGAATTGATGTCTACGTGGCTGCTGCTCCGCGTGACACGATTGGCGTTGATACGGAAGACGATTTGGTGAAGGCGGAGGAGGAGTTGAAAGGCCGGCTTTCCCCAGAAAGCTCCTAGCACCCGCTTGCGAGTTGTCAACGCGGAAAGACGCGATTTCATAATTCCGAATTAGGCGCAAGAACCGGATAGCACAGTCAGGCGCGGCTGGGCGACGATGTGTTTATGAACAGCAGAGCGCAAATGACAGAGGTCGGGATTATGCCGACGAAGAGAATCGATGAAGAGCAGGCCTGGCAGCAGGTCGTGATCCGCGAAGAAGCTGCGGACTTCTTCTACGCCGTCACAACAACCGGAGTATTTTGCCGCCCGAGTTGCACGAGCCGGCGACCGTTGCGTAGGAACGTGCGGTTTTTCCAGACAACCGAGACCGCGCAGGCCGCGGGGTTCCGGCCCTGCAAGCGCTGCAAGCCCACTGCGTGGGGCAGACCTTTGGACATGGTTCGTGGGCACATTGAAGCGAATCTTGATCGGCCGGTGAGGCTGGCAGAACTCGGGCGGGTTGCGCGGATGAGTCCGTTCACGGTGCAGAGACTGTTTAAGGAAAAGATGGGCGTAAGCCCGCTACAGTACCAGCGCTCGCTGCGCGCATCGAGGCTGCGCGGCGCACTCAAAGAGACGGGTCGAGTGACAGATGCGATCTACGAAGCTGGATATGGATCTTCGAGCCGCGTCTATGAAGGCACACAACTGGGCATGACCCCGGCGCGTTTTGCGAAGGGAGGCGAGGGCGAGATTATTCGCTGGTGCTCCGCACGCTCGCCTTTTGGATGGATTGTTGTGGGCAGCACGCAGCGTGGACTTTGCTGGCTTTCGCTTGCGGCAACTGCTGCCGAAGCTGAGTCGAGCCTTCGCGCCGAGTTTCCGGCTGCAGAGTTGCGTCGCGATCCGTCACTTTCGCGGCTTGTGGATGCGGCGCTCCAAAGCGTGCGCGACGGCGAGGATCTTGCCGCCAGCCGTGCTGCAGTCGATGCTCTCGATCTTCGCGGGACTGTATTTCAACTTCGCGTGTGGCAGGCTCTGCGGCAGATTCCTCGTGGAGAGACGCGGAGTTACAGCCAGTTGGCCCGGGACCTGGGAGAACCGAATGCAACGCGTGCCGTGGCCCGGGCTTGCGCTACCAATCGGGTAGCACTGGTGGTGCCATGCCATCGCGTGGTTGGCGCGAGCGGTTCGCTCACAGGATATCGCTGGGGAGTGGAACGCAAGAGGCAGCTTCTCGATGCCGAGAGAGGTTGAGATTCGTGCATTCCCACCCAAGGCGGATGGAACTGCGTCATGGGTGGGCAGTAGCCTGTTGCATGGGAACCCGGGTGCCGCTATGAGGCTATGTATGAATGAAGCACCCGGAGACTTTCATGTCCGCTCAGCGCAGATTTAGATGCGGGCTCCGCCGGAGGCCTTGATGGTCTGTCCAGTGACCCAGTAGGAATCGTCAGAGGCAAGGAACGCTGCGATTGATGCGATGTCCTTGGGTTGTCCGATACGGCCAAGCGGCGTCTCCGATTCGGTCTTCTTATGGAAATCGCTGCCGATGAATCCGGCTGCGTGTACGCCTTCGGTTTCCACCATGCCCGGGTTCAGTGAATTTACCCGGATCTTGCGCGAGCCAAGCTCACCCGCCAATGCGACAGTGATGGAGTCAACGGCGCCCTTGGTGGCGCTGTAGACAGATGCTGTCGGGACACCCGCGGCCGCTACAGAACCGACGTTGATGACCGATCCGCCCTTGGGATCGAAGTGCTTGAGCGCGGTCTGTGTGGTGAGAAGCAAGCCAAGAACATTCACGTTGAACTGCTTGTGGAAGTGCTCGGGAGTAACGGCTTCAATGGGAGCGAAGTCGTAGATGCCGGCATTGTTGACGAGAATGTTGATCGGGCCAAGTTGCTTCGCGACCGTGTCGATGAGAGGGCCGATGGCGTCTGGGTCGGCTACGTTGGCCTGCACCGCGATGGCTTTGCCGCCGGCCTTCTTGATCTCGGCTACGACCTTGTCTGCGCCGTCTTTGCTGCCGGAATAGTTCACTGCGACGGAGGCGCCCTGCGCTGCCAGTTCAAGCGCGATGGATGCGCCAATACCTTTGGATGCTCCAGTTACCAGTGCGACTTTACCTTTAAGTGTGCTCATTATCCTGCTCCCCGTCGGAATGTCATCGCTTCGACATTTCGACAACTATCGAATTGATTAGGGAACCGGGAAATGGATTCAGGATAGTTGTGGATATTTCTAAATGGGCAGTTTTAACGCGAGGCGCAATTGCCGGGACTCAACGACTCGAGGGTCGAAGCGAGAGACTCCAGAACCCCCGGCTTCAGAGAGAGAAAATGGAATTTTCCTTCGCGGGCAACTTGAATCAGACCTGCTGATTCCAGCTCTTTGATGTGGTGAGAGAGCGTGGCGGGCGAGATCGCGAGCGCAGATCCGGCGGCCGAGCAGCCGAGCGGGCAAGAGGTTTTCGCAATCTTCTCGAGAAGCTCGAAGCGTTTCGGGTCGGCGAGCGCTTTGAGAATTGCGATGCGACGGGCTTTGGTGAGGCGGACGGCTTTGGCGGAGCGCTCTGTGGTTGGCGTGTCGGCGTTCATCGATGTGCCTTGAGTGTTGGATGCAATGGTAACGCAAGCGGACTTCAGGCGGCCTTGTGGGCAACAGCGAGCAGGGTCTGGAAGTTGGGGTTTTTCGCATCCTTGTCGACGATTGACGCGTGAACTGCGCTGAAGCCCACTTTGTGCAGCATTGCCTCGGCTTCCGTTTCACTGAATCCGAGCCATTCGTCAGCGTAGATTTCGCGCGCCTCTTCAAATCGATGCTTGGCGAGATCGAGGATGGCGACACGCCCGCCGGGGCGCAGAATTCTGAATGCCTCCTGGAGCGCGCGATGAGGATGCAGGGCATGATGTAGCGATTGCGAAAAGAAGACGATGTCGGCGGCAGCGTCGTCGATGGGGATCTCTTCCATGTCGCCAAGACGATAGTCCACGTTTTTGACGCCATGCCGCTGGGCCTGCTCGCGCGCGAACTCGATCATCTTTGCGGAAGAATCCACTGCGATGACGCGGGAAGCCGATTGTGCGAGCAGAAGCGAGAAGCTCCCATCGCCCGCTCCAAGGTCGGCGATCACCATGGGCGGCATCAGCCGCAGCAACGCTTCGGCCACGCTTTTCCAGGATTTGCCGGGGACGTAATCCTTTCCGAGACGGCCTGCGACGCTGTCGAAGAAGCTGCGCATCTTGTCCTGGCGTTTTTTAACCACTCGTCGCATCGTGGTGTGGTCGTGCGTCGCTTCGGGGATTTCGCGCTGGGCGCGAACGAGCAGGTCGGCGAGCACGTCATTTCCATTGCCGGTCGTGAGCCGGTAAAGGCTGTTTTTCCCCGTTCGTCGGTCTTCCACCAGGCCGGCTTGCTTGAGCTGGGAGAGATGCGTAGAGATGGTGCTCTGGCCCATGACCAGGATCTCCTGCAACTCAGCCACAGAGAGTTCCTCGCCCTTGAGCAGCAGCAGGATGCGCAGCCGATTGGGATCGGCTACAACGCGCAGGATTTTCACAATTGACGTAGCCATGGCTTTCTGTTACATATCAATATATCACGATTGCTCGATGCGTCGTAGAATTCAAGGAGAACTGAATGGCTTCCTCAACCCTCGAGATCACCGAATTCAAAGTGGCCGATATGGCTTTGGCCGACTGGGGTCGGAAAGAGATCAACATCGCCGAGCACGAGATGCCGGGATTGGTGTCGATCCGGAACAAGTATGCGGCGGCAAAGCCGTTGGCTGGTGTGCGAATCACCGGTTCGTTGCACATGACGATTCAAACCGCGGTTCTGATT
Organism: uncultured Acidobacteriaceae bacterium; assembly: GCA_963737915.1. Taxonomy (GTDB): domain Bacteria; phylum Acidobacteriota; class Terriglobia; order Terriglobales; family Acidobacteriaceae; genus Telmatobacter. The sequence continues at coordinate 194,091 of CAVTUP010000013.1, read as the reverse complement.
GAGACGCTGGTGAGCCTTGGCGCCGACGTGCGCTGGGCGAGCTGCAACATCTTCTCCACGCAGGATCACGCAGCAGCGGCGATCGCGGCGAGCGGTGTTCCGGTGTTTGCATGGAAGGGCGAGTCGCTTGAAGAGTACTGGTGGTGCACCTACCAGGCGTTGAATCACAAAGGCGGCAAGGGTCCGCAACTGGTGGTCGACGACGGCGGCGACGTGACGCTTCTGATCCACAAGGGATATGAGCTTGAGAACGGCGACAAGTGGGTTGATTCGGCTTCGGGCAATCATGAAGAGCAGGTGATCAAGGACTTGTTGAAGAAGGTGTATGCCGAAGATCCGCAGCACTGGCACAACGTCGTCAAGGAATGGCGCGGCGTTTCAGAGGAGACGACCACGGGCGTGCACCGCCTCTATCAAATGTTGGAAAAGGGCAAGCTGCTCGTGCCGGCGATCAACGTGAATGATTCCGTTACGAAGAGCAAGTTTGACAACCTGTATGGTTGCCGCGAATCGCTCGCAGACGGCATCAAGCGCGCAACAGATGTGATGGTAGCGGGCAAAGTGGCTGTCGTCTGTGGCTACGGCGATGTGGGCAAGGGTTGCTCGCACTCCCTGCGCGGCATGGGCGCTCGCGTAATTGTTACTGAGGTCGATCCCATCAATGCGCTGCAGGCGGCGATGGAAGGCTTCGAAGTCACAACCATCGAAGACACATTGGGCCGCGGAGACATCTACGTTACCTGCACGGGCAATGTGGACATCATTACTCTCGACCACATGAAGAAGATGAAGGACCAGGCGATCGTCTGCAACATCGGCCACTTCGACAACGAGATTCAGGTCGACTTGCTGAACGCGGAAAAGGGCGTGAAGAAGCTGAATATCAAGCCGCAGGTGGATAGCTATACGTTCCCCGACGGACACAGCATCTTCATGCTAGCCGAAGGGCGCCTGGTGAATCTGGGTTGCGCGACGGGGCATCCGAGCTTCGTGATGTCGAACAGCTTTGCAAACCAGACACTGGCGCAGCTTGACCTCTGGAAGAACAAGGACAGCTACAAGGTGAATGTGTATACACTGCCCAAGAAGCTGGATGAAGAAGTGGCTCGGCTGCACCTGGAAAAGATCGGTGTGAAGCTGACGACGCTTTCAGCCAAGCAGGCAGAGTACATCGGCGTGCCGGTGGAAGGACCCTACAAGCCGGAGTTTTATAGATACTAAGGCAGATAGCCCTTAGCCTCTAGCTGCTAGCTTTTGTAAGACAGCTCGCGAGTTTGTGGCGCGGATTTAGATAGTAGTTCTCAGCTACCGCGAGCGATATGAGCGAGATTCTTGATTGAATACAAAGCCTCGGCTGCGGCCGGGGCTTTTCTTTTTGCGCTCCTGTTTGGGCATGGAGTTCGCATATTCTGCGCGCCCGGCAAAACGTTGCTGCCTGCGTTACTTCGCCTTGCCATGGAAGAGGCGATGATAGAGGCGCCAGGTGCCACTGTGCAGCAGGCTGGTTTGCTCGGCCTTCAATGCGGCATACGATCGTTTGACGTAGACATCGAATTCAGGTGGCCAGCCGATCGTGGAGCGGCGCTCGGTATATTCTCCCTCGGCCCACTTCGCCATCACGGCTTTGTAGCCGACCACGTGCGTGACAAAGTCAAGCAGGCACTGGGGCATTCTCTCTTCGATGATGAGGTGTGCCTTCTCGATAATGACCTTTTCGCGAATGTCATTGAGCGGCATGAAGATTGTAGTCATCCAAAGCACCCACTCCTTCATCTCCTCATCGCGAATAGGCTCGCTTCTTTGCTTTCCTTGCCTCTTGAGCAGCGTGCGATAAGCAATGTCTCCCGCTTCTGAGGCGACGTAGAGCGGGCCATAAAATTCGTTGAGGCGCTTGTTCACGAGGCGCAGTTTGTCGCGGCGCCGCGCCAGCATCTGAGTGCTAAGAGATGTAATGAAATAACCTGAAAGCGCGAGAATGACCGTGAGGATGGCCGCGTTCTGCAGAATTGTGGGAACCGACAATAGATCCATTGCTAGCTTCCGCCTCGGCGGAAAGTATACTCGGGCTCGCTATCGGCCAACTGTGATTGCGCACAAGTGACCGGAATTTTCACGTCGGTTATTTGGGATGATGGACGGGAACTAGCTTTGCCTTTGCGGGAATTACTTTGATTTCGAAAATCCTGGGCCACAGTTTCCCGGTGACGAAGAGACGGTCGTGCGCAGCGTCGTAGGCGATGCCGTTGAGAACGGCCTCATGGCCTGAACGCTCATTTTCCGGCAGCAACCCGGTCAAATCAATCCAACCCAGCACATTGCCTGTTGCGGGTGAGATGCGTGCAATGCGGTCGGAGTGCCAGATGTTTGCGTAGATCTGACCCTGCACATATTCCAGCTCATTGAGTTCTTTCACGGGCTTGCCATGGTCTTTCACCACAATGCGCCGTTTTTCACTCAGCGTTTCCGGATCGAGGAAGCGGAGCTCAGCCGTGCCATTGCTCAGGATGAGGCTGCGGCTGTCATGCGTCAGTCCCCAGCCCTCTCCTTCGTAGTGGAGCGTGCGCAACCGTCGAAAACTGCCGCGATCGTAGACGAAGGCAGTTTCCGTCTGCCACGTGAGTTGAATAAGGGTGGCGCCCCAGTCTGTGAGGCCTTCGGCAAAGTACTTGGTCGGAACATCCACGAATTGCAGGATGCGTCCTGAATCGAGGTCGATTTCGCGCAAGGACGACTGGCCATTGATGCCCGTACTTTCGTACAAGTGGCCACTCACGTAAACGAGCCCCTGGGTGAAGGCCTGTCGATCGTGCGGATAAGAATGCACGACTCGATACATGTCCGCTGCGTGAGCAGGCAGAGCGATTGAAATCCAAAGGAAGAACAACGAGACTTTACGGTGTTTTTGAAGGAAAGACATCCAAATGAATATTACCGGGCAGGATGAAAGATTTGCGATGCTAGCTTGCTCCGAGATAGACGAAGCGAAGCGTGAAAAGCACCGCGAGAATGTACAGTAGCCAATCCTGCTTGCGGTAGTTGCCGGTGGCCAGATGAAGCACGGCCCAGGCAATGATGCCGAAACCGAGTCCGTTTGCAATGGAGTAGGTGAATGGGATCAGGACGAGTGTCAGAAATGCGGGAACGGCTACAAGTGGTTCGTGCCACCGAATCTCAGTGATAGTCGCGAGCATCATCGATCCAACCAGAATCAGGGCAGGCGCGGTTGCGGCTGCCGGAACAACGCCGACGAATGGCGCGGCGCCGACTGTGGCCAGAAAGAGTAGTCCTGTGACGATTGCAGTAACGCCCGAGCGGCCGCCGGCAGCAACACCCGCGGTGGATTCGACATAGCTGGTAACCGTAGAAGTGCCGGTCAGCGATCCAAAAATAGTTGCGGTAGCGTCAGCCAGCAGAATGCGATTCAGACGCGGAATGGAGTGATCGTCGGCAATCAGGCCGGCCCGCTTCGTGACGGCAACGAGGGTTCCGAGATTGTCGAAGAGATCGACGAAGAAGAAGACGAAAATGATTTCAAGCAGACCCTTGCTGAGAGCGCCGCGAATGTCGAGTTGGAGAAATGTTTCTCCGAGCGCATGGAAGCCTCCGCCGTTGGATGTCCAGTGAACGAGCCCAAGGGCCCATGCGATTCCTGTAACTGAAAGGACGCCGATGAGGATCGAGCCTCGAACCTTTTTTATCTCGAGCGCCACCATAAAAATCAGGCCGAACAAGGCAAGGGCTGTCGTAGGATTGCGAACGTTTCCCAGACTGACAAACGTCGCGGGATCGCCGACCACAAGCCCCGCGTTGCGAAACCCGATGAAAGCGATAAAGAGACCGATTCCGCTCGCGACGGCTGCGTACAACTCGTGTGGAATTGAACGAAGAATCATCTGCCGAATTCCGGCAGCGGTGAGCGCGAGAAAAATGACACCAGAGAGAAAGACTGCCCCCAGTGCCGTCTGCCATGGGATGTGCATTTTGAGGCAGACGGTATAGGTGAAGTAGGCATTGAGTCCCATGCCGGGTGCGAGCGCAATCGGATAACGCGCCACTACGCCCATGAGGATCGATCCGAATGCCGCCGACAGGCAGGTGGCAGCAGTCACCGCGGGCAGAGGGACACCGGCTGCCGCAAGAATAGCCGGGTTCACCAGCACGATGTACGCCATGGTCAGGAACGTCGTGACACCAGCCAGAATTTCGGTGCGCCAGTTCGTTCCCAGATGAGTGAATTCAAAATAGCGTTCGATTCGCTTGAGCATAGGCGGGTGACGTTAGAAGACCATACATGCGAGTCATCGCAAAGCGATTTATGTTCCGCGAGCGAAATCCAGAATTGCGTGCAATTATTCTGCGAGCTGTCGAGCCTTGCGCGTGCGCAGAAGCAAATCCATCGAACCACCCTGGACAATGATGGAGAAGACAACCACCAGGTAGGTTGCGCCCAGCATCCATGAGCGTCCGAATGCTTCGGGTACAGCCAGAGCCAATGCGATCGAGAGGCCGCCGCGCAAGCCACCCCAGGTGAGAATGAGGGTCGAGCTGCGAATCGCCGGCCTATAGACGCGAGCCACTGCCAGCAATGCCGCGACCGCGCCAAATCGCACCAGGTTGACGAAGAGGATCGCTCCGACACCTGCACGCAAAGCCTTTGCGTCGAAAGTGATCGCCATCGCTTCAAGACCTAACAGCACAAACAGCAGTGAGTTCTGAATCTCATCGATCACGGTCCAGAAACTGTCGACGTGCTCGTGAATTTTTCTTTCCTCCGCGAATTGCTGATTGAAGTAACGTAGCGCGATACCAGCCACGACGGCCTCAAGCGGACCGGAGAGATGCATCCTGTCTGCAAGCACATATCCGCCCAGCGCGAGCGCGATGGTAAACAGGATATCGACTTGATAGTCGCCAACTCTGCGCATCAACAGCGATGTTGCCTTTGCCGCGACAATGCCTACAACAACCGCACCGCCTGCTTCGAGTGAGAGCAGTCTCGCGATATGCCAGGGGGTTGGCGCCTGGCCGCGAGCAACCTCAAGCATTGTGATGAAGAGCACTACGCCAATGCCGTCGTTGAAGAGCGACTCTCCAGCCAACTGAGCCTGTATCCTGGCCGGAACTCCGACACGGCGCAACATTTCAAGCACTGCGATCGGGTCTATCGGAGAGATGAGGGCGCCAAAGATTAGACACTCGATCCACGGGATGTGCCCGCCGCTGACGAGGTTCATGAGGAACGCGACTAGCAGAAAGGAAATCGCCGTACCCGCGATGGAGAGCAGCGAGACAAGAAATCTTTCCCGGGCCAAGCTCCTTGAGATCCAGCAGAAAGGCGGCAGCGAACAGCAGCAGAGGCAGCATGCCGTGCATGATCAGGCTCTCAAAGTCGATGCGAAGCATGAGGTCCGCAGCCCATTGGTGTATGGCCGGGACTCTTGTCGCAACCAGTGACAACCCCGCAGAGACCAGCACTGTCAGCAGCATGGTTCCAATGGTGATCGGCAACTTGAGCCAGCGGGAACTGACCAGGCCGAAGACGGCTGCGGTTCCGAAGAGAAGGCTCAGGATCTCCAGGGTAGTCATCAATTGCCGCCCCCAGTGTTAGCGATCTGCATCCTGTGGAGCCGGAAAGCTGCTCGTTGCGGAGTCGCGACAGGTGTTCAACGATTTAGCGCGTTCGCTCGAAGACCTGTCGGAGACTGCTGAGAAACGTCAGATGAGCTTCGCCGCGTCTTTGGCGAAGTAGGTGACGATGAAATCGGCGCCGGCGCGACGCATGCTGACGAGAGATTCGAGAATGGCGCGATCACGCTCAAGCCAGCCCTTCTCAAAAGCCGCCTGCAGCATCGAATACTCTCCCGAAACCTGGTAGGCCCCGATCGGCACGCCAACGCGTTCCCGCGCAGCACGCACCACATCGAGGTATGGCATCGCCGGCTTCATAAGGATCATGTCGGCACCTTCTTCGATATCGAGATCGATCTCGCGGAGTGCTTCACGCAGATTGGCCCCATCCATCTGGTAGGTCTTGCGATCGCCGAATTGAGGCGCAGAGTCCGCCGCTTCGCGGAACGGGCCATAGAAGGCGGAAGCAAACTTCGAAGCGTAGCTCAGAATGGGCGTCTGCGAATTGCCGTCGGCGTCGAGCGCTCGGCGGATCGCAGCGACGCGGCCGTCCATCATGTCGCTCGGGGCCACGATGTCGGCTCCTGCGCGGGCGAGACTGGCGCCGGTGCGGCCAAGAAGATCGAGAGATGGATCGTTGTTTACTTCCCATCCGTCCCGAGTTTCGACGATGACACCGCAGTGGCCGTGGCTGGTGTACTCGCAGAGGCAGACGTCAGCGATGAGGACCAGCTTTTTTGCTGCTGCGCTTTGCTTGAGCGCGCGAAGACCCTGCTGCACGATCCCGTCGTCGTCCCATGCGCCCGTGGCCTGCTCGTCTTTTTTGTCCGGCAAACCAAACAAGAGCAGTCCGCCGATGCCCAGGTGCGCGGCTTCTTCCGCTTCGCGCACAGCTTCATCCACTGAGAGATTGAAGACGCCAGGCATGGAACCGATGGCCCGACGCACACCTTTCCCAGGGCAAAGAAACAAGGGGTAGATGAGGTCGCCGGGCTCCAGCGTAGTTTCGCGGACCAGCGCTCGCATCTGCTCATTGCGGCGCAGACGGCGCATGCGGGTTACTGGAAAGCTCATGCCCTGATTGTATTTCAGGTGTCCGACATGAGTGCCGTTGTGGGTGAGCGCTTTCAGAACTTCGGAAAATCTCTACCAATACGAGAGTGAAATCCACCAATATCTATTTTTTGATTGACACCTATCGGAGCCTCTCCCATAAGCCAGTGGCTTGATTCGAAGTTGGGGAGACAGTTTCAATTCCACTGTGACCCCTCAATGCAACTACGGGGTGAAATCGAATCCACACAAGATATCACTCAGCTATTAACGGGTGCACCCGCGTCGCAGCCACTTGGAGCAGCCTGGATCTCGATTCACAACTGGTCGTAGAGTGTGGAGTTGCGATAACCGAGAAGCGTAACCATGGTCCAGATCCCAAGTGCCGTGCCGAACGGAATCTTGAAGACGCAGAGGAAGGCCGCAACGAGAGCGACCACACGACCCCACGGTTCGCGATGCATCAGTCCCCATCCGGCGGCGAAGGCCAGTCCGGAACGCAGTATAAGCATGACCCATGCGAAGTGGATAATGGCAGGCCCAAACCACTGCGGATTGATCGGACCGTGGGACCATGGGCCGTGCATCCAGGGACCGAAGCCGCCGTTCATGAATGAATTTGCGAACTGGAGCCCAATGAAGCCGAGCACCAGCCCCAATCCACCATAGATGAACCACACTGTGCTCAGAGCCCTGACTCGATTGGCATAATTGGCCACCTGGAACTCGAGGTTGGGAACCATGGGAATCTGCACAGTTGTCGGTCGGCCGCACTGCGGGCACACGGGCTGCCCCGGGGCAATAGCATGACCACATCCGCTGCAATACATAGCTTTCTCCTTAACGACCCGACTTCCCACTATCAAGCCGATCCGGCCGGGTTTTTCAATCCGGCTGAGAATGAGTACGCAGGCCCGGCCGCATCCGTTCCCAGTGTTCTTCGTGGCGGTCGTCGCGGAGCAGAAGGCCGGTGATGTGATTTTGTCCGTCCCGCTCCACTGTCAGCCGGGTGATGCTGCTGCCGTTCGGGTAGAAAAGCGTTGACTGAGACTCGGCTGCCAGCTCCGCAATCTCGCCGTACAGGTTCTTCTGGTAGAGCTGATCCCCCTGGCGAAACAAGCTGATGACGTGCAGGCCATGAGAGTCAAAGTAATCGCCGGCAAAGCTTTCAAGCTGGGCAGGGGAGAGTTTGATCGCCGGGGGATGCAGGGGGATAAAGAGGCGCTCCGCCATTGAAGACGGTTCCGGTTTGGCGTCGCGGTGATTCGTCAAGAGCCAGCGGGGAAGTTCCGGCTCGTTGAAGGCGCGTGACCATGAGTCATGCTTGAGCCCCTGATAGACCCATAAACGAATGTGTCCCCCGGAGGCCTTAAACGCTCCATAGAGAAGTTCACTCTGACGGGGCGCCACGATATTGTCATCCGCACCGTGGAAGAGCCATATCGGCGTGCGTCCCATCGCCTGGGCGTACGAAGCCGGCAACGTTGAAGACTGGAGCCAGCGTTCGGGTGCATAGCTCCAGAAGATTCCACCGGCGGCAATGGCGACTGCGGCCCAACGCGTTGGATGCAGGCGCCCCAGCTCCCATGCGCCGTATCCACCCATCGACAGGCCAGTGAGGTAGGTGCGCGCGGGGTCGCCGTGAAACTCCGCCGCCTCCTGGTCGAGTGTCATCATGGCCACGGTCAACATGTCGTGGTCGGTCCAGTAATGGCCCTGGGCACATTGCGGCATCACGACGATGAACGGCCAACGTTCCGGGATGATCGCGAATCGCCGCGGGCAGCCCGATCTGGGTCTGCCACATGCCCTCGGCCCCGCGTTCGCCGCGTCCGTGGAGAAAGAGGATTACCGGCCACTTTTTATGGTCATCGTGCCGCCATTCTTCTGGCACATAGACCTGGTAGCGGTAGGTGGCGTGATTGAGTTGCAGCTTGCGATTCAGGAAGCCCGTTTCCTGCTGATGGCCGCGTGATCCGGGCAAAGCGTGCAGAGCCTGCGCCATTCCCCAGGTGAGCCACAGGCTTGCCGCCAGAATTCTCAGGATATGGGGCATACTCTCGCTTCATCATAGAGCCTCGAAAAGCAGCAGGCGACCGGCGAAGGCCGCAAGCCTGTTACCGTCAGCTACGAAATCTTTCAAATATCCTGACGCATTTCTTACGGAGGGTCATGAAACAATTGAGGAATTCAGCCGCCCATGACGAATTTCGAACCCGGAGACACTCTCGATCACTACCGCATTGACACCGCCGTTGCCCAAGGAGGCATGTCGGTGCTCTATAAGGCGTCAGATCTCAATACCGGCCGGCAGGTGGCCATTAAGGTCCCGCTGCCAGAGATGGAAGCGGACCCGGTGCTGTTGGAGCGATTCAAGCGGGAGCAGGAGATCGGGCAGTTGCTTGACCACCCCGGCATCGTGAAGACCTACAACAGCGAGGAGCGCAGTCGGCTCTACATGGTGATCGAGTGGGTGGAGGGACGGCTGCTGCGAACCATTCTGAATGAAGAGAAGAAGCTACCGATCGATCGGGCGGTGAAGATCTCACTGGGAATGTGCGACGCGCTGGATTACATGCACAAAAGGGGCATTGTGCATCGCGACCTGAAGCCGGAGAACGTGATGGTGGATGAGAACGACAACATCAAGCTCATCGACTTCGGAATCGCCATGAAGGAAGACGCACGGCGGCTGACGTTTGTGAATGTGTCGAACATGCTGGGCACGCCCGATTACATTTCGCCTGAGCAGGTGAAGGGCGGACGCGGGGACCAGCGAAGCGATATCTACGCTCTGGGGATCATGCTCTATGAGATGTTGACCGGGACGGTGCCGTTTGTGGGCCCAAACCCCCTGGCGGTGATGAACGAACGACTGATCAATGAGCCCATAGCGCCGCGCGGTCTAAATCCGGAGATTTCGCCCGAGCTGCAGGAGGTTTTGTATCGCGCGCTGGAGCGGGATCCTCGTCATCGCTATGCGACGGCACACGAAATGATCTGGGATATCGAGCACCAGGAACAGGTTGGCGTAGAGGAACGCGGCGTGCGGTTACCTGGGCGCAGCGTACGACCTAGCAGGAACAAGAAGGTTCTGCTCTACGTTGGGCTGGCGTTGGTGCCCTTAGTTCTATTTGGATTGATGCTGCTGCTGGCGAAGCGGTGATGAAAGCAGCTTCGAGCTACTAGCTTCATGCGGGAAGGCGCTTGAGTATCTTGCGGGCGCGCGCGAACCATGGGCGCTCACGGCGTCGCAGGTATCGCGGCATCGTCGGCTGCTTATCCAGAACTTTTTGCGCCCACTCCCGCGCCTCGGCATTGCGGCCTTCAGAGGCTAGCAGGTCCGCGAAGTTCAAATAAGTCTCAGACAGAGTGGAAAGCAACGTTACGCGGCGAAAGAGCGCTTCAGACTTTTCTCTCTGACCGGTGACTGCGTATGCCTGGGCGAGCAAGGCAGGCGCGCGATGAAAATCGTAGTTGGGTTCCTTGCTGACGACGTATTCCAGATCGGGCAGTGATGTGGTGGCATCGCCCAGCAGAATCGTGCACATGCCGCGCTTGTAGAAGCAATCGAGCGTGGTGGAGCGGGCAGAGATGGCCTTATCGAATGCTTGACGGGCAGCCTGAAGCTTGCCTTCTTCCAGGTAGAGTTCCCCCAGCTCTTCATAATTGCCCGCAGAAGGATTGTCGCGAATCACGAGTTCGAGTGCCTTAATATGCTTGCGCCGCGATATTCCTTTAAAAGACTGGTTGAGAAGGCCGACGTCGGGCAGTGCCTCGGCGAATAGATAGACAAGCGCGCCCACCGGTCCGAGAAACAGGATGATGTAAATCCAATAGGTGTCGGGTCGGCGCCGAATGAAGTGGATGATCGCCGCAGCCTGAAGCAGCAAGCCCCACGGATAAAAGAGGTGGCTCAGAATTCCCATCTGGTGATTGGTCTCTGCGGAAGATTACACGAGGCTTCGGCTGTCAGGAAGAATACTTTTGTGGGAAGCAAGCAAAAGCACGATGAAATCCTTTCAGGAACATCTTCTGTTATCGATCCGAACATCAGCGATAAGGATCGTCGCGATGAAGCACGAATTCAGGGTAGGCTCCGCCGCCGAGTTCGTGAATGTCCATCCCGAGGCGCTCGCCGTCTGCCTCCGCACGGAAGGGAACAATGCGATTGAGAATCCGGAAGAGCAGGTAGACCACCGGCAGGATGAGGCCGAGCAGCGTGGAGATACCCAGCAACTGGGCAAGGAACTGGCCCCGCTGGGGAGCGAACAGGCCCGCGGCTGCAAGACCCCAGAGTCCGGACGCGGCATGAACGCTGATCGCTCCAGATGGGTCATCGATGGAGAGAGCGAGCTCAAATAGCTCGACGAGCAACGGTGTGCAGATTCCTGCAACGAGTCCGGTGAAAAGTGCCTCCAGGGGAGTGACGATGCCGGCGCATGCACTCGAGGTTACGAGCCCGGCGAGCCAGCCGTTGGCGCAAAGGCTGGCGTCGGGTTTGCCGAAGCGAATACGCGTGACAGCAAACGTGGCTGCGAGTGCAGCGCTGGCGGAAAGGAGTGTATTAATTGCCGTCTGAGTCAAGGACGCAGGCGCGGCACTGAGCCAGAGCATAGCGCCGGCCATGTTCCATGCCAGCCAGCCGACGAGCGAGAGCATGCACCCGAAGAGAACGTAGACGGCATTGTGCCCCGGCATTGCAGTTGAGAGGCCTTCCCGTGGGAACTTGCCTTTGCGTGGACCGGCGATCCAAACAACGACGAGAGCGGATAGGCCTCCGAGAACGTGGATGCTGCCTGCACCGCCACTATCGAGGAAGCCGGCACCGAGTGAGAAGTTTGTCCCGAGCTGCGACAGCCAGCCACCGCCCCAGATCCAGTGGCCGAGGAGGGGAAACACAAATGCGGCCAGGATCGCGGCGGCAGCAGCTCCGGCGGTCAGACGCCAGCGATCCGCTCCCGAGCCCCAGGGAATGAGAACGGCGAAGGAGACGGCAAGGCACTGAAAGAGAACCGCGAGTTGTGCGCGAGCAGGCAATCCAGCCAAGCCCGTGAGAAACCATGCGCCGGTTCCGCACCAGTTCCATGGCTTTCCAGAGAAATGGAAAATATGGCCGACGCCTGCGGTGCCATCGGCAAAGGTTGCGCCGACCAGCGCAAAAACGATGACGGCCACTGAGATCATGCCCAGGCTGCCGAGCAACGACTGTGCCGCGGAGCGGGCTCGGCCGAGCCCGGTATTGATGAGCGCCACACCGGCGATGGCAAGCGGTGCGAGCAGGAGAAGTCCCAGGGTGAGGGCGAACGCGGCTTCGTTGAATGGCATGAAAGCAGAGTGGTTCATGGTTGGGCTTCTCCGCGCGACCGCATATGGCCACGCACGGCCACCACGATTCCCATCGCTTCGACGGCGATTCCGCTGAGGATAAAAGCCGCGCGCGGGGTCGGGTCAGAAAACAGAAGCACCGCGGCGAGAGATAGAAAGAATCCTGCTGGCATGACCACCAATCCTGCGTATTTCATGACCCTTTCCTTTCAGATCACAGCACGGAGTCAAACCGAACGCGGCACCCTGCACCAACCCCTCGATGCAAGTCCGGCTTCCGGACGTAGGTCCGCAACGGGAGAAGGATGTAGAGCTGATGGCAACCCGGTTGAAATGCCTTCACGAATTCTAAAGCATTCCGATATCTGAAAAGCCATCACGAGCGACCTGACGATGCATGAGTTCAGGTGCAAATCCCGCCGCAAAAATCCCATTCTCTGGGACGACCTTGGTTGCGAGGATGAGGCTGAATTCGCGGAAATCAGCTTTCTCTCAACATATATTCGTTTCAAGAGATTACAAATCTTTGGCGCGATGAAAATAATTTCAAGTCTGTGAGGTTGAAGGCATTACAGATAGGGCGCTGGCTGCTATATTGAATTTTCGGGGTCGTCCACCGCCCAGGCTTCTTTTGTCCGAAAACAAAAACTAACCACAACCTGTGTGACCGCCAGCACAGCGCGCACAACTAGACAAGAAACCAAAAACGAAGCAGGAAAGCATTCATGGCGCAGATATTTGATCGCAGCTCCAATGCTTTGGCTCGAGCGAGCCTGGTGCTGACGGGGCTGATTGTGATCGCGTTGGGGGTCACGCTCGACCAGTTGCAACGCTCTCCGTGGGTCACGCGGCAAGGTCAGCGTCCGGAGCAGCCGGTGCCTTTCAGCCACAAGCATCACGTTCAGGGGCTGGGGCTGCAATGTCAGTACTGTCACACCACGGTTGAGAAGTCGAGCTACGCGGGCATTCCTCCCACCAAGACCTGCATCAACTGCCACGCGCAGATTTGGACCAATGCTCAGTTGCTTGAGCCGGTGAGGGCCAGTTGGGCGAGCAACCAGTCGGTAACCTGGACCAAAGTCCACGACCTTCCTGATTATGTCTATTTCAGTCACGAAATCCATGTGAACAAAGGGCTCGGTTGCGCGAGTTGCCATGGCCGCGTCGATCAGATGCCATTGATGTATGAGCAAAACACTCTGCAGATGGAGTGGTGCCTCGACTGCCATCGCAACCCGTCAAAAAACCTGCGGCCCACCAGCCAGATTTACAACATGGCGTGGGAAAAACCGGCGGAAGATCGTCCGGTTTGGTGCTCGGTTGGAAACGACAAGGGCAGCGTCCCGACGGCGCAAAGCGTGAACTGCGTGACCAAGGATCCGAGCGGAACCGGGTCGGAGGTCGCTTCACTTCACATCCCTGCGCTTGGTGGGCATGGCGCGGTTGCTGAGGTTGCTGGAGCCGGGGTGCCGGCTGCACTGCACTACGAAAAGTTCACCAGCCAGGACAAACTCGGGCACTTCCTGCTGCAGCACTACAAGATCCGCACGCCGAAAGACCTCACAAGTTGCGAGGTCTGCCATCGATGAGCCTCGAACCGATGAATGAAAGCACGCAAAAGACGGGAAACGTTGTGGAGAACGACAAGAGCAATGCCGTCGCCGCCGGTCAAAACGTGTCGATGACTCTCGCGCAGGTTCGCGAGCAGCTTAAGGGCTCGAAAGGCAAAAAATATTGGCGGTCCGTAGACGAACTGGCGAACACCGCGGAGTTCCAGGCTGCCGTCGAGAAAGAGTTCCCAAGCGCGGCACAGGAGTGGGTCGATCCGGTTTCGCGCCGCGGATTCATGAAGTTGATGGGCGCCTCAATGGCGCTTGCAGGGTTGGCCGGCTGCGCAAAGCAGCCCGATGAGCAGATCTACCCCTACGTAAAGCAGCCTGAAGATCTTGTGCTGGGCAAGTCGAACTACTTTGCTACGGCCAATCCGCTTGTTTCAGGCGCGGTGCCGCTGCTGGTGAAAAGCGATCAGTTTCGCCCGGTCAAAATTGATGGCAATCCAGACCATGCCTACAACGCAGGGTCATCGGACGTGTTTTCACAGGGTGCTCTCCTCGATCTTTATGATCCGGACCGCTCGCAGCACACGACCTTCCAGGGCGAGAACCGCGAATGGACGGAGTTTGCGCTGGAATTGCGCAAGAAACTTACCGAAAGCAAAGATGGCGCAGGAATTTATTTTCTAAGCGCCACCATCACGTCCCCCACTTTGGCGCGACAGTGGAAGGCTGCGCAGGCGGCGTGGCCGAAGGCAACGCTGGTGCAGTACGACCCTGCTGTTGCCGGTACGCCAGTTTCGCAAGGCAAGAACCTTCAATACGCCATCGGTGACGCCGATGTGATTGTCTCCCTCGATGCGGATTTTCTTTCCGGATCAACTTTCCCCGGCTTCCACAAGTTGGTTGGCGACTATGCCCGACGGCGTAAAAACCCCGCGAAGGGGATGAACCGCCTCTATGCCGTGGAAAGCTCGCCGACCACCACAGGATTCAAAGCCGAGCATCGACTGGGACTGCGGGCGAGTGAAGTGCCGGCGTTTGCGGCTGAGTTGGCCAAGGCCGTCGGTGTGGGTGGTGTAAATGCGCCGTCGTATTCGTGGACTGGCGAGCAGCAGAAGTTCTTGTCCGCGGTTGCCAAAGACTTGAAGGCCAATGGCGGCAAGTGTGTTGTCATCGGCGGGGAGCAGCAGGATCCTTCCGTAGCCGCGCTGGCGTTGGCCATCAACAGCACCCTGGGAAATGTGGGCAAGACGGTATTTGCGTCGGCTGAGCCGGTGAATCCTCTGCCCAGCGATCAGATTGCGGATATGAAGGGCCTCGTTGCCGACCTGAATGCGGGCAAGGTCGATTGGCTGGTGATCCTGAATGTCAATCCAATCTACTCAGCGCCTGCGGATTTGAATTTTGCAGAGGCCTTTAACAAGGCAAAGGTTGTCGCGCACCTCGGTTCGCACTACGACGAAACGGGCCATCTTGCGAATTGGCATATTCCTGCGGCGCACTTTCTCGAGACCTGGTCGGATGCGCGGGCTTACGACGGCACGGTTTCGATCGTGCAGCCAATGATCGATCCGCTCTATGGCGGCAAAACGGCGCACGATGTTTTCCAGACGTTGATGGATGAGCCGCAACTGAGCACGTATGAAGCAGTGCGGACTACGTGGCGAGCAACGGTCAAGGGCGACTTTGAAACCGGCTGGCGCAAAGCCCTGCATGCTGGATGGATCGACGGGACAGCGTTTGACAAAGCCGGTTCGGCAGCAAAGGTTGAGATCCCAAAGGTTCCAGCGCCGAATCCAAAAGATCAGTTTGAAATCATCTTCCGGCCCGATCCGAATGTGTACGACGGACGCTGGTCAAATGTCGGCTGGCTCCAGGAACTGCCCAAGCCGGTAACAAATCTTAGCTGGGACAACGCGGCGATTCTTTCAGGCGCCACGCTGGAAAAGCTCAAGCTGGAAGAAGACGACATTGTTGAAATCAGCACTAGCGCAGGCAAGGTACATGCGCCGGTAATTGTGGCGCCCGGCCATCCCGACAACTCTGTAACTGTTTATCTCGGCTATGGTCGCGAGTTTGCAGGCCGCGTCGGTTCGGGTGCCGGCTTCAACGCCTATTTGATTCGCACCGCGGCTTCCCCGTTCTACGCCACGGGCGCGATCAAGAAGATAGATGGCAAGTGGGGCATCGCAATTACCAAGAGCCACTACCAGGATCATCGTTCGAAGAACTTCAGCGAGCATGGGGACGAGAACCGGTCCCTTGAAGCAGTGGAAGCGCTGGGCACACGCGGTGTCATTCGCTACGCCACGCTGGAAGAATTCAAGGCCAACCCTGGCTTTGCTAATGAGGGTGAAGGTCGCGAGAAGACCGACATGGGCACGTCGCTCTTCCCCAACTGGACCTACCCTGACAATGCATGGGGCATGTCGATCGACATGAATAGCTGCACGGGATGCAATGCGTGCATCGTGAGCTGTTATGCCGAGAACAACATTCCCGTGGTGGGCAAGCAGCAGGTACGCATCGGGCGCAACATGCAGTGGTTGCGCATCGACACCTATTTTGAAGGTGATCTGGCTGCTCCGCGCGCGCACTTTCAGCCGATGGCATGCCAGCATTGCGAGAACGCCCCATGCGAGCAGGTTTGCCCTGTGGGTGCCACAGTGCACACGCCCGAAGGTCTGAACACCATGGTTTACAACCGCTGCGTTGGCACGCGGTACTGCTCGAACAATTGCCCCTACAAGGTGCGGCGGTTCAATTTCCTGCTCTACTCCGATTACGAAACGGACAGCCTGAAACTCTCGCGCAATCCTGATGTTTCGGTGCGTTCCCGCGGTGTCATGGAGAAGTGCAGCTACTGTGTGCAGCGCATTGTGGGAGCGAAGATCGAGGCAGACAAGGAAAATCGCGGAATTCGCGATGGCGAGATTGTTACGGCCTGCCAGCAGGCTTGTCCTGCGTCCGCAATCACCTTCGGCAACATCAACGACAAGACGAGCCGGGTAGCCAAACTGCGCGAAGATGAACGCAGCTACCAGGTTCTCGCCGATCTCAATACGCGTCCGCGGACAACCTATGTTGCCGCGGTTTTGAATCCGAATTCCGAACTCGAAGAAAAGCCGGTGGAACACCTGCCGGCCAAGGGTTGAAGCCACCATGGCAACCAGCGACCTACCGAAAGACGTAAGGATCGACCCCGTCACCGGCGAATACCGGGTGATTGCGCCGGGTCAGACCTTCAAGTCGGTGACTGAAAAGATTTCGCGCATCGTGCTCACCCCGCACACGCCGCTAGGCTGGTTTGCTGTCTTCGGTGTCGGCGGCGCGGTTGCCGTTCTTCTGCTGACTGCAGTGTCATGGCTGTTCCTGGTGGGCGTTGGAATCTGGGGTATTTCGCAGCCCGTTGATTGGGGCTTTGCCATCATCAACTTTGTCTGGTGGATTGGCATTGGCCATGCCGGGACGCTGATTTCAGCCATCCTGCTGCTCTTCAAACAGGGCTGGCGCAATTCGATCAACCGCTTCGCCGAAGCGATGACGATCTTCGCCGTAGTCTGCGCCGGCATGTTCCCGCTCATTCACGTCGGCCGCCCGTGGCTGGGTTATTGGCTTCTGCCTTATCCCAGTTCCATGAGCCTCTGGCCGCAGTTCCGGTCGCCGTTGCTGTGGGATGTCTTCGCAGTTTCGACGTACGCGACGATCTCCGTGGTGTTCTGGTACCTCGGCATGGTTCCTGACTTTGGCACCATGCGCGACCGCGCGGAGTCGAAGTTTGCGCAATACTTTTACGGACTGCTTTCCCTTGGCTGGCGCGGATCTGTCCGCCACTGGATGCGATACGAGACGGCTTCGCTGTTGCTGGCTGGCCTGGCTACGCCGCTGGTGCTTTCGGTACACACGGTCATCAGCTTCGACTTCGCCGTGGCGGTGCTTCCGGGCTGGCATACGACCATCTTCCCGCCTTACTTTGTGGCCGGCGCCATTTATTCCGGTTTTGCCATGGTGCTTACGCTCGCGATTCCGCTGCGCAAGTTCTATCACCTTGAAGCTCTGGTCACCGATCGCCATATCGACAATATGGGCAAGGTGATGCTGGCGACCGGCTTCATTGTGGCTTACGGGTATGGCATGGAAGCCTTCATGGCCTGGTACTCGGCCTCGCACTGGGAAGCCTTCATGTTCTGGAATCGCATGTTCGGGCCCATGGGCTGGTCTTACTGGGTACTGGTCACCTGCAACCTGGCGATTCCGCTGACCACTCTATGGTCGCGTAAACTGCGCACCTCGATTCCATTCATGTTCTTCATCTCCATCGTCGTAAACACGGGCATGTGGTTTGAGCGCTTCGTGATTGTTGTAACCAGTCTCTACCGCGACTTCCTGCCTTCGTCGTGGGGCACATACCGCGCGACCAAGTGGGACTACATGACCTATGTGGGCACTCTGGGATTGTTTACGGCACTCTTCCTCTTGTTTGTGCGCTTCCTGCCCATGATCCCTATGTCTGAAATCCGCATGATGCTGCCGGGGGCAAAGATCAAGCCCAAGGCGACAGCGAAGGCTGGTGATTGATATGCCTCCCCGCCAAGGAACATACGGCCTGCTTGCCGAGTTCGATACGCCCAGTGATCTTGTTCACGCCGCTCAACAGGCGCGCAATGATGGCTGGCGGCGCATGGACTGCTACACGCCCTATCCCGTCGAAGAAGCAGCAGAAGCCATCGGCTTTCATCGCAACAAGGTGCCCCTCGTAACTCTTGTGGGCGGCCTCATGGGACTCGCGGCCATGTACGCGCTCGAGACCTGGATCGCCGTCCTGGCTTATCCGTTGAATATCGCCGGACGTCCGACCTATTCCTGGCCGGCCTTCATCGTGCCCGCATACGAGTGGACGATCTTGTGGGCGGGATTATCGGCTGCCTTTGGCATGTTCGCCCTCAACGGATTGCCTGAGCTTTATCATCCGCTGTTCAATGCGCCGAACTTCCGCAACGGAGCAACAACCGACAAATTCTTCCTTTGCCTTGAGGCGCTGGATCCGAAGTTTGATTTGATCGAGTCGAGAGATTACTTGAAAAGCTTTGAGCCGGTGTCGGTGGTGGAGGTGGAGTACTGATGCTCGTCAACCACCTCAAGACTGGATTACAAGAAGCAGGTCGTTCGACTGCCCCTTGCCTTCGCGTGCAGGATTGCAGGAAGCGGAGACTGCGGGAATTGGGATTTGCGGCAGGATTTGGAGCGCTGATGCTGTTAGCCGGTTGCCGCCAGGACATGCAGGACCAGCCCAAAATCATTTCGCAGCGGGGATCGGAGATGTTTTCAGATCATCGCGGAGCGCGCCCGCAGGTGATAAACACCGTGGCTCGTGGACAATTGCGCGAAGACAGCTACTTCTACACTGGCGTGATTCAGGGCGCAAACGGCTATCGCGAAGAGCAGAACCTGATGCCGTTCCCGGTGACGATGGAAGTGCTGCAGCGCGGGCAGGAGCGATTCAACATTTACTGCACACCGTGTCACTCGCGCGTGGGCAACGGGCTTGGAGAAATTGTGCAGCGCGGGTACAAGCCTGCAGCGAATTTTCATGACCAGGTCAGGACAGCACAGCCGATCTCGCACTACTTCTATGTAATGACGCACGGCTATGGCGCGATGCCCGACTACTCCGCGCAATTGCCTCCTGAGGATCGCTGGGCGGTAGCGGCATACATTCGCGCACTGCAACTGAGCCAGGCGGCAACGGCGCAAGACGTGCCCTCTGGCCAGAGAGTGCAGAGCCTCAAAGACATTGCCGAAGCCGAGGGCCACCCTGATTACGCGCAGCCCTGGGCACTGCCCTCGACGGCGGTGCAGGCGTATCCGCATAGAGAAAGCGAAGGGACTCCAGGAATGGCTCCGGCCAATCCGCCAGACCCGATGATCAAGGTTCCAACAAGTAACCCGGCTCCCGCGGCCGCGAAGTAAGGACGGACGGAATGGCTCACGAAACACACGCGAAGTCGCTTCCCGCCGAGTTGGGCGCACCGGTCTTGGTCGACGGTTGGAGGACGCGCGCGCTTACAGTGGGAGCGGTTTTTGCAGTTGTCGCTGCGGTGCTGGCATTTCTCGACCACTCCATCGACCACGTGCTGCGCGCATGGGTCCTGGGAATGACGCTGACCTTCGGCTGGTCGGTGGGCGGGCTCGCTCTGCTGATGGTGCAGTACTGCTCGGGCGGCAAGTGGGGCCTGCTGCTGCGTCGGCCTCTTGAGGCAATGACGCGCACCCTGCCGGTGGTTTTCGCTTACTGGGTAGTCGTCGTGATTTTCATGAAGCGGCTTTACCTGTGGGCGCAATTCACCAACCCGGACGAAACCGCCGCGGCTCTCAAGTCTGGCCTGATTAATGAAATTCAGGCGCATTGCCTGGACTTCAAGCGGCCCATGCTGAATCCGACTACGTTTGTTTTGGCCGGCCTGGTCTGCTTCGCGATCTGGGGTTTCTACACGTGGCGGCTCAATACGCTGGGACTGAAGCGCGACAGCGATTCGCTCGACAACACACCTTATTGGATCAAGAAGCTCGAAAACATCAGCGGACCCGGCATCGTTGTCTACTCACTCACGATGACCGCGGCGGTCATTTATTGGGTCATGTCGATGGACCCGACGTGGTACTCGTCAGTCTACGGGCTGCTGTTTCTGGTTGGGCAGGGATACTCCGTACTCGCCCTCTCGATCCTGGTTTCGATCAACTTGTCGAAAGCCGAGCCGTTCAAAACCGTGCTTCGCCAGACAGAGCAGCACGACCTGGGCAAGTTCACCTTTGCCTTTGTCATGCTGAACATCTACCTCGCCTTCGGGCAGTTCCTGATCATCTGGTCGGGCAATCTGCCGGAAGAGATTCCGTGGTACCTCGACCGGATTCGCGGGCATTGGGGCGTTATCATCACGCTAGATTTTATATTTCACTGGCTGATTCCGTTTTCTCTGCTGTTGTCGCGTGACATCAAGCGGAACAAGACGCGGATGGTGCGTGTTTGCCAGTGGATGATCTTTGCGAAGGCCTTCGACTTGTTCTGGCTGATTGAGCCGAACTTCAAAGACGCCGCGCGGAATCTGCACTTCAGTTGGGGAATTCTCGAGTATGTGGCGGTACCCGCGGCGATGGTTTCCATCTGGGTCGCCTACTTCTGCACGCAACTGAAGACACGACCGCTGGTGCAATCGAACGATCCGCACGTGGCGGAGATTCTGGAGTCTGAACATGTCCACGCTTGATCACAACGAACCCGATGACAAGAAGATCCTCGGCTCTCACGGGCCGAAAGAAATTGATGCGTCCGCTGGCTACGAGCAGACCGACGTCAAGGTCACAGGCATCGTCGTGTTCCTCACTGCGCTGGCGATCTTTGTCGCGGTTTCTGGTGTGCTCTCCTACGGCATTGGCAAGGTCATCAATGCACGTATGAACAAGGAAGACGGGCCTAACAGCAAGTGGACGAAGACTGCGGATGTTCGACAACTCGGCAATCTGCCCTCAAGCCCGGAACTGCAGAACAAGGTGGCAGAGATCACGAAAAGCTTTCCCACCCCGCGTCTGCAGACCGATGACGGCAACCAGGACGTAACCGATTTGCATGCTCGCGAAGACCTGCTGCTCGATAACTACAGCTGGGTCGATCAGTCGCAAGGCAAGGTTCGCATTCCCATCGAACGCGCAATGGAGTTGATTGCTCAAAAGGGACTTCCGGTTGCGCCCGCCGTTCAACATGCGCCGTTAATGGCGGGAGATCAGCAGCCGGCGATTGCAGCGCCCCTGACCAGCGGATTTGCCCGCACAGGTTATGAAGTGGATCAGGCCGCAGCGCAGGCGGCCGAGGAAAAGCAAAAGCACGAGTAAAGAGAACCAACAGAAAACAAGAAGGACCAAAAAGTGAAGGGGAACATGCAGAGCGTAATCAAGAGGAACGGGAACGGGCGAGTCGGTGGCGTTGTTGCCTCGATGCTGCTGTGCCTCGCTTCGCTCGCTCCTTCGCTGCTGGCCCAGGTATCGAGCTACGGCGAGAAGCAGGTGGGCCCGAGAAATGACAAGCCTCCAGACATCCTGAACGGCGTCGGAATCGCGCAGCACCTGAACCAGCAACTGCCGCTGGGGCTCACGTTTGTCGATGATGCCGGCAGGCAAGTTCAGTTGAGCAGCTACTTCGGAAAACGCCCCGCCATTCTTGCGTTGGTTTACTACCAATGCCCCAGCCTCTGCTCCGAAGAGTTGAACGGCCTCACGGGCGCGCTGCAGATGGTGAACTTCACTCCGGGCAAGGACTTCGATGTGCTGATCATCAGCATCGATCCCAGCGAGGGAACAGATCTCGCAGCCGCGAAAAAGCGCAGCTACCTCAAGCGTTACGGGCGTCCTGAGACGGCGGACGGCTGGCACTTCATGACCGGCACTCAGCAGAACATCGACGCGCTCACAAAGACTGTGGGCTTCGGATATGTGAAGATTCCCGGCCCCGATGGCAAGCTGACGCAATTTGCGCATGCCAGCTCGATTCAGATCGTCACGCCGCAAGGCAAGCTAGCGCAGTACTACATGGGAGTGGAGTATTCGCCCAAAGATTTGCGGTTGGGCTTGGTGGAAGCCTCGGCCAACCACATCGGCTCGCCGGTGGACAACATCCTTACGTACTGCTACCACTACGATCCCACCACCAACAAGCATTCGCTCATCGTGGCTCGCGTGGTGCAGTTGGGAGGGCTTCTTACGGTGGTTCTGCTGGGTGGTTTCATGATGGTGATGTTCCGCCGGGACGTCCGGCAGGCTCACCAGCTCGCGACAGACACAAAGGTGAACGGATAACGAATGTCTCACATCAGTCCAGTAATCTGGCAATTTCTCGTCAAGTGGATGACGAACTTCGCGCTGTTCCCGCCGGAGGCGTCGAAGATTGCGCCCCAGATGGACGCGCTGTATTTCTTCATGGTCCTGGTGAGCCTGATCGGACTGACGATCGTCATTCTGCTCGTGACCAGCTTCTCGCTTCTTTACAGCAAGAAGCGCCATCCGGTGGCGGTGCAGATCGAAGGCTCGACGTTGCTCGAGGCCACGTGGACCATCATTCCGCTCGGACTGTTTCTGATCATGTTTGTCTGGGGAGCGCTGATTTACTTCCGCGTGTACACGCCTCCGGCAAACGCGATGAATATCTACGTCGTGGGCAAGCAGTGGATGTGGAAGGCGGAGCATCCAGGAGGACAGCACGAGATCAATTCCCTGCACGTGCCGATTGGTCGTGCAGTGCAACTGACCCTGATTTCGCAGGACGTGTTTCACAGCTTCTCGATTCCAGCGTTTCGCGTAAAGCGCGAAGCCATCCCCGGGCGCTATACAACGGTCTGGTTCGAAGCCACAGCACCCGGAACCTACCACTTGTTTTGCACGCAGTATTGCGGCACCGAGCATTCGCACATGATCGGCGACGTAGTGGTGATGACCCCCGAGGATTTCAAGAAATGGCTGGCAAGTTCCACCAGCGGCGCGTCGCTTGCCCAGAATGGCGAGCGGCTGTTTGCGAGCCTTAGCTGCGCGGCATGTCACAACACCAGGCCCGATGCGCGTGGGCCCAGCCTGGCAAACGTCTACGGATCCAGGCTTGCGTTGTCGAGCGGCGGCACAATTCTTGCCGACGACGCCTATCTCCGCGAAGCAATTCTGAATCCCTCGCAGCATCTGACCCAGGGTTACTCGCCGATCATGCCCACCTATCAGGGGCAGGTCAGCGAAGAGGGAGTGATTTCCCTAGTAGAGTACATCAAAAATCTCAACTCTGATTACCGGGTCCAGCAGACGACCAACACGACCGTGCTGCTACCCGAAAGCGAAGGCAAGGCGACGCCCGCGGCGCAAAAACCCGCAGGGCAGGGGGTGGTGAAGCAATGAGCACAGACACAATCGTCAGTCTTCCCGACCAGTCGACGGCCAGGGTTCCCAAGGTGAACTTTCTCAGCAAGGAGAATGGTCTGTTGAGCTGGTTGCTGACCGGCGACCATAAGCGGATCGCAATTCTCTACCTGATCTCCATTACCTTCTTCTTCTTTATCGGCGGCGCCCTTGCGGGACTGATCCGCCTGGAGTTGCTGACGCCCCAGTCGGATCTGATGGCCACGGACACCTACAACAAGGTGTTCACCATGCACGGCATCATCATGATCTTCTTCTTTCTCGTGCCATCGGTTCCCGCGACGTTGGGGAATTTCTTCATTCCGATGATGATCGGCGCGAAAGATCTGGCTCTGCCCAAAATCAACCTTCTGAGTTGGTATCTCTACATAGCCGCTGGCCTCCTCGGGCTCTACACCATGATGACCGGTGGCGTGGACACAGGCTGGACATTCACCACGCCGCTCTCTACTCACTATGTGAATACCAACGTGCTCACAACAGGCGTGGCTGTCTTCATCGCCGGATTCAGTTCCATCTTTACCGGTCTGAATTTCATCGTGACGATTCACAAGATGCGTGCTCCGGGCATGACGTGGTTCCGCCTGCCCCTGTTTGTGTGGGCGCACTACGCGGCCAGCATCCTCATGGTGCTCGGCACTCCCGTTTTGGCAATCGCAATTGTCCTGGTAGCTCTCGAGCGCACCATGGGGATCGGAGTTTTCGATCCCACCAAGGGCGGCGACCCGATTCTGTTCCAGCACTTGTTCTGGTTCTATTCGCATCCCGCGGTCTACATCATGATCCTCCCCGGCATGGGCGTGATCTCTGAGACGATTTCAACCTTCAGCAGGAAACGAGTCTTCGGCTACACTGCGGTCGCATTTTCGTCGGTGGCAATTGCCGTCTTTGGCTTCTTCGTCTGGGCGCACCACATGTTCATCATGGGCATCTCCAATTACTCGATGCTGGTGTTCTCGCTCCTGACGATGCTGGTGGCAGTCCCCTCGGCCATCAAGATCTTCAATTGGGCCTTCACCCTCTACAAAGGCTCCATCACCTTCGAAACGCCGATGCTCTACACCTTCGGCTTTATGGGATTGTTTACCATCGGCGGACTGACGGGTGTGTTCCTTGGATCTTCGGGCACAGACATCCATCTGACAGAGACCTACTTCATCGTGGCGCACTTCCACTTCGTCATGGTGGGCGGAATGCTGATGGCGTTTCTCGCCGGCATTCACTTCTGGTGGCCTAAGATGACAGGCCGCATGTATCCCGAAAAGATTTCGCAACTCGCGGCGGTCGTCACGTTTATCGGGTTCAACCTGACGTTCTTCCCGCAATTCATCCTGGGTACCCTCGGCATGCCGCGACGGTACGCTTCATACCCGCCGGAGTTTCAAATCCTGAACGTGTTCTCGACGGCTGGTGCAACGATTCTTGGCGTTGGCTATCTGCTGCCGGTGCTCTACCTGACATGGTCGTTAAAGTACGGCGAGATTGCAGGCAACAATCCGTGGCAGGCTACCGGCCTGGAGTGGCAGACACAGTCGCCGCCGCTGACCGAAAACTTCTCTGAAATTCCGATCATGGATCACGAAGCCTACGACTACGAGTGGCTCGATGGCCAGAAAGAAAAAGAGGTGGTCATTGTCGGATAGCCCTGTGGTCGTAACCGGCGTCGCCGAAGGTGCGCATCACGAGCACCTGCCCTATCAGCGCCATCATTTCGAGACCATCGCGCAACAGAACGACGCCACGAACTTTGCGATGTGGCTCTTCCTGCTGACGGAAATCATGTTCTTCGGCGGATTGTTTACCGCCTATCTGATCTATCGCAACTGGTACTATCCGGCGTTCGTATCGGCATCGCACCAGCTCAGCATCCCATTGGGCGGCGTGAACACGCTGCTGCTGATCTGCTCGAGCTTCACCATGGCGATGGGTGTCTGGTCGGCGGAGATGAAGAAGAAGAGTGCGCTGGTTCTCTGCCTGATTCTCACCTTCATCCTGGGCCTGGGATTTTTGGGCATCAAGACCGTTGAATACACCGAGAAGTACGAGAAGCATCACATCCCGGGACTTCACTATAGCTTGAACTCGTTCTTGTACCCCGACACAGACGAGGCGGCCGTAGTCGCAAAAGACAAACCACTGCCCCTGGATATGGCTCGGCACACGGAGATCTATTTCTTTCTCTACTTCGCCATGACAGGCATGCATGCACTGCACATGATTATCGGCATTGCGATTCTCGCATTCATGATCGCGAAGGCGCAGGCCGGTGCCTATACGACAGGGCACGTCACATTTGTTGAGAATTTTGGACTGTATTGGCACTTCGTCGATATCGTCTGGATCTTCCTGTTTCCACTGCTTTACCTCATCAGTCGCCACTAATAAAGGACACATGGCATGAGCAACGTTCCCGACAAAGTAAATCACGATTTGCCCGAGCAGCACGAGCGAGAGCACCACATCGTCAGTCCGAAGATCTATCTGACCATCCTGATTGCGCTTCTCGTGGGAACTGCGCTTACCGTCTGGGCGTCGTATGTCAACCTGGGCATTTTCAACCCGGTTGTCGCCCTGGGGATTGCCTGTACCAAGGCCACACTGGTGGTGCTGTATTTCATGCACGTGAAATACGGCACAAAGCTGACGAAGCTCACGGTCGGCGCGGGAATCTTCACCTTTCTGATCCTGGTGGGCATGACGCTGGCCGATTACTTCACGCGCGCCTGGGGACGCTGGTAACGATCAGCTTCTAATCGGAAGATATTGGTTTTGAAAAGGGGCTGCCTGCGGGCGGCCTCTTCATTTTTGGCGCGCAGCTCTGCCGCACGGGGCCGCTAAATTTTCTCAGATCTTTTGCATATTATTTCCTCTTGAACGAGCAGAATGGAATGAGCGTGGGTTTTGGGCCTGGGTCTGTCGGAGAGAAATACTCTAACCCACCCCCCTAACCACTAGTAACGTGCGACGTGAAGAAAGTTTGCAGATTATTTCTGTATCTTGGTGAACAGCCCTCATTCAGCCTCACATCGTCCTGCATATTGATCGCATCGAAAATCGAATCGTCAATCTTTGACCAGCGTAACTTCTGAACGGACGTGCTGCTTAGTGCTGCTCAACGAAGCTCGAAAATAGAGGCTAAGGCGTCTCTACAATGTCCAGCACGAAACTTCCCGTCGAACTGGAAAAGCTGGCAGCCGACCCTCGCATTCTCTTGCGACGGAGCGGAGCACCGCTTGCGGGAGGGCAATGCATTGTCTACTGGATGCAGCGGGCGATGCGGATCGTTGACAATCCAGCGCTCGATGTTGCCATCGAGGCAGGGAATCTGCTCGGGTTGCCGGTCGTGGTGTTTTTCTCGGTGATTCCAAACTACCCGAATGCAAACTTGCGCCACTACCACTTTATGCAACAGGGGCTGCGGGATGTGGAAGAGGGCGCGGCCGAGCGTGGAGTCGGCTTCGTGGTTCGAAGGCATCCGGATAACTCACTGGAGAAGTTTCTCGAAGAGGTGCAAGCAGCGCTGCTCATCGGCGATGAAAACCCGTGCCGCGAGCCGGAGCGATGGCGCAAGGTGCTCGCGAAACGTCTGCGCCTGCCTTTTTGGACCATCGATGCAGATGTCGTCGTTCCTTCGACAGTGTTCGGACGCGACTACTTTCTGCTTCATCACTTTCGGCCACATCTGAACGCGCAATTGCCAAAATATCTTGTAGCGCAGCCAGAGGTGGACCCACAGCACAAGTGGAAGCCCTCAGAAAGCCTCGAGAGCTTTTCGCTTGCTCGCGACATCACCGAAGGCTTCAGCGGACTTGATCGCACCGTTTGTCCCGTCGACACCTTCACGGGCGGGACACGCTCGGCGATGCGGCGATTGCAGGAGTTTGTCGATCATGAGCTGGTTCATTATGGAGAGCGTCGGAATCATCCCGAGGTGAAGGGAACGAGTCGCCTGTCGCCTTACATGCACTTTGGCAACATTGGGCCACTGACGATTGCGCTGGCCGTGCAGAATGCTGTGGCGCAGGGTAAGGCTTCGGCCGCGGCCGGCGAGCGATTTCTTGAACAGGTGATTAGCTGGCGCGAACTATCTGTGCTGTTTGTTCGCTACAACGAGACCTACGACAACTGGGAGTGTGCCGAGCCGTGGGCCCGAAAGACCCTGGTGGAACACTCCGGCGACATGCGGACTCATCGTTATACATTTGAGCAACTGCAGCGTGGCGAGACGCGCGACGACTTGTGGAACGCGGCGCAACGGGAGATGGTCGACACCGGCTGGATGCACAACTACATGCGGATGTATTGGGCGAAGAAGATTCTGGAATGGGCTCCCGACCCGGCGCGAGCCTTCGAGTGGGCGGTGACTCTCAACGACCGCTACGAACTGGACGGGCGCGATCCGAACGGGTATGCGGGAATTGCCTGGGCAATCGTAGGCAAACACGATCGGCCATGGTTTGATCGTCCGGTCTTTGGCCTCGTGCGGTCGATGACAGCGGAGTCAACAGCAAAGAAATTTGATGCGACCACTTATATTGATCAACACAGCGATGGTGGCAAGCTGCCCTTTTAGTGGTACTCCTTCCGCTTGCAAGTGTAGCGGCGGTCACATCTCTCCTTTGCGTGCGCTGTCCTAGAATGGGGCACAATTTCAATTCCGGAAATTACATGTTTCGCGCTGCGTGGTCTGTTGGATCGCGTCCAGGTTCCCTCGAAAGATGAGAAGACAGGCCGGGATTCAGGTCGCGGGCGCGTGTGACGAACTCGAAAACGAAGAAGGCTCTGACAGACCTTGCCTTGCTGGTCGCGATGTTTGTCGCGATTGCGGGGCAAGGGCTTCTCGCGCTTTCGCAAGCCTCAGATCCTGCTCAACAATCAAAGTCACCGACTCCGATTCCGCCCCGGGTCGCGCAGGCCCAGAGGTTCCTCGCGCAACGGGGCTGGGGCGCCAACCGTGGCCGCATCGGAAACGCGAGTGTGCGCGCAAGCGCCTTGATTTCGCGCCCGATTACCGAGGCAAAACAACGCAACCGCGGCCTGGCAACCACTTGGGCCCGTGACTGTTCTAACTGCGAATTATGGACCTGTGACAGGACGGATCTCCTCCATCGCAATCGATCCCGCGGACACAACCGGCAACAAGGTGTACATCGGCACTACGGGGGGCGGAGTCTGGGTGTCGCAGAACGCGGCCACTGCGAACGCGGACCAGGTGCAGTTCACACCCCTCACAGACAGGCTGTCCGCATTGGCAGGCGCGCGCGACGCGTCCATCAGTATCGGCGCGCTTACCGTGCAGCCGGGTGGGACTGGCGTCATCCTGGCGGGCACAGGCGACCCCAATGATGCGCTTGACTCCTACTACGGAGCGGGGATTCTGCGCTCGGCAGATGGCGGAAACTCGTGGAGCCTGATTCCAACGACGTCAGATCAGATATTGGCGTTTACCGGCGAGGGCTTTGCAGGCTTCGCGTGGAGTACGGCAAATCCGCAATTGGTGGTGGCCGCAGTATCGCAAGCCTATGGAGGCACCGTGGTCAACGCGGAGCGCCCATACACGAGCTATGCAGGGCTTTACTACTCCCTGGATAGCGGACTGAGCTGGTCTTTGGCACGCATCACAGATGGCGCTACGGGCGACGTGCAGGGACCGTTGGATGCTTTTGCCTCCCCTCATGGAAATGCCGCGACCGCTGTGGTGTGGAATCCGATAAGACGCCTCTTCATTGCGGCGGTGCGTTATCACGGCTATTACCAATCGGCGGATGGCGTGATCTGGACGCGCATGGCCGCACAACCCGGGATGGGATTGACGCTACATTCGTGTCCAACCAATCTCGGAGCCACGGGTTCTGTTGCGTGTCCCATCTTTCGGGGAGCGCTGACGGTAAATCCGCTAAGTGGCGACACGTTTGCCTGGACTGTCGATGCCAAAAATCAGGACCAGGGCATATGGCAGGATGAATGCGCAATCAGCGCAGGATCGTGCAGCAACCAGGCAGTTGCATTTCAAAGACATTGGGATGCCTCGCCGTTGGAGGCGAATACTGCACTGGGTCCGGCCACCATTTCAAACGGCGATTACAACCTGACGCTCGATGCGGTACCGGCCGCGCTAGACACCATTCTGCTTGCCGGCGCAAATGATCTCTGGAAATGCAGCCTTGCAAATGGTTGCGCGTGGCGCAACACCACCAACGCCAATAGCTGCATGAGCGCACAAGTGGCCGGTTATCAGCATGCTCTTAGCCTGGAGCCCGACGAATCCTCTGGAAATATTTGTCGGAAACGACAGCGGTCTGTGGCGTTCGATGGATGGGATTGGAGAGTCTGGACAAGCTTGCTCTGCAAACGACGCTTCGCATTTCCAAAACCTGAATACGGGGCTGGGATCTCTGGCCGAAGTGGTGAGCTTCTCGCAGGGACCGACCTCACCCTACACGATGATGGCTGGGCTTGGCGTGAATGGAACCGCGGGCGTAAAGAGCACTTCAGGTCCGACAGCCCAGTGGCCGCAGATTCTCGGCGGATACGGCGGCCCGGTTGCCATTGATCCCGCCAATGCTTCGAATTGGTATGTGAACAATTGGGCGGGCGTTTCGATCCATCTCTGCGCGCAAGAGGGCGACTGCACCGCTGCAGACTTCGGTGCCGCTGCAGTGGTCGGCAACAACGACGTAAGCGGCGATGGAAATACGATGCCCACTCCAGCACCGTTTCTGGTGGACCCGCTGGATTCCGCGCAACTTCTGGTCGGTACGTGCCGGGTGTGGCGTGGCCCAGCCGATGGCAGCGGCTGGAGCGGCGCAAACGCCATTAGCCCCTTTCTCGGCGGAGTGGCCGGGAATAACGACTGCAATGGTCACGCGATCATTCGTGCCATCGCGGCGCAGCCGCTGACTGGCGGTGGCGAAGTGATTTACGTGGGCATGTATGGTGCGGAGTTCAGCCCCACTAAGGCTGGTCATGTGTTCAAGGCGACGTTTAATCCCGCGAGCGGTTCAACGCCCTTGTGGCAGGATCTGACGCTGAATCCGGTGAGCAATGATTCCCTGCGGATGAACTACTACGCGCTGGACATCTCGAGCATCGCCATAGACCCGCATGATGCGACCGGCAACACGGTCTATGTCACGGTCGAAGGTATTCCCAACTCACTCGATGCCGTCCGCATGGTATATCGCTCAACCGATGGTGGCGCACATTGGGCGTCCATCGTTTCCAATTTGACTGGCTCTCCTGCGAACAGCATTGTCGTGGACCCCCAGGACTCGAACACTGTCTACATCGCGACCGACATCGGGGTCTTCTCAACCAGACAGATTTCAACCTGTGCGACCGCGGCATCGAGCTGCTGGTCGGCCTATGGAGCGGGGTTGCCAAATGCGCCCGTGGTCCAGTTGAGCGCTGCTCCCGCCGCCGGCTCCTTGAGTGTGCTCGCTGCGGCAACATACGGGCGCGGCGTGTGGCAGATTCCGCTGTGGACTGCCGGCATGCAATTGACAACCGCCATCGTTTCGCCCGATTCGCTGACATTTGGAGAACAGACTTATGGGACGACGAGTAGCGCCCAGACTGTGACTTTGACGAATACGGGTGGAATTGCGCTGGAACTAACAGCCTTTGCGATCAATGGAGACTTCAGAGAAATCGACGACTGCACGAGTAGAACGCTGAATGCGGGAGCGAGCTGCGCGATTCATGTGACTTTTACGCCCACACAAACCGGTAGCAGAATTGGCACGCTCAAGATCAGCGGGAATGTGGCAGGCGGACAGTTATCAGTGGATCTCGATGGAACAGGAACGAGTGCAGGAACGGTAATTAGCCTGGCGCCTTCAGCGATCGATTTCGGCCAGATCGAAGTTGGCAAGACATCTACGGCCTTACAGATAACGGCCGAGAACAGCGGCAGTGTTGCGATGCCCGTTGCAAGCGTCAACGTGACTGCTCCCTTCGTGCTTGCCAGCAATGGGTGCGGCACTTCGCTCGCGGCAAACAGCGATTGTCAGTTGACTGTGGAATTTGCGCCCAAACAGTCAGGGCCGGCAAGTGGAGCTTTGACTCTCAGCGACAGTGCTGGATCCCAAACCGTGGCTCTCACCGGAAGGGGTGCTGTCTCGCCGACGGATGATTTAGCGCCGACATCGCTTACGTTTCCCTCGACAGTTGCGGGGCAGCGATCGCCAGCGCAAAGCATAGTTTTGACCAACGGCGGCGATATTTCCTTGAGTTCGATTGCCATTTCCGTCTCAGCGGGGTTTCAGACGACGAACAATTGCGGAACCTTGTTGGCAGAGCACTCGAGCTGTTCCATCAGCGTCGAGTTCTCTCCATCGCAACCGGGAAGTCAGACCGGAACGCTGAGCGTCGTCGACGCAATCAAGACGCAGTCTGTAGCGCTTTCGGGAACGGGGCTGCAGGCGCCGGCGATTGGTGTCAATCCGACGCAGTTGAATTTTGCGGCGCAGCCTGTCGGAGCGGCGAGCCCGCCGCTCACGCTAACAGTGAGCAATACCGGCGGAGCACCGATGGCGAATCTCGGCTTCCAGATCAGTGGCTCGGCGGCGAGCAGTTATGCACTCGCTATGAATACCTGCGCGGCCGATTTGAATAGGGGTGGCAGCTGCACAGTCCAGGTTGTTTTTCGACCAATGGCACCCGGCGCAAATGCGGCGGTTATAACCGTAACTTCTTCGACGCTGGGAGTAGAGCCAGTTCAGATTCAGATGACTGGTATCGGACAGGCCGCATCCGGATTGACGATCAGCCCGGCTGAATTGGCGTTTACGGAGCCGGTCATCGGATCGCCGAGTCCGCCGCAGCTTGCCACGATCACCAATACAAGCAAAGCCCCTGCCGATGGGCTTGCGCTGTCGACCGCAGGGCCGTTCAGTCTGACACAAAACACCTGCGGCACAAGTCTCGCCGTGGGAGCAAGCTGCGCGACGGGGATTGTGTTTACCGCGACAGCAGATGGGGTTGCGATTGGCACGTTGACCGTGTCGTCCAGTTCGGTCGCCAATCCCGCAGTGTCTGCACTTACCGGGATTGGAGGCGCGGCTGGAACCGTGCTGATTCAGCCGTCGCTGCTGAAGTTCTCTGCAACAGGAGTGGGAACTGTCAGCAGTACGCAGCTTGTGACGGTGACGAACTCCAGCGCGGTAGTCCTGCCGGATTTTGGAGTCAGCGCATCTTCTGGATTCCAGGTGACCGACACCACCTGCGTCTCGCACCTCGCGACGGGTGCAAGCTGCACGGCGACGCTTACCTTTGCGCCCGCCAATGCCGGCCAGCAGACCGGGTCTCTGACAATCAGAAGCAGCATGCTGCCATCGGCCGTGCGAGTGCCGCTCTCCGGCATGGGAGTTGATTTCTCAGCGGCAGTTTCGGGCGGGTCGAGTCAGGTGGTCGCGAGCGGACAAACCGCGCGATTTACGGTGGTGCTTTCGCCCCTCAATGGATCTTCAGGCACCTTCGCATTTCAATGTGGATCGCTCCCGGCGAATTCTGCGTGCTCCTTCAATCCGACGAGCGAAACGGTGGCGGCAAATACCACCGGCAGCGTAATGGTGCAGATCGCGACGGGACAGGTAACAATCTCGGCGCAGCCCAATGCGCCACCCAGCCGGGTAACGGGATTACGGATTCTTCCAATGTTATGCGGGCTCATGCTGGTGCCACTGGCCCTGAATCGGCGACGCAGGACGCTGCTCTTTGCTGGGTTATTGACGCTCTTGGTTGTTGGAGTGACGAGTTGTGCTGGTGCAGGTGGTGGGACGGGAACGGCGCCGCCGGCGGCTGCAACGAGTCATGCAACTCCTGCGGGCACGTATTCCGTTCCGGTCAGCGTCACTTCAAGTGGCGTGACGCACAAAGTGACCGTCTCGTTGACAGTGGACTAGATCCACAGGAGCTGAGTTGATTTCTGGAGATCTTACGATCGATCGAGCAGCGGCTGGATGCAAATGCAAAACGGCTATACTTTATCTTCGGGCTTACGCCAGGTCAGCAGAGTGAACCGCAGCTCGAGAACCCGGGTGTACGAGGCCAGATGGAGACGCAATGACAGCCAAGGTATCCGTTGAAAATGTGACGCGCGTCGCTGAGCTGGCGCACCTTGAATTGACGCCTGATGAGACTGGGCACATGCTTCACGATTTGAATGCCATTCTTGATTACGTAGCGCAACTGAGCGAGCTCGACACGGCCGGTGTTGCTCCATTGGCGCAGGTCGGTGAACTTCAGGGTGCTGGGGGCGAAGGTTCTCTTCGGCAGGATACGGTCATTCCGTCGTTGGATCGTGGTGCCGTGATGCCCGAGGCGCCTGAGACTGACCAGGTATTTTTCAAAGTGCCGAAAGTGATTGAACGCTGAAACACTGTCTCGCATTCGGTCGTGGATACTATTTTCAAGCTGATCCAACAGCCTAAGACCAAGGAAGAATCGATTGCCCAGTGAAACCAAAACCATCGAGACGTTTGTAGAAAAGCCCAAAGCCTTTTCCGAACTGCGCAAGGGCATCGTCGCGGGAAGCGTGAAATCGGTCGATCTGGCAGCGAGCTATTACGAGCGGATCGAGCAGGCAAATCCGCGGCTCAATGTCTATCTGAGCCTGACAAAAGTGCGGGCGCTCGAACAGGCGGCCATGGTGGACGCAACTGCGGCCAAGGGCGATCCGTTGCCGCCGCTGGCGGGAATTCCCGTCGGCATCAAAGACGTTCTGGTCATGCGCGGAGCTCCTTCAACGGCGGGATCGAAGATTCTGCAGGGATACCAGCCTCCTTACGACGCCACAGTAGTCGGCAAATTGGAAGCGGCTGGCGCAGTGTTGCTTGGCAAGCTGAACTGCGACGAGTTTGCCATGGGTTCGTCCAATGAGAATTCAGCTTACGGGCCGGTTCGGAATCCAGTGGACACGGAGCGGGTGCCGGGCGGCTCTAGCGGCGGCTCGGCGGCAGCGGTTGCGGCCAATATGGCTGTGGCCACGCTGGGGACCGATACCGGCGGGTCGATTCGCCAGCCGGCAAGTTTTTGCGGGGTCGTAGGCGTGCTGCCTACTTATGGACGCGTCTCGCGCTACGGCCTGATTGCATTTGCTTCGTCGCTGGACCGTGTCGGTCCATTTGCAGCGAATGTGCGGGATGCCGCAACGATGCTGGGCGTAATCGCAGGTCACGATCCCAGGGATGCGACGAGTTCTCCGGCTCCCGTACCGGACTATGCGGCAGAGAGCGACCAACCCGTGGAAGCGCTGCGCATCGGCGTCCCGGCGGAGTACTTCGGAGAGGGACTTGATCCCGAGGTCCGGGCAAATATAGAGCAGGGAATCGAAGTTTTGAGGGCTGCGGGTTGCACCGTCAAGCCGATTTCGCTTCCGCACACGCGCTATGCGATTCCGACGTATTACCTGGTGGCCACGGCAGAAGCCAGCGCAAACCTGGCGCGGTTCGATGGCGTCCGGTACGGGTACCGTTCGCCGGCCTCCGACACTCTTTCAGATATGTACAGCCATTCGCGTGATGAGGGCTTTGGCGCCGAGGTAAAGCGGCGAATCCTGCTGGGCACATATGCGCTGAGCGCGGGATACTACGACGCTTACTACCTTAAGGCGCAGCAGGTAAGGCGGTTGTTGGCGGAGGAATTTATTCGCGCGTTCGCCGAAGTTGACGCGATTGTGACGCCGACTGCGCCCACGCCGGCTTTCAAGCTGGGAGAAAAGACGGGCGATCCGCTGGCCATGTATTTAGCTGATATTTATACGGTCACCGCAAGCCTTGCGGGAATTTGCGGCGTGACGGTGCCATGCGGGTCTACGAGCACCGGGTTGCCAGTAGGCATGCAGGTGCTGGCCGCACATCTGAATGAAAGCACTGCTTTTCGGGTCGCCCGCGCAGTGGAAGCGGGCCAGAAGTAGGAGAAAGACGACATGTGTTCGGGGCTGCGGTTCACGATTTTGTCTGTCGCATTTGGTGCGGTGCTTGTAGGTTCGATGCAAGGGGCGGCTACGCCGCGCAAGGTGCATGTGGTTGGCTTGGGCGCAGCAAAACGAGTGCCTTACTCAAAGACCGGTGATCCGGCGGGAGCGTTGGCTGATGAGGTGACGCTGAAGATTCGCCCGCTGCTGGTGGACAGCCTTGTAAAGGAATGGACGACGGGCGACGCTCACGACGTGACAGATCGCAGTTTCGTCGTGCGACGGGTGTTGCGGCTGAACGACTCTCTGCCTGGAGAAAAGCCGACCGCCGGCGATAGACATTGGGTCTGGCAGCGTGGACCCTGGTTGCTCGTAGATCGAGTGACGGGCCATATCGTTGCGCTGAAGTTGCCGGATTACGATCCGGGTGTGAGCCAGGTGAGCTGGTTTCGCGACTACGGTGCGTATTGTGGGGTGACGGCCAGCGGCAAGAGCCTGTACGCGGTGGTAGCGCAGGTGTCGGTGCGAAAGCCAGTGCTTGCTAAGAAGCTGGATGCCATGAGTGGCGCTGACCGAATCGAGCCTGTATGCGGTTCGACAGAATGGCAGCGGGAACCTCTGCGGGCGACATTCCATCCCGCCGGAAAAGACGCGGTGAGTTTCGACATTATTCTCGGGTCTGCAGTGCTGGTTGAGGAGTCGGGCGACGAACCTGAGGCAGCGGTAGCCAAGTCAAATTAGCCAGCAGCGAGCTCGAGGCATTGAGGTGTCCATGGAATCCTTTGAAGAGCTTTTGCAGAAGGCTGAAAGGGCGCATGGGCACTTGTGCGCTGGGCAAGTTCTGGGTGTTCGGATGGCCTTGCTCGGTTTGGACCAGCTAGGCATCGCCGACCCACACGGAGCGGATCGCAAACGGCTGGTGACTTTTGTCGAAATAGACCGCTGTGCTACGGACGCGATCGGGATGGTGACGGGGTGCCGGCTGGGAAAGCGTACATTGAAGTTCCGCGACTGGGGAAAAATGGCTGCAACATTCGTGGATCTGGCTTCGGGGCAGGGCGTCCGAGTCGTGGCGCTGGAGGGCTCGCGGGATCTTGCTCGGCAGCTTTATCCGCAGATCGAGAACAAGAGCCAGCAGCAGATGCAAGCCTATCGTGAACTGCCCGACGCCCAGCTCTTTCGGGTGGAGCGGGTGCAGGTGGCCGTTGATGCGGGGGAGCTTCCCGGCTACAAGGCGGAGCGCGTCGTTTGTGGGCGGTGCGGGGAGGGCGTGAACTTTGGACGCTTCGAGGAAGTGGATGGCGAACGGCTTTGTCTGAGTTGCGCAGGGCCAGAACGTCGGTATTGGACGTCAATCGAGGGGGCTGGTTCGTGAATTGGGCCGGGTCTGTGGGGCTGTCGATGCAGGTAGGTGGGTTAGCCGCCT
This sequence comes from uncultured Acidobacteriaceae bacterium, assembly GCA_963737915.1. Taxonomy (GTDB): domain Bacteria; phylum Acidobacteriota; class Terriglobia; order Terriglobales; family Acidobacteriaceae; genus Telmatobacter. Next base: position 157,235 of record CAVTUP010000013.1, on the reverse strand, counting down.
TGACACGCCAGCGGCTACGCATTTCTTATCTTTCTAGGCCTTCTTTTTGGAATCTGGCTGGCAATTGCACTTAGGTCGTTGTGCTGCGCCGAACCAGTCAAGGTTTCCGGAGGAAGACCCTGTCGAACAGGAAGCAGACGGTGAGCTGGGTCACTAGCTTGAAAGCAGGCGCGGGAGTATATTCCAGTTGCCGGCGTATCAAGCGGGCCAGCCTTCCAGAGCCTGAGCCGGAAGCACCAGGAGGCCAGGACCATTCCCGGAGACAAATCTATTTTTAGGCGACGGCTCTTAGCCGGGTGTGCCTGTGCCCTGAGCGACAGCGGTAGGGGTCGGCCAGAGGTGAGCAAAGGATGAGTGTGACCACGAGTTTCGCATTATTGGCGGCAGCGCCCGCCGGAGGCGGAAGCAGTATTCCAATGCTTCTGCCTTTATTGTTAATACCAGTCCTCTACCTGGTGATGATCCGCCCGCAGCAAAAGCGCCAGAAGCAATGGCAGGAGATGCTCGGAAACATCAAGGCAGGAGACCGGGTCACTACCGCGGGTGGAATCAGGGGAATCATTCTTTCCATCAAGGACGATGTCATTATCATTCGCGTGGCTCCGGACAACATCAAGATGGAAGTGACCAAGACAGCGATCGCCTCGGTGACTACTCAGGACGGGACATCCGGTTCGTGAATTCTGCATCGATGTTGCAGGACAAACGGCGATGGATTGGACTCTCCGGCCTGAGACGAAAGCCGCAGGGCTGAGAAGCATCGACCACGGATTTGATCCACAGCTTATTTGAACGACTGCGCAAGCGATTTGAACTAGAGAATTGGAACAATGAAGAAGAATCTGAAGAACAAAATAGCCCTGATTGTCGCGGTTCTGTTGGTTTTCGTTTACGGCATCATTGGGATTCCATCAGGATTCACAGGCAACGCCCTGATTGAGTCGCTTAACAAGCGCATTCATCGTGGGCTGGACCTTCAGGGTGGCGTTCACCTGATTTTGCAGGTTGTGGTCTCGGAAGCGGTGAACTCCGAAACCGACAACACGGTAGCTCGCATTCAACAAGACCTGAAAGCGGCCAAGCTTACGTTTTCGCAGGTCTATAAGCCAGATCCGGCTCGTCCAGACTCGATTCGCATCGAAGGGACCGATTCCACGAAATCGTCGGCGGTGCGCTCTACGCTGGACACCAAGTACTCGAGCGAGTACGACGTGACGGGCGGAGGCAGCGATAACAACTTCACGATCACGATGAAACCCAACATTGTGAGGGCGCTGAATGAGAAAACCGTCGAGCAGGCGATTGAGACCATTCGCGACCGCGTGGACGCGCTCGGCGTAAGCGAGCCCGTGATTCAGGCATACGGGTTGGGAGACAACCAGATTCTGGTCGAGCTGCCCGGTATCTCTGATCTCGATCGCGTGAAGGCACTGATTCAGGACACTTCTCGGCTTGAAATTCACGCTGTGGTGGGCGGACCTTATCAGGATGAGCAGGCTGCCCTGGCAAGTGTCGGGGGCGCGCTTCCCGGCGATCAGCAGATCGTGCACGGCTCGGGCGCCCTGGCAAACGGATCCGACACGGATAGCGTGTACATTCTGCAGCGGGTTTCGGTAGTTGCCGGTAGCCAGTTCAGGTCCGCTGATCCGGGAACGGACCAGAACGGGCGGCGCAATGTTCGGTTCACGCTAACCAACGAGGCTGGCGACAAGTTCTACGAGTACACCAGCGCAAATGTGGGCCGCAGCATGGCCGTGGTGCTGGGCGGGCGGGTTCGTGAGGTAGCGAACATTAAAAGCGCGATTCGCGATTCAGGCGAGATAGAGGGCACCTTCTCTGAGGACGAGGTTCAAACCTTGTCGAAGATGCTCAGGACAGGCGCTCTGCCGGCCTCACTGAATTACCTTGAGGATCGCACGGTTGGAGCTTCGCTGGGAGCAGATTCCATCAAGCAGGGCATCACGGCGGCAATCGTAGGCGTCCTGCTGGTGATGATCTTCATGCTTGTGTACTATCGCGGGTCCGGCGTGAACGCCGATCTGGCGCTGATCTTGAACCTCGTGATTCTGCTGGGATTCATGGGCTTCACTGGGGCCACGCTGACGTTGCCTGGAATTGCTGGTGTCATCCTCACCATCGGCATGGGCGTGGACTCGAATGTGCTGATTTTTGAGCGTATCCGCGAAGAAGTGCGGGCAGGCAAGGCTCCATCGGCAGCTGTCGATCAGGGCTTTGCACATGCATGGGTCACGATTGTCGATACTCACGTCACCACCATTGTCTCGGCGGCCATTCTTTTCCTTTTCGGCAGCGGTCCGGTGAAGGGCTTTGCAGTCACCCTGACATTTGGTTTGGCGGCCAACCTGTTTACGGCGGTGTTCGTGTCTCGCGTCATTTTCGACACTCATGTGAACAAGCTGAAAGCCGGGGAATTGGTTTCGATCTAAGCTGCAAAGGGAATTAAGGATAGCGAAGATAACATTCAACGCCGGGCCACGGGGCACCGGTTCCAGGAAGGCAGAGAATCAGTGGAACTGTTTCGCAATGTAAATGTGGATTGGTTGGGGAAGAAGTGGTACTTCCTTGGCTTTTCATTAATCTTCAGCGTGGCGGGAATCATTTCGATGGCCAGCCACTACGCGCGCATCGGCAGCCCGGTTCCGCTCGGCGTCGATTTTCGTGGTGGAACCCAGGTGCAGGTTCAATTTACCCAACCGCCAGATCCTAACCAGATTCGCCAGGCCACCGAGGCCGCGGGCATCAAAGACGCCACCATCCGCAGCTATGGCACGGCCGGCAGCAACGAAATGCTCATCAGCTTGCCAGAGCAGCACGATGAGACTGCGCTTGACACCGGGCGGCAGCAAATCGTGAATGCCCTCCAGGCGCACTATAACAATCCCTTTACCGTGCGTAACGTACAGGTGGTGGGTCCGACGGTGGGCAAACAGCTGGAGAAACAGGCTGGTTTGGCGACCCTGTATTCGCTGCTCGGGATGTTGGTTTATTTGTGGTTCCGCTTCCAATTGATCTATGGTGTTGCCGCAGTAATCGCCTGCTTCCATGACACGCTGATCACGATCGGATTCTTCGCTCTTACAGACCAGGAGATCAGCCTCACCGTTATTGCGGCAATTTTGACGCTGGTGGGCTACTCCATGAACGACACCATCGTTGTTTTTGATCGAATTCGCGAAAATCTGCGCCTTAGCAGGCGCGAGTCCCTCCCGGATGTCGTGAACCGCAGCATCAACCAGACGCTGAGCCGGACCGTGTTGACCTCGGGGCTGACATTTTTGACAGTGCTCTCGTTGTATGTATTTGGCGGGCCGGTATTGCGCGGATTTTCTTTTGCGCTTGTCGTGGGAATACTGATTGGAACATACTCATCGATTGCAGTCGCAGCACCGATGCTGGTGGCGTGGCAGCAGTGGCGTTCGAAGAGTGGCAGAGCCGTTCAATTGCCGGCTGCGAAGCGCTCCAAGGTCTAAGAGATTTAAGGCTGTTGCACTATTTTTGAAGCAACGTTTTGCATGTGTGCGGTAGTTCTGATATAGGTGGAGCACGCTTTTTGGGGGGCGTTTTGATACCCGGGAACATTTGCTGTTCCCGCGGTGTCTAAGAAGAGGTAACAGACACCCGATTCGAGGCTGGCCATGTTTGAAGATTCCACATTTGAATCCGGGAACAGAATTAAGAGCAAGAGCAAGTATTGGATGATGGTGACATTCATCACCAACGGCTCCATCTTGCTTCTCTTGATTCTTATTCCGCTGATCTATCCCGAGGCGTTGCCCAAGGCTGCCATGCAAACGTTGCTCGTAGCTCCGCCGCCGCCTCCACCGCCTCCACCACCTCCACCACCGGCAGAGATAATAAAGGTGGTTCATGTGCAGTCAGAAATGATGAACAACCAGCTCACCGCTCCGACAAGAATTCCGCACGACATCAAGATGGTCGCGGAAAAGGAAGCACCTCCGAGCACATTCGGTGTGGCAGGCGCGGAAGGTCTCGGCGGTAGCTCATCCGGCGTTCTTGGAAGCGTTTTCGGGAGCGGGAGCGGCCCTAAGGTACAAGCCGCTGCTCCAAAGAAGGTCAACATCTCTGGTGGCGTAGCGGCGGGCTTGCTTATTCAGAAGACAACGCCAACCTACCCTCCAATCGCCAAGGCAGCCCGTGTTTCCGGAACGGTTGTGCTGCAGGCAACCATCTCGAAGTCGGGCACCATTGAAAATCTTCGCGTCATCAGCGGACCTGCCATGCTGCAGCAATCGGCCATGGATGCGGTTAGAACCTGGCGCTACAGGCCGTACCTGCTCAACAATGAGCCGGTCGAAGTCGACACCACAGTGAACGTGATTTTCTCCCTGGGTGGATGATCAACCTTTTGGCTCTTTCCCTTCAAAAAGGAAAGGGCCTTGTTTTTTGACCCGAATGCGAATCATGAAAGAGCCGCATTCCAAGCAACCGTAACGCACTCGCAGTTCACAAACTCCTTAGGAGGAACGATTCAGTGATTCTCGCTCAGCTCGCACATTTCGCTTCGCACACGGTCAACAGCCTGGCCTTCTTTCAAGAAGAGCAGGCGGTTAGTTTCAGCCCCCTTGGGCTGTGGCAGCACATGGGATGGCCTGCCCGCACGATTGCCATCATTCTCTTCGTTGAGTCGATCTGGTCTCTGGCCGTGATGATCGACCGCTACCTGTACTTCTCTGCTGCCCGCAAGCAGTCGCGCGAGTTTGCGCCGAAGGTTGCCGGCGCCCTGAAAGACAGCAAGCTGGAAGAAGCGATCAAGATCGCTGATCGCAACAAAAAGTCCCATCTCGCCGAGGTTGTTACTGCTGGCCTTCAGGAGTTTCGCGCTTCTGGCGGAGCGGCAACAGAGAACACGATCGAGAGCTCCGGTCGCGCTCTGGAGCGCGCCGAGGCCATCGTTCACGCCAAGCTGAAGAGGGGCCTTGCTGTGTTGGCCACCATCGGCTCGACAGCACCGTTCGTTGGACTGCTCGGAACCGTCATCGGCATTCTCAACGCCTTCCAACAGATCGCCACCCAGAAGACTTCGGGCATCGGCGCGGTTGCCGGCGGTATTTCGGAAGCTCTGGTAACCACGGCATTCGGTTTGCTCGTGGCTATCCCTGCCGTTATGGCGTTCAACTATTTCACTGGACGTGTCGAAGCGTTTGACGTCGAGATGGACAACTCCTCGAGCGAACTCATCGACTACTTCATTAAGCAGAGCCACAAGCGCTAAGCGACGCTGCACCAGGCTCGAGCGAGGATTTTGCGGACAGGAAGGCGGAAACGCTTTCCTGTCCCGACTTCAAGCCTCGCGTCATCCAGGCGGCACGCTGACTATACCGGAGGCAATCCGGGACAAAAATTCACAGGCACGGAGCCCAAAATGGGAATTGCGGTTCGCAACGAAGGCAGCAAAGTCAACTCCAACATCAACGTGACCCCCATGGTGGACGTGATGCTGGTGTTGCTGATTATCTTCATGGTCATTACCCCCATGCTCCAGAACAAGGTGGCTGTCGATATGGCCAAGGTGGACAATCCCACCCCGATGCCCGACGCCGACAAAGAAGATGCCATCGTCGTCGCTATTACGCGGGACGGGGGCGTGTTTCTGGGCCAGAACAAGGTCGCCACATCGGAACTTGGCACCACGGTTCGCGAGAAGCTGGCAGACAAACCCGGCAAGACGATATTTATCCGCGCCGACGCACGCGCACAATTTCGGGCCGTTGAAGATGCCATCGACGCAGTGCGTACAGCTGGTGTGGACGAAGTGGGCTTGTTGACAAACAAAAAAGAGGGTCCCGGCGGAGCTGGCGGCCAATAGTCTATTCCTGTTACGCATCTATCTTAACGATTTGCAGGAAACAAGGAGTTTGCAGCCATGGCAATGACAACTGGGGGCGGTGGTGGTGGCGCAATTGGCGACATCAATGTTACGCCCATGATCGACATTCTGCTCGTACTATTGATCATCTTCATGGTCATCGTACCGGTAACCCCAAAGGGCCTCCAGGCGCTGGTTCCGCAGCCACCGAAGGATCAAACCAAACAGCCTCCGCCGACCGACCGAACAATTGTCGTTCAAGTTTTGTATCGCCCCGGCGCTGCACCCTCTTACAAGATCAACGAGACAGACGTTGCGAAGGCAGATTTGCTTCCGCGCCTGACTGAGATCTATGCGAACCGTGCTGAGCGCGTAATGTTCGTGAAGGGCGACGACGATTTAAATTTCGCCTACATTGCTGAGGTCATAGATATCGGCCACGCAGCCAATGTGGACCACATCGGAATGATGACTCCGAAGATTATGGCTGGCCAGTAGTCGTTTCAATATGTGGCGGCAGTTATGGAGCAACCGGCGTGAGTGCTGTCGAACACCGATTGCATGGCTTAAGAGGGTGCATTGAGTTTCCGTTGGGCAAGAAAAGTTTGGATGAGTTGCGATTGGTCTCATCTTTCTTTGATTTGCAAATCCCAAATGAAGCGATACGTAAGGGCATCGAAACAGGAGTACAATTTTGCCAACCTGGTTTCGGATACTCCCGCCCGCGGCCAGGCGCATGAGTTTCCAGGCGTGCAACCAATAGGCACGACCTGAAGGAGAAGGAAAAGAAAATGAATCGACCCGCACGAATTATGGCCCTAGCGGTTGTTCTAGGCGGCATGGTGCTTTCCATGAGCGGGTGCAACCGCCTCGCAGCCCGTGACCAATTGAATAAGGGAGTGGAAGCGTACAAAAGCGCCCGATACGAAGAGGCGATTGGGCACTTCCAGAAAGCCACGGAACTCGATCCAAGCTTGCCGATGGCCAAGAGCTATCTTGCGACTGCCCTGGCACAAAACGTAGTTCCTGGTTTGGATACTCCGGAGAACTTGAAGAATGCGCAGCAGGCAATCAGCATGTTCCAGGAAGTTCTGACCAAAGAGCCAAACGATGTAAACAGCTTGAAGCAGATTGCAGCCATTAATTTCAGTATCAAGAAGTTCGACGAAGCCAAGGACTATCAGAAGCGGGTTTTGGCTGTTGACCCCAAAGATCCTGAGGCTGCGTATACTGTGGGCGTCATCGACTGGACTCTGGCACACGAGAATGCTCTAAAGGCATTGGTGCCGGCTGGAACCAACGATGATGGTGAAGGCAACGTAAAGGCCCCGAAGGCCGTGATGGAGAAGATCAAGGAGCAGAACGCTCCTCTCGTTGAAGAAGGTCTTCAGTACCTGAACCAGGCAATGGCGAATCGCGCCAACTACGACGAAGCGATGTCCTACATCAACCTGATGTATCGGCGTAAGGCCGATGTTGACTATGGCAATCCAGAAGCCGTGAAAGCAGATGTTGCCGCGGCGAAGGAATGGAGTTCTAAAGCCATGGGCACTCGCAAGGCAAACGAAGCCAAGAAGGATAAGGGGCCGGGCGGAATCACGATGGATTCGAGCGGCAACCTGAAGTAACGATGGCGTGCAACTTCGTAATGGGGACGGCCTCCGCTTTTGGCGGAGGCCGTTCTTCGTGTACATGCAAATGTCTCGATGCCCCGTTCTGTGAGTGGATGGTCTGTGAGCAATTCCAAGTGCTTCGACCGGGGAAGCCTTGCACGAGAAGGGATGACTGACTGCCGATCGGATGCGCATCGAGAATTCATTTGGGATACGATATGCCCGGACCCGTATTCTCAGGCTGGATCGAAGCCATGTGTGGGAATTGTAAATATACGAATGCGCAATCCGAGAAGCGTGCCGCGCCCTGTTCCGGCGTGCGCTGAGAGGCTAGTAATTAATCCGCTCACAGACAAAGTTCAGAGCGCTTTGGGCTTGCACGGCTATCGATCAGAGACGATCTAGCGTGCGCCTTCTTTTAATATCTGCTCAGCAAAGTAGTTGCGGACTTTCGATTCGTCGCGAAGCATTTCGAAATAAGCGTTCTTGAGGAGTTGAGCGTGGCTGTCACGCAGGCTCTGGCGTATGTTCTGCTGCACGCTTGGGTTATTAAGTTCGCGTTGGCCTGCTGGCTCCCGAGCAATCAGTTTGTAAATGGCGTAGCCGACTGCACGCCGTGCCGGTCCGGAGCCGCCATAGATTGGCAGGACGTCTGTAATCTGGCCTAGTTTGAGCTTGCTGATGGCGACGAACGCGGCTGGATCTTTCTGTTGCAATGCCGACTCGCCGACGAAGCCCATATCGCCGCCATTTGAAGCAGTGTTGGGGTCCTCTGAGAAGTTCATCGCAAGACCGCTGAAATCTTCCCCCGTGTCCAAACGATTGTGCACCGTTTGGATCTTCTTTCGCGCATCTGCCTCGTTAGACGCCTTGTTGTTTTGCAAGTTGCCAGACTGTTGCGCGGGCATACCGGTGACGACAATCCACGACAGGTGGTATTGAGGCTCAATCACGTTGAATTCGGCTTTATGCGCAGCATAATAGTTGCCGATGTCCCCGTCGGTGATGTTGATCTTGGATTCAATCTCTTTGTTCAGGAGCTTCGTCGAAGTCAGGTTCCGTCGAATCTGCAGCTTCAAGTCTTCGAGGGTCCAATTGCGCTGCTTGAGTTGTTTATCGAATTCTTCCTGCGTGTAGGGTGCCTTGAATTCGGTGAGCTTCGCGTTCACATCTTCATCAGAGGCGGCAAGGTTGAGCTTTGCAGCGCGTTGTTGAAGAATTTCGTCATCAATCATCTGGCGTAGCAGGTTCAGGCGAAGGATATTCACCTGTTCTGTGCTCGGCTCCTGAGGCGTGTCTGCCATGCTCGCCTTGTAGGAGTTGTAGGCCTTGTCCAGATCGGATCGCTGAATTTCCTTGCCATTCACGGTGGCCATCACATCCGGTGAAGGGGGACGGTGACATGCGGCGATCGCAGCGAAGAGAACGCTACTGGAGACAAGAAAGGCAACGGATTTGCGACGCTGAAAGAAAAAAGTTCGGTCTTGCAACCTGTTCTCCTGAGGAGCCTGCGAAGACCCCCGGCATTACAGGATAAATCTTCAGGCCGGGGCTGCGATACGTCAGGCTCACTTTCCGGGCGTAGCCGCTTTTCTGCAGTCTCCTGGGTTGGGAAGGAGATTGCTGTAGAGTCGGCGGCTACTGACCCTTGGCCGCGGGCGGCGCGGGTTGGTTCGGGCGCGGCGGGAGGTTCTTCTCCTGCGGCGCGCAACGCACGATCAATTACCAGCCATAGTTGCTGTTCCGGCACAGCCCCCGTGATACGTTCCCCATCAATGAAGAGTGCCGGGGTTCCATCGACTCCGAGAGCCTCGGCTTCCTTCGAAGATGCGCGCACCTGGGTTTCGTCCTGCTTGGCGAGGCAGGCATCGAGTTTTGTCATGTCCAGTTTTGCCACGGTTGCTTCTTCGCGGGCGATTCGGTCGAGAGTGGCGAAACTCTTGGTGATGTTGTGGTCTGCTCCGCTCACATCCTGGCCGTGGGAGTGAACGAAATCTACATAGGTCCAATAAGCTGTCCCGTTTTGAGAGGCCAGGCAACTGGCATTGACGGCCGCATGCATGGCCCATGGATGAATTTCGACCAACGGGTCGTCTTTGTAAATGAATCGCACCTTGTCCTTGTAGCGTTCCAACGTGGTCGGGAAAAGCGATGTGTGCATCCGCGCGCAGTAAGGGCACTGCAGGTCGTCGTAGTTGATGACCGTCACTTTGGCGTTTGGATTGCCGCGAATCGGTCGGCCAGCGACATCGATTGTAGATGCAGGATCCTTAGCCAGGTTGAACGTTTCGAGTCGAGCGAGGGTCTTGCCATCAGTTGATATGAGGAACTCGACTTGTGTCGATTTTGCACCGCGAGAAAGGGTGACAGGTAGAGTGTCGTAGCCGGTGATCTTGCCCGGCTTTCGCGCGCCGATGGTTACGTTGTAATCCTGGGGCACGTTGAACTGCGAGCGGACCAGGACTTCAATGCGCCGGTTCAGGACGGCGTCAGAAGCTGATGGTGCCGATGTCTGAGCCTTACACCCTACTGCCAAGCTCAAAGCCAGCAGGCCAACCAAAAAATGAACACGCGACAAGTGAAAAATCCTCTCATGCAAGGATACCCCACCCGACACTATCTGCCGGCGGTCGGTCCCTTTACAAAGGCTGTTATTGAGTGGACGCGCGAAATAGAGAAAGGCAAGCAGAAGGGCGCGCAAAGTACTGTTGGAGAGATGTTTAATACACCGGCGGCAACGAGGGATCCTGGAATACCGTGTTCGAGCGGCGTATGTCACCCACTGAGCCAAAGTTGGCCAGCGTAAAGCTGTAGAGGTATTGGGTCTCGTCGCGGACGGTACCCAGAGCGAAACGTCTATATCCGAAACTCAGGCCACAGCAATTCCAGTTGTAAACGGCTTGAATGCCAGCGTATTGAAGCGCTCCGCGAACGAAATCGTAGCCTCCATTGGCGGCAAGGTTAAATCCGCTCGCATTAGGTTTTCCAATGCTCAGGAAGGGCTGAAGCTGTTGACTTTGAATGTTGGTGGCAGCGCTGCCCTTCTCATCAACAGCGTTAAGCAGTGAGTGGCCGACGCCGACAGTGGTGCGACCCCAACTGTAGCCTGCGTAAAGATTGTCGGCACCAAGACGGCCCTGCCGCGGATCGTAGTCCATATCCCACTCGATGCGGAGGTTGTCTATTGCCTCAAAACGAAGACGCGAGATGATGGGCGAAAGGTTTCTTGGAACTGTCAGAAAAGCAATTCCACTCAGGTCCAAAGTCGTTACGAAGACGTTGCGGCGGTCGGGGATGATTGCGCCGCCAAAAGTGGGGTCGAAGAAGTATTTCTGAGAAATTCGCCAACTGGCCCATTCGCGGGAAAGTGCCGGACATTTTTCAGGTAGTTCGACTTCATCGACTGTGCAGGGTTTCGGATCGTTTGATCGGACATAGAAGCGCTGGGTGAGCGAGTAACCGACTTCGTTGGTATCTGTAGCGATGTCGGTGGTGTCAACGAGCGGCACTTCACGAGCCTTCGATCCAATACCCCCCACGAAGCTGTAAGTGAATTCAGGCTCGATCACGTGCCGCAAACGGCGATTCCAGCGCGAGAGTGAAAAGTCGCGCTCCATTGCAGGTGGCCGCAAGTCGGCAGAAGCCTCAACATCGGAGCGGCTCAGGGGATTGTGGCTGACCGAGGGCGTGCCACTGTTTCTACCGGTCAGATCGGGGATTTGGCTGCTCGTATAGAAAGTCTGGCGCAGAGCCGCCTGGGGAGTAATACTCCACCCGCCTCCCACAAGGGGCATCGAGACGTGTGGATAGACGTCGAAGCGACCCATATTCCGGGCATGGTATGCGGGCTCTGAGCGGCCGAGATAGCTAATGGAGGAACCCATTCCCCAATAAAGAGGAGTGGTACCGAGAGGCTCATCGAGCACATCGAATCTGAGACTGGGCAGGTGCAGAATTCTGACCTCATCGCCTTGATTGGAACTGGCGAAGTTCTGAAGTCGTTCCATATAGCCCGAGGGAATCAGGCCATTGTGTGCATGCGTGTACGACAATGTGCTGCGCACCTCGGAGCTGACCGCTTGTATGTAATTGTCATTGAAGACGAGTTTGTAGATGTAGCTGGAGAGGTATTCGACATTGGCAGTGAAGCGGGAATTGGGGCTAAGGTCAAAACGGCCCAACGCGAAAATGTCCTGGCCTCCCTGGTTGACCAGGCCAGTAGCCGGAGGAGTAGCTGGGATTCCGCGATCGAGCAGCGCGTTAAAGCGGACATTGAAAAAATTCAAATCGTTGCCCTTGTAACGAAAATCGCCGTTTGGAGCAAAGCCGCGTTTGCTGTAGTACTCCGACCCGATGACCATGTCCATGCTGCGGTTGAGAACGATGTAGACCTGCTCGCCGACAGTGAAGCCCTTGATGGAAGAGTTACTCACTACCGGAATCAGCAACCCGCTCTGGCGTCCCGTGTCTTCGACAGGGTGGCGAAGGTAAGGCACGTAAAAGAGCGGCACTCCGAGGAACTTGAAAATTACATTTGAAGTTGATGCGCGGCCATTTGTCAGGCTGATGGCGTGGGAGATCAACTGCCAGTCCGGGCGGGGAAGACGGCAGTTTGTCATGGAGCCATCGATCACCTTGTAGCTGCCCTCGCCGGTTTGGAGCAGGATCCTGCCGGAAAACAGGAAGGGGTTGGCGGTGGAGTAAACCATCGTACGGCCAGTTCTTCGTACACCTAGCGATCCATTGACGTCATAGAAGCGCGCGGTATGCATGGTTAGCCGCATTTCACCGCGAGAGGCCTCGATATAGGCGTCGGCTGGGCCGCCGGTAACTTGCAGGTTGCCCTCCGCCTCCAGTTCCGACGTGGATTGGCGGTAGGTGATCTTGTCGGCGCGCACGATGTAATCGCGGTAATGAATAACAACGTTGCCGCTCAGAGTCCACGTGTCGCCAACACGGGTCTGACGATCGGACTCCCAGCGAACGGGCACTCCGGTTGCCGGTGCTGGCTCGGGTTGGGCAACAGGAATTGCCTCCCGCCCAGGGTCGTCCGGAAGCTGCAACTCAGGAACCTTGGACGCTGGTTTTACTGCCGTTGGAGAATCTTGAAGAGGGGGTAACGCATTGGTCAACATCTGCCCCGCAACTTGCAGGTGACAGAGGGTCAGCACCGTGATAAACACGAGATTACGAGGATGCATCCGAGAACCAAGGCCAGCATAGCAAATTGAGAGCATCCCTCACTGATGCTGGACAGTCTTGAACGCCACACTGAACCTTAGAAATCGACATCCGCACAGCCGATCTTGGACAGCGAAGCGGATATGAGCAGAAGGCAGGGTCCGTACGCCGGCCCAAGGCGGCACTAGAAGGGAAATTAGAGTTTTGAGTACACTGGCTAGCTCGCCCTCCTCACTCCCATCGTGGAAGCTGGAAGTCAATCGTCGTCTTGCGGAGCACAAGAATCGCAAAGGCTTAGTTGTTGTCGAAGAGAACGTACACGGAGAAGCACAAGGCTCTGCAAACAGCCGAGCGACCGCAGCAGCGGCACGCGTTGCCGCGCGCTACGCAAAGGCACCCAGCTATGGTGACTTGGTATGGGCTGTGGATCGTGAAGATTTGGAGGCTGCAGAATCCGCGACCCGAACTGCGCTAGCAGCGCACGCCGCCGAGCAAGCCACTCTCGTCAAGTTTGGGGCAGAGGACAGTGTTGAGACAGAAGCAATGCTCGCCTCTGGATCTGTCCACAACCATGAGCCCTGGCCGACTCAGAATTCGATGGAACCGCTGACCGCCGAGAATCACGACTTCGAGATTCGCTGGGACCAGGACATGCCGACGGTTCCCGCAGGTCGTGAAGAGACGTCTAACTCCAAGATTTCATCGAACACATGGAATGCGTCCGCCGCAATTGCGGGCCATGCCGGGCATGTCTACGAAGCTGTGGAAGCCGCGCAGCCCATTCACGCCAACCTGATTGAGTTTCCACGGGAGTTGGTTGCAACGCGGCGCATGCGTCCTCGGCTAACGGAAGCCAATTCCGGGTCGGCCGTTGACGAGTATGGCCAACTAAGCATCTTTGAGGTGGACCCAAGCAGCGTCTCGATCGATCCCTCAATGCCGGATAGCGGCTTCGCGTCTCCTGGACCTTCGTGGAGCGGCCCGCAGTGGTCGGCGATCCATCTGGATGCGCACCCGGTTTACGAACCCGAGTACCGATATGTGCCGGAGACGAAGAGCGCGTGTCTGAAGCAAGCACCGATCGGGCGGCGACTGATAGCGACTGTTGTAGATGTAGCTCTGATTGCGATAACGGTATGCAGCATTGCTGCATTGGTGGCTTCACAGTTTCATCATCTGCCCAGCCAAAGGGCCACTGAGATATGCACGGTAATTGCTGCAATAGCGTTCGGTGTGCTCTACCAGGTGTTTTTCCTCACGGTGGCCAAGACTACACCCGGCATGCGGTGGGCCCAGATTTCTCTGTGCACGTTCGATGATGAGATTCCGAGCCGCGAGCAGATGCGGGAACGGCTCAAGGCGATGGCGGTTTCGTTGATACCGGTTGGGCTTGGGTTGCTGTGGGCCATCTTCGACGAAGACAACATGACCTGGCATGATCGTCGCTCGCGAACATATCTGCGACAGTGCTAGAGATTGATCGAGGACCAAACTCAAAACCAAGCGCTTGAGCTCGCCCCGGAAAGCTGTTGGTTCTCGACTCCGAAATCCTCTTTTCTGATGTAAATGCTTCAACTTACAGGTCCGTCTGCCGAGACAGGGAGTGCTGCCAATGGCTCTTGCCATTTGAATTGACACGGAAAAAGACGGGGCATATGATCGCAGACCCAACTTCTCCGCGTTGAGACGACGCTTGGGAGGGCCCTGTCTGAATGCAAGACTGGATCAAAGTCGTCACCGAACCGCTCGGGCTGGCTGGATTCGCACTGTTTCTCGTGTTCGGAGTCCTCGCCAGGGTCAAGAAACAGGATGAACGCCGATGGTTAGGCCCGCTGGCGTCGGGAATGGCCGTGTTGGCACTCGTTGGAGGGTTGACGCTTGCCTACGTGAAAGCATCGCAATCCCCCACTCCGCAAGCGGCTTCGACGCCAACTGCGAAGGCGCCGGCTCCCATGCAGACGAATCAAGTGGAACAAACGACCACCGGGAAAGGCAGCCCTGCCGTGCAAGGCGTGCAAGGCGATGTAAACATCACTGTCGATCAAAGTTCCGGCACATACGCGAAAAAGCCATCCCCTCAGAAAAACGCTGAGAAGACAAGCAAATGATCTTGTTGGCTCATCTGCTGCTTGCCATTGCCGCGGCGCAGTCGACGGGCGTGATTCGTCAATCGACCACTGGCTGGTGCAGCCCTACCATTGCTAACGTCATCGGAAATGTGACGGTAACTTGCATTGGTGTAGACCCGCGAGCGCTCAAACGCCTGAATGCACAGCTCAGCCAGAAGAACCAGGAGCTTGCCGCGAAGATTGGAGAGGCGAACGAATGGGTCGAACGCTACCACGAATTGGAAGCATCGCTTAAGACTTCAGGATCGAACAGCAAGCTTTCGCTTCAGGCGGAAGAGTACCTGCGGCAAGGTGAGCTTGATAAAGCGAAGGACATTCTGGACGGCATTCTGAAAGAAGATGAACACGAGGAAGATCGAATCGCATCGGACCACTACAATCGCGGCTTGATTGCGGAGCTGCAGTTTCAACCGCTCGATGCTTTACCTCACTACGAAAAGGCTTATCGATACCGGCCAGAGACGCTGAAATATGGCGAAAAATATGCCGACGTTCTAGTGACTGAACACGAATACGCAAAAGCTGAGCCGATCTTATCGTCAACCCTGGAACGCGCCCGGGAACTGGCGAAGAAAGACAGGAAGCAATATGATCCGGCTGTTGCGTGGATCCTCTACTCGCAAGCGAATCTGTTCCTTGAGATGCAGAGGTTCCAGTCAGCAGAAGAAAACTATAAGGAGTCACTGGGCATTTTTCGGGAACTCGCAAAGTCGGATCCTTCGAAATACTCGATAAGTGTGGCATATGCGCTGAACGATCTGGGAATTCTCTATCAGAGAACCCGGCGATTTGAACTGAGCGAAGCGAGTTACAAAGAAGCAATTTCGATGGAACGGTCACTACCCGATGACCCGCGTAATCGGATATTCCTCGCTCAAAGCCTCAATAATCTCGCAACGGTCTACACTGTGACCCGACGCGACGACGATGCCTTGAAGGCGTATGAAGAGGCGGTCAGTACTCTGCGTGATTTGGTGAAGAAGAATCCAGCAGCCTACGAACACGACCTTGCGATAGCCCTTAACAGCATGGCGGTTGGCTATCAGGTGACACGCAGGTTGAAGGAAGCCGAACAGACTGCCCAGGAGAGTCTGGATATTCAAACGCGGCTGGCATCAGCGAATCCCGGTGCGTACTCATCAGATGAAGCGCTGGTATTGACCACGCTGGGAAATATTTATGACGCCGAGGCGAGGCACGACGAAGCGCAATCCTCATTTGACAAGGCGATAAGAATATACCGCGACTTGATCAAAACCGATCCGAATGCGTATCAATCCCGATTTGCATCCACACTTTCTCAGTCGGCCCTCGACTTCGAGCGATCCGGAAAGACAAAGGAGGCCGGAGAGAGGTACGAAGAAGCGCTCACGATACAACGCCAGCTTGCGAAAACAAACTTCAAAGCTTTTGGCAAGCAAGCGGCAGAAATGTCGAGTGCTTTGGGAAAACTGTATTTCAAATCCGGAAATCTGCCAGCAGCCGAGTCACTTCTGCGGGAGGCGATCGAGTCTTACCGTCGGTTAGGGGATAGTGATGCCGAACTAGTTGGTCCGGAGGTCGCAGGAACCCTCGAACCGCTTTCTTACGTCTACGTTCAACAACGGGATCTCGTGAGAGCGCAGAAGACAGCTGAAGAAGCGGTTGGCATCTATAGAAAGCTTGCATCCACAGAACCATCTCTCTATGGAGACCCGCTGGCCCGGTGTCTTCTCGTCAATGCCGCGACATTGGAAAGCCGAAATCCTTCAGGAGCGTGCTTGATGGTGGATCAAGCAGTGAGTGCTGCATTCAGCCCTGACGTGAAAAAAATCGTGCAATCCGCAAGCCAGAAGTGCAGCCAGAAACACTCATTTGGGCGTGCGCGCTGACGGACGATCGAAGCGGTTAGACGGGGTTGGACTTTGATTAATTTTCCGACCGCAACCATGGCCTTGGCTTATGAAGCCAGTGCCCGAATCGCGCTGACGCCGGCGCCGAGCAACGCAGTACCATCGTCGGGCGGCAGAATCTCAAGGGAATAGCTGAGCAGCGGGCTCATCTTCACCATGGTTTCAAGATGACCTCGCAGGACCGGCAACTCCAGGAAGCCTACATTGTGGCCTGTGAAGTAAAAGCGGCCCGGGCCGGCCAGGTGGATGAATGAGGCGGTGCCGGCCGCGAGGGCGCAGTGCCACAGGTTGACGAAATCGCGGCAACGGGCATCGCCCTTTTTCGCCTGCGCGAAGACTTCTTCCGGCTCAAGGTCGAGAAATCGCATGCGCATGGCGCGATAACCCATGATGCCTTCAAGGTGACCAACTCCGCCGCAGCCGCAGAATCGCTCCTTTGGATCGAGAGTCACAGTGATGTGTCCGCCTTCCCAAACACCCTCGACGTATGGCCAGCGACCATAGCCAATGCCATTGCCTATTGTCCAGACGCGGGTGAGCTTGTTGAGTTGGCCCCGCGTTGCGGCGACTCCCGCAGCGATGGCGTCAGCGTCGTTGGCGATGTGAACGGGGGCTGTGATGCCTTTGGCTGCAAGTACCCTCGTGAGTTCCTCGGCGAGATGCATGCCCTTGATTTGTGACAGATTGGGTGAGTCTTCGACGATCCCGTGACGAATGACTCCGGGAACCGCAACGCCGATCGCATCGACAGGGCCAGAGCCGTCGCCCGCGAGCGTCGCAATTTCGCCCGCGAGTATTTCGACCAGTTCGCCACCGGGAACGGAAGAAAGTGCGTCCAGTTCGTCGGTGTTTTCGGGATAGCGCAACAGGTTTCCAGTCAAGCGCTGATCCTCAAGTCGGCCAGCAACGATGTGCTCGGTCATCACGACGCCGATAGCGGTTGTCATTGCACCCTCCATTGGGAATATGCCTGGCCCGGCGCTAATTCGCTAGCGGCTGGCTTCTGTTGCGGGTTGCTGAACGCTGTGCGGGTCATGGCTATTCCTGATAGCGGTGCAGGCGGCCGAGCCCGTTGAATGCTGCGGCCTTGTAGCACTCGGCAAGAGTGGGGTAATTGAAGACCGTGTCCACAAAGTAGTCAACAGTGCCACCCATGATCATCACTGCCTGACCGATGTGAACCAGTTCACTCGCACCTTCGCCGATGATATGGACGCCAAGAACCTTGCGCGTGTCGCGATGGAAGATGAGCTTAAGGCGCCCGGAGGTATCACCGCGAATCTGCCCGCGCGCGGTTTCCCGGTAAAAAGCCATTCCAACTTCATAGGGGACATCCTCATCGGTGAGCTGTTCTTCAGTTTTGCCGATGAAACTGATCTCAGGAATGGTGTAGATGCCATAGGGATAAAAGCTTGGGTTGGATGAAGTGGCGAGGTCGTTGAAGGCGCGAGCGGCGGCTATCCGACCCTGTTCCATTGAGACGGAAGCCAAAGAAGGGAAACCGACGACGTCGCCGACTGCAAATATGTGCTCAACCTTGGTCTGGTAGCGCTCGTCGACGGGAATGCGGCCTCGGTCGTCGGCCACGATGCCGGCGGCGGCGAGATTGAGGTCATCGATCGCTCCCTGGCGACCGACAGCATAGAGCAACGCATCGCCGGAGACGCGTTTTTTACTTTCAAGGTTGGCAACCACGGTGCCATCGGGCAGTTCCTCCACGCTCTCCACTTCCTCACCCAGGCGCATGGTTACGCGGCTGTCTCGTAAGTGGTAGCTAAGGGATTCAACAATCTCCTGATCTGCGAATTCAAGCAGTTTGTTGCGCTTCTCGATCAGCGTGACACGAACGCCGAGAATCGCGAACATACAGGTGTATTCGACTCCGATAACCCCGCCGCCTACAACGATGAGGGTGCGCGGGAGGGCAGGGAGATCGAGTACCTGGTCACTGTTGATGATGGTGCGTCCGTTGACCGGCACTCGTGATGAGGCAGCGGGTTTGGTACCAACCGCGATGATGACTCGATCAGATTCCAACGTGGTGTCGGTCTGGGGGCCCTCCACGTGCAATTTGTGTGGGTCAAGGAAGCTGGCTACTCCATGAACCACGTCGATGCCGTTGCGGGAAAGCTGTGCTTCGGTCACATCAACTTCGGTCTTGATCACCGCCTGCACGCGAAAGGCGAGGTCGGCCATCGTGATTTTTTCCTTGACCCGGTAGTTCATGCCGTAGACCGAACGGTAGTTGTAGCCCGAGAGGTGCAGCACAGCTTCGCGCATGGTCTTCGAGGGAATGGTACCGGTGTTCACGCAGACGCCGCCGACCATGGAGCGGGCTTCTACGACAGCAACGCGTTTTTTCATTTTGGAGGCAGCCACGGCAGCGCGTTGCCCCGAGGGGCCGGAACCGATGACAGTGAGGTCGTACTTGACGGCGCTCATGCGTTTGTCTCCGATGGTTAGCGGATTGCCGGACAGGCGAAATCCGTCGAATAGTAGCAGGAGAATTCCGCAAACCTCATCCAGACCAAGCCGGATCAATCGGCGTCAGCAGCGAGGAAGCGTCTCCCGAGAACACGTGCCTTGCTCCGGCGAATATACCAGACTGCAGTTGCAGGGAGAGTGATTTGGTTGACGGCTTGTCGTATTTCGCATGATTTCGGACGAGCGTTTCACGGAAGAAATAGCCCCGGTGACCTTTATGTGTCACCAGGGCAAATTGGCCTGTGCTGAATGGAAGAGGAATAGACGCTAAGCGTGGGCAATCCTCCGAGATGGAAGAAAGGCAGTCTGTTCTCTGCCAGAAGGTCTCCCTCCGGATGTTTTGCTCTCGTCGAGATTGAATTGACGAATCATGCCGTCGAGGTCGGCCGCGAGTGAGGCAAGATTCTTGAGAGCTTCAACCGCTTCCTGGGCGCCCTGGGCATTTTCGATGGAAAGTTGCGAGATTTGGCCTGCGGATTCCGAGATCTCACTCGATGCGGACGTCTGCTGGGTGGCTGCAGTAGCGATGAGGTGAATCTGGTGTTCCACCTGTTTGGAGGAATCGATGGTCGCCTCAAGGCTTTTGCGTGCACGATCGGTTTCTCCCATGCCTGTTTCGACAGCAGCGCGGCTGTCTCGCATGACTTCGAGAGTGCTTCGTGTTTCCTCCTGGATGCTTCGAATGGTTGTGGCAATCTCTTCGGTAGCGCCTTTGGTGCGTTCGGCCAGTCTGCGAACTTCGCCAGCCACGACAGCAAAGCCGCGTCCATGTTCGCCCGCGCGGGCAGCCTCGATAGCGGCGTTCAACGCCAGCAGGTTGGTCTGCTCACTGATCTCCTGAATCACGCTGACAACTTTGCCGATTTCTTCGGAGCGATGAGCAAGCGAGTTCATCTTCTCGGCGACAGTACCCGTAGCGGCTGCAATCTTTTCCATTGTTTCGGCCGCGGCCTGCATCACGGCGCCGCCCTGATCGGCTGTTTCGGCTGAGAGGCGACTGGCTCTTGCAGCGCTCTCGGCATTGTGGCTGATCTCACCGATAGTAGCGGTCATCTCCTGTGCTGCTGCAGCGATCTGATTGGTCTTGCTCGACTGGGTGTGCGCGTTGCCGGCTGTCTGGACCGAGCGGGCACTAATCTCGGTGCTGGCTGCGGACACGGTTTCCGCGCTCTGGGCCACGGCGTGCAGAACATCGCGAATCGAGGCGACACTGGAGTTGAATGCATCGCCGAGGAGTCCGATTTCGTCGGTGCCGCTCACTCGGACGCTGGCAGTGAGATCTTTGGCTGCCATGGCCTCTACTGCCCTTTGTAGCCGGCCAACACGGGGGGCAATCTCGCGTGTCAGGATGACGCCAGTGAGTATGCTGAGAAGGACAATGGCCATTGTCGCCAGGATATTAATCCACGTTGCGCGTTTGCTCGATGAGGTTGCGTCCTTCGCGCTTTCCGTACCCCTTGTGTCGTTGAGCTCGAAGTCATCGGTCAATGTCTGCTGCGCTGAGGCGAACAATGACATGATTGTTTCTCCGCCCAGTGTGTCGAGGGCATCTGCGCTTTTGCCGCTTGCAATCTGAGCCAGGCCACGATTGCTAACATCGAGATATTGAGTGTAGCCACCCGTGAATTTCTGGTATAGGTCCCTTTCGCCAGGGTCGGCGATATTCGGCTCATAGAGCTTGAGTGACGCCTGGTACACTTCGAGCGCCTTTTGCCTTTTTGCCAAATGTGAGGTGGTGCAGGCCTGAGTCTGGCAAAGCATCAGGTCAAGATCCTGCACCCGGACAATATTCATCGCTCCACGCATCTCTGAGAGATGAATAATCGACGGAAACCCGATTTCACTTACTTGGCTGTTGGATTTTGCGATGCCGCGGAATGTAATGGACGTGTAAATACCCAACATGACGCAGAGGGTGCAAACGATTCCGAAAGCGAAGGTGAACTTGCGGGAAATTGGAAGATTGCGAAGCCATTGCATGCCTGAAATCCTTTCGTTCATGATTCAACGAGTTCATCGGCATCCCGTCTTTGGACTTGAGGGCGAAAGGCTGAAGCGGTTATTCGGGAAGGCTCATAGCAGGGTCTCTTGCTCGCTGTGGAGTCAATCGATATTCTTGGGGCCGCCTCCGTTTCGTTTTCAGAGGCGGGGAATCGAGGTCTTCGTGGAATTGCGTCGGTTGACTCGACATTGTGCTCTGGCGTTGTTTGCACTCTCGTTTGCACTTTTTGGATGTGTCCCATTCCTGACCGCGCAGAACGCGCCTGCCGCGCCTAATGCCATTCACAACGACGAGGCAAAAGACGATACCGCGTCTGCTGCCGTTCACTTGACCGCGGAACAGGATCGGGAACGGATGCTTGGGTTGCTGGGGCTCAAAGATTCGGATATGAGACACCGTCCGGCGGGCGATCCAAAGGCACCGGACGCGACAAACTACGACGAGTCGAAGGCAGATGTGTACCCGAATCTGCCGGATCCTCTGGTCTTGAAGAATGGACAGCGCATCACTTCAGCTGCGCAATGGATGCAGCGCCGGAAGGAGATCAAAGGGGATTTCAATCGCGAGATACTTGGCAATGCGCCGGCGAATCTGCCGAAGGTTGCATGGGAAGTGGTGAGTTCTACTCCCCAGAAGTATGGCGAAATTGATGTCGTGATGAAGAGGCTTTCAGGGCACGTCGATAACTCAGCCTATCCCAGGATTACAGTCCGTATCGATCTCCTGCTTATCATTCCAGCAAAGGCAAAAGGTCCTGTTCCGGTGATGATGGAGCTGGCATTCGACAAGGATTTCGAATTTGCTCTTTCGAAGCCAGCTTCGGGGACCGTTCCTGTCGGACCGGGCCATTACGGGGTGGATTGGCAGCCGGTTCTCGAGAGAGGGTGGGGATTCGCACTCTTGAAGCCCACAAGCTACCAGGCGGATGATGGTTCGGGGCTCACCGAAGGAATTATCGGATTGATGAACCAGGGCAAGCCGCGCGGTGTTGACGATTGGGGTGTCCTGCGCGCGTGGGCATGGGGTGCGAGCCGCGCGCTCGACTATTTAGAGAGTGACCATGCTGTCGATGCGAAGCAAGTTGGGCTGGCGGGGCATTCCCGTTTTGGAAAGACAGTGCTGGTGACGCTGGCGTACGATCCTCGATTTGCGATTGCATACAGCAGTTCGTCGGGCGAAGGCGGCGCCAAGCTCTACCGGCATATTTTCGGGGAACAGATGCCGAACCTGGCGGGGCCAGCGCTTTATCACTGGATGGGCGGGAACTTTCTTCGCTATGGCGGGCCGCTCACTCCGGGAGATTTACCCGTGGACAATCACGAGTTGATTGCGTTGTGCGCGCCGCGGCCGGTGTTTATCGGCGGGGGTGCGGATGTGGGCGATGGCTATGCTGTGCCGGGTGGTGATGCGTGGGCCGATTCAAAGGGGATGTTTCTGGCGGAGGTCGCGGCCGGGCCTGTCTACGAACTGCTAGGCAAGAAGGGCTTGGGGACGACCAAGTATCCGCCGATGGGAACGGCGCTGACGAGTGGCGACCTGGCTTTCCGACAGCACCCGGGAGGACACACTCCGGCTCCGAACTGGCCGGTATTTCTCGAGTTTGCGAGCCGATACCTCCACGCGCCGGGAGCCGGCAAGTCTCAGTAGTTCAAAGCTGCTTGGTCACAACGACGCAGCGGCAAGCGAGTCGCACATAGGATGTTCTACTTTTGTGCTTACCCAGGTCTCAAGAGCGAGACCAGGGTAAGCCAAGATTTGAGCGCGTTCAGTTAGTAAGAATTCCGCGGTCTCTGAGGATTTGCATGATGTCCTGATTGGCAAGGTAGAGGAGAATCTTCGGGTCGGGCCGTGCCATGTCGAGCAGAAAAGTGGAGTCGACGAGGATTTCCTGATTTCCCGCCGACTGAAGAAATGTCATTTTCCATTTGGTTTTGGCGAGCGCATAGCGAGCATCGAGCGCGGTTTCCTGGAGTGAGACGAGAGCTGTCGACTGGCAGCCGAGTTTGTCGAAGAGCTGTTTGCGTTTGGGCAGGGCGAGGGCGAAGTCCTCGGCGCGGACGCACTTTGCACCTTGAGGGCCAGCGGCGAGGAAGACGCCGTCAAAGAGCGAGGCAAGCGCGGGAATGTCGTCGTTGCTGATGAGGAGTTCGTAGTTTTGAAAGAAGCGTGCGACTGCGCTGGATGATTGATCCATGAGTAGGCTCCGATAGTGAAGTTCTGTGCTTATGGGCACTTTAGTATTATATCAGATTTAGTCTTCTAAGTCAATAAAAATAATGAGTTTACGGGAACGATAATGACGTGTTGGTCGCCTCCTGGCTCTCATTCGGGCCAGACGGGAGCCGGGCGATCTTTCAGCCACACAATGAAATCCATTGGCGGGGGAGTGCCGCCGAGTTTTCGCAGCATGGTGGCGCATTGAGATCGGTGACCCTGGCTGTGCATGCAGGCCTGGGCCATTGCCTGATCGATGCTGAAGCTGGTGCCGGGCAGGAAAGGCGACTGCAGGAGGCGATCGGCATCCGCTTTGGAAAATTGCGAGAGGTAGTCCATCTCATCGCGTTCGGTTTGTTTGTACCGAGCTACAAGCTGATCGAGAGTCTCAGGAACCGGAAGCTCTTCTGCTTCGACAAAGTCGGATTTAAGAATCAACAACAGCCAGTAGCGATTTGCCATGAGGATGTGGTGGAGAAGTTTGCGCAAGTCTTTGTCATGGGATGCGGCGTCGTGATCATGGATTGCAGAGAGCAGCAGAGCGTTCGCGTACCACTTGTGGCGGATCAGGTCCTGAAGCGTTTCATGCATAGCGATCACCATAGCAGGGAATTCAGAGCAGTGGGCGAGTGGATACGAGCACCCGTTTTGCTGCTTAGGCTGCGGGTGGCGTGATCCAGTACTGGAGGAAGATGAGATCCAAAAAGCGATCAAACTTGTAGCCGACTTCACGGAGATGGGCAACGCGTTCAAAGCCGAAGCGCTCAAGGAAGCGGAGAGAAGCAGAGTTCTCTGCGTCGACTCCGGCGATCATGGTGTGTTTGCCGGCGATCGTAGCCAGCGCGATGAGAGCTTGCAGAAGAGCGGAGCCGACTCCCTGACCGCGAAAGTTGGAATCGACGTGCACGGTGCCTTCTATGGTGAAGAGATAGCCGGGCCAGGCGCGGAAATCGCCGAAGCTGGCGAAGCCGCGGATGTCCGTGCCGTCGGCGGCCACGAGAACCGGATAGCCTTGATCGACGTGAGTCTTCCACCACGCGAGACGGTCTTCGCGGGTAGCGGGACGATCGTTGTAGATGGCGGTGGAGTGGATGAGGACGTCGTTATAGATCGCGGTGATTTGATCGAAGTCGGACTCGATGGCGTCGCGGATCTGCATGGTGAGCTCTAAGTCTGGGCGGTTATGAACTCGCTACAAGGATAGCCGGACTCGACGTGCAAAGTTAGCGTCAACGCGGTTGGTTGGTGCAAAGTCATTCACAAAACGTGGAAATAATCTGCAAAGTTTCGAAGAATATTTTTTTGACCCGGGGGTACCCCCATTTTCACTTCCCTCATGTGTGCCGGGCAATTCCTGCCCTTCAATGATTGTGCGCCGACGAGGGATAATTATCTGCAAATTGGGCGGCAGTTTTTTTGAGGTGGAATTCGGGTACATCAGGGATATGCGGCGAAGGAGCCGCGTCGGCTATTCCGAGCGGTAGGGGCATACGACGGCGGTTAAAGAAGCGACCGCAGATGCTTCGACTCCGGCCGCATTCGCGGCCTTCGCTCAGCATGACAATGTAGAGTCTATCTTTCTTCGCGAACGAGAAAGTAGCGCAGTTGGACCTGTGCGCCGCCAGAGATTCGTTGAAGCCAAACTTCAAACTTGCCGACGCGGGTGTTGCGGGTCACGGTGAGAAAGGGATTGTTTTGCCAGGAACGGGAGGTACAAATGCCGCCGGCATATCCTACCCCGGATTGCCAGTGAGAGCTGGCCGCCCACTGGACCTTGGTCCGGTCCACGTCGAATCCCCATTGCTGCGCCTGATTGAGCGGGATCGTGGGGTAGGCGACGAACTGTCCGGTAAGCCGAGGGCGGAATCGAATGTCGAGGACGGGCCATATCCAGATGGAACGCCTGTTTTGAGATTCAGAGCCGGCCTCCTGCGAGATGTAAAGCTCCTGCTCCCAGTCAACGTGCCTGGTGTGGAGGATATCGGCCCCGCCGCCGGCAAACCAAATCTGATCGTTGCCGTAACCGGTGTCGTAATAACCGACATCAGGAAATATCCACCGGCCGCGCATCTGGGCCCACTCGGCAACGCGATAGGTGACGACGTGAGGGGACTGAAGCTGTTCGGCTGTGCGCAGGATGAAGACGTCGACGACGGGGCGTAGATTGTCGGCTTCGGCTGACAAATCATGCGCTGTTAAAACCATAAGTATAAGTAAAAGAATGAGATACCGATTCATAAAAACCTGCGCTGCTCAAGCCAAGGTCAATATAGGCTCAAATCCGGACGAGGTCAGTGAGTCATGACACATGGGTGGCGACTGCGACTCCCGTAAGGGAAATGAGGCACACCGGGTCCCGGAGCAAACACCCGAAACGAAAATACGGATTCCGTGCGGTGACGGTTGGCAACTACTTGAGCAACTGGCGATGACTTTGTTGCCGAAAAGGTAGCTTCCGGATGGGCCACCACTCGACCACGATCCTTTCGGTCAAGTTGGTTGGTCGTCACAGTGCAGGCGCCGTGTCCCGTGCTAGACTTCTTTGGATTCCACCAATACACAAGCCAGTTGGACTCGAGTCCAACATTCTCGGGAGCTTCTGTGCACGTCTACAGCTCTACCTCGCCTTTGGTTCGCTTGGTTCTTCTCGCCATCCTTCTTCTGTCAGTAGTTCGAATGCCGGCCCAGGATGCTCCTCCTCCTTCGCTCGTCAGTTCGCAAGTTAGCGAGACATCCCGTGTGATGCTGCGCGGAAACGTCCACCCGCTGGCGCAGGCTCGCTTTGACGTCGGACCTGTCCCCACCTCCGCCCGCGTCGAGCGGCTTATGCTTATCCTCAAGCGTAGCCCTCAGCAACAGGCCGCTCTCACGACATTCCTCGAGGATGTGCAGAATCCTGACTCGTCCCAATACCGTCAGTTCCTCACCCCGCAAGAATTCGGGAAACGCTATGGTCCTTCGGACGCCGATCTAGCCGCAGTCCAGCAATGGCTACGGAGTCACGGATTCACAGTGGCAGGTGTCAATAAAGGACGCACCGCAGTCGAGTTCTCAGGCACTGTTGACCAGCTTCAGCAGACCTTCCAGACGGCCATCCATCGGTTCAACATAGAGGGCGCAGAACACTGGGCAAACGTCACTGACCCGCTGATCCCTGCGACCCTCGCTCCCGTCATCGGAGGGGTGGCCGCACTCAATGATTTCAAGCCGGCGCCTAGTCTAGTCAAAGGACCCTCCGCGAGATGGGACCCGCAGTTGCATCGCTTCTCTCCCGAGCTGACTGGCACCATCAGCGGTGCTCAATATTTGTTCGTTGGTCCCGGCGATGCCGCCACGATCTACAACACACCTAATTCTCTGAATACCCACTTCCCTTCCGGACAGACAACCTACGACGGCACCGGCGTAACAATCGGCATCGCTGGCACCACTCTTTTGTACGACTCTGGCTTTACCTTCTATCGCAATTTTTTCGGTCTCTCCGGTATGAACGGAGCGACGGCCGTGTACGACGGCAACCTAAGCAACTTCGACCCTTCCGCCGATGAGACTGAAGGGATTGCCGACGTCGAGATCGCCGGTGCCGTCGCTCCCGGAGCCAATGTCATCTACTACGCAGCCGCAGACACAGCATTCCAGCCCGGTCTGTTCCTGGCAATCTATCGTGCCGTCGACGACAACAGCATCAATATTCTTAGTGTCAGTTATGGCGCGTGCGAACTCGCACTCGGCAATGCAGGCAACCTCCAGGTCCTGAATGCCTGGGAACAAGCCGCGGCTCAAGGCATTACCGTGACTGTCTCGAGCGGCGACTCTGGTTCAGCCGGTTGTGACAATCAAAACCTGGTGACGGTCGCTTCAAAGGGTCTTGCGGTGAACGGTCTCGCCTCTAGTCCCTACAACATCGCGGTCGGCGGTACCGATTTCGACAGCCTTCACGCACACTTCGCCACTTACGTCGGATCGAACACAAGCAACTACACCTCCGCACTCAGCTACATCCCTGAGAGTCCCTGGAACGACTCGACCGGCACCAAAGGTGCACTGTCCGCGAACACACCGCTGAACGGCAGTTCAGGCCAAACAAATATCTGGGCCGCGGGCGGTGGCGCCAGCAACGCGGCTATTGGAGGGGTCGGCTATCCGAAGCCATCCTGGCAGCAAGGCTTCACGCCCAGCAACGTCGACATGGTGCGCGACGTTCCAGATGTCTCGCTCTTCTCCGGAATTGGACACTATGGCGCGATGTGGGCCCTGTGCGAAGGAACAGACTGCAGCTCCGGCCCCTATTCCACCATCCACGGAGTCGGCGGCACCTCAACAGCTGCTCCCGCGTTTGCCGGCATTCTGGCGCTCGTAAATCAGAAAGTAGGCGCATCCACGCGGCTTGGTCAGGCCAACTGGCTGCTCTATAAATTAGCGCAGACCGCGCCCTCGATCTTTCACTCGATCACCACGGGCAACAATTCGGTCTATTGCACCGCGGGATCACCCAACTGCAATTCAAACAACTTCCTAACTGGCTACAACGCGCAATCGAACTATAGTCTGGCCACCGGCCTGGGGAGTGTGGATGCCAGCCTTCTCGTCAACCACTGGACCGACAACTCTCTTGCCTCCACAACCACGACCCTGGGTCTGGACCAAACCACATTCCAGCACGGAACTCCAGTGGCCATTACCGCAAGCGTCAATCCCAATTCCGCTACGGGCGACATCGCCATTACCGATAACTACGCCTCGCAGGTGCAAGCGACTGGGAGTACACCCACCGGTCGCTTGACTCTCAGCAACGGTTCGGCGTCAGGCACCTTCAGCCAGTTCCCAGGCGGGTCGTATAACGTCTATGCCAACTACGGCGGTGACGGTGTATACGCCGGCAGCGTTTCGCAGCCGATGGCCGTCAAGGTTACTCCGGAAGACAGCATGCTGCAGTTTGCAGTCAGCTCGGTGAATTCAAGCGGTCAGCTTGTGAACGCATCCGGAGCCACGCTACCGCTCGGAACGTTCATCAGCATGAACGCTATGCCGATTGGTGTCTCGCAGTCGGGCAGCGCCAATCCCGCCACAGATGCCACTGGCACCGTGACGTTCTCTGATACGGCTACCGGCTACATCTATTCCTGGAACGAACAAGCTCGCCTCGACTCGAGCGGCAATGCCGAGGCCAACACCATCAGCTTGCCCGGTGGAACACACAGTATCGTGGCCAGCTATAGCGGAGACTTGAGCTACAACTCCAGCAATGCCGGCCCCATCACTTTCACCATCAGCAAGGTGCCCTCTACCATCTCGGTCACCTCGAGTGCGGCCAGCACGAGCGGCCAGAACGTGATCATTACCGCTCAGATCGCCTCGTCAAGCCCCTTCAACTCGCTCTACGCCGGCGGCGTCGTGACCTTCACTGATCTTACGAACAACACTGTCCTTGGCACCAACATCGCT
Source organism: uncultured Acidobacteriaceae bacterium (assembly GCA_963737915.1). Taxonomy (GTDB): domain Bacteria; phylum Acidobacteriota; class Terriglobia; order Terriglobales; family Acidobacteriaceae; genus Telmatobacter. Next base: position 128,427 of record CAVTUP010000013.1, on the reverse strand, counting down.
AGTGCAGGTTGCTCCGGCACGCACACAACCATGTGCAGTAGCTCGTTCGTTGATGTTGAGTCCACAAAGCTCGTAGCCGGCGCCAACAACATCGTCGCGAGCTACGCAGGTGACAACAACTTTGGCGCTTCGGGTCCCTCGGCTCCCGTCACCGTCACCTGCAACGCGAGCTGCTGGAATCCGTCCGGGCAACGCCTCGGACTCGCGTTTTATAACCTGTCCAGCGGGTTCTTCGCCGCCGGTGAGACGTTTAACGTCACTGTGGACATCTCGCCATATGGTGGCTTCACCGGAGACGTCAACCTCACCTGCACCGTCACCGGCAGCAACCCTAAGGACCAGCACATCCCTACCTGCAGCTTTAATCCCACCAAGGTGACAATCGCCAGCGGTCTGGCCTCGGAATCCAAACTCACCCTCTCAACGACGGCATCGAGTGCCCACGCCAGTGTGGGCGGAGTCAGCACCTCGCCGTTCGCTGTAATCGGAGAACTGTCGCTCGCGTCCCTCTTCGTTCTGCTCCTGCCAGGCCCAAGGTCTCGCCGACGGTATCTTGTCGTGCTTTTGGGGCTGCTGGTTTTAATGAGCTGTGTGACAGCGTGCGGCGGAGGGGACGGCTCGTCCAGTAGCGGTGGAGTCGGGACCACCGTTTCGGGCACCACGCCCGATACCTACACTGTCACGTTCAGGGCCGCCGATGTGGCCACCGGCACCGTCACTGGTCAGAACTATTTCAGCTTCACTCTCCGATAAAACCAACCGAGGGATTCATTCGCGAAGGGAGACCTCAAGGCTCCCTTGCATTAGTTAATCTGAGTTCCGGGCGAGTCACCGCCAATCCTATGGATAGGCACCTAATTGACGGGCGGGGGAGGGGGCCGTAGGCTGATATTTATGGAATTCAAGGTCAGTGAACTGGAGCGGGAGCCGATCGAATTTGACCTGGCGCTGGCTCCGGGTGTGGTCGATCTGGGAGAAGAGGCGGAGCAGGTCGGAGGTCTGGCCACCTCCGGTTTGGCAGAGGTGTTGCACGAACACCGGGGGCCGAAGGACATTGTCGCCGACATTAGGCTGAGGGGGCAGTTCGCGGGGCGGTTTCAGGTTCCTTGCGCGAGGTGCGTTGAGTCGGTGGAGATTCCTCTGGAGTCGGATTTTGACCTGATTTTCAGGCCGGTTGTGGCGGATTCGGAGCCGACGGAGCGGTCGATAACACCGCCGGAGACGGAAATCGGTTATTATCAAAAGGACAGTCTTTTGCTTGAGGATGTGCTGCGCGAGCAGGTGCTTTTGTCCCTGCCGGTCAGGACGCTGTGCAAGCCTGACTGCAAAGGACTTTGCCCGCGCTGCGGTCAGAATCGCAACAGTCAGGAGTGCTCCTGCGATGTTGGTCCAAGCGACCCTCGCTGGGAAGCGCTGGCTGGGCTCCGCGGCCGGATAAAGTCTGGAGAATGAACCAAATAGATTCAGGGTGTTCGACCCGTGCTGAAAGGCAGCAAGGATCCTGTGCGGTCTGTGGCAGGCTGGAAGCGAACGGGTGAAGACACGAAAGGAATTGCATCATGCCTAATCCGAAAAGGCGCCATTCAACGCGCCGTACCGCTCTTCGCCGCTCTCACGATGCTTTGACGGCGACGGGCCTCTCTGAGTGCCCGAATTGCCATGAGAAGAAGCTTCCTCACCGCGCCTGCGCAAAGTGTGGCGCGTACAAGGGCCGCGCGGTCCTTGAGACTAAAGAATCCGCCAAATAGAACGGCGATATGCTCATCGACATTGCGCTTGATGCGGTAGGTTCCGATAAAGCACCAGAGCCTGAGATACGGGGAGCGATCCTCGCTGCTCGGGCTTTGCCTGTGCGCGTACATTTGATCGGGCCGGAGCCGGAGTTGCGCGATCTGCTGGATGAGCATCTCGAGAATGAAGACCTGCCAATCGTCATTCACCACGCCTCGGAACGCATCGGGATGGAGGAGAAGGCGGTGCAGGCGGTACGCACCAAGAAGGACAGCTCCATGCGCGTGGGGCTGAAGCTGGTGCACACCGGCAAGGTGAAGGGTTTTGTGACTGCGGGCAACACGGGCGCAGCCATGGCGACGGCGAAGATGGTGCTGGGCACGCTTCCGGGCGTCGACAGGCCCGCGCTGGCCACTCCCATGCCGTCTGCGACGGGAAATGCCTGCGTGCTGCTGGATGTGGGCGCCAATGTGGATTGCAAGCCGCACAACCTGGAGCAATTTGCGGTGATGGGCGAGATGTATGCCCGGAGCGTGCTGAAGATTGCGCATCCGCGCGTGGGATTGCTCTCGATTGGCGAAGAAGAGAACAAGGGAAACGATCTTACCCACGAAGCTTTCCCGCTGCTGAAGGCACTGCCGATCAAGTTCATCGGAAACGTTGAAGGTCGCGATATTTTCAGCGGACTTGCAGACGTGATTGTCTGTGACGGCTTTGTTGGAAACGTGGCGCTGAAGACGAGCGAGGGAGTGGGCAGGTTCGTGCGCGACGTGCTGCGTGAATCGCTCACCCGTACAGTGACGGCCAAAGTTGGAGCGTTGTTATCGCGGCAGGCATTCAACGAGTTTCGCCGGAGATTGGATTATCGCGAATACGGCGGCGCGCAGTTGCTGGGAGTGCGCGGGGTATGCATTATCGGTCACGGTTCGTCGAACGATCGCGCTATTTATAACGGCATCCGCGTGGCGTATGAGTTTGCGCAGGCGGGTACGAATGAGAAGATCGAGCAGGAATTTTCGAATCGCTCGCATCGCCATTCGGCTGCAGCAACGGCCAAACACGGAACTACGATTCAGTAGGATCGGAAATCATGACATTCGAGAGAAATCTGACTGCGCTCGAGCAGTGGGTGGATGCGCTTGTGTGTCCATCGTGTATGGGTGACCTGCGGCTGGGCGAGGATCGCGTCGCGTGCATCGGGTGCGGGCGCAGATATCCGGTAGTGGACGGAATTCCGGTTCTCATTGCAGAGCGGGCGGAGAATGCGCAGGGCGAGGGCTCCAGCGGGAGCTAGAGCCTTGCCTCTGCCGATTCGGATTAGCAGCTTCGATCGGGTTGATTCGCCAGGGTCGATCCTTTATTTCTTGAAGAGATCGGCGAGCTCGGACATATAGAGGGTCTGTTCGGCGAAGGTGAAGGTGCCGTCGTCGATGACTTCGCGGGCGGCGTGCAGGAAGGCTGTGAGCGCAGCCCGGCAGAATCCTGAGCCAAGAGAGATGCGGCGGACTCCCAGTTCCCCGAGTTCTTTGACGGAAAGCGGCGGAGCTCCTTTCATTCCCATCAGGACATTGACTGGTTTTTTGACTGCGCTGCAGACGGCGCGGATGTCGTCGGGCTGCGTGATGCCGGGGGCGTAGAGGACTTCAGCTCCAGCGGCTTCGTAGGCTTGCAGGCGGCGGATCGTGTCGTCGAGATCGGGGCGGCCGTGAAGGTAGTTTTCTGCGCGGGCGACGAGCATGAAGGGGAAGGGCAAGGCGCGGGCGGCCGCCGCCGCGGCCTCGATGCGCCTGACGGCAAGGCGGTAGTCGTAGATGGGGCTGTCGGGGTTGCCGGTGGCGTCTTCGATGGAACCGCCGACCAGACCCGCTCGTTCCCCGGCAAGGCGAATCGTCTCGCCGACGATCTCCGGGGTGTTGCCGTATCCGTTCTCGAGGTCGGCGGCGACGGGCAGATCGGTGGCGTCAGCGATGGATTGGGCGTTGGCCAACGCCTCGGCGCGGCTCACGCTGGCCGTGCCATCGCGCCGGCCCAGCGAAAAGGCGAGGCCTGCGCTAGTGGTGGAGAGAGCCAGGAAGCCGAGACTGGTGAGAATGCGAGCGGTTCCGGCGTCCCAGGGGTTGCCGACGACGAAGGGTTCCGGTCGCTGGTGAAGAGCCTGGAACTGTGCGGCTTTTTCTGCTTGGGTAGGCATGACTTACCTCGTGCGGAGATGAGCGAGAACTGTCTAGTGGCGATGATAGAACGGCAATACGATGAGGAGCGCGAATCCTATTGCGGCCAAGAGAGCAATGGTAATGAGGCTGTAAGCAAGGGTTAGATTCAGACCTTTCGCGGGCTCGTCGGCGTACGGGGGCGGATTGGTTTGCGTGTTTATCGTCTGCAGGTTTCTGGGGGTCACTCATATTTGAGCGCCTCGACGGGATCCATCTGGGCGGCGCGCGTGGCGGGCACGGTCCCGAAGATGACTCCAACCATTGTTGCCGAGGTCAGGGCGATGGCTACGGACCAGAGCGAGATGGGGAGAGGATAGTCGGTGAAGAGCCGGATGGAGAGTGGAACGGTGAGGCCCACGAGGCAGCCGATGAGTCCGCCGGAGAGAGAGATGATGATGGCTTCGGCGAGGAACTGAAGCTTGACTTCCCGGTAGGTTGCGCCAAGGGCCTTGCGGATGCCGATTTCGCGAATGCGCGCGCGGACGTTGGCCAGCATGATGTTCATGATGCCCACTCCGCCTACGGCCAGCGTGACCGCGGCTACGAGAACAAGGATCGCTGTGAGAGCGGTTGCGATAGTCGCAGCCATGGTGAGCAGGGCCGTCAGATCCTGCGCCTTGTATACGGAATTGGGTTTGTGTCGGGATTGAATCACCTTGAGGATTTCATTCTTGGCGGTTGGTACTTCTTCCATGCTGCGGATGGAGAAGTAGATCTGCTTGACGCTGTCGGTGCCGGTGAAATAACGCGCGACAGAGTAGGGGATAAGAATCGTCGAGTCGGAGATTTCGGTCTGACCGAAGGTGTCGACGCTCTCCTTGAAGGTGCCGATGATGGAGAAGGGAATTCCCTGAATAGAGAATTCTCTGCCGATGGCGTCGGAGGCGCTTCCAAACATTTCTCGCGCGAAAGGAACCGTCACAACGGCACACTTGATGTGGGCACTCTCATCCTGCTCATCGAAGAATCGGCCTGCCAGAACAACGAGGTTTCGGACATCTCGGTATTGCGGGCTTACACCAAGGACAAGCGTGTCTTTCACGACTCCACCGCCGAAGCTGATGCGATCGTGGGATTCAAGCACGGGGGAGGAGGCGACGACGCCTGGAACTCTTGCGACTACCGCTTTTTCATCTTCGCGGGTGAGGAAATCGTTATAGATGACCCGCTCTAAACCTGAAGTACCGCCACCGGAGTATTCGACTTCGACCTCGTTGGTTCCAATCTTTTGAATTTCATTGAGAATGAATTGCTTGCCGGTAAGACCGATGGTGACGACAAGGATGACGGATGCAGTGCCGATGACCATGCCGAGCGCAGTGAGCGCGAAGCGGAGTTTGCTGGAGCGGAAACTGTCGACGGCGAGGCGGAGGATCTCGCTCGCTACCATGGTGCGGCGCGCGCTAAGTAGCGTCTGCTGGAAGGCGTGTTGGCGAGCCTGATCGACGGGGTTCATTTGACCTAATAGCATGATGCGGCATTGCGCATCGCAGGTTCCAAGAATCGTGAGATGCAACCGAGATCCGAATCGAGACGTGCAACGCTGCTTTGAGCGTTTCTCGGGCTACGTGCGGTTCGGTGAGGTCAGCTTTTTGAGGGCTACCTGCCTTTGTTCTGCGGCTTCCTCATTTTTTGTCGTAGGTTTCGAGCCATTTCAGTTCCTCACGAAGTTTGATGTAGCCATGCCAGGGATTCTTGTCCAATCCGTGGCCCTCGCCTGGAAAAACCAGGAAGGTGTGGGGAACCTGGAGGGCTTGCAGGGCACGCTCCATTGTCTCCCCCTCTAGATAGCTTACGCGGATATCGGAGGCTCCCTGGACGAGATGGGTGGGGGTTTTGACTTTGTCAAAGCGAAAGAGAGCGGCTTCGCTTTGATAAAGTTCGGGGTTTTGCCAGGGTTCTCCGCCGAGGTACCAGGCGTCGTCCCAGGTTGTATCGTCATTGCCCCAGTTGGCGGCGTGTTCGACCGCGCCAGCACCGGTGACGGCGGATTTGAAGCGGGTGGTCTGGGTGATGAGCCAGTTCGTCATGTATCCGCCATAGCTGTAACCGCCGATGGCGAGGTGGTCGGGGTCAGCATAGCCGTCTTTGACGAGCGCATCGACGCCGGCGAGGATGTCGCGACCGGGTTTGGAGACGAGGTGGGGAGCAATCTCGAGCATGAAGTCGTCGCCATAGCCGGAGGATCCGCGGTAGTTGGGACGGAAGACCAGCCATCCGCGATCGGCGGCGAGAGTGGCCCAGTCGTACCAGTTGGCGCCGAAGCGGTTGCCGTCGGCGTCTGCGGGTCCGCCGTGAATGAATGTGAACATACGGAGATGCTTTGCATCTTTTTTGCCCGGTGGGAAGATAAGCACGCCTTCAATGGTGCGGCCATCGTCGGATTTCCACGTATAAGGGCGCCATTCAGGTCGAGCGCGCTCGGCAAAGATGGGATTGAAATTGGTGAGCGCGGTGAGCTGATCGGGATGAAGCGGATCGGCCGCGAGATATACCTGCTGCGGATCGTTGACTGTTGAATGAGTAACAAGAATTGCGTTGGAGGCGTGGGCTGTTTCGAGTCCCGCATAGGTGCCGGGGCGCCCGGGAAGCTCGGTGGCCTTATCGCCGTCGAGGAGGTAAAGCTGGGATTGCGTGCCTTTGAGACCGAGGGCGAGCTCGCGGCCATCGGGCAGGAACTCGAATTGGTCGAATGATCCGTCGAAGGAAGAGCCTAATGCGCTCGGTTTTACCACTGTCTGGATCGAGGCTGTAGATGCGACCCTGCACGTCGCGGTATTTGCCTTCAATGGCGCCACCGGCAGCCTGCACGAGAAATTGCAGGCGGTGGCTATCGGGCGTCCATCGCAGCTTTGATTCGATGGCTTGGTTGTGCGTGACCTGGCGGGCAGTTGAGCCTTTGGGGCCTATGAGAAAGATTTCGTAGTCGGAAGGACTCTCGACGCGCTTGTGAATGGGTTCTGTGAGAAAGGCGACAACCTTGCCGTCGGGCGACGGGGCAATCTCTTCGATGGTGAGATCGCTTTTGGAAAGGGTTTCAACGGCCGTCGGGAGCTTCTCGCTCGGTTCCGTCTCGGCGGTCTTGCTGGTGGGAGCCGCGGCGGGCGAGGCGACTGACGACATGCGTTTCAAGGCTGGTGCAATGGCGAGCTTGAGCAGGAGGTCGCCGCGATGCTGCTCGCGCCAGCGCACGACGTCTTTCCATTCGTCCTTCTGAGTGTCTTCGGTTTCGCGGTTGAGGGGCGCGGTCGCGGAGAAGTAAATGGCAGCGCTGTCGGGAGACCAGGCAAAGGTGTGCACGTCGAGTTTTTCACTGTAGAGAGGAAGGGCTTCGCCACCGGAAGCCGGAATGAGCCACAGGCGGTCGGATTTGGATGCCTCATCGCTATCAGCATCAAGGTCGGATGCGGTGAGAAGGGGGCGATCGGAGATGAAGGCGATCCATTTGCCGTCGGGACTCCACTGCGGCTTTTCTTCGGTGCCGGAGTGGGTCAGGGGACGGAGTCCGGCCGCGCGCGTCCAAAGCCAGAGGTCGTGACGATAGATATTCGCTTTCCAGTCGGGGGCCTCGGAAGCAATGACTGCTGCCGAGCCATCGGGAGAGAGGCTGGAACTTGAAATCTCTGTCGTGTTCAGGTACTCGTCGAGCGTGATGGCCGGGCTGGAGGATTGGGACTGTGAAAGCGCTGGAAAGAGGCACAGGAACAGGGCCAACGCTGGCCGCGAATAAGCGAATTGCATATCAGCACTATACCTGCACTCGGGCCGGCGCTTAGGATTCCTCAATGGACAGGTTGGGCGGAATGCTGCACATTCTAACTGTGAAATGGTGACGGACGATGAGACTGGATGCGCACCAGCATTTCTGGCAATACAATCCGGCCGAGCATGTGTGGATGACCGAGAAGATGATGGCGCTGAGGCATGATTTTTTGCCTGCGCATCTGAAGCCGTTGCTGAAAGCCAGCGGGTTTGACGGATGCATTGCGGTGCAGGCACGACAGAGTCTCGAGGAGACACGCTGGCTGCTTGAGTTGGCCGAGCAGAACGATTTCGTCAAAGGAGTGGTGGGGTGGGTTGATCTGTGTTCGCCGCGACCTGCCGGAACAGTTGGAGCGATTTGAGAAGCATCCGAAACTGGTTGGAGTTCGGCACATGGTGCAGGATGAGCCGGACGACGAGTTTCTGCTGCGCGAGGAGTTTGGCAGGGGAATAGCGCGATTGGCTGCGTCCGGGCTTACTTATGACCTGTTGCTTTATCCACGGCATCTACGGGCGGCGGTCAAGCTGGTGGCGGAGTTTCCAGACCTGTCGTTTGTGCTCGACCACATCGCAAAGCCTTCGATCGCTGCTGGGTTGATTACGCCATGGGAGCAGGATCTGAGAGAACTCGCCATGTTTGAGAATGTGTATTGCAAGATTTCAGGGATGGTGACGGAAGCGAAGTGGCGGCGGTGGCAGCCGGAGGACTTCAAGCCGTATCTGGATGTGGTGTTCGAGAGCTTTGGCGCTGAGCGGTTGATGATCGGATCGGACTGGCCGGTTTGCACGCTATCTGCGGACTACGCGGAGGCCGTGGGGGTTGTGTCGGAGTATGTTGAACGGCTGGAGCCGGGGGAGCGCAAGGCAGTGATGGGCGAGAACTGCGCGCGATTTTACGGGGTCGATGCGGTTGCGTAGAGCGAACTGGAAAATCTATGAGGAATCAGCGCCACTTTCTGGGAGGTGCGCCCTGCGAACACTTCAGCGAGTCTTTGCGCACCCAGGAACGTACGGCGATCGGCGTTCCCTGCATGCAGGTGGTGACGCTGTTGTGAGGTACTCCGGAGAACTCTATTCCGGCGCCTATTTCCGGCTGCATTCCTTTAATGATCAGGATGTAAAGGTTCCCTGCCTTTGGATCCTTCACAACCAGACACCTTGCCTCCGGGCCAGGCTCGACGCAACCTTCCCCGTGAACCGGCTGGGACTTTTGTGCCGGGGCTGTGCTGCTTAGGGAACAGAATGCTGAAATGGTGGCGAGGACAAGCGCGATTGCAAATGGCCTCATTGCCGTTCTCCTTTGAACCTTGGCAGGGCCGTGCAGTGGGCGTGCATCTTGCGTGTTGAGAATACGCCGGAAAGAATTGGTCCGTCCACGCAAAAGCTCATGCAAGGGACAGGTTGGCGGCACGGTTTCCGGGCTGCAATGATAAGAAAGGCGCTCCTTGCCTTGCGCCTGCTTCTCCCGGCTGGATATCTTTGTGAGGCAGCTTAAGCGATTCCAGGAAAGACATTGATGGAAGTATTGAAAAGGCTTTTCGAGCAGCATTATGGGTTGCCCGCGGAACATGTGCGGCCGCTTCAGGGGCAACTTGGCGGCTCAGGACGTGCAATCGTCCGATTGGCGGGCGGAGGAAAGAGCGCGATCGGCATCTCGTACCCAGTGAGGGAGGAGAATGTCGCGTTTCTTGAGTTCTCACGCCATTTTCGACGGCACGGCTTGCCGGTTCCGAAAATTTACAACGAGGATTTGAGCCAGGGAGCCTACCTTGAAGAAGATCTTGGGGACACGACGCTCTTCGAGTTTTTGAGTGCAAACCGCGCAGGTGAAGTCATCGCTCCCGAGGTCATTGAGACATATCGAAGAGTGGTTGCGGTGCTGCCGCGCTTTCAAGTGGAGGCGGGCTGCGATCTGAATTACAAGGTGTGTTATCCGCGCGGCAGCTTTGACCGGCAGTCCATTGCGTGGGATTTGAATTATTTCAAGTATTATTTTTTGCGGCTCGCCGGAATCCCGTTCAACGAACAGGCTCTGGAGTACGATTTCGGCCGATTGACGAAATTTCTGCTGGGTGCCAACCATGATTATTTTCTCTATCGGGACTTTCAATCGCGGAATGTGATGTTGCGCGAGGGAGAGCCATTTTTTCTGGACTACCAGGGTGGCCGAAAGGGCGCGCTGCAATACGACATTGCGTCCCTGCTTTACGATGGCAAGGCCGATCTGCCGCCCGAGTTGCGCCAGGAATTGCTCGATCACTATCTCGATCGCCTCGCGGACTTCGTCGCGATCGATCGCGAAGTGTTCATGGAGCACTATTATGCGTACGTCTATGTGCGCATTCTGCAGGCGCTCGGGGCTTATGGCTTTAGAGGATTTTACGAGCGGAAGGCGCATTTTCTGCAGAGCGTGCCGTACGCACTGAAGAATCTGCGCTGGCTGGCGGATCACGTGAAGCTGCCGGTCGCGCTTCCTGCGTTGATGGACGCTCTCAACGGCATATCTGTTTCGGAAAAGCTGCAGGGGCTGGCTTCTTCTGCAGAGACCTTGACGGTGCGGATTTTCAGTTTCTCGTTTCATCGTCAGGCGCCTACGGATGAGTCGGGCAATGGCGGAGGATTCGCTTTCGATGCGCGCAGTCTTCCAAACCCAGGACGAGAGGAACGCTTCAAGTCGCTGACCGGCAAAGATGAGCCGGTGATGGACTACCTCAATCAGCAGGAGAGCGTGCACCAATATCTCGCTCACGTTTTGTCGCTTGTCGATGCGAGCGTGAACGGCTATCAGCGGCGGGGCTTTAAAGATCTGATGGTATCGTTCGGCTGCACAGGCGGGCAGCATCGTTCGGTGTACCTGGCCGAGCAGTTGGCGAAGCACCTGCGGGGCAGCAGCGGAGTTGAAGTTGTGGTTCGGCACATCGAGTTGGAGAAGATGGGCAAGTGAAAGCGATGATTTTGGCCGCCGGGCTCGGAACGCGCTTGCGGCCACTTACGGATGATCGACCGAAGGCCCTGGTGGAAGTTGCGGGCCACACGCTGCTGGAGATCGCAATTTGCCGATTGCGCGACTTTGGCATACGGGAAGTGATTGTCAACACGCATCACTACGCCGATATGGTTGCGGATTACTTGCGGGCTCACGACGGATTCGGGTTGCGGATTGAAATCTCTCGCGAAGAAGATCTGCTGGATACCGGTGGGGGCTTGAAAAAGGCCGCGCATTTTTTCGTGGAGGGGAATTCTCAAGAGCCGTTTCTATTGCACAATGTCGACGTCATAAGCACGATCGATCTGGCGCGCATGATGCGGTTTCACACAGAACAGAATGCGATTGCAACGATGGCGGTTCAGGATCGAGAGACTTCGCGGTATTTGCTTTTCGATGAGGGTGGTGAGCTCTGCGGCCGTCGAGCCGGACGTGATGGCAAGGCTGAGTTGGTGCGGCCTGCGCGGGAGACACAAGCGCTGGCATTTTCCGGCATCCACGTGATTTCGCCGCGAATTTTTTCGAAGATGAAAGAGGAAGGCGCCTTCTCGATTATTCCTTCCTATCTGCGTCTTGCAGCGGAGGGAGAGAGGATCGCGGCGTTCCGTGCCGATGAATATTATTGGCGTGATCTGGGGCGGCCGGAGAACGTGGCACAGGCGGCCGAGGATTTAAGAGACGGGACGTACTCGGGCGTGTGATCTCAAACGAGCATGGACGCAAGGCTCACATATAGAGATTGAGGATGAGACCTTCGGCCGCTTGCAGCACTATTGTTCCGCTTAGCATCTGCCCCTCGCGATCAAGGCCGGTTGAGGCGAGAATGGTGCCGCTGCCGACAGCCACTTGAAGGGCTTCCATGCCCAAATTCAGCAAAACCAGAATGCAGTCGTCGGGGGCGACGCGCTCGTAACGCAACATGCCGTTTTCGGCGAGCACACCTTGCAATTTGCCACTGATTAAAGTGGGACGGGCGCGGCGCAGATCAATGAGCCGACGATAGAGCATCAGGATCGAGTGCGGGTCGTGTTCCAGTGCGGCAACACTTGAGGCCGCGTTGTGACCGAGAGGGAGCCACGGCGCACCGGTGGTGAACCCCGCTGACGGAGAATGGTTCCAAGGCATTGGCGTTCGTTCGGGGTCGCGTCCCTGTCCCAGTCCTGGCTCATTTTTTTCGGCAGGGTCCTGGACCTGTTCGGGGGCGATGGGGACATCGGTCATACCCAGTTCTTCGCCGTAATAAAGGGTAAGCGTGCCGGGCAGCGTGAGGAGCAGCATGGCCGCAACGCGGGCCTGGCTGGCGCCGACCCGGCTTGCGATTCTGGGTTTATCGTGATTGCCGATCACCCAATTTGGCCATGCTCCGGCGGGCAAAGCGCCCTGATATTCCGAGATGACCTGGGCTACGGATTGGGCATTCCACGCGCACTGCAGCAACTGGAAGTTGAATGGGAGATGTGCGCCGCGCATGTCGCGTCCGTAGTAGGCCATCAGCTTCTCGATAGGGAGATAGATTTCGCCGATCAGCACGCGATCAGGGAACTCGTCGAGCACGGCGCGCATCTCGGCGACCAGGCCGTGGATCTCAGGCCGATCCGCGTTATAGATGGGTAGCACGCGATGGTGGGAGGGTTGTCCCAACTGATAGCCGGGATTAGGCGGATTGTCGCGGAATTGATCGTCCTTGATCATGAGCCACATGACGTCCACTCGAAAGCCATCCACGCCTTTTCGCAGCCAGAAGCGCAGGGCATCGAACATCGCGGCCTTCACGGCAGGGTTGCGCCAATTCAGATCGGGCTGCTGCTTGAGGAAGGCGTGGTAGTAGTACTGATTTGTAGTCGCGTCGTATTCCCAGGCCGAGCCGCCGAAGTGACTGAGCCAGGTATTCGGCTCGTCGCGCCACAGGTACCAATCCCTCTTTGGATTCCGGAGCGACGACCGGCTCTCAAGAAACCACGGATGCTGGTCGGAGGTGTGATTGGGCACAAAATCCAGGATTATCTTGAGGCCGCGGCGATGGACTTCGGCAAGCAGGATATCAAAGTCTTCCATGGTGCCGAAGATGGGATCGATTCCGCAATAGTCGGCCACGTCATAGCCAAAGTCGGCCATTGGCGAGGGGTAAATCGGCGAGAGCCAAACTGCATCGACACCGAGCTGGACCAGGTAATCGAGACGCGTGAGGATGCCCTTCAGATCACCAATGCCGTCGCCATTGCTGTCTTGAAAAGAGCGCGGGTAGATCTCGTAGACAACGCTGTGCTGCCACCAGGCCGACTCCTGCATCTGAACAAGTGCTCCTGCTGTTTACGGATGAGCCTGAAAGATTGCCCGAATGATTAACGATCTCTGGTATAAGAACGCCATCCTCTACTCCCTCTCAGTTGCTACCTATATGGATGCAAACGGCGACGGAGTTGGCGATTTTCAAGGTTTGCTGCGGCGCCTTGATTACCTGCACGGGATGGGAGTGACGGCGCTTTGGTTGATGCCGTTTCAGCCGTCGCCGTGGCGAGACGGCGGCTACGACATTACGGATTATTATGGCGTGGACCCGCGATTCGGAACATTAGGCGACTTCGTTGAATTCACCCAGGGCTGTAAGCAGCGCGGGATGCGCGTGCTTATCGACCTGGTCGTTAACCACACGTCGAGCGAGCATCCCTGGTTTCAGGAAGCATGCCGCGATCCTCAGTCAAAGTATCGAGAGTGGTATGTGTGGTCAAAGAAGAAGCCGAAGAACGCCGCATCCGGAGTTGTTTTTCCGGGAGTGCAAAAGTCGACATGGGACTACGAGAAGACGGCAAAGGCGTACTATTTCCATCGCTTCTATGATTTTCAGCCGGACCTCAACACAAGCCATCCGGATGTGCAGGCTGAGATCTTGAAGATTATGGGGTTCTGGCTGCAACTGGGCGTAGATGGATTTCGCATGGACGCGGTTCCATTTGTGATCGCGAAGAAGGGCGCAGAACTGCCGCGGCCGCGCGAGCAATATGACATGCTGCGGAGCTTTAGCGAGTTCCTGACCTGGCGTAAGAGCGGCGCGATCATCCTTGGGGAGGCCAATGTTCTTCCCACAACGGATCTGGAGTATTTTGGAATATTTGGCGAGCGGTTGCAGATGATGTTCAATTTCGACGTCAATCAGCATCTTTTCTATGCACTCGCGAGCGGCGATCCGGGGCCATTGGTGAAAGCCCTGCAGGATACCAAGCCGCGTCCGTCGACTGCGCAGTGGGGACAGTTTTTGCGCAACCATGATGAGTTGGACCTGGGACGTCTGACTGACAAGCAGCGGGAGACTGTGTTCGCGGCGTTCGGACCCGAAAAGGATATGCAGCTTTATCAGCGCGGGATTCGGCGCCGCCTGGCCCCGATGCTGCAAGGGGATCGTCGGAGGTTGGAACTCGCTTACAGCTTGATGATGACGATGCCGGGCACTCCCGTGCTGCGATACGGAGACGAGATTGGCATGGGCGATGACCTGAGGCTGCCGGAACGCCAATGCGCACGGACACCGATGCAGTGGTCGACGGAACCGAATGGGGGTTTCACAAAAAACAAGAAGTCCATTCTGCCTGTGATCAGCGAGGGTGGGTACAGCTTTGAGCATGTGAATGTGGCGGCACAGCGCCGCGACCCTAACTCACTGCTGAACTGGATGGAGCGGATCGTTCGCATGCGCAAGGAAGTTCCCGAGATCGGGTGGGGAGACTTCGCGGTTGTTCGCACCAACAATCCTACGGTGCTGGCGATCAGGTACGACTGGCGTAACAACTCGGTGGTTTGCCTGCATAATCTCAGCGGCGAACCGAAGGAGGTTCGGTTCACGGTGCGCGCAGAGGGTGAAGACAGCAGCGTTCTCGTCAACCTGCTATCGGAGGATCACAGCCATCCAGAGAAAAAGGGTAAGCACCGCATTCTGCTGGAGCCGTACGGCTATCGCTGGTTTCGGATCGGCGGGCTTGATTATCTGCTGAAGCGCTCTGACGGGTGAAGTTGGGAAGCACCAGGAGCGCAGTGCGGCGTTGCAGTTTGCATATCTTTGCCTCTAGACTTGATCTAAGCCATCGGAACCAACCGGCGTAGTTTGGGCAGATGGCGCGATGTGCGGAAGTGGTGAAATGGCAAACACACTAGCCTTAGGAGCTAGCGCCGAAAGGCTTGCGGGTTCAAGTCCCGCCTTCCGCACCAAGTTGAACATAGATGGATTATAGGGGCTGACCGGTAAATGGTCGGCCCTTTAATTTTTGGGAACGTAACATTTTTCGGCTCCGAAAGAAGGAAAGCCATATTTCCAGCGTTTCTTCCGCGCTGCAGAATTGCTCTGTTTTCCACAACTCCATGGGCGTGTTAGGTCAAGCGCGTTTGGGTCCTGGTCTCTTTTTGCGCATAGCCACATTTGGGTTTCGTACACTGTGGACAACCCCATTTCTCTCATAATGCACAATACCTCTGACATTATCGTCCTGGTTGCTGCACTGATTACACTGCTCACCGCCCTTATTCCTCTCTGGAAGTGGGTTTGGAGGACGTACGGAGTACGAAGCTTCGATGCAAAGAAGGCACACTACGATGAACTCGTTGAACAAGCCAAGTGGTATGAAGAGCGACTTCTGAAGCTAGAAGCTTTGCGAAAGCAACTGATCTACGCCGAGATGTACGAAAGACCTCTCGACCGATTCAGGCTTTCCGAGTTGGTTTCCAAGTTGGACAGGAAAGACGCGGAGTGGGCAAGAAAGGTTGATGATGTCACGGTTCTCAAAGAGGCTTTAGAACGAAAAGAAGAGGAATGTGACAACAATGCCCAACAGTGTAGAGAGTTCGCTGATGATGTGAGCCGCAAAGTGCTTTTCTGGCCGTAATGTTGGTGGATAGCATGGCGTGGGAACCTTCAACGTCGCTAAAAAGTGGGCGCGGCTACCATGCCGCGCCCTTCTCCCTTCCTAAATTTCACCCTCCATACGATCAGTAGCCGTAGGACATCCTTGCCGTGGGATACGCGTATGCCGGGCGGTAAGGCAGCGCCGTCCGATACGCCATCTGGTTTGGAACAATGACCGTATTTGCAGGCGCCCAGGCCGTGACCACCGGTGGAGGTGGCGAATACATGTAGACCTGCACCGGCGGGGGCGGAGGTGAGTACATGTAGACAAGCTGCACGGGCGGCATTACGTAGACGGGTTGAGGTGCGTAAGCCTGCTGCTGGTATACGGGCGGTGGTTGTTGATAAGCAGGCTGTGGTGGACTGTACTGCTGCTGTGGCGGATTGTACGTCTGCTGCGGCGGCTGATCGTATTCCTGCTGCCGCGGGCCGCCGTAACGTGGAGCTTCCTGCCGCGCCGTTTGCCTCTGCAACTGCCTGTCTTCATCCGGCGGTTCGGCATAGGCACTTGGTTCCCGTCGAATCAGACCAGAGGGATCCCGATCGGGCTCATCGATGATCGGCACCTCTGTATCGTCCATCACCTTCAGCGTGAGCCGCGTCTCAGTCTTCAGCGTGGGTCGCGGTCCGCGCCTTGGCAGAGCGAGCAGATCAATCGGCCAAAGAATTGGAATCGACCACTCGATAATGTCGCGCGTGCGATGTCCCTTGCCGAGAATCCGTCCCTCGCGATCTACGGCGTAACCCGGCACGTCCACCACGCGCGCCGAGAGTGGAATGATCGTTCGCGGTTCAACGATCATGCGGTCGAACTTCAGTTCCATCCAGCCCTTTCCATAGAAATGGCCTGGATCTTTGAAGTCTTCAAACCGGCCCTCCAGATAACTGTCGAAGGGCAGGCGTCCCGGCCCATTGCGCGAAGTGATTCCCACCTGGCAAAGAATCGGGTCGCCAACGCCGGCATTTTTCGAGGAAAGCTTTGCTTCTGTGATCCTGCAACTGATGAGAGAGCCGGCAGGAAAGATCTGCCTGGCGGCGTGTGCGTACAACGTGGGAGAGAGCAGTACAGAGAAGAGTGCGACCTGAACGCTCTTCATCGCGAGCCTCCTGTTCCGTGAGGTTGCTGCTGCGGTTAAGGGAAGATCACCAACTGACCGGGCAGTCGTATCTGCGCTGCTTCGAGGAAGCCTTGCATGACTCGCCAAGAAAAAAATTGAGCAGCGGCCGCGGCTGGTGAGTGCTGAGGAACGGGTGAAATCGTGGCGCAAAATCTCCCGAAGGCGGCGCATCGTTGCCCGTCGCGTCGAGGAGGTCGTGGCTCTGCAGTTCGCTGACTTAAGTTCTCAGCGAGCCGATGCCACCTGCGAACACAGCCGCAAAATCAAAGTTGCGGCAGCCGCAATACTTTTTTCGTTTTTGTGCGTCGCGGCCTGCGTTCTGAAAGGGGCGCGCACCGGAACTGCTTGTGAAGGATTCGGCTGGATCCTCGATTTTCTTTTTCCCTTTTTAGTTTTGGGGCCTCGGAAAATATACTGGCGGGGGCGTGTCTGGACGGCTTGCCCGACACGACGGGAGTAAGCTAAGGAAACTATGAGTCCAACAGCGCAACAGCCTCAAATGAACGTGGTTCAAACGGACGATTATCGTGAGACGTACGCGAACAGTGTGCAGGTGCGCGTCAGCGTTTGGGACTTCATGCTTGTTTTCGGTCTGGCGTCGAGCGACAGCCCGGATCAGGTGACGATTCGCCATAACCAGGCCGTCTTTCTGAGCCCTCAGCAGGCCAAGGCGCTGTGGAACGTGCTGGGGCAGAATCTTGCCCAATACGAGCAGGCCTTCGGCACTCTCAATCTTGAGCCGCAGAACGTGAACCTTTCGCAAGGTCCGATCAACTAAACTGTCAGCGATATTCGGGCGGTTGGATCGAGGAGCGGACGTTTGCGTTTGCGAAAGCTTTTTGTGCTGCGAAGAGACGCGCCCATCCCGGACTGGATGGTGTTTCCGGTGATCTTCGCGGCCCTGTACGTGAGCCACCTGACCGTCCTGCGGCTGCCTTACTACTGGGATGAGGCGGGCTATTACATTCCGGCGGCGTGGGATTTCTTCCGCCTGGGAACGTTGATCCCGGTATCGACGCTCTCGAATGCCCATCCGCCCCTGCCGAGCATCTACCTGGCGCTGTGGTGGAAGATTTCCGGCTTCTTCCCCGAGGTGACGCGCGAAGCTGTGCTGATTGTGGCCGCACTCGGATTGCTGGCGGTGTGGCGGCTGGGTCATCGCGTGGCGGCTTCAGGGCAGGTGGCATTCTGGAGCGTGGTCCTCACGGGAATCTATCCGATCTGGTTTGCGCAGAGCACGCTGGCGCACGCGGATATTTTCGCAGCGACCTGTTCGCTTTGGGCGCTGGTATATGCGCTGCCGGACCGGGACCGAAGGCCGGTGATAGCAGCGCTGTGGTTTACTGCGGCTGCGTTGTGCAAGGAGACGGCGATTGCGATCCCGCTGACGCTGGCAGCGATGGCGGTGGTAGCTGGTTTCCGCGTACGGCCGCCGGTTCGCTTTCGTGTGTGGCGCGAGGCGGCATGGCTCGCGAGCAGTGCGATTCCGCTGGCGGGGTGGTTCGTCTGGCATCACGCGAAGACGGGATTCTTTCTGGGGAACCCCGAGTACTTGCGCTATAACGCCCAGGCAAATCTGGCGCCGGTGCGGATTCTGGCCGCATTTGGCCATCGTCTGCTGCACCTGACGGCGCATATGAACCTGTTTGTGCCGGTGCTCTTGACGATCGCAGCTTTGATGCTGAACCCGAGAAAGGATGCGGAAGGGCATGAGAGAGCTCATATCAGCGCGGCGGTATTGTGGCGAATCTTCTTTGTGTTGCTGGTGAATGCGCTGCTCTTCAGCGTGCTGGGCGGGGCGTTGCTCACGCGCTATTTGCTGCCTATGTATCCGTTGGTGCTGATGGTGGCGGTGTCTACGTTTTATCGTCGGGTGCCGTACTGGCAGGGACTTGCGGTGTTCTCGGCGGCGGCGTTCATTGCGGGGATATTCATCAATCCGCCGTACAGGTTCGCGCCGGAGGACAATCTGGCCTATGCGCACGTGGTGAGGATGCATCTGGCGGGAATCGCCCAACTCCACAAGAGATTCCCGGGATCCACGGTGCTGTCGGCGTGGCCGATGACCGATGAGTTGACGCGGCCTGAACTCGGATATGTGAAGGCGCCCTTCGAGGTCGATCGCATTGAGGATTTCACCGCCGAACAGATAGATCGGGCAGCGGCCGAGCCGGGGAAATATTCGACAGCGCTGGTATTTTCGACGAAGTATGACCCGCCATCGCTGCCGCTGAGCCTTGGGCCGAAGAGTGAATCGGTAGATCAACGATACTTCGGGCTGCATCACGATCTGCCGCCGGAAATGATTGCCGCCCGGTTACATGGCGCGCTGGTGTGGGAGCGCGAAGACCGCGGAATGTGGGTGGCTTTGATTCGATTCAATCGGCAGTTTGAGGCGGAACTATGCACCGCCGAGCGCGTTACGTTAGCGGGTTCCGCGGTCTCGAGGGGCCGTGTCGACGCAGGGTGTCACAACCTATAATCAGCCTGTCGTGCTTTTCCATTTCTCATCTCGCTTTTACCGGGCCTGGGTGATTTTCCTGGCATGGACCGGGGTTCGGTCTGCGTCGCTCAGGGTCAAGGGCAGCCTGCGGCGGAGGGATCCAAGTCGGGACAGGACCGGATTCTGCTGGTGCTTCCGTTCGATAACCGGACGGGCCAGCCCAACCTGGAGTGGATTCGCGAGGCCGCGCCGGCGATCCTCGGTGCCCGGTTCGATTCGGCGGGTTTTGAACCGATGAGCAGGCCCGATCGGATGTACGCGCTGGATCACCTGGGGTTGCCTCAGCAGTTTCAGCCATCGAGGGCCAGTTCGTTGAAACTGGCGCAGACCTTGGATGCGGATTCGATTGTGGTGGGCAGTTACCGGACCGAGGGCACCGGAATTGTGGCCGAAGCGCAGGTGGTGAATGTGCCTCACCTTCGCATGAGTCAAGCGGTGACCGCAAATGGTGAGATGCGCGATCTGATTGCGGTCTTCGATTCACTGGCGTGGAAACTGACGCGAGTGATGGACCCCAACTTCAACGTTTCGCAGGAGACCTTTCTCGCTGCCGGCGCGGGGCTGCGGCTTGACGCTTTTGAGCAGTACATTCGAGGCATCTCAGAGCCGGATCAACAGGAGCGGCTGCGACATCTGAAGCAGTCGGTTGCGCTGAGTCCGAATTTTGGTCCGGCGTGGATGGCTTTGGGACGCGAGGACTTTAACAGCCAGCAGTATGAGCAGGCAGCGGCCGCGTTTGCGAAGGTGAGCCGCAACGACCCTGATGCGCTGGAAGCGGGATTCTATCGCGGTCTATCGCTGCTGTTTTCGGGATCGTATGCGAAGGCTGAAGAGGCGTTCAGCGGAGTTGCGCGAATTTTGCCGCTGGCCGAGGTACTTAATAACCAGGCCGTCGCGGTGAGCCGGCAGGGGCACGATGGGACAGGCCTGTTCGTGCAGGCTGCGGCCGCCGATCCCACTGCTGCCGATTATCACTTCAACCTGGCTGTGAGCCTGAAGCGACACGGAACGGATGCGGGCGCGTTGAACGAATTGAATCAATGCCTGAAACTGCGGCCCACCGATGTGGAAGCGCAGCAACTGCTGTCTGCGTGGAAGTTGCAGAGGGTTTCGACCGATCAGGAAATGTCGTCTGAAGCGCTGGAGCGCATTGTGCGCACGTTTGATGCAGGCGCTTTCAGGCAGGCGGCGCTGATGATGGATCAGATGGAGTCTTCACGGTTGGCGGCGCTTTCTCCTCACGATCGCGCGGTGAAGTTGTCGATTCAGGCGAAGGGCTATCTCGATCGCGGGCTCCTGCTTGAGGCAGAGCGGCTTTATCTTGCCGCGGTAGCCGATGATGACGCCGTAGCGGAGGCGCATGCTGGCCTGGCTGCGGTGCGCGAGCGTACGGGGGATGCAGCGGCGGCACGGAGCGAAGCGAACCAGGCACTGAAGCTGGCTCCTTCGGTGGATGCGTATCTTGTGTTGGGGAGGCTCGACCTTGCTGCCAATCAAATGGACGAAGCAAGCAAGGCAATTGGCGCGGCGCTGAAACTGGATCCCGGCAGCCGGCCTGCGCAGGAATTGAGCCGACAGATAGAGGCAAGAACCGGGCGAAATCAGTAGGGCCTCGTTGCAGGCCCGCAGGAGCAAGCCATGCTTCAGCAAGTGCGTGGAATCAAGTTCCGGACTTTAGTGAGCCTGTGTGCAGCTTTCGCGGTTTGGGCATCGCCCAGCGCCGTGCGTGCCCAACAACCAATCGTAGACAAACTGGTGCTTGACGGAACGATTCAGCCGGTGAGTGCCGGGATGCTGAAGCGGGCGATCGAGCACGCGAATAGCGATGGCGCGGCTGCGTTGCTAATTGAGATGAATACGCCTGGAGGGCTGGTCGACTCCATGCGCACGATGGCTGGCGCGATTCTCAGTTCCCGTGTGCCGGTGATCGTGTATGTGGCTCCGGCGGGTGCGCGAGCTGGTTCGGCAGGGTTCTTTCTGCTGGAAGCTGCGGATGTGGCGGCGATGGCTCCCGGTACGAATGCAGGCGCGGCCCACGTTGTTTTTGAAATGGGGAAGCCCGACGACACGCTGAAGCAAAAGGCGGAGAACGACGTGGAGGCTTTTCTCCGGTCGTATGTTGGGCAACGAAAGCGCAATTCGGATGCAGCGATCGCGGCAGTGGCATCGTCGCACTCGTATAGCGCGGAAGAGGCGCTGACACAGCATCTGATCGACTTGACCGCACCCAGCGAGACGCAATTGCTCGCAGCACTCGATGGGCGCGAAATTACACGAATGGACGGAACAAAGCAGACACTCCATTTGGCGAATGCACGAATTGAACTGGTGCAGCCGACTATGCGCGAAGATCTGCTGGGGTGGTTGGTAAATCCGAACATTGCACTCATGCTGCTTGTTGGCGGGGCATTGTTGATCTATCTCGAATTCAATGTCCCGGGAACGATCGTGCCGGGGGCATTGGGAACATTGATGGTGCTGCTGGGAGTTTTCGCGCTGGACCTGTTGCCGATACGCTTCACGGCCTTATTGCTGCTGGTGGCCGCGGGGGTATTGATAACGCTCGAGGCAAAGTTTGGCGGACACGGCGTGTTGGCGACAGCGGGAATTCTGTGCCTGACATTGGGGACTTTAACGCTGGTGGCGGCACCGATTCCGGAGTTGCGCATCAACCCGTGGGTCGCGATTGCGGTGAGCCTGGCGTTCGGAGGAATTACGGTTTTCCTGGTGCGCCTGGCGATGCGGGCTCGACGGCTCAAGGCGCGCCTGGGCGCTGACGCCCTCGTGGGCAGCGCAGCATCTGCCATTGAGCCGCTTGCTCCAGAGGGACACGTGCTGGTGGAAGGTGAGATCTGGCGCGCCATAGCGAGCGAGCCTGTTGCAGCAGGAACAAAGTTGCGCGTCGTCGGGCACAAGGAATATCTGCTGCAAGTTGCGCCGTTGGAGGCTGTGAACCGACCGCAGTCTGCGGCGTAAGGCGTCGCAGAAGAGCGACAGGAGTACAATCCGTGCTGAGTGAGGAAGAATAATGTCTGAACTACCTGTCCCGATTCTGATCGTCATTGCCATCGTTGCCTTGTATCTCATCAACTCCATCAAAATTCTTCGTGACTATGAGCGTGCGGTGATTTTCAGGCTCGGTCGCGCTCTGCCGGTACCGAAGGGACCGGGGATCATTCTCGTATTCCGTCCCCTGGATCAAATGGTACGCATCTCGTTGCGACAGGATGTGCTCGAGGTTCCCGCGC
Source organism: uncultured Acidobacteriaceae bacterium (assembly GCA_963737915.1). Lineage (GTDB taxonomy): Bacteria > Acidobacteriota > Terriglobia > Terriglobales > Acidobacteriaceae > Telmatobacter. The sequence goes on along the minus strand of CAVTUP010000013.1, from coordinate 105,975 downwards.
AGGATGTGATCACTCGCGACAACGTGACGCTGAAAGTAAATGCCGTCGTCACCCTGTATGTGGTGGATCCGAACGCCGCGGCGATCAAGGTGGCGAATTACGTTTACCAGACATCGCAGTTTGCGCAAACTACGTTGCGCTCGGTTTTGGGCGAGGTCGAATTGGATGAATTGCTGAGCCATCGCGACAAGCTGAATTTGAAGATTCAAACGATCATCGATCAGCGAACGGAACCGTTTGGCGTGAAGGTAATCTCAGTCGAAGTGAAGCAGGTCGATCTGCCGGAACAGATGCTGCGCGCGATGGCCAAGCAGGCTGAAGCGGAACGCGAAAAGCGGTCGAAGATTATTCACGCGGAAGGCGAGTTCAACGCGGCGCAAAAGCTAGTGGATGCCGCGGCGTTGCTTGCTACGGAGCCCATTACCCTGCAATTGCGTTACCTGCAAACGTTGACGGAGATCGGCATGGAAAAGAACACGACGATTGTGTTCCCACTGCCGGTAGAGCTGCTTTCGCTACTGAACAAGCCGGGGGCTGCGGCGAGGGCAGTAACGGCTCTTGCAGATTCGGTCCGGAACGCCGCGGGTCAAACTGCCAAGGATGCAGAGTAGGGTGCATTTTCTCGAATCTGAGGTCGAGATATGATTCGTGAAATTCGCGAGGAAGAACTGGAGCACCGGGAGCGCGACACGGAGATCACGCTCGGCGCAGGCATGCTGCTTGCGATTGGTTGCGGTCTGATCCTGCTGTGCATTCTGTGCTTCAGTTTTGGATATTCGATCGGTCATCGCAACTCAACTGATTCCGCGATTGCAAGCGCCGTACCGACGGCTGTCGGCCCGACAAAGTCACAAGCAGCGAGTTCCGGAAACAAACCCGCAGCCGGGGGGCAGGCTCCGGCCGAACCACCAGCGCGTGCAGCGGTTGATGTGCCAGCGGACACTGATGGCGGCGAAGTTCGCGATACCGGAGGCGCGGTGCGCACGCCTGCGAATGAGGGCGCGGCCATCGCGCAATCGCAGTCGAAGCCCGCAGTACAGCCGCAGGTGAGACCTGCGCTGGCGGCACAAACAACCGTGCCTCTGACGGCCTCGGTTATGCAGGTGCAACCCGCTCTCTCCCATGTGAGTGGATGGATGGTGCAAATCGCCGCGGTTTCACATTCTGAGGACGCTGAAGTTCTGGTGAACGCACTGCGGAAGCGTGGCTATGCGGTCACGGTCCGGCGCGACGTTTCCGATACGCTGCTGCACGTGCAGGTGGGGCCGTTTGCAAATCGGAGTGATGCGAATGCCATGCGCCAGAAGCTTCAGAGCGATGGCTACAACGCCGTTGTAGCGCCGTAGGGCGGCAGCCTATTTTCTCATCCATTCCGGAAGCCCCGACGCAATCGATGCGCGCACGGCGGCCATGAGTTCTTCGCGAGTTTCGTAGTCGCCGGGAAGCACAGGCGCATGGAAGGTAATGTGCGCTGTTCCGGGCTTGATACGCATGCTGCCTTTGGCCATCAAGGTCTCCGTTCCCCAGATGGAGACGGGTATGCACGGCGCGCCAGCGGCCATGGCGAGATAAAAGGGCCCTTTCTTGAACGGCAGCATCCGGCCGTCCTTGGAGCGGGTACCTTCGACGAAGGTGGTGATGTGGACGCCTTTTGCGAGAACGCGCCGTGCCTCTTCAATGCTGCGCTGCGCGCTCTCTTTGCGGCCATCGCGCTCAACGGGAATAAATTCTCCAAGCTGAAAGCCCCAGCCGAGGACAGGAATGCGCATCAACGAGCGTTTGAGAAATGCGGAAGTGCGGCCAGGGATGGAAGGCAGCAGGGCGGGCGGGTCGAGATTGGAGACATGGTTGGCCATGAAGATGCAGGCAGTGTTTGGCGGGACGAGATCGCGGCCGGTCACTTCGACGCGAATGCGTGCAAGGAAATATCCGGTGCGCACGATGATCTGCGTGACGTTATAGAGCGGCAGAACGTTGCGGGTAATGATGGCCCAGGGAATGAAGATGACTGCTGATGGAGCCCCGAGAATGATGATGGTGGACAACAACATGAGGGAGGAGATCATGGGATTCTTTCGCGATCAAATCTGGCGTGTTTTGAGGCGCGCAGGAAGTTTCTCGTAGATCCCTTCAAACCCGCCGTTGGACAAGATGGCGACAACATCGCCGGAGTGCAGTTGAGGCACGACGCTTTCGATGATCGCCTCAGCGTTTGCATGGAGTTCGGCTGGAGTTCCAGCGGTGTTGAGGCGGTTCACCACGTCTTCAGGGTGCAGGCGCTCCGCATCGGGAATGCGCTGCTGCTGGTATACACCGGCGAGCACGACGCGGTCGGCAAGGCGCAGGCTCTCGACGAGTTCAGTTTCGAGCACTTTGCGGCGAAGGGTGTTGGAGCGTGGTTCGAGCACGGCCCAGAGCCGCGATTGAGGATAGACGGAACGGAGAGCGCGAAGCGTTTCGCGAATGGCGGTGGGGTGGTGCGCGAAGTCGTCGATGATGGTGATGCCATCGATTACATCGCGGACTTCGAGACGGCGCTTGACGCTTTTGAATGTGGCGAGCGCGGACCGGATCGATTCTTTGCTGATGCCTTGCCCGGCGGCAAGTGCCGCGGCAGCGGTCGCGTTGAGCGCGTTGTGTTCGCCGGCAAGGCGCATTTCAAGGTCTGCCCAGAGGGCGCCGTCGTGCCACAGTTCCCATTGCGAACGGCCGTCTACATGGCGAAGGTTGCGCATCTGCCAGTTGGCTTCAGCACTGAACCCGTAGCGCTCGACCCGGCAGAATGCGCGGCTGATGCACTCGGTGACGTTGGCGCTTGCGTCATAGGCCACAAGCAAACCGCGGCGTGGGACAAGATTTACGAGGCGCTTGAATGCAGTCTTCACTGCTTCGAGGTCGGCGTAGATATCGGCGTGGTCGAATTCGACGTGCGTAAGAATGAGGGCGTCAGGAAAGTAGTGGAGGAACTTGGGGCCTTTGTCGAAGAAGGCAGTATCGTATTCGTCGCCCTCAATGATGAAGGTGCGCGTGGGACGAAGTTGAAAGCTGGTGCCGAAGTTTTCTGCAACTCCGCCGATGAGAAACGAAGGCTCGAGCGCGGGATTTTCGCGAGCGGCCACCTGGTAAATCCACGAAAGCATGCTCGTGGTTGTGGTTTTACCATGGGTGCCGGCGATAACGAGAGATTCGCGGCCTTTGAGAAACTCTTCGCGAACGAGCGCGGCCATGGATGTGAAGGGCATGCGTTTGTCGAGGACGTGCTCGATCTCAGGATTTCCGCGCGAGAGCGCATTGCCGATTACAACGAGATCGGGTGCGGGATCGAGGTTGGACTCCGCGTAGGGTTCGAGAATGGGAATGCCCAGTTCGCGCAAAAGGTCGCTCATTGGCGGATACGCAGTGTTGTCGGAGCCGGTGATGCGATGGCCCTGCAATTGAAGAAGCCCCGCGAGCGAAGCCATTGCTGTACCGCAGATGCCGCTGAGGTGAATATGACGACCGGCGGTGGTCATGATTGCACCGCCGGCGGAACGAGATTCAGTTGCGCTTCTTCGGCTGCGTGAAGTTCAGCATCGACGCCGAAGACAAGCGTGACGTTCTGGCGCGAGACGTGGCCGCTGCGTAGCCCGATGGCGACGGGGATATCAAGACCGGCAAGTGCGCTCAGGATTGTATCTCCGAGCAAATTGGCGGGCGCGCCTGGAGATTCACATTTGAGCATTTCGCCAAAGACGATGCCGCGGACTCGATCCAGCTTGCCGGCTTTGCGCAACTGCCACAGCATGCGGTCGATCTGGTAAGGCTTCGCTGCCAGATCTTCGAGGAAGAGGAGCTTGCCCTCCGTAGAGGGTTCCCAGGGTGTGCCGAGCAGGGAGACGAGAATGCTGAGGCAGCCGCCATAAAGCGTGCCGTTCGCGGAACCGGGTTTCAAGGTGCGCAGGCCTTCGGCGGGCCCGAGAGTGTAGGGCGTGCCCGCAAGCGCTGACTTGAAGCTTGCAAGATGAACGCCGTCTTCGAGATAGAAATCGGCCGCCACCATGGGGCCGTGGAATGCAGGTAGACCGAGCTGGTCGAGGAGATGCAGCTGCAGGCCTGTCATGTCGCTGTAGCCGAAAAAAGGCTTGGGGTGTTGTCTGATGAGTGCGAGGTCGACCCCTTCGAGCAGGTAGTTTGACCCATAGCCACCACGGGACGCGGCGACGAGAGCAGTGGCGGGATCGGCGAAGGCTGCGTGCAGATCGGCGAGGCGCTCCTCGGGTGATCCGGCAAAGAAGAGCGGGCCGCGCGTTTGGGTGTGCTTTCCGAGATGAGGCATGAAGCCGAGTTGGCGCAGGCGTTGGATGCCACCGTCAAAACGATCCACAGCAGCAAAGGATGCGGGAGAAATCACGCTGATGCCTGCCTGGGTTGTGACGGAGGGCAGTTTCAGAAGCGGCCTGGGTTGCGCGGTCATGCGTACCATGCCTCGCCGCGGGCGATGAGAGATGCCGGGCCAGTGAGAAACAACTCGCTTCCGGAACCTTCCCACGCAACGGTTTGTGCGCCTCCGGGAGCGACGACGCGTAGTTTCGAGTCGCATCCGTAGAATTCGATTGCCGCGGCGGCCGATGCAGAACTGCCGGTGCCGGAAGATGTCGTGGGGCCGACGCCGCGCTCGAAGATGCGGATTTCGATTTCGGAGGGTGATGCGATGCGAACGAACTCGACGTTGGTTTGAAGCGGAAAATTGGGATGCGTGCAGATTTCTGCGCCGATGTTTTGCCAGGCTTCGTCTGCGACAGAAAAGTCCGGGCGGTCGACGACGATGACGAAATGGGGGTTGCCCGTGGAGACGGCGGTTCCGGAGACGGTGCAGCCGTTGCCGAGAGCAATGGTTTTCTCCGCAGTCATGGGAACGCCCATCCCGGTGGTGACCTCAACGGTATATGGGCCGTTATTTTGAATTGCGTTGATGCGACACACGCGAAGGCCGGCATCGGTTTCGACTTGAAGTTCGTCACCGGGTTGCGCGTTGATTGCCTGTGCCATCCATGCGGCGACGCAGCGTGTACCATTGCCGCTGATTTCAGCGATCGAGCCATCGGCGTTGTGAAGGCGAATTCGACCGGATTTTGCGTCGGACCACGCGAAGAATTCAATACCGTCTGCGCCAATGCCGGTGTTGCGTGCGCAGAGCTGGCGTGTGAGGTCAGCTCGATCATGTCCTGCGGCGGCTTCTTCAATGACGATGAGGAAATCGTTTCCGCACGCATGGGCCTTGGTGAATGGAATCAATCTTCCTCCGGATCGCGGAAGTTGAGGAGCTTGTCAATGGCGGGTTCGGCGATGAGCTTTCCGCGAAGGCGCTCATGTTCTTTCTTTGTGGCGGTGATGGTGAAACTTATGCGCTGCAGATCGCCGATCGCCTCACTGCCGAATTCCGCGAGGCGTTCGTTGGCCTTGTCCATCGCGTCGAGGATTGACCGCAACATCTCGGTCTGATTGGAACCGCGGGCTTCATAGATCAGTGGATAGATTTTGATGTTCGCGCGCCGTTCGAGAAAACCGACCACTTGCAAGGCGAGGACGACGATGACTGTGGCGACGGCGGCTGCGGCGAAGAGTCCGGCACCGCAGGCCATTCCTATTGAGGCAACGACGAAGACGGTGGCAGCACTGGTGAGTCCGCTGATGCGGCTGCGATTGTGGATGATGAGGCCCGCGCCGAGAAATCCGATGCCTTGCACGATATTCGAAGCGACGCGGCCTTTGTCAGGGTTGGCATCGCCGGCCAGGACAGCAGACAACAAAGTGAAGAATGCGCAGCCCATGCAGACGAGAAGGTTGGTGCGCACGCCTGCGGCGCGACGTTTGGTTTCGCGTTCAAGACCGATGAGGCCACCGAGCAGGCACGCAGCGAGCAAGCGGGGGACGGCGCCATTGACCACGATGACTTGCTGCAGCCAGCTGAAGTCGAAGGGTTGCGCGAAAAATGAAGCCGCGGTGCTCATAGGATTATCTTCGACGATGCTATCACCGCTCTGTGCTCCTGGCGGCGGGCGGAGTATCGGAGACGTAAACCGTGCCCGCTGGCAAGCCGGGAGCACTGTAGCGGCCAATTTTCGTGAGGCCACCGGGATGATCGTGGACGGCGCGATCGACGTCGTCACCATCGAAGGCCAGGACGATCGCTGCGTGAGCGGCAGGGGCGGCGAGCGCGTCGAAATAGTACTCCCTGTCGCTTTCGTTAATGGTTTGGCGTAATGGAATCCCGGTGTTCGCAACGATCTGCGGGTAGACCGATGTTTTCATGAGGACCGGAGCGCCGGGACGGGTAGCAAGCAGCGACCGCAGGACGGGCGGAATCTGGATTTCCAGAGGGCGGCGGGACTCGATGTTCTTGGTGCCCTCAATGTAGGTGAGAGGTTGCTCACGATCAATGACCCAGGCATTCAGAAAAAGGAGGGAAAGAAACACGACTACGGCGTACTTTACCCAGCGTGGATTGAATTCTCGAACTACGGCGATCGCAAATTGGGCCACGAACGCAAGCCCGAGCGCGAAGGCGGGAAGTAGTTCCATGCCGTAACGCGTGTTGTACCAGGAGTGAGGCCACCAGACGGGCAGGAAGATAGGCACGGAGCCAAAGGCGATGGAGTAGGCGTAGAAGGGCACGGGGAGCCAGAGAAGGAGTGTCCAGAGAAAGGCGCGATCGCGGCTGGTAAGACACGCCCACACGGTGCCGAGCAATGAAAATACGAGCAAGGTGTTGCCCCATGCTGCGGCGGCTGAGTCCATCTGGGCTGCTTTGACAAAGAAGAGCAGGGAGACCCAGGGGTTGTGCCAGCCGGGATGGGGTGGGCCCCCACCAGGGGAAGCAGTGCGCAACTCGATGGCCGCAGCGGAGTAGGGCCCGCGAGCGAAGTCGAGCCAATCGCCGAACACAACACCGTTATAGGTAAACCAGATGATTGGCGCGGCAACGACGGCTGCGCTCGCAAACCAGAAGGCGCGGGAGCGAAGAGTGCTGCGGCGCATTTGCTTGATCCCGATAGCGGTCCAACCGAGCAGCGCAAGGATCCAGCCGTCGTAGCGGGTGAAAACGGCGGCGACGAGAACTAGTGCGATGCAGTAAAGCAAACGTGCGGCTCGGCGCGGATTGTTGTCGAGGCTTTGACGCCACTCCACCATCCAGACCGCGAGCCAGATCATTTCGCAGAGAAAGAGCGGCTCGGTCATTGCGGTGGTCTGCAGGTAGAGCAGGTTGGGATTGATGGCGAAAAAGACGAGCGCAACGACAGCGGCGGAAGGGCGCAGCCAGTGGCGAGCGAGGCGGTAAATGCCGCCGCATCCGGCAAGGTAGGCCAGGGACGACGGGATCAGCCCTGCGATTCCGTTGGCCCACCACGGGTAAACAGCAACGAACGGCATGAGGAGCAGATGCGGCAATGGCAACCAGACGGAGCCGAGTTGCGAGAGGCCGGGACGATGCGAGTCGAAGACGCGGCGCGCAATCTGCAGGTGCGCAACGGCATCGCCGTAGTTGAGCAAAGCGTCGTTGTGCCAACTCCACAATGAAGCAAGAACCGACGCCGCCACGCATGAGATAAACACCACCAGCCACTCAGCGCGGCTGATGGGGCGGCGTATCGGTTGTTCAGTCAAGGTGCGTCAGCTCGCGGAAGAGCTTGAAGCGGCGATCGATCTCTTCGCGCGAAAGCTGCTGGAGGCGTTCGGTGCCGAAGCGCTCGACGGCGAAGGATCCCATGACGCTGCCATAAAACATGGCGTGGCGATAGGAAGTTGGGGTTAGCTCGGGCTGCGAGGCGAGGTAGCCAAAGAAGCCGCCGGCAAAACTGTCGCCGGCGCCTGTGGGATCGACCACTTCTTCGAGCGGAAGTGCGGGCACGTGAAATGCGCGATGGGCGAGTTGCTCAGCGGACTTTGGTCCTCCGCCATTGAAGAAGGCTGTCGCGCCGTATTCGCCGTGCTTCACGACGAGGGTCTTCGGGCCCATCTCGAATATTTTGGCTGCGGAAAGGACCAGGCTGCGGCTGCCGGTCAGCATTTTTGTCTCGGTGTCATTGATGAGAAGCGCGTCGAGGCCTTTCAGGACTTCAACAAGCGCGGGGCGGTGGTCCTTAATCCAGTAATTCATGGTGTCGCCGCCGACAAGCCGCGCGTGGGGCATGGCTTCACGCACGCGTCGCTGAAGGACAGGATCAATATTGGCGAGGAAGAGGAACTGCGAATCGTGGTAGGCGGCGGGGATCTTGGGCTCGAACGATCCGAAGACGTTGAGTTCGGTGTTGTGGGTCTTGGCCTCGTTGAGATTGTCGAGGTAGGAACCTTCCCAGAAGAAGCTTTTGCCGGCGGCACGTTCGATACCGCGTGTGTCGATCTTGTGGGCGTTGAAGACCGCCTCTTCGGCGGGGCCGAAGTCTTCGCCTACAACGGCGATGACACGCACGTCGGTGAAAAAACTGGCGGCGAGGGAGAAGTAGGTTGCAGCGCCTCCGAGGCAACGTTCGCGCCGGCCCGCCGGTGTTTCGATGGAGTCGAAAGCTACGCTGCCCACAACTGTAATTGCCATGTATTTCCTCTCTAGATCAGATTTATGGATTGGTCCCGTTGGCTACCAGCCAAGGTATTTGCCGAAAAGAAGCTTCAGCTTTTCTTTGGATGCCGCGGGGATGGCGTCGGGCTGGGTGAGAACGGCGTATCGCGCGGCTGAGGCGCAGGCACAGGCGCGTTCAACAGGCATCGCAGCGACGGCAGCCTTGACGACTTTGCAGGCGTTTTCGGCGTTCTGGTGCAGCACGGCGACGATTTCTTCGATGGTGACGGAGTCGTGTCCTTCGCGCCAGCAGTCGTAGTCGGTGACCATGGCGACGGTGGCGTAGCAGATCTCGGCTTCGCGTGCGAGCTTGGCTTCCTGCAGGTTGGTCATGCCGATCACGTCGGCGCCCCAACTGCGGTAAAGGTTGGACTCGGCCTTGGTGGAGAACTGGGGGCCTTCCATGCAAACGTAAGTGCCGCCAAGTTTGCCGACAACTCCAACGGCAGAGCAGCCTTGCTCCGCTGCTTTGGCGACTGTGGCGCACACCGGATCGCCAAAAGCTACGTGACCCACGATTCCGTCGCCGAAGAACGTGGAGATGCGATGGAAGGTGCGATCGATGAATTGGTCGGGGATCACGAAATCGGTGGGCTTGTGCTCCTCTTTGAGAGAGCCAACCGCGGAGACGGACAATATGCGCTCGACGCCAAGTTTCTTGAAGGCGTAAATGTTGGCGCGGAAGTTCAGCTCAGAAGGAAGGCTGCGGTGGCCGCGGCCGTGGCGAGCAAGGAAGGCGACTTTGCGGCCTTCGAGTTCGCCGAGCACAAAGGGGTCAGACGGCTCGCCGAACGGCGTCTCGACGCGCTCTTCATGAACGTTGGTAAATCCGGGCATTGAATAGAGCCCGCTGCCGCCGATAATCCCGATCTCCGCCTGAGCCAATGCTCGCTCCTCTTTACCCCGCAGACGAGAACTGGTCGCAGGGAGACGGGCCACGCTCGGACCCGTTTGTTTTGGCAAACATCTAAGTATAAAGGGTGGATGCAGGCGGGATTTGCTCAGAAGAACGGAGCGGGAGGAAGTTGGAGGAGGGTTGTGCCTGAACTCGCGAAGGATTGCCGGCTCAGGCGCGAACGATTTAAAGGTGGAAGAAGTGGTCTGCTCCGTAGACCAAGCCCAGCGTGACAAGCGCGATAAAGATTTCGCCGATGGCTCCGACGGCGAAGGGACGCCAGCCTTGCTTGCCGAGTTCGCGGAAGCTGGTGCGGAGGCCTACTCCGGCGAAAGTCAGTAAGAAGGCCCAGCGGGACAGGTTTGCGAGGCTTGTGAGTTGCGGCTTAGTGAAGGTGCCGAGTGTGGCCAACAGCGAGATGAGCAGAAATCCGAGAACGAATTTTGGGAATTTGCGCCAGAGGAACTCCGCTTTGTTGCCGACGACCTGGGCCTGGCCGCGCGACGCCCAATAAATGGCGTAGGCGAGAACGACGAACCCGATGAGTGCATTGCGGGTAGTTTTGGCGAGAACGGCGACCTTGCCGGCGGCGTCGGAGTAGAGCGCACCAGCAGCGGTTGCTTCAGCGGTGTTGTCGACCGCGAGGCCAGCCCATAAGCCGTATGCCTTGTCGCTGAGATGGAGCGAGTGGCCGATGAGCGGGAAGGTGAACAGCGAAATGGCCCCGAGGGCGAGGATGGCTGCGATGGCGTAAGACGCGTCTTCGTCGTCGGCATCAATGGCTGGCTTGGCGGCGATGATGGCGGAGACTCCGCAGATGGAGGAGCCGACAGCGAGCAGAGAGGTGAGCTTGGGTTTGAGTTTGAAGGTGCGGCCGAGGATGTGCATGAAGGTGAGTGACAGCGTCAGGGCGACGCCGACCAGCAAGAGCGAAATACCGCCGAGGTGGAGGATGTCGCCGAGGAGAAAGCGCGAGCCAAGCAGGACGATTCCGGCCTTGAGCCAGAACTCGTAGGTGGCGACGCCGGCCTGGAAGACGCGGGGTATACCGATCGTGTTGGAGATGAGGAGGCCGATGACGATGGCCCACAGTACGTATTCAATGTTGGGGAAGGTGATGTGGTGGGACTTGGTATAGGCGGCGATGGACTGCTCGATGAACTTTCCGGCATAGCCTACAGCGGTGAGCAGCAGAAGGCCCGGGATGATCGCGATGATGCGGCGGCCGAGATGCGCCGGTTCGTCCAGGGCGATGGAGCGGGTACTGTTGGCGGCGGTAGCCATGTTGATCTCCTTGCGGACAACGAGTCTCAATCGGGAATGTTTCCGGTTTGGAGGAGCCGAGGCGACGCTGGCTCACTATGCGCGGCTCACCACTTTACCGGGGGAATCAGGTTGAGGCGAACGAGCAGCGCGAGAATGAGCGCGAGCGCGACTGCATAAACGTCGAGCGAGAGAGCACGCCGAGGTGCGGTGGTTTCGGGCATGTGGATCTCCATTCGGTTGTGTCGAACTTCAGACTGTGACCGGAACGACTTTCGCAGCCAATTGCAATGCAACAGCGGACTCCCGCACGGCCCAACCTGCAATGAGAAGGCTGGGTGAGGCCGTGGGCATGGCATCGTCGAGTTCTGCAAGCGTGGTGCGCTGGACCTGCTGGCCGGCTTGCGCGGCATGAGAAACGATGGCGCACGGGAAGTCCGGTGGCAGGCCTTCCTGGAGCCACTCGAGTGCGAGCAGACGCATGTCGCGGCCGGGCATGTAGACAACGCGGGTAGCGTCTTCGATTTCAGGTACGGGCGACAGGTTGTGCGATTGCGCGTGATGGCCCGTGGAGAAAATTACATTGGACGCCGCGTTGCGGTCGGTGAGGGAGCAGGGAATAGCGGCGGCGGCAGCAAAGGCTGCGGTGATGCCGGGGACGACTTCGAAGGGAACCCCAGCGTCGGTGAGGGAAGCCATCTCTTCGGCGGCGCGACCGAAGATGAGGGGATCGCCACTCTTGAGGCGGACTACGCTGCGATCTGCGCGCGCGTAGTCAACCATGAGGTCGTTGATCTCTTCCTGCGTGATGCGCTTTGTGCCGCATCTCTTGCCAACGTTAACAATCTCGGCGTCGACATGGGCCAGGTCAAGGATTGCCTGTGGAACCAGATCGTCGTGGAGCAGGACATCGGCGGACTGGATGAGGCGCAGGGCTTTTATGGTGAGCAGATCCGGATCGCCGGGGCCGGCGCCGACGAGGTGCACCTTGCCACGTTCGGCGGAGTTAGTTGTGGCGCGCCGCGGCTGAAGCGGGGACTCGCAAATCTGTCGATCAGCAATCTGGTGAAGCAGGGCCTTACGCGCCTCGCCGGGAGGATGCGTCGCAAGGATGTCGCGGCGAAGCTGGCCCAGATTTGTGAGCCATGCGCCAAGATCATGGGGCAATTGCTGGTCGATTTCACGACGCAGGCGCTGGGCAACGGCGGGACTCTCTCCGGCAGTCGAGATGGCGACCTGCAGATCGCCGCGGCGGACCACTGCGCCGAAGTAGAAGTCGCAGTGAGGCGGATCATCGACGCTGTTGCACAGAATGCCGCGCTCGCTGGCCTCGCGGAAAATGCGGGCGTTCACTTCGGGATCGTCGGTGGCGGCAATTACAACGTAGGGGCCATCGAGGTCGGTCGTTTCATAGGGACGCTGAACCCACTCGAGCTTTCCCTCCGTCGCTAACTGGCGGATTTCCGGTTTTGCGTCGGGCGCAACTACGCAGAGGCGAAGGCCGGTGGGGAGAAGGCTGCCGATTTTTTCGAGCGCGACATTTCCTGCGCCGACCAGCAGGCCGGGGCGGGAGTCGAGTTTCAGGAAGATGGGCAACAGGCTCATGATTCTGGTCCTCAGTCGGCTACGGCGTGCGGCACTCGGCCAGTGGGAAGGTCGCGTTCGACGGGCTCGAGGATTTCTCCTGCGAGATGCGAACGCAACTCCTCGTTGGTGTGGCGAAGGAACCAGGCTCGCAGGTTTTCTCCCGGTTCGCGGCTGATCAGGTATTTGCGGAGCAGCCGCTCGATTGCTTCAGGCACAAGCGGGGCTGGGCAACGGTAGCCGACGGGGCGAGAGATGGCGGCATGTTGGCCCACCGATCCACCGAGGCAGAAGTAGTAAGCATCGGTCAGTTTGCCCTCGTACTTGATTTTCTTGCCTTCCATACCGATGTCTGCGATCCAGTGCTGGCCGCATCCATTGGGGCATCCAGTCACATGGAGGCGGAGTTCCTGATCGAATTGAGGAAGACGCTCTTCCATTTCGTCGACGAGCCAGCGCGTGAAGCCCTTGGTTTCAGTGATGGCCAATTTGCAGAACTCGGTACCGGTGCAGGCGACGGCTCCGCGAAAGAAGAAGGAGCCTTCGACCTGAAGGCCGATCTTTCCGAGTTCGCGAACCAGTTCCGCAGTCTTGTGGTTTGGAACGTCGATGAACAGAAGGTTCTGCGAGACGGTGGCGCGCAACGCACCGCTTCCATAGCGCTCGGCCAGGTCAGCGGCCGCTTCCAACTGCTCGCCGCTCAAGCGCCCGCGCAGCACGGATGCTCCGACGTAGCTGAGGCCGGGCTGGCGCTGGGGGTGGACTCCGACATGATCGCGAAATACGTCGCTCGGAACCTGCTCTGGAACCGCAGGAAGAAGGGTGAAGGTGAGTCGCGACTGGAGTTCTCTTAAAAAGCTCTCGGCGGTCCAGCCCTCTTTGGTAAAGAGGTACTTGAGCCGGGCGCGCTCGCGGCTTTCTCTCAATCCCTGTTGGTCGCGGAAGATTTCTGTGATCGCTTCGACGACGCGCAGAGCCTGCTCGGGAAGTACGAAGGCATCAAGCCGCAGCGCAAGATGCGGTTCATTGGAAAGACCGCCGCCTACGCGAAGCGAGTAGCCAACCTGGCCGTTGTGCTTCGCGGGAGTGAGTGCAATGTCGTTGATCTCGGGATAGGTGCACCAGGACGTGCACCCGGTAACGGAGATTTTGAATTTGCGCGGCAGGTTGTAGAACTCCGGATTTGCGGTCAGCAAATGGGCAATCTCAACAGCCAGGGGAGAGGCATCGATGATCTCATCGTCGGCTACTCCGGCGAGGGGGCACCCGGTAACGTTTCGTACGACGTCACCGCATGCTCCTTTGGGAGAAAGACCGATGGCGTCGAGCGCGTCGACTACCTCAGGAAGAGATTCGATGGTGAGCCAATGGAGTTGAATGTTTTGGCGAACGGTGATGTCGGCAAGGTTTTGAGCGTATTTGCGCGTGAGCTGGCCGATGGTGCGAAGCTGGCTGGCTGAGACGATCCCGTTGGGGATGCCGATGCGCATCATGAAGTAGTCGGTAGTGAGACCTTCGCCGCCCTTGCCGCCAGTTGCGCCGATACCGTCGCCCTGTGTATAGATCCCCCACCACTTGAAGTATGTGGACGCCCACTCGGGGACTACACTCGACCGACCCTCGCGCGCAAAGGCGCGCACCTCGTCGAATGCCTCCCAGGGATTCTTCGCGCGCTTAAGGCGCTCTGCCCGTTGGGCCTTGGTTTCTTTTACCGGAACAGCTTCAGTCATTTTTTCCTCATTGGGGAACGGGGTGAAACAGAAAGCCCGCGGCAGCAAAGGTGGCTGCATCGCGGGCTTTCGGAAACCTTGGAATTACGAATGGACTGCTAAGAAACCCAGGTCACCTCTGCGCGCGAAGCGGCATACAGCGGCGACAACAGGGGCAACCATGCATACGTTGATATTCGCAGGAGGATAGGGAAAAAGCAACAGCGGAATTGGCGCGGCTCAAGTTATGGGCAGGGTTTTCGTGAGTCATCCCCTTTGATATGAAAAACGTGCGGGCGAAACTTCGACCTTCACTTAGATGGCTGCAGGGGGATTTGAGGGCCTGAACCAGCGAACTCAGAGGCCACACCCGCCCGATGATCGTGCATCTAACTTCTCAGATCGAAACGAAAGAGCCGACAGGGGAGAATACCTAAAATGAAAATAGCGCAGGTTGCGCCTCTATACGAAAGTGTGCCTCCAAGACTATATGGCGGTACAGAAAGAGTGGTCTCGTATCTTACAGAAGAACTAGTAGAGATGGGACATGATGTGACCCTGTATGCGAGCGGTGACTCGTGCACGTCTGCTCGCCTGCGATCGGTCTGCGACCGGGCATTGCGCCTCGAGGGCGGAAAATTGCTGGCTCCGCTGGCGCATCACTTGAATCTGATCGAAACTGTTGCACAAGAGGCGGACGAATTTGATGTCGTGCATTTTCATCTCGACTATCTGTCTTTTTCGCAGGTCCGTCGACTTGAGATTCCAGCCGTCACTACGTTGCACGGGCGGCTCGATATCCCGGACCTCTATCCATTGTTTCGAGAATTTGATGACATGCGGCTGATTTCCATTTCAGATGCGCAACGGGCTCCGATGCCGTGGGCAAGCTGGCTTACGACCGTGCATCATGGTTTGCCTGAGGACCTTCACACTCCGAATGAAGAAGCGGGGAAGTATTTGGCTTTCCTCGGTCGCATTTCGCCCGAGAAACGTGTGGATCGAGCCATCGAAATCGCAAAGATGGTGGGCATGCCTCTGCGCGTGGCGGCGAAGGTGGACCCGGCAGATCAGGAGTACTTTGACAAAGAGGTGCGCCACCTGCTCACCGGTACAGATGTGGAGTTTATCGGTGAGATCGGGGATCAGGACAAGACAGAATTCTTGGGAAATGCATTTGCGCTGCTCTTCCCGATTGACTGGCCGGAGCCGTTTGGCCTCGTGATGATCGAGGCCATGGCGTGCGGAACTCCGGTAATTGCTTTTCGAGGCGGATCTGTTGCGGAGATTGTGGACGAAGGGGTGACAGGATTTGTCGTGGGGAGTGTAGAAGAAGCCGCTGAGGCGGTGCAGCGCATTCCTTCGATCGATCGCAGAGAGTGCCGTGCCGTATTTGAGCGGCGTTTTAGCGCACGACGCATGTGCGAGGACTATCTGAAGGCCTATGCGCGGGGAATATGGGAAAAGAAGCGCGCCGCCAGAGGCAAACGAGGACTCTCTCTCACCTATTAATCGAGGAGAAGGTTTATTGATGCCATCGATTGAAAATGTACAAAACCGCGACGTAATTGAAGTTGAAAATCAGTTCTATATTCGCGCTTCTTCAGCCCTGGCCGATGACCGCACGCGCGTTCTGCTGAATGGCGACACGTTTGCGATCTTCGACCGCAGCGGGGATATTCAGCCGGTTGGCTTCGGGCAACAGGGAATCTTTCACAATGAAACGCGTCATTTGTCACGGCTGGAAATGCGTTTTTGCGGTCTGAGGCCACTCCTGCTCAGCTCCACGATTCGTGAAGACAACGTGCTGTTTGGGGTGGACCTTACCAATCCTGATTTGAGGCTTGCGTCTGGCGCGCCGCTGCAGCGCGGCACAGTGCACATCTATCGAACGAAATTTCTAACGGATGTTGTGTGCTATGACCAGGTCACTTTGAACAACTACGGGGAATGGCCGCTGGATGTGGATGTTTCGTTTGCATTTGAAGCGGACTTCGCTGACATCTTTGAGGTAAGAGGTGAAAAGCGGGCGCGCCGAGGCGAGAAGATTCCAGAGGAACTCGGCCAGTCTTCTGTCACCCTGGCCTATGAGGGACTGGATCATATCCGCCGCACTACGCGCGTTGAATGCTCGCTTCCGTACGCCAAGGCGCATTCGGGCGGCATAACGGTGCCGATTCACCTGGAGCCACGGGGAGAGGCGAGCTTTACGCTCAACGTCGCGTGTGAACACGAAGGAACGAATGGGCATGCGAGCATCGGTAATTTTAGCGAAGCGCTACAGGGAATGACCCAGAGACTTAACACCGGTCCGCTCGCCGACGTTGATATTCACACTTCGAACAATCAGTTCAATGACTGGATCCGCCGTTCGCGTGCCGACCTGGCCATGATGGTTACGCAGACGCCACACGGTCTGTATCCCTACGCGGGAGTGCCCTGGTTCAGCACAGTTTTCGGGCGGGATGGGATCATCACGGCGTTGGAGATCCTTTGGCTCGTACCGTCGGTGGCTAAGGGTGTGCTTACGTATCTTGCTGCAACACAGGCGACCAGCCACGATGCGCAGCGCGACGCTGATCCTGGAAAGATCCTGCACGAAATGCGAAAGGGAGAAATGGCGCGGCTGCGCGAAGTGCCATTTGGCCGCTATTACGGTACGGTCGATGCGACTCCTTTGTTCGTCTTTCTGGCGGCAGCGTATTACGAGCGGACAGGTGATTCTGAATTCTTGCGGGAGCTATGGCCGAATATTATGGCGGCTCTCGAATGGATCGATGTCCATGGAGACCTGGATGGCGATGGCTTTGTAGAGTACGCCCGGCAAACAGATCACGGGCTGGTGCAGCAAGGGTGGAAGGATTCCAACGATTCCGTTTTCTACAGCGATGGCAACCTCGCGGTGGGACCGATTGCGCTCTGCGAGGTGCAGGCCTATGTTTACGCGGCCAAGCATGGAATCGCCGCAGTTGCGAGGGACCTCGGTCACGCAGATCTCTCTGCCAAACTACACGCACAGGCGGCTCAATTGCGTTCGCTATTCCATGCAATGTTCTGGTCTGACGAACTCTCAATGTTCGCCTTGGCCCTGGACGGTCAGAAGCGGCATTGCGGGGTAAGAAGCTCCAATGCGGGGCAGTGTCTCTTCTCGGGAATCGCAACCGATGCGCAGTATCGCTCTGTGAGCGAAGCACTCTTGTCGCCGGCGTTCTTTTCCGGTTGGGGTATCCGGACCCTGGTAACGGGCGAGCGGCGCTATAACCCGATGTCGTATCACAATGGCTCGGTTTGGCCACACGATAATGCCCTGATTGCTTTTGGTGCGCTGCGCCGTGCGGACAAGAACCTTGCGCTCCGAGTACTGTCGGGATTACTGGATCTCTCGGCTGAGGTCACGCTTGATCGGCTTCCGGAGCTGATCTGCGGCTTTGGAAGGAGATCTGGAAAAGGTCCGACGCTCTATCCGGTTGCCTGCTCCCCGCAGGCCTGGGCAGCGGGTTCGGTATTCATGGTTCTGCAGGCATGCCTGGGACTGGAGATTCGGGCGCAGGAATCGAAAGTCTATCTTCATCACTCGGCACTTCCGGAACAGTTGCAGCAGGTTCGCATTCGCAATCTCAGAGTCGGAAACGCATGTGTCGATTTTTCGTTCGAACGCTACTCGGAGACCGTGAGCGTGAATATTCTGCGGCGTAGCGGTGAAGTGGAGATTGTGGCGCTGCGGTGATGTTGATCTATGGGCTTCCTGGGCGGGCAAATCTCCAGCGCACGCGCATTAGGATCACCTCTAGGAAGGTGCGGGCCAAACTGACTGGCCGCGTTTGACGTTTGAACGGCCCCACTCATAGCCTCGGTATCTTGCGTTGGCCAGACCCCTCCGATATACTCGGCCTGAATCGAAAGTACGCTAATGGACTCTGCCCAGGGACGGGCATCTGGGAGATTCTCGAACCAGATGAAACGGACCCGAGCTGTGTTGCGAGGCCCCGCTTTTCAACGCTAAGCAACATCAATTGGCGTTCATCCGCGAACGAGGAAAGGCTCGATAGTTCACCACGATGGCCATCAAACTGATGCACTGGGGAATCGAGCTACTTGAGGTGGTGTTCTTCACCGGGCTTGTCGGTTGCGCGGTAGTCGTGGTAATCAGTTGGGTCTCCATCTTCAAGAGCGGTTTTTCCGACAAAGACTGAAGGCACCCTCCGCCGGTTAAAACCATTTCTTCGATCCCGAAAGTGTTCCCCCCAATCGACAGTTTGCTTTCCGCCCGTGTGCAGATGAGTGGATTCGCGATTGATCTTCTTTCGCGAGCCTGATCGAGCGCTGTCACCCTCTGCGTGCTGATCCCGTAGAATGATCGCGCACCGCGTTACTGAGCTTGTGTGAGAGGAGAGTCTATCCATGACGAACGGAAAGTTCCGTCTGAACCGCCGGGAGTTTGCGAAGGGAGGCGCTGCCGTTATCTTGGGGTCGTCAGAACTGGTAGCGAGGCTTTCTGCGCTTGAATCCGGGCCCGCGGTGATGGGGGAATTTGCGATCGACTTCTCGGCTTCGCGTACGCCATTCAACCGGATGCTCTTTGGGCAATTCCTCGAGCACTTTCAGCGACAGGTTTACGGAGGCGTCTTCGAACCGGGCTCTCCGTTGGCAGATGAAAAGGGATTTCGTACGGATGTTATTTCAGCTTTGCGCGAATTGAAGGTGCCAGTTGTGAGGTGGCCGGGCGGCTGCTTTGCGTCTGCCTATCACTGGCGCGACGGAGTGGGCAAGGACCGCCAGCCGAGCCTCGACAAGGCCTGGGGGGTAGAAGACCCCAACACTTTCGGCACAGATGAGTTCGTGGAGTGGTGCCGGATGATCGGCGCCCAGCCTTACATTTGCACGAACGCAGGCACGGGGACCCCGGAAGAGATGAGTGACTGGGTCGAGTATTGCAATCTGAAGGACCAGGGCCGGTATGCCCGGATGAGGCGAGCAAATGGTTCGGCTGAACCGTTCAACGTTCGATATTGGAGCATTGGAAACGAGAATTATCTTGGTGGAGAAATAGGCGCGAAGACCGTAGAAGAATGGGGACCGCTTGTGCGGGAATCGGCCAAAATGATGCGCGCGGTCGACAGCAATTTGCAGATACTCGCGGCAGCTACGGTCACTGGGAACTGGACGCCGCCGATGCTGAAAGATGCGGGCAAGTACCTCGACTTCATTTCCATCCACGGATATTGGGATGCTCTGTGGCAGCGAGGCACCAAGCCCGCGGATTATCTGCATTGCATGGCTCGCTGCGAAAGGCCGGAACAGCAGATTCAGCAAGCGATCGAATTGCTGAACCAGGCTGGATTCGGAGATCGAATCAGAATTGCATTCGATGAGTGGAATCTGCGCGGCTGGCACCACCCGGGCTTTCCTGGCGGAGGGGCCAATGAGCTGGAGAAGATACGTGAGCGGGATGAAAGCGATCAGAATGAAACCTACACCATGGCCGATGCTGTCTTTTCCGCATCATTTCTGAACGGATGCCTGCGCAATGCAAAGCATGTTCACATGGCGTGCATGGCGCCGGTCGTGAATGTGCGAGGGCCGTTGTTCGTCCATGAAAAAGGAATCGTAAAGCGCACGACCTTTCACGTGTTGAAGATGTACTCGGATCGGATGCAGCCCAATGTTGTGGCTGGGAGAGTGGTTTCCGCACCTCTGCAAGTTGATCAGACATCCGTCCCGGCATTGGATGCAGTTGCGACATGCAGCGATGATGGCAAGCAAATCGCCATAGCGTTGATCAATCGACATCCGGAGATGCCGGCGCGATGGAAGTTGAATATGGGCGGCGGAAACAGTCCAGCGAAGGGAAGGGTCACCATTCTCGCTGGCGACTCGCCGCAAGCTTACAACGACATTGCACATCCGAATCGTGTTGTGCCTGAGACGCACGATCTGACAATTGGGAATACGACGCTCGAATTCCCTCCACACTCAATTGCAGTCGTTGAAGCAACGGTGTGATTTTGCGCTGACTATCGAGTGATTCCGACAGTAGCCTCGGCCCTCGCGAACGTGTACGGACCGTCGGGAACCAAAGCGATGCGGGCTCCAGTCGGCAGGCCTTCCAAGGCGGCGGTGACTGCGTCGCTCAAATCGGCGAAGGCTCTTGACCCGAGGCACCCCAGTTGCTCTTGCGTCACGCCGGGCGTGTAGAAGAACAGATCATGTTTCAGAGCCGTAAGGGCAAGTCTTTCGAGCTGCCACTGGTCGACCTTTACTGCTGACTGCTGGAGATCTTCAAGAAAGGTTTCGAAGCTCTGCAGTTCATCCAGCATTCGCGCGAATTCAACCGACCCAATTCCCTCAGCGCATTCGGCGATGAGAAGGATTCTGCCTCCCGGCTTCGCCATGTGCTGCGCGGCACTCACGCCTTTAAACGACTGGTAAAACGTCAGGTCGAGGGGATATCCAGCGCAACTGGTGATCACCAAATCCGCCGGTTCATCAAGTCGCTCGAGAGAAGTGGTCTCAACGAACCGAACTCCCGCAGCGTGCGCCTGCACAGGATCACCGGCGAACACGCCGGAGATCTTCCTATCCTGAGTCAGCGTCACATCCAAAATGAAGTCGTGCCGGGCCATTCGCGCAATCTCAAGTAACTCGGCATGAAGCGGGTTGCCAATGATCGAGCCTTCCTTTGCCAGAGGCTCGCGCATGAACTTCGGAGAGTGGATTACCTTGATCGTCTCCTGCCCTGCCAGCCCGGGAGCGACCAGCTTTCTTCCACCCGAAAACCCGAGCATCAGGTGCTGTTCAATAAAGCCAAGCGTAATGTGCAGATCCGCTGCCATGAATCGCTCGTCAATATAGACGGGAGTTCCGCGGGCGGTTGCGCCAAGCGGGCGATGTTCATGGAACGCCCGCGCATCGTGGCTTACAACGCGATACTTCGCCGCGATGTCGCGCCCAACTATGGTGTTGACCTCGTCTGATGTTGCTGCGCGGTGTAGGCCCGTTGCAATCAGAATTGTGATTCCGTCGACTGGAATTCCCGCCTCATGCAGACGATTGAGCAACGGCAGAAGGGTGATGCTGTTCGGTGCCGGGCGGGTTATGTCGCAAACTGAGATAGCTGCGGTGCGTTTGCCAGCCGCCAATGAAGTCAGAGGCACGGAGTCGATGGGGTGATCTAGTGCCGAATATATTGAGGCGACTTCATCCTCGAGCGGCGCCGCAGTCCGGCTCCTGATTTCATGGCAGTCGAAGTTATCAGGGATCGAGATCTCAATCCCATCTTTGCCGAAGGAAAAGTGTGATTTCATGTGAAGGTCTCAACTCTCCGTGGAAATCGACAGAGGAGCATGCTCCTTGGTATCCGAAGTTTCCAGCTTGCACAAAAGGATACAGAGAAATGGTCAGGCTTGCGAACCTATATCCTTAGCTGAGACAAGGGCGCCAGCAGTCTCGGAACCAGGGGAACGAATTACGCCATCCATGCTGATCATTGCCGACGATCTCACCGGCGCCGCCGATTGCGCAGCGGCCTGTGCGCGCTGCGGCGTCTACTCCAGAGTTCTGCTGGAGTTGCCGAAGAGTCGCGAAGAGGCAGCCGAACTCGAGACCTGCGGCGTTTTGTCAATTGACGCAGACACGCGCGGCCTTCGGCCGGAGCAGGCCACAAACACTGTAGAGAAGCTGCTTTACGGACTCGAGGTTATGTTCGCGGGGCTCGATCGTACGCACCTCTTCAAGAAGGTGGACTCCACACTACGCGGCCACGTTGCCGCAGAGATTGCTGCGGCTCTCAAGGTTCGGCGGACTCAAGCTCGTCGGGCTAGTCGAGTTGTGGTCGTGTTTGCTCCGGCGTCGCCTGAGCACGGCCGCACTACGGTGAACGGACGCCAGTGGGTCCATGGGCAGGCACTCGAGCACACTGATTTGTGGAAGGCTGAAGAACGACCTGCTCCATCGGATATTGCTGAGTTATTTCGCGAGGTGAACCTCACGTGCGGGCTGGTCGAACTGTCAATCGTTCGTGAGGGCAAATCCCTTCAGAAAGCAATTGTTATGCTTGCCAGAGACGTTGATGTCGTGATCTGCGATGCCGAAACGAATGCCGACTTGCGAGATATCGCAGTCGCTTCGATGGCGCTTGGGTCCGCAACTGTTTGGGCGGGGTCCGCTGGTCTAGCCCGCCACATTCCGGCGGCCGCTGGATTTGCGCCCGAATTGAGCGCCCAGACAGATGCGACTTATGGGCCAGGCCCCACCCTCTTCGTCGTCGGAAGCTCTGCTACCGTATCCCGGGAGCAAGCCCGTGTTCTCGCTGCTTCGCCGGAGATCATCGCGTACAGAGTTCCGCATGCCATTCTGCTTGGCGGAGGGCATTCTCCCGGTTTTCAGCAACTCGACACGCAGATCGCGGATAAGCTGGAGTTCGGCAAGGATGTGCTTCTGCAGTTCGATCCCGCAGGGAGTTGCTCGCCTGCGGAAAGCCGATCTCTGGTCAAATCCCTGGCCGCAATGGTTCACCATTGCTCTCAATATGCGGGCTCTCTCGTTGTTACCGGCGGCGAAACTGCACGCGCCGTACTCGATGAGTGGGGCATAACGCGATTGCGCCTTATCGGGGAGGTTGAGCCGGGTTTGCCTTTCGCGGTCGCGGAAGGCTGGAGCCGCACAATTCCGATCCTCACCAAGGCAGGAGCTTTCGGCACTTCATCATCGCTTCTGCACTGCCGCGAGTTTCTTGGAGAGCTGAAGCGCGCGCCGTCACAAGTAAATAGCGACATTGAATCCCCAATCACAGAGAATGCTTATATGAAGCCGATCATTGCCATCACCATGGGCGACGCAGCGGGAGTCGGTCCTGAAGTCATCATCAAGAGCCTTGCACATCCCGAAGTCTATGCACAGTCCCGTCCGCTCGTGATTGGCGATGCTCAACGCCTCAAAGATGCCGCGCGCATTACACACAGCGTGCTCAGCGTCCGAAGTCTCTCGGCTGACAAAATAGAGGCTGCGGAATTCCAACTCGGCGTCGTCGACTGCGTCGATTTGAAACTGATTCCATCCGGCCTTCCGTGGGGGTGCCTCTCGGCCCTGGCAGGGGACGCTGCATATCAATACCTCGCGGTGGCCGCCCGTCTCGCGTTAGCTGGGAAAGTGGCGGCGATCTGTACCGCACCGTTGAACAAGGAGGCGCTACAGGCCGCGGGGCACAAGTTTCCCGGACACACAGAGCTGTTGGCTCATCTGACCGGAACGCCGGAGGTATCCATGATGCTCACGACTCCCAAGATGAAGGTCCTTCATGTCACGACGCATATCGGCCTCATTGATGCCATCGCCAAAATCGAACCTGCTCTTGTAGAGCGCACGATCGCGCGCGGGCATGCGGCGCTAGAAAAGACAGGGATACTCGATCCCCGCATTGGTGTCTGCGGCATCAATCCCCACGCTGGTGAAAATGGATTGTTCGGATACCGGGAAGAGGAGCAAAAAATTGCGCCGGCCATTGCAGCATGCCGCGAGCGCGGCTGGAACGTTGAAGGTCCGCTGCCGGCGGATACGCTCTTTTTCCGCGCACAACGCGGTGATTTTGACCTCGTGGTCGCGATGTATCACGATCAAGGCCATGGGCCCGTTAAGGTGCTCGGGCTCGAGTCAGGCGTGAATATCACGATTGGCTTGCCGGTGGTGCGCACGTCTGTCGACCACGGGACGGCCTTCGACATTGCCGGTACCGGGCAGGCCGACGAACGCAGCATGCTTGAGGCTATTCGGCAGGCGGTTGAACTCGCTCCGAGATAGGACTCCGCGCAGCATACAAATTGAGCGGCAAGTTGATCACGCCCCGAGCATCTTTATCTTTTCCCAATCAGGGCCTTGAATTCCGGATGTTTTTCGACGAGGTGGTTGGCCAACGGGCATATTACATCCACCTGTAGAGAGTTTTCTCTGGCATATTGAAAAGCCGTCGTCACAAGCTCGAGTCCAATTCCTTTTCCCCGCAGATCCTTGGGGACTTCTGTATGCCAGATCGTCATCCAGCCATGACCATCTGTTTCGAATTCCAGGTAGCCGATCTGTCCATCCTGTTCAATTTCAAACCGGCTTTTGGTCACCTTCGTAGCTTCGCTCACGCAATCCTCGCTTGTCAGATGATACAAATGCCGGATCAGGCCCGCTTGTATTCCAATCAAAGGTCGTTGACGGTGAGAGGGATATCGGCACCCTGCCACGCGATCTCAAACTCTTTCTGAACCCAAGCGGCCTCGTAGTCACGGCCTTGACGCTTCAGTGACTCTGAGAGACCGAACAGGGAGCGAGGATTGCGTGGATTTTTGGCGAGGCTTTCCCGGAAGACACGCTCTGCGCCCTTCGCATCGCCGCTTTGCAGAAGCATGCCGCCAAGTGTTTCGCGAACATCGAAGTTCCAATCCGGCGGTTCATCATAGAGCAACTGGTCCTGGTTCAGTGCAGCATCGCGGAGCAATGCGATCGCAGCGGGCTTGTCGCTGCCAGCAGCAATGCGAGCGGCGAGCAGGTCATCGGCGATATGAAAAATTCGCCAGGTCCGATTTGCAACCGGTGGCGCAAAAAGGTCATCGCGAGGCGTAGCCTTTTCGATCGCAGCAAGTTCCTTTTCATCAGCCTCGGCCTCGGTTTGGTGTCCAAGAACGGCCTGAGCGGTGCCGTGGCCATAGAGCCAGAAGGCAAGCATCACGGGCGATTTGGGGTTGGGGCGCGGCGTAGCAAGAAGTTCCTGCCATCGACGGCAGCGCGCATCGATTGCATAGCGGATTGCCAGGAATGGATCAACCATCGGCATCTCGCCGGCCATCGGTTGCAGATTTGCGCTAAGGCGCTTTGCGGCGTCGACAGCTTCTGCGCAGTGGCCCTGGGTGGCCGCGGCGACTGCAAGAAAGTGCAGATTGTGGGAGTAGTACATCATCGGGTAGACGCCCTGAGCACCCGTGGTAGAAATGTATTGTTCGTCGACGTGCGCAGCGGCGACATTCTGGGCGCGAGCTCCGTCGTAGTTTCCCGTGCGCATGTAGATGTGAGAAGGCATGTGCACAAGGTGTCCGGCGCCGGGAGCGAGAGCCGCGATGTTGTCGGCATAGTGCAGCGCGCGTTCGGGATTGGGTGAACCCTCGACGGCGTGAATGTAGAGGTGCATGGCGCCAATGTGATTCGGATCGCGGCGGAGAACTGATTCCAGAGTGGCGATAATCTCCGGCGTGCCCTCCGCAGGAGTTCCATCGGTGTTCCAGAGCTGCCAGGGCCGAAGATTCATCATGCTGTCGGCGTACAGAGTGGCTGCGTCCAGGTCGTCTGGGTATTTTTGGGCAAGCGCGCGCATGGCTTGCGAGTAGTCGCGATTCAACCCCGAGTAGTCGGCGTTTGCTGCGGAGGAGAATCGTGTAGCGATAGCGCGAATGTAATCCTGTTCGATGGGTGGCGCAGATTGGCTCAGCTCAAGAGCATGGCGCACCGCATCCGCAGCGGTCTTTTCGTGTTCGGCATCGACGGGGAGATTGTAGTTGGGGCCGACGGCGACAGCGACTCCCCACCACGCCATTGCAAATTTGGGATCAAGTTGCAGTGCCTGTTGAAAGGAGCGGTTGGCTTCCTCGTGGTTGAAGGCGTAGATGAGTCGCAATCCCTGATCAAAGAACTGCTGTGCCTCGGGAGATTTGGTCGAGGTCGGGTGATGAAGCGTACCAAGTCCGGGGAGGATCGATGGCGTTTTTGCCGATGTAGTGCTCACTGAATGTGCCGCGGAAAATGCGCCACACGCGAGCGCGACGATCAGAGTGAAGACGGTTCGACAGAATGGCATTTCGACCTACCAAGTGAGGAATTCTGCGGTCCAACACTGCGCACGGCATGCAAAAGCCGATGTGCCAGGATGTCCGAGCGTGAAATTCAAGGAACGCCAGTTTGCTTTAGAACGAATCACATTTTACGCCTGTCTTCAATAAAAATGCCTCTTCTATTTGGCTGGATGCGGGCGCGTTACAGCATCTCCAAGGCCGATTCGGCGCAGCTTCGACGAAAGCACGGCCCATTCATCCCAAAGTTGACATTGGTGGCGCGGGTTCTCCTCGAATCCAGCGACAGCGACGATTCTGTTGACAGGCATCCGTCGATCTAGCAAAATGCCGACTACCCCTGTGCCCCAGGATTCTCCACGGGAAAAGGCAGGCAAACCCTGTGCCTTACTATCCAACTCGGAAGTTGACGATTTTCGCCCTGGACCCAAGCGTCAAGGTCGGCGGCAAGATCCTCAGAACTCAGATCGAAATACCGAACGAGGTTCTTGACCGCGGACCAAGAGGCTACCGCGTTCACGTGATCGACTATGACTCGACGCACGACGCGCTCTACCGTGCCGGAAAAATGCGCGTAGCCATGAACTGCGAAGAAAAGTTGCCCGACGATCCGTGGGACGGCGTCTCCGATTCCACGCTGCTAAAAAGCCTGGACTTTCACGCCTGGATGACGTACGGCATCATCATGAAGACGCTCGCTCAATTCGAGTTTGCGTTGGGCCGACGCATTCAGTGGAGCTTTCCGGGCCATCAAATCCTTGTCTCGCCGCATGCCTTTTCGGATGCCAATGCCTTTTACTCAGATCAGGCACAAGGACTCTTCTTCGGTTATTTTCCGAGTCTCAGTCGCCGCAAGACGATCTTTACCTGTCTCTCTCACGAGGTGGTCGCGCACGAAACGACCCATGCCTTACTGGATGGCTTGCGCGAACGCTACATGGATCCATCCTCGCCGCAGCAGGCTGGATTTCATGAGGCGTTTGCCGATATCGTGGCGCTGTTGTCCGTTCTGTCTTCCGAATCTCTCGTGGCGAGGCTGGTCGACCTGGGCATGCCAAACGTCAGCGCCAAAAGCATCAGGCGCATGGACCTTACGCCTGAAAAGCTTCGCAATTCGGCTCTTCTCGGCCTTGCCAGCGAAATGGGGTCGGAGCTCTCGGGCATTCACGGCCACGCATTGCGCCGCTCGGTCTCGCTCGCGCCGAGTCGAGATTATCTCGATTCAATCGTCTACCAGGAAGCGCACATGTGCGGCGAGGTCCTCGTGGCAGCAATTCTGAACGCTTTTCTGGAGGTCTGGATCGAACGGCTGAAAGCGATTGGAGACAGTTCTAAACTCGATCGCAACCGGGCTGCGGAGGAGGGAGCGGCAATCGCAGAAAGAATGCTCACAATGTCGATTCGCGCCATCGATTACTGCCCTCCAACAGACCTCCAGTTCTGCGACTTCGCAAGCGGAATTCTTACCGCAGACTGGGAATTAAACCCCAAGGATGACAAGTACAACATCCGAGCCAGCCTGCTGACCTGGCTTCGTGCTTTCGGAATCGATCCAAGGTCGAAGGGCGCCCCAGGACGACAGGAGGGATCATGGGATCCGCCTCCAAACGGTGATTCGCTGAAGTATGACCGCACTCATTTCGAATCGATGAAGTCGGATCACGATGAAGTATTTCGATTCCTCTGGGTCAATCGGAAAGATTTTCGCCTGTACGAGCAGGCGCTTACGCGTGTGCTCTCCGTTCGACCGTGCGTCCGCATCGGACGGGACGGCTTCGTCCTGCGCGAAACTGTGGTTGAATACCACCAGCAACTCAAGGTATTCGCTCGTGAGCTCGCAAAGCTGGGGATCCGCAAGCCAGATGATATGCCGGACTCCACCGAAGTGCCGCTCTACGGAGGCAACGCAGTCATCTTTGACGAGTATGGTCACGTAAAGTACAGCATCGGCAACGGCATCATTTCCTCCGATAAGAAACAAGAAAGGCAGACTAAGCGGCTGCAATATCTCTGGGATCACGGAGGCTTCAGCCCCGGCGCCTCGAAGATGCGTGCCTTCGCCCATACGCATCGCCTGCGCAGAACAGGATGGTACCGCTCCGTCGATATCGAACAGGATGAGGAGGCATAGCACGATGGCCCAAAGAAGATCGCTCCCATCCTCTGTGACCATACGCATGTACAACGTTGGTTTCGGCGACTGCTTCCTTCTGACCTTCCATTACGCCAGGAACGATCGCCATATGCTGATCGACTACGGCAGCACGGCCGCCCCGAGGTCAGGTGGCGCGAATTATATGACGGCGATTGCCAACGACATCAAAAACGTCTGCAATGGAAAACTCGACATTTTGGTAGCTACACACCGGCATCGCGATCACATTAGCGGCTTTTCGACCGACGGGGAAGGGACAGGCAAGATCATCGCTTCGCTCAAGCCGGATTATGTTATTCAGCCTTGGACGGAAGACCCCGCCGCGGCACCGGATGCTTTGACCGCCACGGCCATGAATGCGAAGGCGGACTCCCCAAGAAGACTAAAAGCGCAGTATCTTGGCGCACTCGAAGACATGCATGCGATTGCCGCTTCGATCGCGCATCTTACGCGCGCCGGTGTTATTCAGGCCGGCTCTGAGAAAAAGAACCAACTCACATTCCTGGGCGAAAACAATCTTAAAAACCTTTCCGCTGTTGAGAATCTGATTGCAATGGGCAACGGTGGGAAGGCGTATTACGTCAACGCCGGCATGAAGTTGAACAGCCTCCTCCCAGGTGTGAAGATAACCGTCCTCGGGCCGCCTACCCTCGAGCAGAGTCAAACCATCCGCAATGAGCGCGCGCGTGATCCCAACGAGTTCTGGCAGTTCCGCAGCTTCTGGGCGTCCCAGAGCATGGCTGCCAACGCGCGAACGACGACGCCGGGTGGAACCAACTTTTTCGCAAATCATAAAGCAGTTCCACGAGCTTCCCGCACGCCGAACACACGATGGTTCATTCAACGATCTCAGCAAATCCAGGCCGACCAAACATTGGAACTGGTGCGCGACCTCGACAGTGTAATGAACAACACCAGCGTCATCCTGTTGTTGGAGATCGGCGATCGCAAGCTCCTGTTTCCTGGAGACGCCCAAATCGAAAACTGGTCATTCGCGCTCAGCAACGCCAGTTGGCGTGCGCTTCTCAAGGACGTGAACCTCTACAAAGTTGGCCATCACGGTAGCCTGAATGCAACTCCCAAGTCCCTATGGAAGATCTTTGATCACAAGGGGCAGAAGGGGGCGAAAGATCGACTTGAGACCCTCTGCTCCACAAAATCCGGCAAGCATGGCAGCCTGAGGTCAGGCACAGAAGTGCCGCGCGCCCTGCTGGTTCAACAGCTCGAGGCGGAAAGCGAGTTCAGTTCAACCGACCAGATGACCGCCTCAGATGGGCAAGTCCATAGCCTGACAATTCAGATCAAGTAGAGGATCTGCTCCATGACGGAACCACTCCTGCAGCCCGTGCATGACGTCTCCACACTTCCTCCTGAGGCTGGTACGGCCCTCTGTCTCTCCGGCGGAGGATATCGCGCTATGCTCTTTCATGTAGGCTGCCTTTGGCGTCTCAACGAACTAGGGTTGATCGCGGACCTCAAACGCATTTCGAGCGTCTCGGGTGGTTCCATCACTTCGGCAGTGCTGGGAATGAACTGGACATCTCTCGGCTTCCAGTCAGGCGTGGAAAGTCGAAATTTTGAAAACTTTCTGGTTCAACCCATTCGCCAGATTGCCCGCACCACAATTGATGAAGGAGCAATTCTTGGGGGCATCTTTCTTCCTGGATCTGTCTCAGACCACGTCGCGTCGAAGTACGATGAGATTCTTTTCCATGGCAAGACTCTGCAGGATCTGCCTGACAATCCGCGCTTCGTCTTCAATGCCACCAGTGTCCAAACTGGCTCTCTGATGCGTTTCTCTAAGCCCTATATCGGCGACTACCGTATCGGTCGAGCTCTCAATCCCAGGCTGCCTCTTGCGCGTGCCGTCGCCGCCTCCTCAGCATTTCCGCCTGTGCTCTCTCCCTGTCAGATCAAGCTCAGCGATTACGGAATTCAGTTTGAGCCGCCGTCGTCCGGAGAAGTCCTCAACATGGCGCCTTACACGACCGAGCTGATCCTCACTGACGGAGGTGTCTATGACAACCTGGGCCTCGAAACCGCATGGAAGCGCTACGAGACGATCCTTGTCAGCGACGGCGGCGGTCATCTTCAACCGGAGCCTGACCCCCACCAGGACTGGGCCCGTCACGCGTATAGGGTTTTAGACTTGATCGACAGCCAGGTAAGAGCCCTGCGCACGCGCCAGATCATCTCGCTCTTCCAACAGAAAGATCGCAAAGGCTGCTACTGGGGAATCCGACAGGATGTCGCGACTTACTTCAAAGACTATCCCCTGAACTGCCCGTTCGAAAGAACGACCGGCCTTGCGGCCACTCCCACTCGTCTTGCCAGCCTCGTTGATTCTCTTCAGGAACGAATTATTAACTGGGGCTATGCCGTATGCGACGCGTCCATACGCAAATTCTTCAACTCCGCATTGCCGCCACCTATCTCGTTCCCGTACCTAGAGGCGAAGATTTGATCTGATCGTGGAATGAGATGAAACGACTGGATGGGAAGGACTGTGGCGCAATTGAACACGAGGCCCGCGAAGGTTGTCGTCAAGTGATTCAGACGAAGTTTGGCAATTGAGCCAGATAAGCAACCAGTTCGACTCCTGACTTTCTCGTCGATTATGACTTCAGAGATCTCTTGAAGTACCTTTCGATGCTCTAACTCGCCAGATGCCAGGCGTGATAAGCAACTTCCGATTGCAAGAAGATCTTTTACCCGAGCACCGACGAGGCGGGAACTTAGATCGCCTGGTCGCAAAGTCAAGGCGTTGGTAGAGGCCATAATTCGAAGCAGCATCGATGACACGAGTGATGTGTGGTAGTTTGCAAACCAAACTCGCTCATCGCCAGAATAGCGATCTTCTTCTTTTCCCAGGTTGGGGCCTGCCACATAGCCGCTCCGTTGAATACTGTCGACCATGTGGGACATGGCAAATACTCCGCACATACTCCCGGGCAAATTGACTAACACCTGGCTCAGCACGAGCTCCAATGCGACATCGAGATTGCATTCGAATAGAAACCGCAAGATTCCGAAGTCAATGCATTGTCCGACAAAATCGTCTGTTTGATTCGCAATCATGGTGCTTCTGGAGAGCAGTCGGCCATTTAGCCCGAGGCGTTCTTTGAAGAAGAGGTTGTGCGTAAACGAGTAGAAGTCAGTTACGTCGTTCCATCCGGCGTGGGGTGGGTGCGCGCCATTACTCAGTTTCCAGACCGGATCAACGAGATCAAGGCGAGGGTGAGAAGGGTCCAGCATCCAAAGACCGAACAGCGCATCGAGCATCCGGTGCGGGTTCTTCTCCGTTGACCAGAACAGGTCGCTGCCCAAGACGGACACGGCATATTGCCGAGCGACATCTGCATTCGACAAATGCCTCGCGATATAGATGAGGGGAAAGATATACAGCAGGAGTTGTTTCGGCGACGAGACAGCCGTGGCTATGTATCTTGAGTCTGAGCAGACCGAAGCAACGAAGGAGTCAACTTCTTCTGGAAGACGCTCGCCATTCTCTAGAGATTCGCTCAGCAACACATATAGACAAAGCTCGTCGAAAGCCTTCAATTTGTGGAACAGTCTTGTCTCGTCATCATCCGAGCGAGGGTAGAAGAAGGCGAGATGATCCGCAAGCCAGCGGTCGAGACTCCTCGTCAGCGCGGGCAGATCGAAGGACGTCTCTGCAACGCCATGCATCATAGGGCTTGGATCCAATTGTCGCGAAAGATCGCTCAGACTTCGAGAGCTTTCAACAGCTCAGCGACTGTGGACTCCTCAGTAATCGCCTTTCCGTTGATCTTGAGATTAGGAGGAAGCGAGGTTTTCCGGTCAATCGGTGGTCGTGGAATGATCACGATGTAGTGATACACAACGAAAGAAAGAGCATTGGGGTGTGACTGGTAGGCTACATCTTTCAAAGGAGTTGCGTCGTTCCTCAGTTTGTGCAGCATATCTGCAAAGTTCGACATAGAAATCTCCTCCTCAGTCGAGATCGACCGGCGTCGATGGCACACGACGATAGAGGACAGGTTATCCTTTGTCAATCTCTTCTGGTTCAAGATCGAACCGGTGCCGCTTAAAAGACTTTATGAGACAGTTGACCGTTGCTATCGGTGATCTACTCGACAACCGTTTTCAGCACTTTCACAGGACCGAGCAAGCCGGATGGCAACAGCGGTGAGTCTGCCTTGTAAGGGTGAATGACAGTGAACGTGATCTTCTCCGCGTTGGGTTGCTGATCGCCGATGAGGCGATTGGCCCAGGCGTTGGCGACTTTGATTGAGATCTCATTTGCACCCTGTTTCAGGGCACTTGTGACGTCTACACGGTAGGGCGCGTGCCAGACGATGCCTACAGGCTTGCCATTCACGGTGACTTCGGCAAGATTCTTCACGTCGCCCAGGTCGATCCACAGTTTCGCGCCAGGCTTTAACCAGCTCGCCTCAGCGTTGATGGTCTTCGCGTACGTGCCGAGGCCGCTGAAGTAGCGAATCCCGGGGGCATCATTGTCACTCCACGACGTGAGGTTGTCGAACGTTGCGGATGCAGGCGCGCCCCGGCCAGCCTGGAAGCTTACTTGCCACGGTCCAGAAACTGTAGTCAGGGTCGTCTCGGTAGGTGAAGGTACGGCGGCGGATGTAGTCTTCGTGGGTTTGCGAAAGACGACGAAGACGGTGCCCCAGGGCTCGAGCTTCAAGGGAACCGTTGTCTTACCGTCTGCGATCGAGTAACTGACTGGCTCGCTCAAGCCGGTTTCAGCATGCCACAACTCGGGTTGCTTGCCTGCGATGCGAAAGACTGTGTTGAGGCTCTGGCTGCGGTCACTGCGGTTGTCGACAAAATAGATGTCGGCATTGGGCAGGTTGCGGTGAACGAACAGCAACTCGGTGTCGGCTTCCGGTTTCGTGTAGTTGAAGTCCGGCGCAAGGCTGATCTTTGCCATTGCCTCCGCAACGGCTCTGGCCGGCGAAGACTTTGCCTTTCCCAACCGTGTGGTCGCCGGAGCCATCGCCGAAGAGTTGCGTTGAGAGTTTTTGGAATTCAGTCTGATCGTCAGCGAGGCTTGCATCGCTGATGGGTTTAGGACCGGCGACGGTTGCGCCATCCTGCGACCAGCTTGTTTAGAGCGCGCAGCACGGGCAGGGACATATGCTTGCTGGCGGGATCAAGGCCGAGTACCCGATAGCTCATGCCGCTCGGGGTAACGATCCGGCCGTCCTTCACTGACAGCACGTGAATGAGGCCATCGGCATTGATGTAGTCGAACCCATATCCGGCGGGTACGTCGGGGCTCTTGTCTGCAAAGATCGACGTGACGTTGTCGTCCTCGCCATAGAAATAGATAAAGTCAGCGGCAAAATGTCCCTGCTGCAGCATGTAGGAACTGCGGGCAAGATAGTTGACCCATGCGCCTGCCTGTTCCGACCAGGTTTCATTGCGAGTGAACCATTGACCAAA
Source organism: uncultured Acidobacteriaceae bacterium (assembly GCA_963737915.1). Lineage (GTDB taxonomy): Bacteria > Acidobacteriota > Terriglobia > Terriglobales > Acidobacteriaceae > Telmatobacter. The sequence continues at coordinate 72,500 of CAVTUP010000013.1, read as the reverse complement.
AGGTCCAAGACCGAGCCCGGGCGTTTTACCTATGAGGGGCTGGTGGACAGAGCAGTGGATGACGAAGCGATTGATGCCTTCTGCCAGTTCCTTATCGGCGGTAGGTTTGAGAGTTGCGGGAGACCAGGCCCACGGCGCAAATCTGGCGGTCATGGATTCAGCAGCAGCAATGTTTTGACCGTAAATGTGAGCAACAGACGCCGATTCGCGGTCATCGGCGTTGTAACCGTACAGTTCCTTGTTCACTCCGGGAGACTGCGTCCACATCGCCCCCATCGGAATATCATCGAGTTTCTTTACCTCCATACCGTCTGCAACAAAGGCCCGGTGGTCCTCATGGGATTCTCCATAGTGGCCGATGCCGCGCTCTTTGAGAGAGGCCTGCACCTGTCCGTAATGTTCATCGGCGATCAGGTCGGCGATCGTTTTGCGGAAGTCCCACAGGAAACGGTCGCTGGCCTCCGCACTCTCTACTTCTCGTCCCGCGAGTACCGGCATCCAGGGGCGAGGATCGTATCCGCGCCGCTTGGTGAATTGCGCGATCATGTCATCTGTCCAGTTCTGGTTGGCTGCTTCCCAACTGTCGGTGATGACATAGCTCAAACCTCTTTTGCCAATCAGGTCGGGACCGACAGCGTCCTTGTACATGTCCAGGTAGTGGTCCATGTAGTTCTTCACGTATGTGTGATTAAGCTTGTCTACTTCAAGGCCGGTGGCTTCCGCACTGGCAGGGGAGTTCCTTGCGCCGGTCAGCGAGTATCCGAAGCGCAGCACGACCCACTCGCCTGCGGGCGGAGTCCAATCCAGCGTTCCATCGGGATGCATTTTTGAAGTGAGGTCGACGATGCCGGATTTCTCAATCGCGCTTCCCGGTGCTCCGGGAGGCGTGGCCAGGCCGGCCAGGTTTGGCGCTGTTGCGAAGCCCGCCTTCTCTTCGAAGTGGTGGACGCGCGCACCCGGAATCAGGGCGAGTTCGGCGATCTTGTAATCTTTTTCGGTTGATGCGGCGGTCCAGGAAACTCGGAAGAACCGCGCGGTAACCGGAGGAAACGCGATGGTGCGCTCAGGCACTTCGCCGCCGGGCGCGAAGCCATGCCTGAGAGAATCCAGATCTGCGACATGGTGGAATTGTGCGCCGTCGTCACTTGACTCCAGGATGGGAGGGGGGATGGGCGCGCTGCGACCGAAGGAAACGCGCATACCGGCCATTGCGAGCGTGATGGCCTGGATTGTTTGCGGCTTGCTGAACTCGTACTGGATCCAGGACGCCTGCCCAGCCGGAGCGACGGGAAGGAGTGTGAATTTGACGAGGTCACCGTCTGTCAGCACCTTGGGATCCACCTCTCCTCCGCTGCTCGTCACCTTGGGGTTTAGAGACGATACGGGCACGTCTCCCGCAGGGCGCACGATAGGCGATCACAACACTGTCTGTGTAGTAGTCAGGGGCCGGCTTGGCGTTCGGATCCGAGAAACTGGGAGCGGCTGGAGCATCCTGAAATGGGCCCGAATTTGTTGGCGGCTTTGAAAGAGTGCCTTGAAATGGTGCCCCGCCTTGTACGCGAGTCTCGCTCCACACAAGTTTTTTCATTGCCTGCGCAGGAGGTACCCACGGTCCTCCCGTCTCGCTCCACCCAGGTGAACCGGCGATGGCCTCTTCAAGTCCAAGCTGGTCGGCGAGTTTGGTAGCAAAGAGGAAGGACTCCTTCCACTCCGGAGTCATGTAGACGAGGCGATGTTCTACGACAGGAGGGGTCCCGAGCGAAGCATCGAAGGTCTGGAATCCACCCAACCCAACGCGGTGCATCCACTCCAGGTCCAGCTTGATGCCGTCCTTAGTGATATTGCCATTCATCCAATGCCACCAGACGCGCGGGCGGGCACCCTTGGGAGGATCTTCAAAACCGCTCTTCAGTGGATCACCGGCGCTCTGCGCGAGAGTCGCACTCGCACCAAGGGCGAGGGTCAAGATGCCACCCGCTACTAATGACTTCAATCGCACGGACACCATATTTTTCATTTGTTCCAATCTCCAAAAATGCTCGCAGTTATTCTCAGCAAATCCTGGCTTCCGGATTGAAGCCAAGCCAGCCTATTTATCGAACACCAGTCGCTGCTCAGTGTCGCCGAATCCGTTGTGCGCTTCAACCAGTTCGATCAGGTGCGCGCCGTCTTCAGAGAGAAAATAACGTCTCTTCGTGGAAGAGGGGCTGCCACCACCCGCGTTGCGTTCCATCACAAGAAGAGTATTGCCCTGCCACTCAGCGGTCACTTTTAGCTTGGCAGGCGGCATTCCGGGGAAGGCGGCAGGGCCTTGGACATCGTGTTCCTGCCCGTCGGTCGTCAACTCTGTTTGGCGTTCGTGTCCGGTAGCGGAATGTTCATTATGCTGACGTGTTTGGCGATGTCGGTCTGGTGGATTGTTTGGCCCTCCTGGCTCAGGACCTTTGTAAGCTCGTAATCAGACGCCGGGTGATCTCCACCCATGAAGCTGGTGGTTAGGTTCAATTTCCAGGTTCCGCTGAGGTTGCCCTGTTGTGCGCTAGCTGCAAGCGTCATCGCCAGGACGATTGCCAGTGCTGTGAGATGTCGCCTCATGGATCTGCTCTCTCCTTTGGCACGATGTCGATAATCGAGTAGCCCGCTCACTTTTCTAACTCAAGAAGAGCAATGCCGTTTGGAGGCAACTCGATTTTAAAATCCGCCGATTCGCCTGATGCAAGCGGATGAGCGGTCGGCTTGCCTAACTCTGCAGCAGCCTGTAGTTGTTTGATCTGATCCTGACTAGGATATTTGGGACTTCCCATCGCCTTCCAGGCCGGTTGTGCTGTTCCGGCTGCCGCGTTTACCTGGCTCACAAGAATCTGCTTTCGCCCGCGCAGGCCGTTCAGTTTAAGTTGCAGCACGCGTGAAGCGCCAACAGCACGGTTCGTTCCCCCGCCCGCGGCCATTGGGTTTCCATTGGCGACTGCTGCGGCCTCCGCAGCCGGAATGAGGTTCCAGGCCAGAACTGCGAATGACCCGTCGGCGCGCTCCGTCGCAAGCACTGGCCCGTCACTCGATTGAAGCCGTTTTTCGCCGAGTTTGTGCAGGAATGCGAGCGCGTGCAGTGAAGGCCTTGCGATGCCATATTGGTCAAGCATTCCAAAGGTCTCGTTGAAGATGCCGCTCGGCACTCCTCCCTCTTCAAACACATTGCTGAACGTCCAGTAAGACATCATTTCTGCGAGGCCGATGCAATTCTTGATGGTGTCTGCAATAAATGCGGGATTCTGCGAACTCCACTCGGTGATCAACAGCGGAAGATGCGGCATCGCAGACGACTCCACCTGATGTTTAACCTGCTCGATGCCACGTGGGATGACCTGTTCGAAGGGGAAGGCATTGTCGCGGCCAAAGATATACTTCTGCGGATCGTTGGGGTAGACATGCGTGCTGACGAAGTCCAGGGGAATCCCTTTGGCGACGCAGTAGGCGATCAAGTCTGGAATCCAGGCCAACTGCGCAGTCGAAGGTCCACCAACCTGCAGGCGCTTGTCAACCGCCTTGATGGCGAGCGCGGATTGCCGATAAAGCTCGAAATACTGTTCCTGGGTGCCGGCCCAAAAGGGAATGTTGGGCTCGTTCCAGACTTCAAATTTCCAGCCACTGACTTCCCCGATGCCGTAGCGCTTGACGCAGTGATCGGTGAACGCATAGACCATGTCATACCAGTCTTGCCAGCGCCGCGGCGGAGAGGTGTTGCCCTTATAGGCAAAGATGCGATTGTTGCTGCTGGCAAAGGCTTCGGGCATGAAGCTCAGTTCGACGAATGGCCGTACGCCGTGATCGAGCATGTAGTCGTAGATCTGATCGACATAGAGAAAGTTGAATGAGCCTGCCCCGGCCGCCGCAATTCCCATCTCGTCGTCAAAGAGCCCATGGCAACGAACCGATCTCATGCCCATGTCGCGGCGTGCCCGCACAAGATCTTCGCGCCACTGCTGCCGAAGCCCGACAACTGTGCGGTCTGATCCTGCGCAACTCTCCCAGAAATGGGGCAGGTCACCCACGCTCCTTCCGAGGTCAATACTGACTGGCGTTGCATCAGATTCCGAATTGTCCTGGGCGAGAGCTTTTGTGATGAGGCTTGGCGCAAGCGAATAGGTTAACCCTGCGGCAGTAGATGCCAAGAATTTCCTGCGATCCATGTATGCCAATCCTTCTGTTCGTTGGCGATTCGTATTTTAATCCATATTCAAATTGGTAAAGGTGGTGATCAACGTGGGCCGTCGTTTGCCTAACCGAGCGACTGTAGATAGCCGTAGTCGACTTTAGCCGCCTCAAACGCTGTGAACTTCACGAAGGGTGGCTCCTGTTCGACAAAGATGAACTCGACTCCGGCTGCAGGCGCCGCAGCAAGAATCGCCCGATAGTCGATGTGTCCCTTGCCCAACTCGGTCCATTCCGGCCCAGACTGCGGGTCGAGAGTGACCATCGGATTTGCAATCGGCGCGAAATCCTTGATATGCAACATGCGGAAGCGCCCGGGGTATTTCTTGAACAGCTCAAGGGGCGGATGACCTCCCAGATCGGCCCAGCCACAGTCCAGTTCGATCTTCACGAGAGCGGGATCTGTCTCCGCCATCAAAATCTCATAGGTTGTGGTGCCATCGCTCCACTTCCGGAACTCCATATTGTGATTATGGTAGGCAAACTTCAAGCCAACGTCCTTGGCCTGGGTGGCCATCGTATTCAATTCGGCAGCCATTTTCTTGTAGTCATCCTGCGTCAACGCGTCGATTTGCTTGATATAGTCATCCACACTTTTTATGTTGGGGTTTGGTTTGATCACAACGCTCGATACGGCGTATTCAGATCCCAGCGTCTTCACATCTTCGAAATACTGCTGCGCGGTTTGGCCCGGTCTCAAAAACAGGTGGGAGCTTGGACATTTCAACCCGGCAGCATCGAGCGCCTGGCGAAACTCCGCAGCGGTTTTCCCGGCCATTCCCGCGCTCTCCACGGTCCGATATCCGATAGCCGCAAGCTTGGCCAGGGTTCCCGGCATATCCTGCTTCAGTTCCTTGTCAACCGTATAAAGTTGAATGCCTGCAGACTTCGCCAGCGAATCCGCCAAAAGCCGCTTGGGCAGTGCGCTCAACATCGCTGCGGATGCCGCCGTAATGGCACCGTTTCTCAGGACCGAACGGCGCGAGATGTCATTCATCGTTAGCTCCATTTGCTTTGATCTGTGATTTTCGGATCAATACGTTCGCCTTTGATCCCTTTGTCCAAACGTGTGCGAATGGTTCCACCGAAACCCACCCCGCGTCAATGACGGAGTTCTGATTCCTAGTGGAAGGAATGTGGTCGATGTCAGAACAAATGATTGATGGCTTGCCATTCGATCCGAAGCATTGTCTAGCGCAGCCCCTGGTAGTTGCCATAGCCGACAATCATCGTCGATCCAACAAGTGTGAGAAGGGTCAGGAATACAAGGAACTTTGTGCGCGCGCTGACACCACGCCACTCCTTCAAGGCGATTCCCCACAAGGTACTGAAGATCATGATGCTGGCCATATGCAGGGTCCAGCTTGAGAATTTGTAACGCCCCATTTGCGTCTCGCCCATCGTGTAGAAGAAAAATTGCATGTACCAGGTTGCGCCGGCCAACAGCGAGAAGAGATAGTTCCAGCCAAGGGAAGGCGCGCGGTTAGGAGAGGTCGCGAGTTCCAGTGCCATCTCTGTCGAAGCAGCGTCCGTAACATTCTCGAGCCGAGGATGCTTGCCGGCGATGGTTCCAGTCTCTTCCGGGATGCGCAGATATTCGCCGAAGCTGCGATTACGCGCGTTGAGCACGATACACCACACAAAGTTGGTTGTGAAGCCGCCAGCCAGCAATACCACCAGGACCGGCAACCCCTGCCACATAACGCTCGTTCCATGCTGCAGCGTGAGAGTCTTGATCGGATTGCCTGCATCCAGGCCAAATGCGAAACAGGAACTCATCACCCCGCAAAAGGTTGCGACACCCAGACCTAGTTTCAAGTTGAACTCACGAATGCTGGCCAGCTTTTGCTCGTGCGACAGTTCATTTTCCTTGGATATGCCCGCCGCCCCCGCGAAGACGATTCCCAGGACGCAAATTCCGACACCCACGAGGATGATGATGCCCGAACGCTGGCCGAGCAATTGGCGGAACTGTCCGTGAAAGATGGGCGGAACAAGCGTGCCGAAGACCGCTGTGTAGCCCAACGCTACTGCCATGCCAAGCGAAAGGCCCAGGTAGCGCATGGTGAGGCCAAAGGTTAACCCACCCAATCCCCACAACAGGCCAAAGAAGTACGTCCAAATGAGCGTTGATGCCGAGGCGGTCTGCAAGACAGTCAAGAGATCGTGTGTCAATAATCCAGCCAGAAGCCACGGCATGACAATCCAGCTCATCACGCCGCCGGCCAGCCAATAGGTCTCCCACGACCAACCGCGCACTTGGCGGAATGGAACATAAAAGCTTGCCGAAGCAAGTCCTCCGAGCCAGTGAAGAAATACACCCAACAGTGGATTTGCGCCCAAACGTCACACCCTTCCAACCTGGTTTCCGGTCATTACTTTCTTAAGCCCCGAGCGATCGACACCTGGCACATTGCCAGGCTGCCTCGCTCAATTGAATTCTTATTCGGCGACGCGTCTCAAAGTGGCTGGTCAAACTCAGCCGCCGCAAGCAGGCCTCCATCCACGATGTGCAGAATGCCGGTGATGCCCGCTGAATCGTCCGACACAAGATAGAGAGCGGCCCGCGCGACATCTTCAGGGCTCAAAATCTCCCCAAGCGGAACGCGGGACAAACGTGCCCGGATGCGTTCTTCTCCTTCGGGACCATGTCCGAGGTGTTCACGGAGCATCGGCGTATCTGTGATGCCGGGGCAAATGCAGTTCACCCGAATTTTGTCTCGCCCAAGATCCAGGGCAAGCGACTTGGTCAGCAGTGCGATTGCTCCTTTGGATGCCGAGTAAGCGGGTGTACCCACCTGGCCCGAAAAGCTCGCGATTGAGCCGGTATTCAGAATGACTCCGCCGCCATTGCGGCGCATGTGCGGCACCACATGTTTGGTGCTGAGAAATGTCGCCTTCACGTTAATCGACATAACGAGGTCCCATTCCTCTTCGGTCATCTCCTCAACGGTTTTGACCAGAACCACGCCTGCGTTATTGAAGAGAATATTGATCTCGCCCCAGCGCTCGATTGTGTTCGCGATCATCCCTTTAACATCATCTTCTTTTGCAACATCCATCTGCGCGAACCAGCACTCGTACCCCTCGGCAGCAATCGCCGAAATCGCCTCCTTACCGCCGTCCTCGTTTCGGTCGGCTACGACAACCTTCGCGCCCTCCCGGGCAAACGCAACGGCGCAGGCCCGCCCAATGCCGCTCGCTGCACCGGTCACGATGGCTACTTTCCCCTTCAGCTTCATTGAATCTCGATGGACGCCATGTTCAAGGTTGACCGCCCATGCGCCATCTCCGGTTCGAAACCTTTGCCAACCAAAGAAGCGTTTGCGCGATCAGGCATTCGATCAGTTCCTTTGCATGTAAACAACGTGGGACTGCAGGAATTCGTATAAACCGTGCTTTCCGTCCGCGCCTCCAATGCCGCTCTTTCGCCAACCGGCGTGGAAGCCCTGCATCGCTTCGAAGTTTTCGCGATTGATATACGTCTCGCCGAATCGTATCTCCTGGCAGGCCCGCAACGCCACGTTCAAATCCTTTGTATAGATTGACGAGGTCAACCCGTAATCACAGTCGTTGGCAAAGGCAATCGCTTCATCCAGGTCACCAAACTCAACGATCGGAATCACGGGGCCGAAGATTTCCTGGCGCACCACGTCCATCGCCTGTGTGCACCCCGTCAGAACCGTCGGTTGAAAATAGTATCCTCCAGCCCCTTCTCCGCGTTTGCCGCCTGTACGCAAAGATGCGCCTGCCTGCACCGCGCTTCCAACCAGGCGTTCGACCTTTCTATAACCGGATTCATTGATCAGCGGGCCGTATTCGACAGTCTCGTCCTGTAACGGATCGCCATAATGTGTTGCCTCCATGGCTCGGCTGAGCTTATCTGTAAACTCCTCCAGCACCGACCGCTGCACATACACACGTTCCACGCAGTTGCACACCTGGCCACTGTTGATGACCCGCGAAGACTTGATGGCCTTCACTGAAACATCGATATCGGCATCTGCCATCACAATGGCCGGAGCCTTGCCACCCAATTCAAGATTGACCTTGGTGATGTTTTTCGCGGCCGCAGACATGACGGCTGAGCCGGTTTCCGCGCTGCCTGTGAACGTGACCATTCCGATGCCGCTGGAGGAAGCAAGCGCGTGTCCAGCGCCGGGACCACGACCATGGACCACATTGATGAGTCCCGGGGGGAAATCCAGTTCCACCAAAAGTTCGCAGAACTTGACGGCGTTGTGGGGCGTCTCTTCGCTTGGCTTGATTACGATCGTATTTCCGGTAATCAGTGCCGGTCCCGCCTTCCGTGCGATGAGAAAGAATGGGAAATTCCACGGCAGGATGCCGCCAACCACTCCAATGGGCCGGCGAAACAAGAAGATTGTCTCTCCCGGTCGATCGCTCTCGATAATCTCGCCTTCGATGCGACGACCCCACTCTGCCATGTATTCCAGATAGTCCGCAGTGAATTCCACCTCGACACGTGCCAAACCCAGCGTCTTTCCTTGCTCTTCCGTGATTACCCGCGCAATCGGCTCTATGTTCTGACGGATCTTGTGTGCGAGCTTCTTCAAATAGCGGGCCCGATTTGCTGCGGGTTCCTTTTCCCAGGAACGCTGTGCATTGTCCGCAGATGCGATCGCGAGTTCAACGTCCTGTTGAGTGCTGTCAGGAACAGTGCAGATCACTGCGCCGGTTGCAGGATTCCTTACCTCAATGCGGTCGCTGCCACGCGAAGCTGCAAACTTGCCGTTGATGAAATTCTCAAAATGTTTCATACGGCCCCTTTTCCATTTGGTGCCGGAGTATCATTCCGAAGTTTGAGACATCGGGCCTTTGGTGGGGCCCGGAACCATCGTAGAGAGTATTTTGTGAGCGTTATCAGACCGTTCTATCATTGGTCCGCGACTACGAAACTTACGTTTGGTCCTCACGGGCTGTCAAGCAGATTCGTCGAGTTCGCCTTGACAGGTTTCTCGTCGTCGACTCAATATCTGATGATCTGTTTACCTCCGAACTTCGCACACCCGTATTCCCCAGGAGCCCATGCAATGATCGACCCGATGTCGAGACGTACTTTTGTGAAGGCGCTGGCAGCAACCACAGCGGTGAATTCCGCAAGCAAGGCTGGTCTTTCCGAGGAGCGGGTGGCTACTACCGGAATGGCAACCGAGTGGTCCTATGTGAGCGGAAAGCAATATTCCGATCCATTCAACCAGGTAGACGTCGATGCGATCATCACGACCCCATCGGGAAGAGAAGAGCGCACCCCCGCATTTTGGGCAGGTGACTCAATCTGGCGCGTGCGCTACCAACCGCAGGAGCCTGGCCTCTACAAAATTCGTTCCGTCTGTAGCGATACAGCCAACCGCGACCTGCACGGTCAATCCCTTGCCATCAATGTTCAGCGCTATGCCGGCACCAACCCCAATTACAAACATGGCGTGCTCCAGGTGGCCGCCGATAAGCGGTATTTTCAATATGCGGACGGCACGCCCTTCTTCTGGTTGGGCGACACGTGGTGGATGGGCTTTTGCAAGCGGCTCAATTGGCCCGACGGATTCCAGACGCTGGCGGCAGACCGCATTCGCAAAGGCTTCACCATGGTTCAAATCGTCGCCGGGTTATATCCGGATATGGAGCCCTTCGACGATCGCGGTGCCAACGAAGCGGGTTTCGCGTGGGAGCGTGACTTTGCGCGCATCAACCCCGCGTACTTCGACATGGCGGACGTCCGGATTCAGTACCTCGCGGATCATGGTCTGGCAGCGTGTGTCGTCGGCTTCTGGGGATACTTCATACCCCGCATGGGCATGGAGAAGGTGAAGAAGCATTGGCGTTATCTGATCGCGCGTTGGAGCGCCTATCCGGTCGTGTGGTGCCTGGCCGGAGAAGGTACGATGCCGTATTACCTCTCGAAAACTCCGAAAGAGGACGCCGAGGCCCAGAAACACGGCTTGACCGAGCTTGCGCGCTACGTGCGAGCGACCGATCCCCACCATCATCCACTCACGATTCATCCGTCCAGCAGTGCGCGCGAATGCGTTGACGATCCCTCGGTATTGGATTTCGACATGCTCCAAACAGGACACAGCGACCGGCAAAGTGTGCCGAACACAATTCAGACAGTCAACCGATCGCTCGCTGCAACCCCTCGCATGCCGGTCCTTATCGGTGAGGTTTGCTACGAAGGAATTCAGGAAGCAAGCCGCCAGGAAGTGCAGCGCTTCATGTTTTGGTCGGCGCTGCTGAGCGGAACCGCGGGACACACTTACGGAGCCAACGGCATCTGGCAGGTAAACACACGCGAGCAGCCTTATGGCCTGTCGCCGCATGGGCACTCGTGGGGCGGCCCCGCCTGGGATATCGCCGCGGCGCTCCCAGGGTCAGGGCAACTAGGCATGGCGAAGGGCCTCTTGATGCGGTACTCATGGTGGAAACTCGAACCGCGCCCCGAACTGATTGACCCGCGCTGGAGCAAGGAGGACTACTGGAAGCCTTTCGCCGCTGAAATTCCGGGGGAGGCGGCCATCGCCTTCCTACCTGCCTCATACAGCGGCGCCACTTTTCGCAATTTGAGGCCGATGACTTACCGGGCCTTTTTCTTCAATCCCGCCGATGGAAGCGAAACTGAGATCGGCAGTGTCTCACCCGACGCCAGCGGTTCTTGGAAGATTGCGGAAGTCCCTATCTTCCAGGACTGGGTTGTCGTGCTGGAATCGAAAGCATGAGCACTGCCGCACCCTTGATGATGACTCAGGACACCGCGGCGTTTCGCGTAGGGTTCTCTGCAGATTTCTGCCGCGAAGACGGTATGCTTGCATTTCCTGACGTCGGGCTCTCCCTGCTTGATAAGGTCCCCGGCGTTCACTATGAGTTCTTGTCCCCATATCGTGCTGAGTATCAGCCAGCCCAGCTCGACGGATTGGACGTTCTCATCTCACTTAAGCCACGCGTTACTGTCCAGTCGCTTCAAGGCATCGAACGTCTCTGCGCAATTGGCCGATGCGGCGTCGGCTACGACAATGTGGACCTCGAAGCCTGCACCCAACACGGTATTGCTGTTTACATCACGCCGGGCGGCGTCGTGCGGCCGGTCGCCGAATCCATCCTGCTGTTGATGCTCGCGCTCTCTCACCGCCTGCTGCAGAAGGACAAGATGGTGCGCCAGGGAAGTTGGGCCGAAAGCACACAACGCCTTGGGCGAGAACCCCGCGACCGCGTGGTCGGAACCATCGGGCTGGGCAATATCGCTTCAGAAGCCATCCGCCTTTTGCGCGTATTGGACGTGCGTCGCTTTCTGGCGTTCGATCCTTTCGCGTCGCAAGTCCGCGCTGCCGAACTCGGCGTTGAACTCGTCTCGCTCGAAAAACTCCTCAGCGAATCCGATTACGTACTCGTGAATTGTCCTCTCACCTCGGAAACCCGCGGACTTATGGGCCGCGATCAATTCGCGCGCATGAAGCCCGATGCGGTCCTCATCAACACAGCTCGCGGTCCCATCGTCAACGAAGCTGCGCTGATCGCGGCCCTCACAGAAGGCAAAATTGCAGGCGCGGCACTAGACGTGTTTGAGAATGAACCACTTTCTGCAAACTCCCCACTTGCGTCCATGGATAACGTTATTCTCACCTCGCATTCCGTCGCCTGGACCGAAGAACTCTTCCGTGACATGGGACGCATTGACTGCGAGGGTGCGCTGGCCATTTATCGTGGGGAGGTCCCGCGGAATGTGGTTAACCCCCAGGTGCTGTCGAATCCGCGTTTCATTGAGAAGCTGGCAATGTTCAAAGAGGCACGCTCAACGCTCGAGGAGGGGCGATGAATAATCTTCGGCAACGCTTGCAACAGGGAGATGTCGTTCTCGGCCAACTGCTCCTCGAATTTTTTACACCCGGCATTGGGCCGATGCTTGATGCTTGCGGACTCGACTTCGTCATCTTTGACATGGAGCACGGAAGATGTGACGTCACCCTCCTTGAACAGATGATCGCGGCGTGCCGGGGCAGCCGCATTGTTCCAATGGCGCGTGTCCCCGACCTGAACTTCGCGCCTCTTTCCCGTGTTCTCGATCTCGGCGCGCGCGGAGTCATGGTTCCCCGCGTTGAAACCAGGGCTCAAACGGAAGAAATAGTCCGCCAGCTCAAATATGCACCGCAAGGCAAACGCGGCGTCGCTCTCGGCATCGCGCACGATCTTTATCGGCCTGCCGGGGCAGAGTTTTTCGCCAGTGCCAATGAAGAAACGTTGGTAATCATTCAGGTGGAGACCGCAAAAGCATTTGAGAATCTCGAGGCCATCGTCTCAGTTCCCGGCGTCGATGTGGTTTGGATCGGGCACTACGACCTCACTGTTTCCATGGGCTTCCCCGCGCAGTTCGACCATCCAACGCTTCTCAAGGCAATGGACGATCTTGTCGCCGTCTGCCGCAAGCACGGCGTTGCACCCGGATTCCTTCCGCCCACACAGGAATCGGCAGCGCACTGGATTCGCAAGGGGTTTCGCATGATCAGCCTGGGCAGCGACATCGGGGTTTTCCTCGACGGCATGCGAAGATTCCGGGCGCACGTTACAGAAGCGACCGAGGCCGCCGAATGAAATACACAGTTCAAGCATTCAATGCCGGCACTTTCTGGGTTCCAGGTCCTGAAGTTTATTGGATGGAAGCGTGGAACCAACGCGAGGACATGAATGTACTCATTTACCTCATTCGTGGCGGCGACCATAACATTCTCATCAACACTGGACCCCCGCAAGACCTGACAGTGATCAACCAAGCGTGGCTCAACTTTTTTGGCTACCCCGAGGCGCAGATCGTTCGCACAGAAGCGCAACTTCCTCAGAACATCCTGCGCGCACAAGGACTCGCGCCTGAAGACATTTCTCACGTGCTGGTCACGCCGCTACAGGCCTACGCCACTGCCAATATCCATATGTTTCGCAATGCCAGCATCGGTATCTCGCGACGTGGTTGGATTGAGGATTTTCAGGCCCCGTTCTACCATCTGCATGTTCCTCGACATCTCCGCATTCCGCCTGAAGTCAATCACTACCTGCAGAACGACGGCTGGGAGAAGGTGCGGCTGCTTGCCGATGAGGAAGAATTTTTGCCAGGCATTCGCGTTTTCTGGGCCGGTGTCCACCATCGCTCTTCCATGGCAGTCGCCATCGATACGGAGAAGGGCACCGTCATCATCACAGATTGCTTCTTTAAGTACAGCAACATCGAGTCGGGCAGGTATCTTGGCGTGATGGAAAGCATGATGGAAGCGGATGCAACCTGGGCGCGCATTCGCAGGGAAGCGGACATCTTCGCCTCAATCTATGACCCTGAAGTCTTTGCGCGGCACCCCAGTGGCGTCCTGGCCTGAACACTTCGGCGGAAAATGCGATCGTCCGGGGCTGAGCAGCGGCCTGGACGGGATAGTTCGCTGATTGCAGCACGGTCCCGATAAAGGAATCCGTTCGGAAGCCGATTTTGCGAAAGCTCGCTCCATAAAAAAGAACCAACCATACTAGCGCCGCTTGCATCCACACGATTCACGAAGAATCAGTGTGACCGGAAGAACGGTCCGGAGACTGGAACCTCCAAATTCTCCTTTGATTCTTTGCAAGAGAAGCCGAGCCGAAATGCTCCCCAACTCAGCTGCGGGCTGACGAACGGTAGTGATAGGAGGCGTTATCAAAGTGTAAAAATCGACATCATCGAAGCCCACAAGGGCCACATCTTTTCCCATTTCAATTTTCATCTCCTTGAGGGCTTCGATGACCCAGATTGTGGAGGCGTTGTTCGCTGTGAACAGGGCTTCAGGACGACTGCGTGATGAGAACAGCTCTGAAATTGCAGACTTCGCAGAGACCTGGCTCGATAACGCAATCTCCTTTGCACGCGGCAGTTTTGCTCGTTGCATCGATTCCCGATAACCGGCGATTCGTTCCTTGATTGTCAGAAGATGGGAGTTCGCGGCAACGCACAAGATTCGCTTGTTTCCGTGCTCGATTAGATGGTTTACGGCCATCCTCGCGCCGGCTTTGTTTTCAACACCGACAGAGTCCGTCGTAGCCACTTCAATCGGCCGATCGATGGTGACAATCGGGAGGGGCCGCGCGGCGAGCGCTTTCAAATACTTGTTTCGTGCATCCACCGGGACGAGCAGGATGCCATCAACGGGTTGATGAGTCATCATCTCCACTTGTGCGGCTTCCAGCGTTGAATCCTCATTCGAAGCTGCCAGCCATACAAGATAACCACTCTCCCTGGCGGTCTCCTGAACAGCGTGGATCACCACCGAGAAAAAGGTGTCCGCGATGTCTGGAACTATGAGCCCGATGGATCGTGACAATTGACCGGTGAGCATGCGGGCGGCATGATTCGGACGGTAATCGAGCTTGCGAATTGCTGCTCGCACTTTCTTCGCCGTCGCTTCGGAGACGTAGGGATGACCGTTGATCGTCCGAGAGACCGTCATCGGTCCCACTCCGGCCGAACGCGCGACGTCTTCAAGCGTCGCCCGTTTCCTGGGAGACGACTTGTGCAATTCTTCGACTCTATATGGTTGCCCTATCATAGAGTTCCAATCAGCGCGGCAATTTTACCTGTAATTTACCACAAACGCGGGTTGACAACGTAATGTCGGACTGTGTAGACAAGACAAGCGCTGTGATAGCGCAATCATAAGATCCCCACGCAGCGCACTTTTGGAGGTCGAAATGAAATTACCTAGGCTTGCATTTCGCATCCTATGGCTCTCCGTCGCGATTTGCACTTTCGCGATTGCGAATAAAGCTCTCGCCCAATCAGACACCTCATCTCTCTCAGGGACCGTTACCGATCCGACCGGCGCCGCTCTTCCCAACGCCAAAGTCCTGGTTCGCAACGACGCAACCCATACCGATCGCACAACCGTCAGCAACGAAAGCGGAAACTTCAATCTCACCAACCTTCCGCCCGGTAACTACACCATTCGTGTCGAGGCAGCAAGCTTCCAGACCACAACCCTCAGCAGCGTGCGCGTCGATCCCAACATCGGCCGCCGGGTCGACATCTCCATGAAAGTCGGCGACACCAAAACTGAAGTCACTGTTGAGGCCGGGGTGAATACAATCCAGACCGAAAGTGCCTCGGTAGGTCAGCTCGTCACCCAGGAACAGGTCAAAAGCATCCAGCTTAACGGACGCAACCCACTCTACCTCGCACAGATGGAGCCGGGTGTGGTGCGCAGCAATTCGATGGCAGCCCTTGGCTTTGGTCTTGATAACCCGCTCAACGTAAACGGCGCGCGCAGCCAGGAGAGCCTGCAGACATTCGACGGCGCGCCAATGGTGCGCACGCGCTCCAACGGCACCAGCGTTGGCGTAGCCGATGTGGACTCAACCTCGCAAGTGCAGGTACTCACCACCGGCTATCCGGCTGAATATGGCCGCACATCGGGCGGACAGATTCGCATGATTCCCAAGAGCGGAACAACGGCGTTGCACGGCAGCGCCTTTGAATACTTTCGCAACAACGCGCTCAATGCCAACACCTGGCAACGCAATAACACCGGCCTCGATACACAGGCGTTCCGCTACAACCAGTACGGCTGGAACTTGAACGGCCCCATCTTCATTCCCGGCCACTTCAACAAGGATCGCAGGAAGCTCTTCTTCCTGCTTGGACAGGAGTGGGTGAAGTACAACCACGATGACACCACATCCGCCACGTTGAAAGTGCCCACGGCGCTCATGCGCACCGGTGACTTCAGTGAGTTGCTCGGTCCGAACATCTTCTACAAGGCCCCCGTTCAAATCGTGAACCCCAACACCGGCGTTCCCTATCCAAACAATGTCATTCCGAGCGATCAGCTCAGCCCCAACGGGATTGGCCTGCTCAACGCGTACCCGGCACCCAATCTCGCCAACAATCCTTCCAGCAACTGGATCGATTCCGCGCTTTATACCGAGAATCAACGGAAAGACAGCATCGTCGTCGATTACGTCCCTAACGATGCTCACCATTTCCGTTTCAGTCTTCTGAACTACAACTACAACGATTACGAACCCCACTTCGGGAACTTCAACACCAACCCGCGCATCTTTGACCGGCCCAACCAGGTCGCTGTTTTCCACTACGCCTGGACAATCAACCCCACGCTGGTCAACGATGCCTATGTTTCGGGCGCGGCGGACCACGTCGACATCAACATCGACACGTCGTCTGGCCTTTCCGACCGCACCAGGTACGGAATCGACTACCCATACCTTTATGGATCCGCCTCCAAGGTGGTTCCCGACAAAATTCCTACGATTCAGCTCGGGAGTTTCGGCACTCTCGATGGTGGTCCCTACCCATCGCGCTCCGGCGGAATCGTCTACGACGTTGGAGATACTCTCACCAAGGTCTGGGGCCGTCACACGCTCAAGTTCGGGGCATTGTGGGAGTACGCTGGTGAGAACAACTACGACCAGATCAGCGTCGACAATACGCGACCCGGAACAACAAACAATCAGAACGGCTTGTTTGTCTTTACAGATGGCCGCGGAGGCGGCGCGACATCAAAGGCAGCTGTCGCGAACACCGCGCTCGGTCTATTCGACACCTATGGCGAAATCGGCACGCGTTCTTACACGCTCTTCCGCGGCAACATGTTCGAGGGTTTTGTCGCTGACCAGTGGCGCGTAACGCCGAGCCTTGTGCTCGAATACGGCGTCCGTTACAGCGTCATGATGCCCTACCACGCGCTCTGGGGCAACCAGTCGTTCTTCAGTGAGAAGGAATACAACCCGGCCACTGCTCCGACCGTTAATCCGATCACCGGCTTCATCACGGGCGGAGATCCTTTGGATGGTGTGGTCATCCCGGGTAGCGGCTTCCCGAGCTCAGCCCAGGGACACGTTCCGGATAGCATTCTCAACGGCGATTACCAGCGACTCTTTCGCGGCTATGACAGTGGCTACTCTCCCACCGTTTACAGCGATATCCAGCCACGCCTGGGCTTTGCCTATCAAGTCTCGCCCGGTACCGTTTTACGCGCCGGAGCTGGCCGCTACGTGCAACGGCTTGGCATCAGCGATACCGTGCACGTTGGCGGCAACGCGCCCTTCCAGCCGGCGTCCACTGTTACCCGTGGCAGCGTCGATAATCCCGGAGGCATCGGCGTCAACGCCACGCCGCTCGCCTTCACATCCCATGCCTATACCTACCCCAGTCCCGAGGCCTGGGGATGGAACCTGACGGCTGAGCACGACTTTGAAAGATTCGCGATCTTCACGCTCAGTTACGTTGGACGCAGAGGTTACCACCTTGAGCAGCTTGCCAACGTTAACCAGCTCACGCCCGGAACCGTGCAGGCCAACCCGGCTGGCACCAATCCAGACTCACTTCGCCCATATAAGGGCTACTCGACAATTATCGAAGCGCAAAATACCGGCGGGTCGTTCTTTCACGCCATGGAGGTCAACCTGAAGCGCAGCCTCACGAAGGGCTTTCTGTTTGGCGTCGCTTACACCTGGTCAAAGAGCCTGGACTACGGATCCTCGAACGGCACGAACATCACCAACGCTTACGACAACAGCATCATGTACGGACCAAGCGACTTCGACACTCGCCACGTGATTGTGGTGAACTACGTCTGGAATATCCCCTTCGCAACACACTCCAGCAACGGGTTCGTGCGCAAAACGCTCGGCGATTGGCAGTTCTCGGGCACCGTCCAGGCTCAATCCGGACGTCCGCCTTCAGGAACTGTTTCGCGGAACCTCGACCAGGCAGGCGTCGGACCCGGGTCGGGCAACCAATACTACGTGCACACACGCTCACCGTTGCTGCCGCATGAGTTTGGCTCTACCGGCACCGCAACGTGGTTCGACCCAGGTGTCTTCGAGCCCGCAGCAGTCGGCACTTTTGCCCCTCGCGGCGCTCGCAACATTATCTACGGCCCTGGCTTCCAAAGCTTCAATGCCGCGCTTCAGAAGGGCTTCCACCTGATCCCGGGCCATGAGAACCATGAACTGGTCTTCAGAGCAGAGGCCTTCAACTTCGCTAATCACCCCAACTGGGATAACCCCGACGTGAACCCAACCAGCAGCACGTTTGGAAAAGTGACGAGCAAAGGCACGACCTATGCATCCGAACGGCAATTCCAATTCAGCCTGCGATATGTTTTTTAGTCGCGTGGGCTTGATGCGCATTGCAGATCGACGATGCTTTGCTTAAGTCTTGAGACCCGGCAGGGACTTTGACCATGCCGGGTCTTTCCATTAACAAGAGGCCATATCAGACTGTCCGCGGTCTTCGACGAAAGAAAGGGCACTACATATGCGATTGTCGCAATGGTCACATTTGTTTCTTGATTCTGGAATGATCCGTCGCCATTGTCTTCGTGCCACTTGGATTCTTTCGGCGATTGCTGCCATGTTTCTGCTTCCCCCTGACGTTCGTGCCCAGGTGATGAAGGCGCCCGACCTTGCGAAGGTTCCAACACTGTACGTTGTTCCCTACGCGCATTTAGACACGCAGTGGCGGTGGGAGTTTCCGCAAACGATAAGCGAGTATCTGTTGAAGACGATGCGAGTTAATTTCGATTACATCGACAAGTACCCGCACTATGTCTTCAACTGGACGGGCGCAAACCGCTATCGACTCATGAAGGAATATTTTCCAGCGGACTACGCGCGGCTGAAGCAATATGTCGCTCAAGGCCGCTGGTTCCCGGCAGGCTCATCGATTGAAGAAGGAGACGTAAATCTTCCCAGTGCCGAAGGAATTTTCCGCCAGATACTCTACGGCAATGAGTACTTCAGAAAAGATTTCGGCAAGGCGAGCACGGAGTACATGCTGCCTGACTGCTTTGGATTTCCTGCTTCGCTGCCGAGCATTCTTGCCCATGCGGGCGTGAAGGGATTCTCAACACAAAAACTCAATGCCCAGTGGCAGCCTGCGCCGAAGATCGGCGGCCCTGATTCGCCCGAACGCACACCTGAGGGAATCCCCTTCAATGTTGGAATGTGGGTGGGCCCTGATGGAAAGGGAGTGATTGCGGCGTTGAATCCAGGAGGTTATGGCAGCAACGTTTACACCGACCTTAGCAAGGAACCTACGGCGCCGCCGTCTGCATCCTCGCCTCAGTTGACCAGCGAAGAGAGGGCGCGACTCACGCCGCAGCAGGCGAATACCGTGGCGCGACAACGGCCGACAGAGCAGAACTGGGTCCAGCGGATCGACTTGAATGGCAAAGTAACGGGCGTATTTGCTGACTATCACTACGTCGGTACAGGCGACATAGGAGGAGCAGCGCAGGAATCGACCGTCAAGCTTCTCGAAGCCATCATCACGAAAAGCGAGGCCGTGCTGCCTTCTCCGCCGACGGCAGCCTTTGCAATGGGTGAGGCTCCAAAAGCAGAGCCGACCGGATCCGAAGTGAAAGTCGGCGATGGTCCAGTGCATGTCGTCGAATCCGCCGCGGATCAGATGTTCAACGACATCAACCCGGCAATGGCATCGAAGTTACCCAGCTACAAGGGTGACCTTGAGTTGATCAATCACTCCGCCGGTTCCCTGACGTCGCAGGCATATCACAAGCGGTGGATTATCAAGAATGAGTTGCTTGCCGATGCAGCAGAGAAGGCCTCGATCGCTGCGGCCTGGATGGGTGGTCGAACTTATCCTCAGCAACGAATAAACGATGCATGGATGCTTGAATTGGCAGGACACTTTCACGATACCGGCGCAGGAACCGCGACACCTCGCTCCTATCAATACGCATGGAACGACGACATCATCGTCGCAAATCAGTTTGCCGGCATCCTGACGGATGCAACCGAGGCAATTGCTTCAGGCCTCAATACCGAGACTGCCGGAACGCCGATCGTGGTCTTCAATCCACTCAATATCGCTCGCGAAGATGTGGTGACTGCCAACATCGCGTTTCCGCAAGGAACCCCAAAGGCCGTTCGTGTGAATGATTCCGATGGCAGGGAAGTTCCGTCGCAGATTGAAGGCGATCAGGTTCTGTTTCTTGCCAAAGCTCCTTCTGTTGGATATGGCATCTACAGCGTGCAGCCCGTCGATGCATCGGACCAACATTCAACACTCAAGGCAACGAACTCGTCGATTGAAAATACCCGGTATCTCGTGCGTCTCAATGGCGAGGGTGATGTCTCCAGCATTTATGACAAGGATTTGAAAAAGGAGCTTCTTGCCGCGCCGATTCGGCTTGCTATTTCGAATGACGTGCCAAAGGTTTACCCCGCATGGAATATGGAATTCGAACAGGAGCAGGCAGCACCACGCGCTTATGTCGGCGGTCCTGCACAGATTCGGATCAAGGAAAATGGTCCGGTTCGGGTCTCTCTTGAAGTATCCCGTGAGACGGAAGGGTCAAAGTTTGTTCAGACGGTCAGTCTTTCCGCAGGCGACGCGGGGAATCGTGTGGAATTTGCCAACTCGATCGATTGGAAAACTCTGTCCGCAAACCTGAAGGCGACGTTTCCCCTGAGCGCTTCGAATGAGAATGCTACCTACAATTGGGAGATCGGCACGATTCAAAGACCCAATGCCCAGGAACGTCAATTCGAAGTCGCGTCTCACCGCTGGATCGATCTATCCGATAAGACTGGCAGCTTTGGCACAACCGTTCTCACCGACTGCAAGAACGGCTCCGATAAGCCAAACGACAACACTCTTCGATTAACTCTGCTGCGATCGCCGGGGATGCAGCCTCCACCCAATGGACGCCCACAGACCTACACGGACCAGGCAAATCAGGATTGGGGCCACCACAAATTTGTGTTCGGGCTCGCGGCACATAGTGGCAGCTGGCAACAGGCCCAGACGGATTGGCAAGCGTATCGGCTCAACGATCCATTGATCGCTTTCCAAACCTCGAAACACCCCGGCCCCTTAGGGAAAAGCTTCTCTCTTCTTCACCTGAATAACCAGCGCATTCGCGTGCTCGCGCTGAAAAAAGCTGAGAACAGCGACGAGGTTATTCTTCGCATGGTGGAACTCGATGGGAAGCCGGCACCGGACGTTCGTGTATCTTTCGCTGGTTCGGTTGCCGCCGCTCGCGAGGTCGACGCCCAGGAGCGGCCGATCGGAACCGCAATTGTCGACAAGGGCTCGTTGGTCACATCGTTTTCGGCATTTCAGCCACGAACGTTTGCACTCCGTCTCAATGCACCGCAAGCGAAGCTCGCCGCGATCCAATCAAGCCCTGTCGCGCTTCAATATGATCTCGCCGTGGCAACGAATGACGACACGAAGACAAACGGTGGCGGCTTCGATGGCAAGGGCAATGCGCTTCCCGCGGAGATGCTGCCAGATACGATCAGCTATCACGATGTGCAGTTCAAGCTCGCGCCTTCAAAGACGAATACGGCGAATGCGATCGTGGCGAGGGGACAGACCATCAAACTGCCCACAGGCCGGTACAACCGTGTCTACGTGCTGGCAGCTTCCGCAGACAATGACCAGAAGGCCGATTTCCTGATTGGCGCAAGGAAAATCCAGTTGAATATTCAGGATTGGGGCGGGTTCATCGGACAGTGGGATACGCGCTTGTGGAAGAACCAATCCGAACGTAACTGGGCAATCTCGGCGAACCACGCTGCGTGGCCGCCTGCAGACGAACAAGAACGAGAACGACGCCCCGTTTCGCCTCGTTACCCCGAAGACTACATCGGCCTGCAACCGGGATATGTGAAGACCGCGGAGCTTGCCTGGTATTCCTCACATCACCACACTAGCGAAGGGTTGAATCAGCCTTACCAGTATTCTTATCTCTTTGCTTATCCGATCGAGCGGTCAGCCGGCGAAGAAACCCTTACCCTTCCCAACAACGACAAGATCCGCATTCTTGCTGTCTCTACCGCAGAGGAAACCCCGGAGCTGCATCCTGCGCAACCGCTTTACGACACACTCAAAGAAGTCGAACCGTCGCGAACTTCTGTGAGTGGGGTTCGATGAAGGTCGCTTCTCGATCAATCCGATTCGCGGAGGGAAGCATATTTCCGCGACTGTTGTTTCTCATTCTCGTTCAAGCTTGTCTTGCTTCAGCACAGGCTCCTCAGCCTCCAAACCTGGTTCTACATGGCAGGATACAGCCAGGTCAGAACCAGACCTACATCGAAGCTCCTTTTGTTGTTCCACAGCGAACGCATCGCATTACAGTTTCCTTCCACAACCTCGGTCACGATCAGCGCACCGTAATTGATCTCGGCATTGCCGACCCTGTCCGTTTTCGCGGAGCGAGTGGCGGTAACAAAGACCATTTCACCATCAGCGAGACCGATGCTACGCCTTCCTATCTTCCCGGAGCCATTCCGCCTGGCCGCTGGAAGCTTCTCTTCTCGATCCCGAATATACGTCCTGGTGTAGTTTCGAGTTGGACTGCGGAGATCTGGTTCAATCGCGCTATCGATGACTCTTCCTTCACTGAGCAGCCGTTGCGCGACACACCCGGATGGTATCGCGGTGATCTGCACACGCACACCGCGCACAGCGATGGAAGCTGCCCCAGTCAATCGGGAAAGTCCGTTCCTTGCCCTCTCTTCTTCACCGTTGAAGCTGCAGCCCGCCGCGGCCTTGACTTCCTCGCCGTTAGCGACCACAACACCACCTCCCACTACGACGCCGAGCGCGAGCTGCAGCCCTATTTCGACGAACTGCTCTTCATTCCTGCGCGCGAATTGACTACCTTCTACGGACATGCAAACGCCTTCGGCACCATGCGCTTCATCGACTACCGTGTTGGATCCCTGCAGGTCCCTGACGCGAACACAATGTTCCGCAACGCCAGAAACCTGGGCGCGATCGTCTCCATCAATCATCCCGAGTCGCCCACAGGAGAAGTCTGCATGGGCTGCGGATGGACGCCGAACAAACCAGTGGATTGGAACCTCGTCACCTCTGTTGAGGTCGTTAACGGCGGCGGCCAACCAGCCACGAAATTCTGGGAGCAGCAGCTTCGCGAAGGTCATCGCTTAACGGCGATCGGCGGCAGCGACAACCATCATGCCGACTGGGCGCCGCAGAAGACGGGCTCCGTTGGCGATCCCACAACCGTGGTCTATGCGCAGAATCTTTCTGTCGCCGCCATCCTCGATGGGATTCGCTCCGGCCGTGTCTTCATCGACGTTACGGGCTCCCGCAATCGGCTTCTCGACCTGAGCGCGCAGGCCGGTTTCGTGCGGGCCAATATGGGCAGCGATCTCGAACCGCACAGCGGCGAATCTGTCGCTCTTGCGATCCATGTGACGGGATGCGAAGGCGCATCACTCCGCTTCTCCCTCGACGGCATATCGTCATCCGATCTCCCGCCGCTCGCCGTCTCCTCCGCCGATCAGGCTCTTCACGCGCGTTGGCAGGCAGACGGTGCCCGTCATTGGATTCGCACCGAAGTGCGTGATCCTCAGGACCACCTGCTCCTCCTCGGAAACCCGATTTACATCGGCTTCAATCCTGCAAAATCTCATTAAAGAAGCGAAGACCAGCGCGCCTTCCCGCGACCGCGCATTTGCGCAGAAACTCGCAGGTGGTCAGAGTTGAATTTTCGTGACTTTGTTCCCGAGTGTCAGCGTTTGCGCGCGTCCCCCTCCCGGCATCTCAACTCGAATTTGCCGATTCGAAGGAGTGCTGTTCGCGGGATCAACGGTTAAAGTCAATGTGCGAACGCTGTCGTTCCAGTCACATTGAACACGGAGACATTTGCCCTTCTCATACCCGAAGCTGTAACCATCATCCTCAAACCAGGTGAATGCCCCCGCAGCCCCGGGGTAAACACGAAGGGTGATCAATTCATCATTCGGTTCATTCGTATATTGCTTCAAGGGGCCGATCGGCACAATGGAGCCGGCTTTCACGAACAGCGGGATGGTATCTAGCGAGACCTGGCTGTTCACCTGCCTCCTGCCCTCAATTCGCTCATTGCTCCAGAAATTCCACCATGCACCTTCAGGCAGATACACCGACCGCTCTTTTGCCTGCTTTTGATACACCGGAGCGACGAGAAAGCTGTCGCCCCACATATAGGAGTCATCGATGAGAAACGTCTGCTCGTCTTTCGGGAATTCAACCCAGAGCGCGCGGATTAGAGGAAGTCCGGTGGAGTGCGTCCTGGCTACGCACGAATACAGATACGGCATCAGTTGGTAGCGAAGATTTAAGAACTTGCGGCAAATTTCTTCTACATCCGCGCGGTGGAGATCCTCCGGCGGCGGCCATGTAGATATCCAGTCTGCCGTTACTTCCTTCGGCTCAGCCGTCCCTGTATTCCATCCCCAGGGAAGGTGGAGTTTCCACGCCCGGCCGTGCGACCGAAACGACGGACAGAATGAACTAAATTGGAACCAGCGAACATAGAGTTCAGGTGTGTATTCAAGAGTCGGAACAAAGCCGCCGGTATCCGTGCCCCAATAGGGAATACCGCATAAGCCAACATTAATACCATTGGTGATCTGGGCCTTGAGTGCCTTCCAGGTCGACAGTGTGTCGCCAGACCAAAGCCACCCAAATCGCTGCATTCCCGCATATCCATTCCGATGCAGAGCGAATGGACGTTTGTCCGGTTGAAACTGGAGAGGACCGTCCCAGTACATTCGATTGCGTTCAAACCTGGTCGAGACAGAGAGTCGATCGCCTTCATCAGGCCACCAGCCGTCGACGCCCAGTCGCATCAACGGGAGATGCCGCTTCCAATACGCAGCCTCATCTCCGGGTGTGTCTGCATCCGCGCCAGTGTCGGAGATTTCGCCGTGCAAATTTCCAGGTGGAACCATATGCAAAATCACTTGAAAATGGCTTTCGTGCATTGACGACAGCATCCCTGTCAGGGTCCGGAAAGACTTCGTCATTGAACGTGAAGGAACCATGACCGGTATTCCATCCTGAGGGGCAAAACCCAGTTCCAAGGTAGATGAGAGCGTCACACGGAAGCCTCTTCTCCCGGAACGTCTTCGCAATGTTCAGGACTTCGTCGCGACCGCTCAATGTACGGTGTGATTGTTGATATCCGAGCGACCATAGTGGCGGCATGTGCGGAAAGCCGGTCAGGCCGGCATACTCGCTCATTACTTCTGCGGGAGTGTCTCCCAATATCAGAAAGACATTTCGCGTCGAGGTCGCCTCATTGCAACGAAAGATTCCCTCATCGTGTGTGAACGCGAAATCACCGGACGGTTGCCCGATGAATAAGCCCCATCCTGACGGGCTGATGACCCAGGGGATAGGGAGTCGAGCGCCGAAGGTTGCAAGCCCGGGAACACCTTCGCCGTTCGCCATGGCGTCTTGAGTGCCTCGCAAATCGTAGGAGGGAACGCCTTCTCCCAGCCCGAAGACGGGTCCATCAAGGCGAAAATGAATATTGGTGCTGTCTCGTTGGAACTGAATTTCTTGGCGGATCTTCCCATTCTCCCGTGCAGTGATACGGAGAGGATTCCGGCCGATCTCCAGCGTGTATTTTCCCCAGGCAACAGGGACGGTGCCCTTATCATCGCTTGTCGCGATTGGTTTCTGCCATTGTCTGTCGACAATTCCCAGTTCGCGAATTCGGGACGGAGGTTCGTCATTGACTGGAGAAATGCTAATACAGAGCGTTTTGGCAGAGACCGCAGTCAGGCTGAAATTCAGAGCGCCAGGAGAGCCGGTGACTTCTTCACCTGTGGCACTCCAAACGGCTCCAGCTTGTCGACTCATAAAGATCGTCGAACCAGCACAGAGTCCAGCGAGAGCAGAACGGCGCGTTATCGTCTTCTTCACGGAGTTTCCTCCTGTCTGAAAAACCAAACCTGATGCTTAGTGCAATTGAGACGAAACCCAGACACCTTCGGCTAAGTGATCGAGGCACAGCTTCTCCAAAGAACTCTATTTTGGCTCAGTCTCTCCCTCGACCAACTTGTAGCGATACTGCTCACGTTCCTCCGTGGCGGCTTGCTGGCGAAGAGAAGCCAGACTCTTCAGCAATCCGGGAATCTCGGATTTGCGGTCGGTCTTTCGCAAGGCCTGAATCAGGTGATAAACAGCGGATTGGTCCTTTGGATCAATCTCGAGAGCTTTCCTGCATTCGGTTGCGGCCTCTTGATACTGTCCCGATTGAAGGTACAGTTTCGCCAGCACGCTGCGGGCGGGGCCGAGCGTTGGACGAATCTCAACAGCTTTTTTTGCGGAACGCATGGCTTTGACGAACTCGGGGCTGCCAGGCTCTGCTCCTTGTTGCGTGAGTATGTCCGCCTGCATATAAAGCAGAATCGGATCGTCCGGTCTGCGTGCCAGCTTTGTCTGAACTCCATTCAGAGCCTGATCGAGATCGTTCCGCTGTGCAGCCGCCAGGCCTTGAGCGGCAATGCTCAGGGATTGACTTGGGTCAAGGTCGTAGGCCTTGTCAAAGTCCGCCTGGGCTTTGTCATATTCGGCAAGTTGGACAAGGAGAACCCCGCGCGCAAAATACAGGGGTGCCGCTCTCGGCTGCAAATTGATCCCCTCATTCACCACGTTGATTCCAACGTCGAACGATTGGTGGGTCGCCGAGAGCACTGCAAAATTAACGTAGAGATTCACGTTTTGCGGCTCAAGCAAGATTGCTTCCCGCAATGAAGAGACGGCCTTCTCTGTCTGGTGCGCATCTTCATAAGCCGAAGATGCAAGTTCGAGCGTCTGAGCGTCAGGGCCGGCAGTGAGCAAAGGATCCAAAGTGGCAATCGCCAGTTCCGGCTTATGAGCCATTAATTGGACTGAAGCCAATACCTGCCGCTGCCTTCGATCCTGAGGGGCAAGTGCGAGAGCCTTCTCAAAGATGCCAATTGCGTCATCAAATTGCCTCAACTTGACCAGGCAAGTGCCATACGCATTGAGAGCAGCGAGCTGAGAATCGAAGAGTGCTGGCAGCCTTCTTGAAGTGAACAACCGCAGCGCCACAATCTCCCTTCTGATATTCGAGCACCGCGAGCATGCCATGGCTTGTCAAATCATTCGGCCGTAGACGAAGCAGATGCTCAAGAACAGGAATTCCCGCCGTACTGCCACTCGCGTACTCAATCTCGGCGACTCCCTGCAATGCGGGTATGTCGTCTGGCGACAGCGTGAGTGCATGGCGAAATGAACTCAGCGCCTCTTTTTTGTTCCCTTGTCCCTTGAATGCGACGCCCTGCATGGTCCATAACTGAGAATTGCCTGGCGATTTTTCCAGCGCGACATGGATAAGCTTCAAAGCATCGTCGAACTGCTCCTGTCGAAGCGCGGATGCTATTGAGGCAATTGGATCGCCGCCGGTTTGCGCGAACTGGCTGGAGCACGTCAACAGCAGTACCGTGATGCAAGCCAGTTTTTTCAGACGCACCATCCCGGACCAATTTCAAGCTCGTTGAGAGAATTGCAGAAGCTCAGGAACCTGCGGAAATCGCATCACGCAATAACTACCATAAGGGATCGAACAGGTGCATTCACTCTTTGAGAAAAAGACTACGGCCGGCGCTCTTAGGAAGCAAACCGGCCGTTTCAGGTCTCTGTTATCTTCACGGTAGCTTAGGTCAGAATGATAATTTCCCGCCTATCTGCCAGAACCTCGGTTCATGAGATCCTGTCGCAGCACCGAATGCACCGTCCGGAATGTTCATGTCGATATTTGCATAGTTTGCCCGGTTGAAAAGGTTAAAGAATTCAAACCGGATCTGAAAGTTCACGTGCTCGCCGATGGGTGTGTCCTTATAGAAGTTTGTGTTCGTTGAGTAGTAGGTCGGACCACGGAACTCCATCGGCTTCTCATTTCCTCCCTGGCCAAATGCCGGAACCGCAAAATTTGTTTTTGGGATTCCGCCCTTGAGCCACGCGCTGTTGTCCGATGATTGGTTGTAAGTGAGTGCATCGGGATAATCGAGGTTGTTCCCGTCGGCGTTATAGTCGCCACTGCCCGGAGCATACCCAACAGCCGGATTCGCAAGCGATGGGCAGGCAGGCGCCCCAGGCGAGGTGTTTTGACACACCGGGATATACGAGTTGAAATTGGACGCAGTCAGCGGATATCCCGACTGGTAGATCAACGTGCCGCTTAACCCCCATCCTCCAGTCAGGTAGCCGATCGCGCCTTTGCCATCATTCAGACCTTTCAACGTATAGTTTCCGCTGGCAGAGACTCGATTTGGCACGTCAAAGATCGACGCGGCATAGTACTGGGATGGATTGGTTGGGGTCGGATACGCCAATGCATCGTCTTTTGAGGAAGACCGTGTGTAGGATGCGTCCACGTACCCGCGAGAGAAACGTCCTCTTATGTCGAAGTACACTCCGTTGTAATTCGCATATCGATCATTCTTGGCATAGGTGATCGATCCAAAGCTGGGATTCAGCCGGGTAGGCACGAGACTTTGGTGAATTATCAGATCTCCCGGCAGAACGTTGATATTGACGCCATACGAAACAGCCCCAATCGCGTTCCCGTTTGAGACGATATTCCAGGAGTGAGATCCGCTATAACCCACGCTAGCCGCGAAGACTCTGGTCAACTGCCGAACCACGCTGACCGACCAGATGTCCGATTTTGGCGACTCCAACAATGGATTGATGCCACCAATGGCGAAATTGGCGCCGACAACCCCGCCCTGAGCATTGAGTCCACCTTGAAACGTCGGGAACGTAAATCCAAATGGCGGTTTGTCCGTGGTTCCGAGTACGAAGATTGGCGGATTCGCTGTACCTGGAAAGAATGCCGGCAGGACCAATCCAGGCGGACTGCCACGGAATTCCTCCTGGACGTTCGCAGATGTCAACCAATTGTTGTATAAGCCAAACCCACCGCGTATGACCCATTCACCCTTGCCGGTGGGATCCCATGCGACACCGAACCGCGGGCTCCAAAGATTATTGACAGAATGGAGCAGCGCATTCTTCGTCTCCTTCGCATAACCGTTGGCAACCTGCTGTTCATCTGTGGTGCCCGTCCCGTAGTAGAAGTTACCGAAGACCGTTGACGGACTCTTGGACCAGGGATTCCCGCTGTCGTCATAACGTAAGCCCAGAGTCAGCGTCAGATTCTTTCTCGCTTTCCAGGTGTCTTCCACAAACAATCCAAAAGTCCTCGAAGCTGCGTCCCAATTCCACAACTGCTGCTGGCCCGTCTCCGGGTTGTACATCACTCCGTTCTCGTTATTAGGAGCATCCTGAGCCAGCTTCAACAGGTTGTCGAACGCGAATTTGGGCTGCGACCATGGACCCTGGAACGGTTCGACATCATCTCCGTACCAACCTTCATAACCGAACTTGAGAGTATGCGTGCCACGCACATGGGTAAGCACGTCGCGCCAGTGGTAGTTGTGCTGGATGAAATCGCCCTGTGCAAAGCCGACGCCATATGCCTGGCCGCTGTCCGCATTGATTCCGTTCACTGAAATGGATGGAACTGTGTAGTCTTTCGCGCCACTTCCCAGCACACCCTCAACCTTGTTGTATCCAAAGGTGCCTTCGTTAAGAGTGTTCGGAGAGAAGGTGTGCGTCCACGTTCCCTGAAACCCTAGCTGCCACGTATTGTTCAGGGCAGAGAAGTCGGGCATCGGTGATGGTGCGCCATTCTCAAGCAGGGTCCGGTACAGGCTAAAGTAAACTCGTTCTTTTTTGAATGCCTGATCGATGCGTCCAAAATACTGAGTGCCGTTTCGGATTGAGGTCGTTCCGAATGACCCGATATCGATCACCGGCAAGTCGCAAGGCACTCCGTTCTGGCCTGGTGTAATCCCGCACCCTCCGGATGCAGAGCCAAAGACGGCTTGTGCTGTTTGTTGTACTGTCACGTCTCCAACACCTTGTGGCAGGTATTTCGCCATCACGCCTGATCCCACCGTACCGGGGTAGTGTGTATTTGCAAACGATATGAACTCAGGCGCCGCGAATGTTACGGAGCCTCCCGAACTCGCCGATGAACGCAATAGCTCCAACGCGAAAAAGAAGAAGCTGTTGTGGTGGGGAACCAGCGGGCCACCGATCGAGAAATCCATATTGTTTGAATGAAATGGTTGGTAGGGGTTCTCGTCGGAACTTACGAAATGCTGATTCGCAAAAAATCCTTGGTAGTTGTACCAATCTGACGCCGTTCCATGAAAGCGGTCGGTGCCCGATTTTGTCGTAAACAGAGTCTGCAGCCCCGCAGCACGGCTGTGCTCGGACGAGTATGTATTCACCTGGACGCTGGTTTCCTGAATCGACTCCGGCTGCGGCGTGATGTTCAGAACGCCTTGGCGAATTCCGCTGGTTACGTCGAGACCGTCGATTATGTATTGGTTGTTGTTCTGGCCTTGGCCGTTCGCGCTCGCGTCGACCTGTTCTTCCGTTGAGAAATTGTCCGTACCCGAAGCCGGGCTCCCTGATGTACTCGTGCCCAAACCGGAGACACCAGGCGCCATTGTCACCAGCGTAACGAGGTTGCGACCGACGATCGGCAACTCCGCGACCCCTTTGCTATCCAACGTAAGTTGGGTTCGGCTGTCGGCAGTGTCGACAATCGGAGCTTCCGTGGTGACTGTTACCGAATCGCTCACCGATCCAACATGGAGCGATATTGGAAGATTTACGTTTTGCGCCGTCAGAAGCGTGAAGTCAGCCTCGGCCTTTGCAAAGCCTGAAGCCGTCACGCTGAGCTTGTAGGTTCCCGGAGCAAGACTGACGAATCGATAATTGCCCGCGGGGTCTGTTTGTGCGGTCCTCGCTTCACCGGTGGAAGTATTCACCAGCCGGAGTTCAGCCTTCGAGACAATTGCGCCAGTCGAGTCCTGCACTACACCCTGCACATTGCCTGTGAATTGCGCCAACGCGGGGAGAGCAATTAGCCCGAAGAGAGAGAACAGAAGAGAAGCCCATCGAGATACTCTGCGACGTGCCATCGTTAGCCTCCAGATGTCATCGATCTAATTGTGTGTGAAATGGGTAAACGTTTACCAAAGACCCTAACCTTATACATGACTGCTAATTAGCAAGTCAAGACAGTTTTTGAAAACTAGAAGTAAATCGATTTTAAGTGGCTTGTTTTAAGGGGCCCAGCCCCTTGTTAGGGATGAAGCCGATGCCCTCTTTGATGGTGACAAGTTTGTTTGCCGGGATCTTCTTGTATTGCTCGCGAATTCCGCTCGGCCAGAAAACGTCTACATCCACTTCCTTGGCTGTGCCAACCCCAAAGTGCAGCCGGGAATCATTGCACGAATAGTAACTGGATTGACTAAGAACTGCCTGCGCCTGAACGTTCCCTCCGTAGTGCGCCAAAACGCGGGCGCCAATCGCACTCCTGTTCGATTTCACGCCCTCAAGTTTTACCTTGAGCCAGTTCTGTTTGACCTTCAGATCGTTTCGCAGAAGCGAAGGCGGCTCATTCATATTCACGATCAGCACATCCATATCGCCGTCATTGTCGAAATCGCCGAATGCGCAGCCCCTGCTGCTATGAGGCGT
Organism: uncultured Acidobacteriaceae bacterium; assembly: GCA_963737915.1. Classification (GTDB taxonomy): domain Bacteria; phylum Acidobacteriota; class Terriglobia; order Terriglobales; family Acidobacteriaceae; genus Telmatobacter. The sequence continues at coordinate 40,888 of CAVTUP010000013.1, read as the reverse complement.
TGAAATGCCTTCTCCACCCTGGGATTCAAGTTCTTCGAATGTGCCGTTTCCTAGATTGCGAAACAGAACTCGAGGAGTCTTGTATGGATATTGGGGCAGTTTTTTCTCGACCTCCGGATACACGCTCCCGGTAACAAAAAGCACGTCCGGATAGCCGTCATTGTCCAGGTCGATGAGTCCCGCTCCCCAACTTGTGTAGTGAGTCTCGACTCCGATCTTCGATGCACGGGTGACCTCGTCGAAGTTTCCCTTTCCATCGTTGCGATAGAAACCGCACGTATCTCCGATGAAGTGCGTCTTGAACAGGTCCAGATGTCCGTCCAGGTTGTAGTCCCCGATTCCGACTCCCATTCCAGCCTGCTCCATGCCGTCGTCGCTCAGAGCAACGCCGCGGGTTATGCCCTCCTCGCGAAAGGTCCCATCATGATTGTTCATAAAGAGAAGACTCGGCGTTGAGTCGCAGGCAACAAAGATGTCTGGCCAGCCGTCTTCATCGAAGTCGGCCGCCACAACGGTCATTCCGTAGCTTTCTGTGGCTACGTCGATTCCGGCCTGCTTGGTGACATCGGTAAATGTACCGTCTCCGTTGTTGCGGTACAGCAAATGCCTTCCCGTTGGCAGGCCTCGCGGTCCACAGTTGACGGGAACACCCTTCCAATTACAGGTAGAGGACTCGCCCGGGGTCGGAGCATGCTCTAACGAAAAGCGAATGTAGTTAGAGACAAAAAGATCAAGATGACCGTCGCGGTTATAGTCCACGAATGCACATCCGGCTCCCCATCTCGCGGCACCCGATTCCAACAAACCGGCCTGCTTGGTCACATCTGTGAAAGTTCCATCACCGTTATTTTTGTAAAGCCGATTGTGACCAAAATAAGTACAGAAAATATCTTCGAAGCCGTCGTTGTTGTAGTCGCCAATACAAACTCCGTTCGCCCAGCCGGCTGCCGTCAATCCCGCTTTCTCTGTGACATCGGTGAACGTGCCATCGCGATTGTTCTTATAGAGGCGGTTCGTTGCTTCCGGCGGATTACCTTCCAGGCGGGTTCCGGAGAGGATAAAAATGTCCATCCATCCGTCATTGTCGTAGTCGATGAAGGCGCACCCGCATCCGTTCGCCTCCATGATGTATTTCTTCGACTCCACCCCGCCGTAAATCACCGGAGCGTGCAGGCCCGCCTCCCGCGCTACATCGGTGAACTGCGCGTTGAAGGGACGACCTGAAGGTGCTGGTTTTGGCTGAGCCTTTACATCGCGAGTTGCGACTCCCTGGGCCTGACCAAACAGGCGTTGGGCCGATGTGCCGAGGGAAAGAAGTACGAAGGTTCGACGAGTGAGGGTCATTCGAGATTGGGACCGGGATTTCTCCTCAATTATGTGGTGCGCTCCGCAAGGTCGTAAAGGTTGACTCCATCTCGCGAGCCCGCGGCGGCATTCTACCGGCTCTCTTCCGGCACCACGACCAGCTTATATCGATTGCGCTCGCCTTCATCTTTTGTCGCGCTTTGTCGCGCTTTTGCCAATCTCTTCAGCAAATCGGGAATTTCAGACTGGTCGCCCGACTTCCGAAGCGCAACTACCAAACGGTAGATCGCCGTCTGGTCTTCCGGGCTTTGCTCCAGCGCAATACGGCACTCCTTTGCTGCCAGCGCGCTTTGTCCAGAGTCCAGATAATACTTCGCCAACACGTTGTGCGCCGCAGTGAGGGAAGGTTGCAACACCACAGCTTTCTTTGCTGAATTCATTCCCTGTTCGAATTCAGCAGAGCCGGGCTCAGGAGATTTCTGCGAAATAACTGCGGCCTGAAGATACCAGAGAAAAGCGTCCCCGGGATTCTTCGCCAGCTTCGCCTTGATTGTCGATAGTGCGCGATCCGGATTGCTCTGATCCCTCTCCTCGGCAAGCATGCCCTGGGCTGCTGCACTGAGACCGCGACTCGGATCCAGTTGCTCAGCCCGATCAAAATCCTGCTCGGCGTGCACATAGTCTGCAAGCTGCACATAGAGCACACCGCGCGCGACGTAGAGTTCCGCGGCGTTGGGTTGGAGCTTTAGCCCCGAGTCAATCATTTCAATCCCGGCTTGAAACGATTGGTGGTTCATTGCGATTTCAGCGAAGTCTACGTACAACGCAACATTCATTGGATTCTTGACAATCGCATCCCGCAGAATCTTGACTGCATTCGGAGTGTTGTTGTTGGCCTCGTAGACTGCCACAGCCAATCGCATCGTACTGATATCGGGACCTGCATCGAGCAGAGGCTGCAATGTCGCGAGTGCATCCTTCGCCTGATCTGCCATCAGTTGCACCGCAGCCAGGCTCCGTCTTGCTCTGGGATCGTTCGGACTTGAGGCCAAAAGCTCCTGAAAGATTTGAACCGCCTTTTCGGGCTGCTTCAGATTCACCAGGCAGACACCATATCCGCGAAGAGCCGCTGGTTGCGAATTCAGTGCGGCTCCACTCAGTGCAAAGTGGGTTACCGCAGTCGCGCAGTCGCCTTTCCTGGCCGTTAATGTGGCCAGCATCGCGTGAGCCGTTGCGTCCTGTGGGCGCAGCCGGAGCACATGTTCCAGCAGCGGAATCGCCTCTGGACTGCCCGCTTCATATTCCATTTGCGCCGTACCCTCGAGCGCCGGCAGATAGTCCGGAGCAATCTTCAGCGCATTCTGGTAGGAAGCGCGCGCCGATTTACGATCGCCCGTCCCTGCGTAGGCAAGTCCCTGCAGCATCCACAACTGCGGATTCTTTGGATATGCCTGAAGGGCGGGCTGAAGCAACGCAAGGGCCCTTGCAAAGTCATTGCTCTGCAAGGCAGCCATAATCGGTTGAACGAGCTCTTTCGCCGATTGAGAAGACTGCCGGAACGCTCAGCAAAAGGAGAACGACCGCAAGTCGGATGATTCCTTTTACATAAGTGGACATCATATGCATCGCTCTGGCCTTGGTTTTCCCAATCGGAATCAGCATAGGTTATTTGACCAATTTGGAGAAATGGTCAAGCAAATGATCCACGCACACCTGCCTCGCGCGCTCGAAAGGAAAGCACAAACGCCGGTCCCGATTCCAGTTGACTCAAATGGCGGTGGCTGACGGCAGAGTTTTTGCTATAGAATGCGATGCCATCGGGCGGGAAGGGCACACGCTGCGAATCCCTACGCCGCGGAGGGACTGTGTCAGCTCCCGATATAGTCTGGAAAAACGGCAAGTTTGGCCGAACATCACGACGCGACGCCTGGTGGCTTTCCCCCACCGCAATCTTCCTGGGTTTCGGTGCGTTTCTGGTTTATGCCAACTGGGCAGCGTTCCAGAACAGCCATTACACCTATGGTCCGTATATCTCACCGTTTTATTCCCCCGAGCTTTTCGGAAGTTCCCCGCACGCCTTGTTTGGCCCTAAGCCGGCATGGTACCCGGGCTTTCTGCCCTTTTCTCCCGCTCTGTTCATTCTTTGGATACCTGGCCTGTTCCGCGTAACCTGCTACTACTATCGCGGTGCCTATTACAAATCGTTTTGGGCCGATCCGCCGGCGTGCGCGGTGAGCGAGCCCCGCAAGAGCTATCTGGGTGAACGAACCTTTCCGCTCATTCTGCAGAATTTTCATCGCTACTTTCTGAGGCTCTCGTACCTTGTCTGGGGCTTTCTGGTTTACGACGCGTTGAGGGCGTTCTTTTTCCCGGAGGGATTTGGGATCGGGATTGGAAGCCTCGTTCTTGTCGTAAATGTCGTACTTCTTGGTGGGTATGTTTTCGGGTGTCACGCATTCCGGCACATGATCGGCGGCACATTCGACCAAATCTCCGATCACCCCGTACGGCACAAGATCTACAACTTCGTGAGCAGCCTGAACGCAGGCCACAAGAAGTGGGCTTGGGCGAGCCTCCTCTGGGTTGCGTTTTCCGATATCTACGTCCGCCTCTGTTCGATGGGCATCTGGCATGACTGGAGAATCCTTTAGATGCCGGAATTCCAGCGGTTCTCCTACGATGTGCTGGTAATCGGAGCAGGCGGAGCCGGCCTGCGTGCTGCCATCGAGGCCGGAGCCTCCGGTGCGAAGGTAGGAGTAGTCTGCAAATCGCTTCTCGGCAAAGCGCATACCGTAATGGCCGAAGGCGGCATCGCGGCTGCACTGGCCAACGTCGACGATCGCGATAGCTGGCGGGTCCATTTCGCAGATACGATGCGCGGCGGTCAGTACCTCAACAACTGGCGCATGGCTGAACTGCACGCCAAAGAAGCTCCGGAATGCGTACGCGAACTCGAGGCATGGGGCGCCCTCTTCGATCGCACTCCAGACGGCAGGATTCTCCAAAGAAACTTCGGAGGACACCGATACCCCCGCTTGGCCCACGTTGGCGACCGAACTGGTCTGGAGATGATACGCACGCTCCAGGATCACGGCATTCACACCGGGATGGAAGTCCACATGGAGTGCACTGTCCTCAGTCTGCTGCTCGACGGAAACAGGATTGCCGGCGCTTGTGGATACGACCGCGAAAAAGGCCGGTTCCAATTGTGGCAGGCGAAGGCAGTGGTGATGGCCACGGGAGGAATCGGCCGCGCCTTCAAGATCACCAGCAACAGTTGGGAATACACGGGCGACGGCCTTGCCCTGGCATATCGTGCCGGGGCCGAACTCCAGGACATGGAATTCGTGCAGTTTCACCCCACCGGAATGGTCTGGCCCATCAGCGTGCGCGGCATCCTCGTCACCGAAGGGGTGCGCGGCGAAGGCGGCGTCTTGCGCAACAGTGAAGGCCGCCGCTTCATGTTCGACGACATTCCTGACCTGTACAAAGAGCAGACTGCGGACTCAGAAGAAGAAGGCTGGCGGTATACGCAGGGTGACAAGAATGCGCGCCGTCCCCCCGAACTGCTCACCAGGGATCATGTGGCGCGGTCAATCAATCGCGAAGTCAAGGCGGGCCGCGGATCGCCGCACGGCGGTGTCTTTCTCGATATTGCCTGGATCAAGGATCGACTTCCGAAATCGGCAGATCACATCAAGCGCAAGCTCCCCAGCATGTACCACCAATTCAAACAGCTTGCCGACCTTGACATCACAAAAGAGCCTATGGAGGTCGGTCCAACGACTCATTACATGATGGGCGGAATCCGCGTCGATGGCGATTCGCAAATGTCCACCGTCCCCGGACTTTTCGCAGCAGGCGAAGTAGCGGCGGGATTACATGGTGCGAATCGGCTGGGCGGAAACTCCCTCTCTGATCTCGTCGTATTCGGACGGCGCGCCGGACGATTTGCTGCGGAATTCGCCGGCGCCAACGGCACGGCGACCATCGACGAGGCCGAACTTCAGTCCACCGCAACAGCCGCACTCGCTCCCTTCGACCGCGGCCCTTCTGGCGAGAACCCTTATCAGATTCAATACGATCTGCAGGAGACCATGCAGGATCTGGTTGGAATCGTGCGGGTCGAGACCGAAATGCAACAGGCGCTCGACGCGATCGAATTATTGCGCGATCGTGCAGAGCGGGCAGGCATAGCAGGGAATCGCGAGTACAACAATGGCTGGCACACAACGATCGATATTGGAAACATGGTGATCGTTTCGGAAGCAGTTACCCGTGCTGCGCTGCTGCGAAAAGAAAGTCGTGGCGCCCAGTTCCGCGAGGACTTCCCCGACAAAGACGCGGAATGGGGAAAATACAACATCGTCATCAGGCGCGGCGCAGACGGCGAAATGCAAGTAGAGAAGCGCGCACTCACGCCGATGCCCGAAGAGTTGAAGGCAGTCGTCCAGGAAATGAAATAGGGTCCTGTAACTGAAGTTCGCAGCATAATTGAAGTGTCATCCTGAGCGGAGTTTGGCCAGTTTATGGCCAAACGCAGTCGAAGGATATGCAGTTCGGGACGCCGGATTTATGCAACGAATCTCAGTTACCGGACAATAGCCGGGAGACGAAATCAATGGCCACATCAGCGACATTTCGCATCTGGCGCGGAAACCCTTCGAGTGGCGAGTTTCAAGATTACTCAACCCCTGTAGAAGAGGGAATGGTTGTTCTGGACGCCGTGCACCGTATCCAGGCGCAGCAGGCACCCGACTTGGCCGTGAGATGGAACTGCAAGGCCGGCAAGTGTGGATCGTGCTCCGCCGAAATCAATGGCATGCCCAGGCTCATGTGCATGACCCGCCTGAGTGACATCAATCTCGATATGCCTGTGATTTTGGAGCCAATGCATGCGTTTCCCGTCATACGCGATTTAGTCACAGATGTTTCGTGGAATTTCCGGGCCAAGAAGACGATCAAGCCATTCAAGCCCCGTCCGCCCGACGCGCCCGATGGCACGTGGCGCATGCAGCAGGCCGACGTCGAGCGCGTGCAGGAGTTTCGCAAGTGCATCGAGTGTTTTCTATGCCAGGACGTGTGCCACGTTCTGCGAGAACACCACAAGCACGAGGAGTTTATCGGTCCGCGTCTGCTTGTTTATGCTGCTGCACTCGAAATGCATCCGCTCGATACCGAAGACCGCATCAGCGACTTGAGGCACAACCACAACATCGGTTACTGCAACATCACCACCTGTTGTCGACAGGTGTGTCCGGAGTCGATCACCATCACCGAAAACGCGATTATTCCGCTCAAGGAGCGCGTGGTGGACCGTTACTTCGATCCTCTGAAGCGGCTGTTCCGGATTCTTTGATCGGGCTCAGGCTTGCTATCTGGGCGCGCTGTCCTGGGCATCGAATGGAACCAATTCCTGTTCCAGTTCGCCCCATTCATAGGCTGGATTTTGGAGCAGCCGCACGCAACTGTTCCAGCGCAGGATGGCATCATCATTTCCCGCTGGGCGGATTTTCTCAGCCTCCGCGAAAAAGTGTAGAGCCTGGTCGAAAAGCGCCACCAGCGACCGGGGTAGCTGCCCGGCATTCAGCTGCGCTTTTGCGCGTCGTTCATGCAGAATCCCAGAGTAGTAGAGCCGCTCGTATGGATCCTTGAGCTGCCGGAAGATCTCTTCGCTCTCCCTGTAATGATCCGACCCACGACCGGTGAACTGATCTGTAAGGGCGAGCCCGAGTAAGCGCAATGCAAATTGATGCCGCGGATCAATCGTCAAGATATCGCGACAGATCGACTCCGCCTCTTCCGGTTCGTTCAGCGAGCGATAGAGTTCCGCCTTCGCGATGGCCTCCGCGATCCCGGCTGTCGAGATGCACTTAACTTTATATTCCATCGCAGATTCCCTCCACGCTCAGATTTCCCTGACCTGGTGAATCTCGCGGATCAAGCCGCATTTTCCCTGCTCAACTCCACCGAACGGCCAGAGCGTCCCATCAGTCTTCGTGACCACGACATTATGCTTCTTTCCCGAGTCGTAGTCCAGACTTTCTAGGGTTTGCGCGTGAATGCCAATGTTCCCTGGCTGAGATCGACTGCGACCCTCGTAATGCCCAGGGCTTTGGGGCTCATCAACCCGTCAAAATTGTGGCCTGCATCCCTTCGGTTCTGGACCACATATGCCACCTCGTGGTCAAACTTCGTTTTGCCGAGTTTCACGCTGATCGACCGTTTCTGATTGCGCTGAAATTCACCGATGGCCTTTGACGACGCCTCGGTTCCAGCGGGCTTTGCGTCAGATGCCGGATCCCGCATCTCCTCGAATAGAATCATCGAAGAAGCCCCGGTATCGACCAGCAGATGGACCTGTGCTTGATTCACAAAAGCATCGACAATCGCCAGTCCTTCCCTGATATGGAATGGAATCGAATCCGACATTGAAGAAGCAGGGCCGAAGCGGATTTCGTGTGCTGCGTAGTCGATCACAAACTTGCTTTGCCCTAACACGTCGAGTCCCACAATGCCATCGAGGCGAACAGGGATTCCTTTCTGAAGAAAAGATAGGTCCTGGATCAGGACGGCAACGTTGTCTTTTCGGATGGGGCCGAATTGCAGGCTTGGCACAGTTGCCATCTCACCCTTCACACTGCCTTTCAGAACCGCAATATCCATCGGCGCAGTAACGAGGTGGAGTTTTTCCTTGAGCCGCGGAGTCAGAACGCTCGGTGTCGCTCCAGTATCAAGCAGGAAATGGAGGTCCTTGAGAGGGCCAACCGATCCGCGGACAACAATCAAATAGTCCTGGTAGAGTTTGAAGCCGACTCTGGTTTTCCCAGGTTCGTCCGATCCAGCTTCACCGGACCCTTTTGCAGCAGGAAGATTTGTCGCCACCAAACTCATCAAGACAACCAAAGACCAGAAACGTCTGATATGCATGGAGCTCACCTCGATGGGAGCCATGCTCGGTTCAGGCGGGTGGGACCTCAATTCACTGGAGCTAACTTGTGCATCGCGAATAAACTTCGCTGTGAGAGACAAGCAGGAGATAGATGGGAGACGAATCTCTCCCGCCAAAATAGTTGAAACGGCACGTTTTCTATGGCATCAAGGAATGCGGAGGAAGGATGCTAGACTTTCCCAGGAACGGAGTACCCCAGGTGCACAATGGAACCCACACGGTTCGGTTTGGGGTATTTGAGGCAGATCTCCACGCCGGAGAGGTTCGTAAATCGGGAATTCGCATCAAGCTTCAGGAGCAGCCCTTCAAGGTGCTCCAGGTTCTGCTTGAGCGCCCAGGTGACTTGGTCACTCGCGAAGAATTGCAATCCCGAATTTGGCCTGAAGAGAGCTTTGGCGATTTCGACCATGCCGTAAATGTGGCGATCGGCAAGCTCCGAACCGCGCTGGGAGATTCAGCCGACAATCCTCGCTTTGTGGAAACAGTTCCACGGCGCGGCTATCGCTTTGTGGCACCCCTCGAAAGTCCCTCAGTAGAGACTCTTCCCACCACAGACTCAACCAGCGTCAACCCCGCCGGCGGGGGCAACGTTAGTTCCGGATGGATCTTGCGCGCTCTATCCGCAATCGTTGTCGCCGGAATTCTGCTTGCAATTGGAATCTCGCTCGGACGTCGCACGGTTCGCCCGCAGGCACCTGAGTTTCAACGTCTAACGGTTCGGCACGGCACCGTCTTTTCGGCGAGGTTCGCACCTGATGGCCAAAATGTAATCTATTCCGCCTCATGGGACGGCGAACCGGTTGAGATCTTCGCAACCGACGTGAATTTCTCAGGTACCCGCAGCCTCGGATTACAGAACACTGCGCTGCTTGCGGTTTCGTCGTCGGGTGAAATGGCTGTAGAGCAATCTCCGGGCCCTCGTTTTATGCTGACCCTGCGCGGCACTTTGGGCCAGGTTCCTTTCACGGGTGGGTCGCCTCGCCAGATCGCCGAGAATGTCGATTGGGCCGACTGGGCTCCCGATGGAAAATCCCTCGCGATCGTCCGCGAACTCGCCGGTAAGCAACGCCTCGAATTTCCCGTAGGCCATGTTCTCTACGAAACTACCGGCTGGGTCAGCCACCCGAGGGTAGCCCCTAAAGGCGATAAAGTTGCCTTTCTCGACCACCCCATCAGCAAGGACGACCGCGGTGTAGTGGCAGTCGTTGATCTTGCGGGAAACAAGACGGTGCTTTCCACGGGATGGGAGAGCGAGGAAGGGTTGGCATGGTCTCCGCGCGGGAACGAAGTTTGGTTTTCGGCCACGGAAGCCGGACTGCAACGCCGCATTTATGCGGTGGACCTTACCGGTAAATTACGCCCTGGTTTCCGGGCACCCGGTGGCGTCACGCTCCAGGATATTGCTGCAGACGGACGGCTCTTGCTGACTCGCGACGAACAGCGTGCTGGAATCATGGCCCTGGCGCCCGGGGCCACCAGTGAACGAGACCTCTCCTGGCTCGACTGGTCTTTGCCGACTGACATTTCCCCGGACGGAACCAGGGTGCTCTTCGACGAGCAGGGAGAACAGGTTGGGCCTGGCTATACTGTCGCCGTGCGCGATCTGCAGGGATCGCCGCCGATTCCCCTCGGCGAAGGCATGGCCGGAGGGTTTTCTCCTGACGGAAAATGGGCGGTGGCCACCGTTGACTACTCTCAAATCGTGCTGCTGCCGACCGGCACGGGCACATCGAGGCGAATCGAGCGGGGCAACATTCAACAGTACGGGCACCCGGTTCGATGGTTATCCGACGGCAAGCGAATCGTTTTCGCTGGAAATCTGCCTGGCCGCCCGGCACAGTGTTTCATCCAGAGTATTGATGGCGGCCAGGCCCACCCCGTAACACCGGAAGGTGTTAGCTCATGCCATATCTCGCCCGATGGCAAGTTGATCGCGAGCACAGACTTCGCCACCAAGGAAGGCCGCTTGTATTCGGTTGATGGGGGACAGCCTCAGCCAATTCCCGGTTTGTTGCCCGGTGAAACTTTCAGTTGGACCGACGATCCCAAATTCATGTACGTAAGCCGCTGGAAACAGGTCCCGGTGAAGATCTATCGCTTGAACATCGTCACGGGACAGCGACAACTCTTCAAAGAGTTGACACCTACAGACACGACGGGGCTCTGCGACCTGTCCAACATCATGCTGAGCAAAGACGGTCGAGCCTACGTGTATGGGTATACGCGTTTGCTTTCTGATCTCTACCTGGTCAAAGGGCTTCAATAGCAGATTTAGATTCTCGCGGGTTACTTCACCATAACGGGCGCCACTCCTGAATCTGCTGTTACGGTTGCCTCAGTCTCCACTAGTCGCACGGCCCTGCTTTTGCTGCCCGTCACGTGAACTGACCCGATGCTTGACTGCCGAATCAGAACGCCGTTCGCCTCGTTGAGGCGCAGCACGGGCTGGTTCGATTCGGGAGCGTTGTCAATCCTCATGCCATCGAGCAACAGGTCCTCGACATTGTCCACCACGAGTCCCGACTGCCAGGTGGTTGCGTGCGGCTCTTCCCACCCGATCTCCACATCGTTCATTGCGACGTTACGCGCATACTTCAGCGTCATCGCCGCAGTCGTGCTTTCATACGGCGCCTCCGCCGAATGGGACACAAACAGCCGGACATGATTGAGGCGGATCCCCTGGAGCCAACTGTCCGGATGACCCTGCATCGCTGATGTGCCCTCGCCGTGCGCGACGACATTGCTGATGGTCACGTTGCGAATGACCCCTGCGGCGGGCTCGTGATCGTACTTGCGGCCGTCCAACTCGCTGCGTCGCTTTATGTTGAAGTGAATCGGATCACCATCGCCCCACCAGAACCAGTCGAAACGCCGGGTGTCGATGGTTACGTTCGCAATCACCACGTCTTCCACAACGCCGCCATCGAACACCATGAAGGCCAGCCCGCGGTTTGAGTTGGTGATCACTACGTTGCTGATTACCACGTGGCGAATCGCGTTGCTGTTCCCATCACAAAACTTGATGGCGCTCGACGATGACGAAAGCCTGCTGTTGGTCACGGTCACATTTTCTGTAGGTAATGCAGGACCCCAGATTCCGCTTGAGTAGAAGACGATTGCGTCGTCGCCCGTCTCAATCGTGGAGTTCGAAATGTGCACGTCCTGGCAACCATCCGGATCAATGCCATCGGCCCATACAGCTTCTTTCTGGCTTGAGTAGATGTACACCCCGTCGATCACAAGCCGCTTGCACGCGTACGGATTGATTGTCCAGCTTCGCGACCGCAGGAACTTCAAGCCCGCGATGCGTACGTCGACACAGCGCAACAACAGCACCATCCGCGGAAACACAGTCTCCTTGGGGAAGCCCGCCGGAAATGACCGCATCAATGGTTTCCCGGTTGCTTCCATTTGGCGCTGATTAGACAGAATGTAGTGGTCGGTGATGGTGTTCAGATGCCACTCATAGGTGGCTTGGCCATCTAATGTCCCCGAACCTTCCAGCGCGATATCGTGCAGGTCCTCGCCATAAATCAGCGCCGCTTTCTTTGCGTCATCATACTGGCGTGAATTAAGACTGGCGTAGATCGTCGCGCCCGCCTCGACGTACAAACGTACTCCCGACCGCAGATGAAGTTGTCCCGACGTATACTCGCCGGGTTCGACATAGACCTGGCCCCCGCCCGCTCTGCCGCATGCATCAATGGCCTTCTGCAGCGCAGGCCCAGCATCATCGTTCTTGCGGCCGGTTGCGCCGTAGTCTTTTACATTGAAGACACGTTGCGCTGCCGCCACTTGGACTGCGACAGCCGTCGCTACTGCAAATGCGATCAAAACGCTTTGCCGGGTCGAAATCATCCAGCCATCATGCATCAATCGCGATAGACCCAACAAGGGTGGCTTAAGGTGTCCCGTTACTACGCGGGGTCATGCCAGCCTCCGATATCGTCCGCCAGCGCGTCTGCTTCCTTCGGCCCCCACGATCCAGGCTCGTAAACGTGAGCTGGAGTAGCGTTCCCCAGCAGGTCTTGCACCACCACCCACTCGCGCTCCACCGCATCTTCCCGCACGAAAAGGGAAGCGTCGCCACGCATCGCATCCGTAAGCAGGCGCTCGTAGGCTTCCACTTCATCTCCGAGTGCTTGATCCACGGCAGCCAGCTCGATCTGCTTCGTTGTCCCTCGCTCACCGGGACGTCTCACCTGCAGGCCGGCCGCAAGCGAGATATCCGGGCCGAGACGGAACCGGAAATAGTTATTCTCCAGGCAAAGCTTCATCGGCGGCCTATTCAGTCTTACGATGACTTCCGTCGCCGTCGTCTTCAAACACTTGCCTGCTCGAATCAGAAACGGAACACCATCCCACCGCCAAGAGTCTATTTCGAGGCGCACCGCCGCGTAGGTTTCCACTTCGGAGTCCGGCGCAACGCCAGGCTCATTTAGATAGCCGCGAAATTGCCCGCGTACCAGTTGCGAAGGCTTCAACGGTGGAATTGCTCGAAATACTTTCACCTGTTCATCGCGAATGGAATCGTAGTACATCAAATTCGGCGGCTCCATGGCGAGCAATGCCACAACTTGCAGCAGATGATTCTGAATCACGTCGCGAATGGCGCCTGCTTCCTCGTAGAACTTGCCTCTGCCGCCCACGCCGAATTCCTCGGCCATCGTAATCTGCACGCTTTGCACATAATTCCGGTTCCAGATCGGTTCAAGAAACGTGTTTGCAAACCGGAAATAAAGCAGATTTGCCACTGTCTCTTTGCCAAGGAAGTGATCGATGCGAAAAATCTGGGATTCCGGAAATGTCGCGTGAAGAGTGGCGTTCAGTGATTTTGCTGAAGCAACATCTCGACCGAAGGGCTTTTCCAGGATAATGCGCGCATCGGACGCGCATCCGTTACATTCCAACCCCCGAGTAACAACGCCAAACAGGCTGGGCGGAATTGCCAGATAGTGCGCGGGTCGCCGAGCGTCGCCCAGTTCCTTTCGCAATGAGCTAAACGTCGCCTGGTCTGCGTAGTCGCCGTCGATGTAATGCATCATCTGAAGCAGTTTTTGGAAGGCGTCATCTTCAACCCCGTCACCGTGCTCGTGAATGCTGGCGCGGGCCCGCTCTCGAAGCTGATCAACTCCCCACCCGCTTTTTGCAACACCGATCACAGGTCCATCCAACGTGCCGTGGCGAACCATGTTATGCAGGCTTGGGAAGATTTTCTTGTAAGCGAGGTCTCCTGATGCACCAAAGAAGACAAAGGCATCGGAACGCGGCGTGTTGGTCGGCTCGTGCCCCGGTTCAATCGTAGGTTCTGCAGCAGCCAAGTGGGATACCTCCTGATGACAAAAGGAAATCGCTCGCAGTCTCCAGCACTCAAATCGGACTACTTCATTGGGGAATCTCGTTTGGTCGAGGGAGAGCCGCCTTCGCCATTCGTCGTCAGTGGAACAGATCACGCTGCGTATTTGAACTGTAAAAAGTATCAGGGGATTGCGTTGAAGAGGATGAACCCCAAGGTCGACTTCCAAACGCCTTCGAAATCACGTACATGAGCTTAAGTCCGCGCAGTGACCACCACCAGAAAACCATCGAATTGGGACCTCGCTGCTGCTGGTCACTTCACACGCCCTTCCAACTACTCCGCGCGCAACGCCTGCATGGGATCGACTTTGGAGGCGCGCGCGGCAGGCAACCATACGGCGAGCAGAGCAATCGCGGTGAGGATGAGTGACGCCGATACGAACACCGCGGGATCCCAGGGCTTGACGCCGAACAGGAAAGTGGACAAGAGGCGAGTAAGGCCGAAGGATGCAGCGATGCCTGCAACGATGCCGACTGACGCAAGCCTCATGCCCTGCCAGACAACGAGGTTGCGGATGGCGGATCGATCTGCGCCGAGAGCCATGCGGATGCCCATCTCCTGGGTGCGCTGCGCGACAGAGTAGGCCATCAGTCCATAGATGCCGATCGAGGCGAGCAGCAGCGCCACCGCGCCGAAAATGGTAAGCAGCAGCATGTTGAAGCTCTGCCGTGCTGTCGAGCCTCCCATCACCTCGTTCATCGTGCGGATATGCGCCACCGGGAATCCCGCGCTCGCGATACGCAACTGCTCGGTGATGGCGGGAATGGACAGGTGCGGGTCGCCATGGGTACGAACCAGCCAGAAAAGTGGCTGGATATTGGCATAGGCTGCGTTGTAATCATCCGAGACTTGGGCAATGGGCGCGATGATCATGGGGCTGGCAGGCTGTGCGAGACCGCTGTCATGGAAGTCGGCAACGATGCCGACAATCGTTTCAATCCTGTTCCCGTGCTTGATGTGCTGCCCGACGGGGTCTTCATCGGGCCAGAATTTCCTGGCGAAGGCCTCGTTGATGAGATTTACAGCGGGCGCGCCGGTGATGTCGTTTTCCGTGAAGTCGCGCCCACGCAGAACCGGGATCCTGAACAGGTTCAGGTAACCCGGCGTGATACTCATCCACTGGCTCGCGCAGCAGTCCTTATCGACCGGACGCCCGACGATCTGGAACCCCGAGGCATCTTCGACATCGATGGGTCGCCAAAAGCCTGCGGCCGAAAGTTCCACTCCAGGCAGGGCATTAAGCCGCATGCGTCCATCGCGCAAGAGCTGAGTCATGCCATTTGTATTCTGGTAGCGCGGGCCGTTGAGCGACATCTCCATGGTTAGCACATTGTGCGCATCGAACCCCGGACCCACCTCGTGGAGCGCGATGAAGGTGCGAATCAGAAGCGCCGCGCCGATCAGCAACACCAGGGCCAGCGAGATTTCGCTGACCACCAGCAGCGAACGGGCCTTGCCCTCGCGAAACCCAGTGCCTGAGCGGTTGCCGCTCTGTTTGAGCGTGGAGTTCAAGTCGGAGCGAGAAGCGCTGAAGGCAGGGAACAGCCCAAACACGATTCCCGTAAGCAACGAGACACCGAAGGTGAAGCCTAGCACGCGCCAATCGATTCCGATGGAGGAGCCGTTCTCGCCGATTCGTGGCAGCCCTGCGGGACTGACGGCAAGCAATGCTCTCATTCCGGCAAAGCCGAGAGCCATGCCGAGAATGCCGCCGGCCAGCGAGAGTATCACGCTTTCCGCCAGCAACTGGCGCACGATGCGCGCGCGGCCGGCTCCCATTGCGGAGCGGATAGCGAACTCGCGTTTGCGGCTCGTGGCGCGCACGAGCAGCAGATTGGCGACATTTGCGCAGGAGATCAGCAGCACCAGCCCTACCGCGCCCAGCATCATCAGCAGCGCATTGCGCGCGTCGCCGATAATGCTGTCACGCAATGGTCCAACCGTAAAATAAGGTCGCCAGTCCGTGTCCGGGAATTCCCGGTGGTACTCCGGGCTCGCCGCCCGCAATTGGGCGTTGGCCTGCGCGACCGTGACGCCCGCCTGCAGCAGTCCGGTCACCTCAAAGAAGAGGTTCATGTCCGTGCTGACCGGGTCAAACTGAAAAGGCAGCCAGAGGTCGGCCTGCGGATCGGCGACGAAATCCTTTCCGATTACGCCAACAACGGTGTACGGCTCATTGCCCAGCGAGATGGATTTCCCCACGATGCCTTGGTCGCCGCCGAACCTGCGCTGCCACAGGCCGTAGCTTAGAACCACCACCTTGCCGCCATGGGGCGAGTCCTCCTGCGGCGTGAAGGTCCGTCCCAGCGCCAGCGGTGCGCCATACACGCGGAAGTAGCCCTCCGTAACGTGAATCCCATGGACTTGCTCCGGACGGCCGCCGGTAAGGTTAAAGCCGGGCCCCGCGTTGTCGTACGCCACGACATCTTTGAATATGCTCGCTTGCCGCTGGAAGAAGTGAAACTCCGGAATGTTATGAAGGTTATTGGCAAGGCCGGACGTATGCGCCAGAAAGTCGACCATGCGATCGGCGTTGGGATAGGTGAGCGGCTTCAGCAGAACCGTATTCACGACAGAGAAGATGGCGGTGTTGGCTCCGATGCCCAGCGCCAGAGCTGCGATCGCGGCAGTGGTGAAGGCTGGTGAGCGGCGCAGCTGGCGCAACGTAAAACTCAGGCCCTGTCCAAAACGCTCGAGCCATTCCCAACGGTGCTCCCCAGCCCACCATCGATTCATGCACGCTCCTCCACAGTTTCGATGTCTATCTGCCGCAATCTATGGCATAATCTGCTGGCTCGCCGCTCCGTTACTGCAGGATGCCCTCCTGTTGAGCAGGCAAGAGAATAAGATGCCGAACCACTCCCGTCTGAATCGCACTTTCCGCACCTCAGAGGTCCAATGAGCAACATTAACGGCAAAGTCTACGCGATGAACGCCATCACTCCTATGAAGCCGTGGAAGACCTGGATTCTGCGCGTGTTCTTTTTCCTGCTCGGGCATATAAAGCCCTTGCAGAAAGACCTGATTGACCTGTCCTTCATCGAATTCGCGCGATGGGTGGTCCTGCCACGCAAGGGGTTTCCTTTCCTCGGTCACGGACAATCAAAAGAAGATCTCAAATACGACTACCTGCTTTTCTTCAGCAACTTCAATGGGACATGGAACCAATATATAGATGCCTTCTCCGCGGTCCTCAGCAAAGGCCTGAATCTTGTCTGGCGCTGGAGCGAGAAATTCCCCGGCTCGGTCCCTGTTACCCTCTTCAAGGAATACATCGCCCGCGTTCAGTTCGATACCGACTATTACTACACCGCTTACCCACACGCAACCGCAAACGACGTCAAGTCAGCGCACATCGTGCAATCCTCGCTTGACCACCTGAGTCAAACCGCCGAGCAGTGCAATCCCCAGCAATTCGCCGACGCTTATCTGCGCTTCGTATTGCAGGTTCAGGCCCACCTCGGAGAGACAGGCGAAGCGCCCGTCGCAGGATAGAGAAAGCTCATGCCCAACAAGAACGGCACCGTTTACGGACTGACGATCCTCTCGCCGATCATCGACGATGAGAAGGCAACCCCTTCCCACGATCTGCAGATTCGCAAATACCTGGCCACGCTGGCTACCGGGGAAGAGAGCCCTTTCGCGCTCGCGCCGGGTACACATCTCGCCCGCCTGGTCGTGATGGACGATGTGATTTACGTTGGCATGCCCGCCTGCGAAGAGCACCTCAAGTCGAAGTACCTTGTCTTTGAATCGAATTGCGACGGCGACCTCGACACCTATCTATCCGGGCTCGCCGCCAGCATACCTGCGCAACTCGACGCCATCTGGAAGCACTGCGTCGGCTATCCCGGCGCGGCGAACCGGCAGGCATTCATCGACTACATGAAAGCCTGTCAGCTTGATACCACTTTCTTCTTTGCAGCCGTCAACGATAAGTCCGTCCCCGAGACTCTGCGCGCGCTCCAGACCCAGACTGCCGTCGCTGACTTCATTGCAACCCATCAAGGCATGGACCCTGCAACACTGCAACGCGAATTTATGCAGTTCGTGGCTCAGCTCAGATCCCGGCCACTTCCCAGGCCGGGATCCATGGGCCCTCACCGCGATATCAAGACTGGCGGCCGAAATGAGTAAGCTCAACGAGACCGATATTCAGGGCTTTGTTTTGCGCGGCTACAACCTGCCCGTCGCGCGCTATCTCTTCCTGCACTTTGCAGACGCAACGCGGGCACGTAGCCTGATCGCTCGCTTGCTTGGCGACATAACTACCGGCCAGCGCTGGGACGGTGCCAAGCCGCAGAGCACCGTAAACATCGCGTTCACGCACAACGGCCTCAGGCATCTTGAACTGCCCGATGCCACGCTGCTTACCTTCCCCGTCGAATTTCAGCAGGGCATGATGCATCGCGCTGGAATCCTCGGAGACACTGGTGCGAATTCCCCCGAACGCTGGGACAAAATCTGGCGCGAAGATCGCGTCCATGCCTGGCTTGGAATCAATGCCCTTACTCCAGAGGCGCTGAGTGCCCGCTGCTCGATCGTCCTTTCAGCTCTCGATGAAACAGGCGGGGCAACCGTCGTCGGTTCTCAAGACGCCGCCGCGGTGGTCATCAACGGCAAGCCCACCACCAGCGAACACTTCGGCTACACTGACGGCTTCGGCAATCCTGAATATCTCGGTGTCGAGCGTAGTTCACAACCAGGACAAGGCAAGCTGATGCCCGACGGAACCTGGGCGCCTCTCGCGACCGGGGAACTTCTTCTTGGCTACGCCGACGAAGCAGGGGAGTTGCCCGTAGCCCCGGTGCCGCATCTGCTCGCGAGCAATGGCACCTTCATGGTCTATCGCAAGCTGCACCAGAATCTCGCAACCTTTCGCGCCTTTCTTGACCAGCAGACAACGAACTATGCCGGCGGCAAAGAGAAACTCGCCGCTAAAATTATCGGCCGCTGGCGAGACGGGACGCCGATCGAGCTTTCCCCCGACAAACCCGACTCCTCCATTGCCCAAGACCCGAACCGCAGCACCAATTTCACCTATGGTGACGATGCAGAAGGCACGCGCTGTCCCATGGGCGCGCACATCCGCCGCGTTCATCCGCGCGACGCTTTCGGCTTCAATGGACGCCTCATCAACCGTCGCCGCATTACCCGTCGTGGATTACCGTATGGGCGCTTCGCTCCTGAAGGTGAGCCCGTCTCCGACGCTGAAGAGCGCGGCGTGATCTTCATGGCCCTCAATGCCAGCCTCTCTCGCCAATTCGAGTTCGTGCAGCAGCAGTGGATTCAGTATGGCAATGATGCCCGCCTTGGTAACGACAAGGATCCTCTGCTGGGCAATCACGGCGGAAAAGGCAGGTTCGTCGTGCAAGGCGATACAAGCCCCACGAACCCGCCCTACATTTGCAGCAATCTTCCTGACTTTGTCGAACTGAGGGGCGGTGACTATTTCTTCGTTCCCAGCATCACAGCCCTCGGAATGATCGCAATGGGACTTGTCGATCCACGTTAGACCACTGAAAGGCCATTGCTTGTTCGCGAGCTTTCATGCCGACGCTGGCTCACGCGCCCTTCTTGGTCCACGATGAACCATTGGACCACCGGATAGTTCTCGGGCTTATCAGAGTGCCCGTGTAGGCATGATCATCCGGAAATGTCACTGTGATGGTGGAGCTATCGTTGATTGTCCCCTGCGCAGTGGGTCGATCAAAATCGGACATATCAACTGAAAGCGATTCCGGTCCTTCGGAAATGACCGCGATCCACGGACTGCCATCTGTCCAGCTACCGTTCAGATCGAATACAGTGCTAACAATTTTCGTCCACTGTGAACCGTTGGACCACTGAATAGTATTTCCCACAAGTTGACCCTTGTAGGTTCTATCGTCCGGAAAGGTTGCGGTTATTTCAGCATAGCCGTCGACCGTCCCACTTGCGGTAGCCCGGCCATAGGCCGACATATCAATCGAAAAGGATCGACGTGAGACAGAAATCACGGCACTATGACTGCTGCCATCAGTCCAATTGCCATTCAAATTAACTGCCGTCACGATCTGGGTCCAGTCAGGCGGGAACAGCGTCGGCCAGGAACCGGTCTTGTACGCCAGGCACCCGCTACCAGCCGTCACCAGGTCGGAAAATTGTCTGTGATGCCATTGAGCCTGGCACAGACCCGCCACCCGCTCCGGCTGCTGCGCAAGAATTCCCCAATCGCTGAGATCCACGTGGTTATCGTTGTAGTCAGCTATAGCTCCGCTGCCGCCAGCCGAAAACTGTTGACATGGTGCATCGACGCTCATGTAGTTGATGGCGGTAATGGCGGCTGCTTCAAACTTGTTTGCTGTATTCCATACGCTGATTCCAACGCCCATTTCCCAAGCTCCCAAATCGGCGACCGATGGGCCGTGCATCCACGCTTGAAAACCGAGGCGGCCGTTGCGAATGCGATATTCCACATACGAGCCATCGTCTAGGGCCCATCGCTCAGCGTCGTGGACGATGCCCGTCATTTTCAAGTCCGACGTGTCGAAGGCAACTCCGCCACCACCGTTGACACCTGCTTGACCCTCCGTATTCGGCCCCGGTCGCAAAGCCTTAAGATCGATTGTCCGACCACCGATGTCGATTGTTCCAGTGGCCGATGAGATGGAGTCCAGGACTGGATCGCCGAAGGTTACAGCCGGAGAACCATCCGCCGACCGGCGTACATATTTGCCTTTGCAGGAAACAGACCCACCGATGCCTCCACGCTGAGTTTTTGCGCCTAACATCTTAACGAGGTAGGTGTTGAACTCATCTTGGCTGGCAAACGAGGATTTGCCGGGCTGAATCACCGCGTCATGTGTTACGAACTCCGCCTTACCTTCCCCACGCATCGTCCGGATATTGCTCATCGTGAGACTCTCTTGTGTTGGCATATGAATACCCCGCTTTTGTTGCGATTTGCTTTCATACGATAGTGAATCGCTTGCAGGGAACGTTTCATCGAAGCGTCGCTTTACACAGCAGTCTTCGTTGATTGCGCTAACTAACTGGCAGTTCATCTTGACTGTCTCGCGAATTTGCTGTCGGTTTTTTTTGAGGAGCCAATCGGCGGCTATCATGAGCGGTCTATCGGTTGAGTGGCGCCAAGGGATGCATGGAAAGCTCCACTGCTCTCTGATCGCAGAGAAAAGAAGAAATAGTTCCGACATCGGGGAAATTCGCGAAGTTTAAGTTATTGACTCTAAGCCAGTCAGCAGAAAGCCATTCGAACTCTCGATAGAAGTTTTTCAAACCATTAGTTTGAGATATGTTAGAGCTCAAGGACGCGGAATCCGACCTTCTCGGTATCGAAATAACGCTGATTGCGTCAAATCTGTGTAGTGGCTTGACGTCCAATGGAGTCATGCGGCACTCGCCGGAGGAGATCATGACTGGCACCCAAAACGAAGAATCTCGCAAATTGAGCCGCAGGGCATTTGCGGTTGGCACCGCGGCAGCCGTTATTGGAATCGCCTTCAATTTTCGTAATGGCACGGATGCTGTCGAAGCGAAGAGCGGCGCGCCAAAAGAAGTGAAGCTCGTCGAATTCTCAGACACCGGCCAGCGCGGTGAAACGGTCACACAACCGATGGTCGTGAAGAGCGATGCCGAGTGGAAGCAACAGCTTTCGCCCGATGTCTACCTCGTGACGCGCCAGGCCGGAACGGAGCGAGCCTATTCTGGGCAGTATTGGAATCTTCACGAAAAGGGGATCTATCGCTGCATCTGCTGCGACAATGCGCTGTTTAGCTCGGACACGAAGTTTGAATCGGGCACTGGATGGCCCAGCTTCTGGCAACCGATTGCCAAGGAAAACGTGCGTGAGACGACGGATATCTCGCAGGGAATGTCGCGGACTGCTGTGTCATGCCGGAGATGCGACGCACACCTCGGACACGTCTTTGACGACGGCCCAAAGCCAACCGGGCTTCGCTACTGCATGAACTCAGTGGCCTTGCGATTTGCGAAACTCCCCTGAACCTTGTGCAATTCCTCTGCTGCCATCCTCTCTCCGGTTTGTTAAAAATGCAGGAAAATGTCAAATACCCACGTCTCGGGTGGCTCTAGGCTCTAGGTATCTAACATTCGGGAGCTTCCATCAGATCGGAACTTTCAGCGGCAAGCCTCTTTTTGTTTTGCGGCTTCTACATTCGCCGACGGCTATTGCCGAGGCTCCTCAATGGTAAGAATCTGGTCAGCGGCAACATTGTGCAACACCTGGCGAATCCCGCTTGGCCAACGGATTTCAATATCTTTGATCCGTTGCGTACCACCCAGGCCAAAGTGCACCCGATTGTCACTCGAGGACGTGTAACCTACCGCTGTCGTCACTTCATTCCACTGTTGCCGTCCATCTTCACTTGTAATGTGAATCTGTGCCCCGATTCCCATGCGATTGCTTTTGGTCCCTACAAGTTTCAAAAGGATCCAATGATTCGGTGTATTGGAAATGTTGCGAAGGAGCTTGACCGGTCCGTCGAGCACTGTCACCACCGCGTCGATGTGTCCATCGTTGAAGATGTCGCCAAATGCAACCCCGCGGTGAGGGGCTGCAAGTTGGAAATCGGGTCCAGCGGTGCCGCCTGCATCAGCGAACTTTCCATTGCCGAGGTTGCGGAATAGTGAATTAGGCTCCGGATATTTTCGACTCGGCGTCAGTTCGCTGACGTTATCAAGCACATTGGCCCTTGCTACAAAAAGATCCTTCCATCCGTCATTATCAAAATCGAAAATGCCATTGCCCCATCCCGACATCTCGTTGGTCGATTGCAGTCCGCTGGTGTGAGTGTCATCATCGAAAACTCCGCCCCCGGCGTTCACCAACAGGGGAAACATCTGGTGCTCTACTGCCGTGTACCAGATATCCGGCAACCCATCATTGTTTACATCCCGAAAATCCGACCCCATCCCTGAAAGCGTGAACCCCTCCGGAGAGTACGCCACGCCCGCCGTCACCCCAACTTCTTCGAATTTTTTGCCGTGAAGATTATGGAAGAGGAATGCCGGAGTTGTATCGTTCGCAACGAAGGCGTCGAGAAATCCGTCGCCGTCATAGTCTGCAAAGGAGACACTCATGCCCTTGCCCATATGCGCCGCGATCCCCGTCTCCTGCGAAACGTCGGTGAAGGTTCCGTCGCCATTATTGCGATACAGGGTGTTATGAAGAGACGTGTAATTCTTGGGATGACAGTAGGCACGCACTCCGTCCTTCAGCAGGCATACGGGATCTTTGTTTACCTCCCAGCCGCAGTAATTCACCACGAACAGGTCAAGCAAGCCATCGTTGTTGTAGTCGAACCAACCCGCCCCGACGGACCACATTTTCTTGCCATTCATCTCGGCGCCGCTAAGCCCGGCTTTCGCGGTTACGTCTGTGAATGTGCCATCCCCGTTGTTGTGAAACAGCTGGTTACCGTTGACGTTCGCAAGAAATATGTCCGGCCTGCCGTCGTTGTCAAAGTCGCCCACAGCAACGCCCATTCCGTAGCCCGCACCGGCGACCCCGGCACGCTCGGTGACGTCGGTAAATGTGCCGTCGTGATTATTTCGATAGAGACGGTTCCAGTATGCCGGAGATTCTTTTTTGAGCGAAGGTATGGCCGCGCCGTTCACCAGGTAGATATCCAGCCATCCGTCTCCGTCATAGTCGATCAGCGCGACTCCGGCAACCATGGTTTCTATCTGATTCTTGTTTGCAGTCGGGGAGTTTTGCGTCGTGAAGCGCAGGCCTGCTTTGGCAGCAATGTCCTCGAACCGGATGGTCCCCGAATTGCCCGATGGTTGTGCCGAGGCATTCCATTTGACCAAAGCAGGAGTGAGAGCAACCGTGGCGACCAGACTGACGGCAAGTATCAAGGTTGAGAAACGCATGATGAGTGAATGGACCATATGAACTGTCTGCCGAGATGTTTCCGCAATCCGGTGCTTCAAAATGATATCCACCTCTGACGGGTATGGCGGGATTCTCTCGCTCAGTGACGCGTTTCAGTTCCTGTGACTTCGCGGCGTTCAGCCAGCACATCATCCGGTATCACTACCGCGACCCATGGCGTATTTGCGGAGAGAACATGAGCGTGCCAGACGGCCTGTTGTGCTTTGCCGGCAGTTAGATCAACTTTCAGGGCTGCTTGCTCTCGCACCGCGAGATTGTCGCTTCGAATCGAAAACACGTGCGGACCGGCCCCTTCAGCAGACACTCGCACCAGAATTTCGTTCTGACCAACATCCTGAAAGGAGACTTTGAAATCGAGAAAGTGTTCCGGGCGTAGATCTATCGAGTCGTATCCACCGGGTAAGACCGTAAGGTTGGTATGCACCGAGCCTTGCCGAACATCATAGTGGCCTTCCGGCAAATGGAGGCTGAAGGCGCCGTCAATCGGACTTGGGATCTTCGTCACTACCTGGCCGCTTCCTCGTTCACGGAACTCTACCGGTTGATGGTTAGACGGGGCAACTTTTCCTCTGACGGTGGCGGGCACCGCAATATCCTGCATCAACCATATCCACTGCCCGACCGGCTGCGTCCAGACTTCTTTATAGGTCCAACAGATTTGTGTTGGCCAATAGGGAGCGTCCTCCATGCCCCTGGTTTCGATTCCGACCGGAAGCGCACCCACCATTTGTCCGGAACGCACGCTGTACAGCGGCGTCCAGTCATATCCCTCGCCGTACATCAGGCTGGCTGAGAAAGGATTGCGACCGACCAACCATTGCGCCTGTTTCTGAGCCAGATCTTCAGCGTCCAGATCACCTCGCAGCCGTCCTGCGGCTGACAGTGCCTTGGCTTGCGATAACAGAACGCTGGAATTGCCTCGAAAATCAAACCAAACCGGGAATCTGCGCAGATAGTAGTCACCGCCGAGCGGAATCCCTTTGTGCACTTCCTGCAAGTAAGCATCACGATCGGCGGCGCGCAGCGGGGTCCAGTTTTTGGATTCGGGAATGAGGCGGACTTCGCTGTCGCGATAGACGGCGGCCGGCAACACACCGTATGGCTCATCGACGGCTGCTGCAGCCTTTAGATAATACTGCGAGTGCAGGACAACCGCCGAGTACCACTTCATCCATTTGTCGTGGTTCGGCAATGCTTCACACAGCCGGATCAGAGCTATGATCGGCTCCTGTTCCTGACCGACATGAAAACGGTGAAACAGGTTCTCGCGTTTGGGACTGGTATAGAAATATCCAGTCAGGGGAATGCTCCAGGACTGCAGTTTGCGTTCCTGCGACGCCAGCACTAGATCACCCAGGGCCACAGCCTCATCGGCATATCGCTGCTCCCCGGTTGCATTGTAGAGTTCGACGGATGCCACGACTCCGAATGAAACTCTCTCCAATTCGTCGGATGCGCCATACACTTCGGGAAGTGGAGCCGCGGTTTTCAGGCCTTCCACCGCATACTTCCAATCTTCTTCCGCAATCGCCAGGCTTCGGATTGCCAGTTCCGGGTCGCTGTCTTTGAACACCCGCGCCGCCAAAGCTTCGACGGTGGTCACCCGGAAATTCCATTCTGGATCGTTGACGGCTTTTCCGAAGCGATCATCCGCAGTTCCCATGATGCCGTCAGTCCAATAACTCACCAGCTGTCCGGTGCTGCGATAGCCATCGCCAAAGCGCGTTTTCAAAACCCAATTCAAACCCCAGCGCGCTTCTTCCAGCAGGCGAGCGGTCAAAACGGGATCTTCGCCCTGGCGTCGGAGGGAGTCGGCCAGGGACAGCAACGCATATGCCATCGCGGGCGTATGTCCGGTGGCGCTCAGGTCGCCGGCATCGTGATATCCACCATTGACCACGATTCGCTGGTCTCCGTGCGTTGTGTAGATGTCCTGGTGGCAACGGTTGTGGATGCCTGGAATTTCCGTTCCACAGCGCTCGCTGTACATGAAGTTGATTGCTTTCCAGATACTGCTGCGCCATGCGTCATCGCCGATTCGGAAAGGACGAGTCAGCGTGTTTCCGGCTTTGATCGCATAGGTGCCCGGCTGGCGAAACTCAGAAAAGTCCAGCGTCTGATATTTGCCGAGCGCAGTACTTGGCTCTTCGACCGGCTTTGTGAAAACCACCTGACCTGTTTGTTGATCTACGAGTGAAAACTGATGGGCCGACAGATCGCTGGCTATGGCGGTCTTCTGCGTACCCGCTGTGTACCCGCTGTGGCTGAAGGCGATTTTGCCGGCGGCGACGTCCCAACCTTCGACGTGATCGGGCACTACGGTCTGCAACTCGAGTTGATCGAGATCGAGAGACGTGCGGTCGCCGGGCTCGGGGAACTTCTTGGGAAGGCTGTAAGCAAAATCGACGGCCGTGACACGGTCGCGTGCGAGAGGGGCGATCTCCCACACGATCTGGTTCCACTCATGATTCTTGAGAATGATGGATTCGTGGCGGCCCTCGTTATAGCTGTCGGGCAGTTTGTGCTTGCCGTCATTGTGAAGCACCAGTGTGCAGGCGATCGCGGGAGCGCCGACCACATCGGGATAGACCCACAGAGAAATGCGGTTGAACCGAGTCCAGTCCTCATTTGTGAACTTCCGCGTGGCCACCAGGTCTTCCCATTCTTCATCGCCGCCGGCTCGCGCCACATTCGTGGTTGAACGGATCCGCAGAGCATACTTTCCCTCTTTGACTCGATCCGAGGTTAGCGTCATCTCGCCACCGCCTGCGAACGACCACGAGGAAATGTCCTCCATACTATCGAGCACGCGGGAATCCAATACCGTTTTGTGGAGCCAGCGAAATTCGGCACCGTCTTCAGAGTGCGCTCGCATGGGCATGTTGGGCTCCGTCTCCTGTGCCCTGAGAGATGAGGCAAGACAAAGCAACAACAGTGCCGCGGCCAGGCTGAAGTGTAGTGCCCTGGTTCTGGTGGAGAACCGTTCGGATCTATTTCGCATGAACGTTCCTGTCTCTGAATGGGTTGCAAACTAACCGCAAGAAAGATAGCTAAACTTTACAAGGTCGCGCACGCTAAATATCCTTCTGCCCTTGGAATAAATCTGACACCCTGTTGTTGGGCGTAGATAATGGCGTTGTGCGCTTCAAGCACACCTGCCAAGATGATGCGCCTTAAATTACTGCCTGCTTTCCTGCTTCTTCCTTTATGCCAGGCAACTGCTCAAGTCCGGGTGTGGCAAGGCACTCTAACACTACCCACCTATGAAGAAGCAGCGCCCGATCCCAATCCACCGTTTGATCAATATGCGAACGGCCGATTCAATTATCCCTATACGCTTCGCACGAATTTGACCAACCAACGAACCGATCATGCCTGGCGCGCTCTGTTTCTAGAGAATGAGTACTTGAAGTGCTCGGTGCTGCCCGACCTCGGAGGCCATCTTTATACCTGCACCGACAAGATCAGCGGCCAGCCCATGTTTTACGCAAATCCCTCCATTAAAAAGGCGGCCATATCTTATCGGGGCGCCTGGGCGGCGTTTGGCATCGAGTTCAATTTTCCGGTTTCTCACAATTGGGTGAGTCTTTCTCCTGTTGATTTTGCTTTCGGGCAAAGGGACGACGGTAGCGCATTCGTTCAGGTCGGCAATATTGATCGCGTGTACGGAATGCAGTGGTCGGTGGAACTCGTGCTCCGGCCTCATTCCACCGTTCTTGAGCAGGGAGTCACCCTCAACAATCGCAGCGACGTTCGGCATCGATTCTATTGGTGGAACAACGCGGGCGTGCAAGTTTGGGATGACTCGCGAATTCAGTATCCGATGCGATTCACGGCGAGCCACGGATTTCGAGACGTCGAGCCCTGGCCGGTCGAGAAGGACGGCGTCGACCTGAGCGTTGTGAAGAATCAAACGAGTGGCCCTGTCTCTCTATTCGTGCATGGCAGTCGCGAGCCCTTTATGGGCGTTTGGAACCCGCACACCAACACGGGCGTTGTCCACTACGCTGAGTACGCGCAACTTCCTGCGAAGAAGATCTGGTCATGGGGCACCGATCCGGATGGATTGGACTGGCGGACGGCTCTGTCGGACAACAACAGCGCATACGTCGAGGTGCAGGCGGGGCTTTTCCGAAATCAGGAAACCTATGCCTTTCTCGAACCCCGACAGACCATCAGATTCTCTGAGTTTTGGATGCCGGTGCGCGATATTGGCGGAATTTCCAGGGCCAACCTGATCGGGATCGTCCATCTCGACCGGCAGCAACAAGCGATTGTTGCCGGACTGAACGTGAACCAGGCAGTTCCCCAAGCCACGCTTCGCATTCTGGCCGGCGATCATGAGGTCTTTCAAGAGAAGACTGACCTCAGTCCGCAGCAGACCTGGTCACATCGACTCGAAAAGGCCGGCGGCCAACAGAAATACACATTCGAGCTCCGCGACAACAAGGGGTCTCTGCTTCTGCGGCAGACCGAGGACGAATACGATTGGACCCCGGCTGAACAAATACGAACCGGCCCACAGCCTACCTTCAACATCCCGGACCGAGAGCATCGCACAGAAGATGACTGGCTCCAACTGGGAAACGAAGAGGAGCTCGACGGCGAGCTCCTGGTTGCCCTCAAAACTTATCGCGATGCCCTTGCCCGATTTCCAGAGAGCATGCAATTGCGCAAAGCTGCAGGACGCCTATGCGCGAGTTTGTTGCGCAACGAAGAAGCCAAAATCCTTCTGCAGCCGGTAGCGGCTCGAGATACCACCGATGCTGAAGTTTCCTATTACCTCGGGATTGCATACGAAGGCTTGGGGCAGAATCGCGAGGCGCGCGAATCCTATGAAGCTGCCGAGCGCTTGCCGGCTTTTCGTGCGGCAGCGGCGGTGCGTTTGGCCGAACTTTCAGCCCGCGCGAAAAATCTGCAGCAGGCGGAATCCTATTTGCGATCGGCGACGCGTTCTGCACCGGATGATCCGCGCGCTGCGGAAGAGTTGTCTGCCGTCTTGGAGGCTCAAGGACAGAAGGAAGAGGCTCAGAGCCTCGCGAACGAATGGCTGGCGCGATCTCCACAGCGTTATTTTCTGCTGGAGCAAATTGGCAAGCCTGATCTGCAACACCTTGCTGATGACGCTGAGCGTGTATTGAATGTCGCATCTGAATACATGCGTCTCGGCATGTATTCTCGGGCGTTTAAGGTCTTATCGCGCAATTATCCGCCAGCGGTACCCGATGAAACTGAACCGGGAATGCTCGCTCCAGGCAGACATCCAATGGTCGCCTACTACCGCGCATATTGTCGCGAGAGGCTCGGCCAACCCTCCTCAGCAGATTTCAATGCTGCCGCGCACCTTTCAACGAATTATGTATTTCCCAACCGCCCGGAAGATCTGGAAGTTTTGCAGACCGCAGCTCGTCTCAATTCGCAGGATGCGACTGCGCATTATTTGCTCGGAACCCTGTACTTTTCGCGAGGTCTATCAAGCGAAGCTCTTTCTGAGTGGGAGCAGGCCCGCATGCTGAATCCGCAGATTCCGGTCCTGCATGCCAGTCTGGGGCGCGCATTACTACGTGAAAAGGACGATCCCGAAAAGGCTTTGAGCGTGTTTCAAGAAGGTCTGCGCGCGGATCCTGCCAATGTCGAACTCTACACGGGGATGGATCAGGCGCTGAGCATCTTGCGACGCCCACCAGAGGAACGCGTGGCGGCCCTGGAACGATATCCCGATCATGCCCACATTCCTTCCAATCTCGTGTACGAATTGATTTTGAATCTGGTCGAGGCCGGAGAGTTCGAAAAAGCAGATGCACTGTTCCACAATCGTTTCTTTCCTCGCGAAGAAGGCGGCATCAATGTGCGAGAAGTCTGGCTCGAACTGGAAGTGCAACGCGCCACCTCATTCGCACGAAGCGGACGATGCGCGGACGCAGTTGGACTTGTTGATCATCTCGCGGAACCGGTACCAGATCTGCCGTTTACGCATGATGGTCTCGAGCCGTTCGTTCGCTCCGCCAGATTTAGTTATCTCATTGGGAATGTGTACAAGGGCTGCGGCGTACACGAAAAAAGCCAAGCCAGCTTCGAACGCAGCGCTCAACAATCTGGTCTCGGAAACGCAGTCTGGTCGTGGAAAGCGTCGAAAGAACTCCCTGACTTCGATGAAAGCGCCGCCAGACAGAAACTGAACGACATTCTCGAGCGCTCGAACAATGATGGCGAGAGGAGCGCCTGGTGGCTCTACAACAGGGCGATGCTCGATAGCTCTGTGGGCAATGATCAGCAGGCGCAGAAGGAATTTCGAGAAGCACTCTTGGCGCCGGACCACCTGATGGCATATCACTTGACGCGGCTTGCAGTTTCAAGCAATCCCTAGGCAGTCAAGCGCGACAGCTTTCATGTGCCGAATCGCTGCATGTAAATTCAGCCTTCGCGGGTATTGTGCCTTATCTCTATTGTGGGCTTTCAGAGCCTTGCCCAGAAAGACTGCGCTGAATGGAGAATTCCTTTTCTGCTTCCTCTTTGTGCCCGGATCTCTGGAGTGCCGTAGCAAGCGTGTGGTGGATCTCCGGATTTCCTGGCGTGAGCCGCTCCGCGCTGCGCAGTGGGGGAACTGCCTCTTCATATTTTTTCAAACTCACGAGACAAAGCCCCTCGCCGAGATAGGCCTCAGCAAAATTGGTATTCAACTTGATCGCCTCAGAGAATTGTGGAAGTGCCTCTTCGCATTTCCCATCCCTGCGCGCAAGTTCTCCCAAAACGTAGTGTGCGCCGGCATTACTCGGATCGATCGTAATTTCCTTGAGGAACTCTTGCCTGGCACGTTCCGCGGCATCGGGTCCCGCATCCGGCCGCGACAGAAGCAGCCTGCCCAACAAGAAGTGGATGCCGCGAGCGTTCGGGTCTTTTTGGATTATCGCTTCGTACTCAAGCTGAGCGGGTCCCCACTTACCCTGCATTTCGAGGGCTTCAGCGTTCAACTTATGTGCGGCGATGGATTGGGGAGCATCGCGACCAAGATCCTGGGCTGTTCGCGTTGATAGGTCGGAATAGGCGTGGACGATTACGAAGAGGACATCCGGATCCTTGCGAAATTGCCTGGTCAACAACCGGATGAATTCAGCAGCCGAGTCACGGTCATCCATGGCCAGGGAACAGCGAATGCCGAGCACGCCGGCCTGTTTCCGCACCTCAGCGGGGACGGTGGCCGCCATTGCATGTTTCAGCGCAGAGATGCTTTCGCCGCAACGTCCCTGCTCCGCCAGACTGATTGCTTTTTCGGGAGTTAGAACAGGTTGCGAACTGGGAGCTGAGGATTGCTGAGCAAGCAGGATCGACCCGTGCCAGAAACAAACCAGTAAGGCGGGAATCGCCGCGGCCTTCGCAAAGTATCTACACATTTGGAAGTGAATTTCGAAGGTCCTTCTCTGAGAAGTAACGTAAATGATGCAGGCGAGGTTGCTCGCCTGCATCATTATACGTGCCCTATTTTCAGTAGTAGAGTTTCAGCGCCAACTGTATGTTCCTTGGGGGTTGGGCACCGGTAATCTGCCCCATCGTGGCTCCCAGACTCATGTTGGGTGCGTTGTACTGGACATGGTTAAAAGCGTTGATGAAGTCGGTTCGGAACTGCAACCGGAATCGCTCGCGTATTGGGAAGTCTTTATGCACACTCAGGTCGACGTCGGTGTAATGGGGTGAACGCAGGTTATCGAGTTGAGGTGAGCAGTTGCCGAAGGTGCCCTTCGCTGGTTGGGTGAATTGTCCGGTGTTGGTGAACCACTGGACGCCAATTCCCTCGATTCGTGTCTTCGAAATCGAAGGGACGCCATCGCAGTTTGCTCGCGCTCCACGGCCGAATGTACCAGAATTATCCTGTGCTCCCTGAACCGGCAACGGCCAGCCCGTACGGAAAGAGACGATAGGGCTAACCGCCCATCCTCCAATCACCTGATTGACCACCCCATTGACGTTTCCCCCCACCGCCTTTCCGTGCCCAAAGGGAAGGTCGTATACCGCATACGCTGAAAGAACGTTCGTAGCATCGTAGTAGCATGGCGCCCACTCCGAGCGCTGATCGTAGACGTTCTGCCAGTAGGCTGAGGCACTCAGGGCATTGTTCCACGCGCCGTAATACCCCGTGCTGTCTGACATGCACTTGGAGAAGGTATACGAGACTTGGTACTGCAAACCGTGACGCATTTCTTGTTGCAGCACGGCTTGCAACGCGTTGTATGTCATATTGCCATTGGACTTGGTGCCCGAAACAGTGGCATCTGCGACGCCCGTAGCAGGGTGGCCCAGCACGCTGTAGAGCGTCGGATTGGCTGCGAAAAAGGGGCTGGGTGCTGTGGACCCATCCGATTGCAGCTGTCTTTGGGCATAGTCGAATGGGACCATCAGGTGTGTTCCCTTCTGCCCTACATACCCAACTTGGACCGTCGTATTACCTGCGAATTGGTGTTGGACCGTCGCGTTCCATTGATCCGCGATAGCAGGCTGCACATTGGGATCCCAGACCCGGAGGAAAGCCCCAGCGTAGCAAGCATAAGCTGGTGCATCGCAAGAGGCCGCCGAAGCCGAACCCGCAATTCCATCCGTTGTATTTGTCCCAGGTAGCGGAGTGCCGTTATAGATGGCATTGATTTCCGCCGGAGTGAAAGGTGGATTGAGTGTCAAACGAAGGTTCGTGCCGGTGCCTTCCAGGTACGACGAGATTGTGAAGGCGCCGCGGATCACCGTGCGCCCGCCCAACGCCGCCGGAGTCCACGCGAACCCGACGCGGGGCTGGAAGTCCCTTCCTCCATAGAAGCCGTTGTAAAGAGCGCGACTGGCCCCGTTCTGGCCGGCCAGGTCGATATTGCCGGTAGCGATGTTGTAGTTCGCCTGCTGATCGTTGGTCTCCGTCCAGGGGGTGTGCGCATCGTAGCGCAGACCGAGATTCAAGGTTAAGTGGTCCGTGACGCGCCACGTGTCTTCGGCATAAACCCCGATGATGTTGCTGAATTGCTGCCACGTCTTCCCGGTACTTACCCCGCGACCGTATTGATAGTTGAGGCCGAGAACAAAATCGGCGCCACCGTCACCACCAGAACCTCCAACAGCGGGACTGGTATATCTTCCGTCGAAGTCCATGAGACCAAGTTGACCGTTGTTACCGGCGTAAAAGGTCTTGATATTCTGGTTGAACAACTGACCACCAAACTTGAAATTGTGCCGTCCGTGGCTCCAGCTCAACCCATCCGAGAACTGCCAGACATGGTCATCGAAGCTCTGAGTCTGCTCAGCGGATCCTAAGTTGCTGACAGCCGTATTGGTGAAGTTGAGCGCAAGCAAGCCATCAAGATCTGCCGGATTGCCGTTCCCAATTCCCAGCGTGTTGCCAAACTGCCCGACGTCGGATGCCCAGCCGTTGCCGCTATTCAGCGTGATGTGACTCCAACCAACGCGGGCATCGTTCACCAGGTTGGTTCCGATGGTGCGAGTCCAGTCACCAACCATGTTGTAAATCGGCGTCGTTGAGAAGCCATTCGACAACAGTTCCTGTGAGTTGAAAGATGGATTGTTTTGATAAGCCCTGGTGAACCGATACGAGATGTTGTCTTTTTGTGAAGCCTTGAAGTCTATCTTCAGGTCGCCCTGGTCCACATTGAAGGCTGAATTAGTCGTATTCACTGCATTGAGTTGCGAGCCATTATTGGCGGGACTTGGATACAGAGTCGAGCTGAATAAGGCAGACGCTACCGGACTGATCATGACGGCCGGAATCACGTTGTTCGGGAAGGGTTGGCGCGTCGAAGCGGGCGTTGATGAGGGAGTGCATGGCGCCGTAAAAGACGCGCACGGGTTATATAGCTGGCCTGCCCCCGTGCAGACTCCATTGGAAAAGCCGCCCTTGCAAAGAGCGCCAAAATCGCCGCCGCGCTCAGCAGCGGTGAAAACCGTGTTGGCGACCGGCGAACTTGGGATATCAAATCGCTGCCCCTGATAGTCGGCGAAGAAGAAGAGTCTATTCTTGAGAATTGGCCCCCCGACGGTGCCGCCAAACATATTCCAGCGCAACTTGGCCTTGGCGAGCGGGTCCCATTCGCCTGAACTGTTCTCATGAAGATTATTCGCCCAGCTGTTCGCGTTTAAAACGTCGTTGCGGAAAAACTCCCAGATATCGCCGTGAAAGGCATTGGTGCCGGACTTGATCGTCGCGTTGACGATTCCGCCTTCAAAATTGCCGAACTCCGCCGGAGCGTTATTCGTAATCAGGTTGAACTCCTGGATCGCGTCCGGAGCCGGCGTGTAACCGAGCAAATTATCCGAGACCTGATTGTTGTCCATGCCGTCGAGCATGAAGTTATTTGACTGCTCGCGATTGCCGTTGATCAGCGGACGGCCGCCATAACCGCCGGTGTTGTTACCGTTACTGAAACTGCTCGGATCGGTCGAAACCGCGCCCGGCGCGAGCAGCGTCAGCTGCACGTAATTGCGCGAGGCCAGCGGAAGATTGTCGTTGGTCGCAGCATTGATGACGGTGTCGACCTGTGTCGTCTCTGTTGCAAGCACGGGCGCCGCGGTAGTTACTTCCACCGTCTCGCTCGCCTGACCGACTTTCATCGCGACATCGACACGAGCTACTTGATTCACCGAAAGCACAAATGCCGGGTAGGAGGCCGTAGCGAATCCTTTTTTTTCGACCTTGATGGCATAGGCGCCGGCGGGAAGCTGGGAAATCCGATAGAGACCGCTATCGTTTGTCAGGGCCGTGTAAGCCTGACCGCGCTCCTGCGACGTGGTCGTTATCGTCGCTCCAGGTATGGCGGCACCCCCTGGATCAGTTACCGTGCCGGTAACGGAAGCCGTTACTTCCTGACTCCAGCCGAAATGACAAATTCCGGCTACAGCCGCAGACAGAAGGAGTGAACGGAACAACGCAGAAGAACTCCTCATTACATGCCTCCTAAAATCTCAACAAAACTTTCATAGGCAATGCTATATAGCGGACTGCTTCGCCAGTCAAGCAAAAACTGCATCTGTAATCTCAAAATTCTATTGAATCGATTTACTGCTCGCCGGGTCCAAGTGTGTGCAACAGCGAGGCTCGCTCCCAGGACATTCGATCGCCCCAATAGCACATTAAGTGGTTTGTTTTTAATGCTTTTATCTACTTAAGGCGTTTTCTGTTCAACCTCGCGCTCCCCATCTCGTCACCCGCCGGTCCACGCCGTGGGGTCTATATCTCTTCTGGATTCTACAGACTGTAAACATGTACGATTCTTGTTGGAGCACTATAGCACTTTGTAGTAAGGTGCAGCTTCGTAGGGAGCGTTTCGGAATGTCAACTGTCGGCAAAAACGGGCTGCCCGCGTACAAGCAGATCCAGAGCGAGATTGTGAAACGACTGGAGGGCGGCCTCTTGAGGCCAGGGGATCTTGTAGACTCGGAGCGCGAACTGGCGCGGATTCATGGCGTCAGCCTGATGACCGCCCGGCATGCTCTCACCGCTCTGGAACGCGAAGGCATGGTTGTGCGCCGCCGCGGCGCTGGGACGTTTGTCGCTCCACCGAAAATCCATTTCAACAAGTTGATGAGCTACACGGAGCAGATGTCGGGCCGAGGCTTGGCGGTCTCTTCGAAAATGCTCTCGCTGAGTATCACTCATACGGAGCAGGAAATTGCTGCGCGACTCGCGTTGCCGGCCACAGAGCCGCTCGTGAAGCTCGAACGCCTAAGGCTCAGCGGAGATGAACCGTGCGCCATCGAGACTTGCTACTTTTCTGCTGACGAGTTTGCAGGCCTCACGCAAGCCCGGCTGGACCGAGTCTCGCTGTTCTCCATACTGGAGCACGAGTATGGGATTCAAATCGGCCATGCAGACGAAGAAGTGGACGCCACTACTGCCGATGCTCAAACAGCCCGGCTTCTGGAGATTCCTGTGCATGCCGCGGTTCTTCGGATTCGTCAGAAGATTTTCTTCACGACGGGCAGACCGGGGTTATACGTGCTGGGCCTTTATCGATCAGATCGCCACTCTCTCTTCATTCGCAGATTTCGCTAGATTCGCAACAACAAGCTATTGCACTTGTCACTTGACAGGCGATGGCGGAATAGACTGTGGTGCATCAGGAAGCAGCGTCACCCAGGGCGCACCGTAGTTCGCGGCGTAGACATGGCCAGAGCTTTGATCGACGGTTACAGCGTAGGGGTGGCTGCCCGCGTTGCGAACGCCGACGACAGCATTCCTGGCACCGTCAATAACCGTCACGCTGTTCCCGTGTACATTCGCGATGTAGATGCGGTTGGATTTGGAATCGACGGCCAGCCCTTGCGGGTGCATCCCGACGGGCAAAGTCGCAATCGTGGCTCTTGTTTGCAGATCGAGGACGCTAAGGGTTTTGTCGCCGTAGTTCACTACGTAGAGCCGGCGTGTGACCGGATTGATGGCCAGGGCGCAGGGGATTCGGCCCACAGGAAGAGTGCGGACGGCATGGGTCTTCGCGTCGAGCGCGACAATCTCAGCGCTTGCAGTGTGAGTGAGGAAAAGTGTGCCCGAGGGCTGATCGAACACCATGCCCCAGACATGGGGACCGACGTTGGCCTTGGTGACTGCGCCGGTTGCTTCGTCCACAAAGCGGATCAAGGGTTCTTCGTAATGGGAAAGAAAGACCGTGCCGGTACGAGGATCGAGAGCGATGCCGTCGGCGTCGCCGACTTTGAGTTCCCGAGCCGTATTGGAGACGCCGTCGATGACCGTCACGGAACCGGCGTAGGTGTGGGTCACATAAATTGTGTTGGTCGTCTCGTCCACAGCCAGGGTGTAAGGAAGCGGCGCGCTTGTGACAGTGGCGATCACGGTATCATTCGTGCCGTCGATTACGCTGACCGATGCGCTGCCGTCGTTGGCGACATAGATCCTGTTGGTGCTGGAATTGATGGCTATCGCGATCGGCTCCCGACCCACTTGCACCGTGTGCATAGCACCGGTTGCAGCATCGATTACGGTGACAGAACCCGTTCCCTCATTGACCGCATAGATCTTGTGGGTGGAAGGATTGCATACGATGGCGGCGCTGGTGATCATGCGCCCCCACGAAGCATCTTCCGCAGCAGACCATCCGAGAGGCGCAAACGCCGCCAGCAGAACAGCGGCGGGAATGCAGCGCCGCAAAAAGCCTGCGGGAAAGATCGAAACACGCGGAATCATATTGTGATTGAACCTCGGTGGAACTATATTATTAACCATTACAAAGTCCGGGTCGAGTGAAATCGCGGCATGTCAGGAAGGAAGAGCTTCTCTATGATTCGGCACGTGCGTCTTGTATGCTGCCTCATTGTTTTCGGTCTGGCGGGAGTTGCCCAGGCAAAGCCGTTTCGCGTTCTCGCCTTCTGCTCGATGAACGTGGAGCAGGATCACGTGGATTTCGCCATGCAGGCAATTCCGTTTTTTCAGGCGATGGCGAAGCGCGACCACTTCGACTTCAAGGCGACGTCGAACTGGGACGATATGAACCCAACGGTGCTGAAGGAATACCAGGTGGTGATGTGGCTCGACGAGTTTCCTTCGACGCCCGCACAGCGCAAGGCGTTTGAGGAGTACATGGAGCACGGCGGTGGCTGGATGGGTTTCCATATCGCGGGTTGGACTGAGAATCGCGAAGCGTGGCCGTGGTTCTCAGACTTTTTGGGCACGGTATTCGTTGGCAATAGCTGGCCTCCGCTGCCGGCCACGCTGACGGTAGACGATACGAAGCATCCGGCGGTAAAAGGACTCCCGGCCCGCTTCGTCTCCCCAGACAACGAGTGGTATAGCTGGCAGCCAACTCTGCGCAGCAATCCGAATATCAAGGTTCTGATGACACTTGCTAAGTCGAATTTTCCGCTGGGATTCAAAGACACCCTGGGCGGCGGCGATGTCCCCGTGACCTGGACGAATACGAAGTACAAGATGCTGTACACGAACATGGGACACGGAGGCAAGATTCTGGATAGCACAACGCAGAATCTGTTTTTTGAAAAGGCCCTCTTGTGGCTCGGCGGCCGGAATTGACGATATCCGCTCGTCGCCCGGTGGAACTGGTTGAGACGCGAACCATGATCGAACGCGCTCGGCTTGCATGAGTCGCGCACGCATATACAAACAAGCCCGCACGCAGGGCTGGAATAACGGGGCTGAAATGACGGGGGGCATTCTGAAAAAATCGTTGGTGCAATTCTGCATACGCAAATCGATGCTGGTGCTGCTCTGTGCGGCAGCGGTTAGCGCGGCGTGGGGACAGGCGAGAATTCCAGAAGCCGCGTGGAAACGGCCTCTGGGTCTGCCGCTCGAGAACCCGGGCAAGACGCGGACGCCGGGCGATATCGATGACGGCTACTGGCAGGGCGTTCCGGTGGGAGGGTTGGGGGCGGGCACGTTCTCTCGCAGCTATCGCGGAGACTTTGCGCGCTGGCACATCAAGGCGGCGGTCCATAAATATGAGCCGGTGTACGCCAATCAGTTCGCGATGTTCCAGCAGTCTGAGGGGGACGCGAAAGGAGTGGCGCAGGTGCTGATGAACGGGCAGCCACAGGGCGCCGAATTGTCCGCATGGCAGTGGAATTACCCGGTGGGCGCGGGCAACTACTATGCGCTTTTCCCCAAAGCCTGGTTTGACTACCAGTGGAAGCGCTTTCCTGCTCACGTGACGCTGGAGCAGTTTTCGCCCGTGATCCCTGAGAACTACCGCGAGTCCAGCTACCCCGTAGCGGTTTATCGATGGCATGCAGACAATCCGACAGATAAGACGGTGACTGTTTCCGTACTGCTGTCATGGACCAATATGGCCGGATGGTTCAGAACGTTTACGCGAGATTTCTCGGGAACGCCGAATCAGGGGAACCATAACGACTACCACAGCGAGCTAATGGCAGACGCAGGCACGATGAAGGGCATCGTGTTTGGCAGGAACCGCGCAGGGTGCGCCCAACGAATGGGATGGCCAGTTCGCAATTGCAGCGCTCGATAGTCCAGGCGTGGAAGTGACCTATCAAACCACATGGCAGGCGTCGGGCGATGGGAAAGAAGTATGGGCGCCATTCTCCAAAGACGGGCGGCTCGCCAACGACACGAAATCATGGGTCAGCGACAAGGAAAAACTGGCGGGCGCGATCGCGCTGCGATTCACGCTGCGTCCCGGCGAAAAGAAAATCATCCCGATGGTGCTGGCATGGGATTTCCCGGTGGTGCAGTTCGGCGAAGGAAGAAAGTGGAATCGCCGATACACCGATTTCTATGGAACCTCGGGCAATAATGCGTGGAAGATCGCGCGCGATGGGTTGCTGCACGCCGCGGAGTGGAGCGAGGCGATCGATCGTTGGCAGGCTCCGTATATCAATGACCAGAGCAAACCGCTTTGGTATCGCGGCATGCTCTTCAACGAGTTGTATGCGATCACAGACGGCGGAACGTTCTGGGGCCGCGAGGCCGGTTCCGATCCGAAGGCCGCGGCCAAGTTTGCGCTGCTTGAGTGTTTCGACTATGCGTATTACGGGACACTCGATGTGCGGTTCTATGCATCGCTGCCGCTGTTGAAGTTCTGGCCGCAGATCGATAAGCAGGTGCTGCGAGAGTTCGCCGCCACCGTGCAGAAAGAATGGCCCGAGCAGGGGCTGTGGGTCTGGAAGTCGCAGCAGACTGGGGCGCCTGTTACGCACAAGCGAAAAAAGATCGGCGCGGTGCCGCACGACCTCGGTGTGCCGGAGGGCGATCCGTTCATCGCCGTCAACGAGCCCGGCTGGCAGGATACGAACGACTGGAAGGATCTGAACTCGAAGTTTGTGCTCATGGTATATCGCGACTACGTGCTGACCGGCAGGAAGGACAAGGAATTCCTTCGCGAGTGCTGGCCGGCGATGCGGGCAGCAATTGAATACCTGCGGCAGTTCGACCATGGCGGAGGTGTGCCGGAGAATAGCGGATATCCCGACCAGACCTACGATGACTGGGTTGTCAGCGGCGTAAGCGCCTACTCCGGTGGGTTGTGGCTTGCCGCGCTGCGAGCTGCGGAAGAGACGGCACGCATTATGGGCGATGTGAAAACCGCAGGCGAATATCACGCGCTGTTTCTGAAGGGACAGAAGACTTACGTGACCCAGTTGTGGAACGGCGAGTATTTCCGCTACGACACAGGCAGCGAGTCCAAAGATGA
The DNA here is from genome assembly GCA_963737915.1 of uncultured Acidobacteriaceae bacterium. Lineage (GTDB taxonomy): Bacteria > Acidobacteriota > Terriglobia > Terriglobales > Acidobacteriaceae > Telmatobacter. The sequence continues at coordinate 1,187 of CAVTUP010000013.1, read as the reverse complement.
TATTCAAACCGACCAGCTTGCTGGACAGTGGTATGCGAACCTGACTGGCCTGGGCGACATTGTGCCGCACGCGATGGAGCAATCGGCGTTGAAAAAGATTTTCGATTTCAATGTGATGAAGTTCGGAGATGGGCAGATGGGCGCGGCCAACGGCATGACGGCGGACGGCAAAATCCTGGCCAACGCAGAAGCCAAAGAGGTTTGGGTGGGCACAACCGAGGGCTATGCGGGATTGCTGATGAGCGAAGGCATGCACGACGAGGCGTGGAAGTCGGTCTGGGGACTTTACCACGTGATCTATGAGAGCAAGGGCTACTGGTTCCGGACGCCGGAGGCGTGGGACGTCACCGGAAACTTCCGCGCAGGAATGTACATGCGCCCCATGGCCATCTGGGCGCTGGAGATGACTCCGCCACGAGCAAAATGACCCGTATCCAGTTGTTGGATGGGATTGCGGGAACGAAGATCTCGCCTGGAGAGGATATGCGGATCGCAGGCATGGCGTTATCGCGCAGAGCAATTCTCGAGTGGATGGGAGTGCTGTTGGTTTTAACGGCAGGCGCGAGAGCAGCTACGCTGGAGACCGCCGCTCCGCGATTCAAGGTGGTGGCTATTGCGGAGGCGGGAGGAATTCATGCGCCGTTCGTTGAAGCCGCCAAGGTATGGCTGAATCAGCTTGCCGCTAAGAACCAATTTGCAGTCGATTACATTCAGAACACAGATAAAATCGACGACGAATTCCTCTCACACTATCAGCTATTCATTCAGTTGAACTATCCGCCCTACAACTGGACGCCGACAGCACAGGCTGCGTTTATCAAGTACATCGAAGAAGGCCGCGGCGGATGGATTGGTTTCCACCACGCTACGCTTCTGGGGGAGTTTGACGGCTTCCAGGTGTGGCCGTGGTTTTCGCAGTTCATGGGCGGCATCCGGTTCAAGGAATACATCTCCACATTTGCCGACGGCGAGGTGACCGTCGAAGACAAGTCCCATCCCGCAATGCAGCGCGTGACGAGTCCATTTCCGGTTGTGCACGAGGAATGGTACACATGGGACAAGTCGCCGCGACCCAATGTTCACGTGCTTGCCAGCGTAAGCGAGAGCAGTTATAGCCCAGATTCGAAGATCAAGATGGGCGATCATCCCGTGATCTGGACCAATGAGCACTACAAGGCCAGAAACAT